>JAKSKN010000001.1 GCA_024401695.1 Bacteroidales bacterium
CTGTCGAAAAAAACGCCTCCTGAAGGGCTAAATTTTGACAGGTAGGGGTAAAATCGGGGTACCTGGCCAAGAAACTCGCATTCTGAGCCATATTTTTCGACAGGTCTGGTCAATATAACGGAAGGGTCTTGAAGGGAAATTGCTCAAGAATAACTAATTTTGTGATGATGAAGGTATTTGTTGCGATAGATTCGTTCAAGGGGGCGGTGGGGTCGGCCGCGGCCTGCAGGGCCGCGGCTGACGCGCTGCGCGAACGCTTCGCGCAGCGCGAAGCCGGCGGGCGCCTTTCTGCGCCCGCCGGGTCCGGCCGCTCCGCGGCCTCCCCCGCCGACGTCCGCGAGTTCCCGGTCTCCGACGGCGGCGAAGGCTTCTGCGAATGCATCCACCACTACCTCGGCGGCACCTGGATCCCCCTCCCCGTCACCGGCCCGGATGGGCAAACGGTGGAGGCCAAATATCTGATAGCCAATGGTAAAGCACCGGCAAATGGCAGCATTTTCGGAACCGGCGACGCCTCCGGGGCCGGCGATGCCTCCCCGAAAACAGCTTTCATCGAGTCCGCCTCCGCCTGCGGTTACACCCTCGTCTCCGGCAGCCATCCCGACCCTCGCGAGCATGATACTGACAGCCACGACCGTCCCGACCCTCGCGAGCTGACTACCGCCGGCGTCGGCGAGTTGATAGCCGACGCAATCCGCCGCGGCTGCACCCGCATCGTCCTCGGCCTCGGCGGCACCGCCACGATAGACGCCGGCCTCGGCCTTTACAACGCCCTCCGCAAAGCCTTCCCAGCCGCGCCTGATCCCAACCGCTGCGACGGCGATGATGCAGGCGCCACCCTCGGCGACATCGAGTTCACCGTCTGCGTTGACACCTTCGCGCCCCTGACAGGCCCCGCCGGCGCAGCATATATGTACGGCCCGCAAAAAGGTCTCCGCAAAGACCAACTCGCCGAGGCCGACGCCTGGCTCTCCCGCCAGGCCTCCCGCCTCGGCCTCTCCCCCACCACCCCCGGCTTCGGCGCTGCCGGCGGTCTCCTCTGCGGTCTCACCGCCGCCCTCTCCCTTCGGCAAATGTCCGAAGGCACGGGCCCGATATTAGAAATAGTCTCCGGTGCCGATTACCTGATAGAAATCTCCGGCCTGAAAGAGGCAATCCGGGAGATCAGCAAAGATAACATACTGATAATCACCGGAGAAGGCCGCGTCGACGAGCAGTCCTTGACCGGCAAGCTCACCGGCCGCATCGCCGCCTTCGCCTCCTCCCTAAACCAGGACAGTACCCAGCCTATCAACCAGGCCTCCCGTCTCCCGCGCACAAAGGTGCTCTGCCTCGCCGGCTCTATCGGCAAGGGCTTCGACCCCAAAAACTCCATCTTCGACGAGGTCCTCGTAATCACCCCTGAAGGCACCCCCCTCGACAAAGCCCTGGCCGACACCGCCGCAAACATCCGCCGCACCCTGCTGAAGCATTTCTCCGTTTGAAAAATATTTCTTAATTTTGAGTGAATAACCATTCAGTCAAACAACAACACACCCAGGGATTATGACTCCAAGACAGATAAACCTTTCAGACTGGACGCTCTTCGGAGGAGGCGGACAGGGCGACAGTTACAACCACAACACCAACCCAGGACTTATGCTCAAGCTCTTCCTCGCCGACTACCCTGCAAAGGCAGTCACCGACGAACTCGAGATAGCGCAGCGCATCTACGACCTCGGCATCCCTACCCCAAAGCCGGGCGAATTCGTGATGGCCGACGGCCGCCCGGGCATTGTCTTCGAGCGCATCCAGAACAAGAAATCCTTCTCCCGCGCATACGCCGACGACCCGTCACTCAAGAACGAACTGGCGAAGCGCTTCGCCTCGATAGGACGTCAGATCCACGGCATCAAGGCCGACCGCGAGCACTTTACCAGTATGCACAAGCTGTTCAGGTTCTATATGGACAATGACCCCATCCTGACGGAAGAGCACCGCGAACTCTGCGAGCGGGCACTTGCCCTCATCCCCGAAGGTGACACCTGCGTCCACGGCGACTTCCATATCGGAAACATCATCACCGACGGCAGCAAAGACTATCTCATCGACCTCGGAGCTTTCGGCTACGGACGTCCTGAATGGGACCTTTCAATGTTCTGGTTCATGTGCAATATGACTCCGGCACACAAGACCGACGAGATACTCCATCTCACGCCTGAAAGGCTGAAGGAATTCTGGGATGTCTTCGCCGACGAATACTACGGCAGCAAGCGTCCTTCCGACGACGCATTCCTGCTGTCGTTCGCGCCATACATCATACTCCGCAGTCTGTTCTTCGACGTATCCTGCGGAGGACGCGACCCTATCCCGCCGAAAATGCGCGACGGGCTTGCACAGTTCATCTAGGAATGAATGAATCTTAGTCCCGCTTGAAGATGTCGCGGGTGTAAACCTTGTCAGCGACGTCATCGAGGCAGGCATCGTAACGGTTGGCAATGATAGCATTGCTCAACGACTTGAACTTTGCCAGATCGTTGACGACTTCGCTGCCGAAGAAGTGGGCGCCATCCTCGAGCGTAGGCTCATAGATGATGACCTTGGCACCCTTCGCCTTGACACGCTTCATAATCCCCTGGATGGAGCTCTGACGGAAGTTGTCGGAGTTGGACTTCATAGTCAGGCGGTACACGCCGATCACCACTTCGTGCTCTTCGGACGCGTTCCAGGCATTCTGAGTGCTGTAGCTGTAATAGCCGGCTTTGCGAAGCACCTGGTCAGCGATGAAATCCTTGCGGGTGCGGTTGCTTTCGACGATAGCCTTTATCAGGTTCTCAGGGACGTCGGAGAAATTCGCAAGGAGCTGCTTGGTGTCCTTAGGGAGACAGTAGCCGCCATAGCCGAAGGACGGGTTGTTGTAGTGGTCGCCGATTCGCGGATCCAGGCCGATACCGTCGATGATTGCCTTGGTATCAAGACCCTTGACCTCTGCATATGTGTCAAGTTCGTTGAAATAGCTGACGCGGAGTGCGAGGTAAGTATTTGCGAAGAGCTTGACGGCCTCAGCTTCCTTGATGCCCATTATGAGGGTCGGCACATCCTGCTTGATCGCACCTTCCTGAAGGAGTGCGGCAAAGTCGCGCGCTTTCTGCTCAAGGTTCGGGTTGGCGATTACCTGGATGGCGGCATTCTCGGCATCGAACTCGTGGCTGGCGAGGATTTTCGGGAAGCCGACTATGATTCTGGACGGGAAGAGATTGTCGTAAAGGGCCTTGCTCTCGCGGAGGAATTCAGGCGAGAAGAGAAGGTTGAGCTTGCGGCCTGCGAACTCCGGGGTGCAGGCGAACTTAAGCGCATAGCGCACATAAAGGCTGCGGCAGTAACCTACGGGGATGGTTGACTTGATCACCATCACGGCGTCGGGATTGACGCTCAGGACCAGGTCGATGACCTCCTCGACGTGGGAGGTGTCAAAGAAGTTCTTCTGCGGGTCATAATTGGTCGGGGCCGCGATGACGACGAAGTCGGCGTCACGATATGCGGCGGCGCCATCGAGGGTCGCCGTCAGGTCAAGCTTGACGGGTGCGCCGGAAGCATCGGTGCCGCCGAGATATTTCTCGAGATATTCGTCCTGTATCGGAGAGATGCCCCTATTGATCTTTTCAACCTTTTCAGGGATGACGTCAACTGCTGTAACGTGATGATGCTGCGCAAGAAGCGTAGCAATGCTGAGGCCCACATAGCCGGTTCCTGCAACTGCTATTTTCATATTGCAAAGATAATGATTTTACTTGCTCCAATCCACGGATTTCACGAGTTTCGCGTAATTCTCCGGGAGGAATCCGTTCAGGTTATATTCGATAAGGAAACATTTCAGCGCCTGATATGGGATTATCAGGGCATCCGCCTCTTCCACGCTGAGGCGCCCGCCGAAGTATTCGTCAACAAAGGAAGCCCACACCTTCGCGCCCATTGCGGCATCGATATGCATTTCCTTCTGACGGAATTCATCATCGGAAGTGACACAGACGCAGCGCATCATCCCTAGGTCGAGCAGCGGGCAACCGCGGGCAAAGTAGCCCAGATCTATGAAGTAGATATCGTGCGGCTGAGAGAGCGGCGCGCCGTAAGGCAGCGTGCTGATGAGGTTGCCGATGTGCATGTCGCCGTGCAGCGCGGTGCGGTCGTCCGGGATGCGCTGCAGGAAGGCCGACGCCTGCGCTTTCTGCTCCGCTGAAAGATACACGTCGGCGTCCAGCAAAGCCTGGAACTGCGGCTTTGCGTCAGGAAAAACGCCATCCGGGCACTCTGTAGCGTGGAGTTTCAGGCAGCAGCGCGCAAATTCGCGGGCAAATTCGTCGTAGCGCTCCGGTTCGTCAGCAAGCATACGCGAAAAGCTGCGCTTCCCGGTTATGCGGCGGAAGCGGATGCCTATCCGTTCTCCGTCCGTGACCAGTTCGCCCGGTTCCGGCGACGGTACGCCCAGGTCGTAGACCTTCCGTGCCACCTCCAGCTCGCTGTAAATGGTATCTGTCGGGTAATCAGTGTTGTAGAGTTTCAGCATCACCGTGCTGTCGGCTATGCTGTCGTAGCTCGCTCCGTTCGCTCCTGCGCCCGACTGTCTGTAGTCGGCCAAATCGATTCTAGCAATATCCATATAGCAAAGATAGCTAAAAAATCATAGCTATGAAACCGGCTGCGAGCGCGGCGGCGAAGTTGATGACCTTGGCCTTGAGGAAGGAGGTTTTACTTTCGGCGAGGAGAGGGAGCGAGGCGTGGCCGTCCTGGCTGATGCAGCTGGCGAGAAGGACCGGCAGAGGGACTACGCCGGAAGCGTAAAGGGTGACGAATATAAGATGAGGTCCGGATTCGGGGATGCAGCCCACGAGTGCGGCCAGGATTATCATCAGGGCCGTGTTAGAGCTTATCCAGCTTTCGATGTTCAGATAATGGAGTCCGAAGCCGAGGAGCAGCAGGACACCGAAGGTCCAGGCGAAGCAGGACGGGAGATGCTTCGTCACGACGTGACGCCAGAGATGCTCGTCCACGAAATGGTCCTCGCCAAAGATCAGCACCGCCAGCACGATGAGGCTGAGCGCGCCGAACAGCCAGTACATCCATTCTTCGGAGAGAAGGTTGATGCCGCCGAGGCGGGAGCCGGAGAGGGCGGAAACGTCAGAGCCGGCGGGGGCGTCAGCCTCGGCCTCTTCCAGGAGGCCGGTCAGCAGCGCTGCGATGAAGGCCGCCACCCCGAGGAACATCAGCAGGCGGCGCCAGGAGAAGTGGCGATGGCTATGGCCGTGTGGCCCTGCAGCACCATCAGCGCCATGAAAGGCATCCTCCTCGTGCAGCGCATACGAAGGGTCGCAGCACACTGCCTGAGGCCGCTTCGGGTGATAAATCGCATCTACCAGGAAACCGAAAGCGATTGCCAGGCCGAGCAGCACGAGGCTGATCCACCAGGCCTGGTCCGGCATCATTGCAAACATCACGAAAGCCTCGTCCCCGGAAGATGCTATCATCATCGCGATCAAGGCGCCGAAACTTATGATGCCGTGCGTGTAGAGAGACACTGAAGCGAACCCTCCCATACAGCCCGGTACGGCGCCGAGCGCTGCCGACACAAGGATCTGTCCGGCACGGCTGCGCCTCAGGCCCGAGAAGAAATCGCCGTGGGAGGTGATGTTCATCGACTCGATGAGCATCATCATCACAACCACCAGGCCCGATACCAGGATCGATGTCCGCAGCGCTTCTATGACAATTTCCCAGACCATTTTTCGAGACCGCAAATGTAGGGAAAAAATATTATATTTGTGAATGGACAAAAGTCATTGCAAAACCAACAATATTCAGAATATGGAAATGAAGAAAGTAGTAGTCGCCGGAGGCGGTGTCCTGGGAAGCCAGATCGCATTCCAGGCAGCATTCTGCGGATGCGATGTAACCATCTGGCTCCGCAGCCAGGGCAGCATCGGCCGCACACAACCTAAAATCGATTCTCTCAAGAAGTCCTACACCGAAGCCATAGAGGAAATGGCAACTGGTGGCGAATGGTGCCGCGGCATCGCCGATGCGGGCCAGCCGTTCGACAAGGCCGCCGCGCTTGACAGGCTCGACAAGGCTGCAGCCGGGCTCAAGCTTGAGCTCGATATGGCCGCCGCCGCCAAGGATGCCGACATCATCATCGAATCCGTCGCCGAGAACGTCGAAGACAAGATTGCCTTCTACAAGGCTCTGGCTCCGCTTATGGACGAGAAGACCATCCTGGTCACCAACTCCTCCACCCTGCTCCCGTCAACCTTCGCAAAGTTTACCGGCAGGGCCGACAAGTACCTCTCACTCCATTTCGCAAACGCCATCTGGAAGAACAACACCGCCGAGGTAATGGCCCAGGCCGAAACCGCGCCGTCTTCCTTCGACGCCGTCGTCGGCTTCGCCAACCAGATCCGTATGGTCGCCCTCCCTGTCCTCAAGGAGAAATCCGGCTACCTTCTCAACTCTATGCTCGTGCCGTTCCTCCTCTCCGGCCTCGACCTCTACGTCAACGGCGTATCCGATCCGCAGAGCATAGACAAGGCCTGGACCCTCGGCACCGGCGCACCTCGCGGCCCGTTCCAGATATTTGACGTCGTGGGCGTGCAGACAGCCTACAACATCGTCCTCCAGTACCAGAAGGTCCCGGGACTCTTCAGCCCCCTCCTCAAGAAGATGATGCTCCCTTACAATTTCAAGGGAATGGAGAAGGTCCTCAAGCAGATGCTCGACTCCGGCAAGACCGGCAAGGCGGCAGGCGAAGGCTTCTACAAATACTAAAGGCTAATCCCTTTTCAGCACCCGCAGGTTGAACCAAAGGCCCTCATCCCAGGATGTATACCCGTCGAAGGCAGTATTATATACCTTGAAATCAGGGCCGATGAACTGCTTTCTCGTCTCAACAAGGACCTGTTTCGTACGGACGGAGCCGACCCATTTATCTCTCTTTATCTTGTTTTCCCGGCTCAAGACTGCATCGTTAAGGAAAATCGCCCTGGAATCGGGTCCTCCGGGGCCGGGAATGTTAACGGCTATTGACAAAAGTATCATAGTCGCCTTGGCATTCACGTCCACGACACCGTCCCCGCCGGCAGGATTGATAGCGAATCCGATTTTGTCCAGAAGACCGAGCAGTGTCGTTTTCTCCTTGGAATAGTACTTCATCAGAGCATTATATTCCCATTCCGTCGTGAACCGCTCCTTGTAGATAACATCTCTGTTAAAACCAAAAACCAGCCATTCCGCCGAAATCCACATTTTCGGATCTGTCGGATACCAGAATGGGTTTTTGAGGTCACGCCACTCAAGATTCCTGCTGAACACCATATGGAGTCCCGGTATCTGGCAGATCATTTGGTCGGGATGACGGATTACAGGAGCACTTCTGTATGATGCGTCCATCGTGCCCAGGAGTTCCATCTGTGCTTTGGCCTGCCTGTCGAGGGTCTCTTCCGTTATCACCGTCGGCTCCACCCTGTTTCTTACCGCATAATAGAGGACCGTCAATGCAGAAGCGGCGCCTACGAGAGCCTCGTCTGTAGTGCGAAGCATTTCCCGCCATTCGTATCCGTCAGATTCCCAGGCAAGCGTTTCACGTGCAAATTCGTCATATAGTGCCGGATATTCTCCTGATGCACCGACATAATTGTGCACGGCCGTATATACAGGATTTCCATTGACCGTTTCCTTTCCCCACTCGAGGATCAATTTCTCTATGGCAGCACTGGCAGCTTCGTGGTCATCCTTGTTCCCGGCAATGGCGCCTTCGATATTCAGCATAGTATTGCTTATGGATGATGCCAGTGCGATATAGGTGGAATTGCGGTTCTGCAGATTCTGGCGGAGCAGCTCGATCTTGATTTCCCTGAGCTGTTTTTCAATGATTTCCAGTTGCTGCTTGATTATGCTGATGTCCTGCATTATGGCGATGATATTGCCGGCCATCGGGTCATCAGACGGAAACAGCTGTTTCCATATGGCGTCGACCAGTATCGAACTGAGCTTCTTAGAGGCAGCATCGAGAATCTGCTTCCCCACGTAGGAAAGAATGGTCTCCGTGACGACATTGGCAATTGTGCCCGAATAGTTGTTCATCGGTTCGATCGGATTATCCCAGGCAAGCTTGGGGAGCTCATATTCCGGGGACTGCGGTCCTGAATTCCTGTCAGATGGGAATTGTATCGATTCCACCTCCGGTAACATACTGCTTCCCAGTTCTTTACCGGCATAGCAAAAATGCAGACGGTCCGTTTCTCCGAGGTTGTCGGAGTATGTGATATTCCCCGTCCAGCTGTCACTGCCTGCCAACGGTTCAAGCACGATCTCCGAGATGCCCGACCTGTTGTCGATTCCACTGAAAGACAGCTTCACCTGCCCGTTTTCCTTGTCTATGACGAACGGGACCTGCATCTCCTCCCTGAAGATTTCAGGATCGAAATGATATGCCATATATGTTGCGGAATTGGCTCCTTCTGCAAATGTCAGCGTCCGCTCGACACCATCTGGCAGAATATGTTCCACCCAGACGCCGGCGGTCGGCCTTACTTCTTTTTTCTCTTCCTTCCGGCAGGCTGCGGACAGGCAGAAGACTGCTACAAGGGCAAGCAGAAAGCTGATTCTTTTCATAGTGCGGTGGTATTTGTATAACATTCTGCGAAGATACAATATTTTAAAAATATTGCCTACCTTTGCGGCCGCTTCCGCCCGGCACCCGGCGTGCGGAGGAACGATAGCGGTCCGGCAGAGTGCATCCGTAAGGAAGGACCGGACAAGTCAGTAATTATTGGACAGGTTAGTTATTTATGGGAAAAGAAGAAATGGAATTCTACGTATCTCCCAATGTGAAGATTGTAGAGATCAAAACATCGCAGATTCTCTGCGGTTCGAACCAATCGTTTTCGAGTGGAAACAACTATGGCGAAGGATATTGGAATTAAGGAGGAACTGAAAATGAAGAAGATCATCATTGCAATTGCAGCACTTTCAGCTGCACTTTCATTCACCTCCTGCAACAAGGAGGAAGTTGTGACCGGCGGCAGCGATATCCAGCCCGAGGCACCCGTCACCGTGTATGCTACGACCGGCGCGATGACAAAGACGTCCCTCAGCGACGGATACCAGGTCCTCTGGTCTGCGGACGACGAGATCATATTCGTCAGCAAATCCAACCCTGCCAAAAAGGCCTTTTTCACCCTGACTGATGGGGTTGGAAAGACAAGCGGAACTTTCAAACTCAAGGGCGAGACCGCTCCTGAGGACGGAGACTATATCGTTTATTATCCGGCCACATATGACGGCACGAACTGGCCGGCTTCTCAGACCTATGTTGAGGGAAATATCTCCGGGTCCCCGATGAAAGCCGAGGCCAACGTAAGTGGGGGAAAGATTTCCGACCTCAAATTCCAGAATGCCGGAGGTATTCTCAGGATTACGGTAGCACAAAATACAGAAGTTGCAATCAAAAAAATCTCCTTTTATGCAAAAGAACTGAGTTCGCCTGTAGTACTCAACTGCAGCAGCAGTGTGAGTCTGAGTTCCGAAGCCAAGACATTCCACATTGCAATGCCTGCAAAAAAATATTCCGAAGTCAAAATCTTTTTGACCGATTCATACGACAAAACTTGCCGCAAGTCGTTCAAAGGCACTGCCGGACTCGTTATAGGACCTAGCGAAATCGCCACGGCATCATTTTCAGTTGATAAAAACAAGTTTGTAGCAGCTGGTGATATACTCACCTTCAACGGTCACGAAGGCATCGTGGTAGATCTTGGCACAACTTTGGGTATGGTAATTGTCGCAACAATGAATGTAGGAGCTGAATCCGTGAATGGTTCAAAGTGTCTTGGCGATAAGATGAAATACGATGAAGCTTGTGCAGCTTGTGCAGACTGGAGCGGATGGCATCTGCCAACCGTGGACGAGCTTACTGCATTCTGCGATCCCAGGTATCCTGGTGTTTGTGGAAATACTGAAGGTGCAGCAGGTTGTTATGGTGCCGTGATGTGGGACATTGATAGAGATGGAGAAATTGATTTATACTTGCCTCTCAATGACTATGAAGAGACCGAGAGTGGGTCGTACCCCTGTGACAAATATTGGACAGGAACTGCTGGCAATGATGGTAAATATTTTTATTTTGTTCCGGAAATAGATTGGGACGGCTGGGGCGGAAACACATATTATCCTATAGCCTATGAAGACAGAGAACTGCCCTATAAGGCGGAAGCGGATACAGACAGCGAATTCCTCGTCCGTCTCTTCCACGACCTGCCGTAGCGATCAATAGCATCCGGCCGGTAGCCGGAAGCATTGTATACAATAATAGAGAAGGCGACTAAGTGATTATTGGTCGCTTTCTTCGTAGATGGCTGCGACTCCACGGCGAGGCTGCTCGCTTGTGTTCTGTGGAAGTAACTGATATAACAATAATTACGCGAAATGACCCCTCTGAATTTCGTGGGGGTCATTTCGTTTATTTTATTGAGTTATAGCAACTTGCTCAGAACGGTCTAGTGTCAACCATCAGGCCGATGAGTACAAGGCTGAAGCCAAACGCTTCAGACTGAAGTCTAACGCCAAAGTTTAGATCGAGTTCGGCCTCGTGGCCCTGGCACATAACCTCAGTCGCTTCGCGATACTTTGAAATATCCGACTTTTCCGATTAACTTTCGGGGAGAATCTGCAACCTATATGTAGAAATGCAAAGATGACACGTCCGGAATTCAACATATTCTCTGAGAAAGTGAGGGCAAAGCTGCTTGTCGTGGCCGGGAAAACCGGTATGGCAGAGACCTCCGCGGAGGATATCGTGCAGGAAGCGCTGGTGACACTCTGGAGGTTGTCCGAAGAGGGATATCCGATACGCGACGCGGAGGGGCTGGCGGTAAGGATCACCAGGAACCTGGCGGCGGCGCGGTTCAGGAGGCAGAAGCTGAAGCTTACGGAACTGACTGAGATGGAGGGCGGCGAGGAAGCGACATCAAGAACCGATGCCGGAGACCGGAAGATGATACGTGAGCGGCTGTACGGAAGCCTGACCGCGACACAGAGAAAATACCTCGAACTCAGGAACGAACTCGGACTCTCGCTGGATGAGATTGCAGAGACGACCGGCAGGCCGAAATCCAGCATCAAGACCTCGATATCCACCGCCCGAAAGCAGATGCTCGAGCAACTAAAAAAAGAATTGTGATAAAATGATTGACAATAAAGAATATAGGAGCAAGCTCATTGCAAGATACCTCGAGGCCGAGACTTCAGTCAAGGAGGAGATCGAGCTCGCAGAATACTACAGCGCGGTACGCGAAGGACGGCTGGATGCCGATGAAGCCGCAGTGGCAAGGCTGATCCTGGCCGACCATCCCGAAGTTGCAGTCCTCTCTGCAGAAGGCGGGAAGGAATCCAGCCACAGGAACCGGCGTCCAGCCAGGCCGTTCGCCACAGTCAGAGCAGCAGCTTTCGCCTTCGCCGCCCTGGCATTGTTCTTCGTGATCCATCTGCACCGGCAGAAAAGCACGGAGTGTATATTCTCTCCTATGGAGATCGCCCAGAGCATCAACACTATGATGAATATGGACACAGATGAAATAGAGTCAATAGTCGCGGAGCCAAAAGGCGCCAATGTCATTCTGATCGCTAAAATGAAGGACGGGAGTTCGAACACGTTCATCATGAGCCGCAATCCGGAGGACGGTTCCACGAAAATATTGGCACAAAATAACGTAAAAACAAAAATCAGATAACTATGCTTACTACATTGCTTTCAGCGCTCTGCGCCCTCTCGCTCAACGTCAGCGAGGCCATCGTACCAACCACTTCCGCCGCTCCGGCCGACACCACCACCCGATACTCCATCGACGGCAAGGTCGTTGCAGACTTCGACGGTTCACAGCTCGTCGGCAAGACAGTCAGGTCATATCAGATTGAAATTCTGAAGGGAAAGAAGGAAGTCATCAAACTCCACAACATCACCACTATGAGAATCCGCATCCCCGAAGCGCCGACAGTCTTCGCCGCCGATTCCGTGGATTTCAAGATAGTCACTTCAGGAATGATGCAGAGCATCCAGACCGATGGCGAATCCCCGAAAATCATCATCAAAAGTACCACGGGCACAGCCCCGAACATGGTCTATGTCCTTGACGGAAAAATCATCTCAGCCAATGAATTCCAGAAAATCAAACCGGCGGATATCGTCTCGATGGAAATCATCAAGGACAACTCCTTTGAGATCAAGAAGAAATACACCGACAAGGAAGACGCCGGCGTGATTCTGATCACATCGAAGAACGCAAAATAAACGGCATTAGAACAGCGCTACGTTCACCCCGAGCTCGACGGTGAACGGACGGATGAATTTGCCCGACATAGGGAAATTCCGGTAGGCGGAAGCATCCGTGATGAGGTCGGCGCCTCCGATATTGCCGCTGGCGCCCTTCTGATTGAGGATGTTGATGACATTCAAGCTGAACCTGAAATGCTCGTTCAGCTTGAAGTCTATGCCGCCGAAGGTCTCAATCCTGCCGTTGAAGAAGAGGGAGTTGGTCTTGTTGATGAACTGCCGGCTGATATATCTGGCGGTCAGCCAGAATCTCCATTTGTTCACAGTATAAGAAGGCTCGACGGAAATCTCGGCCTTGTGGAGTCCGGTGACGTTGTTGCCGCTGAAGTCGTGCATCTCGCGGACACCGTCGCTGAAGGTGGCATCAAACAGGAAGTCCCTGTACTTCGGGTCGCGCAGTATGAACTGGAGGTGGAGATCGAACCCTCCCCTTGTAGAGATTATGGCATCGGTTGTCCAGCTGAAGGACTCAATTCCATACGACACCGGAAGCGCCTTGGACTCGATATATCCGGCAGGAAGGTCGCCTACAGGCTTTTCCAGCGCGTGGGTGAAGGTGGTTCTAAGCTGGAAATTGGTCTGCATTATATATGACAGCCTCGAAGTCAGGTTCAGCCAGCTGTTGACATAGGAGAAACCCGCCTGTGCAAAATACGTGCAGGTAGGATCGCTGGAAGGATACGCGAAACCGCCGTAATGGTAAACGGTGTTGTGGCCCATCGTGGCGATGCCCTGGGCAATGATAGAGAATCCCCTGCCCACATTGCAGACAAAGTCGAGGCCGGCGGAGCCGTTGAGGAAATTCTCGTTGAACGGGGTTATCTTTCCTTTGGTCAGATTGAAGCCGGCATAGCGGCTGTTCGATGTGTCGCCGTCGATATTGTTGGCGCTCTTGCCGGAGAGGCCCTGGTATTCAAGTCTGAGGAAGCCGCTCAACGCCGTCCCGCCGCTGATCTTCCATTCATCCTTGGCATATGCGGCCAGCTTGTGCTCCACGCCGTCATAGTACTCTCCCGAAAGGTTGAAGGTTCCGGTGATGCTGCCGTTGCGGTACAGAGGGCGGGGGTCCTTTCCCGCCTCGTGGGCGAACATAACCGAAGAGGTGACATCCTTCGCAAAGTTCATCTGATAATCCAGGCCGGCACGTATGCCGTGCTGACCGCGCCGGAAGGCAATCTCGGCATTGCTCATCCAATCCGTCTCCCGTGCTTCGAACTGCAGGATGCTTCTTTTCTGGACGAATCCGCTGTACGGGCCGCCGCCTTCATACACATAGCCGGACGCAGCATCGGCTTTCTCAACGCCGCCAAGAGTGCCGGAGCCCCTGCTGGACGTGCCCGTCTTGAACCTGCTGCGCACCTTCAGGAGAATCCCGTCCGCAATCCGGCGTTCGAGGGTGAAGGTGGCGTGATGGGACTTGTCCAGGTCGCCATACTGATGTTCGGCCATCTCCCCCGTCAGGAAATCCATATACCGGAATGTCTTCATCTGCGGGATATAGCTGTCGGTACCCATCGCAAATCCGTCGATCGGAGCCACGGAACCGTCACCCACGAAGATGAACGGCCCGTAATTGTCCATAAGCGTGAAATAGCGGACGTGCTGATACACCAGGCTCATATATCCATTCCCGTCGTCGAAATCCTTTGAGATTGCCGCCTTGTAGAAACGATGCTTGTCCCTGAGGCCATAGGAACGGGAGAAATTGGAGCCGGGGTCAAAGTTCAGGAAAGCATTGACGGAATATTTCCAGCCGCCGGCTATGGGACCGGTGACGTTCAGGTCCAGTTTGTTCTGACCGTAGGAGCCCAGCGTGTAGGATATCGCCCCGCGAAGCTTGTCGCTGCCCCTTTTGTTGTAGCTGTCGACGAAGGTGTTGATCTCGCCATAGCGCATCGCCGCCTCGAAGGGGCTCATCGAGCCGTTTGAGGATGCGCTGGTGCCCCCGTGCCAGGATTTGTACGGCATCAGCTGGTAGATGTAGTGCGAGACAGGCAGCCCGTCCTCGAATATCTGGACGGAGCCGAGGGTGTTCGTCGGCAGGCCGAGGGATACTTCACGCGGCTTGCTGTCGGATTCTGCATTGAGGAAGATGGCGCTGTTGCCACTGGCGGTTGTCAGGGAGTCGGCCTTCGGTTTCTGCGCAAATGCACACGAAACAGGAAGGAGAAGCATCAATATCGTCGTGGGCAGGCTTTTCATCGATTCATTTGTGCAGACACAAATATACGAATCAAATGTGAATAAACCTACAGAAAAAGCTGAGCCCTCCTGAGGGCAGGGATGATATGAGGCTGGATGCAGCCGTCCGAGAGTTTCTCGTCGATCCCGAACTTGTGCAGCGTCGACTGGACATCGGGGTTAACGCCGGAGAGGATGACCTTCACGCCGCGACGATGGTTGCGGTCAATGATGTTCCTGAGGTTGTTGATGCCGGTTGAGTCGATGAACGGGACGTTGCGCATACGGATGATCCTGACTTTGGTGGCAGCCATCCGCCGCCTGTTCTTCTTGTCCTCGAACTCATCGAATTTCGAAGCCAGGCCGAAGAAGAACGGGCCGTTGATCTCATAGACATCGACGCCTTCCGGGATATCCAGATACTGGATGTCGTCCGGGTTCACGATTTCATTGGCCTCCGTGCCGGCGATCCTGGAATCGGCGTCGAGGACGTCGATCGACGAGGTCTGCATCACACGGCGCACGAAGAGGATGACGGCAAGAAGCAGTCCGACCTCGATCGCAACCGTAAGGTCTACGATCACAGTCAGAAAAAAGGTGATAAGGAGCACCGCCACATCGGTCCTGTCGCCACGGAGAAGGTATTTGAATGTGCGCCATTCGCTCATATTGTAAGCCACTGAGACCAGGATGGCGGCCAGGGCGGACAGCGGGATATAGATGGCGTAAGGCATCAGGAAAAGGTAGATCAGCAGGAGCACGACGGCGTGGATGAGTCCGGTGACCGGAGTCTTGCCGCCGTTGTTGATGCTGGCCATCGTACGCGCGATGGCGCCCGTGGCGGGGATTCCCCCGAAGAGCGGGGTGATTATGTTGGCAATCCCCTGGCCTATCAGCTCGGTGTTGGAGTTATGATGCTTGCCCGTGACGCCGTCGGCGACCATTGCGGCCAGCAGGGACTCGATGGCACAGAGCACCGCGATGGTGAACGCCGGTGAGACGAGTTCGCGCACCGTCTCGAAAGTAATTTCAGGGACTACAGGCTTCGGCATCGGCAGGCCGTTTGCAAGTTCCGGGAACTTGGTGCCGATGGTGGCAAGCTGGATGCCTGCAAAGCGGTCAAGGCAGACCGACGCGACGGTGCCGATGACAAGGGCGACCAGGGAGCCGGGGACTTTCTTGGAAAGACGGCTCCAGAACAGGATCACGATAAGGCACACGATGCTGGCCGCGGCCTCCGCCCAGTTGATATTGTCCAGGTTCGTGAGATAGGCGCCCCATTCAGGCAGGAAGCCGGACGGGATGTCGATCGTATAGCCGAAGAAATCCTTTATCTGGGTTGAGAAGATAGTTACCGCAATGCCGCTCGTGAAGCCGACGACTATAGGATAAGGGATGAATCTGAATACTCCGCCGAGTTTCAGCAGGCCCATCGCCATAAGTATGGCACCTGCCATTATGCTGGCGATGATCAGGCCCTGCATCCCGAACTTGGCGACAATGCCTGCAACGATTACAATGAATGCGCCCGTGGGGCCGCCGATGAGGAAATTGGAGCCGCCGAAAAGGCTGATGAGAAAACCTGCGACTATTGCTGTGATGAGGCCCTGCTGAGGGGTGACGCCGCTTGCGATACCGAATGCGATGGCAAGAGGAAGTGCGATGATTCCGACGATAATGCCTGCAATCAAGTCGGAGATAAAGGTCTGTCTGTCGTACTTGCCCTTACGGAACAGACGGAAAAACTGAGGTCTGAAAACCTCCTTCAAACTGAATGACATGATACAACTACTAAAAAACGGCCGCAAAAGTAAGATAATTTTTGGATTTTAAAAAATTTTAATAACTTTGTTTGAAGTATGAGAACCATAATTGTCATCGATATGCAGAAAGACTTCTACTCCCCCGAGGGAAGTCTTTACGTCAATGGCGCCGAAGTGCTGCCGGAAAGGTTTGTAGAGGAGATCAAAGACTTCGACAACGTCATCTTCACACTTGACTGGCACCCGTCAAGGCATTGCTCCTTCAAGCCGCAGGGAGGCATCTGGCCGCCGCACTGCGTCCATTACACCCACGGAGCCTCACTCCCTGAGCCTGTAGTAGAGGCTGCCGCCGACAAGAATCCGATGTTCTACCTCAAGGGACAGGACATCAACGAGGAAGAATACGGAGCCTTCTCCGACATCCCGGAAGACCAGCTTGCAGTGCTGCGCGAAAGCGACGAAATCGCCATCGGCGGTCTCTGCGGAGACTACTGCGTGAGCGAAAGCATCAAGATCCTCGCAAAGCTGGGCCTGGCCGCCAAGCTCGTCGTCCTCAATGACTGCACCTTCTCGATCGACGGCGGCACAGTCCTCAAAAAGACAATCAAGGAATTCAAACTCAAGACAAAATGAGACAGATAGTCACGCACTTCACTGACAACGACCTGTACACCTTCACCTGTCAGTATTACATCCTCGAGACCTATCCCCGAGCGGAGGTGGAATATTCCTTCTTCGACCGCAACGGCACTAAATACCCTGCCGGCTTCGCCAAGCTCCTCCAGGAGCAGGTCGACGGTATGCGCAACGTGGTGATAACCCAGGAAGAGGTCGACTATATGCGCGACAGCTGCTACTTCCTCCCCCTCTGGTACTTCACATTCCTACGCGGCTACCGTTTCAACCCGGCAGAGGTAAGGATATCCCAGGACGAGGAAGGCCATCTCGACATCACGGTCCACGGCAAGTGGTTCTCAACCATTATGTGGGAGATGCCGCTTCTGTCCGCGATCTCCGAGCTGATGCACGAACTGAACGGCGACCTCGCC
Organism: Bacteroidales bacterium; assembly: GCA_024401695.1. Classification (GTDB taxonomy): domain Bacteria; phylum Bacteroidota; class Bacteroidia; order Bacteroidales; family UBA932; genus Cryptobacteroides. The sequence goes on from JAKSKN010000001.1 coordinate 17,349, forward strand.
CGCTACGATGCCGCCCTTGAGGAGCGGCGCGCCCGCGCAAAGGCCGAGAAGATATTTGCCGGAGGCATAACCCTCGGCGATATGGGCACACGCCGCCGCCTGAGCTTCGCCCACCAGGATATGGTGATCCGCGCTATGAAGGAAGTCTACGAATCCCGGCAGTGGCCCGGCATATTCACCGGCACCAGCAACGTCTATCTCGCAATGAAATACGGCACCAAGTGCCTCGGCACAATGTCGCACCAGCTGATCTCGTTCGAAGAGACCGTAAGCGGCATCTTCGAATGCAACTTCAACGTGATGAAGAAATTCAGCGACGTCTATGACGGCGACAACGGTATCTTCCTGTATGACTGTTTCGGCGACAAGGTCTTCTTCAACAATCTGTCAAAACGGATGGCGATGATGTACAAGGGCCTCCGCGTGGACAGCGGGAACGAAGAGGAACAGACCGAGAAGATCATCGCGAAATACAGGTCGCTCGGCATCGACCCTGCCACAAAGCAGGTTGTCTACAGCAACGGCCTGGATGTGGACAGAGCCATAGAGATCCACAAGTACTGCAACGGACGCGTGCAGGACTCCTACGGTATCGGCACCCAGATCACCTGCGACGTCACCGGCTGCAAGCCTATGAACATCGTCGTCAAGCTCACCCGCGGCCGCATCACGGAACTCCGCGAATGGCACGACTGCGTCAAGCTGTCCTGCGACAAAGGAAAGACACTCGGCAATCCTGCCAAGTGTCAGTATCTTCTGTCAGTTGTCGGGGAATAACTAAGCCAGGAATTCCAGGATACCCTCGGTATCATCTTTCTTGAAGGACTTCTGCTCACCGGAACGGAGGTCCTTTATGCTGACGATACCCTGCGCGACCTCGTCGCCGCCTGTAATCGACAGGAACGGGATATGCTTGCGGTCGGCGTAGTCGAACTGCTTCTTGAGTTTCGTGTTGTCCGGATATATCTCGACCGGAATGCCGGCGGAACGGAGCGCGCCCGCCACAGGGAGGACATACCGGAGTTCGTCGGCGCCCATATTCGCGAATAGCAGTGTGGTGGCGCTGGCAAGGTCCTTCGGGAATTTGTCCAGGCCCTTGAGGACATCGTAGATACGGTCTGCGCCGAAGCTGACGCCGACGCCGGACATATCCGGAAGTCCGAAGATGCCGGTAAGATTGTCATAGCGCCCGCCGCCGCAGATGCTGCCTATCTGCCAGTCGAGAGCCTTGACCTCGAAGATGGCTCCGGTATAATAATTGAGTCCGCGCGCCAGCGAGAGGTCTATCTCCGTCGCTGTCCTGATGCCCGCCGCCTCTATGTAGCCGAAGAGCTCCTCAAGTTCGTCGAGGCCCTTGAGTCCTTCTGCACTTGAAGCCATAATACCGCGCATTTTGGCAATCTTCTCGCTGTTGGTGCCGGAAAGGGTGAGGACAGGTTCCAGAATGGCCACGGCTTCACTCGTAAGCCCCTTTTCGATCATTTCCTCCTTGACCGCGTCAAGCCCCACCTTGTCGAGCTTGTCTATGGCTACGGTGATGTCGACGACCTTGTCCGGGAAGCCGCAGATTTCCGCGAGGCCTGCAAGGACCTTTCGGTTGTTGATCTTCACGAGGACATTGATGCCGAGCTTCTCGAAGACCTTGTCAACTATCTGGACAAGCTCAAGCTCGCAGAGCTGGCTCTTGCTTCCGATCGCATCCACGTCGCACTGGTAGAACTCGCGGTAACGGCCCTTCTGAGGCCTGTCAGCGCGCCATACAGGCTGAATCTGGAAGCGTTTGAACGGGAAAGAAATCTCATTCTGATGCTGGACGACAAAACGGGCGAACGGCACGGTAAGGTCGTAGCGGAGGCCTTTTTCGCAGACCTTCAGGGAGAGGGCCTTGCTGTTGTAGCTGCCGTCCTCGAGCTTGAAACCGTCATAATCTATGCCAGTGAAGGCATCTCCGCTGTTGAGGATGCGGAAGAGGAGCTTGTCGCCCTCGTCGCCATATTTGCCCAGCAGTGTGGAGAGGTTCTCCATAGCCGGCGTCTCTATCTGGGAGTATCCGTATGTGCGGAATACGCTGCGTATGGTGTCGAAAATGTAGTTTCTCTCAGCCATTTCAATCTGGCCGAAGTCGCGTGTGCCCTTTGGTATTGATGGTTTCTGTGCCATTTGCTCTTTATTTATCGCGCAAATTTACTACTTTTGCTAAAATTAATAGGTTAGAAATGAAAGATTTTGTCAAAATGACTCTGGCCGTCATCTGCGGCCTTATCATTGTTTCGATTCTGAGTTCCATTCTCTTCTTCGGATTCATCGGCGCAACAGCCCTTGCCGGAAAGAGCAGCACGGAACTTCCAAAGCAGGGCGTGCTCAAGATCGATATGTCCAAGACGGCAATTGACGAGCAGGGCGCAGAAGGCAGCCCGTTCTCCGATCTGGCAGTGCCGGCCATCAGCGGCGTCAGCATTTCAACTCCGGGCGAGACCATCGGAATCTGGGATGCCGTGCAGGCCCTGAACAAGGCTGCGACCGATCCGGCCGTCCAATACATCTACCTCAAGACCGACGGGATGAACATAAGCACCGCGCTCCTTCAGGAGTTCCGCAAGGCGCTCTCGAATTTCCGCACAGTGAGCGGCAAGCCTGTCGTGGCCTACATCGAGGCCCCTTCCACCGGCTCATACTATCTGGCCTCCGTGGCAGACAAGGTATATATGACCGCCAATCCGGGTGCGACTACGACCGTCAACGGTGTAAGCACCAGTATGATGTTCTACGGTGACCTCCTCAAGAAACTAGGCGTGAACGTCCAGCTCATCCGCCACGGCAAATACAAGTCGGCGGGCGAGACATTCACCCGCAACAGTTCCTCCCCTGAGAACCGCGAGCAATACCAGGCTCTCGTTGATGCTCTCTGGAAGTCAATCGCCGCAGAGGTGGCCGAGAGCCGCAGCATCAGCGTTGACCAGCTCAATGCGGCAATAGACAACCTCAGCCTCTGCCTTCCTCAGGATTTCGTGGATGCAGGCCTCGTCGACGAGCTCTTCACCCGCAGCCAGCTCAACGACAAGCTCGCCTCCCTCGCCGGCGTAGAGGATGTGGAGGATGTCAAGGCATTCACCCTCAGCGACTACATATCAGCCAGGAAGAGCATCTCCAAGGCAAAGCAGAAAATCGCGGTCATCTACCTCAACGGTGAGATAGTCGACGGCCGCGGCAACACTGAAGTTGCCGGAGACCGTTTCGCATCCATCATTTCCAAAGTCCGCGCAGACTCCACCGTGAAGGCTGTCGTAATGAGGGTCAACTCCCCTGGCGGAAGCGTCCTTGCTTCGGACAAGATCAAGACCGAGCTCGACCTTCTCAAGGCCGAGAAGCCTCTTGTAGCCTCCTATGGTGCATACGCTGCTTCCGGCGGCTACTGGATCTCCGCCAACGCAGAAAAGATCTTCTCCGATGAGACCACACTCACAGGCTCTATCGGAGTGTTCGGAATGATCCCTGATTTCTCAAAGACCCTCAAGGACATAGCACACGTCGGCGTGGAGACCGTCACTTCCAACAGGCACGGCGATATGTACACGCTTATGCGTCCTTTCGACCAGGCGGAATATGACTATATGCTCCGATCCATCGAGGACATCTACGACAGGTTCACCGGCCTCGTCGCCGATGGCCGCGGCCTCGAAAAGACATTCGTTGACGAAGTCGGCCAGGGTCGTGTATGGGCAGGCTCCGATGCACTGACCATTCACCTGATCGACGAGACAGGCACTCTCGAGGATGCAGTGAAGTATGCTGCAAGCCTCGCCGGCGACCCGGACCTTACTGCCTGGAACATCAAGGGCTATCCTCGCGAGAAATCCCAGATGGATGCCATTCTGGAAATGTTCAATGGCGGAAGTCAGGATAAGGTCAGCGCAGCGGTCAAGAACATCAAGGATATCGACAAACTCACCATAATGGCACGTATGCCGTACGACCTGGATATTAAATAATTTTGAAAATTAGAAAAATTGGTCTACCTTTGCAGTCCCAAACATCGCGGGGTAGAGCAGTTGGTAGCTCGTCGGGCTCATAACCCGGAGGTCGTTGGTTCGAGTCCAGCCCCCGCTACTAAAAAAGAGAAAGTCAGCGACTTTCTCTTTTTTAGTAGCCGCTGCCTTTGGCAGCGCTGCTTCTCAACCCTCTGTCGCTTGCGCGACATCTCCCTGTCAGGGAGAATGCGGCTCCACTCACGTTCCGCCGGCGACTCCCGTCGTTCGCATCGCTCACTCCTTCGTCGCGGCCGCTGATGCGGCCTTCGCCGCTCCGCGGCTCAAAAGGGTTTTGCGCCTGAGCACTCAAATGGGAGGAGAATTCCGTTCAGGGGCGGAGAATTCTACGGAGTTCTCCGCCTTTGCGTGGTATAAGAAGCATAATGGATTTTACAAGTATTATTTGTACAATTCAGAACTTGTAATTATATTTGCAGTATGAAATTTGTCAGCATAAACGGAGAAAGGATTTGGTCTGTCATTTATGACGGGGAATCGGTTGATGCTTTGACAAGGTTGTTCCGGGATTGGAATGATCTGGACTTTCTGGAAGAGTTTTTTACGAAAAATTCAGTGGATCTTGCGTCCTATTTCAGAATAACGGACATTGACCTCGCAATATATGACACCCTTGAAGATGCAAATGAACTGCGTTGTGTGATTTTGGATATTTCTCCCGATACAGACGTTGACAGATTATTCAGGCATCTGGAAAACTCCAGAATAACAGAAATGCTCTTGGGGCGGGAGAAGGCAAGAGGCAGGCGAAGAGCCCACGATTCTTGGTTAAGGATTTACGCATTGAAACTTGAGCAGAATACATATTTGATAACAGGTGGCGCAATAAAGCTGACACGCACGATGGAAGAGCGGGAGCATACTTTGGCTGAATTACGGAAGATGGAGCTGGTACGCAATTTCCTCATTGAGCAGGGCGCTGTTGACATTGACGGCTTAAAAGATATTGCAAGCGATGGAAAGAGCAATTGAAATTGTAAAAAAGAATCAAATTGAGAGCAACCAGTGGCAGAAGGAAGCCGCTGAGGCCAGAGAAAGTTGGGGTTGGATGAAATATTCGATGCAGATAGCATTGAAAGTCCGCTCTATAATGAAGTCGGACGGCATCACCCAATGCGCATTGGCGGCCAAACTCGGCTGTACCCAGCAATATGTATCACTGATTCTCAAAGGCAAGGAGAATCTTACTCTGGAGACAATAGCGAAACTTGAATCCGCCTTGCAGATCGACTTGTGGGGCCAGTCCTGCATGGTCAATGGATATCAACTCGTCCATTCAACCCGTCAATATCTCAGTGACAGTACTGCCACTGAATATGGAAAATGCAAGAAATAAGGTTCGATTCCCGGACCGTTTGGTCTACTAAAAAAGAGAAAGTCGCTGACTTTCTCTTTTTTAGTAGCTATGCCTCCTGGCGGAGAATTCTACGGAGTTCTCCGCTTTAGAGTTGTGCCTCACCGAATGACAACATATATATTGTACAATATAAATATTGTCACTAAATTTGCAAAAACAATTTGATATGACATTTGACAGAATATTGGAGGATGGACGGCTATGGGCCGTCCGTTATGACTGGCAAGATGACAACTGTTTTGTAAAGTTATTCGACAGCTGGTTCGATATGCAATGGCTGGCTTCCTTCTTTAAAGACAATCTTGATGACTTAAAGTCGTATTTTCATATTACTGATGTGTATGAAGCTGTAATGGAAACCGTTGAGGAAGCCTCAAGAGTGGAATGTCTGATGCTCGACATCACTCCTGATGCAAATTTGGATATGCTATTCAAGCATTTGGAGAACAGTAGGTTTTCAGAAATGTGGCTGAGCAAAGAGAAAGCGAAAGGCGATGGTTCTTACCGCCATCCATCATGGCTGAGGATTTATGCTATACGAGTTGAACAAGGCGTATATCTGGTGACCGGCGGCGCAATCAAGCTAACTGCAACAATGGCGGAAAGAAGCCACACGCTATCAGAATTGGCAAAACTTGAAAAAGTTCGCAATCATTTGATAGACAATGGCGTATTTGACAAAGATGGATTTACTGAATATATTGACAATGAGCAAGGCAACTGACTTTTTAAACGATCACCAATCGGCAATACCTTCAAAGTGGAAGGAAAATGCGCAATGGCGGCGGGATAATGAAAAATGGCTTGGGTATGCCAGAATCATAACTGCAAAAGTATTGAAAGCGATGGATGAGCAGTCTGTCACCCAAGTTATACTTGCAGAAAGAATGGGATGCACCCAACAATATGTTTCCAACCTGTTGAAAGGAAGTTCAAATATGACATTGGAAACAATCTCCAGATTGGAATCCGCCCTGCATATAGATTTATGGGGCTCATCTTGTCTGCTCGATGGATATCAATCCGCCCAACCAGCCAGGCAATACCTTAGCGACAATGCTACTCCAGAATATGGGAACCGTCAAAAATAAAGGTTCGATTTCCGGACCGTTTGGTCTACTAAAAAAGAGAAAGTCGCTGACTTTCTCTTTTTTAGTAGCCGCTGCCTTCGGCAGCGCTGCTTCTCAACCCTCTGTCGCTTGCGCGACATCTCCCTGTCAGGGAGAATGCGGCTCCACTCACGTTCCGCCGGCGACTCCCGTCGTTCGCATCGCTCACTCCTTCGTCGCGGCCGCTGATGCGGCCTTCGCCGCTTTTGCGTTGTGGGCGGTGCGGTATTCGTTTGATATTGAGCCTTGAAGCTTATCACTACGGCACTGCCCCTTGGTAGGAAGAACATTTTCGCGATTTTTGTTCTTATACGCGGGATTTTTCCGGGCTTGAAGAACGTCTTGACCGGTTTTTGTTCTCGCAGGGTCTAAAATTCGGGAAACATCCTCCGGACTGCATCAATCTCCATCCTCAGAATTCGGGAAATCTGTTTGGCCGAGGAGTTGTAATCAAAACGCATCATCTTGGCAACGGACACTTTTGCCTCGGCGGGAATCATTGCCGGAGACTTGCATCCATACTGCTTGGAGCACTTCTGAGCTACGATTGAATATAGTTCATTATCCGTATAAAAGACTGATTCCCCGATTTCTTTTGCTATTGCGGCACTGGACTCTACGCTTTTACTTATTTTCGAGAAGAAATGATGGGCATTTATGAAGAGTCCTTCAGCAAGACGGATATGGCAAAAGCACATCGGTGAAACATATCCGTCCAGGTGGTTCAGCCCCGTCAGATTATCACCCAGATTGCTGTGAAAAGCATTCCGTTTCCACCTTACCGTCGTCAAAGTTTTAAGCGATTCATATCGGCATTTCGCTTCACCGTTGAAGAAAAACCTGTTGGCTCCCCAAGGATAGGAACACATAAATGCTACACTTTAGGCCGCAAACGTAGCAACCATTTTTTCGCCATCGAGAAGAGGCATTCCTGCTTGAAAATCCTGATAAACAGTGGACTCAGGTAGTGGTGATAACAACTCGCGGGCTTAAGCAAAAAAATGCCAATCAGAAGCCGTTCGATAAAATGATTCTGATGGAATATAATTGTGTAGGTATCGGAATAGTCGGTCACCTGGGCGCTTCAGGCTCAAGTAGGCGCTACGAAGCTCTGCTCACTTGCGTTCTGTGGAAGTAACTGATATAACAATAATTACGCGAAATGACCCCCACGAAATTCAGAGGGGTCATTTCGTTTATTTTATTGAGTTATAGCAACTTGCTCAGAACGGTCTTCTAAAAAATGCATACAATTTATAGATTGCCATCTCCGATCCGAGAAGACCGTCCTTCTCTGCAGCCGCAATCATCTCTGAATATGGAGTATCGGGATATCTGTTGTAGTTTTCTCCTATGTCGTAATCGTATCCGGTAACCGAATCTGTCGCCAGCACCAATTTATCGAATGATCCGAACATATTGATACAATAATCAATACTGCATAACAGCGATGGAGGCATAAAAAAGGGAAGGCCGAAACCTCCCCTATAGACTTGCCCCAAGATTACGTGCTGGATCTTTACCTTACGGTGAGGCTCGGGGCGGGGACTTTGCACTTAGCGAATTACCTCATCCACATCACGGCTTAAATCTCATTGCAAATATGAGTGATTATTTTTTACCTTAAGCAAACAATTTTTGTAACATTAGAAAAATATATTATTGTTTGGTTCTTCTGAGTTTTGCAAACATTTAGAAGAGAATCGTAATACTCAAACTGATTCAACCGCTCATATCGTTCTAGCGGAAATATATCAAAATCAGAGAAAATCCGCACGAACGTTAGTGGTATTCAAGAGATATTTACTATATTTGTCCTCGGTAATTAATTCATTGAATATCAATATATATGGAAAAGATAATAGGTAGAGATAAAGAACTCGAAAGGCTTGCAGAAATCGCACGGTCTGGTAGGCCTGAATTTGTAGCGGTATATGGACGAAGGCGTGTAGGCAAGACGTTCCTCGTAAGAAGAGCATTCAATGACAAGTTCGTGTTTTATGCAACGGGAGTTGTAGAGGGCTCGCGTGAGGATCAGCTTGCAGCGTTCAATATTGCTCTGGAACGTTATGGCTATATAGGTGAGCCTGCGGCGAACTGGATGGATGCTTTCAACAAACTATCCCAACTGCTGGCCAAGAAATGCGCAAGACGCAAGACCCGCCAGATTGTTTTTATTGACGAATTACCTTGTTTTGATACCGCAAATAGCGGCTTCGTTTCTGCCCTTGATTTCTTCTGGAATTCATCTGCGTCATGGATGGACAATGTCATGTTTGTTGTATGCGGCAGTGCAACAAGCTGGATGCTCAAGAAACTGATCAACTCACGCGGTGGCCTGCACAAACGTCTGACCCATCATATTCATCTGCATCCGTTTGACCTTGCCACGACCGAAAAATACTGTCGCTCGCGCAAGGGGAAATGGGACCGCCTCTCTATCCTGCAGGCGTACAGCGTATTGGGCGGAGTCCCGTACTATCTCAGCCTCCTGGATTTCAATAAAAGTGTTGCAGACAATATCGATGAGATGTTTTTCTCTGACGACGCCAAGCTCAAAGAAGAGTATCGGGCTCTCTATCGTGCCATATATTCGAATCCAGAGGACTATATGGCAATCATAAATCTCCTTGCAAAGAAACAGAAGGGTATGACCCGTTTGGAGATTATTGATGAGCTGGGATTGAGCGACAATGGTAAAATCGGAGAAATGCTGGAGGATCTTGTGAGCTGCGATTTCCTGAGAAGCTATAGTGACGGTGGCAAACAGAATGGTGTCATATATCAGTTGATGGATTTCTTCACCCTATTCTATCATCGTTTCGGAATGGGCAAGACCACTGACAATCATTTCTGGCGCAATATGCTCAATGATCCGAAGCAGAACACATTCTATGGTCTTGCGTTTGAGCGTGTGGGATTATTCCATTTCCGTCATATCACATATGCGCTGGGGGTCAGTGGTGTCCACACAGAGTTCTATTCATGGCGCAGCAAGCAATCAGCCCCTCAAGTTCAGATAGATATGGTCATTGACCGCAGGGACGGAATCGTTAACATATGCGAAATGAAATATTCGAGGTTGCCGTATCAGATGACTGCGGTAGAGGCCGATAAGATTCGCCATCGAGAAGAGGCATTCCTGCTTGAAAATCCTGACAAGCAGTGGACTCAGGTAGTGGTGATAACAACTCGCGGGCTTAAGCAAAATGCTAATTCGGATGTGGCGGTGAAGCAGCTGACTCTTGATGATTTATTCATCTCGATAGCTGCAGAATAGAATCAACTCCTCGAACCATTTTCGACAAATATAGATCGATAATGTATTCTTAAATTGCAAAAAGTTATTGCTTGCTAACAAATATGATGAAATCTTGGTAAACCAGTAAGAAAAGTCTATATTTATAGATTGAATTAATAATCAGCAAGAGAATATGACAGACAAGACATACGGCTCAACTGACAATAGGCTCCGCTACAGAAGACCTGAAGCCAAAGAGATTCCATTGACAGTGCAGGGCGTTCTCTGCCAGAGCGGCAACGGTCCTATGGGTGAAAAGGACTATGGAGACGGTGGTTTCTTCAATATGTAACGGTTTACTTGAAAGGAACAACGATATGAGAAAAACAGCAATATTGGCAATCAGCCTGACAGTGGCAATTGCATCCGTATTATCCTGCAACAAGATGGATGAGAAGAGGACCGGTATACACGATGGGGAAAAATCATTGATCAACGCCGTGGCTATGGCTGTCGGCAATGATACCAAGGCCCATAGTGCCATATGCTATGAGGCTCTCTGGGACGAGAGCGACCGGATATTCGTAACTGATGGCAAGAAAACGGACTACTTCAGCCTCTGCGCCGGAGCGGGGACCGTCAAGGGCACATTCATACAGGAACTTGACCATAAATTGAATCCTCCCGGGAAGATGATAGCAGGTGAAGTGGAGATTTTCTCCCCGGCCTCCCTGAGATTCGGCGACCATTATGAATGGCCTGCGATCCAGACCGCAGACCAGGCCGTTCCGATGTATGCCAGCCAAAATATCTCCGGGACCGGTGACGAGACCGTCTACTTCTCCAGTCTCGGGGCAATGCTTCAGATAGCCCTCACGGCATCGGAGAAGGACATAGAATTGGCAGAAATAAGGCTGTCAGACGCCAACAAGCCGCTGAGCGGTGAATTTGTCGTGACAGACGGCAAGGCAGTGATGACAGGCTCTTCGAACGACGGCATCACCCTTCAGCTGAACAATGTCATCATAGGCAAGACTGTCAAATCTTTCTACATCGCCGTCCCTGCCGGGAAATACGAAGACCTTGAGCTTGATTTCGTTTTCAGTGACGGACGCATCCGCAAGATGCGCTCCACCACAATGCCCGGGATTGAACTCAACACAATGGCAAAGATTGCCCTCTACCTGGACGTCTCCCATATGCCGACAAAAATTCAGTTAAACCATATGAATCTGGACCTGGAGCCCGGCGTTTCATTCCAGCTCTCGGCGACCGTTCTGCCAAAAGATGCAGAAAACAAGAATGTCATCTGGAAAAGTTTGGATGAATCCATTGCTACGGTGGACCAGACCGGCAAAGTGACGGGCGTTGCCGAGGGAACGGCCACCATTACGGCAACGACCGAGGACTCCTGGCTTACGGACTTCTGTATCGTGACGGTGGATAAAATACCTGCAGGAGCTCTTTCAGGGAAGTTCAGCGTGTCTGAAGGCAAGCAGGTTTACTTCTCCCAGGGCAACCTCTGGCTCGGAAACTGGATTTATGACCGGAGGATGGATACCGACTATTATTTCGAAGACCACCAATGGCAGCACCAGCCTTTGCGGGACAGCACCTGGCTAACGTCTCACAAAAACCATTTCTTCTGGAGCAAATTCCAGGAAATCACACTTTATGAGCTGTTCCCGGATCCTGAATTACATGCGACTAAAGAGGATGTAATCTTTACGAACGATACGGACACCACCCCGCGTAAGGACTTCGGTGTCATCATCAACGGAAAGCGGAGAGTAGGCTTATGGCGCACCCTTTCCGCTGCGGAATGGAAATACCTTCTTGAGGAACGGCCAATGACCTATGGCAAGCCAAGATACACCAACTGGTGGGGAGGCGTAAAGATTGAGGACCCGATATTCCACGGAGTGTTCATCTATCCGGACGACTACAACGGGGATGAAGTGGTCAAAAGCAGTCATACTTGGAAAGAGATAAATGACGCGGGTATAGCCTTCCTGCCGGTTGCCGGATTACGCGAAAGGACGAAAATAACCAAAATGCCCGGGAGTCCTTACAGCATAGGCTGGTACTGGGCTTCGGACACCAATAAAAAAGATGATAGAACAGCGTGCACCATATACTTCGATGGTATGGTGTTAAAGTACTCTGACGACACGTACCGAGGAACAGGCATTTCTATACGTCTCGTCAGGGATGTAACGGAATGATACATATGACGAAAAACTTTCTGACACTATTGGCCGTTTCCGCCATTGCGATGGCGGGATGCACGGGCAAAGAGGGCCCGCAACCCGAAGGATCTGACAATGTCATCGTGTATGGCAAAATATACACAGCCAGAGTGGACGAGTCCAAGGCCAAGGATATGCTCAACGGCACTGACCAATACGTCATTGCGGACGCTATGGTCATCAAGGATGGCAAATTCATCTGCGTGGGCAGCAAGGCCGAGGCGGACAAGTACAGGAATGACAAAAGCCAGATAATCGACCATACCGACAAAGGCATCATCATCCCGGGTATCACCGACGGCCACGCCCACTATCTGATAAAATTCATCAACGAGCAGATGAGCGCGAACACGCTCCAGTTCACCGGGGAGCAGAATTATCAGCAGGTTCTGGACCAGGTGCGCGATTTCGTGGAGAATGCACGGAAAGAAGGCAGGCAGCTGGAATATGTCTATGGTGAGGGTTATAGCCTTGTCAATATGATGGAAGACGGTCACGACCTCCGCAACTGCAAGGACCTGGATGCCATCACCACCGAAATACCTGTTTTCCTCACCGGTTTTGACCACCACAGCACACTTGTCAACACCCGTGCGATGATCAATGCCGGCATCCTGGACGAAAAGGGCAATGTCATCCGTGACCGCATTGCCGGCGGATTCGTGCATCGTGACGAGGACGGCAAGCTGAACGGCGTATTTTCCGAGCGGGCCTTCTCGCTGCTTCAGGGGCCCGGCCTCAACGGCAAGATGCGCCCTACCCCCGAACAGATTGCCCGGGGCATTGAAAATATGCAGCGATATCTGCTGTCCGTAGGCATCACTAACACCATTGATGGCTGGACCAACAACTACGACAAGGATGATGAATCGCTGTTCCAGGCATTGACCGCCTTGGATCAGGACAAAAAGCTGCACCTCAACATCTCCCTGACCTACGAGATTGAGCCCTGGTACAACAACAACGATCCTTTCTGCTATGTGGACAATGCCGCTTCCGTCCAAAAGAGGTATCAGAGCAAACACGTCCATCCGGACTATCTCAAACTCTTTATGGACGGACTGCCTGAGGTGGGGACCGGATTCTTCCTGGAGGGCTACACGGATAGCCCCACCGACAGCATTTATTCCGGCCACGGTACTCCTCTATGGAGCGAGGAGGATATGAAGGCTCTCGTATCAGCCGCCAACAACAAGGGACTGACCGTGCATACTCACGCAATGGGAGACGGAGCCGTTCACCGCTGCGTTGTGGCGTACAGCACCTCAGGCAAAGACGAATTGCGCAACACCATCGTCCATCTCCGTAATGTAGATCCGGATGATTATGAGGTAATTAAAGAGCACGATATCGCGGTTGCCGCCAATATGAACTGGCATTGCATGACGGAAGGATTTGCCAAGTATTATGAAACAATAATCCCTTATAAATATGCTCACGAGGCTTATCCTATGAAGTCCTTCTTCAAACACGGAATATTTGCAAGCCAATGCACGGACACACCGGCAGACGACGGCATCAATTACCCGTTCTACTGTATGCAGGTTGCCGTTACCGGCGCGTATGAGCCGAGCACGTATGCCTGGCAGCCGGAGGAACTGATAAACCGCTACCAGTTCCTGCAGGCTATGACCTGGAATGGCGCCTGGCAGCTGCACCTGGAGAACGAACGCGGCAGCATCGAGCCCGGCAAATATGCGGACTTCGTCATTCTGGATACCGACATACTGACCTGTGACGCGCAGTCCCTTATGGACGTCACGGTGCTGAAAACCTTCTTTGAGGGACAGGAAGTGTATTCCGGGCAATGACGATTAGACAGCATACGGGTAGAACAGCCTGTAAAAAATTGATTTCAAAAAATTCATTCTTGTGAGTACAATTAAAGCATCTTCAATATTATCCGTTCTGGCAGGCGCAGTTGTCCTGCTTTCTTCCTGTGACAAGGAGAACCCTCAACAGTATAAATATGAAGCCACCTTCTATGTGGGAGGCAATGTCGCAAAGGATGCCGCCTACATCTACAAGGGTAATGAGCTCCTGTATCGTCTTGACGACAACTCTACGCTGTCCGGGCTTGCCGTAATGGAGGACGGCATATATTCCTGTGGCGAATTCTGGAACTTGGATGCCAACGGCAAGCTCCAGTTGTCCGGTCCTGTTATCTGGAAGGACGGAAAACGGCTTGACGTTGATTTCGGGGGAACAACTGGAAGCATCCAAAATATGGTGAAGAGCGGGAAGGACTGGCTTTGTTGCGGAACCATAACGGGCGATGATGGTAAAAATTACGGCATCATCATCGAAAACGGAAAAGTAGTGTTCCGCAGCGGGGACCCGGTCTCTTTCGATTATTTGTGTCTCGGTGCGTCAGGAGACTATTATGTATTGGTGACTGATCTCGGCAGTGTGGAGCTTTGGCGGATAGATGCCGAAACAAAACAGCTTGTATCATCCGAGACAATCGCCTCTCAGGAAGGATACGATGCCTGGTTTGGAACCTGTATGTATGTCGGTTTACGCGACATTGCCGTCGGGATGTGGAAGATGAATCTGCTGGATGGCACATATCGTTCGTATATATGGCTGAGCGGGAGCAAAGGCCTTGTGGACCTGCAGGAAAATTCGTCCATCGAAAGTCTGTGTTTTTTCAACGGTTACTGTCTGGCCGGGGGTAGCGTTTATACAGAATGGAACGAATCCGGCTCTCCGACATCCAGCAAGGCTGTCCAGTGGATTGTAAACGACAGGACGACCGCTATGCAGGATTTCAGCATCGGATGTATCGGGAAGAGCCAATTGAATCTGCTGATGAACTATGACGACAGGTTCCTGTTCCAGGGTGTACGGCACGACGGAGGCTTTCAGATCTGCCAGGACGGCGCACTGCTGGAAGAGATCAAGACTCCGAAAGGATTTAATGCAAACGCCTGGGAGGTGACAGTGGAGAAGGTGCCTGTCCAATAAGTCTTGCCTACAAATCAAAGAGTTTCCAGATGCTGTACGAGATGTCGTTGTCATAGACATCCGTCTGTTCGTGCTTCTTCACCCAGGCCACGATGCGTATTGTAAGCGGAAGGACGATTATCTCATACGCAGTTTTGAGCCCGACCTGGACAAGCATTATCCATAGCAATTCCCTGGCGGGAACGATGCCCAAGAAGGCCAACGGGAAGAAGATGACGGAATCCGCCGTCTCGCCGAAGACCGTACTCAAGATGGCGCGCAGGGAGAAGCGCTTCTGCCCGTCGCGGAGCTTCATCTTCGACATTACGTATGCATTCACGAAGCTTCCGCAAATGAAAGCAGCGAACGAGGCGCCGGCAATGCGTGGCGCAAGTCCGAAGACGGCGTGGAAGCCATCGGCGTTGTCCCAGTAGGCTGCTCCGGGAAGCAGGTCGCAGAGCGCCCCGACGCCAACGAAGAAGAAGTTCATAATAAAGCCCGCCCAGATAAGCAGGCGGGCTTTCTTGAAGCCCCACACCTCACACACGACATCGTTGATGATGTATGAGATCGGGAATACGATCAGGCCACCGGTCTGGCTATGGCCGAAGAATGCTATCTGTTTGGTTTCGAACACGTTTGCCGCGATAAGGCAAACGCAGAAGAGTATGCTGAAGAGCATAAACAGCACACTCACGGAGTGATTCGTTGCTTTCATTTACTTGTTTTTAAAGAGGTTGTCAAGAACTCTGGGCGCAAATTAACGAATATATCCCGAAATTGCCAAACGGAGGCAGACTGTTTTTCCAGTAGTTTACAACAGTGAAATCAGCTTTTCCGCAACATTTTCAGACTTATTGAAAAACACGTCGAGTCTGACGCTGCCACCGTCATTCCCCTGCTTGTTCTTGTAACCGCATTTATAGAAAAGAAGCATAAGCAATCCGCAGACGGCTATGCAGATGCCCAGTCCCCTGTTGACGAAGAACAGGCCGGCTCCGGCGAGAAGAACTATTGTTGATATTGCGAGATCCTTTCCTGTATGGACCTTTTTGAAATTGATTTCCATTTGATTTCGAAATTAGTTTTTTGTAAACAGATAGTAATAGTACGCCGCAAAGGTGAGCAGCATATTGAATACGTTCGAGCCGAGGACTATCAGTCCCAGGCCGACCAGCAGCAAAATGATTGTCATTGCTGATGTTTTGTTAGTTGATAATGATATTGTTTAGCCTTGGAAAATGATGGGCATAGGCTAAATCAGCAACTGACAGAGAGAATAGATGTATCGGTTTGTGGAATGAATCCCGGACGGAAACTGCTTCAGATCCGTCTGGAATGTGTAGAAATTGCGCCTGTATCCTGCTTTTCGGGCCCGATAACTGCGCCTTGGGCAATGTCGCGGACTTTCTCATCAACGGACATCCCGTCGCCGAAATTGCAGGACAGGATAAGACCGATTATGAGAAGAAGATGTTTCATACTGTTCGATCGGTCAAAGGTACGAAAAAAACTGCGTTTATTTGTTTCTTTACAAGGTCATACCCGATAAATGTCAATTAGTCTTCCCTGATTCAGGAAGGGTACGAAATCCCCGACATCGTCAGTACAATGCTGAAAGAATACGATGTGGGAGAGGCCGTTCTTCGTGGCGAAGTAGAAAAGTTCGTGGCGCTCCTTCACGAAGAAATTATTGTTAAATATTGAATTATTTCGTACTTTTGAGAATCGCTATGGTAGCGCATACCTCAAATAATCGTCTTTCAATGCCAGCCCTTATTCAGGGGGGGGTATCTAACTATCTGATAGATAGTGATTTAGCATCATTTGATAACAATATTTGCCGCTTGGAATTCAATCGTGAACCCCGGGCGGATTCTTTGTGCATATAACCTGGAAATCAAAAACAACCCAAAAATAACACAGTCAAAATGAAAGAAAACATCAGAAACAAAGAACTGCGGGAGCGTCAAGAGTACGTTCCTGCAAGCGTGAAGGTGATCGAGGTCACCGCACAGAAAGTGCTCTGCGGGAGCAATCCGAACAGCCCGGAACAATATGGAACCGACACCTGGTGATAGTTGAACCCCAAAAGAGA
This sequence comes from Bacteroidales bacterium, assembly GCA_024401695.1. GTDB lineage: Bacteria > Bacteroidota > Bacteroidia > Bacteroidales > UBA932 > Cryptobacteroides. The sequence goes on from JAKSKN010000001.1 coordinate 34,395, forward strand.
AAGACAATGAAAAAGACAATAATTCTTGCATCAGTTGCAATCGCAACCCTTTTCGCGTTCTCTTCCTGCCAGAAGGAGAGCCCTACCAACACGTCAAATGAGGGTATCCGCGTCATTACAGCCACATTCGATAATAACGGAACCAAGACAGCTCTGGACGACGACGGCACGACCCCCGAGTGGGTGGCCGGCGACGTGCTCCGCGTCCTCAGCGCCACCGCCTATCAGGACGTAACCCTCGCTGCCGGTGACATCACAGGCAACAAGATAACGTTCACAACAACCCTCACCGGCACTCTCTATGCAGTTTATCCAGCATCAGTCACTACGATGGAAAGCTGCGGCGATGGAAACATTACCTTCACCATCCCCGCAGTTCAGGATGGCAGCTTCGCCAGCGCCAACATCTGCGTAGCGAAGAGCAGTACAACCGATGAGACCAACAAGGACAACCTGATGTTCTGCAATGCAACGGCTGTGCTTGCATTCAGCCAGACTGCTGTCACTAACAAGGTTCTCGGCGTAAGGGTTGAGGCCGCAAATGCAATAGTTGGTCCCATGACCGTAGGCTTCAAGGCAGACGGGACGCTCGATACTCCGACAACGTCATCTCTTTCCGGCCAGCTCATCAGAGTAAAGTCTTCTGAAGCAAAAGACAAATACTACATCGCTGCCGCTCCCGTCGCAACAGGCAGAATCGAGTTTGAGTATCAGCAGGCTATAAAGGTTGCCACCGTGACTACGGAAGCGGGAAAGACACTGGCAGCGAATATAATCTATGCCTGCCCCTCAATGGATGGTGAGACATACGAGGTCAAGAAAGGCACTATTAATGGACACGACTACGTTCAGATAGGTTCCGTAAAGTGGGCCACGATGAACATCGGTGCTACAACCATCACAGGCACAACAGGTTATGGCGACTATTTCGCGTGGGGAGCAGCCGAAAAGGCTTATAGCGATTATAGTAGCTATACGTTCACTTTCCTGTCTTCGCGTCCGAGTTCATACGGTACAGGTGATTGGGATAAGAGTTCTGGATTTTGTTATAAAAACACGCCATATTGTGATGAAACTGGTGTGTATAGTAAGTATACCGGTTCTGATTCCAAATACGTCCTCGAACCAAAGGACGATGCGGCACACTGCATCTGGGAATCAACCTGGAGGATGCCAACAGGAGGAGAATTCGATGCATTGTGTAAAGCAACCTATTGGAAATGGGATGATACAGATGAAGGATATTACGTTTATGTTCCGAACCCATCCGCAGATGCTGGTAAATACAATGGAAATGGCACAGGTGAATATGACAAGTCCGATGCTTTGCTGTTCTTCCCTTCTGCCTACCAAGGTGATGGATGCGACAACTGGATTTGGTATTGGTGGCCGGGCGTCGAAGGTTTCTATTGGACAAGCACGCTCGGGAACCCTTCAGAACATGCAAATTTTTTGCATTTCACGAAAGGCGCTGTCGCCCCGAACAATGGTTCGTTCCGTTATTTTGGCTGCTCTATCCGTCCAGTCTCAGATTAACGGCTGCCAGTTCTCCGGAAGTAGCACTGTGATGTCCTCCTCGGTAGGAATGCGTCCGAGCGTATCTTCGAGCCAGAAATAATCGACGGAGCCGGGCGGCTTTGCCGATTGAATAATTTTTTGTAGATTTACAAAATCTTATGGCAACGCGTACCTTCAACAACAGTCTTTTAGGGCCTACTTCTATGCAGGGGGGGGGTACGTAACTACCTCACAGATAACAATTTAGCATCATCCGTCAACAATTTTGCCATCTGGGACTCAACCTTGAGCCCCAGACAGATTCGTTGTGCATATAGCCCGGAAACAAGAACAAATCAAAAATACAATCAAGTATGAAAGAAAACATCAAGAACAATGAACTGCAGGAGCGTCAAGCCTACGTTCCTGCGAGCGTGAAGGTGATAGAGGTCACCGCGCAGAAAGTAATGTGCACAAGTCCGAGTTTCAGTGACTACAATGACGGAGGTTCATACTAATCGACAGGAGGAAAGCATTATGAAGACAACATTCAAGTTCATCATCGCAGCGATGGCTGCCGTTTCAGTGTTCTCATCCTGCCAGAAGGAACTGGCTAATGAGACAGTCAACAACACAACTGGCGGAGTCCGCACAATTGCTGTGCAGTTCGACAATTCCACGAAAGCGACCCTCGACGAGTTCACGCCGAAGTTCGCAAACGGCGACGCAATCAGGGTTTCCAACACTGAAAAATCAGAGGAGTGCACGGTAAGCGTTGACGGTAGCGGCAATGCCACATTCTCAACAACACTCTCGGGCAACCTCACAGCCATCTATCCTTCAGCCGCGGCTGTTCTCGCCTCAGAGGCAACCGATGCTCCTATTGCATCTTCCAACAATTTCAAGGTTCTCGCGACTCAGGACGGTACAGTGGAAAAAGCAATCATCGCAAGTGCCACTGTAGAGGAAGGGGTGACCACAGCTACCTTCGATGGGCTGACAGCATTGTTCCAGATTACTCCTCCTGCAGGAGCGACAACCTTCACAATCACATCACTCAACAAAATTGACGCCACCACCGGCCGTCGTTCAACTACTGCGAATGCCGTGGCTATCAACACTGAAGGTGCAGATGATGCGGCAAAACGTGTAATTAACGTTAATGTGCCTTCCGACGGTACGGCTTATGTGGCCCTCAAGGTCGGTGTCAATCTCACTGACCTCTCGTTTGATGCAGGCGGGACCTACGGAATGAAGGGTATTCCGGCGAAAGACATCACCGCGAAAGGAAAGACCGACGCAACCGCAGCCAAAACGAAATATACAATCGACAATACCAACTGGCACCCCTACGTCACCGTCAACGGCAAGAAGTGGGCCACGATGAACATCGGAGCAACTGCTTTAAAGGGAAAGCCATATTGCTGGGGATATATTCTCGCTTGGGGAGCAGTTAAACCGTTTCTTTCCGCGTCGTCTAATGACGGAGGATCGACAATTAATTTTAATATAGCGGCAAACAACCCCGATGCTGTAAGATACAACCCCGACACATGGGCTCCGGGAAGCGGCTTCGAAGCCTGTAACGCTCCTTATTACAACGGCTCAGCATATACCAAATATACTGGAGAAAGTGGTGACAGCAAGGACGTCCTTGACCTTGTCGACGATGCTGCATATTACTGGTGGGGCGGTTCCTGGCGTATGCCTACCAAGGAGGAATTCGATGGTCTCATAAGCCTCATAGATAGTTATGATCAAACGGATAAGGGATGTTATATCGGTGAATCGGAGAAGTTCTTCCTTACTGCTAACGTCTTTGTCATGGGTACATCGCCCATGTTTGGTTGGGCCGGCAACTATTGGACATCCTCGTTGAATACCGAAGATTCCAATAGTGCTCGCACCTTCGACTTTAGCAAAAGCGGTTTTGATGATACCATGGGTGCCCGTGAACGTTCCTACGGCCGGACCGTTCGCGCCCTCTCAGATTAATTCTTGAAAACACTCAAAAGCATTATCGCGCTGCTCCACCCGGGCAGCGCGTAATGTATATATGCGGAAGTCGACCCGCATAACATACATCGGTATTGGTTCTGCCTGAATGATGGTAGATTGAAATATTTTTTGTATTTTAGGAAATCGTTATGAAAACGCGTACCTTCAATAACAATTTAGCAGTATTCAACAACATCGTTTATCGTCTGGGATTCAACTGTGAGCTCCGGACGGATTCGTTGTGCATATAACGAGTAAATCAAGTACAAACCAAAAATAATTTTCAATCAGGATGAAACAAGACATCAAAAACAATGAACTGCAGGAGCGTCAAGCCTACGTTCCTGCAAGCGTGAAGGTGATAGAGGGCACCGCACAAAGAGTAATCTGCACAAGTGGCGACGAAACAACCCCCGGTCTGAGTCCTGATAATAATCCTTATTTATTCTAAAATTTTGCAGCAATGAAAAAATACATTTTTGCAGTTTTTGCAGTTGTTGCAGTTCTCTCATCCTGCAGCAAGAATCTTGAGCTCAACGAGGATATCAACTCCGAGGCTAAAGCAATCACAACAATCGGCGCATCAACCGAAATTTCCACACGTGCCGTTGTCAGCTCATCAGAAGACACAATAGTCAATTGGGAAGCTGGAGACCAGCTTGGCGTATTAGGCGCAAATGGTTCATCAGAAGCAAGGAATCTTGCATACACTCTGGACGGCGTTGGTGGCAGCACAACCGGCAAATTCAAGAATGGTGATTCTGATATTACCGCCATCTCTGCCATAATGTACCCTTACCAGGAGAACGCCATCTGGGATGGCACGAACAGCAAGCTCACCTGTGAGATTCCTCCTGTGCAGACAGCAGTGAAAGGTTCCTTTGACAAAAATGCTGCGGTAATGTACTCTATCGGCAACACCACTGATGCGGATCTCAACTTTGCCGTAAATTTCCTGAAGGTCACGATTGGAACCGGAGATACCAATATCCATTCAATAACCATCAGCAGCCCTTCGACAGAACTGAGCGGAAAGATAGATATCACATCTTCAAGTGTCGCTGCCGTTTCGGACCAATCATTGAAGAGCGTTACACTTACAGCCGGGAAGAATCAGACATTTGCGGCGGGAGATTATTACATTGCAATAATGCCAAGCGATATAGTCACTCCGACCATCAGCATAATCCGTTATGAAGACGGCCACACGGCAAAAGAATATTCCAAGGTTGGTGGCAGTGGCAATCTGGAATTTGCCAGCGGAAAGAACGTAAAACCTATCTCGGTTAATTTCAGTACAATTACAACCGCCACTGGACGGGAGGCTGTCCAGCTCTGGGCGGAAGGTCCGTATTGGGCAACGTTTAACGTAGGTGTCACTGATGGTAATGCAGCAAGTCCTGGCGGCTATTACGGTTGGGGAGGAAGTACAGATAAAGATCTTTCCGATTACAATAAAGGCACATCAGTACTTTCTGGCTCATACGACACCGCCGCCAAGCTCTGGGGCAGCAACTGGCGCATGCCGACACTAAACGAACTTAAGAATGAAGAAGGCGGACTTCTCAAGGAGTGTGATTGCACTATTGATAATAAAGGCTTGAAGTGTACTGGCAAGGGTGGCTATTCAACTAAGAGTGTGTTCCTTCCTGCCGCTGGCACATATAGTGCTGGAAATGTAAATTTTGGTGAATATTTTGGGAGCTACTGGTCTTCCGAGCCTTGTGGACAGGATCAGTCGAAAAAATTATTCGTGGACGCAATGAGAAGCACATTCTACATAACAGACGAATACCGCGATACCGCCTGCTGCTCCGTCCGCGCGGTGCTTGCGGATTAACTTGAAAGCTGCATATAGGCTGTCATAGTTCCAGCGCACCCCAAGGTGCGCCCAAGCCATGACAGTTTGTATGTATATACAAATGCCCAAAACGGAAAACAATGGCAAATCTTGAGGAGATAATAAAGCCAGAAAAGTCGCGAAGCGACTCGCGCACATTTTCTCAGATACCCCTTTTCAAGGAAGGAGCCTTTCTTCGTGCGTACGAGCAGAGTGCTTGGCTGATGATATAATAAATTCCTTGAAAACTATAACACCGGTGCTCCGAAACAGACGGAGGTTAATATTCAAATCTGCGTATGAAAATTGCTCAAAAGGAAAATGAACGGTATGTCCCGCCGATGATGAAGATGATATCGGTTTCCACTCACTCCAATATCTTGAATGTCAGCTTCTGGGATGAAACGGATCCTGTCAATGGTGGTGATATGAACGAAGGAATATGGTGATATGAAAAAAGTTAAATGGATACTGGTTGTCATCGCGATGGCGGTGATTTCCTGCACCAAGCAGGAGAATGAAGGCGAATTGACCTACTTGAGGATTAATTCGGTATCGACTGTGCAGTCCGATGATGCTTCCAAACTCACCAAGGCGGCAATCCAGGGCACGTCGTTCCCGACCGGCGAAAAAGTCAGCGTCGGTCTGTTCGTTGTAGGCGAAGGTTATACGGATGCGAAATATCGCAATATTGAATACACAAAACCGGCAGGTTCAGACACTTTCACTGATCCCGGAATCGCCCTTATCCAAGGTAAGACAGCGACTGTCTATGCCTATTATCCGTATGACGGGGCAATCTCCGATATAACGCAAATCCCTGTCACTTCTTCCGTTGGAGGCAATGACTGGATGTGGGCGACACCAATAGAAAACGTCAGCACGGAAAATCCGTCCATCGACCTGACGTTCCATCACTCGCTTGCGTTGGTGGAGATAATTTTCAATGTCTTTGGCCCCGCAGGAAGGAGTATGACCAATGTCACGGTAGCAGGAGGCGACGGAGCATTCTCAGCAACAGGTACTATGGACGCAACGGACAGCGGAAAACTCATCCCCGGAACTGCGGCAACCAAGTCCGCGCCGTTCTCGCAGGATGTCAGCCTTCAGGTGTCCGATAGTAAGATAGTTGCGGACTGCCTGCTCGTTCCCGGCAAGACCGGCGACGATGCCGATGCCCGTCAGGACTTCTACATAAAATGCACCTATAACGGCAAGGAATACGGTATCTCGCTCACAGGCAGCGAAAAGGGCGTGATTGTCCGCAGTAAGACCAAGTCCACAATCCTTCTCAACATCAAGGATGATAAACTTGAGGTAGTTGCAACGGATTATGACATTGACACTTCAAAATGGTGGTAAAAATGAGAGGAGAAAGAATGAAAAGATTATTTTTTGCGATATTGGCCATAGCTTCGCTTGTATCCTGCCAGAAAGAGGAACTTCAGGAGCAGGACACAGCTGGCACAAACAAGATAAGGGTAATCACAGCATATTTCGACGATGCCCGGACCAAAACCGATCTCGATGATAATGGCAAAACGCCCAAATGGACTGTGGGTGACAAGATTTTGTTGCTTGATGAAAACGGCAAGGAAGAGATCACATTGGCAGATGATGATATCAAAGGAAATGAGGTGACGATAAAGACCACCTTGTCCGGCACGCTGTATGCCGTCTATCCGTCAGAGGCTGCGGCCGCTGAAAAGATAGTGACAGAGAATAGTGTCCCTGTCACTTTATCCGCCTCTCAGGATGGCTCTTTCGGGAGTGCGAACATCTGCGTCGCCAAGGAGAGCTCCGGCACCATCATTTTCAAGAACGTTACTGCAGTCCTCCATATCACGCAGACAGCCGCCGCCACAAAGGTGAAGGAGATCACCATAAATGCTCATTCTGTAAATATCGCCGGTACCGGTACAGTGGATATCAGCTCCGCAACCCCGGATTTGAGATTGAGCTCCGGCGAGTCCAACAAGATCAAGGTCAAATCCGACGAAGCCCGTTCGGACTTCTATATCGCAGTGGCTCCTGCCACACTCCCGAAAGCCACTGAATTCGGCTTTGCCACAGGCAGTGAGCTTGGAGGTGTAAAGCTTTCGGAAGGAAAGAATGTAGCCGCCAATACCATCTACAACATAGGCAGTATGGATGCTTCCGACATTGCACCGAATACATACCACCCTTATGTAGAGATAAATGGCCTGAAATGGGCGACCGATAACCTTGCAATCACCGAATCCGGCAAGAGGGAATTCAAAGGGACAGGTCACATCAACGGTGACTACTTCCAGTATGCCGCGTATGAGGATTATGGTGGACCGGGAACGGGCTACCTTATTTATACTGCATTCACAAGCAAGGCATGCGGAGATGACAGCAATGGCTTTACTCTTTTCGAAGGCAAGGACTATTTCACCGGCCCGACGTCGGCGACGGGTAAAGTTAAATCCGATGCACCGTATTACACCCTCACCGAGACAGCACATTTTTATACAAAATACAATGACTTTTATTCCCAAGTCCTTGACAGGACGGGAACTTACTCGGGTCACAACGATGATGCGGCCAATGCCATTCTCGGTGGCAGTTGGCGTATGCCTGTAATAGAAGAGTTGCAGGCACTGAAAAATGAAAACTATTGGGTTTGGGATAATGGATATGGCTTTTACATATTTGCTCCTGATGCGAACCATCCGGCCGGAGTACATGCAGAGACATTTCCTGAAGACCTGAACAAATCTGACGCTTTGCTGTTCTTGCCGGCAGCTGGAAGCCATGGATTTTATAATGTGGGAACTAACTGTATGTATCGGTCAAGTACGAACCAAAGCAGTGACAACGCGTTAATTTTTCATAGCGGACTTTGGAATTCGAAATTGGAATTTTATTTAAATGCTTCGACATTCCGTTACTATGGAATACCCATCCGCCCTGTCGCAGATTAGTCGTATGCCTTCTGCGGGCATAGCTGCATCGGGTCACGCAGGCTTCCTTCCCGTTACAGGCTACCACAGTGTCCGTCTTATTTTAGAATCTCAGTGGTACTCGGAAGAAGAATGATGTTTGCATCAGTTCTGTCGAAGTAAATTCGGATATTGCTTGCAAACTTCATTAGTCCATACAGATGAACCAGGAACGCACGCTTTTGCATTCCATACCGATGTACGTTTTATCCGTGCAGATCAGCAGCGAAAGCTGAATTCAAGTTACGTGGATACGCTCCTCAGGTGCGTAGAATGGATATTGGCGTAAATTGAGGCTTTATTTTCGGCCTCAAGTTACGCGGAAAGCGTCTGGAAGTGCCTGGAAGCAGGGTTCCCGTTACTTGATTTTTATTTACCGACTTCTCAGCGGCAGGCTCCGGCATCTGAATCACGTCCAGCCGTGCCGCAAACGTATATACTTTACAGCCGTCTAACCAATCCTGTTTCATCCGTCCATACAGATGAACCAGGAACGTACGCTTTTGCATCCGATGTACGTTTTCATTCGAATCGCCCCTACGTATTTTCACTTTCCATTGCTGTAGTTCCCACAAAAGACTTAACTTTACGAAAAAATCGATGCTATGTCACAGGAACTGCTGATAAAACTGTTTGAGAACAACCAGATACGCGTAATTTGGGATGAAAGTAAAGAAGAACATTTTTTCTGTGTCAATGACATTGTCACCGCCTTGACTGAAACAGTGGATGCTACGAATTATCTCAAACAACTTCGGCATAGGGATTCCGAACTTTCAAAAGGATGGTTACAAATTGTAACCCCCCTTTCAGTGGAGACTGCCGGAGGCCTCCAAAAAATGAATTTCTCAACACTGGAGGGAATATTCCGCATTATTCAGTCGATTCCAAGCAAGAAGGCAGAACCCATTAAGCGTTGGCTTGCGGCAGTTGGTGCAGAGCGTATTGACCAAATGCAGGACCCTGAAAAAAGCATTGAACAGGCAATCGCAGATTACAGACGGCTTGGTTATTCTGAACAGTGGATAAATCAGAGAATCAAGACAATAGAAATACGCAAGAAACTTACCGATGAATGGAAACGAGGAGGTATTTTGGACGATGTCCAGTACGCTTCTCTTACTGATATTATCAGCAAGACATGGAGCGGTTTGACAACAAGGGAATACAAGAATCGTAAGGGTTTGCATAAGCAGAGCCTGCGTGACAATATGACTGATATTGAGTTGATGTTGAATGGCTTGGCTGAAGCTTCTGCGACAGCAATCAGCAAAGAGGCTGACCCTGAGGGATTTGAAGAAAACGCCTCGGTTGCCATCAAGGGAGCTAAAATTGCAAAGAATGCAAGGCTGGAACTGGAATCAGAATTGGGACATTCTGTCATTTCGTCAGAAAATGCCATAGGCCATATTACTGCAGAGGACGAGTTGCCTATGAATGACGGAAACGCCTTGTCTGAAGATAATCGGGAAACATTCTAAGAGAAAGCAAATCGTGTTGCACTGAACAAGACTTACGCTTTATCATTCCATACCGATGTACGTTTTATCCGTGCAGATCAGCAGCGAAAGCTGAATTCAAGTTACGTGGATACGCTCCTCAGGTGCCCGTTACTTGATTTTTATTTACCGACTTCTCAGCGGCAGGCTCCGGCATCTGAATCACGTCCAGCCGTGCCGCAAACGTATATACTTTACAGCCGTCTAACCAATCCTGTTTCATCCGTCCATACATATGATTTGAACATACTGAGAACAGAAAATTGTGCCTTTTGGCTTCAGATAAAGGGCATAATTGAACCAAAGTAAATTTTGCGTATATTTGCAGAAATTGTTTTTGATATGGCAAAACCGATTAAAGAAACACCGATTTTAACGGGTAAAGACGCAGAGCGGTTCGTTTCTGAGATGCAAAGAGTGGACAATCTTAGTGCTGAGCAACGCAAATCCAATTACGCACAATTGATGGCTCAGTATAAGGACGCAACACGGAATATTGAAATTTGCCTCTGATGAAATTAGTCCGTCTGACTGCTGATTATCCCCTCCAGTCCTTTGACTGCGGAGATGAGGACTTGAATGAGTTCCTTCTTGATGATGCGAAACATTTTCTTGCAAAACGCATCGCGAATACCTTCATTCTTGAAGATGAGGGAAAGATTGTTGCATATTGTTGCTTGCTCAACGATAAAGTGACGCGATTGGAGATTATCGGAAGTCAGTGGAAGAAAATCAAAGACACATTTCCGGACGGGAAGAAATTCCGCAGTTACCCATCAGTCAAAATAGGACGTTTTGCGGTTGCCAAGGAATATCAAAGCCAACATATAGGAGCTCAGTTGATATCCATCATCAAGGTTTTGTTAAGCGATGATAATATCTATTCGGCGTTTCGTTTCATTACTGTTGATGCATACTGCTGTGCTCTCGATTTCTACAGGCACAACGGCTTCAAGGAGTTAACCCAGACAGACGAGAACGACAGCACAAGGCTTATGTATTTCGATATGCTTGAGGTGGGTAAATAGTTGCAGCATAATACTTTTTGACGAAATATAGCAAAACCGCACCATTATGATGCGGATTTTTTTGGGGAAGCATTCCTATAGTTTGATTTCTTCAATCGCAGTAGCCCGACTTTTTCTCAGTAGGTCAAACGCATCCGTGCAGACGGATGATTCTGAAGCGGATGCTTTTCGCATTAAATAATGCCGATTTTTCTGTTCTGCTCGAAGTAATTCAAGGCGATTTTCCCTTTTATGCGATCATACTCTGATGTATGGAATTCATTTCGGCTGATTTCAAGAAGAGCCATCATCGTAAGAGGATTTGATATAATCCGCAGCATCTTACCATTGGATTCAGATGGGACTTGTCCATCTTCATAGTTCTTGAGCTGATTGATGCCGAAGCCTAGCATACGGGACAACTGCGTGCGGTTAAGGCCATAATTTTCCCGGAGAGCCTTTATTTCTTGTGCTGAAGGAATGCCATGCGTCTTTCTATACTGGTCGTAGAGTTCGCTGGTCCATAGATTGTCCTGCTCAGTCGTTGTGAACTGTTCACCAGTATCTTCGCACTGGTAGTAGCGGACATTCACAGTATATTTCTCCCCGCGAAATGTCTTTTGCTCGACATCGTGGACCTCATACACTTTACCGCCTGTGAAAGGGCTCTCAATATTAACGTATTCTTTTGTCATTTGTTTCTCTCCTTGAATGCATATTTGTTAGGAAATTCGGATTTGTGGAAAGAAATACATATTGTATCCGTTTCTATATTTCTGATTACATCCGCCCTCTGCGCCGGAGTTATCCCCAATGCAGCAATTGCTTCATCATTCTTCTTCCTGTCAATGAAGAATATCCCCCAGATATCAAATTTCGGGAGGAATGAATTCAGAAAAGCCTGAACGTGTTCTCGTGTTTCTATTTTCTTCATGATGCAAATATAACATTAAAATGAAGAACAAACAAATATTCTCACTTTAAGGTGATATAATTCGAATTATCCATATCTAATTTGATCAAAAAGTTTGTGGGCACCTTACTGTTTTATCCGTGCAGATCAGCAGCGAAAGCTGAATTCAAGTTACGCGGAAAGCGTCTGGAAGTGCCTGGAAGCAGGGTTCCCGTTACTTGATTTTTATTTACCGACTTCTCAGCGGCAGGCTCCGGCATCTGAATCACGTCCAGCCGTGCCGCAAACGTATATACTTTACGCCTTCTAAAATAAAACAGGATCTTAGACAAAACGCAGCGACGATGCATTTACATGGTCGGAATTGCGTGGAATTATTTGGCCGTTAATACCAATTTTGATATATTCGCGGCTGAATAATTATTTGGATATGAAATCACTTATTATAGCCCGAGAAAAAGAGCAGGCGATGCTTGACAGGCTTCTGACGGAGCCGACGTCTCAGTTATTGACCATTTATGGAAGAAGGAGAATAGGAAAGACTTTTCTTATTCGTGAGTATTTTGATGACAACTTTGCCTTTAAGCATACGGCAGTATCACCATTGGAGTTCAAGGATAAAGACGAGAAACTCCTTTATAGGATACAGCTGGATGAATTTGCTCATTCCATGGAGAAATATGGTGCCAGGTTGGATGGACCACTTAAGGACTGGTTTGATGCATTTCACAAGTTGGAGGATTTCCTAAGTAAGAAACGTTCCAAGAAGAAGATGGTGGTCTTCATTGATGAAATGCCATGGCTAGATACTCCCAGGTCCGGCTTTATGTCAGCATTTGAACACTTCTGGAATGATTGGGGTTGTGGAAAGCATAATCTATTGCTGATTGTCTGTGGTAGTGCTACTACCTGGATGCTGGATAAGCTTATCAATAATAAAGGGGGCCTATACGGCAGAACAAACCGTGAAATGCATATGCATCCATTCACTTTGGATGAGACGCAGCTTTATCTTGAGTCCAGGAATGTCACCATGGACAGATATGATATCGTGCAGACCTATATGATGATGGGAGGAGTGGCATACTATATGTCCTTCTTTGAGCCAGGGAGGTCGCTTGCTGAAAATATTGATGCTGTGTTCTTCAGTGAAGGTGGCTTCCTGGGTTCCGAATATGACCGTTTATTCACTTCTCTTTTTGCTGACAACAAGAACTACAGGAAGATTGTAGAATACCTGTCGTCATTAAGATATGGCGCTACAAGGCCTCAGATCTCGGAGAAAACCGGAATAACGGAAGGTGGAACACTCAGCGATATGCTGAAGGCGCTCGTTAAAAGCGACTTGGTGACTACGTATTACAACTTTGGAGAGACTAAGAGGAATTTGTATTATAAGCTTACAGATATGTTCTGTTTGTTTTATCTGGGCTTTGTAAGCAGGAATCCTACTAATAATCCTCACTACTGGTATGATAATCAAAACTCGCCCAAGTTGAACAGTTGGAGGGGAATTGCGTTTGAGGATGTATGTTTTGTGCATCAGGGCCAGATACGTGCCGCACTCGGTATTTCCGGAGTTCAATCAGAGATATACCCGTGGAAGACTTTAGGGGAGAATGAATCCTCAGGAGCACAGATTGATATGCTCATAGATAGAGCAGACCGTGTCGTAAACCTTTGTGAGATGAAGTTCACAAGGGACGAATTCATAATTGATAAAGACTATGATGCAAAACTGAGGGCTAAGATAGAAGCACTGACGCGTGCCACGAAAAACAAAAAGAATATTCAAACTACTATTGTGACGACTTATGGTCTGAAAAGCAATATGTATAGCAGTAGAATACAGCGCGTTGTGCCAATGGAAGCTCTCTTCAGGTAGGTAGATACGCCCAGCAATGAACGTAAGCTGAAACATTCAAATACCGATGTACGTTCTGTCATCCGTCCATACAGATGAATCAGGAACGTATGCCTTATCCTGATAATATAAAAATTTGCTAACTTCGCGATTAGGCTGTTACAGATTATGAAAGGAATACTCAAACTGGCCGTTTGCGCTATTGCGGCTGTTGCTGTTCTGACTTCCTGCTCCAAGACAGAGCCGGAAGTGACCGTTGTGGACAGGCGTATCGTGATTCTATCTTCCATCGGGGGGATGGGAGACCACGGCTACAACGACCTTGTGATGTCAGGGCTGCTGAAGTCCTATTGGGCGAGAGGCCGCTTTGATGCGCATATGTTCTATCTCGGCCCTGAGACAATGGAAGAAGCCGAAGACTTTGTCGAAAGGTGGACAGGTCCCGAGACCAAGACGGCAAAACACACATTGCTGGTGATGTGCTCGTCTGATTATCGTGAGCTTGCCGAGAAGAAACTTGCCGACAGGGATTTCACTTCGGAGAATGAAGTGGAGATGCTGGTGTTTGAGGTTCCTGAGCTGCCGGAGCCGCAGAACGGGATAAAGGCTTATTCCTTTATGATTCCGATGTACGGTGCATCATACGATGCGGGGGTCTTTGCCGCGCAGAACGGGTACGGGAAACCGCTTGTCTGGCTTGCGGACGAGAGCGATGCCCTGACAAGGAAGGCAGGAGAAGGTTTTTCCGACGGTTATGAGTCCGTAACAGGCACGGCCCCTGAATGGAGGTTCCTTTGCGATGACTGGCACGGATACACAATGGGAGGAGAAGCTTATGCCCAGATGGAGGAGGTCAGCGGGCAGAATGACTTCATCTTCCCCGTGATGGGAGGCTCGAATATGGGCATCTACCGTTATCTGAGGGAGAACCCCGACGGCCCTGCGGTCGTTGGGATGGACGTGGACCAGAGCATATATTCGGCCAACGTGGTTGGCAATATCTTGAAGCACATCGACGTGGTGCTGCAAGGACTGATCGAAGACTGGATGAACGGCAACCCGATAGAACATTATAAGGAATATGATACACAGAGCGGACATATTGAGTGGAGCCCTGTTGCTCGCTAGTCTTGTCTTATTTGCCGGCTGCTCGAAAGAATGGCCGACCCACTGCGAGGAGACCGACCTGCAGGAATGCAGGGTGGCGGTAGTGCTGCCTCTTTCCGACGGGCAGGAGGCCGACTGGAAGCAGTGCCTCGGATTCTGCACCACATATCTGACACAGGCTTTCTGCAATACCGGTCTGGGAGTGAAACTCGTTTATGAATGGTATGACGAGCAGTCTCCCGACCTGCAGGGCATAGCTTCCGAACTTGCTTCGCGCGGCGATATCAAAGCCGTGATCGGTGGCCTGCATTCCGACAACGCAATGGTGCTTGCC
This sequence comes from Bacteroidales bacterium, assembly GCA_024401695.1. Taxonomy (GTDB): domain Bacteria; phylum Bacteroidota; class Bacteroidia; order Bacteroidales; family UBA932; genus Cryptobacteroides. The sequence goes on from JAKSKN010000001.1 coordinate 49,420, forward strand.
GATGCCCTCAGCGAGAAGGACAAACCGTTCTTCACCCTTGCCACCACGGATCAGCTTGTGCGCGGATATTCATCCTGGGGCAATCTATGGGCGATGACTGAGACGGATATCACCCAGTGCGAGGTGATGCTGAGCAAGGTCATCCAATACGGGGCGAAGTCGGTAGCTCTCCTGGTAGGCGGTGAGAGCGCCTACGGACAGACCTTCACGGACTGGTTCCCGTTCCAGGCACAGGAACTCGGGGTTAAGAATGCGGGAGTTTTCTCATATTCCGGCGATGTCGAGGCGCAGACCCGTGCCGCATTATCTTCGGATGCCGATTATATACTGTGCGCTCCGAACAATGTGGATGAGCTTGAAAAGATTCTCAAGACTTACAACGCTACGGAACATACCGCGAGGCTCCTGATGAGCGAGGCGGCATATTCCGGCGATGCCATTGAAAACCTTGGTGAACTGGCTGAAGGGATAGAAGGCGTATGTTATAGCGCAGACCCTTCAAGCGGGTTCGAGGTGGCATACTCGGCAATCGTAGGACGTGTCCCTGTCCTCGGCGAGGCTCAGGTATATGACGCTGCGATGCTTATCGGATACGCCTCGATGGTTCAGATGCTCCATAAAGGTATGAGCTTCAAGGATGCGATGTGTGAACTTGTGAGCGGAAGGGACAAGGTGGACAGTTTCTGGGGTACCGATGGTATGCTCCGCGTGACGAAGTCCCTCGCCTCCGGCGGGCATCCTGACGTGAACGGTGCTTCAGGAAGTCTGGACTTCGACGAGAAAGTCTTCACCAACGTACTCAAGACCTTCTATTGCAATTACATTGTCTACCAGCAGGAATATGTCGTGCTGGAGTACTGCTCAACCAAAGGTGACCGCAGGTCCGCACCGACGCTGGCCGAGTGGAACTGGAAGAATTCGAAGGCGCAGGACATCGAAGGAGGAGGCGATATCGTTTATCCGGCACTTGACAAGCGCTGGGCACTTCTTATAGCAACATCATCAGGATGGGACAACTACCGCCATCAGGTGGACGTGCTGAACATCTACCAGCAGCTCAAAGCCGGGGGCTACGATGACGACCACATAGTGCTTGTAATCGAGGATGACCTGGCAAACAACACCGCCAATCCACAGAAGGGAGTGCTCTATTCCCGGATGGACGGAGTGAACGTGCACAAGGATGTCAAGGTGGATTATCACATATCTGATCTGAAACCGAATGATGTCAGGGAAATATTGCTGGGCAACAGGTCCGACAGGCTTCCTGCGGTGATAGAGTCGGACGAGGATGACAACATCTTCGTGTTCTGGTCGGGCCACGGGGCGCCGGGATATCTGGGTTTCGGGACATTCTCATATTCCAGGGACAATATGGAATCCTGCCTTGCGGCGATGGATGAGAAAGGGCGGTTCCGTCAGGCTCTGTGGTTCATTGAGGCCTGCTACTCCGGTTCCGTAGCCAGGATGGCCGACAATCACAGCCACACCATCATATTCACCGCGGCCGGAGAGGACGAGACATCCAAGGCCGACGAGTACAACCGCGACTGGAAAGTGTGGATGAGCAACCGCTTCTCCGCCACACTCCAGGACTGTATGAAGGACGAGCCGGATATGCCGCTGCGCGACCTGTATTACAGGCTCTTCCAGTCCACCGTCGGCTCGCACGTGCGCGTATATGGCATAGATGGATACGGAAGCCTTTATAAGCACTCGTTGGAGGAGATAATGTAGAAAATAATTATATTTGCATTGCTTAGGAATTATTGATAGCCCAAAAAGAGTACGATATGAGAAAATTACTGTCATTGTTTGCCATTGCCGCATTATTGATGATGCTTGGCGGCTGCTCAAAAGAAGAAAAAGATCCGGATCCTCCGGTGAATGAGGAACAAGTCTTTGGCGACGTAGAGTGCAGTTCTTGCCATACCCATTATAGGGTGAAAGGACAGACGTGGTCGGGAGCTGGCGTAGTCGAACCATACACGGCCTACCCGTTTGCAAATAACACTTATTCCGTTTATACATTAGTTGACGGACAAGAAGATCAGTCCGTTCCTTTTTTTGTCTCAAGCAATGGCCAGTACCTCAAATGGATCTGTGTGGGGAACAAGGATGGCGGAGTCTGCGGCAAAGAATTGAAAGTTGAATTCGATATCAAAGTAGAAGGAGTTATGCCTCGGACAAGAGATCACCTTCTTATTAAATAGAACAAAGCAGATATGAAAAAACTTTTTTCTTTGCTTGCCATTGCCGCATTGATAATGGCCTGCGGCTGCTCGAAAGAAGAAAAAGACCCGGAGGCTCCCGAGAATTCTTTTGATAATACTCACACGTGCAGACTTTGCGGTCAAGAGTATATTAAGCGTAATGAGCCTTTCGGGAGTAATTTGAACTGGATTAACATATATGCCATTGTTGATGATGAACTGATACTGGTCGGTGGCAAATGTTCTGATGCTCATATAAATATCAAATGTATCGGGAAAAATGAATATGGAACGCCTTGCAATGCTCCTATTCGTTTTTAATAGCATTGGGAAATAGAAAACGTTGATATGAAAAAGATAGTGCGATGTCCGATGGTGGGCATCGCACTTTTTTACAGGTCTTTTGTCAGGTCAATGGAATAGACATTGGACAGGTCGTCGTGCATATTGAAGATCAGCGTCCGCTCCTGAGGATTATAGACGCAAGACCAGTCCGTCAGGTATCCTATCACATCCAGACCGAAATTGCCGTACTGCAGGCACCGCAAGGCTTCCTCTTCGCTCATCACGGGTGAATAATGTCCCATCATATTGCCAACGCGTGTCTTGTGGGAGTATTCGCGCTGCCAATAATCAAAAATATGGGTTCTCTGAGCCTCGAGGTTGCAGTAATAGTTTTCTATGCTGTAATATTCGTAGGGCACCTGGGTATATGCCTCGTGCATAATGTAGTATCGATCCAGAGAAGTCAGTTCCAGGAGAACGTCATTCCCATCACTGTCTTTCCAGTATTCCAGAATCCGGTACTCTCCGCTTGCGTCGGCGACAAGGAGATGGATATTTATAAACTGCTCCGTTGCCGTATAATCAACGGAATGCAGAAAATCTATCGCCTCGCTGACCGTTGCACATCTGGATAATATATTGTAGAGCAGTCCCACAGTGGTCAGTTGCTTTTTACCAGTCTGCTGATCCGGTCCCCAGGGCCTTGGAGTTTTGTTTTCCATAGGATCCACGATTTCGTATTCTCCGGAATTCTGAAAGTAAGGGAGTTCGAATGCCGCAAGGCAGAAGCCCTTCTCGTTCATACCGTCCATCATATACATCGGCTGCAGGAGGAGCGAGGTGAGGTCCTGTGTTTCTTCTGGCCACACCGTCATTGTCACGCTCTTGTATTCCCCTGCCTTTACAGCCTTGTTGAATGATACGACCAGGGGTTGTGTATCTCCGTCAAAATTACGGCCGAACAGCAGTTCGTTCTCCTCGTTGTAGCACACGAAACCGGAGCAGGCGCTCGACTTAAGCGGTATGGGAAAATGCGGCGGATTACGGTACAATAAAGAATTGGCGCGCTTGTGCGACTCTTCAGAATCATAACGGGCCACACGGTTCGACGGCTCATATAGCAACTCGCCCCAATCCACATTTGCCATATTGTCCATATAATAGAGGGAATACGGTCCGATATGACGGAATGAACGGAGTGTGGCTTCAGAGCCTTCAGGAATGCAGTTGGTTACGTCATAGCTCGCACCTGGAACCACCTCCCCCACCGACTTCAGTTCAATGATGTTCAACTTGTTCTGGGGCTCCACGTCCGAATTCTTCTGACAGGAACAAATAAAAAGGCATCCAATGATTGAAACTGAAATTGCGATGATGGATTGAATCTTCATAGTACTGATTTCGGGTTGATTTTCGTTGTAAATTTAAGAAAAAATCCGCGCAGCAGGAGATACTCCTCTTGCATATGATTTATAAAAAAAGTAACTTCGTGTTAAATACTGCTGTTGCAGTGTAGTGAAACCATATTCGTAATAATTATGAAATTATTGATTCTTCTTCTGGCGATTCTCGCTCTTATCATTGTTTTAACTTTCACTCGTCATCTTTGGGAAAAGCCTAAGGATAAAGTGGATATGATAAAGAAATTCGACACTATCATCCAGCACGCATATTCTATTGAGAATGACGGACGCCTGCTTGAACTTAGAGATAATTTCGTAAAGGTTGGCACCCGCAATGCAAATGGTCAGAAAGCATATATGGTCAAACAACGTCCCGGCAATGAATTCAGAGTGTTGTACGAATGCCGTTATGACAGAGAATATTGCGATTTCAAATTCAATCACGTCTATCCTGACAGCTTTGACCAGAGCAAGATAATCGAAGAGTTTGAGAAAGAGATCAAGTCAAATCTTGTAAAGAGAAAACAGTAGGCAATCCCACGAATGAATTCGTGGGTTTTCCCGGGCGAATTTCATAAGTCGATAATTGTATTTTCTCCTTCGAATTTGAGGTGCGGGGTGACATTCTCCAAAGGCCTGCCTGATTTCAAAAAGGACAAGGTGCTGATGAACTGGGTGGAGATCATTTCGCTTATCATTTCTTCCGAGTAATCATCCGGCGACTGCGTGGCGAGTACTGCAACTCCACAGGTGAAGGCCCAGAGTTGACGGTACAGAATCAGGATCTGACCGTCTGTCAATTGATACGCGTCCTTGATATTTCCCAGACAATTCAGTGCGGCTGCAGGAGCGTTGTCCAAGAGACTGTTCCCCCGTTCAAAAAACAGCTGGAAAATATTTTGCTCCTGCTTGGCAAAGCGGATGAGCCTCATTCCGTATTCCTTGAACGCCGGCTGGTAATCAAAAACGTCTTTCACATAGTCTGCGAACAAAGCGGCTGCAGCCTGCCTGACAGCAGTCTGGATTTCATCCATATCTTTGAAGACTGTGAATATTGGGCTGAGTGAGCACCCGAGCTGTTTGCTGAGAGCCCGTGCAGTAAGCGCTTCGACACCCTGCTTGCGAATGATTTCAAGCCCTGCTGCGGCAATGGCTTCCTTAGAGAAGAATGCAGATCTTGGCATACAAGAACATTTGTTTTAGAACATCTGTTACAAATATATGAAATAAACAGTATATTTGCATTGATGACATACAAAAAAGTCATCTCGGAATAATAGTATGAGGAAGAATTGGCTTGACAATCTGAGGTGGTTCACGGTGCTGCTGGTACTGCTGTACCACGTATTCTATTTCTATAACAACAAGGGGGTGTTCGGCGGTGTCGGCGGATTCAACCCCGACCCGATGAAGCAGCCACAGGACATCGTGATGTACATCCTGTATCCCTGGTTTATGATGCTGCTGTTCCTGCTTGCAGGTATCAGCGCCAGGTATTCGCTGGAAAAGCGCTCCGCAAAGGAGTTTCGCAAGTCGCGCACGCTCAAGTTACTGGTGCCCTCTACCATCGGCCTTTTGGTATTCCAATGGACAACCGGATACTTCAATGTCAACTGCGGTGCGGAGCACCCCGATCTTTCGCAGGTTCCTGTTTTAATAAGATGGATGATCTACTCGGTCAGCGGAAGCGGTCCGCTCTGGTTCGCACAGGAGCTGTGGGTATTCTCGCTGCTGCTCCTGCTGATACGCAGGCTGGATGCCAATGACAAGTTCAGGAATCTCTGCGCAAAAGCATCTACGCCAATTATCATTCTGATGGGCGTGCTGATATGGTTCGGTTCGCAGTTTGTTATTATGAATCCGAAGCTGGAAAGCCTGGACGGTATGTACAATCTTTACAGACCGGCAGCATACTTCATTCCGTTCCTGATGGGCTATTTCGTATTCTGCAACGACAGCGTCCTTGAGCGTGTGAAGGCGATGTGCATTCCGATGACGGTGTGCGCCGTAGCAGCGTGCGTGGCGCTCTGCATCACAGGATGGGGGCGGGACTATACCTGTCCTCAGTACCTCTCCGGCTGGCTTAACTGCCTTTATGCCTGGCTGATGATACTTGCCGTGATGGGCATCTTCATGCGCTGGTTCGATGGCACGAACCGATTCTGCGCATATATGAACCGGAGCAGCTACGGCTTCTATGTGCTTCACTACAGCATACTCGTATCCTTCGGCTATATGTTCAAGTCATATACTCAGATGCCCGCTTGGCTCATATACATTGCACTGGCTGCCTCTGTGTTCACCCTGACACCGCTGCTGTATGAAATTCTGCGCCGCATACCTCTGCTGCGCTGGGCGATACTCGGAGAGAAACGCAAATGAATTTCAAGCAATGAAACTGATAGATAAATACCTGCCATCTGATTACTGTGACAGTGTCTCCAAAAGGATTAAGCCGACGGAACCACTTTCTCCGGACAATATTTTCGAAGAAATGTTCTGCAACTTTCCAAAACCGGTGGACTGGCTTTTCAAATTGCGGAATGCCATTGTGAAGCCTTTTGGCCTGCAGGGAGGCGGAGGATTCGGAAAGCTGATATCCGAACGAAACAATGAGGAAATCATACTCAGCAAGAATGACAAGCACCTGTGTTTCTGGGTCGGCATCTATTGTTCCCAGCCTCTGGATGGCTGGCAGGAAGCATCCGTCACGACTGTCGTAAAGTACAACAACCTTCTCGGAAGAATATACTTCATCGGGATATGGGTGTTTCACAAGCTGCTTGTGAAAGGCCTTTTCCGCAGAGCAATAAAAGATTAAAATGAAAGATTCATCTCAATATCAAATCATTCGCATTGCCGACCGGCCGGAACTAAAAGAACGTGCGGCACAGTGGTTCTCTGAAAAGTGGAGCATTCCGAAGGAGGCATATCTGGAAAGTATCGAAGAGTCGTTCAATTCCATCGTGCCAAGTTGGTACGTCTGCCTCGACGGTGAAGAGATTATTGCAGGAATGGGTGTCATTGAGAATGACTTCCACGACAGGAAGGACCTTGCCCCGAATGTCTGCGCCGTTTTTACAGATGAAAGATATCGCTGCCGGGGCATTGCCGGAAGACTGCTCGATTTTGTCTGTAGAGATATGGCGGCGAAAGGCATCGAAACCCTTTATCTGCTGACTGACCATACAGACTTCTATGAGAGGTATGGTTGGGAGTTCTATTGTTTGGCTATGGGAGATGGCGAGGATAAACCGTCAAGGATGTACATTCATCGACAGAATTTGGAAACTAAAAGATTGATTCTCCGTCCTTGGCTTGAATCGGACGCCGGGATGCTGTTCAAATATGCATCGGACCCCGACGTGGGGCCGCGCGCAGGATGGCCTCCGCATAAATCGGTGGAGGAAAGCCTTGAAATCATACGGACCGTCTTCAGCGGCGAAGGTATGTGGGCTGTCATCGACTATTGCTTCAACGTAAAGGGGTTCTCCGTTCTCTGGAGTGATTATTTCCCTGATAATCCCGCATCCGGCCGTGTGATGGAAATTTCTTCATTTAACTCTTGACTCGTACCCTACGGCAGTATATATCTTTGCGGGCGTTAACAATCAGTGCACAGATGTCATGAACAGCAATCGTTTGAAAATCGGGGAGTTCTCACGCCTTGGCAGAGTCACGGTGCGGGCTCTGCGGCATTATGAGGAGATAGGTCTCCTGCGGCCGGAAATTTCTGCAGTTTTCAAAAGATGATTCCTTGTTTTTATTTCTCCAAAATATGTCGTAGGACCAACAGCGAAGGCCGTTCCACTGGGACTCAAACTGAAGATAATAATGCCTGCATCCACATCTGGAGGGGAAGTTCACAACTTTTCAAACCATTTATCGATTAGATAAATGATATAAATAGGAGCCCAAATAGGAACAAATATTATGGCCAAACACTTAATTAACACTAGAGTTGGCTTTTCGTCTATATCATCAGTAAAAAATGGATCCTTAAATACTGCGCAACGAGACCACATAACATTATCGCACCCTAGGCAAAATAATATAACGAAGTCGTAATATTCCCCAGTCTCATATATGGCAAGCACTTTGCTTCCGCACTTAATGCAAACATTGCTTAATATGTAGGCACAGCTCACTCTACAATTTCCAGATAAGCGCATTGCTTTCAACCACTCCCGAATATTTGCTTTTCGGTTGATCTGCAGATGTTCCGGTACAATTCCTTTTATTTGTTCCTCTTCTCGAATCCTGAGAGGCGCAAATTCGAACCTGTCAAGTTCTTCATTGTAATGGGCAAGGATTTCTTTCAATCGCCTGTGGCGTTCCAGTTCTTCTTCCACCCAGTTTATGACACAAAATATTGCAAAAACAACCGCATAAAAGGCATAAATCGACAATGTTATTATTAGTGTTTTCATATAATCCAGTTGTTTATTGCGTAATTGGTATGCCTTTATATTGCCTGATTAGGGCCTTGTACTCCGGAAGATTGCGCAGCGGGTCCATATCGTCATCGTGTTCAAGGTGCGCAAACCTGCGGTATCCCTTTTCGAATGCGGTCTTCAGCGCCTCAAGAGCATCGTCAGTGCGTCCCATTCTTGCAAAGAGACAGGCTTTGTCATAGTAAACCCCACTATCATATGGATTGTTTTCAATAATCTTTTCCATCCATTCCAAGGCCTCATCTCCCCTGCCAAGAGCGTGGAGTGCATAATGGCGGCAACTTCCGTCCTTCGCCACCGTATCCTTGGCAACAACCATTTCATAATCAGCATTAGCCAATCCGGTCCTGCCTTGCTTCTTATACTGGTCGCCACGGCTCAGGAACAGGTATGGGTAGTCCTTGTCCAGGTCGATTCCTGCATTGTAGTCCTCCATAGCCTTTACATCATTGCCCGACAACTCATAGCTCCAGCCCCGGGCATAATAGAAATAACTGTGTGACGGGTCGATATCCATAGCCGCCGTATAGTCAGCAATAGCCTTGTCATACATTCCGGCACTGCGGAAAACGTCTCCGCGCAACGAAAGGACATTCTCATCACCCGGCTCAAGAGCAAGAGCTTTTGTCAAGTCCCTGATGGCCTTCTGAAATTCCCCCACCTCTTCGTAACAATTGGCTCGAAAAACACTCAGGGTGGCGTTTTCGCCATATTCGGCCTCGACCTTGTCGTAGAGTTCGATTGCCTTGGCATAATCACCGTGACTTTCGTAGAGTCTGGTGAGCAGGACAACCCAGGAGCCGGATGCGTTTTCCTTATTCATCTCCGCCTTCACTTTGGCGACAGCGTATGTGTAGTGCTTGCCGGCATACTCGGCAACGGCACCAATGGGCGCATCGTCGTCCGTTTCCATATACTTCAAAGCAGCATCCACTGACTCATCAGTCTTACCCATCTTGTCAAGAATCATCATTTTGAAACGGTATATCTGAGAATATGACTCATCATAAGACTCCGCCATTTTAATGTACTTCATTGCTTCCTCATACCTCTCCTGATCCATATAATTCCTGGCAAGGCCAACCATAGCGGCACAGTCTCCTTCGTCCGCATTAAGCATCCGGAAATAAACTTTCTCGGCTCCGGGGAGGTCGCCAGAGTTGTATAGCGCCTGTGCATAATCGAAGGTATAGCTCTGGACTTTTTCGGGGTTATCCCGTTTCGCCAGCTTGGCTGCCATCTGATAGTCCTTGGCCGCTTCTGAGTATCTTTCCATATCGTCATAGATTGCACCCCGAAGGCCATATAGCGTGGACTTATATACTGACGGCTTGCCCTTATAATTCCTGATGGCATAATTTACGTCACGGAGGGCCACGTCGTATTGGCCTTCAAGCCCCATAATTGCCGCGTGAAGGAATCGGGAATCCAGATGATCCGGCGTATCATCAAGAATCTCATCGAGAAGTTCGAGAGCCTTGGCCTCATCGTCTTCATCCCTATAGGCTTCAATAGCCTTCAGGTACTTGTAGTCGGAAGTTGCGTTGCGCTGGGCGCAGGAGGGATTGATTAAAAGCACCAAGGCCGCAAATAGAGAAACCGCAAACTTTTTCATATAATGTTGGTGTTAGAGAGGTTTATCGTCTGAGTTTTTACTGTTTTTAGGGTTCTTTACGGAACAAAAATGAACAAAAAGATTCAGTCCAGAAAGCAATTTCCCGGGCAATGTACGAAATGAAAAACTCGTGTATGAAATCAAAAGAACGCTCCTCGGAAGAGGAACGTCCCATGTCAAAAACATCGTTAATAATGCTATTTCTTCTTGAGGTCTTTCAACAGAGGCAACACTCTCTATTTTGTGACATTTCAAAATCGTTCCACAATTGTTGCAGAAGTTATTTTCAAATATTTTTCTCCAGCATTATGTATTATCGGAGTATATTCATTTTTCATCGCTCCATATTCTCCTTCACTAGTTGTATTTCCAGATTTTGCATGGAATTTAATACGCAAACCATTTTGTACTTTTTTTGAGATGCAATGAAAATAGCAAATATTCAAATCTCCTAATCTGACTTCGATAAATTCAACTTCATCACTTGGACACTTTACATCCAATTTCATTCTACTCCAATTATTCTCAAAGATAGCTTCTAATCGCACAATATTTCCGTTTGAAAGATGCTCATTGCTCTTATTTGAAATAGGTGACATAAATTTTTGAACGACATTAATATCAGCCACCAAAGAATTTAATTTATAACGTTCTTCTTGCGAAACATGAACCCCTTTGATTATTTCTCGAAGTTCATCTAACTGACTGTAAATCTTTTCATTTTGCGCCTGTTCGGTTGGGATTTGTAAAAAAGCCCCCATTAATAAATTAAAATCGGCATATGCGGCATCACAAATGTTATCATATTGAGCATAACTTTTTGCAGAACAAAATAGAATGCACAACAGGCACAAGATTCGTTTCATAAATCACTTTTCTTAATGGGCAACTACAAATGGTTCAATGATTTCTAAAACCCCAAAAGAGGAATAAGTCAATTTATTATTTTGATTGCCATTCCTCGTTTTCGTTATAAAAACCTTTTTTACCAAGTGTAACCTAATGATACGTGGCCAACCAGTATAAGCGTAAAAAAACACAATAAGCATTTCGTACAATATGTTAATGATTGTCGTCTATATTTTCCCATTTTCTTTTTTTTTCAGCATCTTCTTTTTTTTGTTTTGCCCTTTGTACTAGAAAAATACCTAGAAACAAAAAAAACAGGCCACCGATAGGATTACTGCCTCCAATAAGAGATCCCAGTAAAGCAATAGCACCGAATACAATGAGAATAATACCTGTCGTTTTCATAGGAGTATTTTTGAGAAAATAAATTTTAATTATTCTTCAGTAGGTGGTGTTTTATCACTAGTCACCTCTACGAATTCAAAATCTCTTTTCTTACTTAAAAGAGTAATGATAATTCCAATGAGTGGGCTTAAAAGAAGACTAAAAATGAAACTCCAAGTAAAGCCTATTTTTCTGTTTTTGCCAAGCCGGCCAACGAGAATACAGAGGATTACATTAATAAATAAAAATAAGATAGATCCTCCCATATTAATAAATAAAATAGATTCTCCCATATCTCAATAATTAAAAAGTAATTCCAAGTTCATTAATTGCTCTTTCTTTTATTGCCTCAAGAGCTTTAAGGTCATTTTTATTTTTAGTTATTAACTGAAATATTTCCAATGCTTTCTTATTCTTCTCACTGTCATCAGGGAATCTATCCGGATGACATTTTACAATAAGAGTCTTATATATTTCTGATGAATGAAATGCACTATTTACGATGTTATTGAAATCAACTGATTCTTCCAAAATCTTCTTTTTAATACCAGACTTGGGATTAGTTCTATTTTTAGCACTAACATATGAATATAAGCCTACAATAATAGCCAATTCAATTATAGCAATATAGGTCCAGCCATTTATCAAAAAAAAATTATGAACAACTGATTGTTGCATATCAAGAGAGCCCGGCCCTTTTACCAAGGAATCAATGATTTCTTTGTTCATCGTGGTTATCCTTCTATTTGTATGTAATCTCTTATTTGCCAACGGCATCCAAATTCACCAACATCTCCACATATCTCTAACGTATCAAAACCCAACACCACAAGTTTCCGGACCAATGTTCTATCTGACATTATTACATTCCCGATTTGCATAATTTCATTTTTTGAAAGTTGAGTACCATTAAATGCTTGTATTCTAAAACCCGTATATAGCCAATCCGAAAACTGATGACGATATGACCTTTCACCTCTTGAAATTGATGCTTTCATAAGTGTAGGAGCAACACTAGAAATAAAGGACTCTCGTGCAGCTTCATTAAAACTACGGACTAACTTTCTCCTTTCGCTTCTATCCTTAAACCAATCAACTATTCGATTCCAATTATTCGCTAACATATTTGAGTTTATCAAAACTTTTTATGCAAAAATAGCAAAAACTGATGATTTCAGTTCACAATCCAGAAAGTTAACCAATTTGTACAATAATCATGTGTCTTGGGATGTATTATTACCGCCGGGCCTATCAGTTCGGAGTTGACCTCGGGCCTGTACCAAGAATGGTTCCATCCTGCGCCCATGTCCAGATACAAAGCTTCAGTCGTACCTGCGGCAAGCAAGTTATTTATGAATTCGCCAAATGTACCCCAGTCACGCGCATCTGCAATACATAACTTCCCGTCGATCTCACATAAGGCACGGAAAAGATTTTCACTTGACGCCATTCGGGTATGAGGGACTTCTACTCCACCATGTATCATCATCTCCTGGGCAAAGCCGGAGCCAAAATAAGCAGCAGCAGAATCAAGTTCGGCAGAATAGTTCTTATGGAGGAATTTCCACCTTCCATTATATGCAACAAATGCCCCATTGTTTCTAGTACATCGAAAACCACGGTATCGCTTCCCCATTCCGTCACTAACATGGTCTCCGGCAATATTACTATGCCTGAACTCATTCAGACATTGTCCAGTAAATGCTGCAGCGCAGCAGAAACTGATATTAAAACTGCTTGTGTCCGGCATCTCGCCAGTTACAAGGCCTACAGAGCCAAGATGAGGATAGTATATCCTCAACCCGGCTTGAGTCGTATCAACCTCCACAGCCGCCCACATTTCCGATTCAAAATCGGCTTCTAGGGCAAATTTATTACGGCCATTGCCTGCACAACTGCCAAGCGACAAAAAACAGCATACAAGAAATATACTATGCAACAACCGGTCAATTCCCATATTCTTCAATAAATTCGTGAAAACTCTCAATGAATTCGTCCATAGTCTTGCCCTCATAGGAAATCAAGACAGGGTACATCAACTTACCAAAGTTGGATGGAATATCCGCCAGGTCATCGATGTTAAGAATGTCGTGCGTCAGCTCGTGATACATAAGCCAGTAGCGCATAGCTTTACCGAACTTCGCCCACGATGATGGGTTGATATAAATCTCTATGATATCATCACGGTCATAGCCATAAGACATAGCATGTGCATGCCTGACATCTGTAATCTTGTCGAGATTTGCGAACTTGATAATGGTCTTATGAGGGTGTGTTGGGATGATGTCGAAAAACTCAAGGTCCCTGTAATACTTGTCCAGATAGAACTGGAAATCCACATCAGGATCGTCATAAGCGCTTGCAACAATCTCTTTATATAGCAAGTCCGCCTCACTCTTCCTGGGAATAATGCATACAACCAAAAGAATAATGGCGGCTAGGCCTATGCAGACAGAAAGCCATACCTTCGCGATAAAATGCTTCTTTTCCTTGGCTGATGGCAAAAGAGAAGTTAGACTCTGCTCTTCAATCGGTTGAGGGTTCTCTTCCTGTGGGAGCGGCGGAGGAACGGCCCAACAAAGATGCTTCAGTTCATCTATTTCTGAAATGGGTGTCCACCTTTCCAATCCGATGCACCAAAACTTCGTGCCGGGACTGAATTGCATGTCGTTCAGTCCTTCCAGGGTAACGGGGCCTTTCCTCTCTCCGTTTTGTATGTAATAGTACTGGTTCATAGGTTATTTCTTGTATTGATCTGTGAATACCAGACTACAAACTGATGCATCAAACAAAGACTCAAGGGAATCATTCCAATTAGCAGAGGTGAACATTCCGGTAATTGTTATTACCTTATCCTCGTAAAACGTATAATAATATTTGCAAGTCATTCGCAGACTGTCCCCATATCCGGACATCGTCAAACTGACTTTGTAGGTAAAGAACGGATATTTGTCCACTGTGAGTATTTTCTTGCTCAAAAGTTCCGGAGAGCTATTAGGATAATCCTCCTTTATCATATCAAGAACGGAACCCGACATTACATCGTACATATCGAGGAACTCTTTTCTCGAAAAAAAGGTGACGTTATCCGTTACAAGCAGGGATAGTTTTGCCGAATTCTTCGAACTATACATCTTCACGATATGCGGGCGACGCGCCTGCTGTTCTGTCCACCCCTTCGGAGGCTGGAATTTCAAGTTAACCCCCAATGACCTGGGCAACCCGTCAATGCTCACATAGCCATCCAGCCAATCAACGTATGACGGCTGGGCGTAGGAAAGGCCTGCCGAAAACGAAAATAGGATGACGATAATTAAGAGTTGGCGTTGCATGGATTGAAGGCAAAATGTTATTAATTTCCTGAAGATGCTTCCCAAATGATATAACTTTCCATCTCGAACTGAGAGACTCTATTGTCTGAGAACTCGGTGAAAGCCCCGGTTTTGTCTCGATAGAAGCCATAAGAATACTGGCTTCCCATAAGATAAATCGCGTTGCTGACACCAAAGTCCGCCAAAGCTTGGGCGAAATCATGGAAAGATTCTGGATTATCTGAGATTATTACCATTATTTGCCCGCCACGCTCACACAGAGCCTTTCGGATAGATTTACCTTTCGGCTCGTTATCAACCATTACTCCATTATCCACGAGCGGGTACTGGCGGAAAAAATAGCCGTTTTTATCAATAGCCTCTTCAAACAATTGCGTATTGTCAGTAACGCCTATTGTCATCGCGCCATTGATAATTGAGCAGAACCCTCTTTTGGCAGATCCCTTGGCCAACAAATCTCCGTTAAGTACAAATGCTCCAACTATTTTGCCATTGTCGGCACGTACGTCTGCCGCCTGAGCGGCAAGAACAATAGACTTATCTGTAAATTCGGGTGTCCGTAGTACGAGACGAGGTGTAGTATTATGGGGGATGTAAATAGTGAAAGATACATCATTCACAATATCTGTCAGCATCTCCGCATAAGCGATTTCCGAATTGTCTTCGTAGTCTCCTATTGGCATCGTACTTGAATGGACAGCTACGCATTCTTTTGCATTACGCTGTTCATTTGTAGCGCTCACCTCGGATTTGCCCTTCTTCGTCGCAACTAAAATAATTGCTGCGACTAGAATTATCAGGATAAATGCGAGAATCCAAATGAAAATCGAACCTCCTTTCTTTCCATCATTCCTTTTCGAAACAGGACTGATGATTCTAATTTCATCATCTCTGATTTCGTTTATATTATTCTTACTGTTCATCGCCTTTTGGTGTTAATGAATCAACATATTCCTTAAGCTTTATGAGGACCTCCCTTGAGGCGGTCAGTTCATGACGACATTTATCGCAATCTGACAAGACAAGACGTTGCTTGGAGATGTCAATCAGATGGATATAGTCCTTGTTGATAATTAGCCCCCGACCAGTACGGATAAAGATGGCTCCTGATTTCCCAAGTTGCTCAGCAATCAGCGCTTCAACCTGGCCCAACTGCATACAGAGAAGAGAAGTTCTGTTATCCACAGTTGTAAGATTCGAGTAATTTCCGTCAGACGAGATAAATACAATCTTATCCAACGGGAATCGCAACAATTCCGTTCCTTTGGATATTATGAGGTGGGTTAACATTATTTCCTACTGATTCTTTGGCAAATATGAGTTTTTTCAATCAAAGCACAAAAGATTTGATTGTCAGATGTATGAAATCAACAAAAGATGTATGAATTCTCGTTTCATTGACTAGGATTATCGCTCCTCGGAAAGCAATTTATACATTTTGAACAATTCAGCGACGCAGTCGGATTCAGTCATTGTGCGCCAGTTGAAGCCGTAAGCTTCCATCACGGCCTTGTCGTTTTCCTGATGAGCCTTGCGGAGTTCGACGGGCATTGTGAGTTCGTCATAAAGGTCGGCAAGGGAGCAGTCGGGGTATTTGGCGCGGGCATCGAGGATGGCCTGGGCGGTCTGCTCGATTTTGGCTTTCTTGGGGTTGGAGGGTGTCGGACTACAACAATATCCACAAGGATGATATCGAGACTTACCAGATGCGTTCCATCGTGGATGTACCCGACCCGGAGAATCCGGGAAAGACGATTGCCAAGATTGAAACGAAGGACGTGAAGGTCATCAATATCCGACAGAAGAAGACCGGTGCCAAAGTCGCAATCCCGTGTTCGCCTGATCTCATCAAGATTCTGGAGAAGTACAAGCTGGTTCACAGCCACACCGCCCGCCGCACCGGAGGTTGTGGATAAGATTATGGGCAAGTACGATTACTTCAAGTAATGCTCTTTTCTTATCAGGCGCCCAGCTAAAAAAAAGAAACAAAAAGAAGCAACCGACTAAATATCAAGCGATTGCTTCTTTTCTTTTTCTATTTTCTTTTCCGATTCTTTTATTTTATGCCATCTTTTAGGAAATAACACCTATTGGTTTTTGCGCCTTCTGTTCGAAGATCATCTCCTACCATTGAATAGATCATTTTTCTGATTTCAGCAACACCAACATCATTACCTGATTGAAGATCTGTGTCTTGAGATGTGGTAGATAATTTGGAGAATATTTGTTTTATTGATAATGTTCATTATCTTTGTTGTGTTCAGTTTTATTGAACAAGAAATAATAGTTGTACAACAATGGACGCAATTATAGGAGAAATACTATCTAGAGCTGTTACTAATCTTGCTGATACAATAGTAACTGGTGATGAAATCGGCATAGAGATTTATCCTCAAGGTGGTTTGGATGGTGTTATTACCATTCTTGGGTATCCTTTTGCCTGCGAAGTGAAAAGATCTGTAGTTGCTGCCAACTATAATTCCGTCATCAGCCAGATAAAAAATTATCAAGGCAATATGCCCGTCCTTCTTGTTGCCGGGAAAATCTCCCGCACATTGATGAAACAAGCAATAAAGGATGGCGTAAACGTATTGGATGCTGCCGGCAATTGCGAAATCCGTGTAGCGGGCACCCCGCTGTTCCTGAGTATCTCCGGACATACCGATGCCATAAAGATGGGAGGTGAAGGCATCGCCTTCCGTTCCGCCGGCCTCAAAGTACTGTTCTATTTGTTGCAGGATCCGGCGAATGTCGGTAAACCATATCGCACAATCAAGGAAGAAACGGGAGTGTCACTGGGAACAGTGAAGAATGTCATAGACTCACTTGAAGATCAATATATTCTGATATCTTCCGGAGTCCGATATCTGAAAAACAAAAAAGAACTGCTGGACCAGTGGGTAATAAACTATAACAGGACTCTCAAACCAAAACTGTTTTTGGGAAGGATGAACTTTATTGGTGGATATGAAAAGCAGTGGGACACCATCAAACTTCCCGAAGGAATGTGCTGGGGAGGAGAGTGCGCCTCTTACATTCTGGATGGCTACCTGTATCCGGAGCGGTATGAAATCTATTCTACAGTACCGTCCAATACATTGACTAAAGCAGGATGCGCTATTCCGTCAGCCGATGGAAATATACAAGTTTACAAGAAGTTTTGGCTGGATGACACATCGGCTCCGGCCCTTCTGGTATACGCAGATCTGATGGGAAGCGGTGACGGACGTTGCCGCGAAGAAGCACAACGTATTTATGACAGAGAACTATCCTATCTCAAGTAGCGCTCTTGCAAATCGTTTTCAAGTTGAGGTGCTGAAGGCGCTTTCTTCCTCATTTAAGGAAATGGGGAAAGATTTCATCGTCATAGGGGCAGCATCGAGAGATATCCTCCGAAAATACTTGAAGGCCGAAGCTTCAACTCGAAGGACTAAAGACCTTGATATCGCCATCGGAGTAGATACCTGGGACGACTTCTTCCTGATTTCAGAGACACTGCAGTCAAAAGGATTCCGAAAGGATTCTGTGATGAAACAACGGTTCTATTTCCAAAATGCGGACTCCGCTGAATATGAAATAGACATTGTCCCGTTCGGAGGTGTTGCAAAAGATGATCAGAACATCTACTGGCCTCCGGAAGAGAATCCCAGAATGTCCGTCAAAGGCTTCTCATCAGTATTGAAAGATTGCATCAACATAATTGTCGATGACGATTTTTCTTTCAAGATACCCTCAGTTCCGGCATTCTTCATCCTAAAACTTGATGCATGGACCGACAGACACCTGCTGAATAACAAAGATGCAAAGGACATGTCCTATATCCTGAACAACTACTATCTGCATGATGTAACAAAAGGCCTGCATCTTGAGATTTGTGATATCCTGTCGGATAATTTTGATGAATATGTCGCTGGAGCATATATGCTTGCCAATGATATTGCGGCCTTGCTCAATCCAGAAGAACTAGCTTCGTACCTTCAGGATATCAACTCTGAACTGGCTCTCGCAGAAAACAGTGCGCTGCTTAACGACTGTATGATAGAAGGCGTGACATTCGATGAAGTCAAGGAAGGGTGGTCAATGATTGCAACAGTTTTTAGAGAAGCCATCGGGAAATGAAATACACATCATCATCAAAAGCAGGAACGGGCAAGACGAACGAAGACGCAATCCTTGTAATCCAGCCTTCGCTCGAAGAAATCGTTGCAATGGTATGCGATGGAATGGGCGGTTTGGATTTCCCTGAAATCGCTTCAGAAATAATGGCAACGTCCGTCAAGGATGTTTTCAGTGCTGGAATAAGGGACAATGTTCCGGAACAGATTCACAGCGCCTTCGCTCTCGCGACTGAAGAACTTACAAAAGAGTCTGCCAGACGAGGCGCCAGGCTGGGATGTGCCGTTGGAATAGTTGTCATAAAAGCCAAAGTGATGTGGTACTCCAGCATAGGCAATGTCAGGATATACCTTACGGAGAGCGATATCACCAAACGTCTCCTGACTCAAGATGACGTCTACACTGATGAAAATGGGATATCATATTTGACCAATTGTATAAAAGGAAACGGAAGCATTCCCAACATACAAGTGATGAAGTTAACGCTTCCGGAACATTATATAGTTGAAACCTGTTCTGACGGATACTACGAATCCAATCCCATTGACGATTCGTCAATAGTGTCAATCCTACAGACCGATTGATTTCGAGAAGATTCTCGGCAATCTGAAACTGATGAACGATGAAGGCAAGATGACTATGGCCGCCCTGCTGCTGTTCGGCAAGAATCCGCAGGCATACTGCCTCAATGCCAGATTCAAAATCGGCCGGTTCGGCAATGGAGCCGCTGATCTCATCACTCAGGATCTTATCGAGGGCAACCTTATCCAGATGGCAGACAAGGTCATCGATGTCCTGTCGGCCAAATATCTTGTAAGACCTATCCACTATGAAGGGATGCAGCGCGTGGAGCCTCTTGAGATTCCGGAGAAGGGACTCAGGGAGATACTCTACAACAGCATCATTCACAAATCCTACGATGGCCCTGACAATCAGATGAAAGTCTATGATGACCGCATCAGCCTTTGGAACTACGGCAAGATGCCGGAAGGCACAACCATCTCTGATATGTTCAAGGAGCATCGTTCGATGCCGAGGAACAAGCTTATCGCAAACGCCTTCTTCCACGCCGGCTTTGTGGAAGCCTGGGGCCGCGGCTTTGAAATCATCGAGGAATCGTTCAAGAACGCAGAACTTGAAGTTCCGCAGTTCGTTGAAGAGTTCAGCGGTGTGACGGTAAATATCAAGCGAGAGGTCTTCGCCGCCATTCAGCACGGGGCCAGAATCGACGACAGGACCGGCAAGGTGGTGAATGCTTCCTATGACACCAATGATGTTACCAAAACCACGAGCTCAATTGCTATCAAACTTGGCGTTTCATCAAGGACAATAAAGAGAGATCTGAAGGTTCTTCAGGACCTTGGGTATATTGAGCATTGCATACTTGAAACATCTTGCGAGAGGCGCCCACTGGGTGCCTCTTTGCTTATGCTGTAAGCAGATGTAAAATAAAACTGTGTTTAAAACAGGAACCTCAGATAATAGGAACTTATAGAGGATATGTCTATGACATCTGCAAGATTACCGGCCATTCCAATATCAAGACTCTGGAGCGGTACATCAAGGCCAATGAGCTTGAGACCGTGAAGAAGATTACCGAGGCTTACGATTATTTCAAGTAGCAGGGAAAAACGGGCTGCTTAAAATCGGCCAGTTACAGTAACTGCCACACTCCCTTAACCTTCGAGTGTTCGGGATTGATGTAGCCGTTTTCCTTGAGCCAGGAAATAGAACGCCAGATGGAACTTTCATCTACTCCAAGGTTATCTTCCATCTGCGAATATTTGATTTTCGGATTCTGCTTTAAGAGTTCATATACGTTTTTCACCATCAATGAAGGAAAGTTTGGTTTTCCCTCATTTGTGAGGGTTTTTGTATCATTTTCCCTCATTTGTGAAGGTTTTTCTGCATCAATGTCAGTTTTTCCCTCATTTCCCTCCACCAGATATCCCTGCTCAATGGCATATCTGGTGGAGGAAAATAATCAAAAACCTTCACAAGTGGAGGAAAATAGTGCCACCAATGGAGGAAAATCATCGGAAGTGGAGGAAAATGAATCAAAAACCTCCACTGATGAAGGAAAAACTCCGATAGCCATTCCTTCCTACAAAGACGTATATGAAGCGATTATAGCCCTGCCGGCATATCTTGCCGGATATATCGAGAGGCTTGGGACAGGAACCACCGATGTTGTCGAGACCTGCGTGGCAGCCGGCCTTCCCGCACCTGAATACAAACTGTCCGATTTAAAGTGACCCCCTTTGGATGACATCGCCGAAATCGTATCCGGGAAACATTCAATCCAGCAGTGTATGGACATCATACTCGGCTCGATGGCATTTATGCTCAACAAGCATAACGAAGAAGTCCCTGAAGGGCAGACGGAGCGCGGAAAGAGAACCATAGCAAAGGAGAAACTGTTCTTCCACATACTCGGCCACATACGTGCACTGAAAGGCTACGAGAATTTTCCAGATATACTGTGACACTCCTGCAGAGGGGCCTGTGGACTACTGGAAGCATCCGTACCGTCATTGGTCGTTCCTTGCCAGCGAGTTTGTAAAATAGAAAAAGCCCCGCTTATGCTACATAAACCGCTCAAGTGGAACTAGAGCCTTCGCATAGGAGTAGGACTTTTCTAACGCAAAGGTAAACAAAATTTCTGAAATGCAAATAAAAAAAAGAAAAGCTCCGCCAACACTACTAACCCTCCAAGTAGGAACTTAGAACTTCATGTTGCACAGGTCTTTTCTCATCTGCAAAGATAGAGAATTTTTCTGAATTCCAAACAATATCGTGAATTGTCCTTTCAAACGGATTTCACGTAAATATGTAGCAGAATATTCACATTATTGGCATAACAAGTCGCATTATATGAGGAGTTTTATTAACTTTGTGTGTGCTCAACTGAAAAATGCAATGGCGAAGAAACAATTGAATAGAATCAAGGTCGTTCTGGCCGAAAAAAACAAGACAGGAATCTGGTTGGCCCAGCAACTTGGAAAAGACCGCACTACCGTGTCAAAATGGTGTTCGAATGCAGTTCAGCCATCACTTGAGACAGTTATTGAAATTGCACAATGTCTGGGCGTAGGAGTTGAGGAACTCATACGTATGCCGGAGAAAAATGAAGGAGGAGAATAGATGGTACGAGTTTTCATAAGCAGCGTTCAGAAAGAGTTTTCCGAAGAAAGAAAGGCTCTTGCGAAATATATTCGTGAGGATGCTTTGCTCCGCAGGTTCTTTGAACCTTTCATTTTTGAAGAGCTGCCGGCAATCAACCTGTCTGCTCCGGAAGCATACTTGGCAGAGGCGGCGCAGAGCGAAATCTATCTTGGCATATTCGGCAAGGAGTATGGGTATGAGGATGCAGATGGGGTTTCACCCACGGAAAGGGAGTTTGACAAGGCGACCGAGCAAGGAAACCATCGAATCATTTTCATCAAGCGATGCAGTGAGCGTAATCCCAAAGAAACGAAATTCATAAAGAGAGTTGAGGAGCAGCTCGTACGCAAGGGATTCAATGATTTTGAAGAACTCCGGACATCTGTCTATTCTTCCCTGATTCGCTTTCTTGAGGATAATGAGTATCTGAGATTCCTGCCTTGGGATGCCTCCCTGCACAGGACTGCGACTCTCGACGATATTGACAGAGAGAAGGTGAAGTCTTTCGTAGCCCTTGCAAAAGAAAAACGAGGGTTCCCGCTGGATTATTCGGATGATAACCTGCTGAAGATTCTGGTGCATCTGGACCTGGCCACCGCTGAAGGACGGCTTACGAATGCAGCCCTGCTGCTTTTCGCAAAGAATCCGCAGCATTTCTTCCTGACAACGGAGGTGAAGTGCGTGGTGTTCCCGACTACAGTGAAGACGAAGCCGCTGCTGTCGTATCAGACATTCAGAGGCAGCATCTTTGAACTTGTTGATGAGGCTGTCGGTTTCGTTATGCAGCATATCGATGCGGCGGTAAGTGTTCATAACAAGGCAGCTGTCGATGTTGAATATGAGATTCCAATCAAGGCAGTGCGCGAAGTGATTGTGAACGCCATCGTACATTGTCAGAACGAAAGTAATGCAAGCGTTGAGGTGATGCTCTTCAAGGACAGGCTCGAAGTCTGGAATCCTGGGACTCTTCCTCAAGGGCTCACTCTGGACAGCTTGAAAGGTGTACACAACTCCATTCCGGCGAACCCGATTATCGCTCTGCCGGCGTATCTTGCCGGATATATCGAGAGGCTTGGGACAGGAACCACCGATGTCGTCGAGACCTGCGTGGCAGCCGGCCTTCCTACGCCCGAATACAAACAGGAGCAGAACCATTTCATATCCGTCATCTGGAGGAAGATGCCCGATGCGAATGGCCCCCAAAGTGGCCCCCAATATCTGATTGATAATAAAGACATTGACAATACCGATTCACAAAGTGGCCCTCAATATGGCCCCCAAAGTGGCCCCCAAGGAAAACTCGCTCAAAGATACCGCGGACTGCTGGAAACAATAGTTGCAAAACCGACAATCAGCAAAGAAGATCTGGCAGCACAATTCAAGATATCCCTGACCACTTTGAAAAGAGACCTGAGAAGTCTGCGTCAATCCTATGAAATCACGTGGATAGGATGGACACAGAACGGCCATTGGGAGGTCAAGGAGTTGGAAAAGAAGAAACAGTAATTTTTTTGATGTAAATGTTCCGATAATATTGTGTTATCTGAAGATAAGCAAGCAAGACAGAAATACAGATGGAAGACATTCGCAATCTCTCCGAGGAGGACATAAAGCTCCGGTACATCACTCCGGCGGTAAATTCTGCCGGGTGGGATAACGACCATATCCGGATGGAGTATTTCTTTACGGACGGCAGAGTTATAGTCCAAGGAAACCAGCACGGACGCAAGGCTCGCAAGAAAGCAGATTATGTGCTATTCGCGGCTCCAAATCAACCTATTGCCATTGTGGAGGCCAAGGACAACAACAAGCCCGTTGGCGGTGGTCTGCAGCAAGCAATGGAGTATGCTGAAATCCTGGATATTCCTTTTGCGTTCTCTTCCAACGGCAGCGGCTTTATTGAGCACGACTTTCTAACCGGTGGAGAAAGGGAAATCAAGATGAATGAGTTCCCGAAACCTGATGAATTGAAGGCGCGGCTTGCCGAGTTCAAGAACTTCACTCCGGAGCAGCAGAAGATAGTCGATACACCTTTCTATTGGGACAGGTACACAAATACACCAAGGTATTATCAACGCATTGCAGTAAACAGGACCGTTGAAGCTATCGCCAAGGGTGAGAACAGGATTCTTCTTGTGATGGCCACCGGTACAGGTAAAACATTCACGGCTTTCCAGATAATCCACAGGCTGATAAGCTCCGGTGCAAAGAAAAAAGTCCTTTATCTCGCAGACCGCAATGTTTTGATTGACCAGACAATGGTTCAGGACTTCAAGCCGCTGAAGAAGATAATGACCAAGATAAAGCATCGTGAGATGGACTCCGCATTCGAGGTCTATATGGCGCTTTATCAGCAGCTGGTGTCTTATGATCCGGAGGTTCTTGACCCTTTCAAGGAGTTTGCTCCGTCGTTCTTTGATCTTATCATTGTGGATGAGTGTCATAGGGGCAGCGCGAAGGATGATTCCGAATGGAGAAAGGTTCTGGAGTATTTCTCCGATGCGACTCAAATCGGTATGACCGCTACGCCAAAGGCCGTAGCCGGTGCCGATAATCTTGCATATTTCAACGAGCCTCTTTATACATACTCTCTCCGTCAGGGAATTGAAGACGGCTTCCTTGCTCCGTACAGGGTAACGAACTCTTTCATCAACATAGACCTTGAAGGCTGGTGTCCGGAGGAAGGCGAAGAAGATATTGACGGCAAGCTCATCGAGTCCGGCTTCTATAGCCGCCAGAACTTCGGACGGGACATCGCCATTCTTGAGAGGCGGAATATCGTGGCCAGAAGAATCACCAAGATGCTTCACAAGATTGGCCGTATGACCAAGACCATTGTGTTCTGCAGCGATATCGAGGAAGCCGAGGCAATGAGGGAACTTCTGGTGGAACTCAACAAGGACCTTTGCCAAAGGGATTCAAGATATGTTATGAGAATCACAGGCGATGACAATGTCGGCAAGAAGCAGCTTGACAATTTCATTGACCCTGACCAGGACTACCCTACCGTTGTCACCACATCGGAACTTCTTTCTACCGGTGTTGACTGCAAGACCTGCGGCCTTATAGTCATAGACAAGGAAATAGGCTCGATGACCGAATTCAAGCAAATCGTCGGACGTGGTACCCGACTGAAGACTGACAAGGGCAAATGGCATTTCGAGATACTGGACTTCCGCAATGCCACTCAACTCTTCAAGGATCCTGAATTTGACGGTGATCCGGAACTGTCAACACAAAATAGTGTCTCCGGATATAAGCCGAAGCCGTCCAGGAATGGAGAACTCCACGATGACAATGAGCCGCGCTATGGCCATTCAAAATACCACGTTGACGGTGTTGAGGTTCAGATTGATACAGAGAAGGTGTCATATCTGGGAACTGACGGCCATACTCTTGTGACGGAGAGCCTCACGGATTTCACCAGAAAGAATATACGCGGTAAATATGCCACTCTTGACGATTTTATCAAGAATTGGTCTGAGGCTGACAGGAAGAAGGTTATTGTTGAGGAATTGAAAGAGTACAATGTCCTAATCGATGCGCTCCGGGAATCCAATCCGGAACTTGCCAATGCGGACATCTTTGATATCGTATGCCACATTGCTTTCGACAAGAAGCCGCTCACCCGCAGGGAAAGGGCGAACAATGTGAAGAAGAGCGATTATCTAAGCAAGTATGAAGGAATGGCCAGACAGGTTCTGGAAACCCTTCTTGACAAATACGCCGATAACGGCATACTTGAATTGGAGCGGCTTGACATTTTGGTGCTCAGACCTTTCAGCGATTATGGCACTCCAGTGAAGATTATGAAGCTCTTTGGAGGCCGCAATGGATATGAGTCCGCCATCAAGGGACTTGAGAAACGATTATACGCAGCATAACAGGATATGGCAGTAAACAATCTCGTCAAGAGAATTCAGAATATTATGCGGCAGGATGCCGGCATAAACGGTGATGCCCAACGCATCGAACAGATGGTATGGATGTTCTTCTTGAAGGTCTATGACGCACAGGAGGAGATATGGGAATGCACGAAGGAAGAAGGATACACTTCGATTATTCCTGAAGAGTACCGCTGGAGGAATTGGGCTGTCGATAATGCTGACGGCAAGGCTCTCACAGGCGATGCGCTGCTCAAGTTCATCAATGAAGAGCTGTTCCCTGCTATGAAGAATCTGCCGGTGGATGAGAATACACCTCGCGGAAAAGCCATTGTAAAAGAGGTTTTCGAAGACCTCAACCAGTATATGAAGAACGGCATTTCGCTCCGCCAGGTCATCAATGTAATCGATGAGATTGACTTTTCGGACGCGGAAGACCGCCACACTTTCGGTGATATCTACGAGGGAATACTCAAGGATCTGCAATCTGCAGGAAACGCCGGAGAGTTCTATACTCCCCGTGCGTTGACGGACTTTATGGTCCAGACTCTTTCCCCGAAGCTCGGAGAGTCATTCGGTGATTTCACGTCCGGAACCGGCGGATTCCTTACCTCTGCACTCAATTTCCTGAAACCGCAGATCAAGAATGTTTCTGACGAGAAAAAATTCCAGTCTTCGGTTGTAGGCCAGGAATGGAAGCCTCTTCCTTATCTTCTCTCCATCACGAACCTGCTGGTGCACGACATAGAAGCTCCTAACATCAAGCACTGCGATTCTCTCGGTACCAAGATGAGCGATTTCAAGGATGCCGACAAGGTGGATGTAATTGCGATGAATCCGCCTTACGGAGGCAGCACGGAAGCCAGCGTGAAGGGCAATTTCCCTATGGATATGCGCTCAAGCGAGACTGCCGACCTCTTTATGGTCCTGATAATGTACCGCTTGAAAAAGGCAGGGCGCGCTGCCGTCATTGTTCCGGACGGATTCCTGTTCGGCGTTGATGGCGCCAAGCTGGCCATCAAGACCAAGATGCTTCGCGAGTTCAACCTCCACACAATTATCAGGCTTCCCGGGAGCATCTTCTCTCCATACACCAGCATTGCGACCAACGTCCTTTTCTTCAACAATGAAAAGGCGGAAGGCGCAGGGGCGAATTTCAACACCAAGGAAACCTGGTTCTATCGTCTCGATATGCCGGATGGCTATAAGCACTTCTCCAAGACCAAACCGATGAAACTGGAGCATACTGCTCCCATTCAGGAATGGTGGAATGATCGCAAGGAAATCGCCAGTGAGGAGATTGGTGAGAAATCACGTGTATTCACGGCTGAAGAGCTGATTGCGATGGACTGCAACTTCGACCAGTGCAAGTTCCCGAAAGACGATGAAGAAATCCTGCCGCCTGCAGAACTGCTTGCCGACTACTTCAAGAAGCGCAAGGCTCTGGACCACGAGATAGACAAGACCCTTGCCGAAATTCAGCAGATTCTCGGGATTGAAATCAAGAACGAAGACTAGCCTGGCCATATGAACGGAAAGCAACTCAAAAACAGCATTCTTCAGTGGGCCATACAGGGCAAGCTTGTCCCTCAGGACCCGAACGACGAGCCGGCATCGGTACTTCTTGAACGCATCCGCGCAGAGAAAGCCCGCCTGGTCAAAGAAGGCAAAATCAAGAAAGACAAGAACGAATCAATCATCTACAAAGGTGACGACAATTCCTATTATCGGAATGTAGTCGCCATAGCATAGCAAAATATGGAGACTCTCAAAAAGAAACTCAATGCACTTTTAGAAGCCAAAGTCAAACTTGATGAATCATTGATGACTAAACTCCCGAAATCAATTCTTCAAGAGGCTATCCAGGGGAGACTGGTTCCTCAAGACCCTTCTGATGAACCGGCATCCGCTCTTTTAGAAAAGATTTTGAACGAGAAACAACAACTTATAAAAGACGGCAAACTTAAGGCTAAAGATATCCGTTCCATCATCTACAAGGATGACGATAACAAGTATTATGAGCAGATAGGCCCAAAAATCGAAGATATCACTGAAGAAATCCCCTTTGAAATACCTGATTCTTGGTTGTGGTGTAGATTTGGGAATATTGTCAAAATGCACATTGGCAAAACTCCACCACGCGGAGAGTCAAAGTATTGGGCTGACGGAGCATATCCCTGGGTTTCAATTTCGGATATGAATAGCTCTGGCCATATCAAAAACACAAAAGAAAAAATATCCTCGGCAGCTGCAACGAGTCTTATGGGCAACAATATTAGCCATATTGGGGAACTCTTGATGAGTTTCAAGTTGACAGTAGGTAAGACGGCCATCTTAGATATTGATGCTTTCCATAATGAGGCAATAATCACTATTGCACAATACTACGATGATAATAATATCGTGCGTGATTATCTTTTCAATATTCTACCGATCATCTCAAATCTTGGTGATTCAAAAGATGCCATAAAAGGGAAGACGCTGAATAGCCAAAGCTTATTCAATTTGCTGATTCCGCTTCCTCCAATGCAGGAGCAGCAGAGAATAGTTCAGAAGATTGCCGAAATACAGACGTTAATTCAATAAGTCTAGCAACTCATCAATTCTGGCCGAAATTCTTTCCTGTTCTTGATATGGAGGAATCCCTATGAGTATATTGTAAAACAACTCCTTGTTGAGGTGCGGAATGGCAGCACCTTTCTTTGAGTTTCGTAGAGCATCCTTGTAGAATCGAATTGTATGAAGGACGTATGCCTTACACATTGTATCGCTAATCCATAATTGCTTGAAAGTGCTTCCCATATATCCATTCTCAGGAACCGGAAACACCTCTCCGGAATTTTCGCCATCTACGAGAATGATGTTGTCG
This sequence comes from Bacteroidales bacterium, assembly GCA_024401695.1. Classification (GTDB taxonomy): domain Bacteria; phylum Bacteroidota; class Bacteroidia; order Bacteroidales; family UBA932; genus Cryptobacteroides. The sequence goes on from JAKSKN010000001.1 coordinate 77,989, forward strand.
CCAGTTCTTACATATTTGCCGTTCTGGAGTATTGTGGCGGCGGATTTTCCTCTCAAATATTTTGCATCAAGGCAAACACCGGGCCCGGTTCGCTTTATCCCATCTGTCAGCTGGCAAATGGTTGATAGCTTGCATACGGCCCACGTTTCGGGGAATGATAGTTCAGTATCAATCGGTTCGATGGAATCACCTATCTGCTCATAATACTTGTTATCCTCACCTTTGAAGATAACGGAAGAGACTGCATCCTTAGCTTTTAACTTTCCTTCCTTTACGAGCCTATGCTTCTCGGTGTTTATTCTTTCCAGCAATTTTTCCGCAGGCTCATCTTCTGAATTTTGAGGCACAAGTTTTCCTTGAATAGCCTCTTGCAAAATACTGCTGCGTAGTTCCTTCTTTATCGTTTGATTTAGATGGTCTAATGCATCTTGTGATTTCGAATACTTTTCAAGAATAGGTGCAATGGAAGATACTTTCTCAACAATCCTATCCTGCTCATCGATTGGGGGAATTGGGATAAGGAACCCATTAAAATTATTCTGTGTCAACTGATTGATGGTGGTCGTCCCACTGACCTCTCGAAGCTGCGAAAAGAATAAGTCAGATTGCAAGAACAGATACACAAATTTATAAATGGGTGTCTTGCATATTGCCATAAACGCGCCAAAAGACATCTTTTCATTCAAATGAGGAATAATCGCCGCTTTGCCTACCAGTTTTGCACTGCCATTCCTTGCACATATCAAGATATCGTTTTCCTCTACATACAGTTTCTCGGATATTTGGCACTTTACCTTAACTATATCATCAAGAACAAGTTTACCATCTTTAATATTTGATGACCTCAATACTACGGTACCTTCGGAAGCCACATCTCCGGGGGAATATGTAAGGCCAATATATGATTGTGACACATTCCTTATTCTCGCCCATTCCCACCCTTCCGGTATCTCGAACGGGATTTCCTCATCTACGCACACGACCCTTCCGTCTGGGAACTTCTCATAATAGGAACTCATAGAAGCTGGGCTTCCATATATCTTTTATACCAACCAAATCAAAATGTATATGGAAACAGCTTTCGAAACCGCTCTCCGTCAGTCGAATCTGGCGGAGAACACCATCGCGGCGTACATCTACACCGTGAACGATTTCTTCTCTCAGCACAAGGAACTGAACAAGAGGAATCTTCTCATCTACAAGACCTACCTCATCGAGACATTCAAGCCCAAAACCGTCAATCTCCGGATACAGGCAATCAACAAGTACCTGGACTTTCTCGGCAAATCGAAACTCAGGCTCAAGTCAGTAAAGGTTCAGCAGCGGAGTTATCTGGAGAATGTCATCAGCAATGCAGACTACGAATTCCTGAAGAACAAATTGAAGAGAGAAGAGAATAAGGAATGGTATTATGTTGTCCGGTTCCTTGCGGCCACAGGTGCGCGAGTGAGTGAACTCGTGCAAATCAAAATCGAGCACGTCAAGGTCGGGTATTTTGACATCTATGCCAAGGGTGGAAAGATTCGTCGAATCTATATCCCACAGAAATTGAGAGAGGAAACAAAATACTGGCTTTCCTTGACAGGCAGGGAATCGGGATACCTCTTCCTGAATCGATTCGGTGAAAGGATAACGACCAGAGGTGTGTCTCAGCAGCTGAAGAACTATGCTGAAAAATATGGTCTCAATACTCAGGTAATCTACCCGCACTCTTTCCGCCACAGATTTGCAAAGAACTTTCTGGAGAAATTCAACGACATATCCCTTCTTGCTGACCTGATGGGACACGAGAGTATCGAGACAACGAGAATATATCTTAGGCGCAGCAGTTTGGAGCAGCAGGAGATAATTGACAGGATTGTGACGTGGTAATACGAAATCCCCAGCACTCCGTAAAAGGAAAGCTGGGGAAAATTGTGTCAGTACCGGCCTTGCGGCCTACGGCTCAGGCTAGTCTTCTTCGGCCTCGAACTTGGCAAGTGCAAGCATCTCGCCCGACTTCTCGCCGGTCGCGGTGTTGACGTAGAAGTACTTGACGAACACCTTCGGAGCACCCTCTGAAGGAGCACCGTACTTGGCATCGTAGTCGCTCTTGAGAGCGATGGCCGTGGTGACCGGAGTCTTCGGAGCGATGAACTCGGCAGCTTTGCTGTAGGCCTTGCTGATACCGTTGCTCTGAGGAGCGGAAGCACAGATGATGAGCTTGATGTTGGTGGTAACAGAAGGGATGGCTGAAAGAGTCAGCGTAAACGCCTCGTCTGACAGTGCGAGGGTTGCAGATGCAGGAGCATCAAGCCCGGTGAGAGCAGGAGGAGCAGTCATAATGCTGCCACTACAGAAGACTACCCAGTAGTTGAGCCTCATAAAGAGGTTGGAGCCGGTAATCTTCGTTTTGGTACCGAGAACGGAGCGGGCCTCTGCAGAAAGAGCTGCGGAGTTCCACGCCAGAATCTGCTCGTTGGTGAGAGACTGCCAAGCCTGAGAAAGTTTCTTGAAGATGGCTTTCACGGAAGCCTGGTCAGAAGTGCGGACACTTCCGCCGTATCCGCGGTTGCGGATATACTTGCGACCACGCGTTTTGGCTGCGGTCACACCCTTTGCGGAGCCTGACATCTCCTCAAAGGCGATAGAAGGAAGATACTTCATAATTTGAAGGGTTTTAGATGTGAAACAAAATATATAGCTGCGCAAACTATCAGTATAACAATAATTCCCAAGGCAATACCGCCCAGCTTGAGTTTCAATCGCTGCCACCAGGAAAGTTCTGCAGGAACCTCAATGTAATGGTCAACGTCAACCTTCTGCAGGACTACCGAATCTCGATAGACAATCTCTTTTTGGATGGCTACCGGTTCATTGACTGGCTTGACTTCCAGATAATGCTTCAGGACATTGCCGGAAACTGATGCTTCAGATACGGCAAATTTGTTCTCCAGTACCGAGATAGTGTCCAAAGTCTCAACGGACTGCGATACGGCAGGCAATTGGACATAGACCGTATCAGGAACATAGACGGTCTCCGTGCGGATTTCGACCGTGGTTTGTTCTCTCGGTGTGACCTGCCTGGTAACAGAGCAGGCCACAGAGAGGAAAAGGAGGAAAAAGAGTATGAAGTTTTTCATCGTGGATGGTCTATTCTATTTCCGTCTTGTCGGCCTTCTTCCGGAGCTCGGCATCGATGCGGACAAACTTGGCATCATAGGATGTCTTAACTCCCAGAATTGCACCAGCCAGAACCAGGAGCTCGGACACAATCGAGATTGCAGAATTGGAGATTTCTCCTTTCGGGTCAATCAGGAAGATACACACCGATGCGATACCCACACCGGCAGCAAAGCTGGCGATGGCCATACCGCCTTGAAGGCGCGTGAACTCTTTCTGAGATAACTTGGCCATAACTACTCTCCATCCCTGACTGCAAAAAGGAATATGAAAGCATCGTGACCGGTGGAACCCCAACCGGAAACACGCTCTTCGTTTGTGAATACACCGTTCTCGATGCGGGCTTCGGCCATTCCGTCCATATCTTCATTGCCTTGATTGTAACCGCCGGGGAACGGAATATCAAGAGCAAAGTCCGTAGGCAGGCCCTGGATGGTAGCTTCCCACGGCAAGTCTCTGTAGGCATACGATACGCTGGTAATCTCAGCGTGAAGGAATACCCAATGTTCAGTAATGACGCACACAACATCAGAAGTATAGAGATACTTTGTCGGTTGCGTAAAGCTCACATAAGTCTTTGTGAGCATATCGGCATTCGTTTTCTTGTGCTTGCCGACATACATTGCCTGAATGTAGACGATGATTTCCTCGGCCCTTTCAAGAGTTGCCAATTTCTCCAGACAGATTGTATTCTTGTCCTTGATCCAACTGCGGATGACAGTGCCACCATCGTAGTTCATCGTGTAGGACGAATACTGCCTGCGGTCAACGAACCTGACGAGAACTCCGGTCTCGGCCGATCTGTTTATAGACAAATCCGGAACTTTGATTTCCAGAACGTCAGCAGCCTGATATTCCGGTGATGTGGTGTCGTATGTGAATTTGGCATTGAGGACTACATAATTCTCTTCCTGATAGTCCTTGAACTGGATGACTCCAGCACCGAAATTATTGCTTATTGAGTTGAACATAAGGCATTGACGATTTATTTGTAATAGACTCCGGTACCGAACACTTCGGACGGTTTGACATATTCTCCACCACGACGGGCAACCATAATGTGATGCTCTCCCCAGTTGACGAACTGAATCTGGTAAGACTGGGCTGTAATCTTGCCTTCACTCGCTCCACGTGCCAAAACATAACTGAATCCGTTCATATCGCTTGAAAACTTCTCATTAGGATATATCTCGGAAGAAGCCACGTTGCTGTGGCCAAGGCAGATTGAATCCAGCGCCATAGCGGGAGCCCCTGTACTGAAATCCATATCCAGTTTGGAAACGTGACTTTCTGGCGAAACATTCTCCAGAGTGTACTCCATTCTCTCAACCAGACCTTCCTCGTGAGCCTGCTCCTCTGAAATACAGAAGCGGGTCACGCGCATAGTCTCTCCGACAAAGCCGGTTGCAGGGTCAAGCCAGTACAGTTCGATGAAGACCTTGTCTCCAACTTTCGGCATAAAGCCAATCTTCTCAGTGTAGAGCTGCGTCAAAGCGGCATCGCCCCAGTTGTCGGCCATACCAGGTGTAATGATGACGGTCTTGCTCCAACCGGAACTGATGCCGACACCCTGACCGGCAGACATCTTCACAACCAGCTTGTAGGTTCCTGTGGGGTTGACGATGCCGGTAAGAAGGACACGCTTGGGCGTTACCCAGATTTCATCCCAATCCACTTCCGGGATGTCATTGAGGTAGTCCGGAGCATCAACGAGCATACCCTCACCGGCCATTTCGCGGTTGGCATTGATGCGAACGAATGCATTATGAGCGGTCATCTCTGCCGCCTTACCGAATGTGGATATGCCCTTGAGATGCTCGGCCAAAGCTCCCCAGGCTTTCATTTGGGAATCGGTGAGCTGCTTATATGCCCGGGAAACTTTGGACAGAGTATTTCTGGAGACTGCCTGGGCGGGAGTCTTGACTTTCGATTGATAGGCTTTGTGATTGAGAATCGTGCGGCCTCCGATGGACCTTGCCGTCACGTCTCCGGCTGAACCGGAGAAATCTCCGAATGCGATGGATGGTAAAACTTTCATACTGCGTCATAATGCAGCAGCTACCAATTCCAATGCAAATATACAAAAATTATTTATTACAAAGTATCAATACTTTACGATATTTTACCTTTAGGACAACTTAAAGGACATTGGACACATTCATCAGAAAAGAAGTCCTCCGGAATATGTTCCGATACCCAGTCTTCGTATCTATGAGACGATACCGACAATGCACCTGGTACGACGGAAGGTTCAGGCCCCAGATATCCCTGTAATCCGGAACAGAGACCGTCACCAGATTGTCGAAGCCTATGCAGTTCTCTGTTGCCAGAAAAGTGCGCATCTTCCCTCCGTTCCGACCTCTTCCGGGATGAGTGAGCTGCATCCTGACGTGAAGGCGGTATCTGAACGGATTTGCAGTTCCGTCCAGCTTCACTCTCAGCCTCAACCGGAGAGTACCGGGCTGCACTTCATCAACTGCTTGAAACCCCATCCACACTATCGGAAACTGTTCCCAGGGTGCAGGCTCCGGAACGTGTTCGTCATCCAGCTGCGCAAATCCGTGATACGCACTGACGAAAAGATTGTGGCCGGTGATATGCGTGCTCCCGTCAAAAGGAGGCCGATGGCTCGGAACCTCTTCTGCACAAGCATTCCAATGAAGCTGCACATCGTGGTCCAGAGTCTGCCAGGCAGCCAATGCCCTGCGATGAATTTCCAGCTGATCCAATTGTCCCGGAGTTCCAGGAAATTCCGGACAGGCACGGTTCTTCCAGTAACATTTCCCATCGATGTGGAAGAACGTCACATTCCCTGCGGAGGACCAGCAGTCTGAAATCACCTTATTCGGATAAAATCTTGGCATAGTGTATGACTCTGTTCCACAAAGATATGAAGAAGTCCCCAATGGGGAAACTCTTCCCCTCAAGGTATGCAAAGAGTTAGGTGGGAAGGACCACATAGGGGAAATCTCACAGGTTATATATTTTTATCCTTGAACTCTCCTCCGGGCGTGTGATGCCGGTCGATTCCGGCACGAGGTTGGGGCGTGCGTCAGTGTGGTCGGGCTCGGCGGTTTTGCTCTTTCGGGTGTGGCCGCGTCAGCGGACATCTCCTGAAGGAGTAAAAACGCGAGCAGGCAAGGCCGTAGGCCGCGGCAGGCGGCGGACGGAATGAGGTTCGAGCGGGGTACAACGGTCATTCCGCCGCTTGCACGATGGTGGAATAGCGGTACTCGGCAACAACGCTTCGGGCGTGTGAGTCCGGCCGCCGGGGCAAGGTGAGTTCCGAAGTGGTGGCGGAGCAGTCTGGAGCGGATCAGGCAGCGGAGACTGGAGGCAGTCAGCGACGCAGGAGCTGTCTGCCGGAAGGCTCCGATGACTCCGCGGAAGACTGCGGAGCAAAGCAGACTCTGTACGCTGGAGGGAGGTACGACCGGAATGCGGACAGTGTCTGCGTCCACGAAGGAACTGACCGCAGCCCCGAACAGCGTTGCCGGACATTAACATCCCGATAGGGATACCACTTTGCGAGTCTGCGACTGGAGTGCCGTAGTGAGGGACGAACGGAGTGCACAGAAGGAACAGTCTCGCTGGGCTGCGAGCCCTCGGAAGATGTGTGGGGAATGGAGCGGACACGGAACAGGAGCGAAGCGGATGTGTAGTGGATGCGGAATGGAACACACTTCTGGAGAGGATCTGGCGAGCAGCATTAAGTCCCCCATTGGGGGTGCAGGGGGATATTAAAAAATACCGCGGAGGCTTGGCTCTTGACTCTTTATCTGGAGTGCAGCGGAAGATAAGGAGTCACAGCCAATGCCGACCCGCCCGAAGGGCATAGAGTCCGCCGCCATCGAGCGAGGTGGGGACGTTGAAGTTTCCGATAAAGGTCCATACGTGGTAAGACGTGGATGGACTGCGAGAGCAGTCCGCAGCCCGCTGACGGGGAAAAGGGTGTGGCTTCCCCTTGAAGCGGGCTGCTCCTACAGCGGCGGACTCTTCGGCCAGGCCTTGCACTGACGGTCGTAAGTGGCACTACTGGAACAACTTAACATAATATCCATTCAAATTGTATAAAGCTGCGGGCTACTGCCCTTCGAATAGAAGCACAAAAGCCAATCCGCAGGGTTATACAATTTATATTATGTCTAAGTTGTGGATTACCAGCACTTTAGGCTCTTCGAAGGTAGGTGCCTGGCCGTTCATCTCCCTGGGGTTGGGGGATAAACGGATGCAGTGAGCTGACGGGCTTGCCCGGCTGCTGACTGCATACCGCTTTACTTTTCCCTGCTCTTCGGTGGCGGCTCTGCCGACATCGAGGAGCATAATAATAGACCCAGCAAGGTGGTTTTGGCGGCCTTGTTGCCGACGAAATGGCCGCAGCTGACCGCATTGTCTCCCTTCGCACTGTGCAAACGTTCCAGCCCGTAGTGACTGTGGACAACGGAGGGCTTGCACTGACCTTCGCATACCACTGATGCAAAATTTCGCCGAAGGCGGGAATCATCAAAAGTATCAAAACTCCCAATAGTACCAATACCACATATAGAAGGAAGACGCTTCTTTGTCTTGACACATAGTAGAGAAACACGAATAGTAGGATAACCACCGCACACCCGCTGCTTTTCTGATTGAAGTTTATCCTAAACATCTGTACTACAACCACGACAAATACGAAGAACCACACTGGCAGCACGATGACCGGCGGCAGCCGGTAGTCGGCCCGCCGCAGGGCGGGATGGCGGGAAAAGCCGCAGGGAGCGAAGCGACCGAGGCAGTGCGGAAGGCGGAAGCAAGTCTGTGGACTCCGCAGCGCAGCGGAGGATGTCAACAGTCTTGCCCGCCTGGAGCGAATTGAAAGGGTCGGTGGTAAGGCCGACACTTGTGGCGGACTTTCGACCGACACCTATTTGTCTTTTGGCAACGGAGCCGAAGGCGGAGTGGCCGTGGAGCCCGAAGCAGTCTTTCACGGCTGGCGTTCAGCCAGACGGGAATGTCTGCCGGGCGGAACTTTATGGAGTGGAAGTCGCGCAGGCGCGACGTGCCGCAGCGGCTGGAACCAAGCCTTTCTGACGGAGCGTCAGCGAAGGAAGAAGGGCTTGACCGCTTTGAGAAAAAGAATCATCCGCCAGGCAAATGAACGTGTTGATGAACACCGCTTGTTTTTTGATGCCTCATCCTCGTTGCCAAGGACGATGCTGAAGCAGCGGACTGGATAGGCAAAGCCAGAGAAGAACACGACCGAAAGACAGCAGAATACGGCGAGAGTATCGCTCGAATCAAGACCACCTTGCAGCACTCAAGCGGCGAAAGCGCAGCCTTACAAAACTCAAGGAGCAGTCCATCTGTCTTCGTTCGGACCAGATATCCCAAGCCATCATCAAATCCTACATTCTTCGCACACTTCTCAAGTAAACGACTAAAGCCATGATCAATTTCATCACTGAAGTTTCCCGATGCCTGTTGTGCAATGATGCGCCTTGCACCAAGGCCTGCCCGGTTGGTGCCATATCCTCCGGAAAGAGGATACCGAAACTATAGACAACTGCCAACAAAATCACACATCCTATGGCAGATTGTCAGGCCGAAAGTAATATTCACTATTCCACAGTAAAGCCATAGATGCTGCTGAAATCATAAGCTCCAAGCTTGGCAGCTTTGAAAACGACAGCGTATTCGCCAGGCTGAAGGTCGGCTGTAATCTCCCAGGTGTTTTCGTCAACCAGTTCCCACTGGAATTCAATCCTTGTCTTCTTCTTTGTATTGATGCCTTGGATTGACATTCCCTCATCATAAACGCGCTTGTTCTTTACGACTTCAAGCGGTACGATCATAATCAGTTCGGGAGTCATTGATTTGATAAAAGGGTCATAGACTTTGGGAGTTTGGCGTATTGTTTTTTTCTCTGGGTCGATGACCATAACAAGTTTACCTGCTGCCTTTACTCCGGATGATTCACCTTTATAAGTGAATTTGGTTTTTCCCAATTCAACGCCTATTACGTTTGTACCAGAATTTGCAGCCACTCCTGAAGTGTAGGGCAGATGAGTGACAGTGCTGTCAATAACAGCATAGATGCCGGGAGCGAGTTTTCCGTTCTGAGCAAAGGTTGCCACCGCGAATGCAAGACAGGTGACTAGGAATGTAATGATGTGTTTCATGAATCTATTATAATAGGTAGTATCAACCTACAAAATTAGCAATATATACACTGATTATTGCTAACTTTGCTCCGACAAATTTATAAAATTATGAAGAATACCCTATTTGTCACCATTTTCCTTTGCCTGTTCCTGGTCAACAGCTGTTCTCGTAACGACGATCCGTCTCCTGACAAACCGCAAGCGATTGTATCTTTCGTAAAAAATGTCGAAGGAGATTACTGGAAACAGATAAAGATGGCCATCGACGCAGAATGTGCGGCGTTTTTGGATTATTTCGGGATAGAAATTGAGTAATCTGCAAAATCCCCTTATATGGCGGCAGTTCACACAAATAGTCTTATTTTTGCACGGATAACCGGGACCTGGTTGGAACCGGAGATAGTTTTTTGAAAAAAAATATGAAATCAGTTACAAAATTTTTATTGTTTCTCGCCATTTGTGCTACGGCGCTTATTGTAACGTCGTGCGAGAAAGAACCGCAGGGTCCTTCACAGCAGGAAATTGAGTCAAATCTTCTTGGCAGGTGGAAACTTGTCAGCCTGGACGGCAAGGAAGTGGTTACAAATCATAAATCCGTATGCACTTATGAGGCCGGGGGCAAAAGCATTCACTCCGCTTCAGGATACATTCAGATGCTGAAAAATTATGTATGGTTCCCGAAACAGGAAATGAAATATTCCCTGACCGGCAACCAACTTGTTGAAAGTGGAAATTCAATTGAGCGCGTGTCGTCCATCAAGTCGATAGATTCCCGCCGGATGAAATTGTCTCTTGACAAATATATGTACGAAGGCGCTGCGGAAACTGCCGGCAAACTGCTGGAGATGGAAAAAATTTCCGCCGATTACTCCAAGGACGTCATTGGACTTTGGGAAGGCGTGGAAGTTACCGGTGAAGAGACCTACGGAGGAGCTGAGGCGCGGATTGAATTCAATGCCGACGGCTCGTACGCGTATTATGTCAGGGAAAACGGATATTGGGTACGCAGTTCAAACGTCGATAACGAATATTTTGTGGATGGTGACTGGCTTGCAGCACGCTGGCGTATGAAAGAAGGGGCGGACTACAACTATGAGTGGTGGGACATCGAGTCCGTTACCGACACGCAGATGAAATGGTCTGCTCTCCGCGAAAAGGAGGATGGCACTCGTTTCAACACCACGTTTACCTGGAAGAAAGTGACGCATAGGCTGTGCGAAATCGGCAACACAGGGAAGGTGGCATCTTCGTGTAACATATCGACAAGTACGGATGGCTCTCCGATTACGCTTGCGTCTGATATGACTTTCTGGTATTGTCCTGACTGCTCCAAAATCACCGCGTATGATCTCTCGGAAGGAATGCCCGGCAGACTTATGAAGGATTACTCCTTCGTGCTTCACGGGGATGCTATCATTGACAATAACGGAGATGTGGTTTTCAACGGTTTCAAGTTCAATAACAAGGGATATGTCAGCCATCTGGTTTGCTTCAAGGAATTCAGCACAAGCCAGGGAACGACACACGTCACATTCGACATTGCCTACAATGATGAAGACCGGATGTCAAAGATTACATACAACTTCCTTGATGCAGATGAAAAGCCGGTACACATCCAGAACATCGACCTTCTCTGGGAGGTCGGGCTTCTCAAGTCGGTGAAGTTCGACAATAATGGCGAGGTTAGTACAACGACTTACGAATACGGCAACCAGGCGAATGTCCACCGTCAGCCTTCCGTTTCATTCTTCAACAGTTTGAATTTTTTGTCATTGGATGATATCCGTCCGTTCCTTGTTGCCGGATACTTCGGGAAGGGACCGGATATGTTTGAGGTGTCATCCCACGAGCCGGGTTCCCTTGTCGCTGAAGACAGGACCTATTCCGTGGAACTGGATGCGGAAGGTAAGATAAATGTTCTGCACGAAGAGTATGGCGAAGGCTCTCACAAAGAATATGCGTTCACGTATTCTGACATAAAGAAGTGATAACTTATGAAACATAAATCGATTTTATTATTTGTCCTGCTGGTGGCAATCATTGCTTCCTTCAATTTTATCTCGTGTCATAAATATGAACCTGAAAATGATGACTATTCGGATTGGAGGGAGTTGACAGAGGTGGATTTGGACGTATATTTCAAAGCAAGGGAGGCATACCTCGATGATCCGGCAAATGCCGCAGACCCTGAATATTCGTTAATCGAATCGTTTGCATCCAAACCTTCTACCGTGAGAACGAAGGTGGTGGAGAAAGGTATTAATTATCAGTTTTCATCTGCAATGTTTGTTGTGACAATCTACAAGGGTGATAGCGATGAGGTCGGAAAAGTGATTGAGATTGAGGAGAATATGCCTTCGTATCCTCGTAAACGAGACACAATCCCATACTAGCAGTATGGAAAAGAGCACTGCGGAAATGCTTGCACAGGCTGAAAAATATATAGAGTCGCGGGGGTTTCATCTGATGACAAGGGAGGAGATTCCAAAGTTTGCACGTTGTTCGGCGGAATCTTACGGGGATATCTATTATGCCCTCGATGATTACTTCGTCGGACATCCGTGCACGAAGGATGAATTGTGGGAAATGTGGCTTTTCAATCTGAAGTACTTCTATTCCAGAGCGCTCATCTACTCCGACAGCCCCGACTGCAACGCCTGGCTTCTATGGGTACCTCCTGGGTGCAAGGGTGTCTCGGTGATCGATTTCCTACGCTATGGTGGCATACGGCTGACTCTCAAGCTGGGTCTCCCGGCAATGAAGAGAATTATGCATTACGAAGACTACAGCGCTTCCGTGAGACTGAACGCCACCGGCGGGCGCGAGTGGTACTGGTACAACCTTGTGGTAAGGCCGGAGGCGCAGGGACAGCATCTGGTCGGCAAGCTTCTGAAACCGATGCTCGAATACTGCGAACAAAACGGAAGACAGGCGTATCTTGAAACCCATTCGGAGAAGAATGTCGGGATATACAGACATTTCGGCTTCGAGGTAGTGAGCAATGGCACCATCCCCGGCACAGATGTAACCCACTGGGGAATGGTGAAGCAAGTGTTAACGGATAATTTATGAAACGTCTTCTCTTTTTCGCATTGGCAGTTGCTGCCATTAGCGTTTCTTGCAGCAATGATACCGCAAACGACTTCGTGCTTGTAACCGACGTTGTGCCGGACGCCATTCTGGAGATCCGCTATTACAGCACATACAATTTTATTGGAGACCGCATTCCGGGCTACGAAGAACCGGTCGCCCTGCTCACCCGTCAGGCAGCGGATTCGCTGAAAGTCGTAAGCGACGAGCTCCTGCAGCAAGGCTACAGACTCAAGATTCTCGATGCATATCGCCCTCAGTGCGCTGTTGATTACTTTATGGAATGGGCGAAGGACACCTGCGATGTCCGGATGAAGGAATACTTCTATCCGGAACTTTTCAAATCAGTCCTGATTCCTCAAGGATACATTGCAGAAAAGAGCGGACACACCCGCGGCTCGACCATAGACCTCACCCTGTTTGACATGAAGACGGAACGTGAGGTGGATATGGGTTGCACTTTCGATTATTTCGGAGTAGCCTCCCATCCCGATGTCCTGCCGGGACAGAAAATCGGTTCATACAAGCCCATTACCGAAGAGCAATATCTCAACAGGATGATACTCCGCAATGCCATGCTTCGTCACGGCTTCAAACCCTACGACTGCGAATGGTGGCATTTTACGTTGGCGAACGAGCCTTTCGCCGACACCTACTTCAACTTCCCCGTCAGCACATCATCGGTATCACGCTGACCGGCGTTTTTGGATAGCATTCTCCGGATAATTGTGTAATTTTGCCCAAAATATTGTAACTAAAATGAGGAAGGCTATTTTCGCCGTACTGGCAATTGCGTTTGTCGCTCTGACAACAGGCTGCAGGAAAGACGATGAACATATCAAAGACCCTGAAATTCCAGCTTCGGGCTACACATCTATTGAAGACCTTAAGGAGAAGGTCGCGGATGACTGGATTGCAAACCTCGCAGTGGGAGACATCGACGATTTCTGTTTCGCCGAATATCGCCTTGCCGGCAAGGAACCCTGCTACATCCAGCTGACTGGCACCTTCGACGAATCAGGCGCAAGCTATGTGCTTGACACACTGAACATCCTCGATTGGGGCATTGAGGAAAAATACGAGGGTTACAGCGATGCTGGACTGTCCGGGGACGCAGTGAGAATCCATTTTGAAGACAATTCGACAGTATATCTGATGGTGAACAGCGTTTCAGCCGATTCCCTCAAATGCTCCACTGCATATAAAGGGAAGTCCGCCTCCGTCAACTTTTTCAGAGAGAGTGAATTGTCCTCTTACTTCGATGTTGTGACTTCAACCACCAAGGGAGTGAAGTCATCTATGGCCGAAGACGATAAACAGACCAAAGCCGGAGACCTTGCCGCCACACCTCGTGGCATAGACAATGCGAACTGGATGTCAGTGGTAAAGGACGATAAGAAGCTCGTCTATATGACTATCCCCGGCACACACGATGCCACAACGTACAACGTGCAGGATGAGCTTGCATTTGCCGCCCGTTCCCAGGAAAAGAGCCTGTCCCAGCAGTGGGACTGCGGCGTGAGGGCCTTCGACCTCCGTATGAGAAAGGAAGCATTCACATCGTATATGTATCACGACTTCATATCCTGCAATATGTTGTTCGAGGATGCGTTAAAGGAAATCTGGAACAAGGTCAAGGCAAATCCGAAAGAGGGTGCCGTTGTGATACTCTGTCCCGAAGGAAATGGATTCGTGAATAATGTAGGCTGGTGGGGTACCGTGATTACCACTGCCGTCAATCTGCTCACGCAGTTCGGCTTCCACATGTCAGACCTCTCCCTTCATGACTTGGAGACAGTGGAGGATGTTGTGAAAACCATAAATGCTGTGGTGCCGCAGAATAATATTGCTCATTACGACCCGGATATGACTATGGGTGACCTGCGCGGGAAGATACTGTTCATTGCCCGAAGTGAGAACTGGAGGTGGTACGACATAGGAGCAAGAGCAGACAGTTGGGGCGCAAACAAGGAGATATACTATAAGGGGAAAGATGGTACCGTGCAGAAATCCATCATCACAGTTCAAGACAACTATGGTCCTAATCAGGGAGAGTCGAATGGTGACTATATTTCTGAAAAGCGCAGTGATTTCAAGGCATTGTGGGACTTGAAGAGTTACACTGGTACTAACCAGCAATACAATGACCCGACACTTGTCGTAAATCAGGCATCCGGATTCGTTCTGGACCAGGCCTTCCCCGACTATCTCTCGGCCTGCAATGACCTGTACAATGATTTTGTCGGTTATGCCTCATCCGAAAATATTGGCCGTGGTATCATTCTTCAGGACTATGCCGGCAGGGGCGAGACGAAGCGAATCTCTGCAGGGGCAGCGGAGGCATGCGCCGCTGTCGCATTTGCGATACCGCTTCTTCCGCGTAAATTAATGCTCAAAGCCTATCTGGCACTGGCAGAATTGGCTGCCTCGGAAAAGGAAACATACGGGCAGAAACTTGTGGATGCAGTGATAGACAACAATTTTAAGTCGGCTCGGGGGTGGGTTGTAAAAATTGGGGTACAGTCTGCCAATGAGGAACAAGGAACCGTTGACATCAACGGCACTGGGAAAAAGGAAGCGGAAGTGAGAACGTATGAAATCGTCACTCTCAAAGCCTATCCCCAAAATGGCTATTCGTTAATGAAATGGGTAAACAGCAATGGTGAGGAAATAAGTCACTCCGAGACATGTCTACTAGAGGTTAGATATGATGATATTTTCACCGCTCATTTCGGAGAGACGTGCAAGGTTACGGTTGATGTTGATCCTGAGTGCCAGACGATGGTGGACATAGACCGCGGCCCGATGCTTGTCTCAAATAAAATTGGTCACTTCGCAAGTTGGGAAAGGTCTGGAACGACCCGTGTGTATCAGGTCTTCCGGAATGATGAAATCAGTTTGGTTGACGGAGCTCACAGCGGGTGTGAACTTGTCGGTTGGACTGATTCGAAAGGAAAGACCTATGGACCCGGTGAGTGTGACGGAATAAAGGTTGACGGGGATATGCACTTCACTCTGAAACTGAAAAAGTCTGAAAATGCAAAGAAATTGACCGTTAAAGTTTCTGATGGCTTTGAAAATTTGAAAGGCGTCATAAATCTGAGTTGGGGAGGAGTATTCATGTCATTGACTGACAATGAGACAGGTCTCAATTACGATTGGAGCACTCTTTTGTATCTTTCCGAATATTTTGCATACAACTCTACTTACACGATGGAAGCAAAAGATATGGCCGGATATAAGGGAGATGAACATTTCTATTATTATTTCAAGTACTGGACTGATTCAAAAGGGAACCAGTATCGTGACAAGAAAATATCCGGGACGCTTACCTCCGATGTGGAATATACGGCGGTATTCGAGGAATTCAGCGGCAATGCGAGTAGGATTACTGCGTCATTAGCCGCCGGAATGGGCCCGGGTTGGGGTTCGGCTTCTATTGACGGGGAATACTATTTACCTGGAGACTTTGCGACGTTGACGGCCACGCCAGCACCGGGATGCTCATTTGTCTGCTGGCGCAACAAGGCGACAGGTGAAGAATTCAAGGAAAATCCTCTTTCTGTCAAAGTGGGAAATGATGCGGATTACGTCGCCTATTTCTCAAAAGAGGCTACTGACGATATGTTCTCTAGTAGCATATTCAAGGCTGGGGACAATAAGTACATACAATTCATGAAGGGGACGCTGGTTTTTGAAAATGACGATATGTATATGACCGAGCATCAGTATGATGTCCCGAAATCCTTCTTCCATTGGCGGAATGAGCCCGCAATTGCCGTGAAAGAGGATTATCGCACAAGAAATGATAGAAAGAATGAGTCATTCTTTGCGAACGGTCTATTTACAAGTAAGGGTTTGCCGTGCCGACTTCTTGATCATGGAGAATTTCGTTATATAGCAGAGCATTACAAAATCGGTTATTGTGATGTCTGTGGAAATTACTGTATGGTGATTCTTCCTTTTGGGGCAGATGATAGTTCTATCGTTATTCCAGAGGATGGATATAACGCTGAAACCTGGAATGAACTTGAGAAGAAAGGAGCCGTCGCTATCCCTATTTATACATTTATAAGTGATTATATTGGTAGTGGGACTCCACGATGGGTTCGGGGAGTATGGTTTGAAAATGCTGTGATGTGGCTGGGTAGAGGCTATGGCTATTATGATGCCAGAGGTGATTTTCAAGCAGAGAAAGGTGTCTATGCCGCTGCTGTGTTCCTTGTCCGCGAAGTGGCAGAGTAGTCATCTGCTGTGATATGCTTCTTGAAGGCCGGATTGTTCTCAACCATTCCGGCCTTCGAATTTCTTTATACCGGAACATGTCCCTCCATTAAGCCATATTTTCTTCAATAAAATACTTTCGGGAAACTTATTTCGTTTACAGCCGTCTAAACTGTCTGTTTTATAGAGTCTGGATAATGTAATCTCAGCCCTGATTCGCAATATTCCTCATATAGAGGTGCACAGGCGTCTTCCCTATACTGTGCAATGCTTAAACATTGCAATCAGTTCCAATATGGCATAGTCAGGGTTCTCCATTCTGCTCGCATCCTGCGTA
This sequence comes from Bacteroidales bacterium, assembly GCA_024401695.1. GTDB lineage: Bacteria > Bacteroidota > Bacteroidia > Bacteroidales > UBA932 > Cryptobacteroides. Next base: position 94,942 of record JAKSKN010000001.1, read on the forward strand.
TAATTGATTTCTCTGGTGCCGTTGTTCTTGGCCCGAAATAGGAAGCTGTGGTTCATATCAGCAGCGGTCAGCCCGAATGCCTTGGCCGCTACCTGTTGCTGATTCTTTTGCATACCGATTCCGTTTGAGGGGTAAATTTAGCAATTTCTTTTCAGCTTACATTGGAAACGGCTGATTATGATTCAAATATTGCCCTGAAGATATTCAATTATCCCTTCGACGTGGAGGTTGGTGATGGCCTCTTTGCCGGCACGGCTGGTGATGTAGGCCAGCGATTCTTTCGAATCCATGAATCCATTCTCGGTAAGGCAGGCTGCGCAGAGGGTTTTGGTCAATAGGTAGAAGGACTCTTCGAAGTCGATGTCACCGTCTGACCAGTCGCTGCGAATCTTTCTTCCGGAGAGGTTCTTGATGGCTGCTTCGGCAAGGCAGGTGGCGAGGTTGTCGGATTTCGTGCAGCCTTTGGAGGTATAGACACTCCACCCGGTTGCATTGAGCCATTTTGAGCCGTTTCCGGCGGCATTGGCGTGGATGCTGACTAAGATAACGTTTTCCTTGCCGAGGGTGGCGCAATGGGAGTTTACGCGGCGTGCCCGCTCTTTGAGGGGGATGTCTGTTTCTTCCGGAACAAGTAGCTCGGCATCGTAGCCCCGGTCCTGAAGATCCAGGACTATGGGTCTTGCGATTTCACGGTTGAATTTGTATTCGAGGAAGCGGCCATCCGGACTGCGTTTGCCGGGAGTGTCGGAGCCGTGGCCATTGTCGATGAGAATTTTCGTGCTGGAGCACGATAGCCGTTCGCTATCGCTCACTCTCACTTCGTTCGGTTTCATAGTGCTGCAGGTGTTGTGCAGCTCGCCGGATTCCGGAGGCAAAGATAGCTATTATTGCAATGCGGGAGAAATTTTGTAATTTCGCACTGACAGTTCGGTAGCCAATACCGGTATGTTAATTTACGAAAGGGTCCAGGCATTGAAAAATGTCTGGGCTTCTTGTTCAGTACAGAGCCTTGATTTAGTACATTTTCAGTACATTTTGGCGAATTGTCGGATACAAAAAATGCCCTACAACATCGTGTAAGGCATTATTAAGCGGTGCGGACGATACCGCAATAGTCGAAAATCGGGAGTTTTGCCTTGGAAGCCCAATTTTAGTACATTTTCAGTACATAATCCCGAATTTTTCAAAATAAAAATGCCCTGCAATCACTTGTAGGGCATTTTAGAGCGGTGCGGAAGGGACTCGAACCCTCGACCTCCGGCGTGACAGGCCGGCATTCTAACCAGCTGAACTACCGCACCAATGCTGGTTGCTTCGTTGGAAGCGGATGCAAATGTACGCAAAATTTTATAATCCGCAAGCGGGAAAACCGTTTTTTTCGAAATTATTTTTCCGCCTTCATACGTCTCCCGCTCTGCTTGCGGAACTTGTCCAGTGCAAGCTGCTGCATATCCACGACCGCATCACGCTCATCTACAATCTCATCACCCAAAATAGTCTCGATGACATCCTCCATCGTGATTATTCCCTGGAAGGAGCCATATTCGTTGATGATGCAGGCGATCTGCTCTTTCTTGGACACCATTCCATCCCAGATCACGCCAAGCGAGGTATCTTCCGAGAACGACTCGATGTCGCGGCGTATATCCCCCAGAGTCATATCATACTTGTCCTCAGCCATAAGCTGGAGGGCATCCATCCGCAGGATATATCCAGTGATATACTCCGAATTGTCGGCATACACCGGCACACGGCTGTGATGGAGATAGCGACGGTCCTTGTAGAATGACTTTATCTTCATCGACTCCGGCGCAATCGCCGCAACCACGCGCGGCGTCATCGCCTGAGTGGCGGTCAGTTCGTCGATATTGATCAGGTTCTGTATAATCTCGTTCTCGTCTTCGTCAAGTTCCCCCGACTCCTCGGCCACATCCGCCATCGCCCCCACCTCCTCACGCGACACGGCGGCATCGACTTCCCGCGGCGAAATGAGCTTCTGCAGGCCCTCCACACATACCACTATCGGGTACAGACAGAAGATCAGCACCCTTATGCAACGCGTTGCAAATCCCATCAAAGCCCTCCAGTGCGTGGTTCCTATGGTCTTCGGGATGATCTCGGCAAACACAAGGATCAGGATGGTAGTCACGGCGCTCACAAGGCCGAACCACTCCGATCCGAAAAGGAGCGTTGCCTGACGGCCGACGCCCGCAGCGCCTATGGTATTTGCAATCGTATTCAACGACAGGATCGCCGCAATCGGGCGCGAAGGGTCCTGCTTGTACTTCTTCATCAGAGAAGCAGGCTTGAAGCCCTCCTCCTCCCTCAACGTGATATATGAAATCGGAGTGCTCATAAGCGTGGCTTCGAGTATCGAACAGAGGAAGGACACCGCGAGCGCGCCGAGAAGAAAAACCAATAGTAGCGTCATAACTTCGCAAATATAGCCAAGAAATTCTTATCTTTGAAAAGAAACACAATAACCGACTATTTTATAATGAAAAAGGTTCTCCTTTCCATCTTCGCAGCACTGCTCGCACTCTCCGCAAGCGCACAGCAGGGCAGCACAGCACAACAGAACAGCACATCACAGCAGAACGACTGGGTGACCACCTGGGCCACCGCCCTCCAGATAGCCGAGCCGCACAACAACCCGCCCGAGCCATATCTGGCAGGCAATTCCTTCCGCCAGATCGTGCAGGTATCCCTCGGCGGCAGCCAGCTCCGCCTGCACCTTTCAAACATATTCAACGACGACGCCACCGAAATCCTCGGTGTGGAGATAGCCAGGGCAAAGACTATGGGCGCCACCCCTGAGATTGACGAGAAGACCACCGTCAGGCTCACCTTCAACGGCAGCGCCTCCGTCACGATGGCCCCGGGCGAAGCAGTCGTCTCCGACCCTGTCAAGTTCAATCTCGGCAACCGCGACAACGTTGCCATAACCATCCATTACGGCGCCATCTCAAGCACCAGGCTCACCAGCCATCCGGGATCCCGTACCAATTCCTACATCGTAAAGGGCAATTCCACCGACTTCAGCAATCCTGACGCAGTCACCGCCCACTGGTACACCATATCCTCCATCGACGTCATCCCCGCCAGGCCGTCCAAGGCCATCGCAGTGCTCGGCGACTCCATCACCGACGGCCGAGGCACCACTACCAACGGCCAGGACCGCTGGACCGACCAGCTTTCGCGCTCCCTTCTCCAGGATTCCCGTACCGACAACATAGCCGTGCTCAACTTCGGTCTCGGCGGCAACTGCGTCCTCCACGGCGGTCTCGGCCCATTCGCAATGAGCCGCTACGAGCGCGATCTCTTCGGACACGATGGCGTGAAATATGTGATCCTCTTCGAGGGCACCAACGACATCGGCGGCAGCCGCAGCCCTCTCGAGACCCTCGGCGGGCTCAAGGAAGCGTGGACAAAGATCGCCGCTGATGCCCACAAGCGCGGCATCAAGGTATTCGTGGCCACGGTCACCCAGATCAAGGGCAACGGCTACAGCCGCGACCCGCAGCACGACATCATCCGCAAGGAATTCAACGACTGGATACGCACCAACAGGGATTTTGACGGTGTCATCGACTTCGACCACGTAGTCGCCGACCCGGCCGACCCTGACCGTATGGACCCGGCATTCCTCTTCGAGAACGACTGGCTACACCTCAATGCCTCCGGCTATGAGAAGATGGGCTTCTCCATCGACCGCAACCTCTTCGTCGACGCACAGCCACTGTGCACCAACATCAACCGCAGCGGCTACCCTCGCCTGCTCCCTGACGGAAGCGTGGAATTCAGGGTGAACGCCCCTTCGGCAAGCAGGGTGCAGATTGACCTTTGCGGAGCGAAATATGACCTTACCAGCGCGGGACGCGGGCAGTGGGCCGGCAAATCGGCGCCTCAGGTGCCCGGCTTCCACTACTACAACCTCCTCATTGACGGCGTCAGCGTCGCGGATCCTGCGAGCGAGTCCTACTACGGCTGCGGACGTATGTCCAGCGCCATCGACATCCCGGAAGAGGGATGCGAGGACTTCGAATGGCAGGACGTTCCTCACGGCCAGGTGCGCACAATGAGCTACTGGTCTGAATTTGAAGGGGCCTGGAGGCCGCTTATGGTTTACACTCCTGCCGGTTACGACAAAGGCAGCAGGAAATACCCTGTGGTTTATATCCAGCACGGAGGCGGCGAAGACCACCGCGGATGGATGCAGCAGGGCCGCGTGGCACAGATAATGGACAACCTCATCGCAAGCGGCCGCGCCGTGCCTATGATAGTCGTCAGCGCCAACAGCAACGTACGCCCTAAGCGTACCGGCACCGTCACAAGCGGCGGAATGGGCGGCGGCGGTTACACCTGGGAAGGTATGCAGAGCTTCCGGGAGGAACTTCTGAACAATGTGATCCCTTTCGTCGAGAAGAACTTCCGCGTCAAGTCCGACAGGCACAGCCGTGCGATGTGCGGCCTCTCTATGGGCGGCGGCCAGTCATTCTACATCGGTCTGCGCTCCCCTGAGGTATTCGCCAACGTAGGCGTTTTCTCAACAGGAATGTTCGGCGGCATCGCCGGGGCGGCAAATGTCAACCTTGAAAACGAGGTGCCGGGCATCTACTCCGACACAGCGGCATTCAACGCGGCACGCGACGTCTTCTTCCTCAGTTGCGGCGAGCAGGACCCGCGCATCACACACACCCGCGCAATCGTTGACCAGATGCGCTCCAAAGGCGTCAAGGTCGGCTTCGAATCCTATCCCGGAGACCACGAGTGGCAGGTCTGGCGCAAGAGCTTCAAAGCATTCGCACAGCAGCTGTTCAAATAAAAAAAAGAGGCCCGGGGGCCTCTTTTTTTATAGTGCTATCAGCAGTGCCTGGACCAGCTGGTCAGGGCAGCTCGTGCCGCGGCCGGCACAATCGATCCCGCCGAGTCTGTCAACGGCATCCTGCACCTTCATCCCGGCGACCAGACGTTCCACACCCTGGGTGTTGCCCGGGCAGCCGCCCGTGAACTCAACCTTCTGGATGACACCATTCTTGATCTTGACATCAATCTGCTTCGAGCAGACCTGGGCGTTGGTCTTGACTACAATCTCACGGACCCCGTTGGCCGTCTTGTCTGAAATGAGTTTTACCGGGTATGCAAAGTCTCCGTTCATAGATTTTCCTGATTTGTTCTGCCCGCACGCAGCCGTGACGGCGGCAAGGCAGATGAATACGATTGCTAGAATTTTTTTCATTTTATGCTGCTGTTTGCACAAAAGTAGGAAAATTTTCCCTACTTTTGGATTGTTAGGAATGATGAAAAAATAAGTTGGTAAAGATTTATGAGGGATTGTTTATGTATTTTGGATATGGAATGAAGGAGCGTAGCCGTGCTACGTGACTGAATGACATGTTCAAAAGACAAAACAAGAACCATAAAGATTACCAAGTTATTTTTTAAGAATGACTTAGTCAGTCGAAATTATGAAAAAGTTGGTATGTATCATTGCTGCCGCAATGGGCATTTGCGCAGCGGCATCAGCCCAGAAAACATCTGATCTGGGCGCGTGGTTGAATCTTCAGGCAACAGCATCGATCGGCAAGGGCGGCTATGCGCTCCTCCGTGGAGAGTACCGCGCCAACAATGACCTCAAGAACACAGAGTGTATGTTTATGGTGCTTGCCGGAGGCTACCGTTTCGCCCCGTGGCTCAGTGCAGACCTCGGTTATGAGATGTGGAGCATAGGGAGCAACCTTAACCAAAAGGCCGTGCTTACCGCAACCGGCACGCTGCGCCGCGAGAACCTTGCATTCTCCCTCCGTGAGAAGTACGAGCTGACATTCACACCGAGCGGCTCCACGAACAACTGCCTCCGTTCGCGCATACGCGGCCAGTATTACTCAGAAGGAGCATTCCGCCCATACCTTGCAGCAGAGCTCTTCGCCTGGTCGGGATGGCAGCGGGCGCTCTTCTACATCGGCACCGAGATATCCCTGTCAAAGCACAGCACCATCGACATATTCTATTGCTATCATATGCCTAATGGTGCAATGCCTGTCTCAACCCTCGGTCTGGGCTACTATTTCAATTTCTCATTGTAGCGGGACTACTCCAGCAGCTTGTTGATCGCCTTGATCAGGCCCTCCTTGTCAAACGGTTTCGGCAGATAGGCGTCGGCACCGATTGACAATCCGTGTTCGCGGCTCTTCGCCTCCACCCTGGCGGTTAGGAGAATGACCGGGATGTCGCAGAGGTTAGGGTCGCGCTTGATCTTGTCGGTCAGTTCAAAACCGTCCATCACAGGCATCATCACATCGCTGACGACCACATCGACATGCTGGTTCTGAGCGATTTCATAGGCTTTCTTTCCGTTGGAGGCAGAAAGCACGACAGCCGCAACCGCCGAGAATTCCTCAATGAGATATTCGCGGAGGTCAACGTCATCGTCAACTATGAGAAGCGTTGCATTTCCGATCGAAGTCGCGCCCGCACGGGAGATGCGAGGCGCAGCGACAGGCTTGGAGGCCACCGGCTTCGGTTTGTCGAGGCTCGAAGAAAGATCGAAGTAGAATGTCGCACCCTTGACGGCATTCTCATACGCTCCCATCTGGCCTCCGTGCATCTCAACGATGGAGTTCGCGTATGCCAGACCAAGGCCGGAGCCAGATTTCTGGGCGTAGCCCTGATAGAACCTTGAGAACAGTTTGGTCATATCCACACCGCCAAGGCCCTCCCCCTCGTCTGAGACGAATACCCTGTACGACTTGCTTTCCGGCTGGTAGGTCGTACCGACGGTGATGGTAGTATTGTCAGGGCTGTGCTTGAAAGCGTTGATCAGCATATTCGTGATGACATTCTCAAGTTTCTGGGAATCGATCATAACGTTTCCGACGGCAGGGTCAAGCTTCTTGACAAGGGAGATCCTGCGGCCCCCGGCCTCATCCTCAAAAGCTGCCGCCTGCTCGCTGACCCAATTGTTGAGTCCCTTGACCTCGCCGTTGAAAGAAGCTGAGCCGTCCTGAATCTTATGGGAATCAAGCACGGTGAGGATCAGACGGCTCATACGGTTGGCCTGGCGGAGCACATTGTTCAGCACATTGTATTCCGGATCCGACTTGTCCTTGTTCTTGAGAAGGCGTGACAGAGGGCTGATGATCAACGTAAGCGGGGTCTTGAGCTCGTGGCTGACGTTGAGAAGGAACTTCAGGCTGTCCTGGCCGGCCTTGTTCTCGGCCTCGGACTCTGCAAGTGCCAGCTTGTAATCGGCATCGGACTTATATGAATGGATGATCACATACAGCAGGGTGATACCGACCAGCAGGACCATAGCCCAGAACCACCAGGCCTTGTACCACAACGCAAGCACCTTGATCTGTATCAGGTCAACCGGCTCGGTCCAGGATCCGTTCTGCAGCGTGCAGCACGCCTGTACCTTATGCACGCCGGCAGGCAGCATTGAAAACGACAGATCCGGGTTATCCGTATCTATGACCGTCTCATTGCGGCGGGTCTTCACAATGAATCTGAACTGCTTGTCCCGAAGTATATTGTTCTCGTGGACGACAAGCCTGATGTCAAGGGATTTATAAGAGGACGTCAGCACAAGCCTTGATGGGATCTCATTGAGTCTGACGCCGTTCAGCACCAGATCCTGTATTTCAATATCCGGCTTGTCCGTCAGGAAGAAATTCACCGACGGGTCGACGGTCAGCATACCGTTCACACCGCCGAACAGGACCCGGTCTTCGGTATGCAGCCAGGACTTGCCGTTGAACTTGTTCCAGTTGACTCCGTCGTTGTTGCCGAACTTTATCAGGTTGTCGAGCTTCGGAAGATATACGAACATCGATTGCGAGGTCGCTATCCATATTCTGTCAGAATTGTCGACAAGCACGACCTCCGCTGAGCGGATCTTGTCGAATTCCATCTTCCTGGCCTCTTTCTGGCCTTCCTCGAAGACATAGACACCATTGTCGGTAGCAAGCCAGAACGCACCGGAATCATCCATCGAAACGGAGTTGATGTTATTTCCCTCGTCAATTTCGAAGACATACTCGTGCCTGTACGCGTTGGCATCCCAGAAATACAGGTATTTCTCGCAATAGTAGTATTTTCCCTGGCCCTGCGATACAGGATAGATGGCATCGTGGCCCTCGTGCATAGGCACCGGGTGGCGGACCACCGTATTGGTCGAGAGGTCCCAGACGTATGCATCCACGGCAAGGATCAGCACGTGACCGAGGTTGTCCATACTCAGGCCGACCTTCTGCCCGGAATATCTGATCCTGTCATAGAATTCCTGGTCCTTGATTTCGGTGAAAGGACGCAGCCTGTGTGCTTCCGGGGTATAGATATACAGGCCGTCATTCGCACAGAAGAGAAGCAGGTCATCATTCGGGAGAGTCAGTATCGACTCGACGCGCCGGTTGCCTATCTCAGGATACCGTGTGATTTCAGTATTCGAATCGGTCTTGTACATATTGTATGAGTACAGTCCCGAAGAGGCCGTCCCTATCCAGACATACTTGGAATGGGCCTTCGACTGCGAAAGGCTCAGTATCTCGTCGGAAGAATGTCCGAACTGGTCCGACACGGGCGCAAAGGCGATGGTTCGCATATACACGTCTCTCAGCACGATCGCTCCCAGGTCGTCGCGGACCGCCCACACTGAATTGCCGGCATCCAGACACATCTTGATGATAGTGTTGCAAGGGAAGGAATTGAAGTCATCGGACTTCCTCATCAGATGGCGTATCGCCCCTGTATCGGGGTTGAGGATATTGATTCCGCCGCCGTCCGTGCCTATCCATATCTCTCCGTTGTTCTCCAGGAAACAGGTGACAAGGTCGGAGCTGAGGTCGGAATTTCCTGTATTATATGATGCCACGAGGTTAATATTGTCGTAGCACTCTATGCCCTTGTTGTATTGCGAACGCCAGAAACGGCCGTGGCTGTCAAAAAGGAATGCATTGTTCGAATCGACCTGAGAGGCGGCAAGTTCCACCCTGCCGGTCTTCAGGTAATAGATCGCGAATCCGGTCTCCTTGTTGAAGAGCCCTATGGCCCCGTTGTCATACGGTTCACATATCGCATCGATGCGGAAACCCTTGCCTATGCCAAGCTTGACCTTCCGCAGCACCCTGTCCTCCTTTGTGTTGTAGACATAGAGTTCGTCCAGCCCCCCGATATAGACCAGGCCGTCGGAAGCCAGGAACCCGCAATAACCGATGACGCTCTCTTCGCTCCCATCCTCACCGGTGAACGTCAGAGTCTTGAACGAATCCGTCTTGGGCATATACTGCGTCATTCCCCTGTCGGTATATATCCAGAGACGGCCTATGCCATCCTGCCCTATGTTGTAGATATAGTCGCCGGGAAGCGATCCATCACGGCCATCGGCATAGTACCATTTGATTTCAGAGTTGTAGCCGAAGCGGAAAAGTCCGTTGGGCGTGCCTCCCCACGCGTAGCTTCTGGACTGCACGAACACGCAGTTCAAGCCTTTCGTAGCCGCCTCAGGCGACGGAAGGTTCTGGAAATACAAGCCTTTGGCCCCTGCACTCAGGCAAACGGCAATCAAACAGATGACAGAAAGCAGTCTTTTCATATTCATACTTCTTTTGGCAGGTCGAAATAGAATGTCGCACCCTTCCTCGGGGTATTGTTATAAGCGGATATCTTGCCGTTCAGGCTGTCCACGATTGCCCTGGAATAGGACAGGCCCACGCCGAAACCGGTCTTGTCCTCGGTCTCGGTGTAATATTTGTCGAAGAGATGTCCCAGCGTCTCATCCTTCACTCCCGGTCCCATATCCGACACGAACACCCTGTACGAGGCGGAATCTTCAAGATTCTTCGTACCTATGGTGATGGTGGATTCTTCAGGACTGACCTTGATGGCATTCAGCATAATGTTGCTGATCACTATGTAGCATCTGCCGGCATCAATGTCGGCGCTGCCGAGATTAGGGTCGAGGTCAAACCGCAGCGAGAGATTCCTCGACTGTATCTCGTCCTCGAAATTGGCGGCGACGCTGCGGACCCAGCGGTTGATATTGTGCCTCTCGATGAGTGCCGAGCCCTTGCCGTCCTCGATCTTTTCTGCGGTCAGGATCGTGTTAAGGAGCATCTTGATGCGTTCTGCATTCCTGTACACCGGCACAAGCCTCGCGGGCTCCACCGTCTCGTTCTTCCTGATCATACGCTCAAGAGGTCCAAGAATCAGGGTAAGCGGAGTTCGGAGTTCGTGACTGACGTCAATAAGGAAATTCATACGCTGCTCTTCGCCGCGTATGACAGACTGCTGCCTCTCGGCATCAAGCTGCATCTGCCGCTGCCGCTTTCTCACCGCATTGCCCAGCAGGAGTCCGCCTGCAAGGACGAACGAAACTATCGCCCAGAACCAGACCGACTGATACCACGGACAGCGTATCCTGAATTCGCACAGATCGACATCATCGATCCAATGGCCTTCACGTGACGTGCACGAAGCGCTGACAGTGTATCTGCCCGCCGGGAGGTTCTGAAGGCTGATCCCGGGCTCGCTGACCTCATACTCTTCCACGCCGCCGGAACTGCGGACCTTGAATCTGAAAAGCTTTGCGCGCAGCACATCATCGCCGTGGGCGATGACATCCAGCCTCAAGCTGTTATGCCCCGCAACCAGGTCAATGGCTTCCGTGACCATCTTGCCGTCAGCAATCATATTCACAAGCTCGATTGACGAAGGCTCGCCGCTCGAAAACGAAAAGTCGCTGCCGATTTTCACGAATCCATTGACGCCGCCGAGATAGACGTTCCCCAGATTGTCCACAAGCTTGGCGTGAGAGACATAGAGGTTCTGGAAGGCGCCGTCGATCTCGTCGACGAAGATGATATTCTCCACATCCGGCACAAAGGCCACAAGCATATTCCTGGTTCCGACCCAGACGTTGCCATCCGGAGCACAAACCAGCGATTCCGGGTTCCTGGAGGCCTCAAAACGGGACTCATATTCCCTGAAAGACCCGTCCCTTGGGTTAATCCTGACCAGATTGCTGCCGTGGATAGCCCAAAGCGAACCGTCAGGAGACATACTGACGCCCTTGATCTCCCCCTCTCCCTCGTCGAATGAAAGGAATTCCGTCACCACGAAGGTTTCCGTATCCATCTTGTAGATATGACGGGGGTCAAAGAGCAGACTGCCTTCAGAGCCGACGACAAAATGCAGCGTACCGGCTTCGACATCGGCAGGCAACGGATACCGCGCAAAACCGCCGGTAGAGAAATTCAGACAATATATCAGGTCGGACAGGACGGCGACACGGTTTTCGTCGATCTTCAGCAGACAGGCCTTCTCTCCGTTCCTTATCGTGTAATGAAGAGCGTTGAACATATCGGCCGGACGCATATCCCCCGTCCTCTTGTCGAATATGAAGAGGCCTTCCGACACGCACGACAGCAGCAGCTGCCCCTTGCGGTAACCCGAAATGGCATAGATGCTGTGTCCGCTTGTCTTCTCGTATGTCGTGAGTGTCTCCGACACCGGGTCGAAGCGTATCAGTCCGCCGCCTTCGGTTCCGAGCCACACATCGGTCTCATCCTCATCCTGATAGATGGAGGAGACGCCTTCCGAGACACCGCCGGCAATCTCTTCGGAACGTATTGCGAGGATATCGGACTTATGGATGATTATGGTTCCGCCACGGTTCCTGGTGGCCCATACCACATCATCTTCGCCCCCGGCAAGGTGTGTGATTGAAAGTCCCGGGAATGAAAGAGGGTCGGACGGGCTCTTCTTGAGCACGGTTATCGCGCCGCTGCGGCGGTTGATGATGCTTACGCCATTGTCGGTGCCGACCCAGATGTCTTCGCCGTTCTCAAGGAAGCAGTGCACGAGATCCCAGCTGAGTCCGTTGTCCGCCCTTGTGTATGCGGCAATCAGAGAGCCGTCGCGGGCATAGCGTTCCACACCGCAGCCGTGGCGGGTTGTCCAGATGTTGAACTGGCTGTCGATGTACAGCTTCGAGAAGGATTCGCCCGGAACCTCGCACTGGAAAGGGAACCTGGCGACCATCCCGGTCTTCGGGTACATCATATATATGTCGTTGCCATTGCTGTCGAAAAGCACGATGCCCCCGTCCATCCAGACAAACATATCGGTGATCCTGAGCGAGGAGCCGGACGGTATCTGCGCGACCTCAACCACCTTCCTGGAGGTCTCATCGTATCTGTACACTGCGTTCTCGCCACCGAAGAAGGTACCTTCGTCAGTCGTGATCACCGAATAGGCAATGACTGCAGGCTCGGGATCGACCACATCGAAACCGGCGAAAGGGGTCCCGAGGAAACCGTGCACACCTTCCGGCGAAAGCACCCAGAAAGTACCGTCCCGGCTGCAGGTGGTGGCCAGGACATCACCCAGGAGATAGTCGGACTCTGCCCTTCCGGAACCGGACACTTTGCTCAACGCGCCGTTGCCCAGTCGGTACAGGCCGTCCTTTGCGCTCAGCCATACAAAGCCGTGGGGTTCGCTGAACACCTGGTTCACCTCGGAAGGATATCCGTCCTGCGGACCGAGGAGGAGATATGAGTAGCGGGTGCCGGCTGCGGATGCAGTCAAGCCGCACACGAGCGACAATACAAGCGATAATCGGACAAAAATGTGTCTCATATTCATATTAGGCACTATAAAGATAGCAAATTATTCTTATATTTGGATGATGCAATACATATTCGTTATCAACGGACGCGAGGACAAATCGTCAATCCGTCCAGAAATAGAGAAACAGCTTGCCGGGCTGGATTTCCATTATGAGATCTACGTCACGACCGGCATAGGGGATGCCACCCGCTATGTCAATCTCATATGCGACCTGTATCCGAAGATCGAGCACTGTTTCGTCGCCTGCGGAGGCTCCGGTACGGCAAATGAAGTCGCCTCCGGAATCGTGAACCGTGAGAACAAATATATGGCCGTGATGCGTTTCGGCATCACGAACGACTTCGTGAAGAACTTTCCGGGCCGCGATTTCGACAACGTCCGCGCACTGCTGAACGGGACTATGACCAGAATTGACGCCCTCAAGGTCAATGAAAGCTATTCCATCAACGTCATAAATATCGGAATGGACGCGATGGTCGCCTATTTCGGCGAGATCTATCACGCCGCCGGCTACAAGGACGGTTTCAGGAGGGCTCTCGCCCACGCAGTCCTCGGCCACCGCATCAACCGCGTACGTATCGAGGCGGACGGCAGGGTCCTCAGCCGTAAATTCATAATGCAGGCAACCCTGGGCAATGGCAAGATCTGCGGCGGAGAGTATCTCTGCTCCCCGCACGCGGTTCTCGACGACGGCCTTATGGAAGTCTGCGTCTTCAAGACGATGCTGTTACTCACGCTCATCAGGATACTTCCTAAATACAGGAACGGCCAGCATCTGGACGATGACTTCTGCCGGCACCACCTGCGCTATACGAGAGCAAAGCACGTCGAGCTCTCATCAGACAGGCTCATCTACCTGAGTCTCGACGGCGAGACGATCATTTCCAGTCACTTCAACATCGACGTGCTCGACAAGGCCGTCAACCTCATCCTACCGGCAGAATTATGAAAAAGTTGTCATTAGCCGCGGCCGCGCTGTTCGCCGCAATATTCCTGTACGGACAGGAGAAAGTGAGATTTATGCCGGCCTGGATTCCTCAGGCCCAGTTCGCCGGTTTCTATATGGCGCAGGAGAAGGGCTTCTACGCCGACGAAGGTCTTGACGTGGAGATAAGCAACCTCAGCATCAGCTCCTCCGTCAACCCGCTGGAGGAATTATCCACCGGCAACATCGACATCTGCACATCCCAGCTGGTGCAGGGCACTATTTCCCGGAGCAAAGGCAATCCCATCCTGAATATCCTTCAGATCGCCCAGAACAGCTCTCTCATATGCGTAAGCCACACTCCTGTCAAAAACCTGTCCGACCTCGACGGGCTCCGCATCGCCAGATGGAAATCCGGCCACGGCGAGCACGCCGACATGGCCTGCCGGGAATTCGGGGTGCAGCCGAAATGGGAGTACACGCTGACCGGCATCAACCTTTTCATTTCAAGGGCGGTTGACGCTATGATCGCATACAGGTTCAGCGAATACCTCCAGCTGCTTTTCGCAAAAGGCAGGATCCCGTCCGAGAACGTCATCGATTTCGGCGACTTCGGTTTCAATTTCCCGGAGGATGCCGTTTTCACTTCCGAAACGTTCTACAATGAGCACAAGGATGCGGTCGACAAGTTCGTCCGCGCCTCAATCCGTGGCTGGCAGTATGCCGCCGCACATCGCGACGAAACGGTTGACGTGGTTATGCGCTATGCCCTCGACAACCACAACAACACGAATCACGCGATGCAGAAGATGATGCTGGATGAGATACTGGACATCCAGGTGGACAAGGATTCCGGCAAAGCGACTTTCGGTCACGTAGATGTGGAGTCATTCGACCAGATGAATGAGGAGCTTTCCGCCATCGGACTGATTGAGAATCCCGTGAACTATAAAGATTTCATAAAATGAGCAACCGAGTATCATTCATCAGCAGGTCCATTTCCAGAAAACTGAGCCGCAAGATCGTGCTCCTGACACTGCTCATTTTCGTGCTGGCGATGATTGCGGTGGCAGTGGTTTCACTCATCGCTATCCACAATGAATCCATCGGCAACGCACGCGGAGCTCTCCGCAACACATCCCTCGACATCGAGTCCCTGCTCGTCAACGTCGAATCGGCAGGCAGGGTCACAACCAGATCCATAATCCACTTCAACTCGGAGGGATCCGACATCTCTCACGTCACGGAAGATGCAGTCCTGAGCGACAAGACGATATCAGGCTGTGCAATGGCCTTCGAACCGCACAAAAGTGCGCATTCCGACAGGGAATACTATATGGTGGCATCATATATATCTGAAGGCGAAGACGTTGCCAGGACGGTCAATCTCGGCGGGACCGATTATGACTATCTCACGATGGACTGGTATCAGATCCCGAAGCTGCTGGACAAGCCGTACTGGAGCGAACCATATTTCGATGTCATAACATCCCAGACGGTCACCACATACAGCATTCCCGTCTATGACGACGGGGATGAACTTGTCGGCATCCTGAAATTCGACATCGCGCTGACCTGGCTGACGGATATGATCTCTTCACTGCAGCCGTATCCAAGTTCCTACAACATCCTGATCGGACGCAACGGTTCCTTCATCTCCCACATACAGAGGGAAAAGATCCTCAACGAGACGATATTCTCCGAGCCTCTGGCCGAAGGCAATGAAAAGGCCCTGGGTATGGCTATGGAGATAATGTCGCAACAGGATGGTCTGCTGCATTTCACGTTCAAGGGCAAGGGATATTACCAGATCTTCGAGAAGCTCAGGAACGGGTGGACCGCGGTCATAGTATGCCCGCAGTCGGAAGTGTATTCCGATGCAAGGATGATCAACATCACGCTCGCGATCGTCGCCCTTCTCGGCATAATCCTGATGTACCTCGGTTGCAAGAAGATCATCAGCAGGTCCACTATGCCTCTGACCGAGTTCACCAACGCCGCTCTTACGATGGCCAAGGGCAATTTCAACGCCACCATCCCCGACGTCGACAGCCAGGATGAGATCCGCTACCTGCACGACTCGCTCTGCTACCTCCAGTCATCCATCAACACTTACATAAAGGAACTGAAGGCGAGCCTCGTATCCAACGAGAAGTTCGAGAACGAGCTCAACATCGCCAGCGCCATCCAGCGCAATATGCTCCCGAGGGAGTTCCCGAAGACGAGCGACTTCGACCTCTACGCAGCCCTGTTCCCTGCCAAGGAAGTCGGCGGCGACCTGTATGACTTCTATGTCAAGGGCGACCACCTCTACTTCGCCATCGGCGACGTTTCAGGCAAGGGCGTCCCGGCCGCCCTGTTCATGGCGATCACCCGTTCCGCATACCGCTTCATCTCGGGTATGGGAATGAATATGGAGCAGGTTGAGCGCAACATCAACAACGCCTTCACCGAAGGCAACGAAAGCGGGATGTTCGTCACGATGTTCATCGGATGCCTCGACCTCAAGACACTCGAGCTCGAATACTGCAACGCCGGTCACAACCCTATCGTCGTGGTCTCACCGTCAGGAAAAGCCGATTTCCTCCACGCCAAGGCCAACCTCGCCGCCGGACTCATCGGCGGGTTCCAGTATCAGGGCGAAACGCTGCAGCTCGAGAAGGGCAGCCGCCTCATCCTCTACACCGACGGTATCTCCGAAGCCGAGAACCGCCAGAAAGAGCTGTTCGGCGAGGACCGCCTGCTCGAATACTCCGCCAGCGTCCCTGTCACCACCTCCGCCAAGGACTTCACCGACGGGCTCCTCGACGCCGTCCGCGGCTTCACCGACGGTAACGAGCAGAACGACGACATCACCGTCCTCACCATCCGCGTATAACTGGTCTGTCCGCAATATACGCGTCGCGACGACATTGGAGACGGACAGCCAATCCGACGACCGTTTTGGCCCCGCCCTACTTGTCAGGGAGGCGGATTGGCCTGTCCGCGACAGACGAGTCGCGACGGGCGGAGAGGAATTTGAATAATCAGAGATTATTTGGTAATTTTGCAAGATTTTTAAGAGCAGGCTTACCTGATGACAAGATTATTCATTTCGCTTTACAGATACTTCAAGGCCCATAAGGCCGTCTTCTATTGCATCCTCGTCGTCTCCGCCCTGGTCTTCGGCTATTTCGCGACGAAGATCCGCTTCGAGGAAAACATCGCAGCGCTTCTTCCCAAGACCGAAAAAAGCTCCGACTGCGACATCGCATTCGGAGACATCAGGGTAAAAGACAAGATTTTCCTCCAGATACTCTCCCGAAGCGGCAATATGACGCCGGAAGAGATCGGGGCATCGATGGACGAATTCCTCGAAATGCTCGTCAGCAGAGATGAGAAGGGTCTCATAGCCAACACCTTCAACCGCATCGATACCGACGACATAATGAACATCGTCTACTACGGGATGGGAGCCCTCCCGAACCATATAGACGAAAGTTACTACCCGGTCATCGACTCCCTCCTCACCGAAGAGACATTCGACGACATCGCCTCCGGCAATATGAAGTCAAAGCTGACCGACCTGGGAGGATATACGCTCGTCGACGGTCATATCTTCTCTTCGGACAGCACTGTGGCGCTCGCATTCATCACTCCGGCCTTCAGTTCATACGACACCTGGCGCGGAACCTACCTCGAAGGCCTGATGACCCGATGTGTCAAGGAATACGAAGCCGCACACCCCGACTGCGAAATCCTTTTCCACGGAGTGCTCATCGAAGGCGTCTTCAACTCACGTCAGATCAAGAAGGACATCTACTGGACGGTAGGCATCTCGCTTCTGCTCATCTGCTTCATCATCTGCTTCTGCTTCAAGAGCAAGAGCACGCTTCTGCATATCGTACTGCCGATCGCCTACGGAACGATCTTCGCACTGGCGATAATGTATTGGGTCAAGGGAGTGATGTCATTCATGGCGATAGGCATAGGGGCGCTGATTATGGGCGCTGCCCTGAGCTACTGCCTGCACGTGCTCACGCACCACAAGTTCGTCGACGACGTCGAAACCGTGATCAAGGAACAGACCCGTCCGGTCTGCCTCGGCTGTCTCACCACGGTCGGAGCCTTTTCCGGACTGCTCTTCACCACCAGCGACCTGCTCAAGGACTTCGGCCTCTTCGGCACCCTGATGCTCCTGGGCACGACATTCTTCGTGCTTGCATTCCTGCCGCAGTTCTTCACCGAAGGCCCCGCCGAGAAAAACGAAAAGGCATTCAGGGTGATCAACAAGATCAATTCCTACCCTCTCGACCGCAACAAGCCGGTAGTGATCCTGATGGCCGTCATCTCGCTGATCACCATCATCGAGTCACGCAATGTCCAGTTTGACAACGACCTCAACAACATAGGCTACAAAGAGCCGGTATTCGTCCGCTCCGAAAACATCTACAACGAGAAGGTCAACGGCAACTGGTACTGCCAGTACTACGCCGCCCACGCCAGCGACCTCGACAGCGCTATCATCTACAACCGCGCCCTGAACGCCAAGCTCGATTCCCTCAAGGGCATCGGCGCCATCCATTCATACAGCGGAGTCGACGGCATACTCATACCGTTCGAGGAGCAGCAGCGCAACATCGATGCGTGGAAAGAATTCTGGACCCCCGAGCGCGTTTCCAGGACCTTCAACCTCCTGAAGAAGGAAGCCGCCGAATACGACTGGTCAAGCACCGGATTCGACATTCCCGAGACTTTCAAGCTTATGGCAGAAAGCGATTACGAGCCCCAGTCACTCTACGACGCGGGAGTGGTCCCGGAGGCCCTTCTATGCAACTTCGTCGAGAACAATGAAGACGGATGGATGGTATTCACAGGCGTCCTGCTCGACCGCAGCAAGCTCTACGAGCTCAACGACGAGATATGCGCCACACCTCACGTGATAGTGCTCGATCCGTTCTACTACACAGGCGATATGGTCGAGATCGCGCACCGCGATTTCAACATCGTGCTGCTCATCTCATCCATTTTCGTATTTCTGGTATTACTTTTGTCGTTCAGGAGCCTGGCGGTTGCCATCATCGCCTTCCTTCCAATGGGGCTGAGCTGGTACATCGTCCAGGGAATAATGTACATATTCGGCATACAGTTCAATCTGGTCAACATAATGATCTCGACGTTCATCTTCGGCATCGGCGTCGATTACAGCATCTTCGTGATGGACGGACTCATCAGCAACGCCAGGTACAAGACCCACAGGCTGCTCATCTGCCACAAGGCGGCCATATTCTTCTCCGGGGTCACGCTGCTCATAGTGACCGGATCACTCATCTTCGCCACACATCCTGCCATCTATTCGGTAGGTATCAGCACAATTATCGGTATGACCTCAAGCATACTCATAACATATGCGCTCCAGCCTATGCTCTTCAGGCTTCTCCTCAAGAGTGACTACCTGCGCAAAAAAGCACTTCGGATAAAATGAAAAAAATCATCGCAATCATTGCCGCCGCCCTCTGCGCACTCACTATGAACGCCCAGGACAGCGCACAGATCATCTCCAAAATCGAAAAGGCGAACTCCAGCTCAAGGACCGTCCGCGAGAATTTCTCCGAGGTTATGACACCCGCCGACAAATCCCTCAAGCAGAAGAAGCGTGAAGGCGTGTTCGAGTACAAGCCGGACTATTTCAGGATGGATTACACCAACAACGACCTCTTCCTCATAGAGAACAACGTGATGACTCTCAAGAACGGAGCCGCCACACAGAAATTCGACCTCACGAAGAACCTGATGATGAAGGGACTCAGCAACACCCTTATGTATGCATTCCAGGGCCAGCTCACCAAGCTTGCAGTCGAGCAGAACGCCGACATCACCGCCAGCCGCGACGGGAACTTCTACCTCGTCACCCTCAAGGCGAAGAAGAAGGCACCCCGCGGATACAGCCAGATCGTGGTTTACTACAGGGTATCGGACTGTATGATCAATTCAATGAGGATGGATGAGTTCACCGGAGCTTCGACCTACTATAGCATCGCAAAATAATGGCAATTGACGGTAAATCATTGAAAGACGGCTGCGTCGCGTGGATACGCGACTGGTTCGCGCCGTTCGGTCCCACAAGCACCGCAGTGCTGGGAATGAGCGGAGGCAAGGACAGCACTGTTGCCGCAGCCCTTTGCGCGGAGGCCCTCGGGCCGGAGCGCGTGATAGGTGTGGCAATGCCTGCCGACGGCCAGAGCCTCAACGAAGCCGACGAGATATGCCGGTTCCTGGGTATCAGATACTACTGTCTCCCAATCGGCAGGATAGAGGCGGCCGCCGATGAACTCGGCACCATCCTCTCACCTGACGGATTCTCCAACCAGACAGAGCAGAACATCCCGCCACGCATCCGTATGATGATGCTTTACGCAGTGGCACAGAGCAGCAACGGCTTCGTCGCCAACACCTGCAACCTCAGCGAGGACTACATCGGTTACGCCACCCTCTTCGGCGATGCCGCCGGTTCCTTCTCCCCTCTCGGCAAGCTCGTCGTGCGCGAGGTGCTCGCAATAGGCCACGAACTCGGCCTGCCGTCAAAATGGGTCGACAAGACTCCGGACGACGGTCTGCCGCACTCCTGCCCGGACGAGGCGAAGTTCGGATTCACCTACGCCACCCTCGACCGCTACATCCGCGAGGGCATCTGCGAAGACGCTGAAGTAAAGGCAAAGATTGACAGGATGCACTCTCGCAACCTCTTCAAGACCGAAATTCTCCACATCCCCTCCTTCGAGCCGGAATTCTGACATTAGTCATTCTTAAAAAAAAGACCTGCTGAAAATATTGCATTCCAGCAGGTCATTTTTCACCAGGTACCCCATTTTTGACCCCACCTGGTGAAGAAAACCGCATCCAGAGCCCGCTTTTTCTACAGGTCATTATGTTAAGTCATTTATCAGCGGGTATAGAACCTAATCATATCCAGAATCGCACGCTGGCAGACCGGGCAGAAGGCTCCGCAGCTGTTGGTGTGCATACGGCAGTCTTCCGCAGGACGCCATACGCCTTTGGACGAATATCCGCCGCCTTCGAGAAGGTCGACACCGGGCACGCCGGTGAGGAGCATATCCTTCCACTTCGACTCGAAGTCGACCTTGGTCGTAAGGTTCTTCTCCCAAGGCTCGACGTCCGGGAAATACCACTCGGAATACATATCGTCATAGTAATACTCGTCGGCAAGGGCGCCGAAGCTGTGGCCGAATTCGTGGACCACGACAGGGCGGAACATCTGGTGGTGAGCCGTAGTCAACGTATATGAATTGTATATGCCGCCACCTCCGTAATAGTCGGTGTTGGCAAGCACGATTATGTGCTCGTAAGGTATCCCCGCCAATGCATCGTGCATATCCTTCAGGTGAAGCGTCGTGAGGTACCTGTCCATATAGAACGTATTGAAGTGCGACGAGAGCGGAGAAGACTTCCACTCGCCCTTCTGTGGCACGCTCACTCCGGAATCTTCCGACGGCAGGGCCACGGCGATGAAGTTGAAGCAGTCCTTCATCGAGCCGAACGGCTCGTGGGCAAGGATAGACTCAACGGCTGTGGCCGCATCGGCATAGAATGTCTCTGCCTCGGCGGCGGTATAGCCTTCAGCCAGAATCACCACGTCTATGCAGTTGTCAAGGGTACCTTTATGAAGCAAGCGCGTCGGAGCGCCGGAAGGCACGAGCGGGCGTATCATCACGTCAGCCGGGTCCACCCTGTGGGTAAGCGAACTCTGAAGGTCGCCGTGGGGGCTGAACAGCTCCACGGTTATGTCGGCCTCAGCCGAAGGCATTGGCACCAGGAAGACGTTCTCGAAGCTGCGGCGCGTCTTAGTCGCCTCCTCGGTAAGCTGCCACTCGTTGAAAAGCGTGCTGAAGGAGGTTCTGTACAGCACCTTCGCCGTGGCGGCGTCCCGCATCGTTATCTGGCCGTTGCCTTTGACGGGCACATCGGCCATATTCACGGTGCGGCCGTACCATCCCTCCGAAGAGCGCAGTTCATCGAGGGATATCTCAGAACCGGCGCTGTCGCCCGAGAAGATGTAATCCAGACGGAGGGTCCTGTTCAACAGGTCCCCGGTCACAGTCTGTGCCATAGCGGCAAGGCCGAGGCACAGGAGGGGCAGAAGGATGGCGGCACGTTTCATTCTATTCGGAGAAAAGTCGTCTGATATGGCGTTCGCAGAGGTTGTCGGTGATCTCGCGGCCGATAACGTCGGTGTGCTTCTCGAGCGCCGGATAGAACTCAGCACCGAGTTCGGCGGCAATCTTGTAGCTCACGTGTATGAGCTGGCGGAATGACGGATTGTAGAGAGGGTCGGACTGGTTGTGACGCATCGTGCGTGCGTAGGTCTCGGCATCCCATTTTTCCACTTCCTCCGGGCTTGGCAGTTCGGCCACGTCGATGTCGATGACGGTGGCGTAAGGGACTGTGAGCTCTTCCATACGGCCGAGGGCGTTGACATAGATGCGCTTCGCGAGGGCGAGGGCGTCAGGGTCGGCCACGGCGAGGCCGATATTCTCCTCGAGCCAGGTGGTTCCGGCGGTCTTGATATGGATTCCGGTGTCGTATTTGCGTATCAGGCGGCCCATTATAGGGTAGATGCTGAACTTGTCGGAACCGGAGTGGATGGACAGCTTGAGATTCTCCGGCAGACCGTATTCCTTCACCGCCTCGGCGATCACCTGAAGGTCCTGCTCGAACTCCTTCTCGAACCGGGCCAGGTCTCCGCGGTAATCCACGCCCTTGTTGAAACGGCCGGTGAACTTGGGCGCTATCGTCTGCACGGGAATCTTCTCTTCGGCGAGCGCCTTCAGGATAAAGCGGAGTTCATCCGGAGTCTGGGCCTCGTCCACTTCGTCCATCGACACTTCGGTAACAAAATTGCCGGCTCCCTTCTTTTCAGCTATGTGGCGGTAAATCTTTCCTGCCTCTTTTATTGCAGGCAGGAAACGCTCCTCGACGCTCCCCTTCTTGCCGATATAGTCTGCCACATCGATGGTGAAGAAATCGGAGGCCTCGATGAAGCGGTCGACGTTGCCGAGATTGATATGGTCGGCGTCAACGAAATACTGGTCCTTGTAGCCGAGCGCCCTGACGGCCTCGTCGGCCTCATGGCGGGTCTCCATAGGGTCGGTGCCCACGATCTGATGCTCGCGGTTGCTCTTGTTCCAGACCGGAACGAAATGGACTCCGAACTGTTTTTCAGCCTCGATAAGGGCTTTCAACTGATTGATGCCTTCGTGTGCGAACCTGTCGCCTATGCCGAATGAATATTTGCCTATTATCATATACAATTGATTTGGAGTGAAACGACTAAGCCCCCGGAGAGGGGGTTTGGGGGTGAGTCCCCTTGAGGGGAGCAGGGGTGTAGACCTGACGATACGATATCGACTGCCTACGCGCAGTAGGCAGTCGATATCGTATCACCACCGTGACCTGTCCAGTTGGTATGGAAGAACTCACCCCTCGGCTTGTCCGTACGCTCATAGGTGTGGGCGCCGAAGAAGTCGCGCTGTGCCTGCAGGAGATTTGCAGGGAGGCGTGAGCAACGGTAGCCGTCGTAATACTCGAGGGCTGCCGTCATACAAGGAGCCGGCACACCGTTCAGGATAGCGGTGGAAAGGACCTTGCGCCAGCCGTCCTGGGCCTCGGCAAGCTTGCCCGTGAAATATGGGTCCAGAAGGATGTTGGCGATGTCGGGGGCAGCGTCGAAGGCGTCCTTGATCTTGCCGAGGAACACGCTGCGGATGATGCACCCGCCACGCCACATCAGGGCTATTCCGCCATAATTGAGGTTCCAGCCATATTCCCTGGCGGCAGCGCGCATCAGGGCGTAACCCTGTGCGTAGGACACCACCTTTGCGGCAAAGAGGGCGCGGCGGAGGTCTTCGAGGAAGGCCTTGCGGTCGCCTTCGAACTTCTTCGGAGCGGGTCCCTGAAGTATTGCGGAGGCGGCGACGCGCTCTTCCTTCTGGGCTGACAGGCAGCGGGCGAACACCGATTCGCCGATCAGGGTCAGCGGCACACCCTCGTCGAGTGCGGAGATTGCCGTCCATTTGCCGGTACCCTTCTGGCCGGCGGTGTCAAGTATGTAGTCGAGGACGTATCTGCCGTCTTCGTCCTTCTTTGCAAGGATGTCCTTGGTGATGTCGATGAGATAGGAATCGAGGTCGCCCCGGTTCCACTCCGAGAATGTCAGGTGCATCTCCTCGTTCGTCATTCCGAGGATGTCCTTCATAATGTGGTAGCACTCGCAGATGAGCTGTATGTCACCGTACTCGATGCCGTTGTGGACCATCTTTACGAAGTGGCCCGCGCCACCTTCGCCCACCCAGTCGCAGCAAGGCGAGCCGTCGGCCACCTTGGCGCAGATGCTCTGGAAAATCGGCTTGACGAAAGGCCAGGCTGCAGGAGATCCGCCGGGCATCATTGAAGGTCCCTTGAGCGCGCCTTCCTCGCCGCCGGACACGCCGGTGCCGATGTAGAGAAGGCCCTTGCTCTCGACGTACGCCGTTCTCCTCGCGGTGTCGGGGAAATGTGTGTTGCCGCCGTCGATGATGATGTCACCCTTGTCGAGGACGGGGATGAGCTTCTCGATGAAGTCATCGACCGCCTGCCCTGCCTTGACCATAAGGAACACCTTGCGCGGGCTCTTGAGCGAAGCGATGAAATCCTCGAGCGTGCGGGCGCCATAGATGTTCTTGCCGGCTCCGCGGCCTGCAATGAACTTGTCAACCTTCTCGACCGTCCTGTTGAATACGCTTACACGGAAGCCCTTGCTCTCCATATTAAGCACGAGGTTCTCGCCCATTACAGCAAGACCTATCAAACCTATATCCGATTTTTCCATATTGATTGAATTTATTTGCATACTATCTCTTTCTCATTCCGCCGCCTCAGTGACTTCGAATCCAAGGCGTGCCAGTTTATGTGCAGCCTCCTTCCCGGAATGCAGAAGGGTGACTCCGAATGCCGTCGGCTCACGGCGTATCTGATAGTCGCCGCGGAGCTTCTCGAAAAGGGAAGGGTCTGCCTTCAGCAGATCCGAGTCCTCCTCCACACGGTAGGTGTAGAGAATGGCTTCGGTGAGCACCTGCTGAGTTGTCTTGCCGCTGCAGTCGATGGTGAAGCGGAGCGCCTGCACGGGGGCCGGGATGCCGGAAGCAGACCAGCCCTTCAGCGCCTCTATGCCAAGGGCTCGGGCGACAGCCCGGACCGACATCGAGGTGCCGTTCGCCTTGCCGTCGGCGCTGTAGCCGGCTATGTGAGGGGTGGAGATGGCGAGCATCGACATCAGTTCGGTGTCGATGGCAGGTTCACCCTCCCAGACATCCAGCACGGCTGCCTTGAGCCTGCAATCGTAGAGAGCGGCCTTCAGTGCCAGGTTGTCCACAACGGGGCCGCGCGATGAGTTTATCAGTATCTGCGTCGGACGCAGCGTCGCGATGCGGGCGGCATCGAAGAGGTGCCAGGTTGCATCGGGGCCTTCCTTCTCAAGCGGCACGTGCACGGTGACGATATCAGCCTCAGAGAGCAGCTCATCGAGGCCGACGAATGCGTCGCTTCCCTCCCTGCGGGCACGCGGCGGATCGTTCAGAAGCACCTTCATACCCAGGATACCGGCCGCTTCGGCCACCTTGCTTCCCACATTGCCGACTCCGACCACACCGAGCGTCATCCTGTCGAGCTGCAGGCCGTATCGGGCAGCAAGGGTGACAAGGGTGGATGCAATGTACTGCTTCACACTCCAGGAATTGCATCCGGGAGCGTTGGTCCAGAATATTCCGTTGCGTTCGCACCAGGCGGTGTCTATGTGGTCATAGCCTATGGTGGCTGTCGCGATCGCCTTTACGGCAGAGCCTTTCAGAAGGGACTCGTTGCAGATAGTCCTGGTCCTGGTGATCAAGGCATCCGCGTCGCGGACCACCTCGGCCGTGGTCTCCTTACCGGGCAGGTACACCACATCCGCGTAAGGCTCGAACACCCCGCGGATGAATGGTATCTTGTTGTCAATTACTATTTTCATTTGAATCTGTCTGGATGGGCCCAGAGGCCAAGCGCAGGATTTGAGATGAAATAGACCATCTCGTTGTTGATCTCATTCCATCCGTCCTTGAGACGTGGCAGCTTGTAGAGCGCCATCACGTGATCGATAGGCTTGTATTCGTAGCCCACACCCTCGATCTCCTCCTGTGACATATGGAAGCCCGGACAATATGATATCTTGAACCTGCCTTCGGACGAACCGTGGATGAGGTGTGCCGATGCACTGAGGTTGTCCTGCAGGTCTGCATTCGCGGCGGTGGCCGCAAGAGTGGCCTGAGTGCCGCGGTATCCGTATTTGCGGATGAGGGCGTCGATCTGCGGATCCTCGCCGAAAGTCTTCAGTCCAGGCGCGAGGATCATCAGCTTGGCGTTGTCGGCAAGGGCCATGCGCGTGCGGTAGATGGCCTTGTTGCCCAGCCAGGTGCTGGTGAATTCGTCGGGGTCGAGCCAGACGAGGCACTTCCTGACCGGTTCCTCGACCATTGTGAAGTTGACCTGGAGGGAGAGCGCGGCCGCAAGCCGGAAGCACTCCTGGTCGTCGCCTATGAAGAGACCCTTCATCTCCATTTCTCCGGAGGCATTCTTTGCCATCACGGTCTGGATGTAGATTATTGGCAGACCGGCTATGAAATGCTGCCGGGCGTATTCCATCACGCTGCGCACAGGACTGTCGGCCCTGCCCATTATGCGTTCCATTCCATATGTGGCGCCCAGATAATGGCTCTTGTTGATCCCCTCGGGGCCTCCGACGCCGACAAAGATGTTCTTGGTGTAGTTGGCCATACCGATCACCTCGTGCGGGACCACCTGGCCTATCGAAAGTATCAGGTCGAATGAAGGGTCAAGCAGAAGCTTGTTGACCTGTGCCGGCCAAGGATAGTCGACACGCCCCTCGGACACTTCGCGCACGTAGTCCGCCGGCACCTCCCCCACTGTGACCACGTCGTTGCGCCAGTCGTGTACGCGGAAAAGGGATGCGGGCACGTGCCCGAACATTGCGGCGATCTGCCGCTCAGTCATAGGAGCGTGCGTCCCCAGCGCCGGCATTATGTCGGTGAGGGCGTCGCCGTAATATTCCCAGGCCATCTCCGTGAGAGGCCCGGCAAAGGAATTCGCACGGGTGTAATCCGGCGGCAGGGCAAGCACCCTGCGCTTTGCTCCAAGCTTGTCAAACACAGCGTTCAGCGCCTCACGCGCCTCCTGAGACGTGATGACGTCGTTCCTTGAACCTCTTGAAAAGTATAGCATAACCTACCTTTGAACTCTTGCGTTGCCCTGCCAGATGCTCCAGATCTGGGCCTCGTCGGCGGGTTGTGCGTAATCGGTGAGGAAAGTGGTGGCGAGAGCGCCGCTGGCCCATCCGAACTGTATCCATTTCTCCGGCTCCCAGCCCTTCAGGATCGCATAGAGGAGTCCTCCCACGAAGCCGTCGCCGCCGCCTATGCGGTCGAGCACGTGTATCTCGCGCGGCTGCACCACCTGCCAGTCGTCGCCTGCAAGCATTATGGCGCCCCACAGGTGCTGGTTGGTATTCACCACCTCACGGAGAGTGGTGGCAAAGACCTGCGCGCCGGGATACTGCGCCTTGACGCGGGTGATCATTTCCTTGAATCCCTGGATCTTGCCGGAGATGTCCTTTCCGCCGGCATCCGGTCCCTTGATCCCCAGGCAGAGCTGGAAATCCTCCTCGTTGCCAATAAGGATGTCGGCAAGGGAGCATATTTCTGAGAATATGGCGCCAAGCTCTTCCTCACGTCCTTTCCAGAAGGAAGCGCGGTAATTGAGGTCGAAGCTGATGCGGCTGCCGTATTTCTTTGCAGTGCGGGCTATGTCGAGGCAGAACCTGCCGGTCTCCGGGCTGAGCGCCGCGATGAGGCCGGAGAGGTGGACGAGCTGTACGCCCTCCCTGCCGAAGATGCGCTCGAGGTCAAAGTCGCCCGCACAGAGCGTGCGGCCCACTTCCCCGGCACGGTCATTCCACACGCGCGGACCACGGGAACCGTATCCGCTGTCCGCGACATTGATCTGATGGCGGTATCCCCACGGACCGCCCTGCGCCACCTCCTTTGCCTCGAAGTCCATTCCGCGCGCACGCAGGTTCGACTTGATGAAGGAGGCAAATGGATTGCCTTCCACGAATGCCGTAAGCACCTTCACTGGAAGACCGAGATAGGACGAAATACTTGCGACGTTGGTCTCGGCGCTGGTTGCCTGAAGATGGAAAAGGTCGCTGCTGTGAACCGGCTGGCCGGACTCGGGAGTGAGTCTCAGGCCCATGCTCGTAGGGACCAGAAGTGCATATCTGCACCCTTCTTTAACTGATAATGCCATACCTATATAATTTGATTCAAATATACAACAAATCTCCAAATCTACGCGGATTTTTCTTATCTTTGGGAGATGATAGCTTTCGACAAGATACCAAACGCAAGAGAACTGGGCGGGATACGCGGAGCCGCCGGAAAAACCATACGTCACGGCCTGATCTACCGCACCGCATTTCTCGTGAATGCATCCGACGACGACATCACCAGGCTCTCCGAAGAATTCGGCATCAGGAAGGTCATCGACCTCCGCTCCGAATTCGAAGTGGGCAAGCAGCCGGACCGCAGGGTCCCGGGCTCGGAATACGCCCACATCGAGATCGTCACCCTGAACGGTCACCTCTTCAAGGGTATGCACGACTGTTTCGAGAGCGCCAGCTGCTTTGAGGAAGGGATGGCGAAATTCATAATGTCTCCTGCAGCAAAGATGATCTGCGACGGCTTCTATGTCTCCTTCGTCGATGACGAGGAATGTCAGGACAGCATACACAATTTCTTTCAGGAAGTGCTTGCGACCGAAGGTCCCCTGCTCTTCCACTGCACGCAGGGAAAAGACCGCACAGGTCTGTGCGCCGCATTCCTGGAGCATATTCTCGGAGTCAGCCGGGAAGACATAATGAAGGATTTCCTGATCACCAACGAGTCTTATGCCCACGACCTCGCCGTCGTCGGGGAGCACCTGCGCCGTATGGGCGGCGGTCCCGAGGAGGATATGTGCAGATGGACACTCGTGGGTGTGCGCGAGCAGTCGTTCCTGGACGCGCTGGACCGCATCGACAACCATTACGACGGTATGGACGCCTACATAAAAAATCAGCTCCGCATAAGCGAAGCTGACATCGAGGTACTGCGCGGGCGCTATCTGGTCTAGATGCGCTTGAGAATCGCTTCCGTCTCCTTTTCGTAACCAGGTTTGCGCAGAAGCGCGAACATATTCTTCTTGTATGCCTCCACGCCCGGCTGGTTGAACGGGTTGATGCCGAGAAGGTATGCCGATACGCCGCAGGCGAATTCGAAGAAATAGAAGGCTGCGCCGAGGTTGGCCTCGTCGATGCGCTCGATGGACACTTCCATCTGCGGCACACCGCCGTCGATGTGGGCTACCTTGACACCCAGCTGCGCCATTGCGTTGCAATGCTCGACGTGCTGGCCGGCGAGGAAATTGAGGCCGTCGAGATTCTGCTCGTCGGAGCCGATGACCATCTCGCGGTTGGCCTTCTCGATATTGATCACGGTCTCGAACATACAGCGGCTGCCTTCCTGGATGAACTGGCCCATCGAATGGAGGTCTGCTGTATTGGTGACGCTGGCAGGATAGATACCCTTGCCTTCCTTGCCCTCGGACTCGCCGTAGAGCTGCTTCCACCACTCGGCGAAATATGTGAACTTAGGATTGTATGTGACGAGGATCTCGACAGCCTTGCCGAGCTCGGTGTGCAGGAGGTTGCGCATTGCGGCATACTTCACTGCGGCGTTGTCCTCGCCCTTCCTGAGGAGTTCCTCACGCTCTGCGGCGGCACCCTTGAGCATCGCGCGCACGTCGAAACCTGCGAGGACTATAGGAAGGAGACCGACCGGAGTAAGGACGGAATAGCGGCCTCCCACGTTGTCAGGGACCACGAAAGTCTTGTAGCTTTCCTGGGTGGAGAGTGTCTTGAGCGCTCCCTTCACTGCGTCGGTGATGGCGACGATGCGCCCGGATGCCTCCTTCTTGCCATAGGTCTTTTCGATATATTCCTTGACGATACGGAAAGCGACTGCAGGCTCGGTGGTGGTGCCGGATTTGGAGATGACCACACAGGCTACGTTGCGGAGCTTTGCGAGGTCAAGAAGTTCGGCGAGATATTCCTCGGAAAGGTTGTTCCCGGCGAAGACCACTTTGGTCTGAGGTTCGATGAAACTGTGGCTCAGGGCTTCTATCGCGCATTTCGCGCCAAGATATGAGCCGCCGATGCCGATGGCGATGACAAGGTTCACGCCCTTGCTGCGCCAATCGTCACGGATCGCCTCGAATTCGCAGATGAGACTCTCATCGATATCGACCGGAAGAGTCTTCCAGCCCAGAAAGTCATTGCCCGCACCTTTTTCACCCTGAAGGGTGTCATAGGCCTTGAGGGCTTTTTCAACATACTCCTTATACTGCGCGCCCTTTACGAAGCTGTCGCATCCATTGACATTAACCTTTACCATATATTCGAATAGTTTGAATCATACAAATATAATAATTTCCGCGCACTTACCGAAGCATTGGCTGCAGCCATCCCGCAATCACCCGCAATCTCTTGACCATCAGGTCATAATCCAGGGTGGACGGGAGGTCTGAAGGCTTGTTGGTATTCATCGTCACCCCGGAAGTGAACATCACGCAGGGGATCCCACTCTCAAGAAACCATTTCTGGTCTGAGGTGCGCAGATAGAACAGGTCCGTGAACCCCTTGTTGCCATAATAGTCATAGCTCAGGTGCAGGCCGACCGTCCTGTTGGCCCACTCAAGGGCTTCGGCATAACGCTTCCCGCCAAGCGCCAGCATATAGGCGCGCCTCTGCCTGACGACGGGCTCCGAATCAGACCCGATGGTGTCCAGATTGACCATAAGCGCGATTTTGTATCCGCAGTGCGCAGCAAAATGGCGAGAACCCGCCAGGTCGTTGCCGTGCCCGTCGAAAGCGACGAAGATCAGCCCCGTCTGTCCGTCGGGGAAGCCGCCTCCTGCGAAATGTCTCGCCAGCGCGAGCATACCGGACACTCCGGAAGCGTTGGTGTCGGCACCCGGATAGCGCACACCGTCAATGACGCCGAGACCGTCGAAGTATGCGCCGACGACTATGTATTGGCTGAACTTGCCGGGGGTGCGTGCAACGACGTTGCGTCCAAGGCGCCCGCCGGAGCTGAATGTCTGGAAATCAACGGAATAGCCTGCCGCCTCAAACTGTCTGAAAATATAGAAGGCTGCGCCGGTGGCACCGCCGGTGCCGTACTCCCTGCCGAAGCAGGCGGAATCGGCGAGGAATGCGACCTCGCCCGAGAGTTCTTCCGCAAGGAGCGCCGAAGCCGTCTTGTTGAGGTCGCCGCCCCTCGCTCCCGCACAAAATGCGAAGGCCAGGGCAAAATATGTAAATATTTTGAGCGGAAATTTCAATTTTCGGCTTGATAATTGATTATCTTTGCAAAATTAGTGAAAAAGTTTCTCCTTACAATAGTCATTTCGGCCCTCTGCGCCGCCTCCTCCCTTGCCCAGTACGACAAGGACATATTCATGTGGCGCGGCCGCCAGGCACTCTCCGACGGCAAGTATGCAGCCGCCATCGAGAACTTCAACGTCCTCAGCAGGCTCGACACCACCGACTACTGGAGCTTCTTCTTCCGCGGCATAGCCAAATACAACCTCGGGGACATACGCGGCGCCAACCAGGACTTCAACCGTTCCGTCCGCATCAACCCGGTCTTCACCAACGGATACCACTACAGGGCCATCACCGAAAGCCGTTCCGGCGACTATGAGGCCGCCCTGAACGACCTCCAGCGCGCCATCGACCTCCGTCCCGGCAACATCGGAGTATATTTCTCCCGCGGCGTCACCTACTTCCTGGCACAGAAATTCCCGGAAGCCGTGGCCGACTTCGACCGCTACATCCGCCAGGAGCCTAAGGACCCGGGCGCTTTCCTCAACCGCGGCGCCTGCCACCTCTTCCTGGCCGACACGACCAAGGCCCTTGAAGACTACAACAGGGCCATACGCCTCAACCGCTTCGACCCTGAAGGATTCATCCGCCGTGCCCGCGTCTATGCCGACCAGGGCAAGTTCGACCTCGCCATCAGCGACCTCGACCACGCCATCGACCTGGACCCGTCAAGCACCTTCGCATATTTCAACCGCGCGCTTATGTACTACGAGCTGAAGGACTTCAACGCTGCGATGCGGGACCTTGACACCGTGCTCGAGCAGGAGCCGGGCAATGCGCTCACCCTCTACAACCGAAGCCTGATCTATCTGCAGGTAGGCAACCTCGAGAATGCCCTCCAGGACATCGACCGCGTCATCAACATCAATCCGGGCAATGTCCTCGCATACTTCAACCGTGCCGCCATCTTCACCGAGATGGGCCGGTGGAAAGAAGCCGTCAGGGACTACACCAAGGCCATCGAGCTATACCCCGACTTCGCCAAGGCATACCTCAACCGCGCCTATGTCGAGAATATGATGGGCAGGATGCGCGAATCCAGGCAGGACTACGACACCGCACAGAAGAAGGTGCGCGAGTACCGCGAGAAAGCCGGCTCCGACGCCGCGGCATTCGCCGACACCACACGCAAATACAACTCGCTCATATCGCTTGACGCCGATTTCGCCAAGAAGGACTTCGACAACGAACTCCTGCAGCACCGCGACATCGACATCCGCCTGCGGCCTCTCTACAAGTTCAGCCTCACCGAGCAGCGCGAAGAGCGCAGCGTAGCCCTCTCACGCCGCTATGAGAACGCCCTGCTCGACCAGTTCATCGACGCAGCGCCCGTTCCGGTGACCATAAGCAACGAAGAGCATAACGGCTCCGAGGACTACATCTTCACCGACACGGCCGAAGACTGTTTCGTGAAAGGCCTCCAGGAACTGCAGAAGAAGCAGTTCAACGTGGCGCTGTCGTGGTTCGATATGGCCATACAGCGCGCGGCAACCGAAGAGCAGGCCAGCAAATACGCCAAATACTACCGCGCATTCTACCTGCTGAACCGGGGCGTGCTCAAGGCCGAGATGATAGAATTCATCGCATCCCTCGAAGGCAGCGTCCAGACCCTGTCGATGGATGACCAGGGCTCCACAAGAGCCCGCGTCGGCGACAATATGAGCCGCACCTATGACTACTCCGATGCCATCTCCGACATACAGGAGGCAATCTCCATTCTGCCGGACATCCCATACCTGTACTTCAACCTAGGCAACCTGCACTGCCTCTCTTCCGA
This sequence comes from Bacteroidales bacterium, assembly GCA_024401695.1. Lineage (GTDB taxonomy): Bacteria > Bacteroidota > Bacteroidia > Bacteroidales > UBA932 > Cryptobacteroides. The sequence goes on from JAKSKN010000001.1 coordinate 127,837, forward strand.
ACTGGTAAGTTCCATCGGGGACTACACCGAGGCCATCAGGCTGCATCCGCAGATGGGCGACGCCTATTTCAACCGCGGACTGGTGCTCATCTATCTGAAAGACAAGGAAAAAGGCTGCATAGACCTGTCCCGCGCCGGAGAACTTGGCGTTGCCGACGCCTACAGCGTGATTTCCAAATATTGCGAGGAGGAGCAGAACTGATGCAGGTAAAATTCAAATCATTGTCCTCCGGCAGCTGCGGCAACTGCTATTTCATCGGCATCTTCAACGACGAGGGTGCCTGCGAGGCCGGTGTCCTGATAGACGCAGGAGTCAGCCCGCGCCGTCTCAAGAAGGAGCTCTCCGCAGACGGTCTGGGCTACGACGACTTCCAGGCCATACTGGTCACCCACGACCATCTCGACCACATCCGCTCCCTCGGTTCGTACTGCAAGCATCTGCAGAAGCCCGTATGCACCACTCCGGCCATCCTGAAGGCCCTTTCCGGTCACTTCATGACAGGCGCACACCTTTCGGGGGTCAGGCGGCCGCTCGAAGATGGATGGAACGAAATCGTGCCGGGACGCATACGCGTGCAGTACTTCGAGGTACCGCACGATGCGACCCAGACCGTTGGCTATGCCATCCTCCTCGACGGCTACAGATTCGTGATAATGACTGACCTGGGACGAATGACGCCGCAGGCGATGGCATTTGCGAAGCAGGCCGACACGGTGGTCATCGAGTCCAACTACGACCTCTATATGCTGCGTCACGGGCCATACCCGAAGGAGCTCCAGGACCGCATATGCCAGGGGCACGGCCACCTTTCTAACATCGAGTGCGCCAAAGCGGTCAGCGAATTCGCGCACGAGGGGCTCAGGAACGTCTTCCTGTGCCACCTGAGCGAGCACAACAACGAGCCGCAGCTCGCCCACGACACGTCCCGCCCCGTGCTGGATGCGTCAATACGCCTGGCCCCGCTGCCGCGCCAGACCGCATCGGCTCTGTTTACCCTATAATTTGGTATATTTGTACTTATGAAAGAATTCTGGAAAGTAATAAAAAGATACGTTGCACCATACAAGGGCTATCTGGGAGGGTCCATCCTGATGAACATCCTCTCGGCGCTCCTCAACATATTCTCGTTCTCGATGCTGGCCCCTATCCTGAAGATACTCTTCGAGTCGGGCTCCACCGAATACAAGCTCATCCCGTGGAGTGAAGTCAGCGTGTTCGACTTCAACAGCGTCCTCAACAACATCTACTACTATATGACGGAGTGGATAACCCAGTACGGGGCAAGCAGGATACTGTTCATCCTCTGTGCATTCTTCTGCGTCGTGACACTCTTCAAGTCGGCCTGCTGCTTCGGCGCCGAGGCGATGATGATACCTATCCGCACCGGAGTGGTCAAGACAATGCGTATGCAGATCTACCAGAAAGTCATCTCGCTCCCGCTCGGATTCTTCAGCCAGGAGCGCAAGGGTGACATAATGGCCCGCATAAGCGGAGACGTGCAGGAAGTCGAGTTCTCCATCACCAGCACGCTCGATATGCTCCTCAAGAATCCTATCCTCATCATCTTCTATTTCGGATGGCTTCTTGTGATGAGCTGGCAGATGACACTCTTCGTGATTGTGTTCGCGCCACTGTTCCTCCTCATTATGAGCGCCATCGGACGCCGCCTCAAGGCCGATTCGGCCGAGGCCCAGCAGTTCTGGAGCGATACGATGAGCCAGGTGGAGGAGACCCTCGGAGGGCTCCGCATCATCAAGGCATTCCGCGCCGAGAAGAAGATGTCCGGCCGTTTTGAGAAGACGACCGAGAATATGCGCAGGAAGAACACGCAGGTCGGTGTGCGCCAGGCAAGCGCCCATCCGGTCAGCGAGCTGCTCGGCACCATTATGATCGCCGTCGTGCTCTGGTTCGGCGGCCGCCTCATCCTGGGCGATTCCGCAGTCCTCGACGCACCGGCATTCATCGCATACCTCGCAATCCTCTACAGCGTGATCCAGCCTATCAAGGACCTTTCCAAGGCGGCCTACGGCATCCCGAAGGGACTTGCGTCAATGGAGCGCATCGACGTCATCCTGAACGCCGAGAACAATGTCAGGGAGTCCGAGAATCCTCAGCGCCTCGACGGTTTCAACGACAGGATCAGCTTCGAGCACGTCAGCTTCCGCTACGGGGACGGTTCACGCGACGTGGTGAAAGACATCACGATAGACATCCCGAAGGGCAGGACCATTGCAATAGTCGGGGCCTCCGGCGCAGGCAAATCGACGCTCGTCGACCTCATCCCGAGGTTCTATGACCCGACCGCCGGCCGCATCACCATCGACGGAGTCGACATCAAGGATGCCAGGGTGCACGACCTTCGGGCACTTATGGGCAATGTGAACCAGGACCCTATCCTGTTCAACGACACACTCTTCAACAACATAGCCTTCGGCGTGGAGAACGCCACCCGCGAGGAGGTCATCGCCGCGGCCAGGATAGCCAATGCGCACGACTTCATAATGGAGAAGGAGGAAGGCTACGACACCAGCATCGGCGACCGCGGCGTGAAGCTGTCCGGCGGACAGCGCCAGCGCATCAGCATAGCCCGCGCCATTCTCAAGAACCCTCCTATCCTCATACTCGACGAGGCCACCGCCTCCCTCGATACAGAGTCCGAGCGCATAGTCCAGGATGCCCTCGACCACCTTATGTCGTCCCGCACCACCATCGCTATTGCACACCGCCTGTCCACCATCAAGAACGCCGACGAGATACTCGTGATGAACGAGGGCGAGATCGTGGAGAGGGGCCGCCACGATGAACTGATCGAGAAGAACGGCTATTACAAGAAACTCTACGATATGCAGGCCCTATGATGAGAAAGAAGCAGGAGACTTCAAGCAGGGCGCTCATATTGCGCATCCTGATGATTCTGTACATACTCGCAGTAGGATTCCTGTGCTTCAACAACTTCAAGGACCTTCCCGAGGCGCCGAAATATCTGTTCGGCATCCCGGCCGACAAGATCGCGCATTTCTGTATGTTCTTCCCGTTCCCGCTGCTCGGTTTCTTCTCCTTCGACCATCAGCGCTGGAGCAAGATGGAAACCGTAGGCAACGTGATTTCGCTCATCGCCTGGGGATGCATCTTCGCCGGGCTGACCGAAATCGTCCAGGGGATGCTGCCGTACCGATCACAGGACATAAAGGATTTCAGGGCCGATGTTCTTGCCATCGCAATTTCTTCACTATTTGTATTGCTGATCGATCTCTATCTGGTCAAACACCCACGCCGCAGATGAAAAGACTCATATTGATCCTTGCCTGCATCCTGACACTCCAGGCCGGTGCCAGAGCACAGAAATATCCTTCCAAGGCACAGCTGCAGGAGATGTGCGACACGCTTCAGGCACGTCTTGACAGGCGCTTCCTCACCAAGAACGAGATCAAGGTCAGCAAGACGCTCAAGCGTGGCGACAAGCTTGACATTTACTTCACGGCCGACGCCGCATACTATCCCTGGCACGAGTCGGACCACGAGTGGTTCCGCGGCCAGGTCGAGAAGGAGCTGAAGGGCATCACCAGGGATTTCAAGCTGGGTGAGATATATGCCCGCAACCACAAGCTCAACGAATACTGCACGCACGGCATCGGCAACGACGGCCGCGCCCATTCATACGGATACGCCACCAAGGACCCGCGTACCGGAGCCAGCCGCTTCATCAGCCGCGGCGGCGCCCGCGTGTTCCCGAGAGGCCTCAGCGACCGCTACATCGCCGTATGGCAGAGCCACGGCTATTTCTACGACGACAAGCAGAATTTCTGGCGTTTCCAGCGCGCTCCCCTTTTCCGCACGGTGGAGGATATGTTCACGCAGAGCTTCGTCCTGCCTTTCCTCATACCTATGCTTGAGAACTCCGGTGCATACGTGCTGACCCCGCGCGAGCGGGACATCAACCCGCTGGAATACGTCGTCGACAACGACAAGAGCTTCAGCACGGTACGTCCCGGGATGCTCCGCAAGACCGGGAAATACGCCGAAAGCGGCAGCTGGAAGTCCGCCGGCCCGGGCTTTGCCGACTACAAGGAGTCCTATGGCTTCAACGACAATATCTTCTCCGCCGGCTCCGCAAGGATGACCAGATGCACGCCAAGCGCCACCGCATCAGTCACCTGGACACCTGACATCAGCAAGCGCGGCACATACGCAGTCTATATCTCATACAAGACGATAGACCACAGCGCCACCACCGCCCGCTACACCGTCCACCATATGGGCGGAGACACCGAATTCCAGGTCAACCAGCGCCGTGGCGGAGGCACCTGGATTTACCTCGGCACCTTCGAGTTCGACGGCGACGGCAGCGGCTACGTCAAGCTTGACAACAGGGGCAAGACCGACGAGATCGTGACCGCCGACGCAGTACGCTTCGGCGGCGGTATGGGCAAGGTCAGCCGCGGAGGCTCCGTCTCCGGCGTCAAGAGCTACATCGAAGGCGCCCTCTACTCGGAGGTCTGGGCAGGCGCAGACTCCACCATCACCCGTGCCTGGAGCACAGAATACATCGACGAATATTCCACCCGCGGCGCCTGGACAGACTGGATGCACACCAAGAAGAACATCCCGTTCGACCTTTCCCTCGCCTTCCACACCGACGCCGGCATCGTGCAGAACGACAGCATCGTCGGCACACTTGCCATATACACCCGCACCAGCGAAGGGAAAGTCACCTTCGCCGACGGCCGCGACAGGGTCGTGAGCCGCCAGTTCTGCGACAATGTCCAGTCCCAGGTCGTACAGGACCTGCGCGCGGAATTCGACCCGCTCTGGACACGAAGGGGCATCTGGGACAAGAGCTACAACGAGAGCCGCACACCCAACGTGCCCGCGATGATACTGGAGCTAATGAGCCACCAGAACTTCAACGATATGAAGCTCGGACTCGACCCGTCGTTCCGTTTCACCGTCAGCAGGGCCGTGTACAAAGGAATACTGAAAACCCTCAGCGACTTCTACGGATGCCCGTACTCCGTGCAGCCTCTGCCGGTCAACTCCTTCTCCGTCCGCTTCGGCGAAGACGGCAAGGCGGTTCTCAGCTGGAAGCCGACCGAAGACAGGCTTGAGCCTACGGCAAAGGCCAAGGGCTACACCGTCTATACCAGAATCGATGACGGAGTCTTCGATTCCGGCCGCGAATTCACCGGCAATTCAGCCGAGATCCCGATCAAGGACGGCCACATCTACTCATTCAAGGTGGAGGCCTGGAATGACGGCGGCCGCAGCTTCCCATCCGAGGTCCTCGCGATAGGCAGACCTTCAGGCACGAACGGGGGAAGCGTGCTCATAGTCAACAACTTCGACCGCGTAAGCGCGCCGTCGTGGGTTGATACCCCGAACTACGCGGGATTCAACGCCATCACCGACTCGGGAGTGCCGTACATCCGCGACATCAACTACATCGGCGACACCTACGAATTCAACCCGGAGGCGGAATACATCGATGACGACTATTCCGGCTTCGGCTCAAGCTATACAGACCGCGCAGGCGACATCATTGCCGGCAACACCTTCGACTATCCGTACATTCACGGCAAGGCGCTGATGGCGCTCGGCCGTCCGTTCTTCTCCTGCTCACGCGACGCGTTCTGCGACACCGGAGCGCAGGGAGCAGCTGTCATCGACCTTCTCTGCGGCAAGCAGAAGACCACCATCATAGGCCCGGGACGCGTCCCTGACAGGTATCAGGTCTTCACCGACGAGCTGCGCGAGGCCATAGTCAAGGCCGGAGCCGACGGCGTGAACTTCATCGTGAACGGCGCCAACATCGCGAGCGACCGGTCCTCCGACCCTGTTGTCAGCAGCTTTGTCGCCGACAATTTCGGCTACAAGGTCGCATCAGCATTCGGCACACGCACCGGAATGATCGCAGGTATGCCGTTCCACTCCAGGATCAACCCAGATTTCTATTGCGTCGAGTGCCCTGACGGCCTGAATCCGGAAGGACGCAATGCAAGGACATTGTACCGCTACACCGGTTCCAACGTCTCCGCCGCAGTCAGTTTCCAGGGCAGGACCAACAAAAGCGTCTCCGTCGGAATACCTCTGGAGACGCTCAAGGAAGATGCGGACAGGATATCTGTATTCAGAACCGCATTAGAGTACTTTGACAGGGACTCCAAACCAGTGAACCATCGCTAGGTAGATCAATCCGCTGACAACGATCACGGCAGGTATCGTGAGGACCCAGGCCCACACGATATTCTTTGCCGTCATCCACTTGACTCTCTTGAATCCTCTTGTAAGGCCGGTGCCGATGATGGAGCCGGTTATGGTGTGGGTCGTGCTGACAGGGATGCCGAGCACTGCCGTCATAATGAGCGTGAAAGCGCCGGAAAGCTCAGCGCAGAAACCCTGGGTAGGGTTGATACGGCTGCTCAGGCCGTCGCCGAGAGTGCGGATGACCTTCCACCCGCCGGTGACAGTACCGATGGCGATGAGGCCGTAGCAGACATATTTGAGCCACATAGGCACATAGAATCCGGTCTGCCCGGCAGCTGCGGCGGCTACGGCACCATTGCCGTACAGGAACTGCATCAAGCCGCTATCGGGATTGGAGGCAAAGGCTGTCGCGAAGAGGATGGCGATGACGCCCATAGTCTTCTGGCCGTCATTTCCGCCAAATCCGAGTGAGAATGCCGCCGAAGACACAAGCTGCATCTTGCGCATCACCTTGTCGACGTTCTTCACATTGCGGTTCCTCAGGAAGACCATAAACAGGCAGTTCAGGGTGAAACCCATCAGCATACCCAGAAAAGGGGAAATCACTATGAACGCAAGTATCTTGAAGATGCCTCCGCCAATAAGGTACCGGGCACCATAGACAAACCATACCGGTCCGATAAGGCCGCCTACAAGTGCGTGCGAGGCCGAAATCGGCAGGCCGACCTTCGTGCAGATGAATATCCACAGGACAGAGCCCAGCAGGGCGGCAAGGATGACATAGACATCGATGCAGGACTCCTGTACGATGCCTTTGCCCATAGTGGCGGCAACCGTTGTGTCAAATATGAAAAGCGCTATGAAAATCCAGAACGCGGCCCAGGCCACCGCCATTTTCGGAGGGAGGGCCTTGGTCGAGATGACGGTCGCGATGCAGTTGGCCGCATCGTTCATACCGTTGGTAAAGCTGAAGATCAGAGCTATCAGGGCGGTTATGAGTACTATCGCTATCATCCCCTATCCTATCTTTACAACAATGCTGCGGATGACGCTGGAAACCTCCTTGGCACAGTCTGACGTATCCTCGAGAGCCTGGGCGATGTTTTTCTTCTTGACGAGTTCGATCGCATCCTTCTCATACTGGAAGAGGTTCGACATATAGCTCTCATAGACGTCGTCGACATTATGTTCGATCTCCTTGATCTTGTTGCAGAGGTCATCGACCAGCTTTGCCTCCTTGCGCACGGAATCGAACTTGTGCGTGATATCCAGAAGGATCTGTGCATCCTCCTTCACGAAGTTCGCAATCTCGATGAGCTTCTTTGACGGCTCCTTCGGCTGATAGATGGCGATCTTCTTCGAAGAGTCACGGATGGTGTCAAGCAATGTATCCATCACTTCTGCCAGCTCGTGGATGTCGTCACGGTCGAAAGGGGTCACGTATGCCTGAAGCAGTTCGTCGATTATCTTTGCGGTGATGGAATCGCCCTTCACTTCACACTCCTTGATGCGGTGGGAAAGCATCCTGCGTTCGTCAGGGTCTTCAGATGAAGTCTGCTCGTAAAGCAGTTCGGATGCCTTGAGGATATTTTCCGCCGATTCGATGAACAAAGGAAAGAAGCGTTTCTCTTTCACTACAAACAACTGTAAGAAATTGTCAATTTTCATATTGTGTCAAAGTTTATTTTATTCTATTTATACCAGTTGACGGAAGACCCGGCCCCCGCAATCCATACTATGTCGCCTTCGGCAAAGACAAACTCCGGTTTCGGGTTCGTGGTAAGGACCCCGCCGCTCATCACGCTCACCACCATACAGCCGGAATCACGCATCTTTGCAGTACGCAGACTCTTGCCGGTAAGGTATGACTCCCTGCCAAGTTCCACCTTCTCGACGACGAACATCTCGTCCTCGACATTCCCGAGCGGCTCGAACGCCACTGATTTCTGGAATTCAGAGAGCTGTTCCGTCGTACCTACGGCCACAAGCGTATCACCCGGATAGATGTACTCATCGCCATTAGGGACGATGATGCTCTTGCTGCCGCGCTTGATCTTGATGATATTGACGCCTGAGGTATGTCGGAAAGGCATTTCACGAAGGGTGTGCCCCACATACGGGGAATCAGCCGACATCACGCAGGTTTCGATATGGACATCATACCCCTCAAGCTGCTCCTTGACGGCATCCGTGACTATCGTCTTCTTGCGCTCGCTGAGCTCCTTCTCATTGAGGTTGGCGAAGAAACGTTTCTCGATGGATGTGATCCTGCGGAGAGAGAAGCGCGATATGAAATAAGTGCCGGCGACAACGGCAAGCACGAGTACAATGGATATCAGGTTCAGGTCGAAATAATTCGATACCAGCGCAAGCACAAAGCACATTGCGAGCATTGCGCGGAAGGCCATCAATGACATTATCGGCCAGGAATTGGAGCTTTTCTCCTTGAGCAGTCTCTTTGCAGACCTGTTGGCTGTCTCGCTGTTGAGCACGGACAGACCGTACAGGAATGGAAGCATCACCGCCAGGACGGCCGCCATCTTGATCCAGTTGCCGGCCACGGCATTGAGCTGAGGGAACAGCGAATCAAAGAAACGGTCAAAGAACTGCGTTGCGATGAGAATTGCAATGAGGATGATCGAATAGACCAGAATCCTTATGAAAAGGGACTTGAGAAGCACCTTCCATTCACTCTTCTCGGCAGCGGACGAACTCGTGATGTTGCGCTTCGGGGTGATTGCATCCAGCACCCTGGCCGGCAGCACGCGGTAGAGCCAGGCAGACACCGGATCGGCCGCCTTTATCATATAAGGGGTGGTGAAGGTCGTGATGACCGACACCGCAATGATCACGGGATAGATGAAGCCGCGCATCACGCCGAGCGAACAGCCCAGACCGGCGATGATGAATGCGAATTCACCCAGCTGTGCGAGACTGAAGCCGGCGTGGACTGCAGTGTCAAGTCCCTGACCTGCAAGCAAGGCACCTGCGGTCGAGCAGAAAAGTATGCCCACCATAGCCACGACTGTTATGATAAGTATAGGAAGCCAGTGCTCGGCTATCACCGCCGGATCCACCATCATACCGACTGAAATGAAGAAGATTGCGCCGAACAGATCCTTTATGCTTGAAGTGATGTGCTCGATCTTCTCTCCCTCGAAAGTCTCGGAAAGAATCGACCCCATAAGGAAGGCGCCGAGTGCGGAGGAGAATCCCGCAAGGTTCGCGAGCACCACCATACCGAAGCACAGGCCGATGCTGAAAAGAAGCAGTATCTCGGCGGAAAGGAATTTCCTCACCTTCTTGAAGACCGTAGGTATGACGTAGATGCCCACAACGAAGGAAAGCACTATATAGAGCACGAGCTTGCAGATGGCAAGAAGCATCTCGCCGCCGGCAAACTGGTTTGACACTGCCATCGTTGACAGGAGCACGAGCAGCAGGACTGCGATCAGGTCTTCAACGACCAGCGATCCGAAGATAAGCGAAGCGTAAGGCTTTTTCTTCATACCCATATCATCATACGCCTTGATGATGATGGTCGTCGAGGACATGGACAGGAGGCCTCCCAGGAAAACGCTTTCCATAAATGTCCAACCCATCGCATCGCCGGCCAGAAGGCCCACGATCATCATTCCGATGCATTTGACGCCGGCGGTCAGGAGAGCACTGCTGCCGACTTTTATGAGTTTCTTGAAACTGAATTCAAGTCCGAGTCCGAAAAGGAGGAAGATGATTCCGATTTCAGACCATTCGCTGACGGCCTCCGTAGAGAACTGTGGGAACAAGCCGAGATGAGGGCCCACGAGGAAGCCTGCAATGATGTAGCCGAGGATGAGAGGTTGCTTGAGCGCCTTGGACAGAATGGTGAAAACACCCGCGGCCACCAGTATTATGGAAAGTTCAGTTACCAGATGAAGTTCTTCGGGCATAAGCTAATCTTCTTTTACAAAACCTCCCCCAGCTGCCGATTACTTCTTGGCGTCAAACTCCTGGAAACGGGAATTGTTAGATATGTACTCCGGCACTATCTGCTTCATCAGGCGGACCATATCCGGGATCTCAACCGCACGGCTGAGCTCCTCAAGCTTGTCCACGGCATCCTTGGCATCGTTGTAGTCGTAAGTGCGTACGTGCGCGATACGGATGCGGTCGTGGCTGGTAGGGTCGGTATTCTCAACATTCGAAAGGACTTCCTCATAAAGCTTCTCGCCCGGGCGGAGACCGGTGTAGACCACCTTGATATCCTTGTCAGGTTCAAGACCTGAAAGCTTGATCATACGGCGGGCAAGTGTGTCGATCTTGACCGGGGTGCCCATATCGAAGACGCAGATGCGGTTCTCGGTAGGCATCGTGGCGGCCTCCATCACCAGACGGCAGGCTTCAGGAATGGTCATAAAGAACCGGGTGATGTCAGGATGGGTGACCGTGACAGGACCGCCCTTCGCGATCTGCTGGCGGAAGCGCGGGATGACGGAGCCGTTCGAACCTAACACATTGCCGAAACGGGTCGTGACGAACTTCGTCCTGCCCTCGACCTTTCCGGCCGCGATGGCCTGCCCGAGGCTCTGGACATAGATCTCTGCAAGACGCTTGGTGCAGCCCATAATGTTGGTAGGGTTGACAGCCTTGTCGGTCGAAACCATCACCATCTTCTCGACACCGTACTGGATGCACTTATCGGCCACATTCCTCGTACCGGCCACATTCACGAGAACGGCCTCACAAGGGTTCTCCTCCATAAGAGGGACGTGCTTGTAGGCGGCGGCGTGGAACACGACCTGAGGATGATGCGAACGGAACGCGAAATCAAGACGGCGCTCCAGACGTACATCTCCGATGATAGGCACGAACTTGAGGTCCGGATGTTTCTCCTCAAGCTCGAGCCTGAGATTGTGCATAGGGGTCTCCCCGTTATCGTAGAGGACAAGCTTCTGCACGCCGAAGCCGGCAAGCTGGCGGCAGAGCTCGGAACCGATGGAACCGGCAGCACCGGTGACCATAACCACCTTGTCCTTGAAATTCTTCTGTATCTCGTCGAGGGATATCTCGATCTCGTCGCGTCCGAGAAGGTCCTCGATCTTGACTTCACGGATATTGAAGTGGTGCAGCTCCTCACCGGAATACTCATCGATCGTAGGTACCATCAGCACCTTGACATTGTTGTCGATGCAGAACTTGACCAGGCTGTTCTGCTCTGCCTGCACATTGGCCTCGGTAGGGAACAGGATGCCGGCGAGGGAAAGGCTCTCGACTATGTCGGTGAATTCCTTTTCGGAACGGAAGCAATAGACCTGCTTGTCGGCGAAGAGGGATTTCTTCGCTCTGCTGTCCGGCGTTATGAAGCCGATGATCTCGTAGTGACGCGAGTTGCGCAGACGCGTGAGGGTTGCGATCGACTTGTCAGAAAGACCATAGACAAGCACCCTGGCGCACTTCTGAAGTTGACGGACGTGGCTCTTGTAGTTGTCATAGACCGCGATCATTATGAAACGCACGAGGCAGAACACGATCATACTGAGCAGGAAATCCGCAACCAGCATCACGAACACTGTCTTCGTGAACATCCCGAAGAGCACGACGGCCGCCCACATCAGGGCCACCTTGCCGATAGAGACAAGACCGAACTTGAAAGAATCCTTGAACGAGAAGTGCCTGATGATGATTATGTACGTCCTGACCAGGAAGAACATCACGGCCGAAGATATCACTGATGAAAAACCCCAGACAAAGATGAACCTGTCGGAATGTCTCAGTAGTTCGTCTCCCAGAAGATAGGCGGCGATGGCCACCGCGCTGGAAACCGCAAGCGAGAGGAAGAGGTCCATAAAGAAGACCACCCACCTGTTCAGATACTTGTGGGAGTATTTGTCTATATTTTTCTCAAAAGTCGTCATAAATAAAGCCTAATAGCCATAGTAACATACAAAAATAAACAAAAGGCCAATTTCTTGCAAATATTATCGAAGATAATACGCAGAAACCGGCCTTTCAGTCCCCTTGCAGGGAAAGGTCACACTATTTGAGCGACTTCAGGAAGCTGATCTGATAGTCAATCACGTCGTCGGAGAACACGTTGTAGGCGTTATAGACGGCACGGTCACCGTCAAGCTCGTCAGCCGAGCCAGCGCAGTCAGGCGGCAGCTGCTCGAGAGCCTCCTGGACCGCCTTGTTGGCAGAATCGTGGATGTTCACGCCGAGTCCGACGTAAGTCTTGTCGGCGATTGCCAGGGCGCCGTCCATCTCAAGTCCGTGACGGGCTGCGACGCAGAGCGAAGCCATAAGCAGATACAGGTCCGCCGTACCGTCGGAAGCGCGCCACTCGAAAGTCTGCTTGAAGGAGAAATCGCAGCTGTGGGCCTTCTCAAGAGGGTTTGCTATGGCAGCCATATCGGTGTCGGTCACCCATCCGAGCGGGACGCGCACAAGCGCACTGCGGTTTGAGAACGACCAGCAGAGCGAGGTCGGAGCCTCCTGATGAGGGACCAGGCGGCGGAATGACACAGGGCTCGGGTTGCCGAATGCCGGGAGCGACGTGCCGAGGTCCATCAGGCCGGCGATGGCCTTGCGGCTGACTTCGGTGAGTTCGCCCTTCTCCGTCATCACAGGCTTGCCGTCGCGCGTGAATTTCATATGCACGTGCAGGCCGGAACCAGCCTTGCCGTCGGTGATCTTAGGAGCGAACGTGAGGTCAACGCCGTACTGGTATGCGAGCTGCCACATTATCCACTTTGCGATGACGAGTTCGTCGGCCGCCTGCTCGATGTCCACAGGGGTGAATTCGATCTCGTTCTGCTCGTAGATCTTGCCTTTCTCCGTGAAGTTGCCCACTTCGGAATGGCCGTACTTGACGTGGCACCCGGCCTTCGTGATGAGGCGCATCGCCTCCACGCGGAAATCGGCATACTTGCAGAACGGAGCGCTTTCGTGGTAGCCCTTCTGGTCGGCGATACGGTAGAGTTCCTCTTCCGGAGCCACGATGTAGTACTCAAGCTCGCCCATTGCCTGCATCTCGAGGCCGGTCGCCTTCTTGAATGCCTCCGAAGCCTTGTGGAGGATGTAGCGCGGAGCGTTCTCGAAAGGAACCGCGTCACGTGTGAAGAACTCGCACAGCACGTCCACGGTCGGCACCTCGTCCTCGAACGGGTTGCGGAATGCGGTGGAGTAGCGCGGGATGACATAGAGGTCACTCTTGCCCGCCTCGATGAACGGGAACAAGCTTGAACCGTCGACTCTCTCGCCGGCCTCGAGGAGGTTCTCGAGGTGCTCCTTGTCGCGGATAACGAAATTAAGTGTCTTGAGACGTCCGTCCCATCCACAGTAGTGGAAATTCAGCACCTCAACCTTCTGGTCGAGACAGTACTTGATGAGCTCTGCTCTAGTTTTAGCGATCATTTTTCAGAGATTATTTTATTTTGCTCCGCTGCCGAAGCATCGTGTATCATATTGAATATCCTTGCAAGGAAGCCGGCGTCGAGTCCATATGTGGCCCCGAGCTTCTTCGCCGCTTCCAGCAGCTCCTCGAAACGGGCCGACTGGATGATGGCTATGTTCCTCTCTTTCTTATAGCTGCCTATCTCCCTGGAAATGCCCATACGCTCTGCAAGGAGGCGGATGATCTCGTCGTCGACCGCATCGATGCGCGCACGCAGGCTCTCGAGGGTCTCGTCGTTTCCGGCCACCTGGTCACGGACCTTGAGGGATCCCAGAAGTCCGTCCAGGGCAGAAGGCTCAAGCTGCTGCGAGGCATCGCTCAAGGCCTGCCGCGGGCAGCAGTGGCTCTCTATCATCAGGCCGTCAAAGCCGAGGTCCAGCGCACGCTGCGAGATCTCAGCGACATACTCCACAGCGCCTGCCATATGCGAAGGGTCGCAGAAGAAAGGCAGTTCCGGGAAGCGAGTGCGCATCTCGATCGCATAGCGCCAGTGCGGAACGTTCCTGTAACGTATCTTGTCGAATGTGGAGAATCCCCTGTGGATGATGCCGAGGTTCCTGACATCCTGCGCCCGGAAACGCTCGATGGCTCCCGTCCACAGGCCCAGGTCCGCATTGACCGGGTTCTTCACCAGCACCGGCACATCCGTACCGGAAAGCGACTCCGCGATCTCCTGCACGAGGAAAGGATTGGATGTCGTGCGCGCGCCTACCCAGAGCATATCGATGCCCGCATCAAGGCAGGCCTTGACGTGGGAGGCACCCGCCACTTCCGTGCAGACCTTCATTCCGGTCTGCTCCTGCACCTCACGCAGCCACGGAAGCCCCTTCTCCCCTATTCCTTCAAAGCATCCCGGATGCGTGCGCGGCTTCCATATCCCCGCACGGAACACATTCACGCCGACATCCTTGAGCGCACGTGCGGTCGCCAGGACCTGCTCTTCGCTTTCAGCGCTGCAGGGCCCCGCTATCAGCCACGGCCGGGAGTCTTTGAAAAATGTCTTCATCCGTTAAAATTTCATTGCCAGAGTGCCGCACACCGCACCCGTGTACGGGTCGGCGGAAGGTACGAGCGCAAACTGCAGATTGTCAGGTATCCTGATTCCGAAAAGGTTCTTGAACGGTTCCACCAGCCATCCGCCCACGTGGGCGCTGAGAATGCCGAGTCCGGCCCCGAAGATGACGTCGCTGGCCCAGTGCTTGTTGTTGTGGAGGCGCATCAGGGCCACGCTTGTGGCGAGCACATACGCAGCTCCGCCCCAGCCCCAGCCATATTCCATTCTCACAAGTTCGGCTCCCGTGAAGGCCAGGTTAGTGTGCCCGGACGGGAACGACTTGTTGTCCACTCCGTCGGGACGCGGGGAGTCGATCAATGCCTTCATACCGTACGAGACGGCACTCAGGAAGGCATACGAGATACCCGTTTCGATCACACGTTCAATCCAATGATGCTCGGCCTGAACGCCCGTGAACCCGAGGCCGACGCTCATCCCGAGCGGGACATACTGCACCCAGTCCTCAAAGTCAGTCCTCGGCCCTCCGGCACGCCAGTCCTCCAGGGCCCATTTCTTGACGTCAGCGTCGAAGCTGTCGTGGGCGAAACAGTGGATGAGCGTGCCTGCAGTCATCAGGGCTGCGGGGGCTATGAGCTGCCGCGCATCGAAATCAGACGGCCTCTTCACGGCAGGGACAGAGAGCGAATCGGCCCTGTATGCAAACTGGGCCTGTGCAGGCAGGCACAGCAGGACAGTCATTATGGCCAGAAGAATTCTTCTCATCGGTTTCAGTGAAGGAATGATTAATCCAAGTAATTTTTTTATGAGTAACTAAATCAAGCAAAAATAACTATTTTTGTACACTATGACAAATCGGCAGACCATATTCCTCTACACTGACGGGGCAGCCAGCGGCAACCCGGGTCCGGGAGGCTATGGAGTGGTCCTGAAGTGCGGCGACCTGCGCAAGGAGATTTCCGGAGGATTCGCCCGCACCACCAACAACAGGATGGAGCTCCTGGCCGTCATAACCGGCCTGGAAGCCATCAGATGGGAGAATGCCGAGGTCGAGGTGTGGAGCGACAGCACGTATGTCGTGAAGGCCATAACCGAGGGATGGCTCGAGGGATGGGTGGCAAAGAACTGGAAGAAGGTGAAGAATCCCGACCTCTGGCAGAGGTTCCTGCCGCTGTACCGCGCCCACCACGTCAGCTTCCACTGGCTGAAGGGGCACGCCGGGCATCCCGAGAACGAGCGCTGCGACAGGCTTGCCGTGGCTGCCTACTCCCAGCCCGGTCTTCCTGAAGACGAAGGATACCTCACGAAAGAAGAAGAATCATTAATTTTCTAGATATGCAGAACGATAAGATAATTGTGGGAATAACCCAGGGCGACTCCAACGGCATCGGCTATGAAGTCATCATCAAGGCCCTCGCGGACCCGCGCATACTCGAGCAGTTCACTCCTGTGATCTATGGCTCATCAAAGCTGTTCGGCTTTTACCGCAAGACCATCCCCGAGGTGGAGCAGATGGATACCAATGCCATCAATTCGGCCTCTGAAGCACATCCGAAGAGGATCAACATCGTGAACTGTCTTCCGGAGAGCACCTATGCAGAGCCGGGACAGGCCACCCCTGAGTCCGCCAAGGGCGCCATCACCGCTCTTGACATCGCCGTGCGCGAGCTCAAGGAGGGCAAGATCGACGTGCTCGTCACCGGGCCTATCAACAAGAAGGCTATGTCCAACGAGGGTTTCGGCTTCCCGGGCCATACCGAATACATCCAGAATGCATTCGGGGTGAAGGATGTCCTTATGTTTATGGTCAGCCATCGTCTGCGCCTTGCAGTTGTCACCGGCCACATTCCTCTCAAGGATGTATGCAAGAACATCTCCGAAGAGAAGATTCTCAGCAAGCTTCGTCTTATGAATGCCTCTCTCAAGCAGGATTTCGTAATCGACCAGCCACGTATCGCCGTGCTCAGCCTCAATCCTCACAGCGGTGACGGCGGTCTCCTGGGCACCGAGGAGCAGGACATCATCATCCCTGCCATCAAGAAGGCCAACGAGGAGGGCATCCTTGCCTTTGGTCCGTTCTCGCCTGACGGCTATTTCGGCCTCGGCCACTATGAGAATTTCGATGCGACCCTTGCTATGTATCACGACCAGGGTCTCTCGCCTTTCAAGGCTCTTTCTTTCGAGGATGGCGTGAATTTCACCGCCGGGCTTCCGGTCGTCCGCACATCTCCCGACCACGGTACCGCGTTTGAGATGGCAGGCCGCGATGAAGCTGACCCGCGTTCAATGCGCGCGGCAATCTTCCAGGCCATCGACATCTATCGCAACCGGCTTGACTGGCAGGACCTTCAGGACGGCAAGATTGACCCGAAATTCCTTGAGTCCCGCGACAAATCCGACCGCGACCGCCCCGGCCGCCCTCAGATAGCATAAAAAAAGCAGCGCATCTGCGCTGCTTTTTTTATTTGCTGTATTTTGCGGACTGTTCGGCGATGAGGGCGTCAAGGACACCGGAGTCGAAATAGTTGATGCGCATAGAGCGCTTGACGGCCGCGAGGGTATCGGCAGCTTCGGCGCGGGCGATTTCAGAACCCTTGCGGAGAACCTCATAAACATACGGGATATTCTTCTCCAGCTCGTGACGACGCGCGCGGATAGGCTCCAGGGTGTCGTTGAGAACGGCATTCAGGAAGCTCTTGATCATCATATCGCCAAGGCCGCCGGCCTGATACTGAGCCTTCACCTCATCAAGGCTGTTGAACTCGAAGCTCACCTTCTTGCCTACAAAGCACTCGCGGAATTTCGCAAAATGCTCAGGCTTGCAGAAGGCATCAAGATATGTGAAGACGGTATTGCCCTCAACGTGACCCGGATCAGAGACCTGAAGATGAAGCGGGTCGGTGTACATACCCTTGACCTTCACCCACACTTCCTCGGCAGAATCCGAAAGGTAGATGCAGTTGCCCAGCGACTTGCTCATCTTGGCCTTGCCGTCGGTACCCGGCAAGCGCAGACAGGCCGCATTGTCCGGAAGAAGCATCTCAGGCATCACCAGAGTCTCGCCATAGACGGTATTGAACTTGTGCACGATCTCGCGCGTCTGCTCGATCATCGGCGCCTGGTCCTCACCTACCGGCACCGTGGTGGCCTTGAAAGCGGTGATATCGGCAGCTTGAGAGATAGGATAGCAGAAGAATCCGACAGGGGTGCCGGCCTTGTTGTCGGCCTCGTCGGAATCATTGAACCCGCGCATCTGGATCTCGGCCTTGACGGTCGGATTGCGCTGGAGGCGCTGCACGGTCACGAGGTTGTTGTAGAAGAACGTGAGTTCCGTGAGCTCGCTCACCTGCGACTGGATGAAGATGCACGCCTTCTCGGGATCAAGACCGGCCGAGAGATAATCCAGCGCCACTTCTATGATATTCTGGCGGACCTTCTCAGGGTTGTCGGCATTGTCCGTCAACGCCTGTGCGTCCGCGATCATAATGAAAATCTTTTCGTACTTGCCGCTGTTCTGAAGCTCCACGCGGCGGCGGAGCGAGCCAACATAGTGGCCAATATGAAGGCGGCCGGTCGGCCGGTCGCCTGTAAGAATCACTTTACCCATCAGTCTTTTACAGATTTAAGAGCTTCGCGGACCTGAGCTTCGATCTCTTCGCAGAGCTCGACATTGTCCTTGAGAAACTGTTTCAATGCGGCGGCACCCTGCGCAAGCTTGTTCTCCTTGTAGCTGAACCAGCTGCCGCTCTTGTGGATGATGTCGAACTCCACCGCGAGGTCGGCGATCTCCGCCACGTGCGAAATGCCTTCGCCATAGACGATGTCGAACTCGGCCTTCTTGAAAGGTGGTGCCATCTTGTTCTTGACCACCTTGACCTTGGTGCGGTTTCCGAGAGCCTCGTCGCCGTCCTTGAGCTGTGTGGTGCGGCGCACATCCAGACGCACGGAAGCGTAGAACTTGAGGGCGTTGCCGCCGGTGGTCGTCTCCGGATTGCCGAACATCACGCCGATCTTCTCACGAAGCTGGTTGATGAAGATGCAGCAGGTGTTGGTCTTGGCGATATTTGCGGTGAGCTTGCGGAGAGCCTGGCTCATCAGGCGGGCCTGGAGGCCGACCTTGTTGTCGCCCATCTCACCCTCGATCTCAGCCTTCGGCGTGAGGGCGGCGACGGAGTCGATGACAACGATGTCGATCGCGCCGGAGCGGATGAGGTTGTCGGCGATTTCGAGCGCCTGCTCGCCGTTATCCGGCTGGGAAACCAGAAGGGTCTCGAGATTGACTCCGAGAGCCTGTGCGTATGAGCGGTCAAAAGCGTGCTCCGCATCGATCATAGCCGCGATTCCGCCCTGCTTCTGGGCCTCTGCTATGGCGTGGATCGCCAGAGTCGTCTTACCGCTTGATTCCGGTCCGTAGATCTCGATGATACGGCCGCGCGGATAACCGCCGATGCCGAGTGCGTGGTCAAGAGCCACGGAGCCGCTAGGAATTACCTGAACGTCCCATTCTGGCTGATCTCCCAACTTCATGATCGTTCCTTTCCCGAAATCCTTCTCAATCTTGTCGATCGTGGCCTGAAGCGCCTTCAGCTTGGCAGCGTTGACTTCATTGGCCTTTACTTCAACTTCTTTAGCCATAATGTTTTAAATTTAATGTTCATACGGCGCCGAACCGTTACGACGCCAGTTACAAATATAAGACAAAAAAATCGTATTTTTGTACTATGAAAGACAAGTTGCTGGGAAAGAACCTGGCGGGGCTCAAGGAGGCCGCCGCATCCTGCGGACTGAAGCCGTTCGTCGGCAAACAGTTGGCAGAATGGCTGTATCAGAAGCGCGTCCGCAGCTGGGATGCGATGACCAACATCTCGAAAGACTCCAAGGCCAGGCTGCAGGAATCGTTCGAGCTCGGCACAGTCGCCCCCATAGGCGAAGCGAGGTCTTCCGACGGCACCCGCAAGTACCTCTTCCCGGTATCGGAAAGCCAGGCCGTAGAGGCCGTGATGATCCCCGACGAAGACCGCAGGACCCTCTGCGTCAGCTCCCAGGCGGGCTGCAAGATGGGCTGCAAGTTCTGTATGACCGGCCGCCAGGGCTGGCACGGCAACCTTGACACCGGCGACATCATCAACCAGTTCATCAGCATCGAAGAGTCATCCGAGCTCACCAACACGGTATTTATGGGAATGGGCGAGCCCCTCGACAACTACGACGCCGTAGCCGGGGCGATAGAGATCCTTACAGCCGACTGGGGCTTCGGGTGGAGTCCCAAACGCATCACGCTCAGCACCATAGGCGTACTCCCGAAACTTCGCAGATACCTCGACGAGCAGCACTGCCACCTCGCAGTCAGTCTCCACAACCCCTTCCCTGAAGAGCGTCTGCAGATGATGCCCGTCCAGAAAGCCTGGCCGGTCCAGGACGTGGTGGACCTCATCCGTCAGTACGACTTCAGCGGCCAGCGGCGCGTCAGCTTCGAATACACGATGTTCGCGGGCTTCAACGACGACAAGCTGCACGCAGACGCACTCATCCGCCTCCTGAAAGGCATAGAGTGCCGCGTCAATCTCATCCGTTTCCATAAAATCCCCGATTTCCCATACGAATGCGCTACCGACAAGGCTATGACCGCATTCAGGGACAGGCTCAGCAACAACGGCATCACCTGCACGATACGCTCCTCAAGGGGCGAAGACATCCTGGCCGCCTGCGGAATGCTGGCCGGACAGCAGAAGCGGTAGGACCGCTATCTCGAACCGCCGCCGTGGCCTCCTCCGGAGAATCCGCCACCTCCGTGATATGAGGCGTGACCGCCGAATCCGCCAGCGCTGCCGTGTGAAGAAGGCACGCTTGCCGAAGTTATCGCCTGGCCAAGGTTGTTGGACATAAGTACAACGCTGTGGAAGGTATCCGGGGTAAAATCCTGTATCTCACTGAAAGCCATAGGATTGATATCCTTGAGCTCCTTTGCCACCTTGTCGGCGACGCCGAAGAGGGCTGCAAACACCATATAGTCCTGCCACAGGACGACCTCACGGCTGGCGCGCTCCTTGATCAGGGTGAAATCGACAAGGAACTTCTTGAAACCTATCGCCTTGCGGCATTCATCCCGGCCCGCGTCGGACACCTTGCCGCCCTCGTGCCAAGGAGACTTGCCGAACGAGTCCTTTCCGGCCTTCTTCACGGCCTTCGCCCAGGCGGCGACCCTGCTCTGGTGCGAAGAGGCCCACCTGCTGAACTCCCTTTCCTGCAGGACGCTGTCACTTCCGCTGGCCTCCCGTATCATATCCCAGAGCTGGTTGGTATAAGGGTCGAGGCCGGCGATCCCGCTCTTGTCGGCAAGCGCCAGCTCCACCTTGCCCTTCTCTGTCTGGCGGACCTCGATGGCCTTGAGGTAGATCATCTTCAATATCATCGCAGAAGCCACCTGATTGCGCTTGTTCGGCTCGCCGACCTCGCTCAAGGTGTAGCTCGTGGTGACATAATCGCCATTGAAAGGCACCTCGCGCGACCACGGGATGGTATCCTTGTTGGTCGTGCCGAGCATACGCTTCTTGGCCATCGTCTTTGCAATCAGGACGACAAACGGAAGGATAAGTATCCATCCACCGTTTATCAGAAGCATAAGGATGCCGATTATGCCCGCCAGCACATCGCCGAAGCCGTCACCAGAATCATCATCATCGTCAAAGTCAGCACCCTTCATAGCCTTGTCCAGCTCTGTCTGGAATTCACGCTCCTGCACGCTCTGCGGGTCGGAAACCATACCCTTGTCGAAGCGGGCGAGCATAATCACGGAACTGTGACGGTCGAACTCCCCGGTGCTCTCGCAGACAAGGCTGTTGCCCTCGAAGCGCGCATCGCCATAGTAGCCGAATCCCCACAATCTCGTATTCACGGTATCCATCTGGACGCCGGGGATGGACACCTCGACGCGTGCGTGCTGCGGAGTGGAAGAAAGTTCGTCGGAAATGAACTGGATATGAAGCATATCATAGTCATCAAGACTTTTCACCACATTGGTCATCGTATAGGAGACGGTGAACACGTGGTCGCCGTAGCTGCCCACGCCCCAGCATATCTCATATCCGGCACCCGTACGGTGCAGACCGCAGCGGCCGGCCTTCTCGCCTATGCTCCTGTCGATGTCCCAGGCCCCTTCATTCACGAACGGGGCGCCGCCTTCGCTGACGGCGAGGTCCTTGATCTCGATGTCACCGAGATTCTCGCGGACCAGATACCACTCCGTACCGCTTGCCACGGTCACATCCCAGACTTCCGTGATGTGCGCACTTCCCTGCTGGTCCAGGGTGCATCTGATGTCTATGTCTCTGATCTGCGGGTTGATTGCAAGGGCGGCCAGCGTGACGGTTGCCGCCAGAAGGGTGGTGATAAATTTCTTCATTTCATTACAAAAATAGTATTTTTGTATGATATTAAAAGCCGATTATGGAAGATAAGAAACAACGGGCATACTCCAGCCTCGAAAGCCAGTGTGCGAAAAGGGAATACTGCACTGCAGACATCTACAAGAAGGCCCTCGACAGGCTCGAAGGCGACTCGGCAGCCGCAGAGGAGATTGTCGCCAGACTGGTTGAAGGAGGTTTCGTGAGCGACCTGCGCTACGCCGGCGCATTCGCGCGGGAGAAGGCCGCGCTCACCGGATGGGGGCCCGTAAAGATCCGCTTTGCGCTCAGCGCCAAACACATAAGCAGGGAGGTCATCGACGAGGCCCTGCGCGAGATCGACAGCGAGAAGGCCGACGACAGGCTCAGACACCTGCTGGAAGCAAAGCGCCACCTGCTCGAGGGCGACCCGCAGATCCGTCTCAAGCTCATCAAATTCGCCCTTTCAAGAGGCTACGACTACGACACCGTAAAGAAATTCGTCGACTGACGGAGCGCCTTCCTCAAAACTTCTTCCTGTATTTGATATTGACGCGCCCGGCACGCTCCACGCGGGTTTCCTCGACGAAGCCGAGGGCCCTGTAGGCATCTCCCCCGTCCGGCCAGTCGGCATCGGCATAGCTCATCACGTCGTCGGGACGGACATCATCGACGAACGCCTGAAGCAGCTTGCCCATCCCGCCGACCACGCGGAAGCCGTCAATGGAGGCATAGCGTATCCATTCGTAGGAGCTCACCACATCGTCCCCTTTCCGCCAGCGGCGTGCATTCGAGAAGGTTGACACGGCGACCAGCGTCCCCGCCGGCAGCGACGCCTCACCCGCACCCGTGGTCCTCCTGGTGTAGAGGCCGTAACGGTAGCGGCAGGTCGTGTCGCCCAGACGGTGATACGCATCCAGGAAAGCCTTTGCCGCAGGCTTGTCTATGCGCCTCAGCTCGCAGTTGCGCGCGAAGATGTTTTTCAGATTGTCCACTCCCCCGCTATCTGGATTTCAGCTTCAGGGTATAGGACACGCCCACCCTGAACTGGTCGAACGGCCAGTCGTTGAAGCCGTGGGAATAATATAGGAACGGGGCCACGCTGCCCAGCCTGAAGTCTGCGCGCGCCTTTATCACACGCGGGCAGTCCCCATAGTGCTCAACGCCCGAATACTGCCCGTATTCCACCGAAGCCTGGAGCCAGCTGCAGGAATACGACGCCTTGGCGCCAAGCATAAACGCGTCATTCTGGCGTCCCCTGTCGATCTGCCAGCAGAGGAAACCGGCGTAGGCCGAAAGCCTGAAGCCCGCAGGCAGGTCCTTGCCCGCGCTCAGGGTGAAATGGTAGCCCGGGGCGTCATAGTGGCGGGCGTACTCATAATGGTCGCCAGTGGCGCTCAAGGTGGTGGCGCTCAGCACGACGGCAGGCCACCAGGATGCCTCGCGCAAGACCAGAAGGTCAACCCCGAAATACAATGCGCCCGCGTCGTGGTCCTTCAGCGGGAGCGAAGGGTCGACGCGGCGCAGTGTCCGTGTGACGGCATTGTCAGAGTAATATTCCTGGATCTCCCCGTACACCTTGAGGTTCACGCGGTCGGTCCAGAGCGGGATGACCACATTGAAGGCCGGAGCGAAGGTGTAATCCTCATTGCCCTTGCCAGCGATGTGCCCCACGATGGTGTCAAACGAGAGTTCCGCATACGGGCTGGTCTTCATCACCCCGTCCGAAACGTCCGGGACCATATACGCATACGGTCCGAAGAAGGCGGGGGCCACGCCCGTAGTCTGATATTCGACCTTGATGGGTACATAAGCAGAAGCCACTGTGCAGCAGAACAGCGCGATTGCAGGCAGCAGTCTTTTCACAAGCGGCTTCATACCCCACCGTCATCAATAGGCAATGGACAGGCGGAAGGTCATAGGCTCCGGCACGAGGGTCTCGTCAACCTCGTAGAAGAAATCGCTCAGCGTGTAATATAACCTCACCCAGCCTATGCCATACTCAAAGTCGATGGTCTCGGTATAGAAGAATACTTCACTGCCATCGACTTCCTCCAGCAGGCGCACATAAGGCAAGGCTATCTGGCTGGCGTCCTTGGTGTCGTAGGCAAAGGTGCGGTAGCAGTTTACAAGGCCATAGTCAAAGGCTTCCTCGGTAAGTTCCGGAACCTTGACTTCGGCTACGAAATAGTTGTTGTCGGCAAAGTTCGAATACAGCCACGCATCCTGAGGGACATCTATGTAAACGATGTTGAAACTTGCCGGGTCGCCTTTCGGGCCCTGCGGACCCATAGGGCCCTGAGGGCCCACCGGTCCGATCTTCTGGCAGGAGGCGAGGATGCCGGCTGCCGCCAATAATATCAATGAGAGTTTACGCATAATTAATTACCTTCTTGAATGGGATGAACCTGCTGACGAAGAGCCGCGGGTCGCGCCGGAAGAGCTGCTGCGGCTCGGAGTGGCGCTGCTGCGGCTGGTGGTCCCGCTGTTCCTGTTGACAGTGGAAGTGGAACCGGAAGCGGACTGCGTGGTGATCCTGGTGTTGGTGGAACCGGAACTGCGCACGTTGCTCCTGGTAGTGCTGGAGACACTGCCGGTGCTTCTGGAAGGAGTGCTGCCGGAAGACGCGCTGCGGCTGCTTGTAGTGGCGCTGCGGCTTGAAGTTGCGCTGCGGCTGGTGGTACCGGCGCTGGCGCGGGACTGGATGTCGCGGGCGTTGGTCACGCGGCTGCCGTTGGCGGCTGCAGGTATTTCCGCGGTACGCTTGGTGAACGACCTTTCCGGATGCTGCTGGCCATAGTCATTGCGCATATAGTCGTGTGCGACCCTGTCGAGCTCCTTGTAGCGGCGCTCCTTCGGATAGTCGAAGCGCTGGCAGTAGCGGTGGTTGCTCATAAACGTGCGCACGTAGGCCTGGTAGTGGCCGAGGAGAAGCGGGGCCGGGTGCTTGTAGTACGGCGGGAAGTGCCCCCAGTACCAAGGCGAATGCCAGATCCTGTAGTCGTAGGCGAAATTGTAGAAATGGTTGAAGATAGGCGGCCTGACCACGAAGAAAGGATCGAGGATGTAGTTCGGGCCGTAGATGAACGGGGCACCGATGATCTGTACGTGCCATTGCTGGGACGCAGGGGCCTCCACCACGATGGTGGCGATGTCCTGGAACACGTTCTCGGCCAGCACTGCCTGGATGATGAACACGTGGTTGTGTCCTTCGACAGCCTCTACGACGCGCAGGTAGTCAACGTAGCCGTCTCCGTTCAGGTCGAGGTTCGAGATGATATAGGAAGAGTTGTTGAGCAGCGATTCGAACTCCTCGATGTTCCTCGACTGCGCGAAGGCGGAGCCCACAGCCTGCAGGTCAAGGTAGAGCGAGAGGTCTTCAATGGCCGGGGTCACGCGGGTCGTGGTCGTGACCGTGCGGGTACGAGGGACCGTGACCGTGGTGGTGTAAGATCTCTGGTAGTCGTTGTACGGAGATACCGTCACAATGCTTGCAGGGAAGCATCCCGTAAGCAGAAGCGCCACTGCGGCGAGAATAGAGACTCTTGTTTTCATGGCATCAAGTGATTTGGTTAGTGTAAAGGTACAAAAAAATCCGATCAACCGTTGAGTTTCCTGACGATTCGGGCAGGGTTGCCGACGGCGAGGGAGTCATCAGGTATATCTCTTACAACAACCGAGCCAGCGCCGATCACGCAGCGGTCGCCGATGGTGACGCCCGGGCAGATGGTCACGTCGCCCCCGATCCAGCACCTCTCCCCTATCCTGACGGGGCGGCACATCTCGAAGCGGTCGCGGTCGTCAGCATTTGTCGGGTGCTCGGCGGTGTAGATGTGCACACCGGGCGCAATCAGTGTCTTGCGGCCGATATACACCCCGCCGCCGTCGAGGATGATGCATCCGAAGTTGATGAAAACCTTCTCGCCGGTGTGGATGAGGTTGCCGTAGTCGCAGTAGAAAGGCGGCTCGACGTAGATGTCCGGGGCGGCGTTGGGGAGTATCTCCCTCGTGATCTCCGCCATATTCTCACAGTGATATTCTGTGGTGTTCAGCCTGTGCAGCAGCTTCTTCACCTCGTCGCGCCACGCCCTCATCTCGGGAGTGTGGGCATCGTACGGCTCGCCGCTCTGCATCCTTCTGAGTTCATCCTGAAGTGACGGACTCTGCGCCAATTGCTCTTTTGTGGTCATACTGCAAATATACTTTATCCCGCTGCGACAAATTTAATCAATCTTTCTTTAATCATCGCCTACGTCTGCAACAGGGTCGAAATACATCGCATCCACACCACAGCGCGGACACTTCTCAGGCGGTTCGGGGCCATCGCACTCGTATCCGCACACAGAGCATATCCAGGTCTTCACCTGCTGCCCTGAAACTTCATTCTCTTTCTTTTTCATAGCAGGTAAAAATTAAGATTCACCACCGAGAATCTGTTCCGCGGCCTTCTTGGTATCGACCTTGTCGATGATGCGTTCGAGGATACCGTCTTCGCTGAAAACGAAGGTCTTGCGAAGCGTTCCGCTGCAGGTCTTGCCACAGAACTTCTTCTCGCCCCAGGCGCCAAGAGCCTTGAGGAGGGATGCTTCCGTGTCTGCCAGAAGGGTGAACGGCAGCGAATGCTTCTCCCTGAAGCCGGTATGGCTCTTCGCCGAATCCTTGCTCACTCCGATAACGGTATAACCCGCCGCGCGCAGGTCATCATACGCATCGCGGAAGCTGCAAGCCTCCACCGTGCATCCGGGCGTATTATCCTTAGGATAAGTGTACAGGACAATCTTGTGCCCCTTGCCCAGAAGATCTTCTGTCTTTACAATTGCGCCTTCCTGGTCCTGGACCTGGAATGACGGCATTTTGTCTCCGATTTTCATTGTTCTCAAATGTTAAGATTTCGGAAGCAAAGATACTGGCAGCCGGCACATCAACCGCGGGACTTCGATACTATTTTTCAATCGCTGGCATTGACCGAAGCAATAGATGCCATTCACAGGCCAAGCAGCAGAAGAGTACGGTCATCCACATGCTGCTGGAGCGCCACCATCTGGCGGTTAAAAGCACAACCGTGACACCAATAACGTGTAAAAAATGCACGTTATTCCCTTTATTACACCGTATCATGCTCAACATCAAGCCTTACCTCAATTTTAATCGTCTCATCGCGCTGGTAGAGAACTCGCCTCTGATGCCGCGATTTACGACAGTTGCAAATTTTGCAACTGTCGCTTCGGGCTGCAGCTCGCCTTCACTATAAATATTGGCAATATGACGGCTGATGGTCGATTTGTTCTTATCGAACAAGGTAGCAATCGCTTGCTGGGTCACCCAGATGGTCTCATCCTTATACACCACCTGCACACCCTCTTCCTTGTTCGCTGCCACAAAGGTCAGGAACTCCGCTGTGCTGTTTCGTACTTCAACAATTTTTGCCATAAGGTTCTAAAAATATATCTCTAAGGTAATAGAATAATTTGAGACCCCAATCCATTGAACTGGAGATGCTGAATCAAGTTCAGCATGACGGGGCAGGCCCGCAATGACGGGATTATGCTTCGTTGCGGATTTCGAGCTGGTGGATGTATTCGGCAAGGATGCCGGCATCGAACCGCGCATCTGGATGGAGGATGTCCTGACAAAGATCCCGTACTATCTTCGAGACGGAAAGGACCTCTCGGAACTTCTTCCCCGTAGGTGGGCCGAACTTGGGACTAATCGTACCGACTCGGACTCATTAGTTCCTAATCGGGACTAATCGTTAACGAATCGGAACTAATCGAAAAAAAATCACAACACGTGCCTCACCGGAGGCTTACACTTATACAAAATGATAGTGAGCGAACATAAATAGCCCGCTCACAAAACAATAGATCAATATTGTAAATACCAACAAGGTTAAGAACCAGAAATAGACGTGAGTACCAGAATATAATTCGTGATACGTTCAGCCTGTGATGCGGAGATTCTTGAGAACGAGAGTCGACTCTTTAGCCGCTCTACGCCAAACGAATCAATATACTGCCCTATAGAAACATTCAAAAAGATTGTCGGCAATGTCGCAATACCATCCATATCAAGAATAATCTTGTCTGGAATGTTGTTGACATCAACCATCTTTTCATATAGGATTCTACCCGCATCCGGATAAGAACGTCCCTGCACTATGTCACAAAGCTTAATTGTATACATAACACCTAAATAGTGATTTCAAAGTTATCAATAATTTCTTCATCTTCAAACGATTTGAGCGTTAAATCGTAAAAGATAGCCGTACCAGGGAAGAAGAACTCATTATGCATTCCACGGACGGATCCCTTCAATGTAACTAGAGATGCTTCATTACTAACAATCCACATACTATCACCTTCGACGCCAGCATCCCTTATATTGCCAAGTCCAAAACCTTTATTATGCCCCTGCGACTTCACGGTGAATGAATCTTGTATCGCTAGTTTTAACGCATCAACATCGCTGTCTATACCCGGCAAATATGCTTTGACAGTTGACGGAATACCTCTTCCAAAATCGCACACAGCAATTGATAGAACGCCTCTTTCCTCGTTAAATCTTAAAAACAAAAAAGCATTGCCATTTGCCTCTGCATGGTCAAAAACATTGTAAAAGGCCTCATCAAGGCTCAACTGAACTGTTGCCAGATCTTTTCTTTTAAACAATCCTCGTTTAAAATATTCGCATACTCTGATTGGTACAATTTCTTTCTCGCAATCTTTTAAACGCCATAAGTTAAATATACTATCTTCTTTAGCCTCAACAAAATTCTTGCCTCCAGCCCAATATTCCCGGAAGTTCAGTTCCGTAAAGAAATACTCTCCTAACAATGAGTTCCTATCAACATTGACCGAAAAGCCCCTTGAAGCAAAACTCTCTATCAAGCACGCCAGTGATGCTACGTGAACTGGATGAATTCTATACGGCTTAAGTTCGGGGGCAAACCGAAGAACGATTCTTATCTGAGTCGAGGTTGTACTGTAATTCTGAAACGCATTAGAAATCGTGCACAGCCAATCCATCCTATCCAAAGAATGAAACATCAAAATTTTGCTTTCCATAACTAAATATATACTATCATTCGTCCATCCAGTCTGCTATCACGCTATGTTCGTTAAATCGCGAGTCAATCTGCCGTTGGAAAGCCAACAGCTGTTGATTGACAGCATATCCTCGAAGAAGATATTCCCGAAGCACGTTTGTCGCCCATATTCGAAACTGAGTACCCTGTTTGCTATGCACACGATAGCCGACCGAGATTATCACATTCAAATTGAAAAATTTCACCGGCTTGTCGGAGTTTGCAATGTGAAAAAAACTCACATTGCTTTCTTCCTGCAGTTCACCTTCCTTAAAAATATTCACTATGTGCTTGGTGATGCCCGGCCTTTCTTTTCCAAATAATTCAGCCATTTGGGCTTGAGTCAACCACACCGTATTATGTTCCACATCAAGTTTAACCTCAATGTTAACCATCTCATCGCGCTGGTAGAGAACTATCTCCCCTGCCGATCCTTCCATTTTCTCTACTTTGTCGTTCATAGACTAAAACTTATTATGCGAAGATACAACTAATTTCCAAAGTAAACCTCTAAATAACGACTTGTTTATTTGATTTCATGTTTGTTCCAACTAGTTCCAATTTGGAACTAGTTGGATGATTTTGCATCGCAACCTGTCGAGCAGGAGTTCACGTAGTATCTTTGTGGTGTTTGTTTTCCTACCACAAAGGTACTTGCTTAACTCAAAGCAACCCTTCTGTTGTCTGCCTCACAACCGGCACTTGTTCATCGGCTTCAGGTGGTACATTTGAAAACGCTACAGACGGTACATTTCATTCCGCTACAGCTGGTACATTTGTTTCCGCTATGTCCGGTACATTTGTTTCCGCTACGGGTGGTACATTTAATCCGCTGCTATCAGTTACTCATCGTCAGGTCCACCAATCAGGAGACTATCGGGATTCTTGTCTAGGAAATTGCTGTCGGAGACTACGGAATGACCGATTTCCTTTTCGGCGACTTTGCGGGCAACACCGGCTACGGCTCCGCCTTGGGCGATGGGATGCTCTGAATGATACGAAAAAGCTGCTCTGCATCAGCCACATCGGTGAGACGTGGCTTGCCATCTTGGGCTATCAATTTCAACTGGTGACAATTTGTCACCGGTTGAAATCCCTCTTCCACGAGCCTCTGCTTAAGTTTGTTCCAATACTTACGCGACTTCTGATAATCCGGCTGATTAATCAAAATGCCACACACATCAACGATGGAGAAATACCATTTCTCCCTCTCCTCGTCCCAAGCCGTCCGGACCTTCCTGTCCTCAAACAGCTGGATTTTTTCCTTCATTGTGATGATATTGTCCATATATAAAGTTATCTTCAGAAAAATTACTATCTTTGCAGCAAATCGTGAGAGTGGATGGGCTTACGATGAAAGCGCGAAGTCCCGCACACGTTGCTCTGGCTCATGAAGCAATTCCGCTCACGTGGGCAAATTTACAGGCAGTCTCAATTCGAGGCTGCCTTGCTTTTATTATTACCGGCTCAATGGCAGTGATGCAGTATTGCACCTTTGTAACACATCTGCAACATCCTCCGGAACATCATACTCACCCGGGTACTGCCTTGCGAAATCCAGAAACTCCTCGTAAGAAGGAATCGGGAGCTGATAGACATCCGGCTCCTCTGCATACCCCACCAGAAATATCCACGGCACGCCCATCACATCCGCAGCCCGCTGGATCACTCGGAGATCCTTGCTGTAGATTCTGTATTTCATCATTGCCCGCACCTTCTCTGCCATAGGGTCATAAGGGAAAAACATCGTCCCTCCGCGAGAAGCATTCAAATCATCCCCTTCCCTCATTTCAATCCCATATCCCCTCTGTTCCCCTGGCCTCCGCAACGCCATCATACTCAGTCGTGGCAAAGAATGCCGCAACCAACGGACTGTTCGTCAGTATTTCCATCTCCAGCCGTTCAGCCTCAGTCCATTCTTTTCGGAAGACATTCGGTTTACAAACCGGATGGAACTCAGGGCAATGGCTCTTCTTCATTCCGTGTTTCTGTAACGATATGTAGAAATGCTTCAGTTGCAGCTTCATCAAACTTACCCTTGCCTTGGGATTCTCTTTTTTCCCCTCATCCAATTCCATCTCTATAGGCGACAGACCTGCATGACGGAAAGAGATCTTACCATCTGCCTATTAGATTTACACTCATATTGGTGTTTTATTTAGCTGCAACTATCACTTATTGACATATTGCAGACAGATTAAACATTGTTTTTCGCTCGCAAAATAACACATTTTTCTGCAAAATGGCAATTAAAACGAATTCCTTAACTCCCTAATTCCATACACCATAGCTTGATTTCCAATTGTGGCGAATTCGCCATAATTAAAATTCGAGTCGTTCATCGGTCATTGAAAAATAATCGTCTCTGTTTGGCCAATCCAATATCGGCACCTCCACACTATACTTGACGAACGAAAGCAACTACACCTCAATCATATCCTCCTCCCCCAGCGGCTCGTACTTACCGTCCTTGCATTCAAGAATCACGGTAGGTTCGAGGACGTTGATGCCGTGCCACTGGCCGACGGGGATGCTGAGTCCCTGCACCTCTCCTCCAGCTTCCAGCAACACCCGAGAAGTCTCACGAAGCACACGCTTACGACAAAGATCCATACAGTGTGAATCGCCGTCCCAAACACTTTCAGATTCCTCCTCATAGAAAACCTCCTCCATCTTACCACGAAGCAGAACCAACACTTCCGTGGTCTTTGTGTGGCGATGAATCGGCAACACAGTTCCAGGAAGCAGCGCGTTCAGCATTCTTTGTGAAGAATCCTCCGGGGACGTCCGCAGGTCATAATTCATCCTCAAGCGAGGGCTGGCAGCCGCCTGCTCCAGAAGATTATCCAATAAAGATTTATTTATCTCCATACCCCAAAATCACTTTTTAAGCGAGGCCAGATACTCCTCGTGAAGGTGGTAGTATTTCTTCATAAAGAGCAGGTACACAACCGCCAGCACCACCAGCGCAGCGGCCAGATAAATCCAATGGCTGGCCACGATACCGATACCCCAAGCCGAAGCCATAAGCGGGCAGATGAACACAAAGCCCAGCGATACGACCAACTGCACGCCCATATAAATCAGAGCCACCACGGGGTGCGACATTCCCAACTCATTCGACATCAGCTGATACATGTGCTTGCGGTGCGCATCGCCAAGGTGCTCGCGCAGCATAATTCGGTGGCAGATGGTAAGGCAGCCGTCAACGCCATATACCAGCAGCAGCACGAGCCAGGTAACATCGCCCGTCCTGGCAATCAGCATTCCGATGGAAAAGAGCAATATATATGCTATCCCAACGGAGCCAACATCACCTGCAAAACACTTCGCCTTGCCCTTCCCTCTGAAATTGAAGAAGCTGAACACCAATACTGCCAAAATGATCACAATAATCAACGACTCCGAAATAAACCCACCCGTCATTGCGGGCTCGGCCCGCAATCCATTCACCACCATCAGCGGCACCAGTACAGAGAGCGAATAACCGGCAGTAATGCCATTGATGCCATCCATAAAATTATAGATGTCAGCAGCCCCCACAAACACAATCAGTGCCGCAACGAAGACCAAGCCCTTCACTATCAGGCCACAATCGCCCATCACCGACAGGCCGTCCACCAGACATACCTGCCAAAGCACAAGCCCCATCGCCACGAACTGCGCCACAAGCCGCACGCTGTCCGGCAGCGAATGCACATCGTCCACGAACGACACAGCCGCAATCAGCGTCACTCCAGCTAGTGCCCACGGATATTGAAAGCCGAAAAGCGCACTCCAAATCCATAGTCCAAGCAGGAAAATAATTCCGCCCCCACGGAGCACAATCGTGCTATGCGACGACCGCTCATTGGGCTTGTCGATGATATTGAACCTGTCCGCAATGCGGAAATACAGCAGCTCCAGCGCAAGGAGTAGCACTAAAATTATTGCATAGGTAATGTATACGTTCATCTTTTAAAAATGTAAGGAATATGCAAATTTAATCTATCTTTTTTATATAGCAGTTCGTCTCCTTCCTCTCGAACCCCATCTTCTGATATAGTGCATTGGCCGCCTCCCTCTTTGGATTACTCGTCAGATGGATACAATCCACGCTCATTCTTGCCGCTTCTTCCAGAAGATGTTCCATCAATCTTCGTCCCAATCCTTTGCCTCTCATATTTGAGGATACCACTACCGATTCAATTGTTGCATCCGTGCTGAATGGCTGATGGAAGATGCACAGGCTTGCGCAAGCGACTATCTTGCCCTCCTCACGGATTACGTACAAGTGGCTGTTCGGGTCTGCAAGCATACGCTCCAGAGATTCGCGAGTGAAGACAATGTTGCTGGAGAGTTCCTGCATTAGGGATGCAAGGTCGGTGAAATCGGTATCGGTATATGTGTGGAGTTCGGGCATTGTTAGATGTTATTCCTTATAGTTTTGAATCGTTTATTTTCAAATTATCTTTATAGAAGCGTTTCTGAAGGAAATGCTGAACTTCGTGCACATACACAAGATGCGCCTTAATAATCAAATCTTTGAAAGTGTTTTTTCTTTCGTCGAAACAACGTTCAAAAGCATTCATATAGTATGAATAATCCGTACTATGAGAAGGGACCTCGTCGCCTGGGAAAACTATTGATGCAGCAATAATAGGATCATAATAAACCCATCGGTCTTCAATACCATCTATAGCCACAGGCATTAATTCTGTTATGGGAACACCTTTCTCAACTCCAACCAACCTTACAGACTGACCATCGATTGATAATATCTTATACAGATTAATACCATACCCATGATAATCACAAGATTTCTTATATTCTTCCGGATTTTTCAGTTTTACAATATCTCCAGTCTTAAACGGTTCAGGTAACTTGATAAAGGAAAACAGTTTCCTATCTGATACTTTATCCATTTCGCTCAGTTGCCCTATCAGTAAAGGAGAATGAGGGTCATGAGACATCCTGTTTTTTCTTACCACACCATCTCTAAAGTTTGCATAGCAATATTTGCAGCCATGAGTACAAGTATTATACTCTCCAATGTCAATACTCTGAACACATCCACACTCTTGCCTTTGGTTGGAATCTTTGCTTACTACCAACTTCGCCCCTATCAAATCTTCTATCAGCACATTATCAATACACTTTCCGTGCTTTATTCCGATTGTTTCTAATGCAATCTCCTCGGCACAGGTCTGTATGGTTATCCCGTATTTATTTGCAATCAAGTACATCTTTGAAGATAGCTCAAACATTTCTTCCGTTGAAGGTTCTCTCGCTTCGGTATCCTTCAAATTATTTTGAGTTTTCTTGTATAGATCAACGAAACTTATAACGCAAGTATTGGTGTAACCTTTGAGCCTTTTGGCAATCTCTTCGAAATAGTGAATATGATAATCCACATCCATTTGAGAGGTTAGTAAAATCGGATCGTATCTCCATATTACTCTTTTTGCACCAATTTTACTTGACAGCTCTCTAAATGTATTGATAATTCCTTCTTTCTTCGGAACACCAACTTCAAAAAACTTGTCGTATGCATTGATGGTGAATTGAAAATAGTACATATAATCTTTCAATTCATCCAATCGCTGAAGCATTGGTTTCGGGTTTTTGCTCCAAAATACTATGCAATCTATCACTTCAGGTGAGAGCACAATCTTGCTTACCTGATGAATGTTCATCGGGTTTCTCACATATACAAAGCCCTCCTTCAATCGATTGAAAAACCAATCGCTATAAAAGGCCGGAATATCGGTACGTCTGCTAACACTCAGTATCATTGAACTCTGATAATTGTTTGAATACTATTTACTTCACTGAAAGGAGCATATCTGTTGACAATTGAAGCATTATTCATCCGAAATTTCTGACGAGGAATAATCTGCCCATACTGTCCAATAAAATTATTGAGGCCAGAATATTGCCATGCGAGAATACCACAGTTAATTCCGGAATGATTAAGCGCATTCAACAAATCACGAGAAGCTCCTACAGAGATTTTCAGATATATGTCATTTACCATAATATATCGCACGTGTTTCTGTTCAATAAATGTAACTAGATTATCCAAAAAAACATTGAAAGCCACCGGATTAAACTTCTTCATATCGGACAACATATAGTTGAGAACGATCACATCCACTCTTTCTTGGCAATCAGCATAATGGGCAAAAACATCTTCACAATACGTCTCAACGTCAGCATTTGGAAAGAACGTTACAACTTGCTGCATCAATGAATCCCACCATACACGTTCTGTATCAAATCCTCTAAAATGGTACATAGAATCAGGCTTCCCCATTGACCGCCATTGCAAAAGAGAACCGAATAATTCTGTACAAGGGCCACATCCAATAGATGCGATGAAAATATCTTCAAATTGAGACAAAGAAGCTTGTTCTCTTTGAAATTCATAAAAAATCTCTGCTCCAAAACGATACCCATGCTTAAGGGTGTAACAATATACCATCTTTTCACAGTTGTAGTGGATTGTAGTGTTCCAATAATGATGTACTCGTTGAATGCATGAATAGCAGTCTTGCTGCTGCCCTTGGCAATAATTGGCATTGGTACAAGCATTCCCACATTGACAAGGGGAACTGCTACTATACATCTGGTCGCACCAGTTCAGGTATTCTTCAAGTTCTTTCATATTGGGTAATTATCTAATCCTTCATATATCTTCTGCAACGACTTTTGAATACAGGTATCTTCCAAATTCGTCAGTGAGTTGAATCTTGTCGTTGTGTATAACCGAATTATATCTTATTTATCAATGCATTAAAATTGTCATTGATTACTTTTGAGCCGATATAATCGTAAACCTTTTTGAGATTGTTTTTTCTGTTATATGGTGCATCTGTCTCAGCAAGTATTCTATTTCGGGGGATAGCTGAGATGATTTTCCTTCCATTCTCAGATAAAGTCATCGCCTCATTAACAGAAAAATAATATCCTTCTCTTGCAATGTGAGGAATGAGAGAAATAGGACCTGAATACCAATGAAATATCGCGTTCTTAATTTCGTACTCACATAATAACGTGAGAAGTTCCTTTTCTGCCCTTCTAGAATGAATACTCATCATCTTATTTTTGCCACGTAGCGCCGATAAAATAGTTCTTATCGATGAAATTTGGATTTCTTTTGAGCCGACATAATCTCTTGAAAAATCCAATCCAATTTCTCCTATGTATGAAGTTCGATCAATCAAGTCAATGAAACGTTGAAGTTCATTTTGATTGTCCGCAGCCAACTGAGGATGAAAGCCTAAAGCCAATCTAACATGTTTGTAATTTCGAGTATGCGCAAAACCCATCTCAAAATGACTTGGTAGGTTTGTCATTCCAATGACATAATCCCCACGGAGCTCAACTTCCCGAATATACTTTTCAGGAGAAGGCATCATATCAAAATGACAATGTGTATCAACCATCAACTCCAACCTAAATAACTAAGGATAGTCTCATTATTATCATCTCTTATCATTGCAGATAACTCTTCTCTCGTTCTGACAACCAAATCAGCGTATTCATCCAAATCATCAAAACAACTCATACCCGCAATTCGTAGTTCTCTCTTGATATCGTCACGCGTTAAATCCTTTTTCAAGAACTCAAGCATCGCAAAAAAGTCTTCAGCAACCTTATAGCCTTTTCTATCGTATAATGTCATGAATCTATTTCCGTATGTGGTATTATCACATTCGCCAATCATAGCCGCTTTTCTATACATACAAGGCATACAATGTCCACAATGAGAAGCATTGTGATTATCGTACATAAATTGGTGCATGTTACGTTTCCCACAGGAATTGGATTCTGAAACAATTTTTAGCATATACGCTTTATCCGCACAATTCCGAACCATCTCCCCTTTTGTCATCTTCTCATAAGGATTCTCAATTTCTATTCTCAGGCCAAGACTCTTAAGTATTTCTCTATACCTTTTGAGAAAAACAGGATGTGTTGTGCGAGTGCTGCACGATGCTCGTCTTGACCGAGATAATGGATAATTTAAAGAAACTGATCCATTTTCCGGAACAACAATCTTGCATCCAGAATAAGATGCAACAATAAGTGCAATCGAAAGAAACATAAATGAGCGAGATCTACATGATAATTCATTCGACATTGCAGGGCATATCAAAACAGCAGGCATAGAACAGAATCTTCCTGAGAATTGCTGACTAAACAATTTCTTTAGTCTATTCTGATCAGACTGAGGACCTGGCATACTACTATCATAATGAGAAGCCAAAAACAACTTTCCATTTGGGTTATTTGTCATATAATCAATCGCCCCAATCAACGAATCCATTCCACCAGAGAACAAGTTCACTTGAGTTATTCCATCAAAACAGGTGGAAGGTTTATATTTTTCATAACGAACAGAAGCATCACCAATAAAATCCAAACACCAATAATCACCTGTCAAGAATGACAACATGGCATTAATATCGTTCCGTAAGGGTTGTAATGAATGCCATTCCGGAATGGCAATATCCACCTCAAACTCGCGAGACCATCCATCAATCGAATAAACCGAACGATCAACAGCTCGATCAATCGCATATACAATAGCCGAAAGATATAATAGGCTAAAGGAAATAGACGGGGCTTTCTCCCAGAAGAAAGCCATAGGGTGCAATTGTACAACAGCCTTTGTGGCAAATTTGTTTCCCTTGACATCTTCAAATGTCAAACCAATAAAGAGACGGGTATCTCCTTGGCTGAACTTTCTTGTTGTGTATTTCGTCGTTTTAATCTTCATTGCCTTGAAGTATAAAAAGAATCCTGTTAAACTCCCCCTTAATGAATGCATTTCCTTCTGGTTTGCCCCAATCAATTGATTCCACGCTTCTCCCCGATCGTCCAGTCCGTATGTCATCCATAATTTGATCCTTTATCTCGTTCATTGCATTTTTCATTGCCACCGAACCTCTTTCGTACTCCAGTTTTTCCTCAAAATTCTGGGAAAGGTGGCTAAAGATGTACATGCCAAAGAACATATCAATCATATCTTTGAGTTCATCACCAGAAACAATTGTCCTCATCATTTCGTCAAGATTCTCTATATCATCACCAACTCTTTCTTCAATACTATCAAGGATTGCCTCTAATGCTTCATTTGCAGCAGTTTCATCAAGTCCAACAACATCTGCTTCACAATATTGCTTTATAATGTCTAATATTTCATGGCAGCTCAAGCCAGATAATGAGGTGAATCCTCGATTTCGCAGCCAATCCAAGAGACCGTTGCTTGCTATTTCGTTGAAAATTAAAGCGAAACCGCCCGCCACAAAAATACCTGAATGACCAATGGCTCTAGACCTACCATTGCTAATACTATGTCTTCCCCCTCCAGCTCTCACCAGATTTCTGACAGCATGATGATAACCAGTTGTTATTCTTTTTCCTAACATGCTCTGTCTTTTTGCAATATTAGAAGGAGAAACGCCCGGAGGAGGATTATCATTTAACTGGTTAGATTCATCAACATCTTTTGTCACACCAGTGACTGCAGAGGAAGATTTTCCCCAATTAGGTTCTCCTTTGACTGTTGGCGTATGTCTATGTGATGTTCCCATAACTTACTATTTTTCGTTTTTTCCGCTAATCGACCGCATCAGCTTGTCATTCGGGATAATCAGATTAAGAAATTTTTTATCGTCATTATATTTTTCTAAAATATCCTTAAACTTATTTCCGACGGAATATGGTATTTTCTTTACGTCAATTCTGGAGAGTATATTCAAAAGCCTAACATACGCCCGTTCAACATCATTCTTTATACAAAAGTAGTATATGCCATAGCATACTTTATCTTCAGGAGATGTTAATATTTTAGAATCCACCAATTCAAACAAATCCTCAACATCTGCTGGCGGTAATACAGCAACCTCATCTTTACATATTGTATTTCTAATTGGATCAGTAGAAGCATTATAAACCTTCATAAATAGCGTTCTTATCCTAGTTGGCACAAGAGTCAATCCACTCATCTCATCTACCAAGTTATCTCTTGACACCCAAAATAGTTCTTTCATATCCACTGTACTGAATTTTGGTTCCGAAATAACAAGATTCAGCAAATCTGGTGTATTCCAATCCTTGTACTCCGATATATCAGTTGTCCTATCCTGTGCATAAGCTTCTATTGACTTCAATTCAAGTGGTACGCCTATACTGTTCATCACCCAAGAACTCAACTGCCTAAACTGTCCCTCGAATTTTTGCTCTATTAGCATCAACTTAAGAAGTGCAAATTTCGATTTTGTATCATTTACTCCTGACTGGGATAATAATCCAGAACGCATTTCGTATGCGTTCAGAAAACGTTTTATAAGTCTGGGATTCCATCTAAGTGAATTTCCAATCAAGGACGAGAATGGTGTAACAAAGCCTACCATTTCACCAAGTCCATCAGGAATATCATTCTGCAACAACTGATGTATATTGTCCCATCCGTATCGTTCAAACTTTTTCTCTAATGTAAACCTGGCAAAATCTTCAAGAACTTTCTTAAAATAACGTTCTTCGAGTATTGATTTACAAAACAGCAATGTTACGTATGTTTCAACCTCTTTTCGACTCAGAGCTGGTATCCTATATGGCAACTGTATAAATTTTTCCATGTATGAATTGCCGATTTCTCTCCTATTATCATTATTCTCCAAGTTAGCAGTTGCTATTATTTCTTTATACTCACTTTTGATAGCATTAGACACGATAAAACTGTCAGCCGCAATAACAAATGCCGTCTTTGGAACATCCAGGAACAGTTTAATCGCCTCCAGATTTTCAATTATATGCCTTGGTAAACATCTATCAAGATCATCTATCAATACGACAATCTTTCCTTGTTTACTTTTATTTATCAGATCTTCAAAATCCTTTCTGAACTCACGTATCACTTCGTATTTCTTATCATCTCCCTCTGCATTAAGGGCTTCTTTCAAGAACTGATCAGCTTTTTCTCCCGTAAGCAGTTCTGTCAAATTTCCCGAATGATTTTTAAACGCATTCAACAATACAGGAATGATGAGCGATGTACCACCGGTGCTGGCTGCCGCAGCTATGGGGATTATGGATTTGGCAGATACTTTTAGAACCCGCATCCAGTTTATCGACTTTCGCAGTTTTTTAAAAGCATTTATCAATTCGCCTTTTTTATCTCCAACCTTTTCAAAAAAACGTTCCTCTTTCTCCAATGCATCAACAATACCCTGTATCAAGGCCATTTTGGCATCATCAAAACTCTCGAAAGACCATCCATCGAAATATACCACAACAGTATCATCCTCCTTTTCAAGTTGATTTTCGAGGATTCTAAGAACACTTGACTTACCAGACCCCCAGTCACCATATAGACCTATAGTGATTGGAAGATTCTTATCGTTGGTCACAACGCTTTTTAACAAAGATGCATGAACAGTATAACCTAAAAGGTCTTCTGTCGTTTCTTTATCTGACCACATATTCAATTATAATTAATTCTCCTTTATTCAATCCATCATTCACTCAAACAGCACATCCATCGTCAATCCCGTGTCCACGGGTGCGTTGTGAGCGCCCTTGTTCAGGCCAAAGGTAGTTAGGAACACCAGATTCACCGAATGCACTGGTTTGTGCGTCTTCGAGTGCAGGAAGGCGTCCAACTTATTGCGCAGGTTCGCCTCATAATCGGCATCAATCGAAAAGACACTCTCCGAGAACTTTATCTCCACCACATAGTCCGTCCTCTCACCCTTCCATTCAATCACCATATCTATCTGGGCACCCGTTCCTGACGGAGATACTCCATTCCAGCAATAGCAGTCGCTGACAGTACCTATACGCAAGGCCTGTGAAAGCTGCTGCTGATGCATCATTGCCACCAGCTCAAAAGTCATCCCCGCCCAGGAGAAGAACTGTGGCGAGCGTTGAAGCGACTTCCAGCCATTCTGCACACCAGTCATCTTTTCGATATGGCGAAGATAGAACAGCGAGAAGAAATCCACCAACTGATACACCGTCACCTTCTGCGGACCTCCATAGCGAGTATAAGTGCGTATAACGTCCGACTCCTCCAGATTCTCCAGCATCTTGCTCAACCCTCCACCGCTCTTCTGACCTATCGCCTCCGATATCTCGTTACGCGTCATACCATAGAACCGGCTGCCCAGAGCCCGCACAATGCCCACATAATTGTCCTTCGAGTTGAACAGACCCACATACACATCCTCGAACTCCTGCTTCGCATTTGACTTGTGGAAGAATATCTCATCCAGATTCTCCGTAAGCGTGCGTTCGCGCCTGAGCAGATCCAGATAATACGGAATACCGCCCAGTGCCATATAAGAGAGCACCATCTCATACCGGCTCAGATGGAATTGCCGCTTGCGGTAGTATCGCTCACATTCGTTCAGAGTGAAAGGCTGCACGTGCATCTTGGAAGTGAGCCGCCCGTGCAGACCGCCATATTCACGAATCACATTGTCAAGCATCCAGCTCGTAGCACTTCCGCACACCACAAGCACGATATTCCTCTGGATAGAGGCAAAATCGTTCCAGAAAAAGCCGAGTTCCTCAATGAATTC
The DNA here is from genome assembly GCA_024401695.1 of Bacteroidales bacterium. Lineage (GTDB taxonomy): Bacteria > Bacteroidota > Bacteroidia > Bacteroidales > UBA932 > Cryptobacteroides. The sequence continues at coordinate 169,524 of JAKSKN010000001.1, forward strand.
AGCCGATTTGGGACCAGCCATCCAAGGTAGTTCATCCAGAAAAACCACCTTACGCTTGGCACGCTTGCGCCTGAGCAACTGCTTGAGCAACGAGAATGCTTCAAGCCAGGATGTCGGACGAGGGGTAGCAGAAGGCAAACCATAATCCAGCAGGCTTCTATAGAAATGCTTCAGCTGCTCCTGCCTATACGATTCCTCGGTCATATCTTCATTCTTGATATAAATGCCCACCGTCCGAAAAGCCATAGCCGAGCCATACACCTCGTTGATTAGAAAAGACTTCCCCACACGGCGACGCCCATACACTGCCAGAAACTCGGACTTGCCGGTTCCCATCAGATATTCCAACTCCTGTATCTCTTTTTCGCGCCCTACAATATCACAACTCATATCTTTTCAAAATTTGCGTTAAATACTGATGTAAAAGTAATTATAAATAATCACTTATCCCAGAATCTTCGCCATTCTTTAGAAAATTTCTCAAGTTTGGCGAACTTTCTCCCCTACAAAATGGCAATTAAAGCGAATTCCCTAATCCCAGCATCCCCAATTCCAACAATACCTCCCATCCTTGCACTCCAGTATCACTGTGCCGGATTCCAGGCATTCGGTGTTGTGCCAGCGGGCGAGTTCAACGCTAAAGCCGACAATCTCACTTTCGGCAGAAGCCTCAAACGATGTAAGCCTCCGATAAAAGACGTCTTGTATATATCCTTATGTATTAATGATTAAATCTCTAAACATTCTTTCCTCCTTCCTCCACAATGCTCCTCCATATCCCTCATATCCGCCACCTCCAGAAACTGTTCCTTCTTCCACTCCTCCAGCGTGCCGTCATTGATTTTCTTGCGGGTGTATTTCACTTTCGAGAGCAGGTTGGTGTGCTTGTTCGGAAAGTGATGATGCTCCTGGACGTATGCCCTAAGCTCATCTATGAATGCGTTCCAACTCTCTTCGTGGGTCATATCTTGAAAAGATGTATAACGCAAATCATACGCGTCTGTACGAGTTTACTAAATCTCCCCCTTCCCACTCAGATGCCACTTTACAGAGTACCACACCCGTTCTCGCATCGTAATGGACAAATAGCGGAATTTCCAGTTGTTGCCGGCGAGGGTTTTCAACTTATATACGAAGCGAGGCGCAAAACGCTTTGGGAAGACGCGCCGCTTGTCCGTCAGGATATATTCAAGCACGCCCTGGCATTCCGCTTCCGGAAGGCGTTCGAACAAAAGCTCCGAGAAATCAAGGCCGCAAACCCTTTCCGCCAACGACACGAACAGATCGTTTGTCCGTTCAAGACCGAATTCCTGCAGTTTCCCGCGGACCAACTGCAAATCCAAGCCACCCGCTTCTGTCTTCAAGAACAGCCCCCAATCCAGAATATGCCTTAGCCGGATGCTTTCAAACTCAGAGAAATGACGGGCCATGTGGCATAATAGGAAGAAGTAGTTCTTCAATGGAGATGGGGTATAGTAGCCGCCTTCGCAAAGGACATCTCCGTCCAATGACTCCAAAAAGGCCTGAACCTTTTTCTCGCATTTGGTTTGGAAAGAATCCAGATACATATAATGATTCTCCACCGTCACACCTTTGAATTCAAAGACGGAATGCTTTGGATGCTCGTTGTCAACAGGAATTCCACTGTCGGCAACTATTCTATCCACTTCCAGATGCCTACCATACGAGAAAATATCAAAGTCCCCCGTTGGCCTATGATGGGGAATCGGGTAGTATGTGGACAGGCCAAGCCCCTTCAGCAGAAGCACATTGATATGTTGTTCCGAGAGAAGACTGACGAGCTCAGAGAAAGCACCCTGATGCCGGGAATATTCCGTTTCCGCCTGAAAAGTCGAGCCGAACCACTCATACTTCAATGCCTCCAATTTCGGAGTGTCAATTGCCAACTCCAAGGAAGGAATCGACTCGTACAGTTTCTGCAAGCCATCAACTGCAATGACAGGCACAGCCTGAGCGAATGAAGAATCCACAAGATTTCTTCAATCCACTCCGGTGAAATCAAAGCCAGACTCAGTATCGTTTCCAATTCCGAGTCTTACCAGATACAGTAATGCCTGATGTTCGTATGTCATATTTTGAAAGTTGAACAAACGCAAATCATTGGTGTGTGTTCAAGTGTTTCCCAATCACCATCTCGGTGAACGCGATGGCTCCTTTGTGGTTCAGGTGAGATGCGTCTTTGAACTTGGTGGGGTCATCGAGGAAGAGGTCGGAATAGTCATAAACCTCAGAGCCGTATCGAACTGCAACTTTCTGCATATCCTCCACTGCACTCTGATAGGCTTTTGTCGGACGCACATATTGAGGTGAGGCTATTATCACTAACTGCACGCCTTCTTTCCGGCATCTTTCGATGGTCGAAGCGAAGAGTTCCAGTTTTTCGGGCCAAGACTCGTATTCCGAATTGTCCTCAAAATCTGCACTCAGCTTGGGGTAGTCGTACCCTTCGGACGGCAATGGGATATAGCCGCTTTCGGTAGTGGAGCCACCCATCACAAGCGGGAACAGAGAGTTCAGCAATTTCGAGTTGTATGCGAACATCCGGCTCTGCATCTTCACTGACGACCACTTATCTTCACTGTCAATATACTGCTTTGCCCACACGTTGTCATCGTGATAATATGGCGAGAGATACCTTACATTCTGGTATTCGCGTTCCCCTCCATCAGCATTCAGACACCCCGGCTGAATGTCCCAGATTATTTTCTTGGGCTTGTACCGGTCGAGCACCATATTGATGATGCAGTTCTGATATAAATAGAAGCAACCATCCTGCCCGCAATTATAGACAGAAAGGCCAAGCGAATCGGCAATCATCGCTGGAATGTAATGATGGGTAGCTTTGGACGAGCCCACAACAATCACATCCGCATCCACCTTCTCCACAACATATGGAGTCTTGAGCCACATACATTCCGGATTGCTCTTCAAACCATAATCCTTCATCTTCACGAAGGCGAACCCTACCGCCCTATCGACAACCACCACCAAAGCCAAAAGAATGATGGCTTTCACGCAAAACGAAACAAAACCTTTCTTCTTCATAGCTTAGAACTGGAAATAAATGAACGAACCACCATCGAGCACTCCGAACAGGAGAATCATCACAATCATTGCAAGATATGTCACCCACCTCACAACCGTATGCTTATTGTTTAGCAACTGGAACCTGCCGCCGCAGAACTCCGTAAGGAAATCCGCCACAAACACCAACAGCAGGAATCCGAAACTATACACCATCGTATCCGGGTCTGTGAACACGCTCCCGTGCGAAGTGAAAATCTTCCCCACAATCATCGAAGCATCCGCAAAGTTCTCCGCTCTGAAAAATATCCATGCAAACGACACGATGCAGAAGGTCACGACCATTCGTACAATATTCAGAAGCGTCAGTCTGTCGCTAATCTCCTTAATCTTGTTCCCGTATATCAGCCTCTCCACTATCATACACAATCCGTGAAATGCGCCCCAGATAATAAACGTATATTCCGCTCCGTGCCATAGTCCGCTGACCGTAAACACTATCATCGTGTTCAGCATCCAGCGGATCCTCTTCACTCTGTTGCCGCCCAACGGAAAATAGATGTAATCCCGGAACCAAGTGGTGAGCGAGATGTGCCACCTGCGCCAGAACTCCGTAACTGTCTTTGCAAAATATGGCCTAACAAAGTTCTCTGGAAGTTCAATCCCAAGCAACTTTCCCGAGCCTATCGCCATCAGCGAGTATCCTGCAAAATCCGCATATATCTGTATCGTATAAAGTATCGATGTCAGTAGCAGTGTGGTTCCGTTGTGATTGGCTATATTTCCATAGACCGCATCAACATAAATCCCCAATCTGTCAGCAAGACATAGCTTTAATACCCCCCCCCACAGGATTGATCTACAAGAACTTACGGCAGTATCATAGCTAAATTCGCGCCTCTTGAGATACTGCGGCAGCTGCTTTGTAGCCCTACTGATAGGACCGCTCAGGATAGATGGGAAGAAAGTGACGAATGCCAGATATGCCACCACATCCTTTGTCGCTTCCACCTTCCGCTGATACACATCTATGCTGTAACTCAATGCCGTAAAGGTATAGAAACTGATTCCCACAGGCAGGATAATCTTGAGGGTCGATACCGACAACTCCTTGCCCAGCAGACTGAAACTATCCACAAACGCCTGCACGAAGAAATTGTAATACTTGAACCCGAACAGGATTCCAAGATTCAGAACGATAGTACCAAACGAAATCCACCAACGCTTTCTATCATCCACACGATTCATCCACAATCCTGCAAAGAACGTTGAGAATGCCGTCACGAGCAGCAATCCCAAAAACCGCCAGTCCCAGAAGCCATAGAAAAACAGGCTCGCAAGGACTATCAGCCCGTTCTGCAGGTTCTTGTTCCTCCTGCACACTATCCAGTAGAGCAGAAACACTACCGGCAGGAAGATTAGGTATTCAATTGATGCGAAGGTCATATTTGTATTCTTTTCTTAGCCAGATTAAATATCGTCACCACTATCCTCTCATCACTCACCATCCTGTATTTCCAGCGGTTGGCGAGGATTCTGCGGGTTTTGGCGATGGCGTAACGGATGGTGTGGCTTGTGGCTGGAATCTCTTTATCAAATTCGGGATGGAGGATGTCGGCAAGCATTCTCGACTGCAATTTCTCGTCTCTCGTCCTCACCGGGAAGTTCTCGGCTGCAAAGCCCAGGCTCTCCACACAGATTCCGTTGAGGCAGTTCAGGAACGGACTGCAGCCGGAGGCCTTGGCATATCCATATACGAAATCCCAATCTATATTTGAGGCGTTCACCTTCACGAAGAGTGCCCAATCAAGGATATGCCTCAAGGTTATGTTCTTCACTGCAAAGTGGTGCGACATATGCCGGAGGAGATACACTGAGTTCAGCTTCACGGATGGAACGAAGCACTTCTCGCCCCCGACCTCTATCTCATTGCACCCCTCGGCTATCAACCTCTGGAACACCTGCTCATCCGAAAAATGATTCCTGTGCCGTTCAACATCCAAAAGAGTGATATGATTCTCGAACGTGATGCCATTGCGAGAGAACACGTAATGATGCGGATTGCTCCTGTTCACGGACACCTTCCAATGCTTCTCCACCAGCTGGCAGACAAACTCAGCATATCCGAAAAGATAGATGTCGATATCCCCACAAGGCCTGTGACTCGGAATCGGGTAGTTCAGCGACAGGCCATAACCTTTCAACAGAAGCACCTTCACCTCCTGAAGCTTGCACAACTTCAGGAATTCCGAAATGGCGGATTGATGCCGATCATAATCGCTCTCGGCAGAAAAACAACTGCCGAACCACTCGTACTTTAGGGCTTCAAGTTCCTGATTATCGATGTCAAGCGTCAAACCAGAATGAGCCTCATATAAATTCTGCAGGCCATCAACTGCAATGGCAGGCACAGCTTGGGCGAATGAAGAATCCACAAGGTTCCTCCAATCCACTCCGGTAAAGTCAAATCCGGACTCAGTATCGTTTCCGATGCCGAGCCTTACCAGATATAGTAATGCCTGTTGTTCTTTTGTCATTTTTTGAAAAGTTACACAACGCGCATCATTGCGTGTGTACGAAGATGATTATTCAGAGCCTTTGAGGCGAAGTTTGAAGCGAAGGCCAAAGGATACCCACTGGAAGTTCTGAAGGCAGAACATAGCTTCGAAGCGGTCGTCCCAGATGGAGGAGAGGAAACCGAAGTTTACGGTATTGGCATCGTACTCCAAGACGAATTTCGGGGAGAACCAGCGGTTCTGAATCCAGACGGGACGCCAATCCACGGCAGCTATCACACCCTTGCGGTTCCAGTCCACACGCTTGCTGTACTGATAGCCCAAGTGCCCGCCTACCACACCCCAAGGGGTTTCGAAATGCTTAGTGGCGACTGCATAGTAACGGTTGAAATACCCATTGCTGGACTCAATGCGTTCAGTACTTCCGATATAATCTCCACCCGAACCTGTAACAGGATCACTTGTACCGATTGCAATAGAAGGTGTCCAATTCCATAATTCACCCTCTTTCAGCACAAGCAATTTAGCTGCAAAATGGCGGTCTTGATTTACTATGACCTTTTGTCTATAATCTGTTGCGCTCGGGCTCCACTTCCCATTGAACAGCACGCACACGTACGCTATTTCTAGTCTTGACCAGAAAGTCACGTCAAAACCATAAGCGAAAGTGTGGTAATCCCACGTAAACTCAACGCCTTTCGCATCAGGAGTGATATGCTGATTCAAGAAATTGTTCGTAATCATAAACGTACCCGACTCATTCATATCTGCCGAAGGCGCAGAAAGCAACCCGGTAGTACTGTCCACAAATTGAGCATTTGCAGACAGGGCCAGAAAGGTCAGTACCAATATGAGAGTTATGCGTTTGATGAGGCAAAATTAACAATAATTCACCGACTGTAGCATATTTGATTTACTTTTCCGTCATCGCCTCATTCACCCTCTTCAAACTCTCCTCAAATCCTACCAGCTGATAGTCGAAATCCATCTTGCTTATAGCAGGAACATAATAATATGAAGCGAACATCTTGTTCAATGCCTGCACGAAGTGTGAGCCCAATTTCACAAACGGATTCAGGCATTTTGTAATCCATACCTTATGACCGGCAGCCGAAGCAAAGTATCGGATAATCTCAACGGTATCAGAGAGTTCTCCATTCTGAGGATAGAACGTTCCAGACAGCTCACGCAAGATGGCCTGCTTCACAAACTCGGCCAGATTGTCTATATAGAGCATACTTCTCTGGTTGTGGTATGCAGGAAAGACAGGAGTCTTCAATGCCAGTTTCCTCAAACGAGGGAAATTGCCCTTGGAATTTGGTCCATAAATCATTGGCGGACGCAATATGCAAACCTTGAATGTTTCACACTCCAGTTCATGAAGACCATTTTCTGCCTGAAGTTTGGAATCCCCATAGAAACCATTCGGGCAAGGAGCGGAATCAGCAGTCAGAACTTCCGTTCCCAATTTCTGACTCTCGTGAAAGACTATCATTGAACTCATAAAGATAAACTGCTTCACTCCTGCCGCCTTGGCGGTCTTTGCTACTTCGACGCACAAGTCACGATTCACCTTATAGTATAAAGGCTCCATTTCCGGCTTCGGGTCAACGTGCGCTATACCTGCAACGTGATACACCACATCATACTTCGAGAAGTCAGTTGCCTTCCAATGGTCTTCAAAAGTGTCAACCGCTTCAATCTCTATATCAGAGCAGGTTGACAAGATATATTTCATTACACTCTCGCCAACGTAACTGCCGGCTCCTGTAATCAGTACTTTCTTCATTTCTATTACGTATTAACTGTATATTTTGCGCATTTTATCCATAACCACGTGCACATCCAAAGACTCTGCCTTTTTCATATTATATACTCCCATTTCACTGCGATTATTGTTACCTACAATCTTCTTCAATGCCAGATATGCCCCTTCAACATCGGAAGGATTGAATAAATAACCGCCTTTCCCTTCATCTATCAAGTCCGTATTTCCACGAATATTTGTACAAATGATTGGCAGAGCACTTGCCATTGCCTCCATTACTGCCACCGATAATCCCTCACGAAACGAAGGATGGGCAAATACGTCTGCTGTCTTGAATAGATCGCGTACATCGGTTCTAAAGCCTAACAGATGTAACTGTTTTCCGACACCAAGCTCTTCTGCCAAAGCCTCCAGATGTACTTTCAGTGCTCCCCGGCCAGCTATCACATAGTGCACATTCTTATCCTTCAACTGAGACATAGCACGAATCACCACTTCGTGGTTCTTATTCTTGTTCAACTCACCAACTGACATCAGCACAATACTCCCTTCTGCCAGTCCTAACTCCTCACGCTTCTGCTTTCTCAATGTATCAGCACTGTCACCTGGTTCGAATGTCAAAGTATTGATTCCAACCCCTGGTACATAAATCACTTCCTTTGCTTTCATTTTTTTCTTTGCAAAGGCGAAGTCCTCTTGATTTATTGTTATCAACACATCTGTCCACCTGCTGGCAATCTTCTCGATAGGATAGAACAATAGCCAGTTGAGCAAAGGTGCTCCTTGATAAAAATGAAAACCGTGGGCAGTATATATCACTTTTGTCCCTGATTCTCGATGTTTTCTTGCAGCCAATCTGGACAATAACCCACCAATAGGAGAATGGCTATGAATCATGTCATACTTTCCTTCCTTGATGATTCTCTTTGTTTGGCTATAGGCCTTGATATTTTGAATAATGTATAGAACATTTCTTGCGAAATCAATCTGGTAACACTGTACCCCCATTTCGGTAAGTGTTTTCTTCAAAGCAGCAACTTTTTCATCACTGCATGTGCTGCCTTTTACAAAATTGCAGGCTACATCAACTTCATATCCCAACTCCTTCAATAGCCGTATATTCGGCATATTGAACTGGTCAATCATTGATGCCACTGAGGCTAAAACCAACGCTCTTTTCATTATATTCTCTGCTATTTGTTTTGTAAAACTAAAACGTATAACTCTGAACTGCTACCTTTACCCCTTTTGAATCATCCCAGATGAAATCATACATCTCGGCATCCGTAAAGGCTGGAGCGCAAATTATGAAAGTACTATTAACACCCTTGTCTTGAGAATTCTGTTGGGTAGCGACACCCTCAAAACAGGCATTATCCATATTCTCGCCAATCTGAGCATGAAGAATGCAGAGAAGTCCGGCTATAGCATTCATTACATTCTCAAGGCTGGCATATTGGAAGTTCACATATCGGCTATGTTTGACATTATTATATCCCTGATACCAAGGAAGTGGCGCAAAGACTCCAGAATTCCAACAGGCAAAAGGTTTAAACTGATGGATCGGCCATCTGTCAAACGTTACCACATACTCGGATAACTTTGTAGCCGCTTCTATCTTGAAGTAGTCTTGGATATTCAAATTGCCGTCACCTGGTCTGACATATCCATTGGCATCAAGAATTCCTTTGCAGTTCGCCTCAAACTCTGTGGAAGCTCTCAGCAGCAGTTCGTACAGCCTATGGGAATAGACGGGAAAATTCGCATTGTCGGGTTCCACATAATTGAATACTTCATATAGGCCCCGAATAATCAGGCGAGCAGTCGTGACAAGTGAACTCATTTCGTTCTGGTCAGCGAAACCATTGTCGGACAAATAGTCCAATTTACGGGCAGGACCATCTTCTTCCCACATTATTTGCGACCAGTCGTGGCCCTTCAGGGCTCGCCAGATTCTATGGTATGGATTGGGAATTGGCATGCAAAACGTTTTATAATATAAGCTCTTATCGAGAAAAGTCGTACAGATATTTAAAATTAATCGATCATTACTATTCTCAATAGAGATCTAATTGCTTTCTTTTATATTCTATTTCATTACTTTCCGTATTTATATAATCCCAAACCTTTACCATTAGCGCATCGTGAATTTCTCGCGCCAAGGGAATTACGCTCTTATACATGTCGTAGTTAGAATATGTAATGTGAAACTCTGACTCTTTGTTGTGAACAATACTGCAACGCATATCATATACAAAGCGAGCAACTGCCTCATCCATCTCGTTATCACTTATGGTAGTTGACAAATAGGGCTTCCCATTTTTAGTACGTCCGAAAAATTCACCTATGAAATTTTGAGCTTTTTTTATTTTGGCCTTTGAAGGACGAATGCCGGGAAACAATGCTTTCAACCCTGATATTACTGAGGTACGTTCATTATCCTCAAATTTTTTGTTCATAGTCTTTACACTACGCAAAAAGGACTGCTTAAGAGAGCTACTGTTCACAATGCAATACATTTGCTTACGATACACCATATATTCTACTATCTGGTACATCTTCATAAAGGCTGTTAATATATCCGAACTGTAAAGCCACTCATTAACTACATCTAAAATATCATAATACTGCTGATATTTTATTTTATGATTAAAATTAAAAGCGTTGAAAGGTAGTTGACTGTTATCAAACATTAATTCCTCCACAATGGGAAGCTTTTGTTTTGAATGCATAAAAGCTGCCAACCCAAATGCATATAGGTCTTCTTTCTTAATGTTATTCTTCGGATAATGCTTGGGGTAACCTAATGCTGTCTTTATAAACCCAATGCAAAAGCCATCAGACACTCCAGCATAAAGTTGGTTTAGAAAGGTATCCCTTTGATTTGAGTCTAACATAATACTTTGCAGAGACATCCATATATCATCCCTATAGCGAGAATTGGGGTCTGGAGGGAATATATATTCAGATGTTATTATTGTCAGTCCTTTCCCCCTATAGAAGAATGGTCGTTTATATTTATCTGCAATTGGCTGGAACAACTCTATTGTACTATATTCTGGAATCAAATCATCTTCTTTGTTGGCATTATTGTATATATCTTTAATTGTCAATAATAAAGGCTTCAACGCCTGCTTAATGAAGGGAGCAAGTAGAAGACATGCTGCAGCATCATCCATATTTTCGTTATCAATATGGTCTATAACATCTTTATAATCAGGTGATGCAGGTAGCCAACCAGAGTATGTTGAAAGTATCTTTAACAGAATACGCTTATACAAGTTCTTTCTTTTCATGTCAATCCTTACTGGTTAATTGAGAAAAAACTTCTTTCCAACTTGCTTTGTTATTCTTTATGAGATTAATCGTGTATAAACATATAGCCTTCCTTACTATTATGCCTATATTTATCTTCACACTTGACAAACTTTCATACTCATGGTTAAAATTCTTTAAGTCGAATGGATCATGTTCAGGAAAGTTCTCTATATATTGTAACGCACATTCCCTACAGTTGAATGCGAACTCTTCATCCATAGGATTCGATGACCTGATGCAATGACCTATACCAGCCATGATTCCTGATATAGTCGTATCTTTTATATACCACTTGTTATAGATATCATTTTTAGCCAATTTTGAATCTAAAGCGTAAATTATATCAATGCTATTATGGATAAACTCTACCGAAAAAAACATATCTACGGAGTTTTCTCCTATATAGCCATCTTCTTCAATTCCATCTGAGCTTAACTTATCAAAAAGCAAATCAGAGGAAAGCCGCACAGGCTCACCCTTAACCAGAGATTCCATCCCTATAATTATAGTAGGGATGTTATACTCTCCAATGATTCGATTTCCGCTCTTTACACGGTTGAAGTCAAGGTCTTTACTTCTGTATAATTTAACCTCTGGGTGATTGCTCTGATATTTTTTGAACAATTTTAGATACATCAATTCATACTGATGACTAATTGCCATACGCTTTTGTCCGGCATTTAGTATCAGCATTTTCTTTACGACTTCCGAATCAGAGAGGTTTACCCATATATAAAGATATAGACCATAATCCTTATATTTCTCCTGTAGATTCCAAACGGTTAAACCGTTATGATTACGATCAAACAAAGACCTTATTTGGCGAGTTGAAACCGCTTTTGAATAGTCACCAACATTTTCTCGCACAATAGAGGCAATCTTTTTATAATCATAGCAACGTTTTATGTTTGCCGTTTCTGTTATTTTCTTGTAAATCCATAAACGATACGTTCGCTGCAAGCCATCTAGAATATCAAACGAATTGAGATAAATTACATTATCAACAACATTCAATTTGTCTTGGGATACCAATGAGATTGGAGGGATTGGATTATTATCTTTTACTGACAGTAATATGCTATCCAGATATGGATTGTTAACGATACCTCTTTGAATATTGTAATTGAAATCCTCCACATCTAAAGATTCCAAGTATTCCCATAAACAAACTTTTCCAAGAATCCATTTGTTTTCTTGTACATCTATTACGTCAATTCTCATATCTATCGATTTTACATTCAATACATTCCTCTATTGCATCGGCAACACCATCCTGCACACAATCATATAGATACTTATACTCATCCATATAAGGCATCCTGAACCAGCGGACTTTATCATCAGCCAGAACCTTGGCATACTTTTCCAACGCTATACAGCCATAGCCCCCTGTTCTTGTTGCAGAAATACAGATATCACAATTCAAATTTTTGAAAATTCGTATATTTTCGTTCACAACATCAAGACAATCACCACCTGGAGCAACACCGATAACCGTATTTTTATATCTATACACCTTAACTGTTTCGCCATGATGGCTTTCTTTATAAATGCGTTCTCCAAGAGACTCCAATTTCTCTTGCAGATTTATTAAAGTGGACGACTTGCCGCAATTCGCATGTCCCCATAACCCTATTACTGCTTTCATAGAATAATGCTTTCTAAAAGGACTATTATTTTCTACACCAATTATATATCCTCAATACTCTTTCAGTGATTGCGAAACCGAAAACGTCATATACCCTTCCTACCATTCGAACTTTAGGATTCTGTCTGTATTTCAACAGCCAGCAGAGGGATTTGAGCTCTTTACGGGCAGACTCCTGTTTCTCCTTTGGCAGACTATGGACTCCAGCCATCATAATGCTGACCTCGTATGCCAAAAAAGACCTAAGAGCATCCTTCGCCTCATCCCAAAAACCGCGGTCATCTATTTTTTCCAGCTCAGTCTTTACTATATCCAGAAGATTGTTATGGCTTCTTTCGCCACCACTATTGCTTATACTACCTACCACATTCTGACGGTACGCATATATGTATTCGTTTACAAACATACACGATTTTGTGTGTTCGAGCAGATTGATGAACCAAGGAATGTCTTCTGATATCTGTCCGACCTTGAAGGTGATTCTCATATCTGAAAGCCATCGCCTGTCGATGGCTTTCAGACATGCGCTCATTGGTACCGTCCCAGACGCCACCAATGAGCGCATGGCTGAGCCACCACTGACCGGGTGCGATAATTCGTCGGAATATGGTACCCACTTGGCATATTTTCCACTATCCTGATAGAAATAACAGCAATTGAAATTATAGAACTTGCATCCCGGATGTAACGTAATGATATCCACCAATTTCTGCAACGAATCTTTTCCAACCCAGAAATCATCGCTGTCCACAAATATCACATAATCACCGGTCGCTATCTTCAACCCTGCATTTCGGGCATCAGACAGGCCTCCATTCTTTTTGTGCAGGACTTGTATCCGATTGTCCTCAGTCGCCAACTGGTCGCATAACGCAGGACAGCCGTCCGGACTACCGTCATCAACTAAAATTATTTCAAGGTCTCGATATGTTTGACATGTCAGACTTCCCACACATTGGCGGAGGTAAGCTTCCACTTTGTAAACCGGTAAAATAAAACTGATTTTCATAATCTGATGAACGGGATACTTTCTCACTCATCAGATATGAAAGTGCCTTATATTCTGTATCGACTTCGATACCAATTATAGAGACACAAAACTCTGATGGTCAGATATAGCCCTATTTTATCTTTTAAACGGCCAACTCTTGCCACTTTTGGATGAAGCCGATAATCCAACAGCCACAACAGATTGCCAATTCTTAATTTTGTTTCAGAGTCTGCTTTTGGATAACCAGCCAACAATATGCACAGCTCGTACGCATAGAATGAACGTAAGGCATCCTTAGCATCGGCATTCAGACTCAATTGTTCAACATCCTTAACTCCATTTTCCACAATACCGAGGAGATAATTTACCCCCCCCCGTTTGTGGGTTACAGACGTTGCAACTTCTTGTCTGTAAGCATATTGATAGTCGTTACAGAACATAGAACTATTACAGTTGTCTATCATTTGAATAAACCAAGGAATATCCTCAGCCGTAGTTCCTTCAGGAAATAATATTTTATTGTTAAAAAGGAATGACCTCTTGATGATCTTTGTACAAGGGCTCATAGAAAATGTACCGGATTCAACGAGCTTCACCATAAGCTCATTCTTCTCAACAGGCAAAAGAAGTTTGTCGTTGAACGGAGCAAAGTCTCGATACTGGCCGTTAGAGCCATAATAATATGAGCAGTTAAAGTTGATGAAATCGCATTCGGGATGGGATTCTGCCTTTTGAGCCAACTCTTCAAGATAAGTGTCAGAACGCCAGAAATCATCTGCATCACAGAATATGATATACTCGCCCTCTGCATTATTTAAGCCCACATTACGGGCACTGGCAGCCCCTCCGTTCTGCTTGTGAATAACCCTTATTCGGCTATCCTCTAATGCCAGTTGATCGCACAGCGCTGGACTATTATCAGGACTCCCATCATTCACAAGAATGATTTCAATGTCCTTGTAAGTCTGACAAGTTAGGCTTGCAACACACTGGCAGAGGTACTTCTCTGCTTTATAGACGGGGATGATATAACTAATTTTCATTGGACAATGAAGTTACAAATGATATCCATTCTTTTGCAATCCTCTTTTCTGAGAACCGCTCATTCACTTTCATGGCATTTACTCCATGAGTTTCTGCAAGTTCCGGATTGTCAATATACTTACGCATTGCTTCAGCCAATGCATCCACATCATTACGAGGGACTATGGTTCCGCAATCTGATGAGTTAATCAATAATGATGCTCCTCCTGGGCTGCAATCAGTAGAAACACAAGGAAGCCCTAAAGACATAGCCTCAAGGAGTGCATTGGGGATTCCCTCAAAATCAGATGCAAGAACGAACATAGCAGCATTCTGTATAGACTCGACAACATTTGTTGTTACGCCCTTAAATATAATTTTGGGGTTATCTTTGGCTAATTCCTTTAACATATTATCATCCTCACCAGAGCCATAAAACTCCAGCACATATTCAGGATAATTCGGAGATATCTTATTGAATGCGGCAATAATAAGATCCTGTCTCTTTTGTTTTAAATCAAGCCTCGCAACATTGACAATTCTTTTCTCGGAATTTCGTTCAACAGTTCTAAACAACTGGCGAATAGGATTGGGGATAACGACACTCCTCTTCTGTATCTCTTGAGAATAATACTGTTGGGCCTTTGGAGTTTGGAACACATATGCATCTGCCTGGAGAAACAATTTCCCCATTTGTGATGAAAGGAGTTTTCTTAGTCCTTTCAACTTGCTTTTGTAATAAGGATCACTTCTCTGCGAAAGAAGAACTTTAGTATTTGTACCTTTACACGCCTGCACTAAACGTATCTGAGAAGGAGACAAGAAAGCAATTGTCAAATCAAACTGTTCCTTTTTGATATAGCGTCTTAAATTAGTTGTACACTTTGCAAAACCCATGATTGAGCCTCCACTTGATTCCAGTTGAATATGCTCCCTGCGAACAGACGGCAAAAGCTTTTGATAATTTGCGCTTGCATCCCTATATGTAAGAAATGTGACATCATTACCTGCCTCAGATAACGCATTTGCAACCCACGCCATCATCTTTTCGGCTCCACCATAGCCAAGGTCAACGTTAAGAAATAAAAGCTTCATAAATTAATAAAATGGAAGTTATCAATCATACTCACCTTGAATATACCCGAAGTCGTGATGGCAAATCTTATAACCAAATATAGAAAAATCACAAATCTCCATTGATTACTCCCCCTAATGTTAGGATTTGTACTATTTCCTCCTTGCCGTAGGAAAGCAGGAATAAACATCAAAATAGGCATACTAAAATATATGTCTGCCCTTGTCAAAATACCAACCTTATATGATAATAAGGCTACAAAGCATTCAAAAATAAGAAAGACAAAAGTTAATTTATATAATCTAGAATTTCTAAAAGACTTTATTTTGTAAGACTTATATAAGGCCCAAAATAGAGGAGCATATACAAAAATAAACATTATACCGACTGTTTGCTCTTCTTCTAAGTAGTCATCAAAACGTCCTGCTCCAAAACCTTGATCCACAAAGTGCTGCAAAAGTGACGCACCATATACCAATGCAAAAACCGATGCCGCAACATATGCAATCTTTACTACTTTTCCCATTTTTTTTAACGGGCTTTGGTAAAGGATAAAGTATGAAAGAATAGGTATTACAAATAATGCTGAAGAGCGATGAATAAAAAAAGACAGTAGCATTAAAGGAATACAGAAAATACTTTTGTCTTTCAGTAATAAGGAAATGTTTAATATGCATATCGCGCCTGCTAAGGAACTACGTAATATATTGAAAGATGCAAAGTAAAACAAAGCGACATAAGCAGTAACCGCGTATCCAATACTTATATTATCTCTAAGGAGGTAAAAAGAAAAAAAAACTATCGCCAGTTGTATGGTTCTTATGATAGCTACTCCATAAATGGCATTATCCGTAAAAAGATGTATAATATAATTTAGATAAATATATCCTATCTCCACCAGTCCAGTTCCATAAGTAGAAGTACCATCTTTACTTTCATCAAATAGTAGTCTATACTGAGGCAAATCACTCCCGACATCATTGAAAGCAAAAAACACCCATAGGAATAAAAAACATATCAGAAACCAATGGGGCCGAAATACTATATTCCCATTTACTGTTTTATATTGAGCATTAAAGGCAAACTTTGATGCCAATAGGAAAATAAGAGTATAGTAAAAAATGCTGATATCCTCGAATAGTAATGCTAAATAATTCATATAGAATTCTTTATTACAACGGAGGGCTTATTGCTTAAATCTTAACAAAAAGGAAACTATGAAAGGAAAATAATTATTGGCTAAAGCACGGAAAACTGCAAAAATATCTTTTCTCCCTTTAAGCAATTCCTTACTGTCGTAATAATTGAAAGATCTATCGGAGAAAGAATATAAATATAAATTTCTACGCGTACATTCTTCCACCGTAGGTTCTGGCACAAATCTATTTTGCTTTCCAATATAACATTTGTCAACAAGGACACGTTCTAATGCATCTTTAAAAGAAGAGACAACGCTATCTTTATCTTGAAAAACAGAATTAAGCGTCTCATAACCTAAAAGGCCATTTGACAACTTTGTCTCTGGGTCAGCAACGATAACTAAAGCACCTGCTTCAGCGGAATGTCGAGCGCTGCCAGATCCGGCAATTACTACATCAACTTTCTGATATAGTGACAAAGGAATCGGATGTAAAAGCCCAAGCTCCACACAACTAAAATTATCATTATCTGATATTATATTTGATATTAAATTTGTGTGGCAGGCACAGTCACCAACGATTAGTAACTGAACCGTATTATTCTTATGATTTTTGGCAAAGAGGCCAACATCTTGTATGATATTTTGGACATATGGCTTTGTTCCCCTTCCAATGTAGCATATATTATAATCTTTTCTACTAATTGCGCATATTTTTTCATTTGGAATGTCCTGTACCGGCGCTTCATTTAAAACCAACGAGCCAGGAATGTCGTTTGCGGATATAGTTCTTATTCCTTCAAATAATCGATTAAAAGTCATTAGGCAGCCTAGTATTTCCTTTCTTTGGTACTTAAATTCGTAAAAAGGCATCTTTTCAAGGTATGATTTTCCTTTTCCTCGATACACCTCTGTCATTAGATATATATAGTGCCGTGCATGAACAAGAGAAGCGAATAATTCAGCCCACTGAGATGAAGTATCATCATGTGATTCAACGATTATCTCATCATCAGTTTCAACAGGACCAAGGCGTTTTACCATTTTTTTCAATGTCCAGTTTACCAAAATTTGAGGATTCTTATATGGTGATACGCCAAGTGTTTCAATAGTATCATCAAGATACTTGTTCATATACTCAATCGGGCACTTTATTTTTTTTGAATGATAGGTCGGATTAAAAACGTGAATACCCCAACCATTATCCTCAAGATATCTAGCTTTTGCGGCAATGTAGCACTGATTTCCACCAACTCCTTTTATACTGGATGTTACGAATATATAATATTTCATTTTTTTTCTGAACTAACAAAATGTTTCCAACACACAAAATATCAGATAACAATAATTACTCTCTATGTAATCTAGACTTGAGAATATTCACTAAATATATACGAATTGGCTTTTCTAAGAATAGCCATACCGAACAACAACAGGTTAGGAATACCATAATAAATAGCAATATCTGCTCCCATATCGCATTCCCTAATAACAATGACAACCCATATGATATAACACCAGAAACAACTATTGGTTTAAAACAGTCAAATATGCATTTGAATACCTCATCATATGAGAATCCAATCTCTTGATGCAATAAGTATGGTCGTATCCCCAATGCCATAATAAGAGCAAGTATCAAATTAAGCCACTGAACCCATAAAGCTCCGGCACCAATTTTAAAACATAGATATAGAAAAATAAAATACCCGAAACCAGTTATTGTTCCCCAAATTGCATTCAACTTCAATTTTCCTGATGCGACAAAAGGGATATAGGTCGATGATGAAATCGAACTAATAATTTGTGAAAAAATAGCAAGTTGGGTAAACTCTACAGCGAGAGGAGGAACCTCAACTAACCAAATATCTAATATTGTCTTCATCGATGCAATACACGGAAAGCCAATAACTACCAACAAGTCACATGTTACAACCGTCGAACGTAAACTCCATTTTTTAAACTCCTCATCTTCTCCTGCTGCATATGATTTGATTATCTGCGGATTTAAAGCGACTCTGAAATTATTCACAAACTGCATCACCGCACTTGTAACCTGATTTGCTAAAGCCTTTGCGGCTATTATCGCTGGTGCAAAAAATAGATTTAGAAGAACTGTCGAACCTTGGACAACTGCCGCATTTGATAAGTTTGCTACTGCCGTCCACCCGGAAAAACCCATCATACCTTTGAAAGTATCCCTACGAAAGCATCGTACGAGATGGGTTTCTGGGTACTTGATGTGGCATATTATGAAATATGATAATGTTAGCACAGCCTGCACCAACGCTATCAATGAAGCATAAATTATTAGTTTATCAAACGGGATAATCAATAAAAGATATACAATTCCTAATTTTAGGAGCACCTCTGCAATTCCCATATAGGCATATACGTCCATATTTTCATGTGCCATTATGGATGCCGTGTATGGGACCTGGATTATTGCTATTGCTGTTGTAAGTACAGATATCTGAAATACAGTATGAACTGCATCTTCCCGGCCTTCTGGAATGACGAACTTATTCCCCATATACCATAACCCAACCGTTTCTAGTATAAGTACCACAATCACGGCAAGAACGAGATGAGTATAAAATGAAGTTGAAAATGTATCTCGTAATTTACTAAAGTTACCTTGCCCTAAATCATATGTTAGAAAACGAGATGTGGATGTTGATAATGTCGCATTAAGAAATGACACCATTGCAACAATACTTGCTACGGCATTGTACAAGCCATAGTCATCCACCCCCAATTTATCCAATACAATACGTGACGTATAGATACTTACCACCATAATAAGTATCATACGTAGGTACATTAACAATGTATTTTTTGCTAGCCGTCTTGCATCTGCCATCTATAATGGGGAATTAAAAAGACTACATATATGATTAGAGAATCATTCATTAAGATTTCGAGTAATATTCAGTAATATGCCTACAAATCTCATCCACCTGTTCCAATTCCAGTTCATAGAACATCGGCATACGAACAAGGCAATCTGCATACATATCACAAAGCGGTAACTCCTTCACAAACTGGCCATAATTCTTTTCGTAGAATTCACTCTTGTGAAGGCTCAAGTAATGGAAAGGTGCAGTAACTCCTTTTTCCTTGAGGAATGCAATCAGGCCGGTACGCTCTTCAAGGTTACGGCAAACGAGATAGAACATGTGCCCGTTGTTTGTTGCGTACTCTGGAATTTCAGGAAGACGGACATAGCCTTTACTCGCCAAATCCTGAAGGTTGGTATTATATCTCTCCCACAGGCTCTTTCTCTTATTCTGAATTTCTTCAAGATTTTCAAGCTGTGCCCAAAGGAATGCAGCATTGATTTCAGAAGGGAGGAAGGAAGAGCCCATATCCACCCATCCGTATTTGTTCACTGCTCCACGGAAGAACTCAGCACGATTGGTACCTTTCTCCCAAAGGATTTCGGAACGACGAATGAAACGCTCATCGTTGATTACCAGGAGACCGCCTTCGCCACCTGCTGTTATATTCTTTGTCTCATGGAACGAGAATGCACCAAGATGACCTACACCACCAAGAGCTTTGCCTTTGTAGTATGAATCAACTGCCTGAGCTGCATCCTCGACTACAAGGAGGTTATGTTTGTTGGCAATCGCCATAATAGCGTCCATATCGCAGGCCACACCTGCATAATGAACTGGAGCAATCACCTTTGTCCTCGGAGTGATAAGCGATTCAAGTTTCTCTGCATCAAGGTTAGGATTGCTGTCCATCGAGTCAGCAAAGATTACAGTTGCTCCTTCACGAAGGAAAGCGAGTGCAGTAGAAACGAAAGTGTATGAAGGCACAATCACCTCGTCACCAGGCTTGAGGTCACAAAGCATTGCGCACATTTCAAGTGCATCAGTACCCGAAGTGGTAAGCAAGCATTTCTTGAATCCGTATTTATCTTCGAAGAACTTTTGACACTTCTTGGTGAAATAACCATTACCAGAGAGTTTGCCAGTGTAAACTGCCTGATACATATAATGGGCTTCTTTGCCCGTAAGGAAAGGTTTGTTAAAAGGGATCATATCTTTGTCGTTTATTTATATCACATTCACAATCCTACTCAAAGTAGTAATCAAATCATAGCCGTCCCACACGAGAGTGAAGTCCATAGATTTGCCCATAGGCACGAAACGGTCTATTCCTTTCGGATGGTCTTCATTGACGAACCTAATGATCTGTTCGCGTGTCAATCCGAAGTAAGTTACCGTCTGACTCTTGACATTTGCTATCGGAAGCAGGTCGGTCAGAGAGTCGGCATCATACTCATAGAAGAAGCCGCTGTTGTAGCGGTAGTTCATTATGTTGTCGTTGAGTTCGTCAACCTTCAGACGGGTGACAAAAGGTGCCTTGACTGAAACGCCGGCCAAATCCAGATTGGCGGCAGCTTTATACAAAGCTGAAATCTTGCCTATCGTCTGAACAGTCGCAATCTTGTAGTTCTCTGAGGCGTATGCATAAACCTTCTCCCAGAACAAATCCTTAGCCTTGTTCTCCTTATCGTTAATCCAGATAACGATACGAGGGGCGGTACAAGCATTCTGGTCGGAGAAGTAGGTGTCGTTGTAGAAGTTTACAATCACTTTGTCCTTGTCTTCTGCGGCAAGGAAAGAAGGGCCGTCTATCACAAGGAATGAGTACCTGTCCGCAAAGTTCACTTCATTGGCACGAGGCTGGAGAGGAGACTGGCGGATTTCAGCAATGGTTGCATCACCACCCCATACTACACGGCTGTGGCACATCATAGAGAAGAGGTCCTGAATCTCCTTGCTTGGCGGGAATTTGACCATACAGATGTATGGAGCCATATCAGGATGAGTGGTCTCCAGAAGTTCGTTGATGCACTCGCAGATGATGCGTACCTGAGGGAAGTCCTTTGCAGGAAGGCGGACAATATTCGCATTACCGGCAAGAAGTCCTGCTGCAAAACTGAACGCACAGTTCACAGGTACATTGGAAGGTGTGCTGTGGAATACGATTCCTCGGCCCAATCTGCGGTCAAGGTCAATATACTTGTCTTTCTCCTGCATCAAGGCTCCTTTCCTGCACCAGAAGCCGAAGGTCATAACATCTGAGAATCCACGACCTTTCTTCATTATGAGTTTTGACAAGTCATTGAAGAAAGAGATGACCGGTTCAGCAAATGGCGGCAATGCTGGAACTGAAGGCATATTTTTGATAGTCTCGTCATTGCCGACTATATACTCAAGACCTGCCAGAGAGCCGAACTTGGAAGCGTAGGTGTCACTGCATCCACGTATTTCGGCATTCTTGATACGTCCATTGATACGGAAATATTTGCCTTTCCTTCCACAAGGGCAATCGTCCTCGCCAAGAATCACGCCCTCATCCTCTGTCAGAAGCACGTGACCAGGGTAACTCTTCGGCAGTACGGAAACAACCTCTATCACGCCTGCCTCACCATTTTTCGCAATAGAGAAATCCTTGGGATTGCGTACAATCACATCAGAGAAAGCGGAAGCGTGCAGATGCCCGTGTTCACATTCTATATATACGGTTCCGGTCTGCTCCACCATACCATAATAATCGTGAACGTTTGCCACGGGTATTCCACAAACGTCATTCAGGCACTGTTTGAACTGAGCTGTAGATACAGATTCTGAAACCAGTTTCTTCCAACCGCCACCGTGGATGAGCACTCCCTTTGAAAGGTCAGGACGATAGTTACTCTCAAGCAGTTTCTTGTAGAAATGCTGCCATATCATAAAGGTAAAGCCGAACAGGAAGATGGTCTCACCCTTATGCTCCTCAAGGAAAGACTTCAGGCCTTCCACATTAAGTTCCATATTCTCATCCAGTGCATACATCCTCTTGCTTCCGAAGTATGAGAAGCCAAGAATACCGGCACCACGGGCAGAGAACATATTGCGGTCCTTGATAACGTTCGGTGAGTCTATGATAATCATAGGCACACGCTGGTTGCCGATGAGAGAAGCCACAATCTTTGCCAGAGTCTTTGTCTGGTATGCCGAAGTCTCACGATCAAGATAAATCTTTGAGGTCTTCTGGCCTGTGGTTCCGGATGAAGTCATTGTCTTCACAACTTCATCTTCAGGGACAGAGCGAAGCGTCAGATCCTTGAAAAGGCTGACAGGCAGATAGGGTATATCCTCATAGTGATTTATCTTATTGATATCCACTCCTGTTGAGTCCAGCATCTTGCGATAGTCCTCACAGTTCTCGTAATGGTGCTTCGTGAGGCCAAGAAGATACTCATCCAGCATTTTATGCTTGTCTTCCTTTGCAAGCGAATATGGAGCAATCTCCAGAATCTCGTCTAATGTCATATATTGTAATGTTTTATTTCAAAAGTTGTTGAAGGGCTGCATACTGAACCTTTCCCGAGTCGTTCTTCGGGATAGCATCAATGACGCGCACTTCAAATGCACGACTGTTGAGGCCTGTCTTTTCGGAAAGCAGGCTGATAATCTGTTCTGACAATCCGTCCTCAGTTACGAATACAGTAATCTTGTCGTCCACACCTGCACACGCGCAATTGGTAGTGATGGATTTCACAATCTGTTCCGTTGCATCCAGATTGCAGCGATTGCCCCAAATCTTGACGAACCGCTTCAAACGGCCGGTAATGTAGTAGAATCCATCGGCATCCCGTCTGGCAACGTCTCCGGTTTTCAAGACACCTTTGTTCTCATCGCTCTTCGCAAGGTCTGCACGACATTCGGCATAGCCGAGAGAGACGTTCTTTCCTTCATAGATAAGCTCTCCGTCCTTCTCAGGTTCCGTTATCTCTTTTCCTTCCGTATCAATGATTGAGAATTTGCCGCCCGGAATTGCAACGCCTATGCTGGCGTATTTCTCAAGAGCAGACTCCCAAGGCAGATAGCTCATACGTGCTGTGGCCTCTGTCTGGCCGTACATCACATAGAACTTCTTACCTTTCTCTGCTGCAAACTCAATGTATTCTTTGGCGATGTCTTTATTCAGTTTCCCTCCAGCCTGAGTCATCACCTTAAGGTCCGGCAACTCCATACGGAAGAAGCGAAGTCTCTTCAGAATCTCGTATGTATAAGGAACACCAGCCATAGATGTTGCCTTCTGTTCACGCATAAAGTTCCAGAACTCCCTCTGGGCGTATGTGCCGTCTGTAAGCAGGATGGATGCACCTTTGATAAGATGGCTGTTTATGACCGAGAGACCGTAAGAATAATACATCGGGAGAGTCGTGACCGGACGCTCGTTCTCGTCTATGTGCAGATATTCCGCAATCGATTCCGCATTGGAGAGTATGTTCTGGGCACTGAGCCTTACAAACTTAGGTGAACCAGTGCTGCCGGAGGTAGTGAGGCACATTGCAAGTTCTTCACTGACGGATTCGCCCTTCAATCCTGTGGGCTTCAGCTCTCCATCCCAGATATATTCAGGATTATATGCCTCCACCAGCGCATCAATCACATCCTTCGGCTTGCTGCCGTCCAGCATCACAACTGGCAGATTGCTTTGCAGACAGGTCAGATAGCCGACAAACGACTGCAAGGTATTGCTGCACAGGCAGAACACAAGCCCCCGAGGGACATCAATGCGAGTCATCGCGTCAAGTTCCGCATAAGTCAGCCTCTCGCCCTTGTCAGTGATGACGGCAGTACGATCTCCATATTTTAGCAAATCAAACATTGTATGTATGTAGTATATTATTGTCTTTCAAAATAAATGGGTCAAAATGCCCCGGAAGCACCATCAACTCAGGATTTAGAGATTTGAGATATGGTATTGCTATATTTCTGTAATCCTGTTCACGACTTTCAATAAATCGAATTACGACAGGAGTGTCTTTTATTAAAGTGTCTCCGGTGATAACGAAAGCATCATCAACGACAAGACACCAACTACCCGGACTATGTCCAGGTGTTTGTGAACCCTTGAATGTCATCCCCATCAATTGGAAAACACAAGGGGTATCGTATATTTTATCAGCCTTCAGCGTGTAAGGCTTGAATGATTTCTTAAATTCAGCATATCGGTTTCCTCCATCTTGCTTATCCTTGTCTGCAAGCACGAGTGCCACCAACATGGGATTGTTGTATTTTTGCTGTGCGACAATCTCGGCACAGATACGATTACAAATTAGTTTAGTGTCGAATAGAGATTGCAGCCACAAGACACCTGATGTGTGATCATAGTGTTCATGAGACAGCAATATGTAAACCTCATTTACGTTATGTTTGTGCAAAAGGTCGATTACTTCCTCATTGATATTAGGGTCTATGATTAGAGCCTCTTCCCCCCGTATAATTATGAACATATTGGAGTTTACAGGAGTATAAACACTCCTGTAAACATCCAACCGTGTTTCATTGTTGAGTTTAATCTCAAACAGATCCATTTTAGAACTCAACGTTGTACTTTGCAAGAATCTCCTTGCCCTTTTCGAATGAAGAAAGATCAATGATGTCATCTGTATCCATCATGATGCCAAAGGTATCCTCAATAGCAGCAACAAGGGTCATATGACCCACTGAATCCCAAGCCTCAATACCCTGATATGCAAGACCAGTTGTCTGTTCTGCAGTAATGCCAAATGACTCAACGAATACGTTAGTGTACTTCTCTAAATTTGTCATAATTTTAGTAATATTTTAAATGTATTTGTTAAAGATTATTCAATATCTTCTTTCTCAAGGAGCATGTCAGCCTTAACATCGCGAACCAACCTCTTTCCAACAAGCGAATCAATCAAGACCGGTGAGATACCAGTGCCGGGGCGCTTGGCATCAAGTGTGTCATAAGACAGGACTTCACCAGCAACCATATCGCGAGTAACAATCACGCTTCTACGCATTTTCAACATCTGGTCCTGCTCTGCTTGAAGCACCACACGCTCCTTGGTGCCCATAGCCATCTGAACATTCAAACAGCAGTCAACCATATGCTTCATTTCGGCAGGCTCGGTTGCCATCTGATTGTCCATCCCTATCTTTGTATGGTCAAGAGTAAGATGCTTCTCAATAAGACAAGCGCCCAATGCCGTTGCAGCAGTAGCCATCTCTACACCGTGTGAGTGGTCAGAAAAACCAATCGGGTATTGAGGGAAGCGTTCGCGAAGGCCAAGTATGTTATTGAGATGTATTGTTTCCAACTCAGGCGGATAGATAGAGATACAATGCAGCAAACAGATTTGCGAGTTGCCCGCCTCTTCTATCACTTCGACAGCCTTTGCAACTTCCTCAATGGTACTCATACCTGTTGAGAGCACTATTGGGCATCCTTTCTTTGCAATATAACGGAGGTAAGGATAGTTGTTACTATCCATTGATGCAATCTTCACAAATGGTGCACAACACTCATCCAGCAAGAAGTCAACCTCTGGGCGAGAGTATGGGGTTGAAGAGAATGCAATGCCCTTACTATTGCAATAGAGAGCCATATCTTTCAGCTGGTCCGCAGAAAGCGAAAACTTCTGAACGATGCGCTTCGAAATTGGATTTGCCTTATAATAAGTTGCCGAATAGAGTGATTCTGCCGACCATGACTGGAACTTTACACAGTTACAGCCTGCCTCAGCTGCCGCATAAATCATCTGTTTTGCTACTTCGACATTGCCGTTATGACTGGAGTTTACCTCAGCCACGAAATATGGTTTACCGTAATCCTCGATTACAGTGCCGTCTCTTAATACGATTTTTGCCATACCATTACAGATCTATAGGTTCTACAATCATTTCCTTTACGAATGTCTCACGATCCATCCATGGAAACAAGTCCTCGATTGGTCTGTTCACATAACGTCTCTGAGAATTGAAGGTTGCGGCCGTACGCAGGTACTCTTGATTAGGGACTGCCATTACCTCACAAATAATAGGCTCATTAATAGCCATGAGTTTTGCAAATCTATCCTTCATATCTTTTGTCCCGTTCACACGCATATACTTTAAGCCAAAGCATTCCGCCACTTTCTGGAAGTCCGGTATGCTCACTCCATTTTCTGTATCTGTACCTACTGTACGTGTGCGGAAAAGTTCCACCTGGCGCTTACGAATCACCGAATAAATACCATTATTCACAATCACAATGTGAATTGGCATCTTATTGAAGGCGATTGTCTGCATCTCCTGAAGATTCATCATTACTGAGCCATCACCAATGACAGCTGTTACCGCATGACCACAAGCGTAATAAGCCCCCATAGCAGCTGGCAGAGCCACGCCCATGCAACCCTGTGAGGCGGGATGCAGACAACGTTGACCATTTCCATAATCAATAACAGTTGGAGTAATCAGTTCTTCCATGCCGGCATCACTCAACACAACAGCATCCTCAGGTAGTACCTCCGAAAGTGTTGCAGCAATGTTGTGAAGGTCTGCCAGCTCACTTTGCTTGTAGATGTCCTCACATTTAGGGAAAATCTGCTTCCAATGCAAACACTTGTCAACCCATGCCTGATTAGTTTTCTTGATATCAGTTTCCAGCAATTTCTCGATAGTGACCTTCACATCGGCCTTGATGAAAGAATCAATCTTTACTGTATCCTTTGAGTGTTCGTTTTCATCAATATCTACAACGACAAGCTTTGCCGCACGACCAAACTTCTCGTATTGAGATCCGGTTGTCATGGGAGAAAGACGATTGCCCAAGCAAATGATAGCATCAGCATTCTGAACCGTAAAGTTTCCTACTCTTGTTCCACCGATAGCGGCAACTGTACCAATACCCAACTCATTGCGAGTTCCGTATGTATCAACAGCCGAAGCAGAGAATACTACAGGAATCTTTGTCTTCTCAATGAGCTTGGCGAACTGCTCCACAGCATTGGCGGAACGAACGCCACTACCAATCAGAAATACAGGCCGTTCAGCAGCATTGATTGTTTCTACAATAGTCTTGACATCAACATCTGAAATAGGATATTCCTCAACAGGAGCCTTCCAACGAGCCAACTCTTCCGGCTCGACACGGGCATTCTGCAAGTCAACAGGCACATCAACCCATACCGGTCCCTTCACACCATGAGTGGCATAATATATGGCCTTATCCATGATGATACCTATTTCCTTTGGTTCCTTCACCATCTCACAGAACTTGGTGATAGGCTTCATTATCGGAATAGTGTTTGCCTCTTGGGAGCCAAAAGTACGGATAGGTTTCTCGGTAAAGTTCACAGTTTCCTTCAACCAATTTTGACCAGAAAGGAAGAAAACAGGCACACCATCCTGCCACGCATTGAGCACACCAGTAGTTGCATTGGTCGATGCGCATCCAGTTGACACTAGGCAAGCCCCCAGGTGGTTGTTATATTGAGCATATGCAACTGCATAATAAGCGGCAGCCTGCTCATGGTGTACTGATACAGGCTGGATGTCTGGATTTTTGGCGACAGCATCAGAAAGATAAAGTATTCCTCTACCTGTAATCAGTGGAATATGCTTTACACCTTCATCAACTAATCGCTGGATTATGTAATCTGCAAGTCTTATCATTCTTTTGCCTTTGGTTTAAACTGATTCATTACATCAGGTATAGCAACAACAAGTTCAACAGAACAGACTTCTTCGCCATCGACGTAACCAGTTGATTTACCAATGGCCAAACCTCTTCTATATGACTTTAGTTCTGCAACAATCTCCATATGCATACCAGGAACAATCTTCTTCTTAAACTTCGCATTATTGACCTGTACGAAGCTTGTCTTTTTCCCTTTGTTCTCCGGATATGTAAGGAATGTCATGAGGAACATTTGGGTCAATGTTTCAATCTGAATAAAACCTGGAACATTTGGCTCGTCTGCAAAATGGCAAGGGAAGAACCATTCATTGTAAGACCAGTTTTTATATCCCTTTGCATACTTTCCCGGTTCAGCTTCTTCTACGCAATCCAAAAAGAAGCAAGGATAACGATTCTGTTGATATTCTTGAATTTGAATAGGATCTAGACTTGTAATCATAATTAATATTCGGTTTATTATCAATTTCTAATACCCACCAGTCTAACTGCCGGAGACATATATTTCGTTTTTGCCTTTAGATTCTGTGCAACAATACATCCCAAACCTATCCATACCTCATCTTCTATATTTATATTATCCGAGACGCATACGCTAATCCCCACAAAAACACGCTCTCCAAAATGAGTAAATCCAGCAATAACATCTCTGCCAGCAAAGAAACAGCTATCACCAACGGAACAATCGTGCGCAATAATAGTCCCAACGTGCAAACATACGTTATTTCCAATCACCGTGTTTTTCCCAATATCACATTGAGGGCCAATATATACACCTTCCCCTATTTTTGCATCCTTATGGATAATGGCACCTTTCGAAATAATATTTGCAAAAGGGATTTTCCCTTTAAAGCGCTTATAGCAATAATCTCTAAATACAAAATTATTATATCCGACTGCCACAAACAAATAATCGAATTCACCACAATCATACAATTTCTCGACATCGTCAATTTTCCCTAGTATCGGAGCATTATTGATTATTTTTCCCCTTTCTTCAAAGTCATCAAAATAACCAGTCACAACAAATTCTCCAGTGTGTTCAGCAAATTCTGTCATCTGGAGAGCAAGTTCCTTTGAACCCAAAAATGCTATCCTTTTCATACAATATATTTTGAATCAGTTTGATAAATAAAATACCCGCTCCTATCCGCACTACATTTCACATTACGCAATTCATTATCCGTGATCTCAGCCTCAACTATCTCCGGATAATCCTTGTAGTGTTCAATGATGGGTCGTAAATTTTCAGTCTCTTTCGCTAGGAAATATACTCCCGAATGCATATTGATTGTCTTGACTGGTTCTTCAAATTCCCCAAGAGCAACATCTATCACACCCTTCAAGAAATCATATCCTGTTGATAATCTCACCAAATCCGACCCGATGAAATCTCCACCCATACGGCCTCCTATTTCCATTACAGCAATGCGGCCTTCTTTGGTTATCTTGTATTCCGAATGAGATGCTCCATTCGTAATGCCCAGTGCATTAAGTGCAGTTTTGGTTATATCATAAATTCTATTGTACTCAGCAGGTGTGAAATCAGCCGGCTGGTGATGTTCAAGTTCCACGAAG
Organism: Bacteroidales bacterium; assembly: GCA_024401695.1. Classification (GTDB taxonomy): domain Bacteria; phylum Bacteroidota; class Bacteroidia; order Bacteroidales; family UBA932; genus Cryptobacteroides. The sequence continues at coordinate 199,126 of JAKSKN010000001.1, forward strand.
TATGGTGCCTCTGTGGTAACCTTGTCAGTAATCTGGAGAGGATAGTGTGTACCCTTGTATGAGATGAACTCAACTGATATTTCACGACCTTCGATAAACTCCTCAACCATCGCTTCTTTCTTGAAAGAAACACCTATCGCCCTTTCTATGGCAGCATTCAATTCCTCGTGATTGAGCACTTTAGTCACTCCTAATGAACCTGATCTATCAGAAGGCTTCACAATCAAAGGATAATCCCAAGTGATGTCTTTTGCCTCATCAACTGATTTCACCATCTTGTATTGTGGGCAAGGAACTCCAGCCGCCATAAACGCATTTCGCATCAGGTACTTGTTGTTCGCACGAACAGCAGCTTCATATGGATTTGCAGTAAGGCCCATCCTCTCTGCAACGTAAGATACTGTTGGCGCAGCTACATCCGAAGCAATGGTGCATATGCCATCAATCTTCACATCCTGACAAACCTTGAGAATCTGCTCATGCTCAACTATAGAAATGGGATAGAAATAATCTGCCACATCCCTACATACCGCTCCGTCTTCCCAAGCAAAGCAGTGAACCTCAAGGCCCAGCTCCTTTGCTTTTTTTACAAGGGGCATCTGAAGATAACTGGCTCCTATGATTGCTAATTTTTTCATTGATTCAAATTCTTTTTATTAACCGTTAACCCGTATTGCTTCGTTACCTCATTATATCCTCTTCACCCAGCGGCTCCCACGCCCCATCCTTTGCCTCAAAAAATACCGTCCCCGGCTCTAGACACTCAAGACTATGCCATCTGCCTTTCTCCACTTGGAGAACAGGATTCTCCCCTCCAGGAACCATCAACACCTCCTCGGTGATATTGCCGTCCTCATCATAGAACCTTTCAATAATGCTCCCTCGGACAATGACAACAGTCTCAGATGTCTTCCTATGTCTGTGAATCGGCATCCCCGTCCCCGGCTCCAGAGCGTTGAGCATTCGCTGGGAATTGTCATTCTCGCTGTTGCGCAGGTCATACGCCTGACGAAGCCGAGGGGAGGACTTGGCTTGGGAGGAGAGGGTGGAGAGAAGAGACTGTGAGATGAACATAGTGTCCACTATTTAAGGCAACTGGTTTTCTTTTTGAGATAATTTACGAAGGCTGAGCTTGCTATGAGCATAAAGTAGGCTTCATCGGCGGATGGCTTGTAAGTTTCTGAAGCATCCAACATCGCGTGCCTAATACCTGTTGTTTTATCGTTTGTATAGTTATACAGCTTTTCAAAAGCTGATTTCATCTGCGGGTTGATTGCTAGACCTTTTGACTGAAGCTTGTTCAGCGCGGGGCCGAAAGTAGATTCGCCTGTCTTTTCGCGACAATAGGCTTCAACGGCTGAAATGGATTCCTTTATTGAATTGGCATAATCCGGGTCGGGACGGTGGGAGTAGTGAGAAAGTGCCTTTTTCAAATGAGTTGCCGGAGTATCGTCAGCAGATACCGCCTCCAAAATAGAGGAAATCTCCTCGTCTGATGTGATATCGGTACAGCATCCGTCAATTATCCTGTAGCCGTATCTCAGCCTCTCAAAATGGTAATTCAGTTTTACAATGAATCCCTCAATTACTGGTTTCCTAAAGTCATCGACGAAGTTCTCCGTCATATAATCTATAAGGAACTCTATACAGTCAAGTTTTTTGTACCAAGCAACACGGTTGTCAGATATGTAATATTCCAGCTCGTCTTCTGTGCGAAAGTGATTGCCTACAAGATCTGTGTATTTCCTGTTAAGGAACTCTGTCCAGAATGCAATCTTAAGTTTGTAGTATGACAAATCATAATACGGAACCGTCTGGATATCACCAAGAAGTTTATAATCGGCATCGTCTAAATCATTTGACAGCAGGCTTATGGTGCTAGAGACAGCGTTCATCACCGCAGAGGGCATACTTTCCCTGATCACGATGTCACTCGGTTTCTCGAATCCCATTCTTTCAGAAAATAATTGCTTCATCCCATTTATATTAAGCACTCTTGCGGCTGCAAGCCGCATGGGTGCGTGGGGCGTTAAACCTCAGGGGTAATCTTTTTCAATTGCTAATAGTTACACACCCTAACGTGTGTTCAATGCAAGAATATCTTGCGTCAGACGATCAGAACCTTCTCTTGATTTTTTGTACGTTTCAACTTCGTCAGAAATAACTTGCTTGTCAAAGTTTAGTTTATCAAGGATGAAATTCTCTCTATGTTCAAACGTAAGGAACAAATCATCCCATGTCATTGCATATATTTCAAAATTATCCTGATATTGAACCAGTAAAGGGCGGTTTTTGTCTGCAAAGCTTTTATATTGTCCCTTTATGAAATCATCCACTTCCTTACCCACGACAATGAAAGTCCATTTTCTGCGTTGTGATTGGAATTTGGGCTCTTTCAATATAATGTCCCTGTAGTCTTCAATCTGCCGAAACTGTTCTTTTCCTATCACCACTGAAGGTCGTTTCAACTCGACGATGATATTCTCCTCAAGAAAAGTTGTATAAGAGTAATTCGGCAAAGCATGGCTTCGACTAATAAAGATATCCGGCCTACGGCGTCCATCTTCTTCCGTAAAACTACCCTTTTCTGCTTTTCCATCCAATAAGTATGTATATTCTAAAAGAGAGGCTGTGAAAGGTTTGTCAGCCGTTACAAGATTATACTGTTCGCCAAACATCCAGTAATTCTCTTCAACAATCTTTTGTATATGTTCACGCTCTGTTGTGAACGGTTCTAATTCATAAACAAGTCGCTTTAACCCCTCAATAACCAACAAGCGGTTCTTTATCAGAGTAATTGCAGAATTGATGCGGCTCAAAGTAGTTGCCCTTAACGTATTTGCAAGTTCATCCCTCTCATCGGGTGTTAATCGAACTACGCTTTCTATGATCTGAATTACATTATCCCTTTCATTAGAATCAAGGAGCAGGTTCAAAAAACCTACCATTGTTTTCCTTTGTTCCGTAGAAAGTTTAAGGAAAATTTTGGGTTGCACAATATAAATACCCTGAATAGCTTCTACAAGGTCTTTTTTCTTTTGCTGACCATATCCATCATTACTGAACTTTGGCAGCACCCCGTCGCGCTCATACTGCGCAATAAGTTCCACGGCTCCAACAGCACGGATATAATCTTTCTCTTTCTTTGCCAAATAACCTCTAAGTTTTCTCAGCAAGGTTCTATAAGTCTCGTCGCTCTGATTAACCTGTCCGTCAAGGCGAAGCCCAGGTTCCTTGTCCAAAATAAAGGTATTAAAATAGGGAGATGTTACATACAAACTATGATGGAAAGTGGTGGATTTATTGTTGAATGAAGTCAGCACTTTGCAAACCTCTTTCAAATTGGCATTCATCAAATAATAGTAGTATTTGTCACCAATCTTTTTAGTCCACCGTATAAAGTTACACTTAAATTCCAGTTCACCTACCTCAATAACCTGTTCCTCTATCTCGCCAATCAGCTTACGATAATCCAATTCAACTCCTTCTATCTTGATAGAATAGGCCTTTGATTTGTTCAAAATCAAAAACCAAGCGAATTCGCTCGCCAGGAAGTCACAGAAAGAATCTTTTGTTAAATCATCTTCAATAAGATCAGAACGCATCTCGAGGAAATGGACAACTGTCCCTGTTGTTTGAATGTTATGATCCAAAACTGAAGAAGGGTCAGTGGCTTCGTATTCAGCGCGATTTGATGAACGTATTACTATCTCATATTGCTTCAGGTTACCTTCATCATCCTTATACCTCGTATTCCAAGAAGCAGCGCCTGATATCACATTATATGAAAATCGCCCTTTTCCTTTACGTCCTCTAACATCAGAGGAACGTTGGAAAGTCTGCTTTTTATTTGAATCAAGGAAAGCGCCAAACGTATTAGGTAATGTTTCATAATCTATACCGTTGCCATTATCAATTATCCACAAATCATCCACCCCACCAAGTTTGTTGGCATGGTAACGAATCTCCACGCAGGTTGCCCCTGCGTCAAATCCATTCCAGATGTATTCTGCTATTGCTTTCCTATAGTCATCTGTCAGGCCAGCATTCAGAACACTATTACTATTGGTGGATAATTGAAATTTCATTATAAACTTCGATCTATTTTTGGATAGAATTATTTCTCTTGTACTCGGCCCATCGGCATCCGCAATCTACTTTCTGAGACCGTATCAATGCAAACACGACTCGCTTCGGTATTTCTTCCTTCTATTTTGCTATCTGCGCTAAAGGAGGGGGCAAGGTTTTTAGAACTACCCCACCTCCGCCATCAGATTCTTCCTGCCAATCAAACTGAATATTGTGATAGCATTGTCTTCATCAAGAATCCTGAGTGTCCTCAAAATCTCATTAAGAGTTGAGCCGCCGGTGGCTATATCATCTATGACAAGGACATTCTGGTTGCCCTTTGCCAGTGAGGGTAACAAGATCGCTCGTTCCATCGTGTTCGAAGTCGAACTGGAATCTATGTTGATAAAGTAGTACTATCGCCTCCATATCCCTTTTGCGACAGCTGCCATTTGCTTTTGCCTGCGAATAATGGAATCTTCGTTCCAAGTGTCAGAATACCTATCGCATATCTCATTTGAGGAGTAATAAGTTGATCTCCCGTACACACGCACTTTCGCTTCAAAGTCATAATTCTGAGCTTCTCGATTCAAGGTTTTTTCCAATAGGCACATATTCCCTAATCTATCGACGAATTTAGATGCTCTGGATTCTTCAAAACTCCAATTTTCAGAAAATTCCTGGGGAAGAATATGTTCAATAGAAGCATCTTCATCAGAAGGCTCAACCTCTGACGGACTACCATTACAGTGGTCTATCTTGCCGAGGATGTAACGAATCACCTTTGCATTCCTCGAATTGTAGGGAAATGTTTTTTCAGCAAAGGTGCGTTCAAATTCACTATCCTCGATATATATCTTGTCTAAAAGAGAAAGGTCTGCAGTATGGTTTTCATATATTGAGATCGCCAATGCATTGAAAGGGGCATCCTGATCATTCGGGTTTTTATCGCATATGACATTGTAACGGAAGCAAACGTTTACGACATCACGCAATACACGTTTGAATTCACCAGCGCTCAAGCACATTTTCGCTGACATAAGTGTTGAGAATGGTTGCTTCAATCTAAACACACCCAGGAGTTCAATCAGTTTTTTTAACTCATTATCAGTCCCCCACATTTCATCGTTTTTGTCGGTCAAAGCCATATACACATCACTATAACGGATCATGTCATCGACAAGTTCAAAGACCTCTCTATCAGTTTTAATATAAGCACGAATGGTCTTGAATACAGCATTTGAACGTATGGACTTATGCCTTGAGTTCCAGTAATAGCGCAGAAATTCAGGGAGATGCTCTGTTTTGACAATGTCATTGAGCCGTGACCATTTCTGCTCCAAAACGTCGACGCGGCTGGAATGAGCACCGGAATAATCAACGAGGGAAAACAGATAGTTTTTCAGCAAGTCAGAAGATGATAGTTGCACTCCTCTTGCATTCAACGTCTCAAAGACTCTGAATGCATTCAGCTCATCACTGACAACTATTTTTGTAAAGTACAAGCTATCAGCAATTGTTTGAATGTACCCTGCATATTCTTTACCGGATGTGAATTTACCTCGTAATTTTTCGATATAAAAATTAAAGCAGTTCTTCATCAATTTCTCGGAGACACTCAATCCTCTTACCATTGAAGTGTCCAACTTGACTATATAGTCCTTGTAGTATTGATTATTGTGTCTGTTAAGCACAAGGATGTTGTCATAATCAAGAGATACAGGATCTTCCTTACCTATGTATAAAGCAGCAATGCTGGCCAATCTCTTCTCATTATCCTCCTTTTCAATACCACGGCGGACAAAATCCTCAATATTCTTCATAGCAGCAAGAATTATTATCATAATGGTTGTCATTCTCTGCTGCCCATCGATTATGTAATGTGTCTTGTCATCATTGGTTTGAAGTACAAGATACCCCATATAATGATCTTCTTCATGGCTAGAAATCATCAGTTCGATATCTTGCCACAGATCATCCCATTGTTCTGCATCCCAGGAATAGTCACGCTGAAACTTTGGAACGATAAACTTTTTATTGTTCCCAAGTATCGTACTGAAATTCTCAGTGCTAGTATTTTGGATTCCTTTCATATTAAGTCTATCTTATGTTTATCTCATAACTTCTGATGAACCGTAGCGCAGAAATGACTCTTTGCGTATGGAAAGAGAGCTGATCATATGTCTTGTATGCCTTGAGCTGGGCTATCGCGGCAGGAGCATCAAGGATCCCGCTTTCGTAAAGGTTGACCGTCGTAAAGACATTGTCATTGGCAACAGGGCCGAAAACAAGGTCATAATCGTGAGTTACTGAATCCTCCCTTCTGCAACCGACTACAAAATTCAGCCAAGACTCGTCCACTCCGTGGAATTCACGTATCTTCAGCTGATTGTTATCTCCAATTAATGCATCATCAATCTCATAAACTGAAACCACAGCCCTCGTGGCTTTCGCACGATCTCTTTTGATCACAGCCCAATGTTCTGCCTGTTCGGCAAGTGTAGTTGTATAAAACCCTTTGCCGAAATCAGTCCTCTCGCGCCCATATCTCAACAACGGCTTCCGGACCTCTAATGTAGAACCGTGGTATAGTATCATCTCTTTTTTCTCCTCTGAATCAATCGGTCTATCTCATCCAGAACATATCCAGTTCCCTGAGTATGCAACAGGTCGTAATGATCAAGTAAAAACTCATCGACATCATAGTCCTTGAAGATACCAAATGCCTGCAGGCCACCTATTCCCTTTTTGATGGCATACATCTCCAAAGTGTAGGAATAGAACTCAAATGCCTGCTCTGAGACCTCCATAATTTGCTGCTTGCGTGCCTTTTCAAAATTCTCATAAAGAGCCTCAGTGCTCAGATACCACCACTTTGCCCCTTCGTCATAGAGTTCCCGGTACATAGGATTGGAGTATATATAAACTAGCGCGTCATCCAAAGAGATTCGCTTTCTCCTTGAAACGTATTCAGCCAATCTGGATATTTTGACCGGCACTATATTTTCTTCATATACACCCATAGAATTTACATATCTCCTGACTCGCGTATGTACGAAGTCCTACCCATAAAACTCCTTATACCACTCGGCGAACCGCCGCAATCCTTCGCGCAAAGAGGTTGAGGGCCTGAAGCCGAAGTCGCGCTCGAGAGCACTGGTGTCGGCGAAAGTGACGGGCACGTCGCCAGGCTGCATCGGGACAAGTTCCTTGTGAGACTCGAAGTCGTAGTCTGCAGGCAGGACACCGGCGCGGATGAGTTCTTCCTGAAGGATCTGCACGAAATCAAGGAGATTCTCCGGGCTGGAGTTGCCGATGTTGTAAACCTTGTATGGCGGCAGCGGCAGGCCGTCGGCACCCACCCTTTTCTCAGGTGCATTATGCATCACGCGCTGTACGCCTTCGACGATGTCTTCGACGAAAGTGAAGTCGCGCTTGCAGTTGCCGTAGTTGAATATCTTGATGGTTTCGCCCTTGAGGAGCTTGTTGGTGAAACCGAAGTAGGCCATATCGGGACGGCCGGCAGGGCCATAGACGGTAAAGAACCTCAAGCCGGTCGAAGGGATGTTGTAAAGCTTCGAATAGCTGTGCGCCAGGAGCTCGTTGCTCTTCTTGGTCGCAGCATACAATGAAACGGGGTTGTCAACTTTGTCCTCTTCGGAGAACGGCACCTTGGTGTTGCCGCCATAAACACTGCTGGAGCTGGCATATACCAGATGCTCCACAGGATAGTTGCGGCAGGCCTCTAGTATGTTGTAGAAGCCGATGAGGTTACTTTCGATATATGCACCGGGGTTGGTGATGCTGTAGCGCACTCCTGCCTGGGCGGCAAGGTTCACTACGATATCGAAATGATGCTGCTCGAAGAGGCTGTCGATGATCGCCTTGTCGGCAAGATTGCCCTTGACGAAAGTATATTTACTCTCAGGATGCTCTGCAGCGCACTTCTCGATCTGCTTCAGGCGCCACTCCTTGAGGCTCGGGTCATAGTAGTCGTTGACAGAGTCGAAGCCCACGATTTCGACGGGAGACTCTGTCTTGAGCAGCCTGAGCACAAGATTGGAGCCGATGAATCCGGCAGAGCCGGTGGCAAGAATTTTCTTCATATTTCAGTGAATTCCTTTGTATTCTTTCTGGACCTGCTCGTAACTCTGCAGGTTGCCGATGTCATAGCGGCGGCCTGGCATTTCCATCGCGTGCACCTCGGTCTGTCTGCAGAGCCAGGCGATGAAGCTGCCGGGAGCGTCGGTACCGCAGCCGTCGGCAATGGCCTGCGGGATGCGGGCGGCATCGGCGGCGGTGTAGTAGTAGAACGGAGGGCAGCACCAGTGGCTCTTCGGAGCGGAAGGCTTCTCCTCCATCCCGACGATGAGGTCGCCGTCGAGTTCGAGCACACCGCATTTGCGGAGACGCTCCTCCGACGGTTCGCTGTAGCGCATCACGCAGGATGTCTGCTTTGCGGAAGCATAGCGGGCGAAGTGCTGGAGAGAGAAGTCGAGGACGTTGTCGCCCGCGATGACCATAAGGTCTCCCGTCAGCTGGAGGCTGTCGATGGCGAACTTGATGTCGCAGACCGCGCCGAGGCGGGTCTCGTTGGTGGAGGTACCGTCGTCGACGACCGTCACCTTCTGGCTCTTGCCTGCAGCCCACCGGCTGAAATGCCCGGCCAACTTATGGTTGCTGATGACTATGTATTCGTCCACGAGGCCGGCTCCGTCGATGTCGTCCACGAGCCAGTCGAGTATGGTCTTGTCGCCCACTTTCAGAAGGGGCTTCGGGAAATTCTCCGTCAATGGGTACAGCCTGGTCGCATAGCCGGCTGCAAGAATCAGGCATTTCATAGAGTGAGTCCGTCAGAGTTTTTGCAGATTACTGCCATATACTTACCCCGGAGTTCCGGGAACTGTGCGAGGTATTCTTTCTCTACTTTTGCGAGTATGGATTCGCGGTAGGCCGGGTCGATGAGAGCCATACAGCAGCCCTTGAAGCCGGCTCCGGAGAAACGCCCGCCGTAGATGCCGTCGGTCTGCGTCATTATGTCGTATATCGCCTTCAGCTCGGGCGAGCCTGTCTCCCAATTATGAATTGAGGACCAGCCGCTCTCGAAACTCAGGCGTCCGTAGGTCTCAATGTCGCCATTCCTCCAGGCTTCGGCTCCCTTCTGCACGCGGTCGAACTCGGTGTACCAGTGGGTCGCGCGGCGGCGCCAGTTCTCAGGCAGGCGGTCCTTGTACTGCTCGAACGTCTCGCGGGGCACTTCGCGCAGGTTGGTCTCGCCGAACTTGCCGTATTCCATTCCGGCGAATGCCTTGAGGGCGTAGGCGGCGCTGCGGGCTTCGTCCACCCTCATATTGAATTTGCTGCCGGCAAGGTTGCGCTCCACTCCGCTGAAGAAGATTGCTATCTCGTAAGGCTTCATGGCCGGAGATGCCGGGATGAGTTCGTATTCGTCGTTCCGGGTGTCGAGATAGAGGAGATGGTCCTTGCGGCAGTACATCTCGCAGCTCTGATCGAGTTTGCCGCTGTTCACTCCCACATACTGGTTCTCGGCACGGACGGAGATTTCGATGAGTTCGGAAGGCTCTGGCGTCAGGCCGTTGACGACGCAAAGTGCCTTGAGGAACACCAGCACTACGGCTGCTGACGAGGAGAGGCCGCCGATTGGCAGGGTTCCCTCGATTACTCCACTGAGGCCAATGTGCAGAGGGTATCTCTGCGCGAGGTACAGGGTGGCGCCGCGGAGGTAGTCGGCCCAGTCGTTCTGCTTGATCTCCGGGGTGCTGTTGATGTGCCACTGGGCGCGCTTGTCGAACTGGAGGGAGCAGAGCTCGATGACGCCGTTCTGCTTGGGGCTGTATGCCAGGTAGATGCCCTTGTCTATGGCTATGCCGGTGATTTTGCCGAGGTTGTGGTCGCTGTGCGCGCCTATAGGGCACACGCGATAAGGGCAGAAGGCCACGCCGGTGGGCTCTTTCTTATACAGCTCAGTGAATTTCTGAATGCACGAATCGTTCATAATCTTGTTTCGGGTTCGGTTATTTTTTCCAGAAACTCCGGACGGATGTAGCAGGTGGCGACGGCCGTGAAGCAGTTGATCGACACGACCAGACGCTGGTGGCCCTTGATGCGCTTGACTACGCCCTCGGCGCCCTGGAAGAGGCCTCCGGTGACGCGTACGCGGTCACCTTTGAGGAATTCCTCGGTCACGTCGGTCAGAGGGATAAGGTCGTCGGTGACGGATGTGACGAGGATGAAGTTGTTCATCTGTCGCTCCGGAATCGGGGCCGGTTGCTTCCTTTCCGGATTGAGATAGAAATAGACCTTGCCCCAGAACTCTGAGATAAGGTCGGCCGCATATTTCAGCGTGCAGCGCATGAACACGATGCCGGGGGCGAACCTGGTGCGGTAGCAGTGGATGCCGTCGCAGGCCAGCCGTCTGGTGATGAGGGCATCGGAAGCGGCAAGGCGGGCGGCGTACCAGGAGATGACTGCCGGATCAGGGCCGGCAGGACGAGGTGCGGGCCCGGCAGGACGAGGTGCGGGGCCGGCAGGACGAGGTGCGGGCCCGGCAGGACGGCTGGATGTGTTTCTTGCGTCTGGCATTTTGTTGAGAAAAGGGTACGGGAAAAGCCCCCGTCCGTCATACCCTGAATGACATTTTGGACAGGTGGTTCCGGTTATCGGGTGGCTCCCCGACTCGTAATTCACGTCCCTATACAGGCGACTCAATTACAACCGTCACTCGTACTGATGCAGATACTGCGAAAAGGAACTGCAAAAAGGATTTCTCGCGCGCGTGTATATAACAGCGTCAAAGTTAGTCATTTTTTGTAAAAATGCCTAACAGAATCATAAGAAGTTAATGATTGCACGACGTGGAGAACAGTTTTTTGAGTAAATTTGTATCTGTTATGACAGTACGCAGAGCTACATACGGCGACATCCCCCGAATAATGGAGATATGCTCGGAGGCGAGGGGCATAATGCGCGCCAACGGGAATATGAGCCAGTGGACGGGTGGCTATCCTTCTGAAGAATTAATCCGGAATGACGTTAAAAACGCTGTGGGTTATGTGATCGGGGGCGATGACATCGATGGGTATTTTGCATTCATCCCCGGGATTGAGCAGACATACCTGAAGATCGAAGGCGGGCATTGGCTGGATGACGCTGCACCGTACTGCACAATCCACCGTCTTGCCAGCACAAAACGCAGCCACGGCATTGCCCGGGCGTGTTTTGACTGGTGCCGGCAGCAGTGCGGGAACCTCCGGATAGACACTCACGAGGACAACCGCATAATGCGCCACTGCATAGAGAAATACGGCTTTGCCTATTGCGGGGTGATACACCTCCTCGACGGCAGCCCCCGCCTGGCATTCCAGAAAATCGGGAACGCCAAACGGTCTCTATTTGATCAGAGGCCTGTGGCAGTGCGGGCATCTGTCGGCGGAGATGTCGGCCTTGCGTGAGCAGAACATACATATCACATAGTCGTCACCGCTTTTGTCCTTCTTCTCATAAGGGAAAGGGAAAACCGGCACAAAGCGGAGCTCGTCCCCGATGCTGAAATATTCGTACGCAGTGCCCAGCACGGAGTCCTCGATCTTCTTTTTCTTGCCCTGGGTCGTGCGGATGTGAAGAACCTTCACCATCCTCTCATTGCCCCTTCTTCCGCTCCTGACCACCTCCTTGTCGACCACCGTCCCCTCCCAGGGCTTGCCGGACCTCTGTTTGACGGAGTTGAAGAGGTTGATAACGAAGAAGATGAGTGAGATGACCAGACCGACAACCAGGGCGTCCTTGAGCTCCACCTTGTCGGAGAACACTCCAGCGCCCAACGCGACAAGCAGAGGCAGGATGCAGGAGACCGCTATCCAGACGCGGCCCGACTTCCTGACTTTTTCCAGGGCTGCGCGCACCTCCGGCGAGTCTATCATCGTGGAATATCCGACCGGCCCTGAAGGCTTGGCCGCATCGGGGGCATCGGGGGCATCGGGGGCATCGGGAGCATCGGGGGCATCGGGAGCATCGGGAGCATCGACCCTTGTTCCGCAGCTGCTGCAGTAGAGGGCGTCATCGGGCAAAAAGGTTCCGCAATTCGGGCAGTACATAGTCTTTCATTTTCCCCAAATATAATCAATTATTTTACTATTTCCTCCCCATTATCTTTGCCGCATAGCCGCCATAGATGATCTGCACAAGGCCGCCTGCCTTTTTGTTATGCCAGAAGCCATTCAATGGCTGATTTGATGTCAACTACCCATTAGCTGAAGACTAATGGGCTTGTGACTCTCCAGTAGTGCATGCGTTACGACTTGTATCATAACTCCTACCTTTTCTCGCCTTTCGGCGTGAGGTCACATCGCGGGGTGATTGACAGCACCCTCCGTCACCCGGCTTGCCGGATGGCGACTGTATCTTCGGATGCTCGGTACCCTTCAGGTACTCAAGCCCCAGCTGATACAGATTCATCGCACCGATTCTATCGTCGTCTGACTGATAACCGCAGTGCGAACACTTGTAAACATGATTTTGTTTGTCACGATTATGCTTGTCGATAGAACCACATATCTGTCCTTCGTCCTAACTCTCTCGGTAGCTCCGCGTATGCCGCTGAGGTTCTCAAGAACGAACAGAGTTCCTGCAGAATTGTTTTCAACGAGTGCCCTTGCTGATGCAGTGATTCACATCACACATCCATCTCTTCTCTCGCTGGCCGATCATCTTGAGACGATGTCTGGCCGATGGGGTTCCTCTCTGCTGGAGTTCTTTACGAAGAGCAAGGAACTTCGCATGCCTTGTCACGGGTATATACAGGAAAAGTTACAAAAATTTATATGTTCAGACTGGCAAAATTTGCATCGTTATTTTTTGAAGTAAAGACCGTTCTGAGCAAGTTGCTATAACTCAATAAAATAAACGAAATGACCCCCACGAAATTCAGAGGGGTCATTTCGCGTAATTATTGTTATATCAGTTACTTCCACAGAACACAAGTGAGTAGAGCTTCGCAGCGGCAGCAGGGCGTGATGGAGGCAGGTCGCAATTCCTCCCAGAAACTGAAGATTTCTGGGTTTCCTTGCGACGAGGAATATGAAGGAAAAGAGCGAACGGGGAAGGGCGGGTAGCTTAGTGGCAAAGAAGCGGAGAATTCTACGGAGTTCTCCTCTTTTCGTTGAAAACTTGCGAGTACGCAAATAAGTACTTATATTTGCAAAAAGATTATAAAATGAGAACGGCAAATTATACAGAATTGCGAAAAAATCTGCGGGAACACATTGATGCTGTAATAGCAGACAATGATGCTCTCATTGTGGACAGGGGCAACAATACGGGAGTCGTAATGATATCTCTTGAAGAATATAATGCCATAATGGAGACAGAATATATAATGTCAAACCAGGCCGTACTGAATGATATTCAAAGGAGTCTGTCCGAGATTGCTGACGGGAAGGGAGTGGAAGTGGATATCAACTCGTTATGAAAATCGTATTTTCACCTACGGCACTGGAACATCTGGAGTATTGGCGCAAGACCAGTCCCGCTACCGTTGCCAAAATCAAGATCATCCTATCGGATATATCCGAGCACCCATTTTCCGGCATTGCAAAGCCCGAGCCGCTGAAAGGGCCTCTCAAGGGATTGTGGTCCAGAAGAATAAATCAGGAACATAGATTGATCTATAAGGTTGAGGGGCAGGAGATCCAGGTACTGGTGCTTTCAATGAGATACCATTACAACAAATAAACCTTCAAGGTTCGATTTCCTATGAACCTAATTAACAGCCCCGTCACCTGTGACGGGTCGGCTTTGGCAAGCATTTCTGCTTCAAGGATACTATGAATCTTCTTCATCAAAAGATAGTAATTTATGCCAGAAGCCATTCAATGGCTGATTTGATATGAATCGTTTTGCCGTTAATGGTTACGTTACGTGTATCCGAAAAAGCTATCAGTGTAAGATTATTGCATTTCAACAGTCCCGAAGCCAAAACCAGAGCAGATGTCTCTCTATCGTATGCTTTCTTGGAATCGATATCATATGAGACCTGTATCAACTCAAGTGCCTCATTTTTATCGCAGACGACAAAATCCACCTCTTTCCCGGTTGTGGCTTGCTTGTAATAATAAACGTCCAGAAAATCGCTTGCACATCTGCGGAGAAGTTCAATATATACAACGTTTTCCAACCTCCACCCGATATTTTCAGCCGCCATGGAATTGGCCCGGTTGTTCTGAAGCCCGGGATCAACTATGTAGGACTTATCACCGCGTATGCGTTCCTTGCTCTTGAATGAATGCTTTGTAAGCAACTGTATGAGAAAAGCCTGCTGTAAATATGAAACGTATTTTTGAACAGTCTTGTCAGACAATTTGAACAGCTCGGACAATTCATCGTAGTTCACCTCCTGACAGGAATTGCTGATAAGATGACCGGCTATCTTTTTCAAGGCATCCACATTCCGGATTTTGAAACGCTTTTTAATGTCTTTTGTCAGAATTGCATCTATCAGGCTCTCAACGTATCCTCGTTTGTTCCGGAGATTCTGCATTTCAGGGAAGCCGCCATTATTGATATAGTTATAGAATGCCCTTTTCCGTTCGGCATCCGCCTTGGTTGTAATGCCTGTCATATCAACATTATGGAAAGAACAATACTCCGAGAATGAGAACGGGAAAAGCTTAATCTCATTGTAGCGCCCAGAAAGGTGTGTTGCGAGTTCGCCGCTAAGCAATTTGGCATTGCTGCCGGTCACGAAGATATGAAGGTCCGTACGCAGAAGGCGGTTTACAAACAGATACCACCCGTCAACATCCTGTATCTCGTCAAGGAAAAGATATTTATAATCGGTTCCATATAACTGATAAACACAAGAAAGGACGGTATTCAAGTCCTCGGTCTGGAGATTGGCAAGACGGTCATCGTCAAGGTTGACATAAGCATATTCGACTTTGCGCTCAGTGAGAACCTTGTGGCATAGTGTGGACTTCCCGCTTCGACGGACTCCGATGACGACCTGCGCTTGAGTACTGTCAAAATCGAACAAGGATTCTTCTTTTCTGGTCACCAGTCTTTTGGTCCGGAAGTTCCTTATCTCCTCTTTCTGCTCTGCAAGGACCTGCAATATTATCTTTTCGCTAAACATAAGTACGATATTTTGCCTATGCAAAGATAGTTAAAATCCGATAAAATCGAATAATTCATTGAATTAATCCGATAAATCGGCATTTGCGGAGTATTGAATTCCGATAATTTTGGCGTATAGGCCGGAAAATCTTCACCATCATGCAAAACCATATCCGGAGACTCCGTCGCATAACTGTAACGCATGGCATTGATTTCCTCCGCCTGAGTGAACTGATTTATCGTCTCGGCATAATAGGATGACAACAGATCATACCAGCCGCCGAAATCCGCATCCAACCTGTCCCTCATCTCCAAAGCATTCATATTCAGCAGCAAACGCTCGCCAGCGAGTATGCGCCCTTTCACCTGCATTGCAAAAGCCTTCACCCTATTGCACAGAACCCTATAATAAATATGACTGAGCCCCAGAACCAAGGCCACATCCTTCTGCGGCAAAGCACGATTCCTGTCAAGATACGTCAGAATCAGGCGCATGAAAACAAAACGCTGGACAAGCGGAAGTTCCTGATAGCAGTAGGCTATCATTGCAGAGAGGACTTTTTGCAGTTTGTCCTGCGGATTGTTTTGCAGTTTGTCCTGCGGACAGTCGGGACAATCTGACAAATCGGATATATCAACGGCAGCAGCAGGCACCCCATAACGGGACTTCTTGCTCACGAAATTCCTGAATGTAGTGAGTATCCAGGCCTCAGCAGCAGAAGCATCCCTCAACTCCCTGAAAATGGAATAAGCATTGTTCGCATCACCCCTCAAATACAGGAAAAACTCCTGCAAGGCATCCTCAAACGCGAAAGGGGACCTCTTCTCATACGCTCGGAACCGCCTCAGAAATCTCGGCCTCAAAGATTCAGTCAATACCCTGTAAAGAGCTTTATCCCGAGACCCGATATCCATCTCCTCATCCAAAACCAGAGCAATGAGCTTTGCAGATTCAACATTTTCCATTCGTCCGTTTTTTATCAGCGAAGATAGTAATATATTTTTATTACAAAACCTGTAACATTTCGTCTTTGCCTGGTACTATTAGGGTGAAATGAAAAAAACTTTAGCATCATCATGAAGAAAATGAACGCAATGCTCGCAGTGGTCGAGCAAAGTGCATCGCAATGCACGAAGAATCTGAAGGAACTTGCCACTTGTTTCAAGAAGGACACCGGCGATTTCCTGGGTGTCAAGAAAACCTATACTGCACGCGAAGGATATGCAGACGACCCTTCCAAGCGAGGTTTCAAGCGTGTGGTATCAACTGTAGATGAGAAGATTGAGGCCCTGCAAAAAGAACTTCTGGCCCATCTCACCGACCTCTTTAGTATCGAGCGCACCAACAGCATTGGGGCAGCCAAGGTGCCACTTGTTGTCGAGGGCCACGACTTCGGCGAACTGACAGCAATCGAGCTTATGCGTCTGAAGTCGTTCCTCATGCGGGAGGAGTTCGAGCAGATATACAATGCCATCCCCGTTCGTTCCGATGCCGAGGAGTGGGCACGCACGACTGATTCCGACTATGAAGGACGCGAGATTTGGGAAACGCCTCTGATAAAGGGTGTTGCAAAGACGTCAGAGAACGAGGAGGTCATCCTCAAAGATCCGAACCTGAACCCTGAAAGCCTTCCTGCCAACTATGTAGCAAAGACAACCGTAAAGCGCAGGACAGTTGAGGTGGGCGACTATACGGCTCAGACTTTCTCCGGAGAATGGAACTTGCGCCAGCGCTCCGAGCTCCTTCGCCGTCGTGCCATTCTGCTCAAAGCGGTTATTGAAGCACTCAAAGTGGTGAATGATGTAGAGGCGGTCGCGTCAGATATACAGGTGGAAGCCCTTCTCAACTATATTCATTACGGGAAATAACCAGGGCAAATGCCCACAACAATAATTGACTGAAGCTTTACTTTTTACCCATCAGCATTATGCCGCCCGAATATGGACATTGCTCATAATGGAGCACATCGTCAATATGGCACAAAGCATTAGCATCGAGTCAAAAGCATAGGCTTTAGCCTTACCGGTCGAAGACTGCTGGAATACGTGATTCATGAGAACCTGAAGACTGCAAGTTCGAGTCTTGCATCCGCCTCAAACATCATTCAACATGGCGGATTGGTGCAATGGTCAACACATCGGGGACACAGCCTTAGCATCATTGCAGCAGGCACATTCGACAAACTCCAGCCCTGTTCATGAAGGAAAAGAGCGAACGGGGAAGGGCGGGTAGCTTAGTGGCAAAGCACACGACTTGTAATCATGAGATCGTAGGTTCGACTCCTACCCCGCCTGCAAAGAAGCGGAGAATTCTACGGAGTTCTCCGCTTTTGCATGGTTGGAAAAAACACTTTTAATTTCAAAAAATCACTATCTTTGCAACAAATCGTGAATCCGGATGGGAATGGTGAAAGTGCAAAGTCCCGCATGGCCTGCCCTAACTTTCAAAGTAATTCCGCTCACGTGGGCAAATCTACGAGGCAGTCTCTAACGAGGCTGCCTTGCTTTTGTAATTACCGGCTCAATGGCGGTGATGCAGTATTGCACCTTCATCTTGTCACTTCGCTTGACTCCCACCATCAACTTTACCCTACCGATTCCGGGAAGATTGTGACGCATCTGCAACATCTTCTGGAACTGCTTCTGGTTTGCGTTATGCTGTTTAGGGGCAAGTTCCCTATCAAGAACAGATTCCCTCAATATTGCGCTCAACTGCAGGACAGCCAATGTCGAAAGATATGTCAACGCAGCGTGCCCGGCAGTCTCTTGAATCGAGATGTATTTGACATAAATGTAATCCTGAAGGCTGTCATTGAACACTCTCAGTTCCGGATTCAGAATTTTCCAATGAGCATAAAAGGCCTGAATCAATTTCTGCCGCTTCCTCCTATCCTCCACACTGTCCCCCGTAGGGATATCCTCTGGCGCAATTTCAAAAGAATCGTCGCAGGAAGTGGCATCCTCCGGAACATCATACTCACCCGGGTACTGCTTCGCGAATTCCAGAAACTCCTCGTAAGAAGGCACAGGGAGCTGATAGATATCAAGTTCCTCAGTGTACCCCACAAGAAAAATCCACGGCATACCCATCACCTCGGCGGCCTTCTGAATCACCCTGAGGTCCTTGCTCTTGAATAGCGCCCTCACATTCTGCCGCTGAATGCCCATCCTACGGGCAAACTCCGCCTTCGGCATCCCAATCCTCTCCAGGAGCGCCTCCCCCTTCTCTTCAAAATATATCCTATTCATACCCCAAAGTTATGCGTAATATTTCAATATTACAACATTAATTTTATCCAAAAAACTCTCGCAAAAACTGTAACATTTCAGCTTCGTCTGGTACTATAAGGGTGAAATGAAAAACCTTTATGAGCACAAGAGCACGCATTGCCTTCATCGTCCGTGAGGAAGGCTACAGATTGGAGTACAGCAAGCATTGGGATGGCTATCCCTATGCCGTTCTGGGGAGTCTTCCCGCAGGCAAATTCACTATCGCAGATCTGATAAAGCGTTGGGGATTGACCGAGGAGTTGGAGGGCTTTACGGAGCATTACTACGAATTCGACTTTCGCAACATGTCGATGAAAATATGGGGAGCCGACATGAGCGAAATCCCTTGGAAACAAGGCGAATTGATGTTCAACGGCACCATCGAGGAGGCATACAGGAGGTATTATCTTGATGCGCCCGAGCCGCAGATGCCTGACCGAGCCGTGGTGATGACACACCTGTCAAATCTCACATTCGCGGAGTTCGACAAGCAGAAGCTGTCGCTCCGTTCGCAGGATATTCTGCTCGACACACAAGCGGCCCACATCTATGGTGTAAGCGTAACAGAGGTGAGACGTGCAGCAAGCCGGAACAGGGAACGTTTTCCCTCCGATTTCGCATTCCGGCTCACCCGGGACGAGATAAGGTCACTACCCGATGAACTGCGAAAAGATTTGCATTTCGAAAAGAACCCCTATCTGCCATACGCATTCACCGAACTTGGATTCTCCATGCTCGCAATGCTCCTTTCCTCCGAGACGGCAGCCAAAGCAAATCTCGATATGATCAGTGCCGTTTCAGCAACAAACTCCATCCAATCTCTCATGCAGAAGTTCTTCGAGACAATGAAAGATTCTGACCCGAAAAAACCATTATAAAATGAACAGACCCATGAGCGGAGGACATTTCGACTACAATCAAAGCTTGATTTCAGAGATTGCAGACACAATCGCTATTGAAATCGCAAGAGCACTTCTACCGAAGCCCCAGAAAGTGCACGAAGATTATTGGACAATCGATGAACACGATTGCCCCAGCAGCTATCATAATTACTGCAGTTACCATGAATTCAAAACGTATGAAGAAGCAGAGAGTTTCCTCCTCTGGGACAAGTCCATTGTGCCTGCCGACCATAACTACGGCATCAGCCACATCCCCAAGGAGGACAAAGTGTTCCGTTCCACAAAGCTGCTGATGGGAGGAACAAAAGATGCCGACCCCATACCGTGGCTCTACACCATCCATCATTGCGTCTTTGATCACTACCCGTATGATGCAGACGTGCTCGAACTGAACGAAGAAACGATAGAGACGATGAAGCAAGCTTACCTGCAGCTTCGCAAAGCATACGTATATGCCCAACGAGTGGATTGGATGCTATCCGGCGACGATGGAGAGGACACTATGCAAATGCGCCTCAAAGAAGAGCTGGATGCAGTTCAACAGGAGTTTGACAACAAAGACTGGACCTGCCCCTACGAAGGATGGAATGAAGATGAATTGGAAAAGGCCGAGCCTTCAGGTCCAGTTCACTGATTAATCCTACACGGCTTTCAAAATGGCACTCCGTTCTTCGCGCGGAAATTTCTCGATGGCGTAACGGAGCATCGTGCGTGGCATCCGGGAACCGTTCAGTTTCAAATAGCGTCGGAGCCTTTCCTCATCGCGTTTTCCGGCTTCGCGAAGCATCCAGCCGACGGCCTTTTGCAACAAGTCGTGGAGTGGTTCTGGCTTACCGATGAAGATATCGGCAATTGCGTATGTATCATCAAGTTGTCCGTGGCGGATAAACTGCATTGTAGAGACAATTCCGATTCGCTGTTCCCAGATAGTCCGGCCATCGCGAGCCAGGCAGTAGAGCAAATTGCGGTCCCGCTCCAGCAGCCATCGCCCCAAAAGCTCATAGCAACTCAGGTCTACCAGATCCCAATTGTTGATATACTCAGTGTGCCCGAGATAAAAATCGATGCACCTCTGCTGCAGGGCGGCATCCTTCCGGGCGTGGGTAAAAATCTGCACCAGCGTCAGCAGTGCTGCCAACCTGATCTCGTGATACTCGCTGCGGATACATTCCTCCAGCTCGTCAAAGTCTGTCTGATTCCAGCAGGCTTTCACCACCGCGCGCGTCACCGGGACCTTGATTCCCAGGAACTTGTCACCCTCGCCGTACTGGCCGGCCCCCGTCTTGAAAAAACGCGACAGCCCCGCCACCTGCGACGGGTCAGCACTAACTAGCATTTGTGAAAGGAGCTGGTTCATTATGTGCTAACTATTGTCTTATGGCTCCCAGACCTCATCGAGGCCGGTTTTCCATGCCGGGAATGGAGCATCGGTCACAATCTCATTGTACACTTTCAGCATCTTGACATGCAACATTCCGGCTTTATTGACAATCTCTGGCGTAATGCAGAGTGGCAGGGGAAGTTGTCCGGATATCTTTACTTCGATACCAAAGCCATGATCACATTCTTCCTCAGAACTGCCAAAGTCCATCTCCTGCACCCCATCCCTGTCTTCCCCCACCAGAATATCATAAAGAATAGGGCAATGCTTCATAAGTTTCGGCATCTGTGCTTTTTCATTGGACAACCGCCTGAAGTAATTGCCCCAATTTACAAACAACATCCCGCGACCAGCATCGATTCTGGAAAGATTTACAATTTGAAATACACCAGGCTTGACCTTATATACAATTTCAATGACATCCTTGCGAACAGCAAAAGTCATATTCGGAGCTTCAAGGTTGAAAGTCGCGCCGCTCTTAGTTGACAACATCCGTCTCATATTCAACAGATTAAATTACCTCAGCCACTACTAGATACTATCGCAAACCGACTTGACTCTGATAACGTCATTTATCATCTCTTCGTCGCATATTTCCAGATCATGCTCTTTCAGAATTCCTTCCGCATATAGATAAGAAATGACTTCAAGATAATGTCCACCGGTAATGCCGTCATATCTGTATTGCAAGCGCCTGTCAAAAGAGTCAACCGCCTTGAATAGTTCAAGGTATCGTGCGTGATTCGGTTTTTCGACATCATCAAGCGGTTTACTGGAAAGTCTGGAAACTTTTCGAATAAGTTTCGCACATTCCCGCTCCAAGGCAAGATCAATCAAAGTCCGTGCGGCTTTCTTTTGAGCTTTTGTGAGACTGGCAAGCATAACTGACGTATTTTCGGTAAATTTAACACTTCTTTGAAAAAGAGTGGTTAATTTTACGTGCATTTTGAGTTGATTTATATGAATACCACAAAGAAAAAATCCGTCAGGCAGCCGAAACTCAATAATTTCGTATGTCCAAAGTCAATGTCTCTGGAAGAATGGCAGATTGCACTGAGAAAGCAACAGGCCCAAGCCGAGAATTTCGGGATATTCTCTAGAGGAAATGGAGAATATCTTGTCAGGAATGCCAATTCAAGAAGCGAATACAAAGTGATATACAGGGGTGCTGCCAGCAAGTGGAATTTCTGCTCCTGCATGGACTTCAAGACATCAGGGCTCGGCACCTGCAAGCATATTGAAGCCGTCAAACTGGACAGGCGTTGCAAACCAGCACCTGTGCCTTCATATACCTCGGTTTATCTTGATTACCACGGTGAAAGAAGTGCCAGAATCAGAATAGGTTCGGACGATGAAGAAGCTTTCAGTGCACTTGCAGCCCATTATTTCTGCAAAGATGGCACGCTGCGGAAGACTGCCTATTCCTCTTTCGGAAAGTTCCTTCTGGAAGCCAAAGCCATCAATTCATCATTCAGATGCTATCAAGACGCCATAGACTTCGTGGTGGGCATCAGGGAAAGAGAGAAGCGCACAAAACTGATAGAAGAGAAGTATCCGGATGCCGTCATCGATTCCTTGCTCCGTACCAAATTGTATCCTTACCAGAAAGAAGGCATCCGCTTCGCAGCAAAGGCCGGGAAAGCCATCATCGCGGATGAAATGGGCCTTGGAAAGACGGTGCAGGCCATCGGAGTTGCGGAATTACTTCGAAGGGAAGGCCTTGTGACATCCGTTCTGGTGCTGGTGCCCACATCATTGAAATACCAGTGGAAGTGCGAAATCGAAAAATTCACGGGAGACTCTGAAGTCGTTGTCATAGAAGGCTCTCACCTTAAGCGTCGCGAAATGTATGAGGCCCCAGGCACATACAAGATTGTATCCTACAACTCAGCTTGCAACGATATCAAAATCCTGGGCAAGTTGGAATGCGACCTGCTCATTATGGACGAAGTGCAACGCCTCAAAAACTGGAACACCCAGATTTCAAAGGCCGCAAGGCGCATAGTATCAAGCTATTCTGTGATTTTATCCGGAACGCCCCTTGAAAACAAGTTGGAAGAGCTGTATTCCATCGTGGAATTTGCCGACCAATATGCTCTTTCCCCATATTACAAGTTCAGGAATGACTGCATCCTGACCGACGACACGGGCAAAGTCCTGGGTTATCAGAATCTTAACGCAGTGGGCAACAAATTGAAAAACATCCTGATACGCAGACGCAAGAAAGACGTGAACCTGCAATTGCCCGCAAGGATGGACCAGACCATCTTCGTGCCGATGACCAAGGAGCAGATGGGTATCCACGACGAATTCAAGAATGTAGTGGCAAGACTGGTGCTGAAATGGCAGCGGATGCATTTTCTCAGCGAAACGGACCGCCGCAGGCTGATGCTCAGTCTGTCGCAGATGAGAATGGTTTGCGACAGCACCTTCATACTCGACCAAAAAAGCCGCTTTGACACCAAGGTGGAGGAAGCGATGAATATCATCACCGATATCATTGACGGTTCCGAAGACGGCAAGGTAGTGGTCTTCAGCGGCTGGGAACGGATGACGCGACTGCTTGCACGGGAACTGGAGAATCGCTGCATCGGATATGAAAACCTGCACGGAGGAGTACCGTCCGCAAATCGGAAGAATATGGTCTCCAACTTTACCGAGCTGCCCGAGAGCCGTGTCTTCCTTTCGACGGATGCCGGCAGCACAGGACTCAACCTGCAGGCAGCCAGCACCATCATCAACCTCGACCTGCCCTGGAATCCGGCTGTCCTGGAACAGCGGATAGCCCGCATCTACCGCATCGGGCAGCAGAGAAACATCCAGGTTATCAATCTTGTAGCCGCACACACCATCGAAGAGTCGATGATAGGCAAGTTGAAGTTCAAAACTTCCCTGTTCGAAGGAGTCCTGGACGGAGGCGACGATGCCGTATTTGCATCCGACGACAAATTTGCGAAGATTATGGACCTTGTCGGAGAATATGTCGAACCTTCGGCGGAGGAGCCTCTGCACGATGATTCCGGGGCAACGGTCGAAACATGCGATGTGGAGCCGAACAAGTGCCAATCCGGAGGAGAAAGTTCTTCTGATGGCGATATCACTCAGAACAGTACGACAACCCCGACGGTTTCCAACGCATCGGAGGGCGACCCGATTTCGGAAGATGAAGGCAACACTTCGCCAGCAGAAGCAGGAGATCTGATAAATCAGGGTCTGTCTTTCTTCAGCAATCTGGTCGAGACCCTAATATCACCTGAAAAGACAGCAAAACTCATTGACGGAATCGTAGTCGAAGACAAGGAAACCGGCAAAGCCTCAATCAACATACCCATCCAGAACAAACAGCTCATTACAGATGCCCTTGGACTTATAGGGAAACTTCTGGCGAAATAATTATTGTAGTCCTCCCCATTGAAGGAGGGGATGCATTGGACTACAGTTGTCTGGGTGGAGGTTTCCGATTAATTAATCTGACGGTAGCATTCCCACCCATTTTAACAACAGTTCCTGGGCGATTGAAGTGTTCTCAAGTCTCATCATGCTGTCTTCTTCCTTCTCCATGGAGAGTAGATTCATACTGCCATACCAAACGATAGAATTATCTATCACCGCAAAATGCTCCCGGCATCTTTCGGAGCATCGAACGGCAATTCCAACCGAGCGAAGTGCACTGATCAATTCTTCCTGATGGCCGGCGGCATCGTCAGAATATGCCGAAGGAGCAAGAGTCAGAACGGCAATGCGCACACCCCTTTCTTGAAGCGGCGCCACCTCTTTAATAAACTTCCAAACTTTTCGCAAACCAAACCCAGGGCTGCTGATTACCACCTCCGATTTGGCGGAAGCGACATCACCGCCAAATATGTCCCGATAATTCTTCCAATCGAATATTGAGCTCTCCACCACTTGTCTGTCTGCAACACGCGGACAAATCTCAAAACCTATGCGTTTGTATGTCCTGAGCCGTTTCACGTAACACAGACTCGCAAGTATATGCTGCCGCGTGATGGCATTCATCCATGATCACCATCCCGTAATTCCGGACAATCGGATTTATGTCATCATCCCTTCCGAGTGAGGTGATCATTGCAACGTCAACAATACCGGACAGAGCATTCTTCTGGGAACTGAATGTGCCGATGCAGGATGCTCGATGCCTGATTCTCCCACTTGGTGTTGTATATGTGGGCAAATCTTCATCAATCTGCAGAAACTGTTCAAGTGCCTTCACCCATCCACTCATAATCTCTACATTATGCACAAGCACAAGTGTATTGACCTTTCTCTGAGCAATTAGATATGCTCCCACTACAGTCTTACCGAAAGATGTAGCCGCATGCAGTACTCCGTTATCGTAGATTGACAATTTTTCGGCAGCATCCATCTGCTCCGGATACAGTTCTCCAGTGAAATGCATATCAACCTTTTTTCCGGGTTGCCTCCTGTCTGCCAAATCGAATTGAATTGCTGCGTCAGCCAACGCATCGGCCAAGGACGCCCGGAGGCCGCGTGGCAAAACAATATAATCACCATCGTCGTAGCCACAATATACAATTCTAGGAATGTCATATGTGGGGAAGCCCTGTCCAAGCTTCGTATAAAACTCAGGATTCGAATAAGCCGCCAGCCTTCTTATTGCATTCTGCAAACGTGGCTTCAACCCTTTCTTGCTAATATATAATCCATTTTCCTGGATAATCTGGACCTTGCCAGAAGCATCAGAAGAATGAAAATCCTTCCTTTCGCTGAATAATTCCCGTTCCTTCTGTTCCTCTTCAACATCTTCTTGCAATTGCCCATAAGGATTGTTGTCCGGGCACCACTCTTTAATGCATGCCTCAACTCTCTGCAATGAAAGTTTATGTACCTGTGATAAAGCCATGTACTGATCTTTCAGAGGTATCCATTGTTCGTCCACGAACAGGCTATTGCCTTTTTTCATTGCCTGCCCCTGCCAAGGGAGGGCAATCAGGTTTCCAAGTCCATTATCAGACAAATAATCCTGCATGGGCAACATTCTGTCATAGTAGAGGAAATTTTTCAGACTCACGAGCTCGGCTCCTTTGGTCACAAGAGCGTTACCGAACATTCTCGCCTTCGCGGCAGGCACAGCCTCACTGAAGAAAATCCATACGTGCGCACCTTTCCCGGAGCGGGATCGCTCCACCAGGCAATCAATGCCGCAGAGGGAACAAATCCTGCGCAATGCATCAACTTCCTCCTGCCATCCTTTGGATGCCTCCAATTCTTCATTATGGTTGTCGAAATCAAACACTATAAACCGGCAGGTATCTTCTTTCAACATCGCATACACACCGACAACGTCTCCGCAATCCTCGCGCTTGCCCGTCATATGCTGCATCAAAACGGATGAATTCAGCGACGGCCAGTTTTTGTTCTGGCACTCCGCACATTTCGTCTTCTTCCCGGCCTTCTTGGGACACATTCCGTATTTATTACGGTTATCACATACGGTATAATAGCCTTTGGAATAGCGCTTTGCATAAACATCAACCCTTCCGTGAAACATCGAGAAGAAGAATTTCGCTGTCTCAGGGGCAATGTCTATCGGGACCATCTGCGACGATTCGCCATCTTCCTTTCCTGCTCTGAGAAATGCCTCAAAATCGTACTCTATTCCATTCTCTTCGAGCAGAGAACGCAGATATCTGATTTCTTCTTCGAATCTATGTATCCCTGCGTCGCTCATGATTCAATCCCTTTTCCCCGGCATCCTATCCACGAGCCGCTCATACACCAACGGCCAAGCCTGCAAAGAATCAAACGATATCTCCGGACGGAGCAGGGGCTGAACATCCTCCAGAAACTCCTCATCCTGCATCTTCAGTTCCATATTCTGCACGAACTCCTTGTACGATGGAGCACGTTCTGCCACAAACTCGATATACTTGCGATAACACTCCAATATCTTCTCCGCATCCAGCTCGTGCGTGCTCAATGCCAGATACAGATCAAACAGGTCACGTCCCTTCTTCCTTTGGTAAAGCGCGCGAAGTTTAGTGCCCACCAGTTCCTCCAAATGATAAGTCATCAACTGAGCCTCACCTGCAAACCAGCTGCTCTCTACACGGAACGGCATCTCCTGCAGCCCCATCACATTGAAATGCTCCATACAATTGATCTCCACCTTCAGACGAATCTGCTGCACAGGCGGAATCTCCGAATCCACCTTGAACAGCAGCTTGTTGCTATGCCGCTTCTGCTGAGTCGAGCGGTTCGGCAGCCACTCCAGAACCTCTCCCAACTTGAACATAATCGGCTTGATGGGCCCCGGCTTAATCTGCACAAGGTCGATGTCCTCACTATACCTTGCCTGCGGCTGCAGAAAAAGCTTATGCAGAGCCGTACCTCCACGGAACGCAAGATTCTCCCTCAGGAAATCATCACTGAAAATGCTCACCAAAGCGCGACAGATAATCAAATCCTGCTCAACCATCTCGTTTTTCGACCATGGCGCTATTTCGCTCCATTCTCTAATAAATGACTCCTGTATCATATTTCGTCTATATCAATTTCTTTATTAACAATGACCTTCCAGCGTTCATCCACCGGCATACCTTCCTCAACAGGAGCAGATGCCTTCAATGCCGTCTTGCGGAATTTCAATCCACCATTCCTGCACAAAGCATACAATTCATCCGCAACCGGCTCATACTCCAACAGAGACAGAATATACCCAAGCCGTTGTATTACAGCCACAGGAAAACGCCTCAGCAAAGGCAAACTCTTGTCATCCAGCGTCACCACATCCATCAACTCATACAGCACCTCCGCCACACGACTCATGCCACCCACTTTTCTTTCCTGTTGCACCAAATCCAAAGCAGTCATCAATGGCGAAGACACATTCAGATAACCCGACTGCGTCTTCTCTTGTTGTAAACAATCCGAGGCAATGTCGTTCTTCTGGATAAAATCTATTTTGGTTCCCTTCTTTCTCACATTTCTTAAAGGGGCACCATCGGCCATAACGAAATACGTCATCGACTGCTGATGCGAAGCTCCGTGCAAGGCTGCTGCAGACAACAGACTTACATAATAATTTCTGCTAAGGAAACGCATCAACTGGTCGATATAGAAATGCTCAGGCACCACACCTCTCAGCCGATACTCCATAGACACGATAACATAAAAGTTCTTCCATGGAGACATTATCCTTTTTGAGGAAACCAAACGGGACAAGGCCACCTCTAAAGAATGCCCCTTCGCATCAGGAAAGATTTTCTGCACATCTTCCTTTGTAAAGAAGTAGCGTCCCCTCATTTCTTGAGCATCGATCCATTCGGAACAGCTGTTATATTCACCATTGTTCATTACATTAAACTTGCGGTTCTATACAGAATATGTGGAGTTCTGCAATTGTGCTGCACAAGATACACAAATTCTGTTAATTATTGCAACAAAACACGCGAACTATTACCCTTTCTTTTTGGCCCCAAAAATCATACAAACTATTGTAAAACATTCAAATCGGCCTCTCAGACCACTCCAATCGCGTAGGTGTCTCAAATAAGGCTTTGTCTTTTTCCGTCAAAAAGAAAACAGCCGCCTTTTGAGCGACTGTCGAACATTTTATTATTGATAATCAATAGGTTAGCGGTTAGTACTCCTCCTCGTTGAAGAAGAAATCATCCTTGGTCGGGTAGTCCGGCCAGATGTCTTCGATTGATTCGTAAATCTCGCCCTCCTCCTCAAGCTCTTCGAGGTTCTCAATGACCTCCTCAGGAGCACCGGAACGGTTGGCGTAATCAATCAACTCCTCTTTGGTTGCCGGCCATGGAGCATCGTCCAGGCTGCTGGCTAGTTCAAGTGTCCAATACATAACAATCGCGTTTTTTGTCGTTCTTTATTGGCGGCAAATATAGAGAAAAAATCGAAATGACAACTTTTTTTGAGTATTTTTGTAAAAGTATTTATCAACAGCTTACGAACAAGCTGCGCAATACATTTACAAACGATTGATTATGAGCTACAAACGCGAAGATAACTACACTCCCGAAACCACCGCTGAAATCGCAGTCCACATCAAGGAAATCCTCCGTCTCCTCGGCGAAGACACTGAACGCGAAGGCCTCGTCAAGACACCTGAGCGTGTGGCGAAATCCCTTCAGTTCCTCACGAAAGGATACGAAGAGGATGGGGTGTCAATCATCCAGAGCGCTATGTTTGACGAGAAATACCAGCAGATGGTCCTGGTCAAGGATATCGAACTCTTCAGCACCTGCGAACACCATATGCTGCCGTTCCTGGGCAAGTGCCACGTAGCCTACATCCCTAACGGCAGGATCACCGGCCTGAGCAAGATAGCGCGCGTCGTGGAGACTTTCGCCCGCCGCCTGCAGGTTCAGGAGCGCCTGACCGTCGAGATCCGCGACTGCATCCAGAAGGCCCTCAACCCGCTGGGCGTTGCGGTCGTGATCGAAGCCACCCACAGCTGTATGGTTCTGCGCGGAGTCGAAAAGTCCAACTCCCTTACCACCACATCGGCATTCAGCGGTGTCTTCCTCTCGGACGCCCGCACCCGCAACGAGTTCCTGAACCTTATAAAATAATGCCGGCGTTCTGAGTAATTGACTAATAATGATATAATTAAGTAAAATGACCCTACTGAAATTCAGGAGGGTCATTTTGTATAAATAACATAGTATCAATCACTTAGCCAGAACAGAACAGAACAGAGCAGAGCAGAGCAGAGCAGAGCAGAGCAGAGCAGAGCAGAACAGAGCAGAGCAGAACAGAACAGAGCAGAGCAGAGCAGAGCAGAACAGAACGCCGCTGCCTCCGCCCCTCCCATAAAGAGCCACCTACTCAGCGTAGAGCCCGTCGCGGGAGAGGAGATGGTCGAGATTGGCGACACCGTACATCATCACGGCGTTGACCACAGCCGAATGCTCCATATACTCCGGAATCACGCGGGGATACAGGTCGGCGTCGGTATGCCAAATCTCACGATAGTCAAAGCCATATCCCTTGACATCGCGCAGGTTGAGCGAGATTGTAGGCACGCCGTTCAGCGCAAAGTACGCGTGGTCCGAACCGCCTGCCGTGGTCGGACGCTTCCGCGGCTCCCCTTCCCGTCTGACAACCTCAAACGGAAATTCCGGATCAAGAGCAGCGACCGGCTCCGCAATCTTCTGAAAATCAGTATACATCGCCTCGGGCACAGTAATGGACACCGCCACCTCCGGACCACCGTCGCGGTTAAAATAATTGGCGACCTTGTCCATAGGGACAGTGTTGTGCTCGACGAAATACTTCGAACCCAGCAGCCCATACTCCTCTCCGGTCCAGATGGCAAACATCATAGTACGCTTCGGCTTCGCGCCCGACAACGCAAGAAGGCGCGCGGACTCCATCGTCACGCTGACACCCTGCCCGTCATCGACAGCACCCGAAGCGACATCGTACGAATCAAGATGGCCGCCGCAAATAACATATTCATCGGGGTATCTGCTGCCTTTTATCACGCCTATCACATTATGGAACCTGACCGGTCCCTCGAAGAAATGATTGCGGATGTCGAACTCGAGCAGAACCCTCTCGCGGGCAAGGGTCTTTGCCTTCACGACCTCGAACTGACGCTCGTCAAGCTTGATGTCGCACACGGAAGGCAGATTGTCCATAGTCAGGTCAAAACAGCCCTTCCTGTCATACAGGGTGGTTATCGGGTTCTTTGCAGACTGCACGAAGCCCAGCACTCCCGCCGCGGCAAATTCGGCATACGACAGCGTGCTGTCGGCCGGCACCGACTTCGACAAGGAGATAGGCCAGCCGCTGGAATCCCCGCTGACAAGCATCCAGGCGCCCTTGAGCGTACCCTTCACGCGCTCAAATTCGGCGCGGTTCTTCGGTTCCATCACTGCCACGCCCCTCTGCGGTCCCTTTGTGCCGGCGGTGTATCCCGGCGTGGTGAAATGCAGGTCCATCCCGTCGGCGCTCAGCATCCTGCCGGACCACGGGCCGCGTGAGAACCCCACGCCTATCTCTCCCACCTCCTGGACGATGACATCCATCCCCCAGCTGCGGAACTGCTTCTCGACCCACTTCTCGGCATCCTCAAGGTTATGGGAACCTACGGGCCTGCCGCCGATGACGTTGGCGAGGTAGTCCTCCCAGACCATCACCTTGTTGTCATTCTGCCCCAATTCAATGGCCTTTCTGACCACCTTGTCCTGCGCCGCCGCATTAAGCAGGCAGAGCGCCGCGACCGCAAACGAAACAACCAGACGCTTCATCCCGATACAATTAAAAACAGAAACTATTTTACAAAAAACTGGAAATCATACAATTCGCAGACCGACCTGTCCCCGGCATCCGAGCTAAAGACAAAGAACAGTGGCTGCTTGCCCTTCAGGCCCGGCAGCGTCACAGGCACGGTCAGCCTCAACAGACCATCCCCGACCCGGACACCGGAACCAGAAGCAGAAGCACCAGCCCAACCGCCACCGGCAGCAACGTCAAACGCAGCGATCACCCTGCCCCCGCGACTCTCCTTCGGCCCTCCGGCAAGCACGGTGATGCGTCCGCCGGCCTCAGGCTTGAGGGTCAGCACGAGCTCGGCCCGTGAGGCACCGCCAAAGCAGTCGAAATTGAAATACTTGTAGCCCACCACAGAACCGGAAGTATTGTTCACGACCGGGCAGAAAGGCTGTTTCTGATTGAAAGGCCCCTGGCAGGACGCAGGGTCAAGACGCGTCGGCTTCACATACGAACCGGTAAAGATGAAGTTCGGATACGACTGCCCTATACCCTTCGGATTGGTAAGATAGCAGGCCAGGCCTGCAGGAGTCTTGTGAAGAGGATTCAGGCCGCCCACGGAGAAGCCTTCCGAGGTATATTCGGCCTCCGATATCTCAACCTTCCCGCCCCTGCCCTTCTGGACCTTGACGGTGATTGGCGACACCATAGCCTGGCGCGAGAATTCGTCGGTACCCGTCTGGCGGTGGTAGAACACCCACCACTGGCCGTTGATCTCGAGTATGCTGCCGTGAGTGTTGCCATAAGGATTTGCCGTGCATACAGGCTTGCCGCTGTCATCAACGTCACGTCCGCGGCAGTCGATGAGGGTGCCACCATAGGTGAACGGGCCGAGCGGGCTGTCACCATAGGCATAGGCAAGGGTATAGTTCACCGCAGGCAGGCCGAATTCGCCTTCCGCAGTGGTGCGTGAGTAGATGAACACATATTTGTCCTCGATCTTGCGTATCGAAGACGCCTCGAAGAAACGGAACTCACCCGGCTGCTTCGCACTCGAAATCATATCCCGGACGATTTCGGTGCCCGGCTTCACGCTGGCCATCGTCTGCGGGTCCAGTTCGGCTCCGTTCGAGCTCTCGAAGCCCCAGTAGCCATACACACGGCCGTCGTCATCGACGAAGACCGCAGGGTCGAACGCCAGCACGCCGTCGCAGACGACAGGGTTGTCCTTGTTCCAGTTTATCACCCGGAACGGGCCATCCGGACGGTCACTGACCGCCACCTGCCCGTTGCGTCCCCATTCCTGATTGTTAGGATAGAGGTAATATTCCTTCTTCCCGTCCGGAAGCACGCGCAGGGCGACGTCAGGCGCATACAGCACATCGCCGACGCCTCCCGGCTTCAGGTCGCGCCCGTCGGCGCCAAGCACAGACTTGAAGATGATGCCGTCGTAGCGCCAGGCGCCAAGGTCCTCGACCGGAGCCGACCATACGACCTGCTCGCGCCCGCAATATTCCGAGATCAGCGAATCGTGGGAGCCATACACGTACACACGGTAGCTGCCCGGGCAGTCGGGGTCCTCGAACACATACGGCTCACCGTCGGGAATGTATTCCCACATAGGCAGATACGGATTCTGGGCAGCCGACAGCAACGGCAGCAGAAGCATCGCCAGCGCAGCGATGCACATATTTCTCAGCATTCTCATAGCCCGCCTACTTTACAGGAGTGAGCTTGAGCACGCAGACGGAATTCTCAGGGATGAGCACCTTGAACGACTTCGACACGGTGCCGAGATTCCTGGTATGAGGGACCACAGCCTCGGTGTACTTCACACGACGGCCGAATCTGAAGGCCATCTCGCGGAGGCCCGGGCGCTCAGCCGGATTA
Organism: Bacteroidales bacterium; assembly: GCA_024401695.1. Lineage (GTDB taxonomy): Bacteria > Bacteroidota > Bacteroidia > Bacteroidales > UBA932 > Cryptobacteroides. The sequence goes on from JAKSKN010000001.1 coordinate 231,985, forward strand.
GGCCCGCCCATAACCGGAGCGGCATAATCAGGATGACTTGAATAGTAGTTCTGGGCACCCTGGTTCTTGACGGAAGTGTCGTGTGCGGAAATGAATTCAAGGGTCGCGGTATACTTGGCATTAGAACCTGTATTCACGGTAAAGTTCTTGTCAACCGCCTCTGCATTCACGAGCTTCACGATAATCTCACCCGTTGCGGTGTCGATGGTAGGAGATGTGAAGACCTTGTCGTCGGCCACCTTGCCGTTCATTGCAGGAGACATCTCGAAAGCGCGGTTCCCGGCCTCTGAGAACAACTTCTGGTAATAATAGTTGCAGGTCCTCCACATACCGCGGTTGTCGAACCAGATAAGGTTGGAGTTCCACTTGTTGAAGCCCTTCTTGCAGAAGAGAGGCGCGTATGCAGCCATCACGACCATATCGGAATTGCGCTCGAGGCTGGTCCAGTATGCGGCCTCGGCAAGAGCGGAAGAATATGCATTGTTGGCCATATTGTTGGCGAATTCGCCCACGAAGACGCGGGTAGGCTTCTTCCTGTCATAGGTATGGCCCTCGCCGCCACGGACTGCGCCGACATTGTATCTGTCGCCCTTGGTGAAGAACCAGTCGTCCGGTTTGTAGTAATGTTCGTCAACGACGGTGTCGGCATATTTGGCATCGATCTGCGCCATATTGGCGTTGAACTCCTTGCCGGAATCGGCCGCACCTGCGGTTGAGACAATGATGATGTCAGGGTATTTCTCCTTGACGGCATTGTACATTATGTCGAAGCGCTCCCAGAATTCATCGCCCTGGTTCTCGTTGCCGATACCGAGGTATTTGAGGTTGAACGGAGCCGGATGGCCCATCTTTGCGCGGAGCGCGCCCCATTCGGTGTCGGTGCCGCCGTTGCAGAATTCCACGAAGTCAAGCGCATCCTTGACGAAGATGCTGTAGAAGCGGTCGCGGTCTTCCTGAGTCTCGAGCGGAGCGATGTACTGGTGGCCGGCGAACTGGCAGGTCACACCGTTGTTGAGAACCGGCAGCGGGGTTGCGCCGAGCGCCTCGGACATCACGAGATACTCGTAGAATCCGACATACTGCGAAGTCCAGTATCCCCAATGGTTGCGGAACCCGATACGCTCCTCGCGAGGGCCGATGGAGTTCTTCCAGAACGGCTGGCCGAAGTAGTTCGGGCCTTCGGAAGCGCAACCGCCCGGGAAGCGCATGAAGGTCGGGTGCAGGTCGGCGAGCGCCTGCATCAGGTCCTTGCGGAACGGGCCGTACTTGCCGCCTTCCCAGAGCTGTGAGGCCTCCGGCAAAAGGGTGACAAAGTCAAGCCAGAATGTGCCAGGAGCATCTGCAACGATGGCCAGACGGCTGTCGACGCTGCGCTCTGCCTTGAGCTGGCCGGCATATCTTGTCCAGCCGTTCGCCAGACCGCCGAAGCTGACCACATCAGAGTTTCTGTTGCCCTGTGCATCCTCGAGATAGACGGACACGTTGCCCATATAGTTGTCGCCCTGCAGGTAGAGGGAGAAGTCGTAGCGGACATCCTTCTCGGCAGGGATGGAAGCGACCTGGGTATTGTTGGAGTAGGTCAGGCCGCGGCCGCGCTTGTATTCGGCGATGCCGTAACCGTTGGCGGCGATGCCGAAGCCTTCGCCCGGATCCTCGATGTCGAAGCGGACGGAGTATTGCCTGTAGCGCAGTTCGTCGTCATATTTGTCGTCAGGGTCATAGTCGTACCAGCGCTTGAGGTCCGGGACGAGAGGCTTGTCGGCGACGGCGTGTGCCTGGCCGACGGCGCCGTCCTTGCTGACTACTGTCCAGCCGAAGAATGTGGTGTCGGAGTATGAGAATTCATTTTCAGGACCGTCAGGGACGTTGTATGCCTGGAAAGAGTTGTTCTGGATGAGCTGGGCGCAGATGCCTCCGTCGAGAGACTGGTTGATGTCTTCGAAGAAGATTCCCGAGAGGGTCGGGCTGATCTCTATGCCGAGCTTCTTCGGCTTGAGGGTGAGGCTGCGTTCTTCCTGCTTCTCGAAGCCCTGGAGCTGAAGCATCTTGTCGGCCATCCTGTAGCCCATCAGACGCATTCCTTCGGTGCTGAAGTGGAACTGGTCGCCGGTGCTCTGACATCCGAGGGACGAGATGACATAGCCGTTAGGCATCACCTCCGGAAGGTGTGAGAGGACCACGTCGTTGAAAGCGGCACACACTCCGCCTTCTTCGGCCTGCTTCAATTCGCCCGCGAGGAGAGGGATCTCATCCGGATTCAGGCCGAGGTCGTGGCAGAGGTCGTCGTGAATCTTCTTCAGACGGCCGCACCAGAGGCTGTCGTCAGGGTTTGACTCGCCCTGATGCACGAGCATACCCTTGATGACGCCGGATTTCTGGGCGATTCTGGCCACCTCGACTATTCTCTGGTATGGGTTCATACCGTAGGCTTTGGCCATATTGACAAGCCATCCGCGGCCCGGGTCAGCAGCCTCCATCGCAAGGTAGTCCGCACACGCGTCCTGGTCCCAGAGCTCAAGCTTGGCACCCGCCACCGAGACGTTGATGACGCCGACCCTGTACTCTGCAGGAAGTTTCTCTATCATCTTCCTTCCGAAGAAATCGACCGGTCCCATATTGTTGCCTTCACGGCAGATAGGAGGGACTGCGGTGTACCAGTTGCCTTTGGTGCGGTTCATCGACGGCATATCGACGGCTGCCATAAACTGGAAACGGGGGTCGTTGAATCCGAGATCCTGCTCGGCAGGGCGCGCGCCCGCCTCCATATTGGACTGGCCGAAGCAGAGATAGATGAAGAAGTTAGGATCCGGTGTCTGGGCGGCGGCCTGGATGAAAAGAAGCGCCGAAGCCAGAACGATTATGGTTTTCTTTAGCATAGTATGTGGTTAATTTAATAGTCTGACTGCATAGATTCCGCCCACGCTGGCATCAGGCTTCGCCTCGAACTTCACGCGGACGTGGGACTTGCCGGCAAGCATCCTTTGCGGCACAGGATACTCTTCCGTCTTGAACTGGGACTGCATCCAGCGTCCTGTGTTGTCAACCTCTGTCAGGAGTTCGTCATCGATATAGATGGAGAACCTGCGGGTTGACCACTCGCCCACTCCCCAGTACTTGACGTAAACGCTAACGTTCTGCGACTTGCCGCGTGTCGCCAGGTCATAGCTGAACCAGCCGCCACGGGCCGCGTCACGGTAGAAGACGTCGCGTGTGACGCCCGTCATCGAGCGTTCCGACTTCATCTTGTGGTCGGTCTCCGGCTGCTGCTCGCCCGGGGCGACGGCATCGAGAGTGCGGCTCTCGAGAATGAGCTTCTCCTTCTCGAGAGTTGCCAGAGAATCAACGTATGTCTTGTATCCGTCGCGGTTGAGCGCAAGCCAGTATATCATATATCTGGCATCGTGGATGTCATGGAACGGCTCCAATTCAGCTTCTATAGGGTTGATCATATCAACGTCCAGCTTATAATGGAGAGGTTTGCCTTCGACAGGGACAAGGTGGTCACCCAGTTTCTCGACATCGTCGCAGACAAGGATAGGCGCCTGATCGACAGGGAGTTTTCTGCCTCCCGCATACTGTCCCCAGCGTCCGTCGTCAGCGATAAGGCCGGCGAGATCTTCGGTACCTGTCTTCATTCCCAAAAGGATTGGTCCGTGCATAAGGGCCACATAGTCTGGCACGTTCGGCATATGTTCAACTGTATTGCGCATAGGAAGTGCTATCTCCACCACATCGCCCTTGCGCCAGAGGCGGAAGATTGAGAGGTATGAGCCCGGGGCGGCCTTGACCTTCCTCGCCTTTCCGTTGACGGTCACGGTGAGCTTCCCTGCCTCGACCCAGCCCGGGTAGCGGACCAGAAGACGGAAGAAGCGCCTGCCTTCCCGGATGCTGAGAGTCGTGGTCTCCTCTTCAGGGAAGGAAGTTTCCTGCCGGAGCACTATCCCTCTGTCTTTCCAATTGAGTTCGGAGGCGACGAAAAGATTGACATACAGTTTCTTCCCGACGTGGGTATAGATGAACTGGTTGTATTTCGAGTGGTTCTCCATCCCGGAGCCCACGCAGCACCACATAGCTTCGTTAGGAGCGGAATAGACGCGGTAGTGGCGCGGACGGGCGGAGGTGAAATATACATATCCGCCGTGCTCCGGATGCTGTGTGGAAAGGATATGGTTGAACATAGCCCTTTCGTAATAGTCGGCATACTCCGCCTTCGGCTCCATACGGAACAGGTCCTCGGTGAGCTTGAGCATATTGTAGGTGTTGCAGGTCTCGGGACCGTCGTCGTCATTGACGAAATCTATGCAGGCCCCGGCGCTCGGGAAATGCTCGCGACGGCTGTTGCCTCCGAATGCGAGGCTGCGGTTGCGGGTGACCGTCTTCCAGAAGAAACGTCCTGCCTCGGCATATTCCGGCAGCTTGCCGAGTTCGCCTATGCGGGCGAAGCCGATCGCCTTTGGCACCTGGGTGTTGGCGTGAAGGTTGTCCAGCTTGTCCTCGTCGGCAGCGAGCGGCTCGAGGATGAACTTGTGGGAGAAGCGCTTGGCGGCTTCAAGGTACCTGGCGTCGCCCGTGATGGCGTAGGCGTCGGCGAACATCTCGTTCATTCCGCCCTGCTCGTTGCGCATCATAGCCTCCATCTGCTCGTCCGAGAGGCCTGCAGTCAGGTTGATGCCCCAGTCGCAGAAGCCGAGGAAGAGACGGAGGGCCTCTTCGTTGCCACAGTACAGCCAGGCGTCACGCAGGCCGGCGTACATCTTGTGGATATTGTAGAAAGGCGCCCACGCAGGGAAATATTTCGCGAAATCGCCTTCCTTGAAGGCTGACCACATCGCGTCGCTGTCAGGCACGCCACCTATGTAGCCGACGCCCCAGGACGGATGGTTGGCCGCATTTGCCTTCGCGCATTCCGCAAGTTCGGAAATCATATATTCCATCCTGCGCAGACACTCTTCGTTTCCGGTCGTCTGCCAGTTGATGGCCATCGCGGTCAGATAGTGGCCGGCTACGTGGCCGTCCAGGCCTGCCCAGTTCGGATAGCGCGGCTGCTTTTCCTCAAGCCCCGCCTCTGCGCGGAAAGGTGCGACCAGGCGGTCGACGTCGTACTGGAGAAGCACCTCGAGGTTGAGGTCGCGCGCGTGCTTGAACGGGCCGTCAAGCAGGGTTACGTCCCCGATGGGGAATTCGTTGCTGTAAAGTTTGTCCTGTCCGGAGGCGGATATGCCTGTAGTCAGAAGGACTGCCGCTGCTGCAGCTGCAAGAAAGTGTCTCATATTCATTGTATTATTATTTTATCGGTTCCATATGCACGGTCACGTGGGTGTCCGGGCCGAACTTTGCGCGGAGCGCGGTCTCTATGTCGGACGCACGCTGGTGCGAGGTATTGAGGTCCGTGCTGCCATCCATACGTACGTGTATCTCTATCGCGATCCTGTTGCCGATGCGGCGGGTGCGGAGATTGTGCGGGTCGCGGACGTCGCCGAACGATGTGACGATGGCCAGAATCTCGTTCTCGACGTCGTCAGGCAGGGATTTCTCCATCAGATCGCCTATGCCGTCCTTGATCATCGTCACGGCGGCCTTCACCAGCACGGCTCCGACTACGAGGCCGGCGAGAGGGTCGAGCACGGTCCAGCGTTTCCCGAGGAAAATGGCGCCGCCGATGCCCAGGGCTGTACCGATTGAAGACAGGGCGTCACTCCTGTGATGCCAGGCATTCGCCCTGAGGGCGCCGGAGTCGAGGGCTTCGGCCTCGCGTATGGTGTATCTGTAGGTCAGTTCCTTGACCACGATGGACACGATGGCCGCCCAGAATGCAAGCATCCCGGGGCTGGCGAGCTCCTCGCCCTTCACCCACAGAGCTATCTTCTGAGCACCGCTCACAATGATCCCGATGGCCACCGCGAGCAGGGCGATGCCGATCAGGGTGCTGGCCAGGGTCTCATATTTGCCGTGGCCGTAATCGTGCGAGCTGTCCTGCGGCTTGCCGCTGATGCGGACGAACACAAGTACTATGACGTCCGTTATGAAATCAGAGAATGAATGCACTGCGTCCGCTATCATCGCGGAACTGTGGCCGACAATGCCGGCCACGAATTTGAACGCAAGCAGGGCGGCATTCGCCACCCCACCTATTATCGTCACCTTGCACATCCGTGCTTCCCTGTCACCCACCATATCAGAAACAAAGGTTGATTCCTATCCTGATGCGCCGGAGGTCCAGGAACTGCCGTCCTCCGTCTTTTGTCGCCCTCGTGAAATGCGGCCTGTAGTCGAACGCCAGCGAGAGATGGGTCTTCGGTATGACGTATTCAAGGCCGACGTCGGCGATGATGCCGTATTCGACGTGCTTCAGTTCGCCGTAAAAGCCTGAACCGTCAGTCACGATGCTGAAATGCGCGCCCGGGCCGACGTGGGCGTTCAGGCCGTTGAGTATCGGGACCGGAAGGTTCCACATATAGGCGCCGGCGAATTCAAAACCGGCGTTATCGGTATAGTAGCACCCGGAACAGTCTATGAAATTGTGCGTGCTCACCCAAGGCTTGATCACGATGGCAATGCCGTGACCTCCCTTGTCGAAAGGCGGTTCGTATGCAACGCCCTCTGACAACCTATATGGCTGCGCATTGGCGGCAAGGGCCGCCAATGCAAGAGCCGATATCATTGACAGAAGTCTTTTCATTATCTATATCTGGCAACAAGTGACCTGACCGTCTTGGCAAGAGTCTTTGAAGGGGCGGCGTCACAGTCTATCGGGGCAAGCACCCACTTCACGGACCAGCTGAGGGTCTGTCCCGGCTTGAGGGTGGTATATTCGCCCTGGCTTTCAAGCTCGGTGAAGGATTTGCCGGCATTGACGTACACCTGGATCTCGGCTTCGCCCGGAGCGGCTGCCTCAGGCCTGATGTCCTGGAACTTCTTCAGGAGGAGGAGTCCGTTGTTGGCGTATGCGAGCCAGCCTCTGCCGTCCGCATTGACCTTGCGGTTGACCTTCTCGACATCGAAGACATACCAGGAGAGTCTGTCGGAACTGGTGAAAGTCAGGCCTTCCATACCATTGCCCGGAGTGATGCCGGAAAGAGGGCCGTCGATGGCGACCACACCCTCGCTCGGCACGCGGGTGATCTCCCACGGCGCGACCTTGCGGACCTCGTTGCTCTCGTTGACGATGGTGTACTTGACGACGATTGCGCCTTTCCTGTCAACCGAGAACTCCTTCATCACGCTGTAGCCAAGCTTCTTGTTGGTCTGGCTCTTGAGCACGAGGCTCTCGCCGTAGTCATACACTTCGTAAGGCTTGGTGTCGAACTCCGCTACAGGAGGCCAGTTCCATTCTTTCTGAGGGCTTGTCCAGAATGTGCCGCCGAATGAGTTCGGGAAGCGCATCTGCGACATCACCTCCTTGCCGTTGTATGAGAACGACATTATCTTGCCGCCTCTGGCAGCGTCGACGGTAAGCACGACGTCGCCTGAGGTGACAGCATATCTTGATTCTTCGATTTTCTTGATCTTCTGTGCAAAGGCCGCAGTGCAGCCGAGCAGAAGGATTGCAGTTACAATTAAGTGGCGTTTCATATATCAAGTCTGTTATTTCACGTTCCCGACCTTGACAAGGTACTCGGCAATCTGGACGGCGTTGAGCGCCGCACCCTTCTTGATCTGGTCTCCGGAGAGCCAGAGGGTGATGCCGTTCTCGTTGGCGAGGTCCTTGCGCACGCGGCCTACGTAGATGTCGTCCTTTCCGCCCGTGAAAAGAGGCATAGGGTATGTCTGTGTGGACGGATCGTCCTGCAGGGTCACGCCCTGTGCGGCGGCGAGCGCGTCCTGAACTTCCTTCACACCGAGAGGCTTTTCGGTCTGGATCCAGACGGCCTCGGAGTGGGAGCGGAGAGAAGAGATGCGCACGCACATCGCGGAGCACTTGACGTCGGAGTGGAGTATCTTGCGGGTCTCGTTGAACATCTTCATTTCCTCCTTGGTGTAGCCGTTGTCCGTGAACACGTCGATCTGAGGGATCACGTTGTATGCAAGCTGGTATGCGAACTTCTTCACGGTGACAGGCTTTCCTTCGACGATTTCGGAGTACTGCTGCTGCAGTTCCGCCATTGCCTGGGCACCTGCGCCGGAAGCCGACTGGTAGCTGGCCACGTGGATGTTGGTGATGTGGGAGAGCTGCTCGATAGGCTTGAGGACCACTACCATCATGATTGTGGTGCAGTTAGGGTTGGCAATGATGCCGCGAGGACGGTTGAGAGCGTCCTCCGCATTGCACTCGGGCACTACCAGAGGGACATCGGCATCCATACGGAATGCGCTGGAATTGTCGATCATCACGGCGCCGTACTTGGTAATGGTCTCAGCGTATTCGCGGGAAGCGCCCGCTCCGGCTGACACGAAAGCGATGTCGACGCCCTTGAAGTCGTCGTTGTGCTGGAGGAGCTTGACCATTATTTCCTTACCCTTGAACGTATATGTACGGCCCGCACTCCTTTCTGAACCGAAAAGAAGCAGTTCGTCAATTGGAAAATTTCTTTCTTCGAGGACTTTGAGGAATTCCTGTCCTACCGCGCCGCTGGCGCCAACGATTGCGACTTTCATAATCGAAACAATTTAAATTTACACTGAATAACTAACTGTCTGTTCCTACAAATATAATTGAAAATCCGCCAAATAATCTCGCAGAATTGATTTTTTTTCTGCAAATTTGCGGACAGCTAAAGACAATACACCAATATGAACCAGAAACAACAGACAGCACAAGGGCGCCAGCTCTCCCGCCGCGAGGCACTCAAACTAATGACATTCGGCTCGTTAGGTCTTGCAATGGGCGGAAACGTGCTCACATCCTGCTCTCCGAAAGGCAGCCGGGCCGGCAGCTCTTCAATCAAGATGTCCGCTCCGGACGGAACAAAGGTCGCGACCCGCAAATGGGCCGGTCTCGGCGACGAGGTAAGCCTTCTCGGCCTCGGCTGCATGCGCTTCCCGCAGCTTCCGGAAGACAGGCAGACCCGCCGCGGCGAGCTTGACCAGGAAAAGGTCAACGAGCTCATCGACTACGCCCTCGAACACGGCGTCAACTACTTCGACACGGCACCGGCATACGGTGATTCAGAACGCGCCACGGGCGTAGCGCTCAGCCGCTACGACCGCAGCTCATATCTGCTCGCGACCAAGATGTCGAACGGAGCCTGGGGTCCAGCCGCCACCTTCGAGCGTGCCCAGACCGTCTTCAAGACTTCGCTTGAGAACCTGCAGACCAGCTATTTCGACTTCTATCTCCTCCACGGCATCAGCGACAAGGAGTCCTTCAACAAGCGTTTCATCGACAACGGCGTGTTCGAATGGCTCAAGGAGCAGAAGGCCGCAGGCGCAATCCGCCATCTCGGCTTCTCATACCACGGTTCCAACGAATTCCTCAAGGAGCTCATCGGAATGTATGACTGGGATTTTGTCCAGATCCAGATGAACTATGTTGACTGGAAGAAGATGAGTGACGATTCCGATTCAGAAACCGAATACAAGATGCTCGAGGCCGCAGGCATCCCTGTGGTTATCATGGAGCCTATCCGCGGTGGCGCCCTCGCCAACGTCAACACCAAGCTCAAGGAAATGCTCGCAGAAAAGCACCCGGAACTCACCCCTGCAGGCGTGGCGCTCACTTTCGCCAGCTCATTCCCGGGCGTGATGTGCACCCTCAGCGGAATGTCGAATATGGCTCAGCTCAAGGAGAACATCGCCACCTTCACCGACTTCCAGCCTTTCAACGAAGAAGACAACGAATTCCTGATGAAGGTCGCCGAACTCTACAGGAACAACCCGAACATCCCTTGCACGGGCTGCCAGTACTGCATGCCTTGCCCCAACGGCGTCAACATCCCGGGCAACTTCGCAATCTACAACAACGCCAGCGACGAACTCGCGCTTCCGGATCCTGACAACCAGGACAAGAACTACAAGAAGAACCGCAAGGCCTTCCTCAAGCACTACGACAGCAACCTTGCAGACGGCACCCGCGCAGACTCCTGCACCAACTGCAACGCCTGCATACGCAAATGCCCTCAGCATATCAGGATCCCTGAATATCTGAAGCAGATTGATGAACTTGTAGCGAAAATGCGTTAATTCTCCACCCGTGCGGGCCTGACCACCAGTATGGACAGCTCGTACAGGAGATAGAGAGGCAGGAACACGATGGTGAGCGTGAACGGATCGCCGGAAGGCGTGATGACAGCAGAAAGCACCAGAAGCACGACTACGGCGTAGCGCCTGCCATTCTTCAGCATAGACTTGTTGAGTATGCCCATCCTGGATAGTATCCACGCCAGGATGGGCAATTCAAATGCCAGTCCCATTACGAATACCATCCCGAGGAACATACTCATATATGAGTTCAGGTTGATCTGGTTGGTGATCTCAACGCCGAGCGTATATCCGGACAGGAAGCGGAAAGTCAGCGGGAACACCACGACGTACCCCACCGCACAGCCGAGATAGAACAGCAGGGTACCCGAGAGGAAAGCGGCACGCACGCCCTTGACCTCGTTGTCGTATAGGGCCGGCCTGAGGAATTTCCAGAGCTCGTATATCAGGTACGGGAACACCAGCAGAAGGGATATCCAGAAGGATGTCGTGATGTGCGTCAGGAACTGCGAGGCGACATTGATGTTGATTATGTCGACGTGGAAGTCCGACGAGAAATCCGGAGCCAGGGTGCCGTCACCGCCAAGTCCGGCCAGCAGCTGATAGACGAAGAAGCTCGAGTCGGTGGGGCCGAGGATGAAGCGGTCGAAGATGTGCGGCATAGCGACGAAGCACCCGACCAGAAGGATCAGGAGCATTATCAGGACGCGGAAAATCGCCCACCTCAACACCTCGAGGTGGTCCCAGAACGTCATTGTCTGCTGCTCTTCGGACATTATTTCTCTTCGGAGTCTTTCTTCTTCGGCTCGTCAGACACGGACTTCTTGATATCCTCGTCAACCTTGTTTATCTCCTCCTCGACCTCCGACATTCCCTGCTTGAAGCTCTTGACGCCCTTTCCGAGGCCCTTCATAAGCTCAGGAATCTTCTTTCCGCCGAAAAGTAGAAGGATGACGAGCGCGATTATCACAATCTCGCCGATACCGATGTTTTGAAGAAAAAGAACAGTGTGCATACTTGTGTCAATGTTTGTTCACAAAAATAATAAAATATAAGTAACTTTGTTACCGATATGAATGACATCCACATAGTAATAATGGCCGGTGGCGTCGGAAGCCGTCTGTTCCCCCTCAGCACCCCGGAACGCCCGAAGCAGTTCATCGACCTTCTCGACTGTGGCAAGACACTCATCCAACTCACATACGAACGTTTCCTCAAGGTCAGCCCGGACGCCAGGTTCTGGGTCGTCACCTCGGCCAGATACATCCATTTCGTCAACGAGCATCTTCCCGACATCCCCGCAGAGCAGATCCTCGCTGAGCCGGAGGCGCGCAACACCGCCCCCTGCATCGCCTATGCCTGCTGGAAGATCAGGCAGAAGCACCCGACGGCCAACATTGTCGTAACGCCTTCAGACGCATACGTGCCCGACTGCGACGCCTTCGCCGTCACGATGAGGACTGCGCTTTCATTTACCGGGACGCGCCACGCCATCGTCTGCGTGGGCATAAAACCGACGTCCCCGCACACCGGCTACGGCTACATCCACGCCAGCGGTGGAGATGGGGTGGTGAAGGTTTCCGAATTCAAGGAGAAGCCTTCTGCTGAAGTCGCGGAGAGATATCTCGCCGAAGGCGGATATTATTGGAATGCGGGCATCTTCGTATGGAACGTCCGGACGATAGAGGAGGAGCTGCGCACCCACGCCCCGCAGATCTGCGCCGTGATGGACGAGCTGGTGCCGGCGCTCTATACTCCCAGGGAGGAAGCCGCACTTGCGAGGCTGTTCCCCGCCTGCGAGAAAATCTCGATCGATTACGCCGTGATGGAGAAATCGCCTTATGTATATATGATTCCGGGGCACTGGGATTGGAGCGATCTGGGCAGTTTCGAAGCAATTGAGGCCATTACCGGAAAAAAGTTAAAATAAATTTGGATAATTCCACATAAACGGATACCTTTGCAATCCCAAAACGGAGGACTCGTTAGCTCAGTTGGTAGAGCATCACACTTTTAATGTGGGGGTCTCGGGTTCGAGCCCCGAACGGGTCACAAAAAGAATTCTGAAAAGAAATTGACATATTGCTTCCTTAGCTCAGTTGGTAGAGCACCTGACTCTTAATCAGGGTGTCTAGGGTTCGAGCCCCTAAGGGAGCACAAAACAAACAACAAAAAACGGCTTTCCAATCATCTGGATGGCCGTTTTCATTTTTCAAGGTGTTCTGTGGAAGTAACTGATATTATAGCAACTTGCTCAGAACGGTCTTTGTGCCGTCCTGAAAGCCCGCCGCTATCGCGGGCTAGAAGAAGTTGCTTTCTATGACCGCCCAGCTGAGGTTGTCGCCATAGACGGAGACGTCGTGGTACAGGAAGGACCGCTTGTAGGTGTGAGCGCCGTAATGGTCCATCGGGACAATGCCGCAACGATACTTTCCAACCGCTCCGCTCCTGGAATCAAGCATATTCTTGACATACATCTCATACATCCATCCGTTGAAGGCGTGCGCGAAACGGAACGACTCAAGGTCGGCCGCACTGCCGGTATTGGCATTGGTGGCGCTGAAGCCCAGGACATACTTTTCATTCGCATTATCCTCGGACACCTTCTTGGCAAGGTCCCACATCGCAGTCACCTTGTCATCAATCTTCCAGGTGCCTTCGGTCGCCATCTCATAGTAGCTCTGCACATACATATTGCCCCTTTCACCATCACCCTTCTCCCCGGTGTACGCCATTGCAGGGCCGGTCGAATTATCAGGCCAGCCGGAAAGATATGAAGCCCTCAGGCCCTCCTGGTAAGCCTTGTAGGAATCCGGAATCAGAAGGATGATATGTCCACGGACCTTATCTACCGTGAGCTTGGAGGAATACGCAACGAAAAGTGAGTCGCCGAACTCGTGGTCAAGAGCCCTCATCATCTTGTGCGCGGCAGCCATCGCGGTATGGTTCGTGAGCTTGTATAAATCATTTTCTACATTGATACCCAATTTTGAGAAAATCTTGGATTTATCGACGACTTTCGACGAGAGCACGACGTCAAGTCCGTTGCTCTCCCTTTCCGGCTGCACGTTGATGAACACGAACTCCTTGCTGTCCTTCAGACGATTTGCCAGAAGTCTCATCGATGCGATGAATCCGACTCCCGTGCTGATAGGCCCGTGGAACATCATAAGGTCTTTTCCATCGGCGCACAGATCATCAACCGTCGGGTAGTCGCTGATCAACGGCATTTCCCATTTGTAGCCTACGCGGAAGTCGAAATAGCGCGCTCCGAGATTGTACTGTTCCTCGATCGACAGGGTCTGGCAGTCGGCGTGGACGAATTCGCCCATAAAGCCCATATTGTCACTGGCTGTCGCAGAATCGTGGGAACCGGGGATATTCACCATACATACCGGCAATTTCCCATCGAGTTTCGACATCCAGCTGCCGCGCTCCCATCCGCCCGTATTAGCCCAACTGCTGCTGGTTACGATTTCCTTGTCAGAATCCGCGACTTCCGGAGCCGGCGGGATGCCGTTTGTCCTATGCTTTTCCTGACGTCTCATCACCTCATCATAGAACTTGTGGATCTTTTCGTTCAGCCAGTCGGCAAGGGCCTGGAACGGATTGAATTTGGTTCCGCTCTCAGCCGCCTTCTCGAGTTCGGTATCGCGGGTAAGTATGATGTGGACATTGCAGTCGGGATCTATCCCCAGCTGCTCCGCCGGCAGCACACGGCCTACGGGGAGTTCGAGATGAAGCTCTTCACCGTCACACACATATTGCATGGAATAGGTGTACTGCGCCCGCTGGTCCACGATATCCTCCTTCGCGATGTCTGCAGGATAGACGAAAAGGGTGGTTCCATCGGTCCGTATCTGCAGGAGTTCCGATTCCCCCCTGCCGGATTTGTCCTCATCTTCGGACACGATTATCATCTGAGCATCTTCCGGAGCGATCAGGAAATAGGACTCTGCACCAGCAGGGACCAGCCCGCCATCAACGCGGTAAGCCTGGACCTTCCAGGCACCGTCAAGGATCTTGTCGACCGGAGCCGTCGGGCCGTCGCTGTCAAGCGTCCGGTTGCAGGAGAACAGGCAGAAAAGGCAAAGCGCTGCGGCGGTTACGGCGGATACCTTTACGAAGGTCCTCCTTGAGAATTTGTTGTCGTCCATTTACGTAAGGGCTGCAGACCTGTTATTTGAAGAGGTTGAGCAGACCGGTAAGGTTGGAGACAGCGTTGGTGAGGTTGTTGCCGTCGTTGCTTACGTTGCTGTAGACGCCGGACATGAACTTGTTCTGCGCGAGCTTGGACAATGCCTGGGTGGCAAGGATCGAAGCAGCGTTGGTGGTACCGCTGAGGTCGGTCTGAGAGAGGTTGGTGAGACCGTTGATGATGCTGGCGGCGTTGTTCTGGTTGATGAGGTTGGTTGAACCGTTCATAAGACCCTGGGCGAAATCGGACATCATGGTATCGGTGCTGGTGAGCTGCTTGATGTTCTGGATGCTGTTGACGATGTTCGCCACGTTATTGATGTTGTTGAGGGTTGTCATATCAATCTTGCCTGCACCCTGGTACTGGTTGTAGAGGCTGAGGAGGGCTGATCCGACCTTGAGGCCGTTGGTAAGGGACTGTGACTGCTGTCCTGAGAGGGCTGAAAGGACACTGCAAGAAGACACGGACAGGAGAACCATTGCTGCTGCCGCTAAAAGAGTTAATTTTTTCATTGTTTGTAAAATATAATTGTTATGAGTTATTTCGAAAGCTGCTGGAGCGTGTAGTCGGCCTTGATCTTGTCCAGGATGGCGCATACGACCTTGTAGGCGCGGCTGTCGGCGGTATAGACGGCCGGGGTTGCGAATGCCACGCGGCCCTGCCTCTTCAGCTTGAACGCCGTGGCGCGCTTCTTCTCGTTGCCGGGGTTGTAGACGGCGATGGAATGGCCTCCGAACATACCCACGATCTTCATACAAGGCACGTCGGTGTCGCCGTCGCCGAAATAGATCATATGCTTGAACGGGATGCGCTTCTTGTCGTCGGCGACCGAAGAGTTGACCTGCTTGTTGTCGCGCATGCTGAAGATACCCTTGCTTATCTTGAAAAGGAACTGGGTCTTGGCGGTATAGTCGACAGCGATGCCCGGCCATTCGGCCTCGCCCTTGTCATCATATATGAATGTCCCGGCGAAGATGTGCTTGAACTCCCCCGCGATCGGGCTTCCCTCGATGATTTCCTTGAGGCCAGACGAATTGATGTAATGCTCGACCTGCACACCGTGAGCCTCGCCGTACCTGTTGATGAGCTTGAACCACTCGCGCACTCCTTCGAAAAGCTCGATATGCTTGCCGAAGGCCTTGAACTCCTCACGGCGGAGCTTGATGCCCTTGGCACGGGCCGAATCGAACATCAGCTTCATATAGGCAAGAACGTTGGATGCATCCTGGCCTATGGCGATGGAATCGCTCATGCGCCAGAATTCCTCCGGAGTGGAATCAACCGCCTGGATAAAGCCGAACTCCTGCATGTTCCCGGGAGAAAGCGTGCCGTCAAAGTCGTATATGAGCGCAACGATAGGTTTCTTCATCTCGAAATTTCACCCCAAATATTGATATTTCACCCCAAATATAAGAGAATTTCGCCACATTGTTATAAAAATGATTGACAGACTTCCGTTCGCTGCATACATTTGCCGACACAATCAACCAGTATAAAGTCTATAGAATGGAACACTATCTTTCAAGACTCGAACACGCGATAAAGCAGAATTGGGAGAAACCCGCACTGTGCAATTTCAACGGTGAGAAGTTCACCTTCGGCGACCTCGCGACCAACATAGCCAAATTCCACATCCTCTTCAGCGAATCCGGGATAAAGAAAGGCGACAAGATCGCCCTGTGCGCCAGGAACAGCGCCCGCTGGGCGGTTTCATTCCTCGCCATCAGCACGTATGGTGCAGTGGTGGTGCCCATCCTGAGCGAATTCACCCCGGACAGCATCGGCCATCTGGTCAACCATTCGGAAAGCACATTCCTCTTCACCGACCCCGAGATATGGAGCGCAATCAACAAGGATGACATACCCGGCATACGGTGCGCCATCAACTGCGCAGATTTCACCCTGCTTTTCTGCAAGGAGGATTCAATACGCAGCGCCTTCGAGAACCTCGGGAATTCATTCATCTCGAAATACCCTCTCGGCTTCACGGGCGAGAACGTAAAATATCCTGCCGGCAGCCTGGACGACCTTGCCGTCATAAACTACACCTCCGGCACCACGAGCGCGCCGAAGGGAGTGATGATAACCTACGGCAACCTCAGCGCCACCATCATCTACGGAATGGACAACATGCCTTGCAGCTCGGCCGACAGGATCGTGTCGATGCTCCCGATGGGGCACATCTACGGACTGGTGTATGAATTCCTCTACACCATCTGCAGCGGCGTCAACGTCTTCTTCCTCGGCAAGACGCCGTCACCGTCACTGCTGATGAAGGCGATGACTACGGTCAAGCCGTATATGATAGTCACCGTACCACTCGTGATGGAAAAGATATTCAAATCCTCCATCAAGCCGGTAGTTGGCAAATGGTACATCAAGGCTCTGATCTACATCCCCGGCATAGGCCACATCCTGCGCAAGAAGATCAGGACCAGGCTTCTGAACGCCTTCGGCGGCAATATCCGCTGCATCATCATGGGCGGCGCCGCGCTCAATCCCGAGGTCGAGAAATGGTTCCGCCTTCTCAGGCTCCCGTTCACGGTCGGATACGGGATGACCGAGGCAAGCCCCCTGCTCGCCTACGAGCACTGGAGCCGCTACGCAAAGGGATCCTGCGGCAAGGCTGTCAGCTGCGCCACCGTACGCATCGATTCGGAAGACCCGCAGCACATTGCCGGAGAGATCCTGGCCAAGGGCGACAACATCTGCGCCGGCTATTTCAAGAATCCGGAAGCCAGCGGGAAACTTTTCACCGAAGACGGCTTCCTGCACACGGGTGACCTGGGCATCATCGACAAGGCCGGCAACATCTACATCAAGGGACGCTGCAAGACTATGATCCTGTCGGCAAACGGGCAGAACATCTATCCGGAAGAGGTCGAGGCAGTCATCAACGCCAACAATTATGTCGCCGAATCAGTCGTCGTGGACCGCGCCAGCAAGCTCGTGGCCCTGGTTTACCTCGACCGCGATGCCATCAAGAGGGACAAGCTCGACGAAGAGGCGGTTTCCGACATCCCGGAAACGATCCGCACCAACTCAAACCGCAACCTTCCTTCGTACAGCCAGCTCACCAAGATCGAGATTGTTCTGGCCCCGTTCGAGAAGACACCGAAAATGAGCATCAAACGCTTCCTTTACAAGTAATAGCGATTGCTTTTTCATTGGATTTTGCCTAAATTTGTGAATATCGAATTCCGCAAATTGACAATATGCTAAAATTAATCCGCAAAGTCCTCTTAGTCAGTTCATTACTAGTACTCTTCCAGCAGGGTTCAAGCGCACGCGGTCTTTTCTACAAGTCTGTCGCGTCGGCTGAAAATTTCCAGGCGGCCATAACAGTCATCCACGCCGAAGCCAGAGGCTATATCTGGGTCGGGACGATGAACGGTCTCGTCCGCTTCGACAATTCCGGCTATCGCAACTATTCGGCTGACGGGCAGCCCGGTTCAATCCCGGGCAACTGCATCTATCAGATCTGTGAGGATTCCCGGCACGGAATATGGGTGATGACCGACAACGGATCCGCATTGTTCAACCCGGCGGAAGATTCGTTCGAGGCGGTGGAATTCGATGAAAGTGTCCAGAACGGAGACGGGTCAGCAAAGACCTTCTTCTGTGCGTACCAATTTGACGGAGGATTCTACGCCGGAGGCGTGAACTGCATCTACAGATACGATTTTGAAGAAGGCGTCGCGAAGGTCGAAAAATCCTTCACCACCGACGAGCCGTTCCAGATCGATGCGATCTTCTCCGACAGCAACAGGAACCTGATACTTCTCAACAAGGCGCAGGGGCTCCTTACATACAACCCGATATCGGGCCAGATCTCCAGGTCAAGCGTCGACATCAGGGACAACCATTGCGCCTACATCGACTCCCGCGGACGCATATGGCGTTCCCAGTTCAACAAGGGACTTGAGTGTTACAGTGCCTCCGGCAGCAAGCTTGCGAGCTACACCACGGCCGATTCCAAGCTGACCAGCAACATCGTTGTCGACATTGCCGAGCGCAACGGAGAAATATGGGTGAGCACCGACGGCGGCGGCATCTGCTGCATAGAGCCTGTCTCCGGCGCATTCCGCATACTCAGCCACGGAACCCACCAGATATGCAACCTTCCCGACAACTCCATCAGCGCACTTCACTGCGCGCCTAACGGAGACGTCTGGGCGGCACGGAGCGAAGGCGGCGTACTCCTCATCAAGGAGATGAATATGCGTTCCTTCCTCATCCGGCCTTCCGGCATCCGTTCAGACAATGCAGCCGACAAGATCAACTGCTTCGCCCGGACCCCGGACGGACTGGTATGGATAGGGACCCACGGTTCAGGCATCCTCCGCTTCAATCCTGAAGACGAGTCCATCTACAGTTACGGACAGACGGAGAAGATGCAGATCACATCTATGGTCTACCTCGACAACGGCAACATCCTTTTCAACGGATACGGCGACGGTCTCTACGAATTCAACCCGAAGAACGGAAACATATCCAGATTCTTTTACAGAGACGAAGATCTTGAAGGATATCTGCGCTACAGCGGAAATTCCGCCACCCTGGTCAGGGATGACCAGGGCAACATCCTGATACTCGGGAACAAGGCCTACGTATATGACCAGAAGAACCACAAGGTGACCGAGCCCGAGCTTTCCCTTCCGCACATCCCCGAGCATCACGTCCTGCCCGTGACGTATTCTGCCGGCAAATACTTTGTTTGTCAGGACAACATCACCCGCTGGGACGGGCTCAATATGCAGATCTCACTGATCTATCAGGCAGAAGAGGACTGCCAGCTGAACGGTGCCTCGATGGACCCCGACGGAATCATCTGGATTGCCTCAAGCCGGGGTCTCATACGTCTTGTCCCTCAAACCGGTGTCGGCGAACTGATCGAGTGCGATCTCTTCTCTTCCGCAAATTCCGTGATCAGCGCGAAAGACGGCACAATATGGATCGGCACCGGCAGCAGCCTGTTCGCATATCTGCCGAAGAAGTCAAATTTCGTCCAGTTTGACGAGATCGACGGCGTGTTCGACAACTGTTTCGACAGTCAGGCCGTCCTTTCGCACGGCGACCAATACATTATGGGAGGTTCAAACGGCTTCACCATCATCGATCCTATCCAGTCGTTCGACAACATTGACATCCCGGAGTTCGTGCTTTCCGATTTCTTCATCGACGGCCGGCGCGTGAACACCTCCGGCAAGATCACCGTTCCTTACGACCACAAGAACATCCAGGCCAACATCCTTGTCAAGGAGGACAACATACTGCGCAGCAAGTCATTCAGATTCAAGATCAGCGGCCCGCGCGGAGAAACCGAGATCACTTCCGACAGCCCGTCGTTCCAGATGGGATTCAGCATCCCGGGCAAGTATTACATTTTCTCATCTTGCACCCTGAGGGACGGCAGCTGGTCAAACTACGAGATGGTATGCAGCTACTTCGTTTCCAATCCGTGGTATCTCAGCTGGTGGTTCATGCTTGCGATGTTCGGGATCCTGCTCCTGATCGTGCTCGCTGTATCCCGTTTCCAGGAGGCGATCAACACTGAGAAGCAGAAGGCACAGTCAACCGAGGACCACGTCAAGTTCCTGCTGAACGTAAGCCACGAATTGAAGACTCCTCTGACCCTTATCATCAGCCCTCTCGGCAGGGTCATCAGCGAGACGGACCCGTCTGATGCCAATTACAGCAAGCTGAAGAACATCTACCGGCAGGCGCAGCGGATGAAGACCCTCATCCTCACAGTCCTCTCCGCCCACAAGATCCAGGAAGGATCGGCAAGTCTTGATGCCGAGCCGACCAACTACAATGCCTGGGTGAAGGGCATTACCGAGAATTTCCGCGACGAGGCCGAGGCTCACAACATCGAGCTCAAATACGATATGCAGGACAATGTCGGCCTTGTTGACATTGACGGCCAGAAGCTCGAGAACGTCCTGACGAACATTATGATCAACGCATTCAAGCACTCCCCTGGCGACTCTGAACTCGTCATCGGTACCAGGCTGAGCGTTGACGGCAAGACCTGCCGCGTATTTGTAAAGGACCGCGGACCGGGACTCGAAGGAGTCGACAGCGAGAAGCTGTTCAGCAGATATTACCAGGGCATCACCGAGAAGACCGGGTCAGGTATGGGTCTGGCATATGCCAAGACCATCGTCGACCTCCACAAGGGCATCATCGCCGCACAGAACAACACCGACGGTGCAGGTGCGACCTTCTATTTCGACGTTCCCGTCAATCAAGGATAAGGTCATCCAGACGCACCTTCGGCACGTAGTGGATGCCGTCCTTACGATAATAATTGTGGTCATCGGCCTCGCCGATCTCCACAATTTTTATTTTATCCGTTCCCTTGCCTATTGCAAGGATGGCCAGCGGCACATACTCGAGGCCCAGAGCTGAACGGACGGCGTCCGGATTGAAATTCCGGATAATTATAGCGTTCAGGCCCAGCTCTATGGCTTTCAGTGACATCGCCTCACAGGAAATGCCCAGGTCAATGTCGATGTTCTTGTTTTCCGGTTCTGTCGAGCAGACCACAATGAATGCTTCCGGTTCAGTCCCGGGAGCGGGCAGGTGCAGTTCCGGCAGTGCCCCGCCGAGAGCATATTTTCCATCAAGCAGTCCGGCCCCGTCCTGCTTTGTAAGGAGCTTGAAGCGGAGTACCTGCTGGTTGCGGGCAGAAGCCGTGAGCGTGTTCACGCGTACGATAGCTTCGAGCTGCAGCCTCTTGACTTCATACGATTGATCATATGCCCTGTGGCTCCTGTTCTTGAGGAGCATCGTCTCCAGAGAAGGATTGGACTTACGGATAATGGTCTTCGCCTGCTGACCGAAGACTTCATCATAGCGCTTTTCAAGGTAATTGTCTGCCATAATTTCTGCCTGTTCTATTCTTGCTTTGCAAATATAGACAATCATCTGACAAATTGTCACTGGAATGTTGTTTGTACACTCTGTCTTGTCGGTCGGGATTCCGTTACGAAGAGCGTGGCCGCCCGTGGCCTCGTGAACGGGAGGGGCCCGCCGCAAAGCGGTGGGAGGGATAGCGCGAAGCGCGTACTCTATCGGAATGGGATCCCGGCCGCGACAGAGTGTACAAACAGGTTGAAAATTTAAAATAAAAGATAATACTATGGCAGCAAAAACTTTGAAAGGTCAGATTGGAGTTACAACCGAAAACATCTTTCCGGTAATCAAGCAGTTCCTGTATTCAGACCACGAGATATTCCTTCGCGAACTGGTGGCAAACGCAGTGGACGCAACTCAGAAAATGAAGGCGCTGGCCTCCAGCGGCGACTTCAAGGGCGAGCTCGGTGAGCTCAAGGTCAGCATTGAACTTGATGAGAAGAAACAGGTCCTCAAGGTCATCGACCGCGGTATTGGTATGACGGAGGAAGAGGTTGACAAGTACATCAACCAGATCGCATTCTCATCGGCAGGAGAATTCCTCGAGAAATACAAGGACCAGCTCGGCTCGATCATCGGCCATTTCGGGCTCGGCTTCTACTCTGCCTTTATGGTTGCCCGGAAGGTCACCATCGACACTCTCAGCTGGAAGGAAGGCGCAAAGGCCGTCAAGTGGACCTGCGACGGATCCCCTGAATACTCTATGGGAGAAAGCGACAAGGAAGAGCGCGGCACCGTCATCACCCTTCACCTCGACGACGATGCAAAGGAATTCGGCGAGAAAGGCAGGATCAGCCAGCTCCTTGGCAAATACTGCAAGTTTATGCCGGTTCCGGTAGTATTCGGCAAGAAGACGGAATGGAAAGACGGCAAGAGCGTAGAGACCGATGAAGACAACGTCATAAACAGCATTGCTCCTATCTGGGCCAAGGCCCCGTCGGAGCTCAAGGACGAAGACTACCTGAAGTTCTATCGCGAACTGTACCCTATGGAAGAGGAGCCTATGTTCTGGATCCACCTGAACGTGGACTATCCGTTCAACCTCACCGGCGTGCTCTACTTCCCGAAGATCAAGGAGCGTATGGCGATCGACAAGAACAAGATCCAGCTGTACTGCAACCAGATGTTCGTCACCGACCACGTCGACAACATAGTTCCCGACTTCCTCACACTGCTCCACGGTGTCATCGACTCCCCTGACATTCCGCTCAACGTGAGCCGTTCATACCTTCAGTCAGATTCCAACGTCAAGAAGATAAGCACCTATATCACCAAGAAGGTGGCCGACCGCCTTGAAGAGATCTTCAAGGAGCAGCGCGACCAGTTCGAGCAGAAGTGGGACAACATAAAGCTGTTCATCGAATACGGTATGCTCTCTGACGAGAAATTCTGCGAGCGCGCGATGAATTTCGCCCTCCTCAAGAACACCGACGACAAGTTCTTCAGCCTCGAAGACTACCGCAAGGCCATCGAGCCCGAGCAGACCGACAAGGACAAGAATGTCGTATATCTCTACGCCACCAAACCTCAGGAGCAGTACAGTTTCATCGAAGCGGCCAAGAATATGGGTTACGACGTCCTCCTGATGGACTGCGAGCTTGACAGCCATTTCGTGAACCTCATCGAAGGAAAGGTCGAGCACACCCGCTTCGCACGTGTTGACAGCGACTCCGTCTCGAATCTCATCCTGAAGGAAGAAAAGGTCAAGTTCGAGATGAGCGAGGATGACAAAAAGTCCCTCGATGAGCTCTTCAAGGCCGTCCTTCCTGAAGGCAACGAATATATGGTCGATGCCCAGAACCTCGGAGAGGGCGCAGCACCGGTCCTCATCACCCAGAGCGAATGGATGCGCCGTTACCGCGAGATGAGCAACCTTGGCGGAGGGATGAACTTCTACGGCACGATGCCTGAGTCCTACAATGTCATCGTCAATATGGAAAATCCTCTGATTGCCAGGATCTGGGAATCAAAAGACAAGGACAGCGAGCTTCTGAAGCAGGTCATCGATCTTGCCCTGCTCAGCAACGGAATGCTCAAGGGCAAGGCCCTCGCGGACTTCATCGCCCGCAGCCAGGCACTGCTGAACGTTTAGAACGTCCAGCGGGCGCCGAGGCAAGGATTGCACATAAAGCCTTTGTGGCCGGCGAAATTCACGCTGCACTCGATTTCGGTACCGAGGTCGAGGTGAGGCGCGACCTTGAACCAGAGCTGAGGCTCGGTGAGGAATGTCCACTTGGTGTCGGCTGATCCTGAATTGATGTCGCTTAGCCCCCACTGGTTGTCAAGTCCCCAGAAATCGAAGAATCCCTTGAAAGTAAGCCATTTGGCGCCGAAGAGGTTGTTGACCGCCCATACGCCTGAGACCTTGAGAGGGGTGCTCGCCTTCTGGCCGAACATAAAGTCGTACATCAGGTAAATCGTGAAGAATCTCGAGAAGTCGTCGTTATGGAACTGATACTTCGCGCCCAGGCAGGCCATTGACTGACCCCAGGTGGCACCGTCATATTCCAGATGGAGGCTGAAATCCTTCAGAGCGCTGTCGTGCCAGAAGTTCAAGCCACGTTCAACCTCGAAATAAACACCGTTGGAAGCGCCATAGACATTCTTCTGATTTGAAAAATAGAAATCAGAGAAGAAGAATGTGTCTCCGCCCTTGTCGGTATAGAATCCTTCGAGGGTGGCGGTGACATAGCTTCGCTCCTTGCCGAAGTCATAGAAAAGCTGGACATTGGTCTGCGCCTTGGCGTTCTGACCGAGGAATAATGCGGCCAGCGCCGCTATCACTAATGCTTTCTTCATAGGTGTATGGTTATTAATAACAATGCGCCACAGTGCCGGGAACGGCGTTGTGGCGCATTTGGTTTCATATTAATTATTCCCACTCAATGGTGGCCTGAGGTTTTGAAGATATGTCGAATACGACTCTGTTGACACCCTTGACGTTGGCAATGATGTCGTGCTGAACCTTGTCGAGGATGTCCCAAGGGACCTGGACGACTGAAGCGGTGACGGCGTCAACGCTGTTGACCGCGCGGAGTGCGATGACATTGTCATAGGTGCGGCAGCCGTCGGAAACGCCTGTGGTCTTGACAGGGACGAAGATGGCGGCAGCCTGCCAGATCTTGTCGTACCAGCCGGTCTCGCGGAGGGTATTGATCCAGATGGCGTCTGCTTCCTGGAGGATGGCGATCTTCTCAGGAGTGAGCTCGCCGAGGCAGCGTACGCCGAGGCCCGGACCCGGGAACGGGTGACGGTTGACGAAGCTGGCATCGAGGCCGAGTTCAAAGCCCACCTCACGGACTTCAAACTTGTAGAGATACTTCAGAGGCTCAACCAGGCCAAGATGCATTTCCTCAGGAAGTCCACCTACGTTATGGTGGCTCTTGATTGTGCCCTTGTCGGACTTGGATTCAGCGATATCAGGCCAGATGGTGCCCTGTGCGAGCCACTTGGCGTCCGAGACCTTGTGAGCCTCCTCATTGAAGACATCGATGAAAGTCTTGCCGATAGCCTTGCGCTTGAGCTCAGGATCGGTGATGCCCTTGCAGGCAGCGAAGAATCTGTCAGCGGCACGTACGCCCTTGACATTGAGGCCAAGCACCTTGTAGTGCTCAAGAACGTCCTCATATTCGTTCTTGCGAAGAAGGCCGTGATCAACGAAGATGCACTGCAGCTTGCTGCCGATTGCCTTGTTGATAAGCATTGCTGTCACGGTAGAGTCAACTCCGCCAGACAAACCGAGAATAACCACGTCAGATCCGACCTGCTCCTTGATGGCAGCGACCTGCTCTGCAACGAACGCCTTGGCGTTCAATTTTTCTCCGTTGTACATTGTTTGGAATCTGTTTGAAATTAATCTCCTCTAGTGTAATTAGGTGTTTCCTTCGTGATGGTGATGTCGTGCGGATGACTTTCCGTCATACCGCTTGCCGTTACACGGGTGAACTTTGCCTTCTGCAGTTCTTCAATATTGTGGGCACCGCAGTAGCCCATACCGGACCGGAGTCCGCCTACTAACTGATATACCGTCTCTTCGAGCGTTCCCTTGTAAGGGACGCGTCCGACGATGCCTTCCGGGACGAGCTTCTTGGTATCCTTCGTGCCTGACTGGAAGTAACGGTCCTTTGAACCGGCTTCCATTGCATCGAGAGAGCCCATACCGCGATATGTCTTGAACTTGCGTCCGTTGTAGATGATGGTTTCGCCCGGAGCTTCTTCAGTACCGGCGAACATAGAGCCGCACATCACGCAGTTGCCTCCTGCAGCGAGAGCCTTGACAACGTCGCCGGAGTAGCGCAGACCGCCGTCGGCTATTACCGGAACGCCGTACTCGGCGGCAACCTTCGCACATTCGTAGATTGCGGTAAGCTGAGGCACGCCGACGCCCGCTACGATGCGGGTGGTGCAGATGGAGCCCGGGCCGATGCCAACCTTGATACCGTCCGCGCCGGCCTCGATGAGGGCCTTTGCCGCGTCAGCGGTGGCTATATTGCCGACCACCACTTCAAGTGTAGGGTAGACGGCCTTGATCTCCCTGAGCTTGGTGAGGACGTTGCGGCTGTGGCCGTGGGCGCAGTCGAGGACGACTGCATCGACACCTTCCGCAACAAGGGCGGCCACACGCTGGAGAGCGTCGCCGGTGATGCCGATTCCCGCCGCCACGCGGAGGCGTCCCGTTGAATCCTTGCAGGCATTCGGGTGTTCCTTCTCCTTCTGGAGGTCACGATAGGTGATGAGGCCTACGATCTTCCCGTCCCCGTCGACGACAGGGAGCTTTTCGACCTTGTATTTCTGAAGGACCTCACGCACGTGGGCGCGGTTGGTCTCCGTGTTCAGGATCGTAGCGAGACCCTCGGAGGTCATTATGTCCCTGATAAGCACTGAAGGGTCCTCGAGGAAACGGACGTCACGGTTGGTCACGATTCCCACGAGCTTGTTGCCATCATCGGTGACAGGGATGCCGCCGATATGGTTCTCGCGCATCATATCGAGAGCTTCGCCCACAGTCTGGTCCGCCTTGATGGTCACAGGGTCGTTGATCATTCCGCTTTCGGCCCTTTTCACCTTGCGGACTTCGGCCGCCTGGCTGGCGATGGACATATTTTTATGAATAACGCCGATTCCACCTTCTCTCGCAAGAGCAATGGCCATCGGCGCTTCTGTAACTGTGTCCATTGCGGCGGACACGATAGGAATGTTCAAGTTGATGTTCCTCGAAAAACGGCTTGTAAGGCACACGTCACAAGGGAGGACTTCGGAATAGGCCGGGATGAGCAGAACGTCATCAAATGTCAAGCCTTCAAGGGCAATTCTATCTTCGATGAATGACATAATCGGATTTTTGAATCAATGGGCAAAATTACGCCAAATTCCTCCATCGCGCAAATATTTCTTTTCCATTTTTCAACACAGTTTTCAACACGCGGGATTGTTAAAAAAAACTGCAGAATTCTTATTCCATTTTTCATTGGTTTTGATATATTTGTACGTTAATTAGTGTACGTTATGAAACTTCACGAAAGAAGAGTAGGTACCGTCTCACGAGGTATCCGCTGCCCTATCATTCGAGAGGGCGACAATCTGGCAGAAATTGTAACCGAGAATGTCCTTGCCGCAGCCGCTGAAGACGGCTTTGAACTGCGCGACAGAGACGTCATTTCCCTAACCGAATCCATCGTGGCACGCGCCCAGGGCAACTATGCCCCTGTAAGCGCCATTGCCAAGGATGTCCGCACCAAGACAGGCGGCGGCACAGTCGGTGTCATTTTCCCTATCCTTTCACGCAACCGTTTCGCCATCTGCCTCCGCGGCATAGCATCGGGCTGCAGGAAGGTGGTCCTTATGCTCAGCTATCCGTCAGACGAAGTGGGCAACGCCCTCGTCTCCATGGACAAACTGGACGAAGCTGGGGTCAATCCTTATTCCGATGTCCTTTCACTCGAGCGCTACCGCGAGCTTTTCGGCTTTGGCGTGCACGAGTTCACGGGCGTTGATTACGTGGCATACTACTCCGACCTCATCAAGGAGTGCGGAGCTGATG
Source organism: Bacteroidales bacterium (assembly GCA_024401695.1). Lineage (GTDB taxonomy): Bacteria > Bacteroidota > Bacteroidia > Bacteroidales > UBA932 > Cryptobacteroides. The sequence continues at coordinate 259,281 of JAKSKN010000001.1, forward strand.
TCGAGATCGTATTCGCCAACAGGCCGAAGACCATACTCGACTATACCGATGTCGTAATCACCTGCGACATCCACACCCGCAAGCGCACCAAGCGCATTCTCCGCGACGCAGGCGCAAAGGTCGTCCTCGGCCTCGACGACATCCTCAACGCATCGGTCGACGGCAGCGGCTTCAATGAAGACTATGGCCTCCTGGGCTCCAACAAGGCTACCGAAGAGACCGTGAAGCTCTTCCCTCACAAGTGCCAGGGCCTCGTCCTTGACATCCAGAAGCGCATCCTCGACGCCACCGGCAAGCACGTGGAGGTGATGATCTACGGCGACGGCGCCTTCAAGGACCCTCAGGGCAAGATCTGGGAGCTCGCCGACCCTGTCGTGTCTCCTGCATTTACCGACGGTCTCCACGGCACTCCTAACGAGCTCAAGCTCAAATACTTGGCGGACAACGACTTCTCCGGTCTCTCAGGCGAAGAGCTCCGCAACGCCATCGCCAACAGCATCAAGGCGAAGGACGCCAACCTGAAGGGGCAGATGGCTTCTGAAGGCACAACGCCGCGTCAGCTCACCGACCTCATCGGGTCCCTCTGCGACCTCACCTCAGGCTCCGGCGACAAGGGCACGCCTGTCGTCCTGATCCAAGGCTACTTCGACAACTACACAAGCGAATAAATCAACCAAAGGGCGCCCTACCACGGACGCCCTTTGATGTTATAATCTGTTTTGAACTGATAACCATGAGACGTACAATCGCAATCCTTGCGACGGCGCTGCTTTCCACGGCGGGCGCTTTCGCACAAACCTACTGCAATCCTCTTCCCATGCCGATAGGAGCTGGCGGCAATGCCGCCGGCGACGTGACCGTCTTGAAAGAGGCGGGCAAATACTATATGTACTGCACCGGAGGCGGTGCCTGGGTTTCCGAAGATATGGTGAACTGGGATTTCACCCCGGTGCAGGGCGTTCCCGTCGCTCCCGACATAGTCAAATATAATGGCAGGTTCTACCTTTCCGGCAACAATGACAATCTTTTCGTTTCCGACAGCCCGACCGGACCGTTCGAGGACCTGGGTCCTTTCAAGAACACGGGGCCGGTAGAATACGGCTGGAACGGCGGTTTTGACACCAAGATATTCATCGATGACGACAACCAGCCATACCTGTTCTGGCCCGGACGCGGCATAAGCGGCATTTACGGAGTCAAACTCGATCCAACTGACCTTACACGTTTCATGGACAAGCCGACACATCTCTTCGGCTTCAATCCGGAGCACAAATGGGAATGTTACGGCGAAATGAACGAATATCCGGGCGTCGCCTGGATAGAAGGTCCGTGGATAATCAAGCGCAACGGCACATACTACCTTGAATATTCAGCATCAGGCACACAATGGAAGACATATGCTGAAGGCTATTATACGGCCAAAAGTCCCCTGGGACCGTATAAGTATGCCGGGAACAACCCTCTTCTCAGAAAAACCGAAGGCCTGGTCACAGGTACGGCACACGGCTCCATCGTCGAAGGTCCTGACGGCAATCTCTGGCAGTTCTATACCATCGTCCTCTCAAATCCTCCAGGAGGGCGCCGGATCGGTATGGACCGCGTCGAGTTTGACAGGAAGGGACAAATGTCAGTGGTTGTGACCGACACCCCTCAACCGATACCGGGATCGCAACAGGAATGCAACGCCATTCCTGTGACAATCAATAAGATGCGGGCAATGAACGCGCTTTCCGCAGTATCATCGGAACAGCCAGGATTCCCTGCAGCATACGCTGTGGACAACTATAGCGGCACAGTTTGGATGCCAGCAGCCGATGATGCACAACCGACACTGACGATAGAACTCTCGCCTGCAACCCGCTTCGACGTCGTACAGCACTTCACCGTGAGCAGCATGCGCATAATGTTCGGAAGCGGGCAGGGACGGATGTTCTTCGGCAACCGAGGCTCACTGCCTGTCTACAAATACAAGCTTGAGGTATCCCAGGATGGTAAAAACTACACCGCCGTACTGGACCGGACTGGCAATTCCGTCGCCCGCGACACCGTCTTCGACGAATTCGAGCCGGTCAACTGCCGATTCGTGCGTCTCACCGTCACGGACTGGCCACACGAGTCGCCTCTCGGCGTGATCGACTTCACCGTCTTCGGCTACCCTGACGGTTACGACGCTCCCGCCGTCGCCACCCCGACCTTCTCCAACCTTCCGCTCGACAACCAGAAATAACGCGCCACGTTGCGGGCTCCGCCCGACAAACAGAATCAGTTCTCCGGCAACGTTCTGAGCAAATTATTGTATATCAAGTCATATGGCAAAATGACCCCTTACAAAACCGATGGGGTCATTTTTCAGATATTGCTAATAATCAATCCTATACACAGAACATGATAGCGGTTCATCTGTTTTCAAAAAGCTAAAACGGGTTGCTTTTGTAAAAAGTACTGGCGATATTTGTCTCGAAAACATTTGATTTCAGTAGGAGTAAGCTATGAAGAGTAGGAAATCAAAATTCCGTGCCGGAATTCTCCAGCACACATACAAAATCACCAAAGATTTCGGAATTCTGTTTTACAGAATAGAAGACAGACTGATGATGTTCACCATTCAGTCTGTTATGGCACGCAAGCACAACATCAGAGTCGTTGCCGCAAGTTATATGTTCACACATATGCACGAAGGGGCAGTTGCTGCTGATAAATCTCAGTTGGATGCATTTGAAAGAGATTGTATGAACATATATGTAAAGGCTTACAACAATGATGTCGGAAGGGAAGGCCGGCTATTCAAGACCCCGTACGGTTTTTCTTTAAAAGTATCCGATAAAGAACGACGCCATTGCTGCCTATATATTTTGAACAACCACGTTGAAAAGAAATTGGTAAAATCCGCAATACACAGCAGATGGGATTTCCTGGCATACTACCATAACCCTAATCCTTTTTCAGAGCCTCTTGTCAAAAGAAAAGCATCATATTATCTGAGGGAGGCCTGCTCAATTGTTGATCACGAATACGATGCCGGAAGGTATTTGAAATCCGCATTGCTGCGCGGTATGATGAGAAAAATCAACAAGGATACAGAGAAAGAGCAGCTGATTGATTACATCATCACCAAATATATGTTCATCGATTTTGACTATTGTATCAATCTGTTCGGATCATTCGACGAATTGATTCTCGCCGCCGATTCCGTAACCGGTTATGATTATGACATAGACGAAAAATTCAATAGATATCCGGACACTCCCTATGCAGAAATGATACCTCTTGCAGAAAAAGATGGCCTTTTAGGGAAAGTCACATCAATTCCTTCTTTAGAAAACAGTTCTGAACAAGTTGCTGATAGCAAATGATTTAGATTAAATGACCCCACCGAAATCCGATGGGGTCATTTAATCTAATTACCAATAACTCACTTAATTACGCAGAACGCTGTAAGTCAGTTAGTTCCGCATGACCAGCGTCACGCTCTATTTCACTTTATGGTCGCAGTACCAGCAGCGGAGAGTGCCGTTGTCGGCGAGGCGGAACTTGTGAGGAGCGTGCTCGTTGTTGCAGATGCACTTCGGATTGTTGCAGTGAAGAGTCTCGTCGTAGACCGCAGCGTCCTGCTGAGGCATCTGGTGTGCAGGGTCGTCCTTCCATTCGAGCAGCTTGACGATAAGGGCCTCGCGGACGAACTTGCCATTCTCAACCTGGCGGAAATAAGCGGCGCGAGGATCGTCATCGACTTCGGTAAGTATCTCATTGACACGAGGAAGCGGATGGAGAACCGCCATCTTCTTCTTGGCGAGAGCCATCTTGGCTGAATCAAGCACGAAGCAGTCCTTCACGCGGTCAAATTCATCCTCGTCGAGGAAACGCTCCTTCTGGACGCGGGTCATATACAGGATGTCGAGTTCAGGCATCACCTCCTCCATCGTTGAGACCTCACGGTAAGGGAGTCCGCACTTGTCGCAGACATCGTGCTTGATATAATCAGGGAGCTTGAGCTCTTCCGGAGCGATCAGCACGATCTTGACATCCTTATAGCGGGTGAGAGCCTTTATCAACGAATGGACGGTGCGTCCGAAACGGAGGTCTCCGCAGAATCCAATGGTGATGCCGTCAACCTTTCCGAGCTCACGGGTGATGGTGAGAAGGTCTGTCAGCGTCTGGGTAGGATGGCTGTGGCTGCCGTCACCGGCATTGATGATAGGGACACGTGACACTTCCGATGCATAAAGCTGGGCGCCCTCGATGTAATGGCGCATAGCGATTATGTCTGAAAAGCACCCGACCACACGGACGGTGTCCTGCACAGTCTCGCCCTTGCTCACCGAAGTGTTGCGCGCGTCAGAGAATCCAAGTACGTTGCCGCCAAGCTCCATCATTGCAGAGGTGAAGCTCAGACGGGTTCTGGTGCTCGGCTCATAGAAAAGAGTCGCCAGTTTGTGGTGCGACATACTGCCCTGGTAGCGTTCGCGATGGGCGATGATGTCCTGAGCAAGGGAGATGATCTCGTCAGTTTCCTGCTTGGTGAGATCCATCGGGTCGATAAGATGCTTCATAAGCTATTGTGATTTATTTGATCCAACTTTCATCTGAAGGGTTGTCGCGGAATGCAAGTATCCTGTCTTTCCACTCCCCTGCAATGTATCCTTCCTCGGCCGCGACTTCAACGAGCGCGTCCAGGTTGCTCAAAGAATAATTGACGGTGTCCGCCGCGGCGATCCTTTCAAGGCCGCGCTTCATACCGTAAGTGAAGATGCTCACGATGCCAAGCACCTCGGCCCCCTCTTCGCGAAGCGCCTCTACGACCTCGATGGCACTGCCGCCGGTAGATATGAGGTCCTCGACGACGACGACCTTCGTGCCCTTCGGCATCCTGCCCTCGATGCGGTTGGTGCGCCCGTGGGTCTTGGCCTCGCCGCGGACATAGCCCATAGGCATATTCAGGATTGTCGCCGTGATGGCAGCGTGGGCGATACCGGCCGTGGATGTGCCCATAAGCATTTCGCAATCAGGGAAATGGCTGCGGACCAGATCAGAGAGGCCCGCCTCGATCTTCTCACGTACGGACGGGGCTGACAGAGTCAGACGGTTGTCGCAGTAGATAGGGCTCTTGATACCGCTGGCCCAGGTGAACGGTTCTTCCGGCCTGAGGAAGACCGCGCCGATCGACAGCAATTCTTTAGCAATCAGTTTTTCCATATACGAATTCTTCTAAACATCTGTTATATGCTGCGACAGGATCTGCGGCAGCGGTGATAGGCCGGCCGACCACAATGAAGTCGGAGCCTATTTCGCGGGCACGGAGAGGAGTGGTGATGCGCACCTGGTCGTCGGCAGCAGCATCCGCAAAGCGTATGCCGGGAGTGACGGCAAGGAATCCGGCGCCGCAGGCTTCCTTTACCATTCCGGCCTCAAGCGGAGAGCATACCACGCCGTCCAGACCGGCTTCCGCGGCATTTGACGCATATTTCACTATGGTTTCGCCTATGCCTGCATTGATGAGCAGTTCACCGCGCATACGTTCTTCGGAAGTGGACGTAAGCTGAGTGACCGCGATGAGCAACGGACGGGTCCCGTCCGGGCGGGTCAGTCCTTCAAGGGCAGCCTTCATCATCTCGATGGTTCCGGCGGCGTGGACATTCGTCATATCGACGTCAAGACCGGACAGCACCTTCATCGCCTTCCTGACGGTATTCGGGATATCGTGAAGCTTGAGGTCCAGGAAAATCTTGTGACCGCGTTTCTTGATCTCGCGGACAATCTCAGGGCCTTCGGCATAGAACAGTTCCATACCTATCTTGACAAACGGCTTCCTGCCCGTAAACTTGTCAAGGAACTCAAGCGTTGCTTCCTTGCTGCTGAAGTCGCAGGCTATAATGACATCTTTCATACTATTCCGACAATATCAGTAATTTTTTCAATTCCAAGTTCTTCCATAACGGCCGGCAGTTCTGCCACGATCTCCGGGCAGGCCATAGGGTTGCGGAGGTTCTCCGCGCCGACCTGCACGGCAGCCGCACCGGCCATCATCATCTCTATCACGTCGCGTGCGGATGCCACACCGCCGCAGCCCATAACAGGGATCCGGCACGCGTGAGCGACCTGATATACCATACGCAGCGCTATCGGGAACACCGCCCTGCCGGAGAATCCCCCCATCTTGTTGGCAATCACCGGCTGGCGCTTCTTGATGTCAATGCGCATACCCAGGAAAGTGTTCACCAGTGTCAGTCCGTCCGCACCGGCGTCCTCGCAGGCGCGGGCAATCTCCACTATGTCCGTCACATTGGGACTGAGTTTCACAAAGACAGGCTTGCGGCAGACTGATTTCACCGCGGCAGTCACCTCAGCCGCAGAAGCGGCGCAGGTGCCGAAGGCCATCCCGCCGTTGTGCACGTTCGGGCAGGACACATTTACCTCGACGATGTCCACACCTTCGCAGGCATCAGCGGCAGCGCAGCATTTCACATATTCGTCCAGCGAGAATCCGCTGATGTTTGCAATGACCACCCCTCCATAGACCTTTCTCAATGCCGGGACCTTCTCACCCACCAGGACATCGATCCCCGGGTTCTGGAGGCCGACCGAATTGATCATCCCGCCGGGGCACTCGGCAATGCGGGGCGTCGGGTTGCCGAACCGCGCTTCGGCAGTCGTCCCCTTGAGGGAAATGCCGCCAAGCAGGTTCAGGTCAAATGTATCAGCGAGCTCCACGCCGAACCCGAAAGTGCCGCTGGCAGGCACGACAGGATTCGCAAAACGGACTCCGCAGAGATTGACAGAAAGATCCTTTACCATATGATGTCCTCCTTCTTGAATACCGGTCCATCCTTGCAGATGCGCCTTGTCCCCACCAGGGTCTTGCAGCTGCATCCATAGCAGAAGCCTGCGCCACAGCCCATCCTCTCCTCGAGGCTGGCCTCACCGCCGCCCTTCAGGACGCCGCATACCGCTTTCATCATAACCATAGGACCGCAGGTATAGAAATAATCGTACTCCGGATCCATCTTCGCGATTGCATCGGTGACAAAACCCTTCACGCCCACCGATCCGTCCATCGTAGCCACTTCCACCTCATCGCAGAGCGCACGGAATTCATCAAGCAGCACGATCTCGTCCGCCTTGTTGAAGCCAAGCACGACCGAAACCTTCTTGCCCTGAGCCTTCAGCTCCCTGGCAAGGAGGTAAAGCGGCGCCGCTCCAAGCCCGCCGGCTGCAAGCAACGCGGCCCTGCCTGTCGCAGAAGGGTCGAAACCGTGGCCGAGTCCGGTCAGCAGCTCCAGCGTGGAACCCGGCTTCGCCACGGACAGGACCTTGGTTCCTTCTCCCACCACCTTGTAATACAGCTCTATCCAACCCGGACCGCAGTCGCAGACTGAAATGGGACGGCGGAGATAGAATCCGTCAATCGCTATGTCCACGAATTCGCCGGAAAAGACGAATCCCGGTTCCACGGCCTCCAGGCGCATCCTGTAGGTGTCGCGGGCGGCCAAGGTGTTGGCAGTGACTGTGAAAAGGCGTTTTTCCATTATCTATATTCAGCGTCGATGGTTGAAATGCCGAGAGTGATTTCTTCAAGTACGTCGAGGAGCACGCGCACTGTCTCAAGCGCCGTGAAAGTGGTCACATTGTTCTCGACGGCGGTGCGGCGGATTTCGTATCCGTCAAGGTGCGAGCTCTTCTGGTTCACGTCGATGGTGTTGATGACATAGCTCACGTGGCCCTTGCGGAGTGACTGTGCGATGTCGTCGCTGCCCTGGCTGATCTTCTTCAGTGTCCTTGTCCTGATACCGTTTTCCTTGAGGAACTTGGCCGTGCCCTTCGTAGCCTCGATATTGAAACCGAGGTTATAGAAACGGCGGATGAGAGGCAGGGCCTCCTCCTTGGTGCCGTCGGCAAGGGTGACGAGCACGGTACCGTATGCCTTGACGTCAAGTCCGGAAGCCTGGAGCGACTTGTAGAGGGCTCTGGTAAGGGAGTCGTCATAGCCGATGGCCTCACCGGTGGACTTCATCTCCGGAGAAAGGTATGTGTCGATACCCTTGATCTTGCCGAATGAGAAGGCAGGGGTCTTCACGAAATGGCGCTTGCGCTCCGGGAAGTAGACTTCGTTGATGCCCTGTTCCTTGAGGGAGTGTCCGAGCATCACCATAGTGGCGATCTTCGCCATCGGGATTCCGGTTGACTTCGAGATGAAAGGAACGGTGCGTGAAGAACGAGGATTGACCTCGATCACATAGACGTCTTCGTTAGGGTCGACGATGAACTGGATGTTATAGAGTCCGACGATGCCGATTTCAAGTCCGAGCTTCACGGTGTCGTCGATGATCTGCTTCTTGACCTTCTCGCTGAGGCTGAATGAAGGATATACGCTGATACTGTCGCCGGAGTGGATGCCCGTGCGCTCGACGTGTTCCATAATGGCCGGGATGAATACATCCTTGCCGTCGCAGATGGCGTCGACCTCGGTTTCCTTGCCCATAATGTATTTGTCCACAAGGACAGGGGAATTCTCGTTGACCTCAACCGCATTATGCAGATAGTGGCGGAGGGTTTCCTCATTGCCCACGATCATCATTGCGCGGCCGCCGAGCACGAAGCTCGGACGGACAAGTACAGGATAGCCGATCTCCGCTGCTGCGGCGACGCCGTCCTCGACGTTGGTCACGGCCTTTGCCTTCGGCTGAGGGATGCCTGTCTTGCGCATAATGGCCTCGAAGAGCTTGCGGTCCTCGGCATTGTCGATGGCCTGGAGGCCGGTTCCGATGATAGGGACGTCGAATTCGGCAAGAGGGTTCGCGAGGTTGATGGCAGTCTGGCCGCCGAGGGTTACGATGACTCCGTCAGGCTTTTCGAGATTGATCACATCCATCACGTTCTCTACGGTGAGAGGCTCGAAGTAGAGTTTGTCGGAGATGGTATAGTCGGTGGAGACGGTCTCGGGGTTGTTGTTGATGATGATGGCCTCGTAACCGGCCTCGCGGATGGCCCAGATAGCGTGTACCGTAGAGTAGTCGAACTCGACACCCTGTCCGATGCGGATAGGGCCGGAGCCCAGCACGAGTATCTTCTTGCGGTCGCTGCGGACGGACTCGTTCTCCTGCTCGTAGGTCGAATAGAAGTAAGGCACATAGGTGTCGAATTCGCCGGCGCAGGAGTCGATCATCTTGTAGACCGGGACGATGCCGTTTGCGTAGCGCATACGGGTGACTTCGGCTTCCGTCATACCCCAGAGCTCGCCTATGAACTTGTCGCCGAATCCCATCCTCTTCGCCTCACGGAGCACGGCGGCATCCTTCGGAGAAGCCTTGACGGTGCGCTCCATACGGATGATGTTGTACACCTTCTCGAGGAAGAGCATATCGATCTTGGTGCGGTCATAGATGCGGGAAAGGTCGATGCGCAGGCGCAGAAGCTGGGCTATGGCGTGTATGCGGTCGTCGGTAGGAGTGGAGATGTAATCAAGCAGCTGCGCCTCGCTCCAGTCGTCGAACTTCTTCTTGTGCATATGGCAGCAGCCGGACTCGAGAGAACGTACGGCCTTGAGCCAGCTCTCCTCGAGGGTGCGTCCTATGCTCATCACCTCGCCTGTCGCCTTCATCTGGGTGCCGAGTTCGTTGGACGCTTCGCTGAACTTGTCGAACGGGAAGCGGGCGACCTTGGTGACCACATAGTCGATGGCGGGTTCGGTGCAGGCCGGACAGGCTGCGATGGTGATCTCATCGAGGGTGAGGCCCACCGCGATCTTTGCAGTCACGCGTGCGATAGGGAAACCGCTGGCCTTTGATGCAAGGGCTGACGAACGTGACACGCGTGGGTTGACCTCGATGATATAGTATTTGAATGACAGCGGGTCAAGGGCGAACTGCACGTTGCAGCCGCCTTCTATCTTGAGCGCGCGGATGAGGCGCAGCGCGCTGTCGCGGAGTATCTGGTATTCCTTGTCGGTAAGAGTCTGGGCGGGAGCCACGACCATGGAGTCGCCGGTGTGCACGCCGACGGGGTCGATGTTCTCCATACTGCAGATGGCGATGGCGGTGTCGTTGCTGTCGCGCATCACTTCGAACTCGATTTCCTTGAAGCCCTTGATGCTCTTTTCGATGAGCACCTGGTGGACAGGCGAGAGTGCCAGCGCATTGCGCATCATCTCGCGGAGCTCTTCCTCGTTGTCGGCAAAGCCGCCGCCGGTGCCGCCCAGCGTGAATGCAGGACGGAGGATTACAGGGTAACCGATCTTTGCCGCAATCGCAACCGCCTCTTCCGTCGAGTAGCTGATCTCTGAAGGGATGACAGGCTCGCCTATGCTGATGCAGAGTTCCTTGAAGAGCTCGCGGTCCTCAGCTTTTTCGATGCCTTCGAAGGATGTGCCGAGAATTTCGACACCGCACTCCTCGAGGATGCCCTTCTTGGCAAGCTGGACGGCGAGGTTAAGGCCTGTCTGGCCGCCAAGGCCCGGGACGATGGCGTCCGGACGTTCATATCGGATGATCTTGGCTACATATTCAAGTTTGAGAGGCTCCATATAGACCTTGTCGGCCATATGGGTGTCGGTCATTATGGTTGCAGGGTTGGAATTCACGAGGATGACCTGATAGCCTTCCTCCTTGAGAGCCAGGCAGGCCTGGGTGCCTGCATAGTCGAATTCAGCGGCCTGTCCGATGACGATAGGACCGGAGCCGATGACCATCACCTTCTTTATATCTTTTCTTTTAGGCATTGCGATTGTCCTCCATCATTTTAATGAACTTGTCGATAAGGCCGACATTGTCTTTCGGGCCCGGTGCGGACTCCAGCTGGAACTGCACGGCGAAAATCTTGTCCTTTTCATTTTCGAAACCGACCACGTTGCCCTCAGGGACTGTCACGTGGGTTGCACTCAGCTTCGTTTCCTCTATGCCGGCGATGTTGAAGCTCTGGTTGAGCACGGCGATGTTGATCCTGCCGCAGGAAAGGTCACGTACCGGATGGTCACCGTGGATGCCGCAGCCTTCCTTTTCGAGCTTTGCGCCACAGGCGTCAGCGATTATTTCACAGCCAAGGCCGATGCCGCATATAGGCTTCTTGCCCTTGAGGGCCTTGAAGAGCTTGCTCACCTCCGGTGCGTCGGCAGCGCTGCCCGGACCGTTGGAGAAGAGTATCCCGTCCGGATTGAAGGCGAGGATCACCTCTGCCGGGGAGCAATAAGGGACGATGGTGACGTTGCAGCCGCGCCCGTTGAGAGTCTTGATCACGCTGGCCTTGATGCCGCAGTCAACGGCAACCACGTGGTATGTGTGGTTGGGGGTGCGTGACAGCCAGCGCTTGCGGCAGCTGACGCGTGACACGAGGTCGGTTGCGCGAGGGGTGGAAGCTATGAGCTTCAGAGCCTTTTCCTTAGGCATCTCGGCTTCCACGATGGCGCCCATAGGACGGCCGAGGGAGCGGATCACCTTGGTGAGCATCCTGGTGTCAACACCGCTCAGGCAGGGGATGCCGTGCTCGTCGAGTTCCTCCTCGAGGGTCTTGGTGAAGCGGAAGTTGCTCGGAGTGTCGCAGCATTCGCGCACCACGATGCCCCCGATCGACGGGGTACGGGATTCGAAGTCCTCATCGGTGATACCGTAATTTCCGATGAGAGGATAGGTCATCACTACTATCTGTTCGGCATAGGATGGGTCGGAGATAATCTCCTGATAACCCACCACCGACGTGTTGAAAACGACTTCGCAGACCTTGCGGTTGTCGGCGCCGAAACCGACCCCGTAGAACTCCATTCCGTTTTCAAGCACTAATTTCTTACTAGGTCTCTTCATATCAAAAACCTTGACTATTATAATTCTATAAACTTTCCTCTGTACATTGTCCGGACGACCTTGCCATATACGTCCCAACCGTCGAAAGGAGTCGAGCGGCCGAGGGACTTGAAGGCGCTGCTGTCGATCCTGTAGCACGCGTTCAGGTCGATCACCGTGAGATTGGCTTCCTGGCCCGGAGCGAGAGTGCCTCCGAGCTTGAATATCCTTCTCGGGGAGCCGCACAGCAGGTCTACCAGCTTTTCAAGAGTGATGATCCCGGTCTTCACAAGCTTGGTGTAGAGGACAGGGAAGGCTGTCTCCAGCCCGACGATGCCCATTGCAGAGCCCTCGAGGCCGCGCGATTTCTGCTCTGCGGTGTGAGGTGCGTGATCTGTGGCGATGACATCGATGGTGCCGTCCTGCAGACCTTCGATCAGCGCGGCGCGGTCCTCGGCGGAGCGCAGCGGCGGATTCATCTTGAAGCGGCCGTCCTCCTGAAGGTCATCCTCGCAGAGGGCAAGATAGTGCGGGCCCGTCTCGCAGGTGACGTTCACGCCGGCCGCCTTTGCCTTGCGGATAAGGTCGACGCTTTCCTTGGTTGAAATGTGGCAGACGTGGTAGTGCACGCCCGTCTCGGCGGCGAGCTTGAGGTCGCGGGCTATCTGGCCCCATTCGCTCTCGGAGCAGATTCCCTTATGGCCGTGTGCAGCGCACCAGCGCCCGTCGTGTATGTATCCTCCGCGGAGGAGCGTATTGTCTTCGCAATGTGCGGCGATGATGCAGTCCTCGCGGGCGGCGAGACTCATCGCAGCGCGCATCATCCCTTCGCTCTGCACACCGCTTCCGTCATCGGAGAATGCGCAGCAGCTTCCTTTCATCGCCGCCATATCGACAAGTTCCAGGCCCTTGCGCTCCTTCGTTATGGAAGCGTACGGAAGCACCTGCACGGCGGCATCCCTGTCAATGATCGCCTGCTCAAGCGCGAGATTCTCCGGGCAGTCCGGCACAGGATTGAGGTTAGGCATCGCGCAGACCGTGGTATAGCCGCCGGCGGCTGCAGCAAGCGAACCGGTACGGATGGTCTCCTTCGAACTGAAGCCCGGCTCGCGGAGATGTACGTGAAGGTCGGCGAACCCGTATGATACAAAACAACCGCCCAGTTGGACGGTTGGAATATCATTGGAGGGAACAATCTCGGCTGCGATGTCAACGATACGGGAATTGTCAACTAATATGTCGGCAGGAGCCAGACTCCCGCAATCCAACAGACAAGCGTGCTTAAGTAACGTGACCATCGGAGTACAAAGGTCTTAAAAATTTCGGCATCCGGCAAATTTTTTTGAAAAAGTTTTCAATAACAAATTGTTGATAACTAGTCTTTTCTTTGTGGGATTTTCGTAGTAATTTTGCACGTTGTTGTTAGAAGACAATCCGTATCATGAAAAAAGTCTACTCAGGAAAAACCAAGGACGTTTTCGCTCTCGAAAACGGGAATTACCTTCTCAAATTCAAGGATGATTGCACTGGAAAGGACGGCGTGTTCGATCCGGGCGAGAATTCAGTAGGTCTCACAATTGACGGCGTAGGTGACGTCAACCTCCGTATGTCAATCTATTTCTTCGAGAAGATCAACGCAGCAGGCATCAAGACCCACTACGTCGGCGCAAACCTCAAGGACACCACTATGGAAGTCCTTCCTGCAAAGGTATTCGGCAAGGGCCTCGAGGTCATCTGCCGCCACAAGGCTGTGGGCAGCTTCTTCCGCCGCTACGGCGAATACATTGAGGAAGGCTCCGACCTCCCCGCTTATGTGGAGACCACTTTCAAGAACGACGCCAAGGGTGACCCGCTCGTGACCAAGGACGGTCTCGTCGTCCTCGGCGTGATGAGCGAGAAGCAGTATGACGACATCAAGGAGATGACACAGCGCATCACGAAGATCGTCGCCGACGACCTCAAGGAGAAAGGCCTCGTCCTCTATGACATCAAGTTCGAGTTCGGTTATGCTCCTGACGGAAGCGTGATGCTCATCGACGAGATCGCCTCAGGCAATATGCGCGTCTACAAGGACGGCAAGTACATCGACCCTATGACACTTTCAAAACTTTTCTTCGCTGAGTAATGAAAGTCGCAATCATAATGGGCAGCGCGAGCGATCGCGACGTGATGGCCCCGGCCTGGGAAACTCTGGAAGAATTCGGCATCGGGTACGAGAAGAAAGTACTCAGCGCGCACCGCAATCCGGGCCCTCTCGCTGAATATGTTTCGGCAGCCAGGTCCAACGGTTTCGACATCATCATCGCAGGCGCGGGCGGAGCGGCACACCTTCCGGGTGTGATTGCAGCTCTCACCACCCTGCCTGTCATCGGGGTTCCGGTGAAATCCAAGGCTCTCAACGGGCTGGACTCCCTCCTGTCGATAGTCCAGATGCCTTCCGGCATACCTGTCGCGACAATGGCAATCGACGGAGCCCGCAATGCCGCCCTGTACGCAGTTTCCATCTTCGCTCTCCAGGATTCTTCGATGGCCTCGAAGCTCGAGGAATTCCGCAAGCGCCAGAGCGACAAAGTGCTAAATACAACTATATAATAATATGCCCACCTCATTACAACAGGTGGGCATACATTTTTATTTATGAAGAGCAATCGCATCTTTGTGGAGAAGAATCCACAATTCCGCATCGAAGCCCGGAGCCTCCTTGCGGATTTCAACGAAAATCTTTCACTTGACCTGAAGTCGCTCAGGCTCATCAATGTCTACGACCTTTTCGGTTTCTCGGACGAGCTCATCGAGAAATGCCGCTACTCCGTATTCGGAGAAACCGTGACCGACACCGTGTCCGACAGCTGTTCTCTTGAAGGCGTCAAGTACATTGCCGTCGAGTTCCTCCCCGGACAGTTCGACCAGCGCGCGTCTTCTGCAGTTGACTGCGTCCACCTCATCGATCCGGCCGCCGAGGTCAGCATCAAGAGCTCCCGCCTTCTCATCTTCGACGGCGACACTTCCGAGGAGACCCTGGCGAAAATCCGCCACTATTTCATCAATCCGGTCGAGAGCCGCCCGAAGGACCTCTCGATTCTCGCCCTCAGCGAGAAGGCTGACGTCAAGCCTCTCGAGGACCTCTCCGGATTCACTTCAATGAAACCGTCGGATTATGCCGCATTCTGCTCTTCCCACGGCCTTGCAATGAATGCCGACGACCTCGGTGAGGTTGTAGGTTATTTCTCCCGCGAAGGCCGCAACCCTTCCGAGACGGAACTCCGCATCCTCGACACCTACTGGAGCGACCACTGCCGTCACACGACATTCACCACCGAACTCACCGAGATAAAGATCGACGACTCCTTCCTCAAGGACGAGATCGAGTCCTCCCTCGGAATGTTCCACGATATACGCAAGCAGCTCGGCCGCGAAGGCAAGAGTCTCTGCCTGATGGAGCTCGCCACCATCGGGGGCCGCTATCTCCGTTCCATCGGCAAGCTTGACGATATGGAAGTGAGCGAGGAGAACAATGCCTGCAGCATCTTCGTCGACATCGACGTCGACGGCCAGAAGGAAAAATGGCTTCTCCAGTTCAAGAACGAAACCCATAACCACCCTACCGAAATCGAACCTTTCGGCGGAGCCGCAACCTGCCTCGGCGGTGCAATCCGCGACCCTCTTTCCGGTCGCGCCTATGTTTACCAGGCAATGCGTGTCACCGGAGCCGGCGACATCTGCAAGCCGGTTGCCGACACCCTCCCGGGCAAGCTTCCGCAGAAGGTCATCAGCAAGAAGGCTGCAGCCGGCTATTCAAGCTACGGCAACCAGATAGGTCTTGCGACCACTCACGTCCGTGAAATCTACGATGCCGGCTACACCGCAAAGCGTCTTGAAGTCGGCGCAGTCGTGGGTGCTGTCAAGGCATCCGACGTCCGCCGCGAGAGCCCTGCCGAAGGCGACGTGATCCTTCTTCTCGGAGGACGCACCGGCCGTGACGGCATCGGCGGCGCCACCGGCTCTTCCAAGGAGCACACGGAAGCATCACTCGAGACCTGCGGAAGCGAGGTACAGAAGGGCAACGCCCCTGAGGAGCGCCAGATCCAGCGTCTCTTCCGCCGTCCGGAAGTCACGAAGCTCATCAAGAAATCCAACGACTTCGGCGCCGGCGGCGTAAGCGTGGCCATAGGCGAACTGGCCGACGGCCTCGACATCTGGCTCGACCGCGTGCCGGTCAAGTACCTCGGTCTCAACTCCACCGAGATCGCAATCAGCGAATCCCAGGAGCGTATGGCTGTCGTAGTCGAAGCCAAGGACCAGGCCGAATTCGAAAAATACTGCGCAGCCGACAACATCGAAGTCACCCACGTCGCCGACGTCACCTCTACAGGACGGATGCGTATGTTCAACAAGGGCGAAAAGGTCTGCGACATCACACGCGAATTCATCGACAGCGCCGGCGCAAAGCACTATTCGAAGGCCTGCATCGGAGCAGTCGACAACGTCGATCCTTTCGAGCGCCAGCCGGAAGGCGACTCATTTGCAGAGCAGCTCACCGACCTCATGGCACAGCCGAACGTCGCCTCCCAGAAGGGCCTTATCGAGACCTTCGACGCGACGATCGGACGTTCTACCGTGATAATGCCGTTCGGCGGCAGCCGTCAGGCCACGGAGAGCCAGGTTTCCTGCCAGAAGCTTCCTACCGCCGGATACACCGACACCGCCAGCGTGATGGCATTCGGATACAACCCTGACATTGCCCGCTGGAGCCCGTACCACGGCGCAGCCTACGCAGTGGTGGAGGCCTGCACCAAGGTCGTCGCATCCGGTGCCGACTGGTCCGGGATGCGATTCTCATACCAGGAGTATTTCGAGCGTATGACCAAGGACGCCCACAGCTGGGGCAAGCCTCTCAGCGCACTCCTCGGCGCCCTCAAGATGCAGGTCAAGCTCGGTCTCCCGTCAATCGGCGGCAAGGACTCGATGAGCGGGACCTTCGAGGACCTCAACGTCCCTCCTACCCTCATCGCATTCGGTATCACGACCGTTGATGCCAATGCAGTCATCTCGCCTGAGTTCAAGAACGCGGGCGACAACATCTACTTCATCCGCCACACGCCGCTCGACAACCTGATGCCGGACACCGACGGACTCCAGGCCAACTGGAACTTCGTCCGCGAGCAGATCGCCGCAGGAAACATCGTGTCCGCCTGGTCAGTCGGATTCGGCGGCATAGCGGAAGGTCTTGTCAAGATGGGTCTCGGCAACAACCTCGGCGCCGACGTGGAAGTGGATTCAGAGGAGCTCTTCTCACTCAGCTACGGTTCTCTCGTGGTCGAGACAAAGGGTGAGCTTGACTTCGACGCGGCCGAACTCCTCGGCACCGTAAGTCCCGACGCAGTCATCCGCCTCAACGGCGAAGAAGTCGCCCTCTCAGCGCTTGAAGCGGCGAACACCGCCAAATATTCAAAGATCTACCCTCCTGAGGTCGAGCCTCTCTTCAAGGCAGACGTCCCCGAAGTTGCAGAGAAGGCTTTTGACAAGGCAAATATGGTTTACCCAGGCGCCGCAGTCGAACATCCTGTCGTCTGTCTGCCAGTATTCCCCGGCACCAACTGCGACTTCGACTCCGCCAAAGCGTTCCGCGTCGCGGGGGCAGATGTCCGTCCGTTCATTTTCCGCAACCTCAGCACCTCCGATGTCCTCAAGTCCATCGACGAGCTTGCCAAGCGCATCGATGAGAGCCATATCATAATGTTCTCCGGCGGCTTCTCATCAGGTGACGAGCCTGACGGCAGCGCCAAGTTCATCGCCAACGTGATCTGCAACGCCAAGGTTGCAGCCGCAATCACCGCTCTCCAGAAGCGCGGCGGACTCATCCTCGGCATCTGCAACGGCTTCCAGGCGCTCGTGAAGAGCGGTCTGCTGCCATACGGCAAGGTAGGCGACGTGACCGTCGATTCCCCTACCCTCTTCCGCAACGACATCAACCGTCACATCTCGCACATCGCCGAGACCGAAGTCGCTTCCGTCAACTCACCTTGGCTTGCCGGGATGAAGAAGGGCGAGCTCCATCAGATTGCGGTCAGCCACGGTGAAGGCAAGTTCGTGGTCAACCCTGAGATGGCTGCCGGACTGTTCGCCGCCGGACAGGTGGCGTTCCGCTACACGGGCAACATCAACGGCTCCTACTACGGCATCGAAGGCGTGCTCAGCCCGGACGGCCACATCCTCGGGAAGATGGGACATTCTGAACGCTTCGAGAAGAACATCTTCAAGAACATCAGCGGCAACAAGATGCAGCCGCTGTTCGACAACGCAGTCAAATATTTCAGAAAATAATGGAAAAGAGAGAATTGATTTTCGACGGCAACGAGAAACAGGTTTTCGCGACCGACGACAATCATAAGGTCATATTCCGATACAAAGATGTGACCCTTGCCTATGGCGGTGTCAAGCGTGCCCTTTTCATCGGAAAGGGTGCGTTGGACAACAAGATTTCGGCGCTTATGCTCGGAGAACTCAACAGGAAGGGTGTCGAGACCCACTTCATCGAAGTGATCAACGACAACGAACAGCTCTGCCGCAAGATCCAGATCATCCCGCTCGAGTTCATCGTCCGCAACCGCATCGCCGGTTCGCTGGCCGAGAGGCTCGGCGTAAAGGAGGGCATCAGGCCTGAAGAGCCGATAGTGGACCTCCGCTACAACAATGACGAGCTTGACGACCCTCTCATCAACGACCACCACGCGATTGCGCTCGGTCTCGCGACCAAGGAGGAGCTCAAGCATATGTACAGCATCGCCACCAGGACCAACACCATCCTCAAGGCACTCTGCCACAAGGCCGGCATCGAACTCATCGACGTCAAGGTCGAGTTCGGGCGCGACTCCCTGACTGGGAACATCATCATCTCCGATGAGCTCAGTCCGGACACCTGCAGGATGTGGGACGAGAAAACCGGCGAGAAACTCGACAAGGACCGTTTCCGCCACGACCTCAGCGATGTCGTCGCATCCTACCGTGAAGTCCTTGACCGTTTGACCAAAGCCATTGCATAATTATGGGAGTTATCGGAATTTTCGGAGTGCGCAATGCCTCCACGCTGATTTACTACGGTCTTCACAACCTCCAGCACCGCGGTCAGGAAGGTGCCGGTATGGCTGTGTTCGACGGGAACGGCCAGTGCCGCCGCCACCGCGGACTCGGACTGGTGAACAAGGTTTTCTGCCCGACCACCATCGAATCGCTCGAAGGCAGCATAGGCATAGGTTCCGTCTGCTATGCCAACGCAGAAAAGGCGGCCCTGGACAATGTGCAGCCTATCTTCTTCCACCACAAGAACGGTGACTTCGCCATCGCGGGCGACGGCAATGTCGTCAATGCCAGGCAGATTGCCGAATATCTTGAGAAGAAGGGCACCATCTTCCAGACAGCCACGGACGGCGAGCTCCTCGCCCACCTCATCAAGAAACATCGTGACGACGAGAGCCGCATCGACAACATCGTGAATGCACTCAATATGATGGAAGGCGGATTCTCCTTCCTCATAATGACGCGCAAGCGCATATATGCCTGCCGCGACAAATACGGCATCAAGCCTCTCTGCATAGGCAGGCTCGGCGACGGATATGTCGTCAGCAGCGAATCCTGCGCCTTTGAGATCATCGGGGCGACCTTCCTGCGCGACATAGAGCCGGGCGAGATCGTCAGCTTCGACGAATACGGCATACGTTCGACCAAGTATTCAAAGTTCCAGCGCCACAAGATGTGCGCGATGGAATACATATATCTCGCCCGTCCGGACAGCGACATCGACGGCTGCAACATCCACGCCTACCGCAAGGAGAGCGGCCGCCGTCTGTACCGCGAGTGCCCGGTGGAGGCAGATATGGTCGTCGGTGTGCCGGAGTCCAGCCTCAGCGCCGCGATGGGTTATGCCGAGGAAAGCGGCATCCCGTACGAGATGGGCCTGGTCAAGCACAAATATATGGGCCGCACCTTCATCGCTCCGGTTCAAGAGATGCGTGAGCTGGGCGTCAAGATGAAGCTCAGCCCCGTGCGCTCCATCGTCAGGGGCAAGCGCATAGTGCTTGTCGACGACTCCATCGTGCGAGGCACCACTTCACTCAAGATAGTGAAGCTGCTCCGCGAGGCGGGAGCCACCGAGGTGCACGTACGCATCGCCAGCCCTATGATGAAGTATCCTTGCTTCTACGGCGTGGACACCTCCACACCCGAACAGCTGCTCTGCTCCCACAGGACTCTCGAAGAGGCCTGCGCCGCCATCGGAGCCGACTCACTCGGATATCTCAGTCCGGAATCGACCTGTGCATCCTGCTTCGGCTGTGCCGACCCTTGCCAGGCGTGCTTCACGGGTGAATATCCTACAGCACTTTATAATGACGAAGTAAAAAGATAGATATTATGGCAAAATCCTACGAAAACGCGGGAGTAAATCTCGAAGCCGGATACGAAGTAGTCCGCCGCATCAAGCAGCACGTCAAATCAACCAACCGCCCGGGAGTGATGGGAAACATCGGTTCCTTCGGCGGGATGTTTGACCTTGCATCCCTCAACATAAAGGATCCTGTCCTCGTCAGCGGGACTGACGGCGTCGGCACCAAGCTCAAGATCGCCTTCGCAATGGACAAGCACGACACCGTCGGCATCGACGCTGTCGCGATGTGCGTCAACGATGTGCTTGCACAGGGCGCGGAACCTCTTTTCTTCCTTGATTATGTCGCACTCGGGCAGAACATCCCCGCAAAAGTCGAAGCCATCGTAGCCGGTGTGGCCGAGGGCTGCCGCCAGGCAGGATGTGCGCTCGTGGGCGGTGAGACCGCCGAAATGCCGGGAATGTACAGTGACGGTGAATATGACATCGCAGGCTTCACCACAGGCGTCGTCGAGCGGGCCAGGCTCATCGACGGCACCAAGGTAAGCGTCGGCGACGTGCTCGTCGGCATAGCTTCCAGCGGTGTGCACTCCAACGGATTCAGCCTCGTGCGCAAGATCGTCGCCGATGCCGGCCTTGACTTCCATCAGGAGATACCGGAATTCGGCGGGCGCAAGCTCGGCGACGTGCTTCTCACCCCAACCAAAATATACGTGAAGCAGGTTCTCGACGTCATCCGCAACTGTGATGTCCACGGAGTGGCTCACATCACCGGAGGCGGCTTCGACGAGAATATCCCACGCATCCTGAAGCCGGGCCAGGGCATCGAGGTCAAGGAGGGTTCCTGGGAGATCCTTCCGGTGTTCAAGATGCTCGAGAAATGGAGCGGCGTTCCGCACCGCGAGCTGTTCAACATCTTCAATATGGGTATCGGAATGGTGATCGCATTGCCTGAGAAGGATGCTGCAAAGGCGATAGCCATCCTCGAGGGATACGGAGAGAAGGCAAGTGTCATAGGTAAGGTCACCGACAAGGAGGGAGTTGAGATAATATGAAGAAGTTAGCGGTATTTGCCAGTGGCAGCGGCACTAATTTCGAAGCGATAGCGCAGGCTTGCGCCGACGGTGTCATCGATGCCGAGGTGGCGCTTATGGTCTGCGATGTCCCGAGCGCGGCCGTAGTTGCACGCGCCGAGCGTTTCGGCATCCGCAAGTTTGTATTCTCGCCCAAGCAGTATTCCTGCAAGGCCGGCTACGAGAAGGAGATTGTGGATAAAATGGATGCCCTCGGCATTGACCTGGTCTGTCTGGCAGGGTATATGAGAATCGTGGGAGAAACCCTTCTCAAGGCATACGAAGGCAGGATCATCAACATCCACCCTTCGCTTCTGCCGGCATTCAAGGGAGCTCACGCCGTAGAGCAGGCTGTGGAATATGGCGTCAAGGTGTACGGCATCACCATACACTATGTCAACTCCGACCTCGACGGCGGCCGCATCATAGCCCAGAAGGCCTTTGAGTATGACGGCAGCGATGCGGAAGAGGTTCACCGCATCGGCCAGAAAATCGAACATGAATTATATATCAAAACAATAAATCAGTTATTATGCGCGCGTTAGTTAGTGTAAGTGACAAGACCGGACTCGTTCCTTTCGTAAAGGGACTCGAGGCTCTCGGTTGGGAGATTGTCGCCACAGGCGGCACAAAGAAACTGCTCGATGAGAGCGGCGTGAAGACCATAGGCATCAGCGAGGTCACCGGATTCCCGGAGATCTGCGACGGCCGCGTCAAGACCCTTCATCCGAAGGTTCACGGAGGCATCCTCGGCCGCAGGGATATACCTGAGCATATGGCCACCCTCAAGGAGAACGGCATCACCACCATCGAGCTGGTATGCGTCAACCTCTATCCGTTCCGCCAGACAATAGCCAAGGAAGGCGTCACTATGGAAGATGCCATCGAGAACATCGACATCGGCGGTCCTTCAATGGTCCGCAGTGCGGCGAAGAACTGGAAGGACGTGACCATCGTCTGCGACCCGAACGACTATGACAAGGTTCTGGGCGAGATCCGCGAGAACGGCTTCACCTGCGACGACACCCGTCTCAAGCTCTCCGCCAAGGCCTACACCCATACCGCCGAGTATGATATGATGATCGCAACCTATATGCGCAAGCAGGCGGGCCTCAACGAGAAGATCTTCCTCGAGTATGACCTCAAGCAGCCTCTGCGCTATGGCGAGAACCCTCACCAGACCGCGAACTTCTACTCGACGCTCGAGCCGGCTCCATTCTCACTTGCGTTCGCAAGGCAGATTCAGGGCAAGGAGCTCTCATACAACAACATCCAGGATGCAAATGCAGCCCTCAACGTGGTGCGTGACTTCGACGAGCCGTTCTGCGTCGCCCTCAAGCATATGAACCCTTGCGGCGCAGCAGTTGCCGACACCATCGAGAAAGCCTGGCAGGAGGCCTACGAGGCCGACAAGGTCAGCATCTACGGAGGCATCGTCGCGGTGAACCGCGAACTCACCGCCGAAGTCGCCCTCGGGATGAAGCCTATCTTCCTCGAGATCGTCATCGCCCCTTCATTCACCGACGAGGCCCTCGAGATTCTGTCCGCGAAGAAGAACCTCCGTGTCCTCCAGGTCAATATGGACAAGAGCCAGGCTCCCGTGCCTCAGTTCATCAGTGTGAACGGCGGTATGCTTGCCCAGCAGCTCGACACCCAGATCGAGAAGTGCACCCCTGAGATGTGCGTGACCAAAGCGAAGCCTAGCGCCGCACAGCTTGCCGATATGGACTTCGGCTGGAAGATCGTCAAGCATATCAAGTCCAATGCCATCGCCGTCGTGCGTGACAACCACACCATCGGCGTGGGTGCCGGACAGACCAACCGTGTCGGTTCAGCCGAGATTGCACTCAAGGAGGCTCAGGCCGCAGGTTTCACCGAAGGTCTCATCCTCGCTTCCGACGGCTTCCTGCCGTTCGGCGACACTGTGGCTCTCGCCGCACAGTACGGCGTCACCGCCATCGTCCAGCCGGGCGGTTCGATCCGTGACGAGGAGTCCATCGCCAAGGCCGACGAGCTCGGCATCACTATGCTCTTCACCGGAGTAAGGCATTTCAAACATTAATAATCACCTGCTGTCTTGAGAGGTTCGGGATGACATCCGAATAACCTTCGCTTCGCTCATCCCTCCCAACCTGACGGTCGGGCCCCTCCCATTCACGAGGCCATGGGCGGCCACGGGTTTTCGGATGTCATCCCGAACCTCTTTCAAGACAGCTGGGGCAATTGGAATTTATGGCAAAAGTATTGGTAGTAGGCGGCGGCGGCCGCGAACACGCGATTGTGGATGCTCTTAGCAGGAGCGCCAAGGTAACGAAGATATACTGCGCCCCAGGCAACGCGGGAATCGGCCTGCAGGCTGAGAACGTTGCCATCAAGGACACCGATGTAGATGGTCTCCTGGCATTTGCGAAAGGCAATGCCATAGACCTGACGGTGGTGGGCCCGGAGGCTGCGCTCGCCGTCGGCATAGTGGATGCTTTCCGCGGAGCGGGACTGAAGATTTTCGGCCATACCAAGGCCGCCACCCGCATCGAGAGCAGCAAGGAGTTCGCCAAGGAGCTGATGTTCAAGTATGACATCCCTACATCCGGCTACCGCAGCTTCACCGACTACACGGAAGCGCTGGAATACGTCAAGGCAAGGCCTTTTCCGGCAGTGCTGAAATATGACGGACTTGCGGCCGGCAAGGGTGTCGTGATTGCCGCAACGCTCGAGGAGGCCGATGCCGCCCTGAAGGATATGCTGCTCGACTGCAGTTTCGGACAGGGCAAGGTGGTCGTCGAGGATTTCCTTACGGGTCCGGAATTTTCATTTATGTGCTTCGTGGACGGCGGCCGCGTTTACCCTATGCCTCTGGCACAGGACCACAAGCGCGCCTACGACGGCGACGAGGGCCCGAACACCGGCGGAATGGGTGCATACACCAATCTTCCGTTCATCAGCGAAGAGGACAGGAAGTTTGCTTTCGACAACATTCTCTGCAGGACTGCAGAGGCGATGGTCGCAGAAGGCTGCCCTCTGTCAGGCGTGCTGTACGGCGGCCTGATGAAGACACCGCAGGGCATCAAGGTCATCGAATTCAACGCCCGTTTCGGCGATCCCGAGACCGAGGTCGTGCTGCCTTCTCTTGAAAGTGACATCTACGACATCTTCGAAGGAGTAGCAAGCGGCAAGGCTGTCGCCCAGCCGGCCTGGAACGACAACGTTACACTCGGTGTCGTCCTTGCATCGAAAGGATATCCGGGCAAGTATGAGAAGGGCTGCGTCATCGAAGGCCTCGAAAACGTCGAGGGCAGGATTTTCCATATGGGCACGGCAATCAGGGACGGAGTCACGGTCACCAACGGCGGCCGCGTGATGATGGTCGTCTGCGGCGGAAGCGACGTCGCGGATGCCCGCGGAAAGGTTTACCGGGAGGTGGAGAAGATCCATTGTGACAATTTGTTTTACAGACACGACATAGCGCACTGCGCATTAGACGAATAGAATATGGCAAACATTATTGACGGCAAGGCAATCAGCCTTGCGATAAAGGATGAAGTAAAGGCTCAGATTCCTGAGCTCGAAGCAAAATATGGCCGCAAGCCCTGCCTGTGCGTCATCATAGTCGGCGAGAACCCCGCCAGCCAGGTGTATGTACGCAACAAAGTGAAGGCGGCTGAATACGTCGGGATGAAGTCGATGCTCCTGCGTCTCCCTGAGGAGACCCCGGAGGCAGACCTCCTCGCCACCATCCAGAAACTCAACGCTGACAGCGAAGTGGACGGCATCCTCGTCCAGCTTCCTCTTCCGAAGCACATCTCTGAAGACAAGGTGATCGACGCCATCGCCAAGGAAAAGGACGTCGACGGTTTCCACGTGCTTAACGTAGGCTCTCTGTGGATCGGAGACAAGTGCATCGTCCCTTGCACCCCGAAAGGCTGCATCCATCTCATCAAGAGCACCGGCATCGACATCAAGGGCAAGCTGGCAGTCGTCGTGGGCCGCAGCAACATCGTGGGCAAGCCTGTCGCCAAGCTCCTCCTCGACGAGAACGCCACAGTCGTCATCGCCCATTCCCGCACGGCAGACCTCAAGGCACTCACCCTGCAGGCTGACATACTTGTGGTTGCCGTCGGCAAGGAGAATGTCGTCACCGCCGATATGGTCAAGCCGGGTGCCGTTGTCATCGACGTCGGAATGAACCGCAATGCCGAAGGCAAGCTCTGCGGCGACGTTGACTTCGCCGGAGTCTCTGAAGTTGCCGGCTGGATCACCCCTGTTCCGGGCGGCGTGGGTCCTATGACCATCGCAATGCTGATGAAGAACACCATCGAGTGTTTCCTCCTCCGATGACAAACATCTTCAAGGAAAACACAAGGTACAAGGCGCTGTTCCTCTCACTCCTTCTCTCCGCCATAGGTTTCGGACTCTACAAGGGAGTCATCGACAACTATATGGCGGAAGTTGTAAGGATCAATGAGATGGACAGGGGCGTCACGGAGTTTTTCCGGGAACTTCCCGGCCTGCTGCTGGTCCTCATCCTTGCCATCTTCTACAGATTTTCAGCCGAGAAGATGTACAAGATGGGACTGGTGATAATGGTGGCCGGAATGGCATTGCAGGCATTCGTCACACCTGCCAAGCTCCTTGTGATCCTCGCAATCTTCATCTATTCAACCGGTGAGCACATCCAGCTTGGGATGAAGAACACCCTCTCCCTGGAATATTCCAGAAACGGTTACGGGGGTCAGGCGCTGGGCTTCCAGAACTCCGTCTATCAGATAGGCAACCTTGTCGGCTATGTCGCCGTCATCGGCGCCTTCGCCGTCGTGTCGGATTCAAGCCTTTTCAAGCCCGTATTCGTGGCGGCAACCGTCTTTATGGTGCTCGCAATGCTTGCAGCCTTCAGGCTGACGGGGCAAAGCGAGACCGACAAGTCCAAGAGCCGTTTTTATTTCAAGAAGAAATTCAGGAAATACTATATGCTTGAAGTGTTCTACGGAGCACGCAAGCAGGTTTTCTTCACCTTCGGCCCGTATGTCCTCATCCTGTTCTACGGGGCCGATGCAGGCGTCATCAGCCTTCTGTTCGCAATCTCTGCGGTCTCCTGCTTCTTCCTCGCTCCGCTGGTCGGGAAGCTGATCGACCGCATCGGATACAAGCCGGTGATGATAGGCGACACGCTTATCCTGGTGATAGTGTGCTTCTTCTACGGCTTCGCGCATCACATCTTCGATATGCACACGGCTTTCATCGTATGCTGCGTGAACTATGTGCTTGATTCGGTGATTTCCCTGGCATCGATGGCTTCCAACGTGTACGTCCAGGACATCTCCGACAGCAAGGAGGAGATGCGCGCCACCATTTCGACAGGAATCTCGGTCAACCACGCCATCACCATCTTCATCGCCCTTCTGGGAGGCTGGATATGGAAAGTCCTCGGCATCGAGACCCTCTTCATCCTCTCCGCCTTCCTCGGTCTCTGCAACAGCGCCTACGC
The DNA here is from genome assembly GCA_024401695.1 of Bacteroidales bacterium. Classification (GTDB taxonomy): domain Bacteria; phylum Bacteroidota; class Bacteroidia; order Bacteroidales; family UBA932; genus Cryptobacteroides. Next base: position 285,981 of record JAKSKN010000001.1, read on the forward strand.
CGCCACCATCCGCAAGCACGGATGAATCAGAATGAGGAAGAGCAGTGGCTGGAAGAGGGCACGTTCTATCTTTGGCAAATGCGTATATCATTCTTGACGTTGTATTGGTGGACAATTCGTAAATTTGGACACATTTATCCGTATTATCCATCGAACGCTGGGGGCTCCACATAATTCTTTATGGCTAATCGAAATTTCAGGTTGAAAAATTGAGTATAGACATATCTATGAAAAGAGGGAGTTTGGTTGAAAAGCCATTCTCCCTCTTCTATTGTTCATCGCAATTTGAGGTTGAAAACCACATACGGTTGTATCAGTATTTAATGGACCGTATAGACTTAGGAGTCGTAAGTATATCTTTCTTGGGGTGGGGGGCTGTAAAAACTCAGTGTGTTTACCGCAGTTTTGTTCATACGTATGCGCGGATGAAACAGGATTGCTTAGATGGCGTGAAGTATATACGTTTGCGGCACGGCTGGACGTGATTCAGATGCCGGAGCCTGCCGCTGAGAAGTCGGTAAATAAAAATCAAGTAACGGGAACCCTGCTTCCAGGCACTTCCAGACGCTTTCCGCGTAACTTGAGGCCGAAAATAAAGCCTCAATTTACGCCAATATCCATTCTACGCACCTGAGGAGCGTATCCACGTAACTTGAATTCAGCTTTCGCTGCTGATCTGCACGGATAAAACGTACATCGGTATGGAATGTAAAAGCATACGTCTTGAAATCCTCCGAATGTGTTTTTGAATAAAGTCCTGTGTTGCTGTTTCAACATTCAGATGAGAGTGTGTCCATCAGTTCTGTATTGAGCCAAACATACTCTTTGCCTATCTTGTTTTTCGCGAGTAATCCAATAGATTCAAGTTCTGAAAGGTACTTTTTGGCGGTATTGACGCTCTTGATTCTTTCACTGACAAGATTTTTTGGCCGGATATATGGCTGCTCAAACAATTTTGCAATATCAATTTTGGATAGGGAAGGGTTAAGAGACAGGATTTGCTGTTCCACCTTCATCATTAAAGAACGTATCTGCTCAATTTTATATATTGTAAAGTCAGACGTCTGAATTACAGCAGTAAGCATAAAGGTTAACCATTCCTTCCAATTCCGCATCCCTGTAACACCGCTCAAAGCATAGGAATAGTCGTCTTTGTTTTGAATAATATATGAGCTGAGGTACAAAATCGGCATGTCAAGAAGGCCCTTGTCAATGAGATAAAGAATACAAAGAATTCTTCCTGTTCTGCCGTTGCCGTCACGGAATGGGTGAATTGCCTCAAATTGATAATGGGCCATTGCCATCTTGAGCAAAGGGTCAATCGGATATCGCTGATCATCGTTCATAAATTCCAGCATATCGGACAACATCTTTTCAACTACACCCTTACCTCTTGGAGGAGTATAGAAGGTTTCACCTATAAGGCTGCCCCATCCGCGTTTCTTTATGACGACCTCTGCCTGATATGGCCTTATCCCATCATAGGCCTGCTTGACGCGCCGATAAATCTTTATGAGAGAATCTACTGTTATTCCCCCTTCTTCCCTGATTGTCTTGAAACCTTCCCATAAAGCTTCCCGGTAATGAAGAATTTCCTTCGCCGGCCCCTGTACAACCTCATCTTCCTGGTATGCCAAAGCTTTATATAGCTCATCATCAGTGGTAAAAATGTTTTCAATGGCACTACTTGCTTTGGCTTCACGCAAAGCTATTGTGTTAATGAAAATCGACTGGTTCGGAAGCATCGCTGCAATGCCCTTCAGCTCGGCAAGTTTTCTACTGGCAGAGGTCAAAAGTGTATAAAGTTCTTCGTCCCGATAGTATTCGGCAGAAGGGGGCAAGGCCGGCAGGTCATTATAGGGTATGTTTCTATCGTAAGGCTGCATAAATTGACAGATTTTGTTTTACCTGTCAAATATAGGCAATTTTTGACAGATGCCAAATAATCTGTCAAATTTTATAAATGGGGCGGTAAAAACGTACATGGATATTGGAAACGATGTACGTTTTGTGTACATCCGTCTGCACGGATGATTCGTACAGACGCGAGTGACTCGCGCCTTTTCAAGCTTCTTTCCAGACCTTGAGATATTCCTGGAGGGCCCACATTTCATCACGATAGTGGGCGGCCTGGGTGAAGTCGAGGTCGGCGGCGGATTTCTTCATCCGCTTGCGGTCGTCTTCAATCATCTTTTCAATCTGAGAACGGGACATCGAACGTATGACAGGGTCCTGAAGGACTGCCGCAAGGTCTGCAGTCACATAACCGTCAACGAATGCCGCACCATCGGAACGTCTGGAATCGTGGCCGAAACCGACTGCGACACTCCCCCTTCCAAGATCCGAAGGATTCGGGATATATACCGGATCATCGTATGAGTTGGCTGCGCTCACCCGTCCGGTGGTGCCGTTCGCGAGACGTGGGCTGACAGGCTTGCCACCGCGCCCGGATATGTTCCCGGCGCCCGTCAGTTCGGAGGCGAGCACGTTGCGCCTGGTCTCTATCTGTGTCGGCGTGATATGGTTGAGCTTGTTGTACTCCATCTGCTTCTTGCGCCGGCGGTTGGTCTCGCGTATGGTCTCATCCATCGAGCGGGTGACGCTGTCGGCATACATTATCACCAGTCCGTTGACGTTGCGGGCGGCACGGCCTGCCGTCTGCGTGAGGGCGCGCGTGCTGCGCAGGAGCCCCTCCTTGTCTGCGTCAAGGATTGCCACAAGAGAAACAGCAGGTATATCCAGACCTTCGCGCAGCAGGTTGACCCCCACCAGCACATCGAAGAGCCCGTTCTTGAAATCCTCGATGATCTCCACACGCTCGGAGGTATCGACGTCCGAGTGGATATACCGTACACGTACGCCTATGCGGCGGAGATAATCGTCCAGTTCCTCCGCCATCCTCTTGGTGAGAGTGGTCACCAGCACGCGCTCCTCACGCTCGGTACGCACGCGGATCTCCTCCACGAGGTCATCGACCTGGTTCTTCGTAGGGCGCACCTCGACCGGAGGGTCAAGAAGCCCGGTAGGGCGCACCACCTGCTCCACAACCAGTCCCTCTGACTTCTCAAGTTCATATTCCGCCGGCGTGGCGCTGACATATACCGTCTGATGCGTCAGCGACTCGAACTCCTCGAATTTGAGAGGGCGGTTGTCGGCGGCGGCGGGAAGGCGGAAGCCATATTCGATGAGCACCGACTTCCGCGAATGGTCTCCGCCATACATCGCGCGCACCTGCGGCAGAGTGACGTGGCTTTCATCCACGAAGGTGATGAAATCGTCTGGAAAATAATCTATCAGGCAGAACGGGCGCTGCCCTTCCTTGCGGCCGTCGAAGTAGCGGCTGTAGTTCTCTATGCCGGAGCAATAACCCATCTCCTTGATCATCTCGAGGTCATACTCCACCCTCTGCTTGAGACGTTTTGCCTCGAGGCCCTTGCCGATCTCCTCGAAATAGGCTATCTGCTTCACAAGATCGTCCTGGATATGGCTGACAGCCTTGATGCTTCGCTCCTTCGTCGTCACGAAGTTGTTTGCGGGATAGATGCTCACCTCATCGATGTCCTCGAGATGTGCGCCGGTGACAGGGTCTATCAGGCTCAGCGAGTCTATCTCGTTGCCGAAGAACTCTATGCGCACCGCCTCGTCGGCACCGCCGAGATACACGTCCACGATTTCTCCCCGCACACGGAACGTACCGCGCTTGAAATCAATCTCCGTACGGCTGTACAAGGCATCCACAAGCTTATAGAGCAGGCCCGTGAGGCTGTGCTTCTCGCCACGGCGCACTACTATCGTCTGCTCGTGGAAATCATCGGGATTGCCTATGCCGTACAGGCAGCTTACCGACGATATCACGATGACGTCGCGCCTCCCGCTCATAAGGGCGCTCGCAGCACTGAGGCGCAGCTTTTCTATCTGGTCATTGATGCTGAGATCCTTTTCGATATATGTATCCGTGGTGGGCAGATACGCCTCCGGCTGGTAGTAGTCGTAGTAGGAAACGAAATATTCCACCGCATTGTTCGGAAAGAAAGACTTGAATTCACCATAGAGCTGCGCGGCAAGGGTCTTGTTGTGGCTCAGGATAAGGGCCGGTCTCTGGAGCTTCTCTATCACATTGGCCATCGTGAAGGTCTTTCCGGAGCCGGTGACGCCAAGCAGGGTGACATCGTTGACCCCCGCCTCAAGCGCGGCACAAAGCTGCGCGATGGCTTCCGGCTGATCTCCGGACGGTTTATATTCCGACTCCAGATGAAATTTCATAACATTCCGATTATTCTTGATTATAAGTATGAAGGCTTCGGCTTGACGATGGGAGATAGTTCACGCCATACCAGGTCATCTGCATAGCGAGGAAAGCCAGGATGGTAAAAGCCAGGACCGCCCTTTTCTTCGGGATATGCATTCCGGCAAGGGTCAGCAGCCAGGTCACGGCAGCCCAGCACTCCTTTGTGTCCCAGGTCCAGTAATCGCCCCAGGCCTGTTGCGCCCAGGCGGCACCGCACAGCATCCCTGCCAGCAGAAGCGACGATGCCGTGGAAAGGAGTTTGCCCGGAAGGGCTTCCGGCACCTTTTGCGAGAACAACCGGGCAATGCCGGCGATTACTGCCATAGCCAGGATTGAATAGGCCAGCATATAGACAATAAGGTGCGGTATGAACCACAGGCTCCTGAGCGCAGGGACCAGCGTCCCTAAATTTATCCTTGCAATTGAAAGCACGGCAAAGGCCGCGGCCAGCGCCACTGCCGCCACAGGCATCTTCCAGCTGTTCCAGACTGTTTTCAGGCTCAGCAGAGCCGCAAGCGCAAGCAATATCGCGCCCAGCGCCACTACCGGCAGCAATGGGTCACGCACAATTTTCAGCACAGAGGATACACCTCCGTCGAAGTCATAGCCGGACTGATATATGCGGTATCCCCTGTACCTGCAGGGATGGTTGACACTGGTCTGCATAGTCCTGCCGTCGATGTCCAGGGTACTGGTGTATTGTTTCGGGCTCGTCCCGTCATCGTAGGTGTCGATGCGGAAATCCTGCAGCGAGATGCTGAAAGGCAGCGTGACCACATAGCCGTTCCTGTCAAATGCCGTCCGGGACCCGCCTCCGTCCGTGAATGCCTCCATCTGCACATCGGTACGGAACAACGCGCCCGACAGGCCTCCTGACAGGACCAGGAACATCCCGAGGTGGCTCATCAGGGAGCAGATGGATCTGGTCCGGAGATCTCCTGCCACGGCCATTCCGAGCAGGAACAGCAGGATGACCACCACCGGAACGAACGTCCAGTGGTGATGCAATTCATATCCCCAGGTACCCTCGACCGCGACCAGAACAGTTGAAACCGCGAGCAGGATGACCGGCAGCCACCGTCTCAGGAAACCCGATTTCTGCAATTCAGCCATAACCTCGCTAAGTTACATAATAAATCGACGATTTAAGCCATTTGTGCATATTTATGTCTATCTTTACGACCTATGAAGAAAGTGATTGCACTATTGTTCCTTGCAGTGCTGGCTGTGGGGGCGCTTATCGGATGGGGATGGTATCAGGACAACAGGATGCCGAACTTCAAGGGCAGCGCCGACATATACGTCCGCCCCGGCGACACCGTCGAAGACGTCATCGGCCAGATCAAGGAGCAGACGACGATCATCAACGAGAACCGCCTGCGTGCAGTGTTTGAGGAGAAGCAGGTCAAGGACTACCTCAAACCGGGATATTTCCGTCTCGGAAAGAGCAACTCCAGCGTCTATGCCGCGCGTATGTTCAACAACGGCTGGCAGTCACCGGTGCGCCTGACCCTTTCGGGCAACCTCCGCATCAAGTCCAACATCGCGGCGAAGGTCGCCAGCCAGATGCTGGTCGACTCGCTCACCGTACTCAACGCCCTCAACGACCCGGAGTTCCTCAAGCAGTTCGGATGCACCCCGCAGACCGTTTTCTCAGTGCTTGTCCCTGACACCTACGAAATCTACTGGACAGCCTCGGTACAGGAAATCTTCGAAAAGAACAAGAAGGCCGCCGACGCCATCTGGACAGAGGAGAACCTGTCACGCGCCGAAGCTCTCGGCCTCACCCGCAAGCAGGCCTCGATCCTGGCGTCAATCGTCGCAAGCGAATCGAACTATGTCCCCGAGCTTCCTCTCATCGCAGGCGTCTACCTCAACCGGCTCACCATAGGAATGCCCCTCCAGGCCGATCCTACAGTAGCCTTCTGCTTCGATTACAAACCGGAAAGGATACTCAAGAGGCACCTTGAGGTCGATTCTCCATACAACACCTACAAATACAACGGACTGCCTCCCGGACCAATCTGCGTCCCTACACGCGAAGCGCTTGACGCAGTGCTCCACCCGGACTTCGGCGGCACACGCGGTTCGGGCGGCAACCTCTACTTCTGCGCCAACCCCGACTTCAGCGGCAAGCACATCTTCGCCAGGACCCTTACCCAGCACAACGCAAATGCAAGGGCCTTCCAGAACGAACTAACACGCCGTGCCCGAGCCAAACGCGCGGCAGGCAGATAGCTATACGCGCCGGACGTTCCTGACCAGCTTCAACATTGACAGTTGGGACATTATCTTGTCCAGCTCCAGATTGGAAGGGACAAGTATCTTGGCATTCACCTCGTAGAGTTTTTCGTGGTTCTTCTCCCTCTCGGCGACATTGAATGCGCGTATCGATGCCTTGAACTGCCCTATGACATCCATTATTCCGGCAATGGCCGTATGGTCGCAGGCCGCTTCTATTCGCAGTGCGACCTGGAAACTGCCCGTAGTCGGTGTGTCCTGCCAGATCACGTTCTGACAGCGATATGGGTAGCGCTCGTGCAGACGCGCGGCGTTAGGGCAATTGGTCCTGTGGATGGTGATGCCCTGCGAACGGGTGACAAAACCGAACACATCGTCTCCGAAGACCGGAGAGCAGCATCTGGCCATCTTGTACTCAAGACCCTTCACTCCCTTTGCATTTATGACGAGAATATCATCTGTGCCTGCCGAATAGTTTTTCCCGATATCGACGAGCGGCTTCCCGGCATCCGCCTTCCGCAATTCCTCAAGATGAGCGGCGTTCTCGGCATCGCGGCCGACGATGAATGACTTCACATCATTGACATCGATTTCCTCCCTGGCGATGGCGGCCATGAACGGCAGCACGGAGGAGTACTTATGGGCCTTCATATACTCCACGAGAAGGTCGTCAGGGAGCTCCAGCTTCCAGTTCTTGAGCCTGCGCTCAAGTATCTCGCGCCCTTCGGCCGCAGCCTTCCTCTCCTCAACGTCAAGCTCCTGCTTGATCTTGTTCCTCGCCTTGGATGTAACGACGTACGCCAGCCAGTCGCGGCTCGGACGCTGGTTCTTCGAGGTCAGGATCTCGACGGAATCACCTGTCTTGAGCTTCTCCTTTATCTGCACCGCCTTGCCGTTGACACGGCCTCCAATACATTTGCAGCCCAGATTGCTATGTATGCTGAAAGCAAAGTCCAGAAGAGTCGCACCCACCGGCAGGATCTTCAATTCTCCGGTAGGCGTAAATACGAAAATGTCCTTGTCGGGAGCCTGCGGCATATCCTCGGCCTTGCCTTCAAGCGGATGCTCAAGAGCATAACGGACACTGGAAAGCCACCTGTCGAGGGTCTGTTCGTGCTGTATCCCCTTGTACGCCCAATGGGCGGCTGCGCCGTTTTCGGCCTCATAGTCCATCCTCTTCGTCCTGATCTGAACTTCAAGGTACGCTCCCTGCCTGTTCTTGACGGTGATATGCAGGGACTCGTACCCGTTGGGACGCGGTGTCGTAAGCCAGTCGCGCAGGCGGGATGTGTCCGGCTCGTATTCTTCGGTCACGTACGAATAGACTTTCCAGCAAAGGTCTTTCTCAAGTTTGCTGTCCGGCTCGCAGTCTATGATGAAACGGATGGCAAACACGTCGAAGACCCCCTCGAACGGCACGTTCTGGGCCTGCATCTTCCTCTGTATGGAATATGCGCTCTTGGTGCGGACCTTCAGCTTATAGACTATGCCGGCATCTGAGAGTTTCTTCTTGAGAGGTTCGATGAACTCGAGCATCAGACGCTCGCGTTCCTTCTCCCCGGCCTTGAGCTTATTGGTGATGAGACGGAACTGTTCGGGGGAATCATAGCGGAAATAGATATCCGCGAGTTCCTTGTTTATATTGTACAGCCCCAGCTGGTGCGCAAGAGGCATATAAAGCATCAGCGTCTCCAGAAGTTTCTGGTCACGTGATGCCTTGGGGAACATATTAAGGCTGCGCATCACCTCAAGCCGGTCGGCTATCTTGAGCACCACCACCCTCGGGTCCGAGGAATACTGGACTATGAGCTTCTTATAGTTCTCGGCTTCAAGCTTAGTATCCTTGGGCTTGATCGTGGATATCTTGTTCAGGCCGTCAACCATCTGCCGCACGTCGGCGGGAAACTGGCTGATATCAATATCCCGGTGGACCCTGGTAGCCTCGTGCAGGAATACGGCGGCCACACATTCTTCAGGCAGACCGATCTCATCCTGCACTATGAGCGCGACATTGTCGGCATGGCTGATGAAAGGGGTTGTGCCATCGTGACGGAACTCATCCCTCAAGGCCTCGGCGGCAATGGCTCTTGCCGATTTCAACAGGTTCTCCATTTATCTCTTCGGGCTTATATAGACAATCTCACCTTCCTGCAATGGCTTGAGCGAACTCAGGCCATTGTATTTCAAAATCTCGTGCTTGAAAAGCCTGTAATGCCCGGCGATGGATTCATATGTCTCACCCGCTCTCGCGATGACATATTGCGCCCCATTCTTCCTGTAGACCTCCCTTGTAAGGGAGAAATCCAGCACCTCGCTGTAGACGGTCATATCCACAGGCTTCTCAACTTCTGCCGGCTTCTCCTCCGCCACAACGGCAGGAGCCTTCTCCTCAACCACCCTGCCGGTATCGAAACGCGCCAGGTCATACTCCTCGATGAGCTTGATCAGCTTCTGCGGATACGCGGGATCAGTTGCATACCCGGCCTTTTTCAGGCCGTTCGCCCAACCTTTGTAATCTCCTTTCTTAAGTTCAAAGAGGAAATCGTAACGCCTCCCGTTGCGAAGGAAATCCGAATGGTCCCTGAACGATGCCTCCGCATTGGAATATGCACGGAAGCACTCGTTCTGTATCTCGGCATCCTTGTGAATGGTCTTGCCCGTCCAGTCCTTGTGGCACTTCACACCGAAATGGTTGTTGCCTTCAACGGCAAGCATCGACCTTCCGGCATTCGACTCCAGCAGGCCCTGCGCCAGCGTGATGCTGGCGGGCACTCCTGTACGCTTCATCTCCTTTACGGCGACAGGGGCGTATTTCTTTATGTATGCCGTACGCGCATCTTCTGCAGCCGCTTCATTCAGAAACACCAGCCCCGCAAGAACTATGAACAAGAACCTTTTCACGAATTATTTCAAGCCAATGAGTGATACAAAACAATTGAGACGTATATCCTTTGAGGAACTTCCTACCAAAATATCCAGCCTGCCGCCTTCTACTGCCCAGCCATTCTTTTCAACATCCCAGTAGCGAAGGTCCTCTACAGGGACGCTCAAGGTCACCCGACGGCTCTCCCCAGCCTTTAACGAGACACGCTGGAATGCCTTGAGTTCCTTTGCAGGCCATTCTATCTTCGCCTCCGGACGGCCAACATACAGCTGGGCCACCTCTTCCGCATCCATATTGCCGCAGTTCCTTACTGTGAAGCTGACCTTGATACGGTCGTCCATCTCGAACTGCCCGGCTGACACCTTGATGTCGCTATACTCGAAATCGACATACGACAAGCCGTATCCGAATGGATAGAGGACCGGGATGAACTTGGTATCGAACCATCTGTAACCGACCAGCAGACCTTCGGTATATTCCGACGTCTGCTTGTAGCGAGGCATGCGGGGGCCGCGCTGGCCAACGATATCCTTGCGGTACTTCGCGCCGAAGAGGTCTTCCTCCGCCTCTTCTTCAGGCGGGAAGTTATGAAGCGCATATGCGGGTGAATCCTGAAGCTTGAATGGGATTGAGAACGGGAGCTTGCCGGACGGAGCTATGTCTCCAAAAAGCACTTCCGCCAGGGCAGTTCCACCTTCCAGGCCGTTCCACCATCCCTGAAGCAGGGCGGCAGAGCACTCGGTCACAGACGCAAGCTCACAAGGGCCACCGGAAATCACGACGGTCACGAGGTTCGGATTGGCTGCGGCAAGAGCATACGCTATGGCATCCTGACCGACGGGGAGCTTGATGTCCGTCCTGTCCATACCTTCAGACTCTATCGTCTTGTTGGTTCCGCAGAAATAGAGCACTACGTCGGCTTCGCGGGCAAGCGCGAGCGCCTCTTCGAGCATTGCGGGATCTGCAGGCTCATCAAGGGCCACGGCGACGTCCGGTCCGGTCTGACCGGTCCAGCGGGCGAACATCCCGAGATAATTCTTGTATGCCGGTGCATAATCCACCTCAACTCCTTCCGGGGCACGTTTCCTGATGCCGGCCAGCGGAGTGATTTCGTATGGAGTCTTCACTCCCGCACCCATTCCGCCGGAGGCGGTGAAGGCATCGGCGTTCCGTCCGATCACGGCTATCTTCCTGATATCAGGTGAGAGGGGCAGGATGCCATTGTTCTGGAGGAGGACGATGGACTTTTCCGCGACGGTCCTGGCAATTGCGCGGGTCTCAGGCTGCGAGGCCTGGACCTTGTTGGCCTCGTCTTCCGGGACCGGCCTGACAGCAAGACGAAGTCTGAGGATTTCGCGGACCTTTGCATCCACGATGTCCTCTGTCAACGCGCCTGTGGCGATTGAATCGATGACGGGCCGGCCGAGATAGTTGTCCCCGGTCATCTGCACGTTGAGCCCGTGCAGGGCCGCACCCATTGTGCTGTGGGTTCCGCCCCAGTCTGAAACGGTCATTCCCTTGAATCCCCATTCGTCGCGGAGAATCTCATTCAGGAGATGCTCGTTCTCGGAGCAATAGTCTCCGTTTACCTTGTTGTATGCAGGCATCACGCACATCGCTCCGCCCTCACGGACTGCTGCCTCGAACGGCTTGAGATATATTTCGCGCATCGTACGCTCATCGGCGATCACATTCACGGAACCGCGGTTGGTCTCCTGGTTATTAAGGGCGAAATGCTTGATGCAGGCGGCTGTGCCGGCATCCTGCATACCTTTCACATAGCCCACTGCAAGACGGGCGCTGAGGAAAGGATCCTCGCTGAGATACTCATAAGAACGGCCTCCCACAGGCAGACGCTGGATATTGATGGCAGGGCCGAGCATAACGTCCTTACCACGGCGGCGAGCCTCCTGGCCTATGCCGTTTCCGTAGCTGTACGCCAGTTCAGGCGACCAGGTGGCGGCGAGGGCCGAACCTGTCGGGAAATATGTCGCGGAATCCATCTGCCAGCCAAGCGGACGGAAGCCGTCGCCAACCTCCTCCCTGACGCCGAACGGACCGTCGGCATACTTTATGTCCTGAATGCCCAGGCGCGGCACGCCCTCGGAAGACATAATGGTCTTCGAATGCAGCATCTGCACCTTTTCCTCAAGGGTCATCTGCGCAATGATGGCGTCAATCTCATCTTCGTGCCTCATCAGGACATCCTGAGGGCATCTGGTTTCGGTGCATCCCAGGAGCACCAGCGCCAGGACAGCGGAATAGATTATTTTTCGCATAGGAGTGCCCTGTTTGCTTTCCAACTCTTCGCCTTTGAGACCTTGAAGTCCGCTGTGCCACGTATATCATCGACAGAAGCGCCTATGAGGACCTTGTACGTACCGGCTGCAGTCTGCCACTCCGAAGCCTCCTCATTGAAAGAAGCCAGTTCGTATGCCGTGACCTTCATCGTGAGGGTCTGGCTCTCACCCGGCTGCAGCTCGCGTGTCTTGGCGAATGCCTTGAGCTCGCGCGCAGGCTTCACAAGACCGCCGGCAGGAGCTGCGACATATGCCTGGACGGCTTCCTTGCCAGCCACCTTTCCGGTGTTCCTGACGGTGACGGTGATTGTCACACTGCCGTCTGAAGCGAGTTTGGCGGAAGGCTTGCCATATTCGAAATCGGTATAGCTGAGACCGTATCCGAAAGGATATGAGACAGCCACATTGTTGGTGGTGAAATATCTGTAGCCCACGTTCAGGCCTTCGGCATAGTCGGTGTAGTCGTAATCCTTGAGCGGAGCAGGCTTCTGTGCAGGTCCGAAGAAGCCGCGGCCCCTCTGAGGTTGAGGCTTGTAGTATGGGAAGTTGTGCGATGAAGGGATGTCAAGATAGTTCACAGGGAAGGTCATCGCCAGTTTTCCGGAAGGATTGTACTTGCCCGTAAGCACGTCGGCGACACTGTTTCCAACCTCCTGCCCCGGAGTCCAGGCAAGAAGGATGGCATCAGGAAGGTGCTTCCAGGATGCGGTCTCGACAACGCCTCCGACATTCAGGACGACAACCACCTTCTTGCCTTCCTTATGGTATGCGTTGCAGACGTTGGTGATGAGTTCGCGTTCCGCCGCGGTGAGGTCGAAATCGTTCTCGAGGGTACGGTCGTCGCCTTCACCGGCATTGCGGCCGATGACGACGATCGCGGCATCGTTGCGTGCGACTGAATTGTTGATCACGACAGGGCGGACCGACATTTCAGGCATTACTCCGTCGCCAAGCGACAGTTCCCCGCCGAGAGGCTGACCGGGAAGGAAGCGGGCATTGACGTCCTCGGCATTCTGGTAATCGCGGTATGCCTTGTAGAGCAGGGCGATCCTCTCGTCAAGCTTGAAGCCGGCTGCGGCAAGGCCCTCGCTGATATGCCGGATGTATGGCTTGTTCACATTGCCGGATCCGGTGCCGCCGGCAATGGACTTGTACGCATTGAGGCCGAACAGCGCAACGTTCCCGGTTGTGCTGAAAGGAAGGGTCCCGTCGTTCTCGAGGAGGACCATACCATCGGCGGCCGCCTTGCGCACAAGTGCGGCGTGGGCCTCGAGGTCGGGTGCATCGGAATACCTGTATCCGGCAAAGCGCGGCGTACGTACTATGAACTGAAGAATCTTCTTCACGTTCCTGTCGAGGTCGGCGGCATCCAGTGTACCGTCCTTTACGGCAGCGATGATGCGCTGGGTCTCGACCGGTGCGCCCGGTTCCATCAGGTCATTGCCAGCCTGGACCGCCTTTACGGTACCGTCCTTGGTGCCCCAGTCGGTCATCACCATTCCCTTGAATCCCCACTCGTCGCGGAGGATGGTGGTGAGAAGGTCGTGGCTCTGCTGGGTGAAGCTGCCGTTGACCTTGTTGTATGAAGACATCACCGTCCAGGGGTCACCCTCGCGCACGGCGATCTCGAAGTTCTTGAGATAAAGCTCGCGTATTGCGCGGACGCCGATGCGGGCGTCATTCTCCATCCTGTTGATTTCCTGGTTGTTGAAGGCGAAATGCTTTACTGACACACCCACGCCCTGGCTCTGGACACCGCGCACGTATGCAGCCGAAATCTTTCCGCTGAGGAACGGGTCCTCGGAGAAGTACTCGAAGTTACGGCCGCAGAGAGGGTTGCGGTGAAGGTTCATACCGGGAGCGAGAAGCACGTCGGCGCCATATTCAAGCACTTCGTTACCCATTGCGGAAAGAAGTTCCTCGACCATAGGCGCATCAAAGGTGCAGGCCAGCACGGTTCCTACAGGGAAACCGGTACAGTAGAATGTCTTGTCAGTCCCAGGACGTTTCGGATCGATGCGGAGCCCCGCAGGACCGTCGGAAAGGACTGTCTGGGGGATGCCGAGACGAGGTATGGCCTGGGTGGTGCCGGCAGCTCCGGGCACGAGCACGCGTGAAGCTGCGGTCATCGAACCGGCATTCATACTGCCCCATCCCGAGCCGACCACAAGGGTGGCCTTCTCCTCGAGGGTCATAGCGGCTATGACCTCATCAATATTATCTTTCGTCAACTTAGGCTGAGCCGCAACACTGGCAGCCGCAAGTGCACCGAATGCAATCATTGCAATAAGTTTTTTCATATTGGTATTGTGTTGTGTGTGTGTTTATCGGAGAGCTTCAATCACAAAACTGAATTCATATTCGCCAGGGTTGATGCGATACTGAGGCAGAGGAACCGAACCCCAGGAATTGGCGCCGCCGACACCCATCTGCATCAGGTCGAGGTTGACGTGCGTGAGGCCGTCCGGACGGAGTTCTACTGAATGGCGCTGGTCACCGCCACGGTTGCGGCCGCCGCCTGTGATCGACATATCGATAGCCTTGCGGCCGAACGGAAGCACGGTAGCTTCGAACGGCTTGCCGGTGCAGACGATCCTGATACCCTGCTCGACGTCGTTGATCACTGATATATGCCTGATGCCGGTGTGGTTTCCGGACTCCTGCGGACGCGCATAACCATAGTGGTACTGGTCGGCGACTTTCTGTATGTACCTGCCGACCTCCGAAGCCGACTGACGGTCGGAATAGTTCTCGAAAGGACCTTCTCCGTAGAAATCTATCCTGTCGAACTGACCCGGGACGGCGAACTCGACACCCACCCTGAAAAGGCCCGGAGCATCGCTGCGGACGTCATAAAGCCTTTCGGTAACCTTGATGGAGCCGTTTTCGGCCATTTCGTATTTCATACTGACCTTCCCGAGATCGGAAACCTTGTAGATGACCTCCATCACATTGCCGTCACGCTTCATCGACTCCACCGTGAATTCAGGATAGAGCCAGGCCTTCATACGCATCTGGAGCCAGGCGCCAAGGTCATTTTCCGTGACACAGCGGCCGAAGCAAGGCATCAGAGACTCTGACAGAAGTTCCCTGCCTGCTGCCTTGAACGAGCAGAGCGCACCCGTCTCCGGATCAAAGTCCATTGAATAACCGATCCCGTTCCAGTTGTCAGCGCCGGTATAAACCCGATAGAAGGCCTCACAATCATCCTTGATCACAAGCTGCTGATGAGCGGCCACGTGGCCTGCCGGCAGAAGATTCTCTGCAGCCTTGAGCCTGTATTCGACATTAAGGAAGAGGTCCGTGCGGATGCCGGAGGAAGTATCGGCGGCGAGACTGCCATATCCCAGGTCAACTTTCGCAGTCTGCTGAGGCTGGACGTCAAGATTGCTGACAGTCCCCGCTCTCAGCACGTCGCCGTCGGAAGAAAGGGTCCAATGGAGTTCGTAGCCGCTCAGGTCCTTGAAGAAATTCTCGTTGTACACGTGCACGACACCTTCCAGGAGTTCCTCCGGAGTCGCCGACGTCCAGATGCTCTGGTATTCCTTCTGGACCTCGTAAGCGTGCGGATGCCAGCTGCGGTCGGCAGCTATGATGCCGTTGCAGTTGAAAGAGTTGTCGGTCGGGTCATATTCGTTGAAGTCGCCGCCGAAAGCATACATATAGCCGTTGAACGACTTGTCCGAAGGCCAGCGGACAGCCTGGTCCACGAAATCCCAGATGAATCCGCCCTGAAGCTGAGGATACTTGCGGTAAAGGTCCCAATACTCCTTGAAACCACCCATCGAGTTGCCCATGGCGTGGGAGTACTCACACTGGATGAGAGGCTTTTCGCGCTTCTCGGATGCATATCTTTCGACATCCGGCACCTCCATATACATCGGACAATAGATATCGGTGTTGTATTCCGACGAGAAATCATAGTGCAGCGCCCGCTCATACTGGACCGGACGGGATGAATCGTATGCCTTGAGCCAGTCGTATGCCTTATAGAAGCCTATGCCGTTGCCGGCCTCGTTGCCGAGGCTCCAAAGCACGACGGACGGATGGTTGAAGTCGCGCTGCGCCATACGGCTCACACGCTCGACGTGGGTCTGCACGTAGTCCTCCCTCTTTGCAAGGGACTCAGGGCCGTAACCCATTCCGTGCGATTCGTTGTCGGCCTCATCGACCACGTAAATGCCGAACACATCACACAGGTCATACCACACCGGATCGTTCGGATAGTGGCTTGTACGGACTGCGTTGATATTGAGGCGCTTCATAATCTCTATATCCTGAAGCATCTCCCGGGCGCTCACGTAATATCCGCCCTTCGCGGACATCTCGTGGCGGTCGGCGCCCTTGATGAGCACGGCCTTGCCATTTACGAGGAACTGCCCGTTCTCGATGCGCACGTCGCGGAATCCGAAATTGACATAATTGGTCTGGGTGACACCCTTGCTGTCAGAGACCACGACCTTGAGGCCATACAGGGACGGCTGTTCGGCAGACCAGAGCTTCACGTTCTCGAGCGTACCCTCAAGCGGGGTCTCGATCTCCTTCATATCAGGTCCGCTGATGTAGAATTTCGCCTTGGCGCCCTTGGTGAGCCTGGCATCGATCTTATATCTGCCGTCCATCCCGGCGCTTACGTGGATGTCTTCCAGACGCGCCTTCGGCAGCGCCAGAAGATAGGTTTCGCGGGCGAATCCCGTATAATCCCAGAAGTCCTGGTCCTCCATATAAGTGCCGTCGCACCAGCGGAAGACTTCGAAAGCGAAAAGGTTCTCCTCGCCGAATTTCACATATCTTGTTATGTCGAAACGCGCCTCGAGCTTGCTGTCCTCGCTGTAGCCGACTTCCTTGCCGTTGATCCAGATGCGCACATTGGAAGTGACGGACCCTATCACGAGGTGAAGGTCGCGGCCTTTCCACTCAGCCGGGATGACCCAGCTCCTGCGGTACTGCCCCACATAGTTGTGCTCTTCCGGGACGAAAGGCGGATTATTCTTGTAATGGCCCGTCCACGGATAGTCGACGTTGGCATAAAGAGGGTCGCCGTAGCCGTTGAGTTCCCAGAGGCCCGGGATAGGCATCACGCCCCAGTCGGAATCGTCCACACCGGTCTTGAAGAAATCGAGGGAGCGCACGGACGGGCTGTCATAACGCTTGAACGCCCATTCCCCGTGGAGGTACATCACAGGGCTGTCCGTAGTGAAACTTGCCGCCATAGGCAGGCGGTTGCGCTGATTTACGGCAGGGTTCTGCCAGTCCTCGACTGCTGCGCTGAGAGTCAGCGGGATGAGAACGAAAAGTAAAGAGAATATCTTCTTCATCGGTTATTTTGGTTATAGCATCTTTTTACGCTTAAAGATAAACCAAATACCGATAACAAGCAACAACATAAGGGTAATAATTGCAAGCCAGGCCCACCATTGCTCCGCGAACGGAAGTTTGACATTCATCCCATAGAAGCTGGCGACAAGGGTTGCAGGCATAAGGAGCAGGGAGACGAAGGTGAAAATCTTCATTATCCTGTTCTGGTCGAGATTGATGATACCGACAACGGTATCCTGCAGATATTCAAGCCTTTCAAAGGCGAAGTTGGTATGATTGATCAACGATGCGATATCCTGGAGGATGATTGTCAGGTCGTCTCTGATCCCAGCCTCCTTCGGGCAACGCTTGCTCTTGAGGATGTTGGAGATGAGACGCTGCTTGTCCACGACATTCTCGCGGACGAACATCGCATTTTCCTGAAGCTGGTTGATGTCAAGGAGAAATTCCTCGTTGATGTCCTCGTTCTGGTTGATGCGCTTGCTGAACTGGGATACATCCTTTGAGATGAGCTCGACGATATCGGCGTCCAGATCGACGCGGCGGTCCATTATCTCCACGAAGATCGAGAAACCGTCCGGGAATTGCTCGGGCAGGGCCTGCAATTTGAGCATTATGGTGTCGAGCGAGCGCAGCGGCACCTCACGTATGGTCGTAAGTGTATTGCCGACGAGGATGAAGGATACCGGATCCATAAGCATCTCGTCATCGGCCGGGGAGAGGAAGTTGGTGTTGGCGAAAATAGCATTGCCCTCCTCGTAGAAACGGGAGGAACTTTCAATCTCTTCGGCTTCCGCCCTGCTTTGGATCTCTGTGCCCAGATACGCTTCGACCGCCCTCTTCTGTTCTCCTGTCGGGTCCAACAGGTCTATCCAGAGGACGTTTTCTTTGCTGATAGTAGCAAACTCCGTTTCGGACTGGCTGAACTTTATCTCAGCACCAAGTCTGTAGAAAAATTTGATCATATTCCTTCCTGGGTTGTTCCCGGCACACAGTCGGAAGGGGTTAAACTTACGGGATAGCCGACATCACGGAGAAGCCGGCGCGCAAAGATAGAAATAAAATTTCTAAAATTGCTATATTTGCACCTCAATGTTGCCTTACGAGAAATATCCTTCCCAGATACTGCAGGATGCTGTCGAAGCTATAAGCTCCCTTCCGGGCGTAGGCTCAAGGAGCGCCCTGCGGCTTGCACTGCATCTCCTGAGGCAGCCTTCCGAAAATATCCACCACTTCGCCTCTGCAATCGACCGCCTGGCAGACGACGTCCGCTACTGCAGGACCTGCCGGATGATCGCCGACACCGAAGAATGCGCAATCTGCGCCGACACCTCACGCGACCATTCGACGATATGCGTTGTCGAAAGCGTCCGCGACGTGATGAGCATCGAGGCCACCGGCCAGTACCGCGGCGTCTACCACGTGCTCGGCGGCATCATCTCCCCTATCAGCGGAGTCGGTCCGTCAGACCTTTCGATCAAGGAACTCGTCGAACGCGTACGCGGCCTCGCCGGCAGCGGGGAAGTAATCCTGGCATTGTCGGGAGACGTCGAAGGCGAGACCACCTCCTTCTACATCTACAGGCAGATCGAGGGCCTCGGAGTGAAGGTTTCCACACTTGCGCGCGGACTCGGGTTCGGCGACGACCTCGAGTACGCCGACTCACTCACCCTGGGCCGTTCAATCATCGGACGGCAGCCTTTCAAAATGTAATCTCGCAATGGGAATCATCGAATCCATACTGATCGCCGTTTCGCTCTGCGCCGACTGCTTTGCCGTCAGCCTCTGTTCAAGCGTGACGATACGGGAGATCAACGCCGGCAAGGTACTTCGCGTGGCGATGGCATTCGCCGTCATCCAGAGCGGGCTGCTGCTTGCCGGGTGGCTGTTCGGCAACCTGTTCGTCGGGCTGATCGAGCGCATCTCCCACATCATAGGCTTCCTCCTGCTGCTCTACGTGGGCGGCTCAATACTCATCGAAGGCATCCGCAACACACAGGAAGCCAAAGATCTGAACGGGCTCAAGAATGTCATCATCGGAGGCGTGGCGACCAGCATAGACGCGCTCGCGGTAGGCGTGGCGCAGTCGATGGCCGGACAGGACTGGCCGGGATTCGCGCCCCTTCTCATATCCGTCTTCGCGGTGACCGCAATCAGCGTCATCTGCGGGATCCGGGGCGGCAGGAAACTGGGGGCACGTTTCGGGCGCCGTGCCGAGGTTGCCGGCGGACTGATCCTGATAGGGATCGGAGTATCGCTGCTTTTCTGACATGATCCATTTCCTCGAAATATTCAGCCTGGTCACGGGACTTGTCTATGTCTGGCTGCAGGTCAGGCAGAGCAACTGGATGTGGCCTGTCGACATCCTCAGCTGCGTTGCCGCAACCATCGTGTTCATCGACGACAGTCTCTGGGCCAATGCCGGACTGAACATCTACTATTGCCTGATGGCCATATGGGGGGCATACTCCTGGATCCGGGACTCAAAGAAAGTTTCAGGAGGCGAGCTGCACCTGAAAAAGCTCACGAAAGGCGTTTTTCTGGCAAGTTTCGGCATAGGGCTCATCGGAGGCGCCGGCCTGATAATGGTCCTTCATCTCGTCGGAGACCCGGCACCCTATATGGACGGTCTGATAGGCATCCTCGGTGTGCTCGGAACCTGGTGGCTGGCGCAGTCCTATCTTGAAAACTGGCTTCTGTGGCTGGCCGCCGACACCCTCGGGGTCGTGCTCTGCCTGACAGAGGGCCTGTACTGGATGTCCGCGCTGTACCTCATCTACGTCGCCGCCGCTGTCTGGGGCTGGACCAACTGGCGGAAAAACGGGGTAATCATTTGAAAATCAAAAAATATTGTCTACCTTTGCCAGCCTTTTCGTCGGGCGCACGCCCGCGAGGCTCAATACATAAAGTTTAACTACTAGTTTGTTTTTTATTCAACAAAATGGGAAAATTTGAAATCAAGACCGCTAAAGACGGTCAGAACTATTTCAATCTCAAGGCCGGAAATGGTGAGATCATCCTCTCTTCAGAGATGTACACCACGATGAAGGCTTGCGAGAATGGAATCGCATCCGTAAAGAAGAACGCTCCGCTCGAGGCACGTTACGACCTCAAGCAGTCCGAGAACGGAAAATGGCACTTCAACCTCAAGGCCGGCAACCATCAGGTAATCGGCAGCAGCCAGATGTACGCATCTGAGGACAGCGCAAAGAACGGCATCGAGTCCGTTATGAAGAACGCTCCGGAGGCTGAGGTAGTCGTAATCGAAGCAGAAGAAGCTCCTGCAAAGGAGGAGGCTCCTAAGGCAACTGAAGCACCAAAAGCAACTGAAGCACCAAAAGCAGCTGAGGCACCTAAGGCAGAGAAGGCAGCCGCTCCTAAGGCAGAGAAGAAAGATACACCTGCTGCAGCAAGACTCAACGCATCAATCGCCCCTGAGGATTTCGACTGGGACGCATTCGAAGGCGGCGACATCTACGGTGGTGCTGACAAGGGCAACATCGATGCAGCTTACAACCAGACCCTCTCAAAGGTTATCGAGAACGAAGTCGTAGAAGGCGAGGTAACATTGGTCAACAAGCGCGAAGTCGTTGTCACCATCGGTGGCAAGAGCGAAGGCGTCATCCCTGTATCCGAGTTCCGCTACAATCCTGACATCAAGGAAGGCGACAAGGTAGAGGTTTACGTCGAGAACGCTGAAGACAAGAAGGGTCAGCTCGTACTCAGCCACCGCAAGGCCCGCGCCCTCAAGTCTTGGGACCGCGTGAACGAGGCTTACGAGAACGACGAAATCGTCAAGGGTTTTGTCAAGACCCGCACCAAGGGCGGTATGATCGTGGACGTATTCGGTATCGAGGCTTTCCTCCCGGGCAGCCAGATCGACATCAAGCCTATCCGCGACTATGACGCATTCGTCAACCAGAACATCGACTTCAAGATCGTCAAGATCAACCAGGAGTTCCGCAACGTTGTCGTTTCACACAAGGCTCTCCTTGAGGCAGAGCAGGAGCAGAAGCGCGCAGAACTCATCGGCAAGCTCGAGAAGGGTCAGGTACTCGAGGGTGTTGTCAAGAACATCACCAACTACGGCGTATTCATCGACCTCGGCGGTGTCGACGGTCTCATCCATATCACCGACCTCTCCTGGGGCCGCATCAACCATCCTGAGGAGGTTGTCACCCTCGACGAGAAGATCAAGGTCGTCGTACTCGACTTCAACGAGCAGCAGAAGCGCATCGCTCTCGGTCTCAAGCAGCTCACTCCACATCCTTGGGACAACCTCGATCCTAACCTCAAGGTTGGCGACAAGGTCAAGGGCAAGGTCATCCTCATCGCAGACTACGGCGCATTCATCGAGATCGAGCCGGGTGTCGAGGGTCTCGTACACGTTTCTGAGATGTCCTGGAGCCCACGTCTCCACAGCGCTCAGGAATTCCTCAAGATCGGTGACGAGGTAGAGGCACAGGTTCTCTCAATCGACCGTGAGGCACGCAAGATATCCCTTGGTCTCAAGCAGCTCAGCGAGAACCCTTGGGAGAGCATCCGCGAGAAGTATCCAGTCGGCAGCAAGCAGCAGGCTACCGTACGCAACATCACCAACTTCGGTGTATTCGCCGAGCTTGAGGACGGTGTTGAGGGTCTCGTTCACATCAGCGACCTCAGCTGGAACAAGATCAAGCATCCTTCAGAGGTTGTCGCTCCTGGTGACGTCCTCGATGTTCAGATCCTCGACTTCGACGAGGCCAACCACAAGCTCAGCCTCGGCCACAAGCAGCTCGCTCCAAACCCTTGGGATGAGATCGAGGCCAAGTATCCTGCCGGCGCAACCGTACAGGGCACCATCGCTTCCATCACCGACAAGGGTGCCAACATCACCCTCGACGGCGAAGCTGAAGGCTTTGCATTCACCCGAGACCTCGTCAAGGAAGACGGCAAGCAGGCAGTTGCAGGCGAGACCCTTGACTTCAAGGTAGTCGAGCTCCGTCGCAGCACCCGCCGCATTCTCCTCAGCCACCTCCGCACATACGCCGAGGTCAAGGAGAAGGCCGCTGCAACTGAGGCAGAGAACACCAAGAAGGCCGTCAAGAAGGTCAATGCAAACGTTGAGAAGACAACTCTCGGCGACATCGACGCTCTTGCAGCTCTCAAGGAGAAACTCGAGAAAGCAGGCAAATAATTCTATATGAATTTTACTCTTACGACAATGGGCACAGCTTCGGCTATGCCCATTTCTGATAGGAATCCAAGCGCCCAGATGCTTGCCGTGCACGGGCGCTTGTTCCTTATTGATTGTGGCGAAGGCGCTCAGCAGCAGATGCGGCGCAGCCACTTGTCGTTCGTAAAAGTCGAAGCCATCTTCATCAGCCACATCCACGGCGACCACCTCTTCGGTCTGTTCGGGCTGCTGAATTCAATGGCAATGTACGGCAGGACGGGAGTCCTTGATATCTATGGTCCGGCGGCATTGGGCAATATCCTCAAATTCTATTCAAACTATTTCGGCACGGAAGACGGCTTCACAATCGATTTCCACGCCATCAAATGCAGCGCCCCCGAACTGATCCACACGTCGAAGCACGTGACCGTAAGCGCCTTCCCCCTGAAGCACAAGATCGAATGCTACGGCTTCCGCTTCGATGAGATAGTCACAGAGCGGCACCGCGAGGAGAACCCGGACTACGTCGCGAATTCATACGCCTATTGCTCGGACACAATGCCTTTCGCCGAACTCCCAGAATGGGTCCGTGGCGTCCGCACCCTCTATCACGAGGCTACCTATAACAAAGAAATGGCCGACAAGGCCGAGAAGCGCTTCCACTCCACTACGGAAGACGCTGCCCGCTGCGCTCTCGCAGCAGGTGCCGACCGCCTTCTGGTCGGGCACTACAGCTCCAGAATAAACAATTTCCCGGCATTCCTGGAAGAATGTCGGGAAATATTTCCGAATACTGAGCTGACTCAGGATCTAGCGAGCCTTGTTCTTTGAACCGAGCACGTTCTCGATCTTGTGGATGTACATCTTCTTCATCTCTTCGCGAGCTGGCTTGAGGTACTGACGAGGATCGAAGTGGCTAGGATTCTCTGCGAGGTGACGGCGGACTGCACCGGTCATTGCGAGACGTGAGTCGGAGTCGATGTTGATCTTGCAGACTGCGCTCTTGGCTGCCTTGCGGAGCTGCTCTTCAGGGATACCTACTGCGTTTGGCAGGTTGCCGCCGAACTGGTTGCACATATCAACATATTCCTGAGGAACTGATGATGAGCCGTGGAGAACGATAGGGAAACCAGGGAGCTTCTTCTCGATGGCCTTGAGCACGTCGAAAGCGAGCGGAGGTGGCACGAGACGGCCGGTCTGAGGGTCGCGGGTGCACTGCTCAGGAGTGAACTTGTATGCGCCGTGGCTGGTTCCGATTGAGATTGCGAGAGAGTCGCACTTGGTCTTCTTGACGAAGTCGATGACCTCCTCAGGCTTTGTGTAATGTGACACTGCTGAAGAAACCTCATCCTCAACGCCTGCGAGGACACCGAGTTCAGCCTCAACAGTGACATCGAACTTGTGGGCATAGTTCACAACCTTGCGGGTGAGCTTCACGTTCTCGTCGTAAGGGAGAGAGGAGCCGTCGATCATAACTGAAGAGAAGCCGAAGTCAACACAGCTCTTGCAGGTCTCGAAGCTGTCGCCGTGGTCAAGGTGAAGAACGATCTGAGGCTTTTTCCAACCGAGCTCCTTTGCATACTCTACAGCACCCTGTGCCATATAGCGAAGGAGAGTCTGGTTAGCATAGTTGCGGGCGCCCTTGCTGACCTGGAGGATTACAGGAGACTTGGTCTCGGCTGAAGCCTGGACGATAGCCTGAAGCTGCTCCATGTTGTTGAAATTGAATGCAGGGATAGCGTAGCCGCCCTTCACTGCCTTTGCGAACATTTCGCGGGTGTTCACAAGACCCAACTCTTTGAAAGAAACTTTCATAACGGTTTATATTTTATTAAAAATCTCGATTTCGAGCTAAAATCCTTCAAATATACAATTTTTTTTAAAAAGATTAATAAATAAAAATCACTACCTTTGCATAAATAATCAGGAAATGTCGGGAAAAGTATTGATATTCTCCGCTCCTTCAGGAGCCGGCAAAAGCACGGTGGTGAACCATCTGCTCAGCTTGTATCCGGAGTTCGAGTTCTCTGTTTCAGCCACTTCCAGAGCCCCTCGCGGCGAAGAAAAAGATGGCGTGGAATACTATTTCATCGATGCCGCGCGCTTTCGCGAACTCATAGCGGCTGACGCATTCGTCGAATACGAAGAAGTCTACGAGGACCGTTTCTACGGTACCCTGAAGTCCGAGGTCGAGCGCATCTGGGCCAAAGGCCACGTCATTCTCTTCGACGTCGATGTCAAGGGAGGCGTAAACCTCAAGAAATACTTCGGTGAGTCGGCATTCTCAATGCTTATACTCCCACCATCCTTTGAAGTCCTTGAGCAGCGTCTCCGCAGTCGCGGGACCGACTCCGAAGAAGCAATAAAGGAAAGGCTCGCCAAGGCGGAATGGGAGATAGGATTCGCCAGAGGCAAATTCGATTATGAACTTGTCAACGACAAGCTTGAAGACACTTTCGCCGAATCAGAACGCGTGGTCGGCAATTTCCTGGACAAATAACGGCAATTATGAGAATCGCAGTCTACTCCGGAAGTTTCGATCCGCTCCATATCGGTCATCAGGCCATAATGGAATACCTTACGAACGTCCGCGAGTTCGACTGGGTATATCTGGTGATTTCGCCCCAGAACCCCCTCAAGGGGAAAGAAAAGGCCCTGAATGCCGAAGAAAGGTACCAGGCCGCAATCCGTGCCGTCCGGCGTCATCCCGAGCTGCACGTGTGGGTGGACAACATCGAGCTCGAAATGCCCGCACCGCACTATACGATAAAGACACTCGACGCATTGAAGAAGCGCGAGCCCGAGAACGACTTCACACTTGTCATCGGTGCCGACAATCTGTACGATATCCACAAATGGCGCGATGCACCGCGCATCCTGAGTGAGTTCGGGGTTGCGGTCTATCCTCGCAGCGGTTACGATCTGGAATATATCCGAGGGCAGCTCTACGAAGAATGCCGCCACTTCCCCGCCCCGTACGTAATGGACGCATACTCGCTCCATTCCACTCCCGGCACGGTGGGTCTGGAGGATTTTGAAAGCCTCTACAACATCCAGATCATAGACGCACCCATCGTTGACATATCATCGACTGAAATCCGCGAAGCCCAGGCCCGCGGAATCGATATGTCTGAATTCCTGATGTAAGCTATCTGCCCGCGACACGGGCGATTTCCTCATACGCAAGCGACAGCCTGATGAAATCGGCGAGAGCCTTCGTGTCCATTGACTCAAGCATACGCGCATCGGCATACGTACTTTCCCCATACACAGCCGGCAGGCATCCCAGGACCAAATCAGGGTCTATGGAATTCGGGAAATCCCGCCACAGGGCAAATATCTCCAGCGCCCACTCGAGCTTC
Organism: Bacteroidales bacterium; assembly: GCA_024401695.1. Taxonomy (GTDB): domain Bacteria; phylum Bacteroidota; class Bacteroidia; order Bacteroidales; family UBA932; genus Cryptobacteroides. Next base: position 311,530 of record JAKSKN010000001.1, read on the forward strand.
GCTTCAATGCCTTCGGGCATCCCGTAAGGGCTGGCATCAGCAACGGAAACCAGATGCCCGGCGAAAGCCTCCACTCCATCCTTCACTTTCTGCTGGAAGCTTGGATCCATCAGCCTGTACATTTCAAGCTGCTCACCGAATGACCTGGTTGCAGAAGCGGTCCTCTTATATCTGCTGTCAGCAGTAGCGAACCAAAGCTGCATCGAGGCAGCCGGGTCCTTCGAGCCCTGAGCCCTGGAAATCGCAAGGGCAGCCTCGGACGGGCAGCGATCCTTCAACACACGGCCGGCAGCAGCCAATGCCTGCGCGCCCGCAACATCTTCATTGGCAAGAAGGATATCAAGACATCTTTGCAGCAAGACAAGCACATCCGGGGCTCCGTCACCATCCGTATCATCTTCAGGCCGGAATGTTTCCCAAAGGCGCACAAGAGACATAGCCACTCCAGACGCAGAGCCGGCATCGATGTCACGGTGCAGAAGTACCGGCAGCGCCTTGCGCCACTCACCCCGGCAGAGCTCGGTGTCAACAGGGAATGCATCTGACAGGACGTCGCCGAATTCGACACAATAAAGGCCCGTTTCCCGGATTCCGCTGAAATCCGCGACAGCATATGCGCAGCCGTCTTCCCTCTCCGGCCAGACCTTCACGTCCGCACGCATAACGAGCTGCCTGTAGCCTTCCGAATTGATCCGATAGACATTTGCCTGGTCCGGCAACTTGCCTTCGGCTGCCTTGAGCACCGCCCTCTTGGTCTGGGCGCAAAGGTATCCGATACGGGAGACGACCGGAGACGAGGCGCGGGCCCGGAATGATTCGCCGGACGGCACAATGAGCCATTCAACCACATTGCCTGTCCTGCCGGATGGGATCGGCGACTCCAGCAGCACCCCGTCATCCCCGCCAGAAAGCGAAAAACCGCCGGCAGAAGTGATATTGACAAGCATTTCCGGATTCTCAGGAAGCAAAACAAGGGAATTTCCGGTATATTTTCGGTCCGAGACCGTGCGCGGACGGCCATCTATGAAGCAATTCCTGCCAAGGAACAGATCCGGACGCAACAGGATGGCGAATGATATCCTGCCCTCAAGAGACTGCGGCAAAGCTTCTGTCAGGAACACGGACACGGACACACCCGGGCCCCTGGATTCTCCCTTGACAAAGAGGGAATACCCACCGTCACCCAAACGGATCTCAATCCTGTCCCCGGCCAGGTCAGGATGGCGCGCCTCCACCTTGAATGCAGTCATATCCCCTGATACGGACAGCCCGCCGATCTTTGACAGCAGCGTACTGCCCTGGGTGATGCTGGAGCCGTTGTCACCGTCGTACAGGTGAACCTCAGAACCGCGGGACTCGAAGAAGAGGCTGTTGTTCAGCTTCAGGCTCTGGGCAGACAGCGTCAGAACAGATAACAGGGCAGCGGACAGGAGGAGGAATCTTCTCATTCAAACACTTCGCTTTGAGCGTCGAACATAGCCTTCGAATCCTTGACAGTAATCCCCGTTGAACTGCTGCCAAGGTCAGGGACGTTGAATGATTTCAGATTGAGTTCGTAGAACCTTGATGACTTCTGCGGAAGGACAAAAGGCTTTGACGGATTCCCTTCCGAATCAAGATGGCAGAAATACGGCTTGGCAAATTGTCCGTCACCTCTCTTGCTGGCAAACACGAACCATTTCCCGTCCGATGACCAGCTGTGATAGGTGTCAGAACCGGATTCATCCTTTTTCACACCGGCCAGCGCATTGAGTTCCCCTGTTTCAAGATCGATCATCTGAATGGTACTTTCACCGTGGTCAATCGGGAACGTTCCATATTCCGCGACCGTGAACATCAGCCATCTGCCGTCAGGCGACGTCTTCGGATGGCATACGGATCCATTGTGAGCTGACGCACTCCAGACAGTGTCAATCTGATCCGAAATCTCACCGCTTTCGCTGTTGAATGCGGCACGTACGAGGGAGTATCTGAGTTTTCCTATGTCATCCGGAAGTGAAACGCTATCTGCCACACAATAGAATACGGACTCCCCGTCTGCAGAGAAACAAGGGAAGGTTTCGAGCTTGCTGGGAGCAGCGACGTGCGGGAGGTTGATCATCCTGTTGTTGTCAAAATCGGCCACAGTCAGATCCGACTCGGAGTCATATACCTCCATCCTGTTCCTGCTGGTAGTGTGGAAGCTCGGGAGAATGATATTCGTCGAAAATACACCGAAACGGCCGGAAGGATGGATCTCGCCATAGACAGTTCCCGACAGCATACCCGGAGCGTTAAGCGTCAATTTCCGGAGTTTTCCGTCACGGTTAAGGATTGTACCTCCGTGCGGGCCGCGGATATAGAAGAAAGACAGGTCGCCCCGCTGCTGCACGTGTGTGTGGCAGTTCATACAGGCGTTGTCGGTATGCTTGTAGTCACAAATGGTTGTCTCGTCAAAATTTTCGATGCACCGCTCCATTATGCTCACCTCGTGCCACATCTGGAAGGATGGTTCGATGAGCCTGTATGTCAGATAGGCGTCTACCGGGTCTTCGCTTACGTAAATATTCCAGCTGTCAGTCACAACCTGCCCGCTGACCCGCGCTTCCGCACTGACCGAAATGGTCTTGCCTTCCGCACCGGCGATGAATGATTTCCATTTTCCAAGCGGCCATTCCACTTCTGTGCCCTTTATTATAACCGTCTTGTCTCCGACAGTGAAGCTTGTGCTGGCCTTCTTCGCGTCCTTGATGGCATAGTGAAAGTTCAGCGGCGCTACATTGGCCGGCACCGTCACTTCTTTGTAATCGGGATATATCGTAAGCGGGCCGCAGCTCCCGTCAACGGCAGTATATGCACTTCCCTTTCCGCAGCACGAAACTGCGAGGCAGACTGTCGCTGCAAGCAATATCAATCCTAAAGTCTTGCGAATCATTGTGCAGAAGCATTAAGGGCTTTCATATAATAATACCAGTAAGTATTCCTGTATCTTTCAGGGAAGCGGAAGAAGGAGCTCATCTTCTTTACAGTCGTCAGTTCGATGCCATATTCGGCCGCAGCCCTTTCTGTCATCAAATCTTTCTGGCTGAGCCAGATGAGCACAGCCTGGTGGTAAAGTTCAGCATCTACCCTGTCCGGAGAATAGTCCTCAATGAACTGATCCAGGTCATATCGCATAAGGTCGTAGCACAAAAGATAGTTTCTGGCCAGCCTGTTATCCGGATTGGCCTCAAGAAGGCCGAGCAATATGGCGCGGGGCCTGTCTGAGAGGTGGACGAAATCATTGGCGGCAAGATTGGCGCGAGCAGCATTCAATACGGCCTGCGTGGCTTCATCCTGATTGCCGGGCATCATACTTTCAGCCCATTTTCCATAAAACAGGGTTTTACTGAGCAGGTTGAGATACTTATGGGCGGCCGCATCCTCGCCGGTGATCAGGGCCACATTCGCAAGGCGCTTGATATATCTGACTCCCGTATGGTTCGGAGAGGTCTGCAGGGCCGTCATAGCACTCTGCTCGGCAATATTCATACTACCCAGCTGGTACCACGCTTCGCCTGCGAGGCAGTTCGTGAACGTGCTCTGACCGCCGACGACACGAAACAGCAGATCATAAGCCTCGCCTTGAGAGTGGTCGAACAACTTGTTGCCGAGCTGCCCTTTCATCGCCTGCGCAAGATTGTAGCAGTAGCTTGCCTCGGCCATATGCAGGTCCTTGCGGGAGAGCTTGATCACCTTGTCCCAATTCTCCCTCGACAATTCGTCGTCAAGTCCTATCAGACGCTCGTAGTCGAACTTGGGCACACTCCAAAGCTTTCCGTAATTGTCGTTGGCAGGGGCACCAAAAGCCCAGACACCTGCAACAAGAAGGATGATAACGGCGGCGGCTTTTAACCATATACGTTTGAACTGCAATGCAAGCAGGACAAGCGAAAGATAGCACAATACAACAATCGTATATCTGGTGACATACAGATTGCCGGTCTCGCGCATGAAGGACCAGATAAATAATGCGGCAGCGACAGCAAGCGAAGGCCATTTCCCTACAAATTTACGGCAGATCCGGTATGTCACCACGCCTATGGCGGTCAAAAGCAGTGCGACAATCAGCGGGCCGGCTACGGGAAGCAGGAAGAACTGCTCCAGGAAATCGCCAATAAGTCTCGAAAGCCATCCGATACCTTTATAAGTCTGGCAAATATAATTCCAGTCATAGAGGAACAGGCTCATCTGTTCCCTTCTTATCAAGTGATATGGATATGCGATCTGAAAGAATCCGAAAGAGGCCAGGAATGCCACGGAAGCCGCAATTTCTCCAATGTATCTGTTAATTGCATTCATCTCCCGCAAACTTACGAAATTCTTCACTCAAATAAAAAAAAGAAGGGGCTCGAAAGCCCCTTCAATTCATATTGAGTCTTGGATATGACTACTAGTTGTTGGTGGTCCAACCGAGAACATCCTGGATATTAGGGTTACCAACCTTGACGTCACGTGGGAATGGCAGGTACTCGTGCTTGCCAGTCTGGAACTTCTCATAGTGAGCCTTGACGTAGTTAACAGTGAGTTTGTGCTCTGAACCGCCATTGAAGAATTCATCGGTGGAAACAGGGATTCTGTCGTGGAAACCTGAGCCGTTGAAAATCTGGTCAAGGTTGACCTTGCCCTGAGCGCCCCAGCGAACGAGGTCGTGGAAGCGGCAGCCTTCGAACCAGAGCTCGTACTGCTTCTCATCCATTACGTCCTGGAGTGTGAGGCTTGAGCTGATCTTGCCTGAACCTGAACGCTTCTGAACTTCGTTGAGAGCTGCGAGACCCTTTGCCTCATCGCTTGAGCCGATGCAAGCCTCAGCGTAGAGAAGGAGAGCTTCAGCATAGCGGGCCATGCAGAGGTTAGAGGTGTTGGAGTTAGGACCGAGGCTAGAGAGGTCATCACCCTTGTAGCTTGCAGGGGCTGGAGCAATCATCCTAGGGATGTTGTGCCATACCATTCTCTTCCACTCGAAGAATTCGTGGCTGTAAACACCTGATGTGTTTGCAATACCGCGCTTAGGGTCAACCTTCTTCTGATCCATAGTACCGTCGTTGCAAGCGGAACCGCTCCAGTCCATCTCGAAGAGGAACTCGTCAGGAGTGAGGAATGTAGCGAGACGGCGAGGTGAGTCACCATCGTGCTCGAGGAACTTCTTTGCGAAGTCCTGCTGGATAGCACCACCGTTCCAGCCGCCACCGCCACCAGGGAGGTTTTCGCAAACTGAAGGAGTGGAAGCCAATGCATCAGTACGCCAGCAGAGAACGTCGGCGACCATCCAACGGCCGCGCTGGATAGGAGTACCTGAACCCCAGCCATTGGCTGTGAAGTTAGGATCCTCCTGGAAGTTAGGAGCGAAGATAACCTCAGAGTTACCGTCACCGGCAGCGTGGGTGAGCTTCCAGAAATCCTGTGAAGGGACGAGGGAGTAGCTTCCTTCGCTGATGAGGGCGCCGAGATACTTGCGTGCGGTAGCTGCGTCGTTGTTGAACATAGCGGCCTTACCTGCTACGAACTGGGCGAAACCCTTGGTCATACGAGCGGTAGCATCCTTGTCAGTTGCGCCTGCACGTACTGGAAGAGAACCTGAAGCGATTGCCTTTTCGCACTCTGCGATAACCCAGTCGAGAACCTGCTTCTGATTCTCAGCCTGAACTGGGAGTTCATCACCGAGAAGGAGGCGGTCAACGATGCAAGGAGTGTTCCAGGCGAGAGCTTCCATCAAATGCATATATGCACGGAATACGCGGGCCTCAGCTACGCACTGGTTGGTGAAAGCGCTGGTGAACTTAGGCTCTGCACCGTCCTTGTTCTCATTCGTGAAGTTTGAGATTACGAGGTTGGCAGTATAGATGGAGTTTGCATAACCGCTGTAGAGGTTGTTCAGCGGACCGTTGGCGTTATCATAACGGAATTCGTCGAATACACGGAAGTCACCGTGGTCCTCAGCGTCACCACCTGCAGCGAGGATATCGTCTGAAGAGTAGTTGAAGATCATAAGCTGGTTGTTGTAGATACCTTCTGTACCTGCAATACCGTGACCGCCGAAGCAGCTTACGTACATATTGGTAAGGAGGGCCTCTGCATCAGCGTCAGACTGATAGAATGTCTCCTCGCTTACGACACCCTTCTGAGGAATATCAAGATTCTTCTCACAAGAAGCTGTTGCGAAGATGGCTGCAATAGCAAGGATGGAGTAAATTATCTTTTTCATATTCATTGTCCTTTACGAGATTAGAATGTAAGATTTACACCAAGGATGAGCTTCTGCATTGTAGGATATGAACCCCAGTCGAGGCCGGCACCTGAAGTGTTGTTGGTAGAAGCGGTGGCAGGATCGAATCCCGGATACTTGGTGATGGTGAAGAAGTCATCAAGAGATACGTAGAAGCGGAGGTTGCTGATAGCGATCTTCTTGGTAAGATTTGAAGGAAGGGTGTAACCCAACTGGAGAGTCTGGATGCGGAAGTAGTCGCCCTTGAAGCAGTTGCCGCTTGATGACCAGAATGGGTTATCAGCTGCGAGAACCTTTGAAGGAGCAGGAAGCTTGGCGTTCTTGTTCTCAGCAGTCCAAGAGTTCTCAAGATAGTACTTGAAGTTGTTCTTGACACCAGTACGGTGGGTAACAGGAACGATATAGTTGCCGCCCTGTCCGTAACCGTTGAGAGTGAAGTCGAAGCCCTTCCAAGCAAGGTTGATGTTGATACCGTAGGTGAAGGTAGGAGTTGTAGAACCGATGAAGGTCTTGTCGTTGTCGACAACGTTCTCGGTCTTCTCACCTGCAGCATTGTAGAAGAGAGGCTGGCCCTCTGAGCCTACACCTGCATACTTGTAACCGAGGAGGTACCAGATAGGGTAACCAGGCTCGAATGCGGTCTGAATCTTATAGTTGGTAGAAGATGCGTCTGAGTTGACGATACGTGCGGCACGTGCAGCAAGTCCGAGAACCTCGTTGTGGAGGGTTGAGAAGTTGCCGTTTACGCTGTATGAGAAGTCACCGATCTGATCTCTCCAACCGAGTTCAACCTCGACACCCTCGTTGAGAACGGTACCACCGTTGACGGTAGTGGTGCTTGCACCAAGCTCTACAGGAACGTTGATGTTGAAGAGGAGGTCCTTGGTCTTCTTGTTGTAGTAGTCGATAGCGAAGGTCAAGCGGCTGTTGAGGAAGCGTGCGTCGAGACCGAGGTCGAGCTGCTCAGAGGTTTCCCACTTGAGGTCAGGGTTAGGAAGACCGCCGCCCATGTTAGGAGCTGATGAGAAGATAACTTTCTGCTGGTCAAGATTGTACTGATACCAGTTGTTACCTGCTGAGATGGTGGTTGCGTAACGGTATCCACCGAGGACGTCGATGTTACCATTGCGGCCCCAAGAAGCGCGGAGCTTCAAGAATGAGAGGGCGTCACGGCTTACGTTGTCCTTGATCCAGCGCTCGTTGCTGATGGTCCAACCTGCTGAGAATGAAGGGAAGTAGCCCCAACGGTTCTTTGCAGAAAGCTTTGAAGAGTCGAATGCGTCAGCACGGAAGTTTGCCTGGATGCTGTAACGGTTGTCATAGCTGTAGATCAAACGGCCGAAGTATGCGAGGGAAGCTGACTTGCCGGGAGCATTGCTTACGTTCTTTGAAACGTCACCCTTTACATAGCTGATGTACTGGAATGCAGGATCGTATGCAGAGAGGATGTCGCCACCGCTTGCGCTTGCGCTGATGTTATCGTTGTTGCTCTCGCGATAAGACATACCGACCATTGCGGTGAGGTTGTGCTTCTGAGCGATTGTAACGTTGTAGTTCGCGAAGTTTTCCCACTGATAGTACCAGCCTGTGTTGACACCAGCTGAGATTGAGTAGTTGTCAGTAGAACCACGACCGATATAATAAGGAGCGGTGTAGCTGTGGCTTGAGCTCTGGTTGAGTCTGTAGCCGAGGCGTGAGGTGATCACGAGGCCCTTGACAGGGGTGAAGTTGGCGAACATCGTACCGTTGATGTTGAAACCGCCGTTGGTGCCATCAGAAGTGAGAATCTTGGAGAGAGGGTTACCTTCAACGTCTGCATATACAGCCTGTGCGTAAAGGCCCTTGTCATCGCCAATAAGACGATGGTTGTCTTCACCTGCCATAATCTTGTTGTAGACACCCAGGAAGTCCGGATCGGTAATCTCTTTGGCAGAGTGCCAGTAAACCGGCTCAAGAGGTGAGAAGTTGATAACAGACTCGAATGAAGAAGAGTAACCGCGCTGTGAAACGCTCTTGGTTGACCACTTCTCGATTGAGTTGGTGGTACCTACCTGCAACCATTTGAAGAGCTGGTAGTCTGCATTGACCTGAGCGGTGAGACGCTGATAAACGTCCCTGTCACCCTTTACAACACCATTGTTGTTGACGTAGTTGAGAGAGAGGAAGAAGTGGCCGCTCTTGTTACCGCCTGAAACGGTAAGGGAGTGCTGCTGGCTCCAGGTCGGCTCGATGTATGCGCCGATCCAGTCTGTATCGATTACACCATTTGCATAGTCAGGATGCTCGTAGTCGTGGTCTTTGATACGGGAACTCATAAAGTTAGGGTCGTCGATGTACTCAAGACCTACATACTTGATGTTCTCTTCGCGATTCATCAAAGGACGTCTTGTGTAGTTCTGACGGGTGAACTTGCCTGTATAGGTGACAGTTGCCTTGCCGTCTGTACCGCTCTTGGTGGTTACGAGGACGACACCGTTACCTGCCCTAGCACCGTAGATAGCTGCAGAAGCCGCGTCCTTGAGGATCTCGATTGATTCGATCATTGAAGGATCGAGGTACTGGATGCCGCTTACCTCAAGACCGTCGACAATGTAGAGAGGTTGAATGTTGCCACCGTTTGAAGAATAACCGCGTACACGGATCTCAGCGCCTGAACCAGGAGCACCGTTGGAGAGGATGTTGATACCTGCAACTTTACCCTGGAGAGCCTGTGCTGCGTCGGTGGTTGACAGAGCCTTGAGAGCATCTGAACCTACTGATGCAACTGAACCTGTGAGGTCGCTCTTCTTCTGCACACCGTAACCGATGACGACAGTTTCTTCGAGCATTTCAGCGTCTTCTTCGAGGACTACGTTGATGGTAGAGCGTCCGGCGACTGCGATGGACTGCTCAACGTAACCTACTGAGGAGAAATTAAGAGTAGAGGAAGCAGGAACGGTGATGAGGTAGTTACCGTCAACGTCGGTAATCGTACCATTCGATGTACCCTGCTGCACAACGCCAGCGCCGATGACAGGAACGCCTGCTGCATCCCTAACGTTACCCTTTACGGTAACGTTCTGTGCGCTCACGTAGAGAGGCATAGCTGCAAGCAGCATAATGCCGAGCAATTTTGAAAAAATTTTCATAGGTAATAATTAAAATGGTTTAAATTATTAATGAATGAAATTGGTGTCTTTAATAACAATTTGTCCGTAATCAGTTGCAGTAATGACTGACTCTGTGGTTTGAAAATCAACGAATAGCTACCTTAGTTTTACCGCTCATACTAATCGAACGTTTTTATATTGCTCACAAAAATGCACATTTTTTCGGTAACGAGCAAGCCTTATTAAAGATTTTTTCGATTTGTGGAACATATTAAAAAAATTTAAAAAATGATTTTCGGGTATATCAGAGTTAGCAGTGACAAGCAGACAGTTGAAAACCAGAGGTTTGAAATTGCAAAATTCTGCACGCCAAGGAGCAGGCCGCCTGACACAGAAGACGAGCAGGGCGTTCCGGTCCGGAACGCCCTGCATCTTTATCCCATAAATGACGGCTACCAGCGGTACTTGATACCGAGACCTACGTTGTAGGCGCTGTGAAGCCACTGTGAGCCGATCTGGTAGTGGATACCCGGTCGATAGTCAAGAGACAGGGCGAAATGCTCACCGAGATTCCACTGCGCGCCGATGTTTCCCACAATGCCTGGAGCGAAGAAACCGCCCTCGCCGGCGAAGAAAATGACACTGACGCCGGGACCGGCGTAAAAATCAAAGGCACCTGCGTGACCAATCGTAAAGTCGTAAATACCTGTGACGGCCATACCGAATCCGTTGCCGAACAGAAGGTCTGCGCCGAAATTGAGGAAGTTCTCGTTAGCGACATAGTGCTCATACTCAACTTCAACACCAAAACCAAGAAGTCCGTTGATACGACCGCCGAGGGTCTTGGACTGTGCGTTTGCAACAAGGCATGCCGCCGCAAGCGCGATAACAAGCATTAGTTTTTTCATAATGATGCAAAATTAATACGTTTTTTTCGTAATAAATAGTACCGATCACAAGCAGTGGCGTTTCTAAAAAACAGGGGAGAGGCCTTGGAAGCCCCTCCCCTGTCTGCCATATAGAATAAAAAACTACTGCTCGTCAGGAGTATTGCCGTAATCAGGCTGAGGACCGCCCTGAGGACCGCCCTGACCGGCGTTAGGATCGAAGCCGCCCTGAGGGCCCTGCGGGCCTGCCTGGCCGGCCTGTGCAGCCTTCGCCATATCCTCTGATGCAGCGTGCCATGCAGCCTCGAGTTCGGAATTGTATTTATCAATTGCAGCAAGGTCCTTTGCTTCTACAGCCTTCTTGAGCTCTGCGCAGGCAGACTCGATTGCAGTCTTCTTCTCGGCAGGGATCTTGTCACCATATTCCTTGAGGTTCTTCTCGGTCTGGAACACCATACCGTCGGCGTTGTTGATCTTGTCAACCTTTTCCTTCTCAGCCTTGTCGGCCTCCTCGTTTGCCTTTGCCTCGTCACGCATACGCTGGATCTCGTCATCAGAAAGGCCTGAAGAAGCCTCGATGCGGATGTGCTGCTCCTTGCCCGTTGACTTGTCCTTGGCGCTGACTGAAAGGATACCGTTGGTGTCGATGTCGAAGCTGACCTCGATCTGAGGTATTCCGCGAGGAGCAGGTGCAATGCCGTCGAGATGGAAGACACCGATCTGCTTGTTGTCCTTTGCCATCGGGCGCTCACCCTGGAGGACACGGATCTCAACTGAAGGCTGGTTGTCGGCTGCGGTTGAGAACACCTGCTCCTTATGTACAGGGATGGTGGTGTTGCTTTCGATGAGTTTTGTCATAACGCCGCCGAGGGTCTCGATACCGAGAGAAAGCGGAGTGACGTCGAGCAGAAGGACATCCTTGACGTCGCCTGCGAGCACGCCGCCCTGGATTGATGCGCCGATGGCGACGACTTCGTCTGGGTTGACGCTCTTGTTAGGCTCCTTGCCGAAGAAATCCTTGACAAGCTCCTGAACCTTCGGAATACGGGTTGAACCGCCGACGAGAAGCACCTCGTCAATTTCTGAGGCGCGCAGGTGAGCATCCTCGAGGGCCTTGCGGCAAGGCTCGATGGAGCGGCGGAAAAGATCGTCGCAGAGAGCCTCGAACTTTGCGCGGCTGAGGGACTTTACAAGATGCTTAGGCATACCGTCGACAGCAGTGATATATGGAAGGTTGATCTCTGCGCTGGCGGCGTTTGAAAGCTCGATCTTTGCCTTCTCGGCAGCCTCCTTGAGACGCTGGAGTGCCATAGGGTCCTTCTTGAGGTCCATTCCGCCGTTCTCTGACGCGAACTCGCCTGCAAGCCAGTCGATGATGGCCTGGTCGAAGTCGTCACCGCCGAGGTGGGTGTCACCGTTGGTGGACTTGACCTCGAAGACGCCGTCGCCGAGTTCAAGGATGGAGATATCGAAAGTACCGCCGCCAAGGTCATAGACGGCGACCTTCATATTCTTGTTCTTCTTGTCAAGACCGTATGCGAGCGCTGCTGCGGTAGGCTCGTTGATGATGCGCTTGACATCGAGGCCTGCGATCTTGCCGGCTTCCTTGGTAGCCTGACGCTGGGAGTCGGAGAAGTATGCAGGTACAGTGATGACAGCCTCTGTGACATCCTGACGGAGATAGTCCTCAGCGACCTTCTTCATCTTCTGAAGGATGATGGCGGAGATCTCCTGCGGAGAATACATACGGCCATTGATGTCGACGCGTGGAGTGTTGTTCTCTCCGCGGGCTACCTTATAAGGCACGCGTGAAACTTCCTTCTCTACCTGGTCATAAGTCTCACCCATAAATCTCTTGATGGAGAAAATGGTGTTGTGAGGGTTTGTGATGGCCTGGCGCTTGGCAGGAGAGCCTACCTTGCGCTCGCCATTGTCGGTAAAGCCGACTACGGACGGAGTGGTGCGTGCACCCTCGTCATTGATGATAACGGTTGGCTGGTTGCCTTCCATAACGGCTACACAAGAGTTTGTGGTACCGAGGTCAATTCCTATGATCTTTCCCATAATATTTGATATTTTATAGTTTCTTGAAAATGTTTCTGAAAGCACACCAACCAATCCTGTGCCACGAGAACAATTGTGACAATTTGTCACTATCTTTGCATTATGGAATATAGAGAACTGACAGCCGAAGAGTATCAGGACCTTGAATCAAGGATCCTGTACGAAGACAATCATCTGATGGTCGTCAACAAGAAGGTGGGAGAAATCACGCAGGGCGACAAGACAGGCGACGAATGCCTTGCTGAGGCATACAAGGCCTTTATCGCCCGACGCGACGGCAAGCCCGGCAAAGTATTCTTGGGCATCCCGCACAGACTCGACAGGCCTGTCAGCGGAATCTGCATCCTTGCAAAGACATCCAAGGCGCTGGAACGGCTGACGGCAATGTTCCGCGACGGCGAAGTCCACAAGACATACTGGGCCCTGTGCTGCGCAAAGCCAGAACCGGAAGAGGGGCATCTGGAAGACTGGATGACACGCAACGAGAAGCAGAACAAGTCCTTCGTCGTTGACGGCAGGCGCGAGGGGGCCAAGCTTGCGAAGCTCAATTTCCGCTACCTGATGAGCACCGAGCGCTACCACCTGGTGGAAGTCGAGCTGCTCACCGGCCGCCACCACCAGATACGCTGCCAGCTGAGCCATATGGGATGCATCATCAAGGGTGACCTGAAGTACGGTGCGCCGCGTTCAAACCCCGACGGAGGCATCTGCCTGCATGCACGCAAGGTCAACTTCGTCCATCCTGTAAAGAAGACGGGAATTGAGGTTCTGGCCCCCCTGCCTCACAGCTGGAAGGGTGTTCCCGAGGCTCAAGCCTGATTTTTGCGAGCAGTTCACTCGGAGTGAGGTTCATATTCAATTTGAACGCCATGTTGAATGTGACCACCGTATGGAAGCCGCTCATCGTCGCCAGTTCCGCCACCCTTAGATGAGGGTCATTCTTCATCAAATCGACGGAATACTTCACTCTGTAATAGTTGACAAACTGACAGAAATTCCGGCCCGAAAAGACATTGATTGTCTTCGACAGATACGACTTGTTGGTATATACCGACGCCGCCATATCCGCAAGGCTGAACTCGTCGTCAAGGAACGGCTTCTTGTTTTCCATCAGAGACACCACCTTTTCGTAGAGACGGTTCATCCGCAATGTTTCGTCCTCTGATTCTTCGGGCAGCGTCACAGCCGGCATCATCCCGCGGATGGCATTCTTGATCTTTTTCTCCTTCCCGGGGTGGAGGAAAGCCGTAGTTCCGAAGAAAGAGCGCAGCAGCAGAACGCAATACAGAAAAGCCAGAAGCGTCGTCACCGCCACCACAAGCGTAATGTCCGCAATGGAATCCGCCACGATCAGGAACGAGCAGAAAACAAAAAACAGCAGAAGATATACCCAGCGTGCGTCAGCCTCCACCATCTTCCAGGTCTGTTCCGGCTGGAATATGTCGCGTACGCTCCTATACTTCACGAACAGCCCCGCGGCAAACACGGCGGCAAGCATCAGGATGATGAATGGAACGATAATGATAGTCCTGCTGAGAAAAACGCCTGCAATGACCGGAAGGACAGAGCCCAGGAACGCACATTGAAGCGACATTTTGACATTCTCCCCCTGCACAGGCAGAAGGAATACCACGGCATCAGCCGCAGCCAGCCCCACACCGATGTCCGATGCCGTGAGCGACATATGTGAAACAAGCCAGCGGACAAGAAGAAACGCCGCCACCGATGCCCCGGAGAGCAGTTTGATGCAATAATGCTTTGACCAGATCAACCTTTTCATACAATAGTACCTTTTTAGCAAATATATGAAAAGGCCCCCATTGCCAGGGGGTCTGGCAGGGGGTCTAGGATGAAATTTAAAAAAAGTTTGTAAAATAAACTATTGGTCAGCCTTTTTCCTTGCCTTGCCCTTGAACTGGTCAAAGCCTTTCCCATACACACCCGTGACGGAATTGATTGACAGGAAAGCATCAGGGTCGATGGATTTGATCCTGCGCAGGAGAATGTTCAGGTCGGTCTTCCTGGTGATGACCATTATGACTTCCGTGCTGCTCTTTGTGTACCAGCCCTTGCCATCAAGTACAGTCACTCCCCTATGCAGTTCGTGCGTGATGGTGTCGGCGATCTCCTCATATTTGCGTGACAGCACAAACACCTGGACTGACTGTTTGGAGCCGGCAAGATAGTAGTCCAGGACTGTGCTGCACAATGCCACCAGGATAAAGCCATATACGACAGTCGTTATTTTCTCCGGCCATGGGACCAGTTCCCCGGCAGCAGTATACGAAGGCACCAGGAGGGATGACAGGATGATGACCACATCCATCATCAGAATCATCCGGCCGGGAGAGACGTTCCGGTATTTGTTCACGATGAGCGCGATTATGTCCGTACCGCCGGTACTGCCCCCCTGGGACATTGACATACCGATACCGATCCCTATGATTATGCCGCCCATTATGGTGCTCATCAGCTTTCCGTTGTCAACGGCAAGGATCTGGGTTATTTCCGCAGGTATGATTATCTGGAAAAGGTTCAGGCCCAGAGAAGCCAGTATCGTCGCATATATGGTCTTGCCGCCGAAACTCTTGCCCAGAGTAAACATAGCGACGACCAGAAGCACGGCATTCACCGCAAAATACGTGTAACCTATCTTGACAGCTCCGTGCGTCGCATACTGCACAACGGCAGCGGCGCCTGAAACGCCCCCGCCCACAAGGTTGTTCGGGACAAGGAATATGCTCCATCCAAGAACGTAAAGAAGGATTCCAAGAGTAATCAGGGCATACTCCTTCAGAAAGACAAGGACCGATTTCCTATTCATTCTTCTTTTTCTTCATTATCCTGACTCCGGCCTTGATTTCCTCAAAGCCTTCACCATAGACGCTGTTGGTCTGGGAGACTGACATGAATGCACTCGGATCGATATCCTTGACAGCCTTCGACAGAGAAGGGAACTGCTTCTGATTGATAATGATGAGAAGCACGTTCTTATCCCTCTTCGTGTACCATCCCTGGGCTTTCAGCACGGTCACGCCGCGGTCCATCCTGGTGATGATGTAGTCTGCGATCTCTGCATATTTTTCCGAGAAGACCAGGAGCTGGTACGATGATTTCTTGCCACCGACCACCATATCGATCATCAGCGAGAAAGTGACAAGCTCGGCAAGACCGTAGCACATATCCGAGAAGCACTTTTCAGGAAGGAACAGCAGAAGGGAGCAGACGATGAGGTCTGATACGAGGAAAGCCGTGCTGAGCGATATCGGCCAGTATTTATTGACCATAAGCGCCACTATATCGGTTCCTCCGGTACTGCCGCCGAAGCGGAGTACGAGGCCGATTCCCGTAGCCTCGAGCACACCTGCGATAATAGGGATAAGCACGGTCTCCTGCACGAAGAAGAACGATCCGTCGATGCAGTGAAGGACAGTGATTTTCTCAAGGACGCCCATCGCGACGGACGA
Organism: Bacteroidales bacterium; assembly: GCA_024401695.1. GTDB lineage: Bacteria > Bacteroidota > Bacteroidia > Bacteroidales > UBA932 > Cryptobacteroides. The sequence continues at coordinate 327,281 of JAKSKN010000001.1, forward strand.
CATCACGATGCAGTATATGGTCTTGAAGCCGAACCCTATGCCCATTGCGACCACTGCAATGATCACAAGCAACGCATTCAGGACGAAATATGAATACTGTGCCTGAATGAATCCATTCGTGGCATATTGGATAACGGTGCAAAGACCCATCATACCGCCGGCGGACATCCCGTTCGGAATCATGAAGCCCTCCCACGCAAGGCCGAAGATAAAACAGGCCAGGGTGAGTATCAGATATTCCTTTATAAGTTTACCGGCTTTTGAAGTCAACATCACTTGAGCACTATATTGATGATTCTGCCTGGAACGACGATGACCTTGACGATGGTCTTTCCCTCTACGTACTTCGGGGTCTGCTCGTGGGCACGCACGGCAGCTTCGACGTCAGCGGGCGCAGCGCTCTTCGGCATATCGATGGTGAAACGCATCCTGCCATTGAACTGCACCGGATAGGTGACGTTGTCTTCAGCCGCAAAGGCAGCATTGAATTCAGGGAACCGGGCATAGGTGACGGTATCTTCGTGGCCGAGTCTGTGCCAGAGTTCCTCTGCGATATGAGGGGCAAACGGAGACAGAAGGACTACCAGCGGTTCGAGTATCTCTCTCTTGGAGCATCCGGCCGCGGTGAGATCGTTGACGGCTATCATAAACGCACTGATCGTGGTATTGTAAGAGAAGTTCTCGATATCGGCCTGTTCCTTGCCTATGAGCTTGTGCAGGACCTTCAATTCTTCTGCAGAAGCCTTTTCGTCCGTCACAATCCATTCTTCACGGTCCCAGAACAGCCTCCAGAACTTCTTGAGGAAACGGTTCACGCCGTCAATTCCCTTGGTATCCCACGGCTTGCTCTGCTCGAGAGGTCCGAGGAACATCTCATACAGGCGAAGCGTATCAGCTCCGTAAGTGTCGCAGATGACATCAGGATTGACCACATTGAACATACTCTTGCTCATCTTCTCAACAGCCCATCCGCAGACATATTCACCATTTTCAAGGATGAACTCGGCATCGGCAAATTCAGGCCGCCAGGCCTTGAACGCCTCAAGGTCGAGCTTGTCATTGCGGACGATGTTGATATCGACGTGTATCTCGGTGGTGTCATAGTCTTTCTTGAGCCCGCAGGAAACGAACTTATTGGTGCCGACAATGCGATAGACAAAGTTTGAACGGCCCTGGATCATACCCTGGTTGATAAGTTTGCGGAACGGTTCGTCCTCGCATATGTAGCCGAGGTCGAAGAGGAACTTGTTCCAGAAGCGCGAGTAGATGAGGTGTCCGGTGGCGTGTTCGGTACCGCCTATGTAGAGGTCGACGTCACGCCAGTATTCGTCGGCATCCCTGCTGACAAGCGCCTCTCCGTTATGGTTGTCCATATAGCGGAGATAATAGGCGGAGGACCCTGCGAAGCCAGGCATAGTGCTGGTCTCCAGCGGATATCCCTTGTAGGTCCAATCCTTTGCACGCGCAAGCGGAGCCTCACCGGTAGGCTTGTAGGAATCTATCTCCGGGAGTGTGAGAGGGAGGTCCTTCTCATCAACCGGATACGGGATGCCGTCCTTGTAGTAGATCGGGAACGGCTCACCCCAGTAGCGCTGACGTGAGAAGATGGCATCGCGAAGACGATAGTTCGTCTTGCGGCGGCCGAGGCCGTGCGCCTCGACATAGTCCTTCGCGGTCTCGATGGCCTGCTTGACATCAAGTCCGTTCAGGAAGCCGGAGTTGCACATCTTTCCTTCCTTGGCGTCAAAGCTCTCTTCGGACACGTCGCAGCCCTCGATGATAGGCACGATAGGAAGGCCGAATTTCCTGGCGAAAGCATAGTCACGGCTGTCGTGTGCAGGCACCGCCATGATGGCGCCGGTGCCATATCCGGCAAGCACATATTCGGATATCCAGACAGGGACCTTCTCACCGGTCACGGGATTGATGCCGTATGAGCCGGAGAACACACCTGTGACGGTCTTGGTCTCGGCGATACGTTCGCGTTCCGTCTTTGTCTTGACATATTTGAGGTAGTTCTCAACCTCTTCCTTCTGCTCCGGGGTCGTAAGTTGTCCGACGAGGTCGCTTTCAGGGGCAAGAACCATAAAGGTCACACCATATATCGTGTCGACACGGGTCGTGAAGATGGTGACAGGCATCTCCCTGTCTCCGCAAATGGTGTTGAAGACCATTTCCGTACCTTCCGAGCGGCCTATCCAGTTGCGCTGCATCTCCTTGAGGGAGTCGGTCCAGTCCAGTTTCTCAAGGCTGTCCAGCAGGCGTCCTGCGTATGCCGACACACGCAGCTGCCACTGTGTCATCTTCTTCTGTTCTACAGGGAAGCCGCCGCGGACGCTCAAGCCGTCCTTGACCTCATCGTTTGCGAGGACGGTGCCGAGACCTTCGCACCAGTTGACGGAAGTCTCGCCCTGATACGCGATTCTGTATCGCATCAGGATATCTGATTTCTCCTTCTCGGAAGCCGCTTTCCAGGCAGCCGGGGTGATGTCCTCGTAGCCCTCGGTCTCAAAGCGGGCGATGAGCTCGCTGATAGGACGGGCCTTGTCCTGTGCCGGGTCATACCAGCTGTCAAACATCTTCAGGAATGCCCACTGGGTCCATTTGTAAAATTCAGGGTCACAAGTGCGCACTTCCCTCTCCCAATCGTATGAAAAGCCAATGCGGTCCAGCTGCTGACGGTAACGGTTGATATTCGTCGTGGTCGTGACCTCAGGATGCTGGCCTGTCTGGATGGCATACTGCTCAGCTGGGAGGCCGAATGCGTCATAACCCATCGGATGCAGCACATTGAACCCCTTGAGACGCTTGTAGCGCGAATAGATGTCGCTGGCAATGTAGCCGAGAGGATGGCCGACGTGAAGGCCTGCACCGGACGGATACGGGAACATATCCAGTACATAATACTTCGGTTTGGAAGCGTCTTCCTTAACTTTGAACGTCTTGTGCGAAGCCCAATACTCCTGCCACTTGCTTTCGATAGATTTAAAATCGTATTCCATTTTTATCTTTTGTTTTTTCTCTTTTCCAATCTGAATTCCACGTATATCGACAACGAGCACTTGACTTTCTGCCCGCGGACCTTGGCCGGCTTCCAGTCAGGTGAAGCGTTCACGATGCGGAGCGCCTCCTCATCCAGGTCAGGGTCAACGCTTCGGGCAACCCTTGCGTCGCAGACCTTTCCTTTCTCGTCAATGACAAAGTCAACCTGAACACTGCCCTGAATACCCTCACGCAGCGCGTCCTCAGGGTATTTCAGGTAAACGTACACCCATCTGGAGAGGAAGGTCTTCGGATCCGGGGAGCCCAGGAAAAGCGGCTTGGTGTCACACTCGTGCCACGGCACGACTTCCCTGTCGAAGAGCCTCTTCTCAAGGATTTCCTCAGGTCTGAAAGCAAGCTTGCGGCCGTTGACCAGTTCGAGCGCCAGGTTGTAGATATATTCCATCTCACGCTCCATATCCTCGTACTGGATGATGGATGCGGTATCCTTGCTGCTGTTGTACTCCGGATACATGCCGGTGGTAAAAAATACCGACGGAATCTCCTTGTCATAGAAGCTTCTGTGGTCAGACATCACAGGCTCCCAAGCCACCACCTGGGGATGGATCGGCTGCAATGTGCCTTTCATTGCGTCTATGACATTGTTGAGTTCAGCGTTCGATGCGGTATATGCATAGAAACCGTTGGAAGCGGTTCCGAGCATATCCAGGTTGATCATCGCATCTATGTTTCCCACGTCATCGAAAGAGCGGTTTAGAAAATACCAGGAACCGGCGTTCAGCTCCAGGGATGAGCCGAAAGCAATGAGCAGCACGGACCTCTTGAGCAGCACCTGATTCGTGGCGAGACGGCGGCCGAGCTCGATGAGCATTGCCAGACCGGAGGCATTGCCGTTGGCACCGTAATATGTGTGTTCGACAGTCTCGCCATCGACCGTGGTACGGCCGGTGCCGAGGTTGTCAAGACGGGCGCCTATGACAATATATCTGTTTTTCTGATTTTTGTCATAACCGGGGATATAACCGATGACATTACGGGATGTGAGCGTATCCCCTGACGGCTGTTTCATTCCGAAGAAATCCCCTTCGGAGCCGGACAGCACATCCACTCCGCAGGCTTTGAGCGCATCAGTGACATAGATCGCGGCCTCGCGTTCCCCCTCGGAGCCGGCCTTGCGTCCTTCCAGCGCAGCAGACGAAAGGAACCCTATATGCTCCTTGAAGCGGGTCACTGTCTCGCTTTCAAAGAGGTCAAGGTAGCTGTCATCCTTGTACTGCGCCTGAGCCTGGAAAGCTGTCAGCAGAAGGAGAGGCAGAAGGAGGATGCGCTTCATAGTTATCGTTTAATGTCCAGGATCCAGACGTCTGCAGGGCAGAATTCCTCCTGCTTGATATTGACCAGCGACTCATAGACGTCCACCAGTTTATCGGAAGGATTCAAGCCCACTGCCGTAAAGCCGTTCTTGTAGTTGATGAGAGTGGCATTGTAGCCCTTGTTCCTGGCGGCAGCGCAAAGCCTGTCAGCGTTTTCTTTAGTATAGAAAGAGCCTATGATGATGAAGTAGCGGTTGCCGAGGGTGCTCTTGACATCCTCGGAGACCTGGCGGCCTTCAAGTATCGTGCTGTTGAGTTTTGCAAGCGAATCAAGTACGGCGAGGGAATCGGCCACACCTTTCTGCTGGACCGATTTCAGGGAATCGATGACCGCCTGTCTGGCGCCTTCCGCCTTTTCGACGAGCGCCCTTTTCGCCTCGATCTGGTCCGATGTCGGACGGCCTATGATCGAGCGCAGGAAATCACAACCGGTTACAAGAGTAACCGCAAACGCGAAAACGAGTATTACAAGAGCCTTCTTCATAGAAGTGCAAATTTAATAAAAGTTTTATATTTGCAGTCGATAATGCGCAAGTCATTTTCCATACTGGCACTTCTGCTTCTGGCCTTTTGCCCGAAGGCCTCGGCCCAGTGGCCGTCCGAGAATTACCGCGTTCCATTCCCGAAACCGATAAAGAACACACCCGACACAGTCACGGTCTACATTATCGGCGACGTGATGATGCACTCCAAGCAATTCCCACGCGACCACAAGCTGTTCTTCAAAAATGTTGCCGGTCATATGCGCGAGGCCGATATTTTCATCGCCAATATGGAATTCACGCTTGCCGGCCCGCCATACAGCGGCTACCCTGCCTTCTCCAGCCCCGAATACATCGCAGACTATATGGCGGACGACTGCGGATGCGACGTGTTCCTGACGGCAAACAACCACGTTCTGGATAAAGGCTGCAAAGGTCTGGACAGGACTCTCGGCATATATGACAGACTCTCGGAAAGTTTCGGCATCAGCTACACCGGTTGCGCCATCAACCAGAGCCAGCGTGACCTCAACTACCCGTTGATGCTCTCCAGGCACGGAATCAATCTGGCGATCATAAACTGCACATACGGCAACAATCTCGGCCCCGACGCCGAATGGCCGGCCGTCAACAACCTTAAGGAGCCCGAAGTACACGATGCCTTCGAGAGGGCGAAAGAGCAAGGCGCAGACTTCATCATCGCAATCCCCCACTGGGGTGTCGAATACCAGCTCACGCATAGTGCATCCCAGGAGCGATGGGCACGATTCTTTGTCAACGAAGGCGCCGACGTGGTGGTTGGCGGCCACCCTCACGTCGTGCAGGACACCACCCATATCAAGGGTGTCCCGGTATTCTATTCCCTCGGCAACGCCGTATCCAATATGAGCATCATCAACAGCCGACTGGAACTGGCCGTAACCCTGCGTTTCGTACACGACGGCATCACCGGGAAGAAGACGATGCTGGAGCCCCGGCTCGACTTCATGTGGTGCACCCTTCCGGGAATGCTGACAGACTCCTATGCAACCATCTATGTAAAAGAGTGGGCCAACCGCCGTGACGATTGGCTCACTCCTTCAGATTTCGATAATATGATGGACACCTGGCGGCGCGTCAAGGCCGCCACAGGCATCGAGGATTAACTATTTTCCAGAATACTTGTTGTATTTCTCAAGATACTCAGGACTTTCGTCGCGGAAGCGGAAGCAGGCATTCTTCAGGTACTCTGCAATACCAGCCTTCAGATTGTCGCTGGTGGTAACTTCATAAGCCTTCTCGAACGGAGCGATGCAAGCCTTGAGGCTCTTCTCGAAGTCAACCATCAATGCACGATACTTGGCGTCATCCAATTCAGCATTTGCCTTCTCCTGGATGTCAACTGCGTTGTCGTAGTAGAGAATACCAAGGCCGATATACCCGCGCTCGTAGCTAGGGTCGATCTCACCGCACTTTGTGTATGCTGCGATAGCCTCGTCAATCTGGCCGAGCTGCTTGTGGATGTCACCTTCAACATTGTAGAGAGAAGGGTTGTTCGGCTCGTTCTTCTTGGCATCATCGAGAAGCGTGAAGAGACGGTTGGAGTCCTCGCCGCTTTCGAGATAATAGTTGATGAGGCCGATGAGGATGCCCTGGCTCTGAGGGAACTTCTGGAAACCGGTCTCGAGATAGCTCTTTGCCTCAGGAAGGTTACCTTCTTCCTTTGCAATGGTTGAGAGCTTTGCATAGATGTCACCCATATCGCCTACATAGTTGTAGTCGGCGCATTTCTTGAAGATTTCCTTTGCACGGGCATAATCCTTTCCCCTGAAAGCGGTGAAACCGGCGTTGTAAAGCGTATTGGTGTCAAGCTGGCTGAGAGGGGCTGAGCCTACTGCATTGAATGCCTTTTCAAAAAGCTTTGATGAAAGGGCGTTGTCCTGCAATGTGTAAGCAGTATATGCGTCATCCACATAGCTGGTGCCGATCTTCTGGAGAGCGTCCTTGATCTCCTTTGACTTCTGGCCGTTAGGATCAAGCTCGTTGGCCTTCTTGAAAGCGTCCAGCGCCTTGTCGAGAGCATCAGGGATGATAGGTGAAACCACCTGTATCAAAGCGACCTGGCCCGCCTGGTTGACGAAAACGTTCTTGTTGGAATAGGAGAGCTTGCGCATAGGCTTGCCGTCAAGGATGACCTGCTCTTCGGTAGCCGGCTTTTCAGCGCCGCCAAGGAGCATCATCTCCTGCTCGGTCATACCGACCCATACGTTTCCTGCAGGTGCAGCATAGGCATCAAGAAGCGCCTGACCATACTTGAGCCAGGTTGCCATCTTGGTATTCTGCTTAGGATTTTCAGCCGCTGCCGCAGCTTTCTCAAGTGCAGACTTTGCAGCTGCAACACTCTTTGCGTTCTGGGCGTTTGCCACCTGCAGAGAAGCGGCGAGAGCCAAAACTAAAAAGATTCTTTTCATAATGTTTTCTTTAGATTATTGTTAATAATTTTACTCTGTCACGGTCTCAGCTGCCTCCTCATCCTCATCTTCAGCCTTTGCCACCGGCGATACGGCTGCGATTGAGTCTCCCTCACGGATATTGATGAGCTTGACGCCCTGAGTTGCACGGCCGGCGACCCTGATGTCCTCAACGGTCATACGGATTGTAAGTCCTGACTTGGTTATGATCATAAGGTCGTTATCCTCCGTTACGTTCTTTATTGCAACAAGCGGGCCAGTCTTGTCGGTGATGTTGATCGTCTTCACACCCTTGGCACCTCTTGATGTCAGCCTGTACTCATCGGTATCGGAACGCTTGCCATAACCGTTCTCACTGACTACCAATACAGTATGAGCAGCGGCATCCTCTGTGTTCACATCGCAGGCGATAGCTCCGATGACCTCGTCATCGTCCTCGATATTTATTCCGCGCACACCGGAGGAATTGCGTCCGAGAGCACGGACCTCCTCCTCGTTGAAGCGGCAGCAGCGTCCGTTGCGGGCCGCGATCATAATCTCGTGCGTGCCGTCGGTAAGGAGGGCGTCGAGGAGTTCGTCTCCCTCGCGGATATTGATGGCTATGATACCCTTGTTACGGCTGCGCCTGTTGGAATATTCCGTAAGATTGGTCTTCTTTATCACACCGCGCTTGGTGATGAGGGTTACGAAATGGCTGTCGGTATATTCCTGATCTTCAATGCTTCTGGCGTTGAGATACGTCTTTATGCAATCCTCGGACTCGATCGAGAGGAGATTCTGCACGGCACGCCCCTTGGATGTACGTGAGCCTTCAGGAAGTTCGAACACCTTGAGTCTGTAGCACATGCCCTTGTCGGTGAAGAAAAGCATCGTCGAGTGCATATTGGCGACATAGATGTGTTCGATGAAGTCCTCGTCGCGTGTTGCGCTGGCCTTCTTACCCACACCGCCACGTGCCTGGGTATGGAACTCGGCAAGCGGAGTGCGCTTGATGTAGCCCAGATGCGATATGGTGATGACGACGTCTTCGTCGGCATAGAAGTCTTCAGGGTTGAACTCCTCGGCGCTGAGGGTGATCTCGGAGCGGCGGGGATCGCCGAACTTCTCCTTGAGGTCACGGCATTCCTGCTTGACTATCTCGAGCTGTTCGTGGTCGCTGGCGAGGATCTCAAGACAGCGGGCGATGAATTTCTCAAGGTCGGAATATTCCGCCTGGAGCTTGTCCTTTTCGAGGCCTGTGAGCTGGCGCAGACGCATCTCGACGATTGCGGCCGCCTGGATGTCATCGAAACCGAAGGTGCTCATAAGTGTCGCCTTGGCATCGTCTACGGTCTTGGAAGCCTTGATGATCGCAATGATTTCGTCGATCACGTCGATCGCCTTGAGAAGGCCTTCAAGGATATGGGCGCGCTTCTGAGCCTTGTCAAGTTCGAACTTCGTCCTGCGGACCACGACTTCGTGGCGGAATTCCACGAACACCTCAAGCATTTCCTTGAGCGAGAGGGTGCGGGGGCGTCCCTTCACGAGGGCGACGTTGTTTATTGCAAAGCTGCTCTGAAGCGGAGTGAACTTGAAAAGAGTGTTGAGGACGACATTCGCATTGGCTTCCTTCTTGACGAGGAACTCGATGCGGATACCGTCGCGGTTGGTAAGTTCGCGTATCTCGGAGATGCCTTCGATCTTCTTGTCACGGACCATCTCGCTGATTCGTGCGAGCATCTCGGCCTTGTTGACCATATACGGGACTTCGGTGACGACGATGGTCTCGCGGCCGTTCTCAGACTCCTCGATGTCAGCCTTGGCGCGGATCACGACACGGCCGCGGCCGGTCGTATACGCATCGATGATGCCCTGGCGGCCCATGATGATGCCTCCGGTCGGGAAGTCAGGTCCCTTGATATATTCCATCAGGCCATCCACCGTGATGTCAGGATTGTCGATGTAGGCGCAGATCGCGTCACAGCACTCACCGAGATTGTGAGGAGCCATATTGGTGGCCATACCCACGGCAATACCGCTGGAGCCGTTGAGCAGCAGGAGCGGAGCCTTTGTAGGAAGCACGGTAGGTTCTTCGATGGAGTCATCGAAGTTGAGCATCATATCGACAGTATTCTTGTCGAGATCCCCGAGGACCTCTTCCGTGAGCTTTTCAAGCTTGGCTTCAGTGTATCGCATCGCAGCGACAGGGTCACCGTCCATGGATCCGAAGTTACCCTGGCCATATACAAGCGGATAGCGCTGGTTCCAGTTCTGGGCGAGGCGCGCCATCGCGTCATAGACGCTGGAGTCGCCGTGCGGATGGAACTTACCGAGCACCTCACCGACGATACGGGCCGACTTCTTGGTCTGTCCGCCGTAGTTAAGGCCGAGCCCCTGCATTCCGAACAGGACGCGGCGCTGTACCGGTTTAAGGCCGTCACGCGCATCCGGCAACGCTCTGGAAACAATGACCGACATCGAATAGTCGATGTAGGCGGTTCTCATCTCATGGTCTATTTCAACGGGTTCGATAAAGCCGATTTTTGCTTCTTCTTCCATAAAAAATTATCTCGTGAATACTTGTTCTTATAAACGTGCAAATTTAAGCAAAATTTCCGATTATTTTGCTATTTTTGTATAGATAATTCCTTCTATGAAGATACGTTTCTCAGACGATGTAATGACCATCGCGGAGTACGCCCGCGAGGAGGCTATGCGCACCGGCTGGCGCGGCATAGGAGCTGACCATCTTATGCTCGGCATCCTCCGCCACGCCGACAACGAAGCCTGCCGCGTGCTCAGCGCGCTCGGCCTGAGCCTGTCCGCCCTGAAGGACTTCATAGACTCACGCATCTTCGAAGACTCTCCCGTCCCATACAACGAAATGTCCAGCGTAAAGCTGAGCAACGGCGCACGCAGCATCCTCAATATGTCGGCATTCGAGGCGCTCAAGGCAGGGACCGGGGAGGTTCTGCCGGCACACCTTCTGCTGGCCCTCAGCCGCACAAGCGGCAACGCGACAGCCGACTTTCTGCTCACAAGCAAGATAACTCCGCAGGCTCTGTCGGAGCGCATCGCAGCGGCAGGCTCCAAGGCTGCGCCCGAAGTCCTTCCGAAATTCGAAGACATCGCCGGCGCGCTGGGCGAGCAGCTGTCCAACCTGTTCGGATCCAAAAACAACAACACTCATTTCTTCAGCTGATGAACCGCATCATTTCAACGATCATTGCAATGCTCGCCGCATCGATATGTCTTGCACAGACATCAGGCGAGCCTTCCGGAACATACCTCTACTGCCAGCGCGAATCCGGAGACCTTTATCTCGACGTCTACGATCCGGCGCCGGGCAGCGTCACCGAAATCGACGGCATCCGCAAACCGACGATAATATACTTGTTCGGAGGCGGTTTCAAGGGAGGCAACCGTTCGTCAAAGTACAATTTCAACTGGTTCCAGCACCTTTCCGACGCCGGCTACAGCGTGGTTGCCATCGACTACCGCCTCGGGCTCCAGGGCGTCACTGAAATGGGCATCAACGCGAAATCAGCCGACCTCCTGTATAACGCGATACATCTGGCCGTGGAAGATCTGTTCGCAGCCACGAAGTTTCTGCTCGAGAATGCCGACCAGCTCGGAATCAACGCCTCCAGCCTGGTCGTCAGCGGCAGTTCCGCCGGAGCAATGGCAGCCCTTCAGGCCGAATGGGAGATATGCAACGGCAGCGCCGGCACCGACATTCTCCCGGACGGGTTCAACTATTCCGGCGTAATCGCATTTTCAGGTGCCATATACTCCCGGAGCGGAGCAATCAGGTATGCCAGGACCCCCTGTCCTCATTTCTTATGCCACGGCACTGAGGACAAGACGGTCCCTTACACCCAGATAGCGCTGCTGAAGCAGCGTCTTGCCGGCTCCGATGCCATTGCCAAGATATTCGCACAGAATGGGTACGACTGTCAGATATGGCGGTTTGACGGCAACCGCCACGAAATAGCCAACACCCAGGTCCGCAATCTTCCTGAGGAGTTGCAATTCCTTGAACTCAATGTAACCAAAGGCATCAGACGAAACATCGACGCCACCGTCGTTGACGAAGGCATCGATATTCCGGCCTGGGCCCTGGGCGACTTCAGGCAAATCTACGAAAAATAGGTTCTAGGCAGTCAGCCTGTCCATTACGAGTTCTACAAGTTCCTTGACACGGGCCTTGTAGTCTGTGTTCGCATCCTTGAGGTATCGGTGCGCGATGGCGCAGCACACGGTGCCGGCATCGTGACCAAGTTTTGCAGCCATTCCGGCAAGAGCCGAGCCTTCCATCTCGAAGTTGGTGATCTTGTAGCCCTTGAATTCGAATGACTCGAAATCCTCGAGCATATCCGGCATAGCCAGGCCCTGACGGACGACACGCCCCTGCGGGCCGTAGAAGCCGGATGCAGAGATGGTCATACCCTTGAAGGTACAGTCCTCGAACATCTTTATCAGTTTCTCGCTGGCGCGGACAAAATATGGGTCCGGCAGGTGCCTGTTCCATTTCACGTGTTTCTTGAAGGCTTCTTCAAAGTCGAGGAGCGCGATGGAGTCGCGGTTTTCATACCAGTTCAGAAGGCCGTCACATCCGACGGAGATATGCGAGAAGATGAATCCGCCGAGAGGGATCTCCGGCTGGATGGCGCCGCAGGTGCCAAGACGCAGTATCGTCAGCCTGCGATGTTCGGGCTTGATCTCGCGGGTGTTGAAATCGATGTTAGCAAGAGCATCAAGTTCAGTCATCACGATATCGATGTTGTCACAGCCGATACCGGTTGAGAGCACGGTGATGCGCTTGCCGTTGTGAAGACCCGTCGCCCACACGAATTCGCGTGACGCGCCCTCACATTCCACCTCGGACATAAATTCCTTGAAAAATGCAATGCGGCCCGGATCGCCGGCAAGGATCACGATGTCGGCAAGCTGCTCCGGCTTGATGTGAAGATGGAATATCGATCCATCCGAATTGATTATCAGTTCTGATTCAGGGATTCTCATAATTATGCGGTTGTTTGGTTATTTCTTCTTGTTTCGGACTGCCGGACGCAGGCGTGATGCACTGCGGACCATCAGTTCATCGGCCATTATGTTCCTCGCCGCCAGGAAATTCAGTATAACGCTGACGATAGGGAAAACCGCCGGCACACGGAACATCACGTCGTGATATGTAGCAATGAAATCAACGACAAGCCAGGCCTGGAGAGCGATCGTTATGATGGCCGCAAATACAGCGGTACGCATCTGGAATATCCTGTGCTTGTAGGTTGTGAGCGCGAGGAAGTCCAGCAGGACTATGATTATCAGCAGGATCAGATACGGGATGTATTTGATGAAAGGGATGCCCTCAGCCTTGTCACAGAAGAAGAGAGAAGCCATCAGGGCCGTTGAGAGAAAAAGGTAAAGTGTCTGTATTCTTTGCCACATAGTCTATCTTGAATTGAATCTGGCGAGCACTGCCGCCTCGTATGTTTTCGTAACCGGAATCGGGTTCACGCCTTCGATTCCGAGGTCAATGTAGTAGCCGTCCCTTTCGCTGGTCAGAAGGCTCACCTTCCCCATATTGACGACGTACTTGCGGTGGCAGCGTACCAGGTCGCTGTCCGCGAAGCTGTCTTCGATGGTCTTTAGACGGCATCGGAGCATATACTGTTTCATCTCGCCGGCGCTGTCACGGTACCAGACCTGGATATAATTGTCGTCGGATTCGATGAAATACAGGTTTTCGATGTTGATGGCGAACTTGAGGACGCCGTTGTTGTCGAAGAGCGTAATGCGCTTTTCCTCGTGCGGTTCCAGGTTTACGTCGGTGACCGCCGCACCAAGGTTCATCAGCCGGATGGTGTTGTTCTTGTCTTCGATGGCGAAATACAGCGCCGCTATGATATACGGGACCCCAAGGGAGATAAGGCAGTTCAGCAGCGCATCTCCGAACACCTCGCCGATGGTCATGCTTTCAAGGTCGATGATCCCCATCTCCTCGCCTTCTACCGTGAAGAAAGTGTAAAGAAGCGCAATGACGACAATCTCAAGGGCACACCAGACGATGTAATGGAGATACGTCAGAGACTTGGCGTTCCTCACCGAATAAAGCATTCTCTTGCTGATGATGACCAGTACAAGGGCTATCAGGAAAAAAGCGACCGTAAAGCCGAAGACCTGATTTTCGCCAAGCTTGAACCAGGCATTGTGGGCGAACGGAATGCTGCACAGAAGGAACACCAGCGAGAAGAGGGCCGCGAAGGTCACCGTGGCCATAAGCTGGTATTTTCCAGTGAGATATTTCGGCAACGGGTCGTAAATCGAGAACATTGCAACAACTCCTATTTGATTACAAATATACTATATTTTTTATTACCTTTGTGAATTGTATGATTGCTAATCTATGGACAAACGAGTAGTAGTAACAGGTCTTGGAGTACTCTCCTGTATCGGTAACGATGTTGAAACCTTCTGGAAGAATCTGACGGACGGAGTCTGCGGAATCGATTATATCACCGATTTCCCGGTCGAGAAACTTGCCGTGAAGATCGGCGGTATGATTCACGATTTCAATCCGGAAGACTATGGTATGGACCGCCCGTTCATTCGGAAATGGGACCTGTTCACCATTTACGGAATGGCATCTGCCTGGCAGGCGATGAACGATTCCGGCCTCGTGTCCGGAGAGAACATTGACCCGTTCCGTCTCGCAACGTACGTAGGTTCGGGTATCGGAGGGTTCAACACCATCGAGCGCGAAGTGCTCAAGATGGCGGACGACCCTAGCGGCCAGTGGGTTTCACCTATGTTCGTACCGGCAATGATCAGCGATATGGCGGCAGGCCAGATTGCAATCAAGTTCGGCGCCAAGGGGTCCTGCATCGACATCGTGACCGCCTGCGCCACCTCCACGCACTCCATAGGCGAAGCATACCGGGCAATCAGACACGGCTATGCCGATGCCATCATTGCCGGCGGCGCCGACAACTGCACTATACCAATAGGCATCTCAGGCTTCGCAAACGCCAAGGCCCTCACCCGCGAAAACGATCCGAAGCACGCATCCCTCCCATTCAACCTCAACCGTGGCGGATTCGTGATGGCAAACGGCTCCGGAATACTCATCCTCGAAGAATATGAGCACGCCAAGGCCCGCGGGGCAAAGATCTACGCAGAGATCGTCGGCTACGGCAGCACCTGCGACGCTTACCACGCCACGGCACCTCGGCCCGACGCCACCACCCAGGCTGAATGCATCGGCATCGCTCTGAAAGAAGCCGGTTTCACCGAGTCTGACAGCGTGTATATCAACGCCCACGGCACGGGGACCCGTCTCAACGACACCACGGAGACCCAGGCTTACAAGCTCGCCTTAGGCGACTTCGCATACAAGTGCCACATCAGTTCCACAAAGTCAATGCACGGACATATGTTCGGTGCCGCAGGCGCGGTGGAGTCCATCGCAACGATATTCGCATTGCGTGAAGGCATCATCCCTCCTACCATAAACCTCGATACTCCGGACCCTGAATGCGACCTTGACTATACCCCGAACAACGCAATAAAGGCCGAAGTTTCCCTCGGCCTCTGCACTTCTTTCGGTTTCGGAGGTCACAATGCCTGCCTCGCCTTCAGAAAGATATAATCTCTAGAAACGGTATCTCAAGCCGCCAAGCACACTGCCCTGGGTGCCGATACCAAGCTCGACGTAGCCTCTCAGGGCTTCGCCGCCAAAGTCGATACATACAGGAGACGCCTGGACTGCAGGCAATACGGACATCGTGGAGAACACCTTGTCCATCTCGTTCTTGACTTCGGGCGAAGTTGAGGAGACAGTCGGATTCATAACGAAAGAGACACCTCCGGCAAGCTTGGAATACATTGAAACGTGAGGCTTGTTGAACCAGAAGAGTCTGAGGTTCAACATAGCTGAGAGCGTCTGCATGCTGACATCGGCGGTGCCGCTCGCTGACAGTCCGAAAGCCGAGCCGGTGCCGTCTATGTGGGCATCACCTTTCTCATAAGCGGCAGCGAGACCGAGGGAGAACACCTTTGTAAAACGACGGTTATACTCGAAATTGATCGAGCCGGTGCTCTTCATTGCTATCTTGTCGACTGTAAAGGTAACGTTGGAAATGTTCGGGAGCATTGAACTGATGAGACTGGTGCTCGTGAGAGCGACCTGTGTGAAGGTGTAATAACCATAACCCAATGAAATGTCATTGGATTTCCAATTTTCGCCCTGGGCAGATACTGCTTGAAGGCCAAGTGTCAAGATGATGACAACTGCTGACAATAGTCTTTTCATATAATTGAGATAAAAGTAACAGAATGTTTATTCGCCGGCTTCCTTGAGACGCTCCGCATTCTCGGCAATCTGAAGCTGCTCTATGCATTCCTGGATGTCGCCATCCATAAATACCGGAAGGTTGTACATTGACCAGTTGATACGGTGGTCGGTCACACGGCCCTGCGGGTAATTGTAGGTACGGATCTTGGCGGAACGGTCACCGGTCGAAACCATTGTCTTGCGCTTTGCGGCGATGCCGTCCAGATATTTCTGGTGCTCGAGATTGTACAGACGGGTACGGAGTTCCTCGAACGCACGGTCCTTGTTCTTGAGCTGTGAGCGTTCCTCCTGGCACTGTACTACAAGTCCTGAAGGGATATGGGTGAGGCGGACTGCGGAATAAGTGGTGTTCACGCCCTGGCCGCCCGGGCCTGATGAGCAGAAGAGGTCGAGACGGATGTCATCCCAGCTGAGGTCCACGTCAAATTCGCCTGCTTCAGGGAACACGGCGACGGAAGCGGCAGAAGTCTGGATACGGCCCTGAGTCTCGGTCTGAGGCACACGCTGGACGCGGTGTACGCCGGACTCATATTTCATCACGCCATAGACTCCGTCATTGCCGGAGAGTTTGAACACAATCTGCTTGTATCCGCCTGATGTACCAGGAGCCTGATCCGTGATCTCGAGTTTCCAGCCGCGTGATTCGGCAAAATGCTGATACATACGGAACAGGTCGCCGGCAAAGATGGCAGCTTCGTCACCGCCGGTACCGCCTCGGATTTCAACCATCGCATTCTTGGAGTCATCCGGATCGGCCGGAATGAGAAGAAGCTTGATGTTCTGCTCCATTGCAGGGATCTTGTCCTCAAGCTCTGATATCTCCTCTTTAGCCATATCGCGGAGTTCCTCGTCCTTTTCAGTGGCGAGAACCTCCTTGGCGGAAGCGATATTGTCCATAACCTTCTTATACTCAAGCCCGGCTGCAATGATAGGCTCGAGTTCCTTGTAGTCCTTGTTGAGCTGGACGAATTTCTTCATATCCGACATCACGTCGGGGCTTGCGAGCTGGTCCTGAAGAGCCTGGAATTTGTCCTGAAGCGCAAGGACCTTGTCGAGGAGAGATGTATCTGCCATAAATCGTCTTTATTACAATTCTGCAAATTTAGCAATTTCCTTCGATTCCCACAATCCGGGAAATCACGGCCTGTGCACAGACGCAGCCGAACACCGTCGGCAGGTATGAGATCGTCCCCACCTGGGACTTCTTGTTGCGGCTTTCCTCTATCACGGTCGATTCTTTCCGCGGTGCCTCTTCCGAATACACCGCCAGGAATCCGGTGGTGATGCCGAGATGGTGAAGCCTCTTGCGGAGCATATGTGCAAGAGGGCACATTTTCGTCTTCGAGATATCAGCAATCCTGACTTTTGTCGCGTCAAGCTTGGCTCCGCTGCCCATCGAACTGACCAGTTTTATCCCGTTCTTCAGGCAATACTGTATCAGCGCTATCTTCGGGCTCAGTGTATCAATCGCATCAACGACGAAATAGCACCTCTCCCCTGGCAACCTTCCGCTTCGCTCCATCCCTCCCACTGTCTCCTGCGTCCCTTCGGAACTTGTATCCAGCGGGTCCCTCCCTCTGACGTGTCCGAGGGTGGACACGGGTTGCTCAGGGGAGAGTGCTATTCCGTCCAATGTCGATGCGATTGATCTTTCATCCAAAAAAGCAGCAATTGCTTTCACATCGAGAGACGGGTTTATGTCGAGAAGACGGGCCCTGACGGTTTCGACCTTTGACTTGCCGACCGTAGAATGCAAGGCGGGCAGCTGGCGGTTGATATTGGTTTCGGAGAAGGTATCGGAATCGATGAGGACAAGATGACCCACACCCGCACGGGCGAGCATCTCGGCAGCAGCGGCGCCCACACCGCCGACTCCCACGACGACTACCTTCGCACCGGCCAGTCTGGCAACGCCTTCCGCGCCCAGAAGCATTTCAGTCCTTTCCTGCCACTTCTCCATAACCTACATCAATATGAACGTCCAGATTGCAAACCTCCCGAGTTTGCCCACAAGCATAAGGAGCAGCGACCAGCCGGCAGGAGCCCTGTAGAAGCCAAGGGCAATGGCGATCACGTCTCCGACAAAGGGTATCCAGGTCAGGAGGGCCACCCACACTCCGTATTTATCGATCAGACGCTTCTGCTTTTCAAGCGTCTCCTTCTTGACCTTGAATGTCTTCTCAATCCATTCCCACTTCGCAATACGGCCGAGGAAATACGTCGTCACGCCTCCGAGCCAATTGCCCAGCGAACCGACCACGAGACACGGCACAGGCGCCTTCGTGGCAAGAAGGATGGCAACATACAAGGCATCCGAACTGAAGGGCACGACCGTGGCGGCCAGAAACGTGCCGATGAAAAGGCCCAGCAGGCCAAGTTCCTCAAGTCCGAACATGACGGTCAGGTCCGCTTCGTCAGATGGAGAAGTTGTGATAATGAGGGCCGAAGCGTTCGAACGCCTGGCGGTCAAGCATTTCGCGATCATCAGGATGGGCGATGGATATCATAAGCTTGGCACGCTCCTGAAGGCTCTTGCCGTACAGATCCACCGCACCATATTCAGTCACCATCCAGTGCGCGTCGGCGCGAGGGGTCACGATACCGCCGCCGGGATTGATCTCAGCCACGATCTTGTTCTTGCCCTTGTTGGTGCGGGACGCGAAGGCGATGATGGACTTGCCGCCCTCGGACATCGAAGCGCCCTTCACGAATTCAAGCTGTCCGCCGGTGCCGCTGAAGATGCGGGTACCGATGGAATCGGCGCTGACCTGGCCCGTGAAATCCACTTCCGTTGCAGAATTGATTGCCTTCATATGAGGGTTCTGGCAGATCACCCACGGGTCATTGGTATATTTGATGTCCTTCATCAGGACGGCGGGATTATCATTAATGAAGCTGTAGACATCCTGGGAGCCGAGCAAGAAGGAAGCGACGACCTTACCGGTGTCGATCTTCTTGCTGGCGCCGTTGATGATGCCGGCCTTGATGAGCTTGAGAAGTCCGTCGGCGAACATCTCGGTGTGAAGACCCAGATTCTTGTGGCTGCCAAGCTGGGCTGCAAGCGCATTTGGCAGGGCACCGATACCCATCTGGATGCAGTCACCGTCTTCGACGAGAGCCGCGCAGTTCTTTCCGATGATGACCTCGGTCGGAGTGGACTCCGCAAAATTGGCCGTCACAAGCGGAGCATCGTCCTGGACAAGATAGTC
Organism: Bacteroidales bacterium; assembly: GCA_024401695.1. GTDB lineage: Bacteria > Bacteroidota > Bacteroidia > Bacteroidales > UBA932 > Cryptobacteroides. The sequence goes on from JAKSKN010000001.1 coordinate 346,133, forward strand.
GAAGCGATCCAGGCTCACGAGGTCGCCGTGGGCATACGGCACATTCGGGTTGACGACTCCGATCACGATGTCAGCGCACTCCACTGCAGCGACAGAGCAGTCGACGGATGTGCCGAAGCTGACCATTCCGTTGGCGTCAGGCTGCGAGACATTGACCAGCGCCGCACCAAGCCTGATGGCTCCGCTGCGATAAAGCCTCGGGGTCTCACCCAGATGGACCGGAAGGTAGTCGGCATAGCCGGCATTGACGTTGGGGCGCACGTTCGGGCCTATGAAAAAGCCCTGGTCGAAGAAGATGCCTTCATAACGCGGTTCGCTGTACGGAGCCGGTCCCTCAGTATGGAAATGATGGAAGTGCAGGTCTGTGACATCCCCGGCATCAGCGCGGCGGCACAGCGCCTGAATGAGACAATGGGGAACGCTAGCCACACTGCTGAGGTGAATGTGGCAGTGGGAAGGGATATGACTTACCGCTTCATCAGCCGAGACAAAATGGATAGGCTTCATAATTATTTGCTATTTTTGTGGACGCAAATTTAAGAAATATTCCCGATGCACACAAAAGAAGAGAAGCTCGCCGCCTTCGGCAGGCTGCTGGACACTATGGATGCGCTGCGCGCAAAATGTCCCTGGAACGCCAGCCAGACAATGGAATCTATACGTCCGATGACGGAAGAGGAAGTTTATGAACTCAGCGACGAGATTATGAAAGGCAACCGTACCGGTATCGCGAAGGAGATAGGCGACCTGCTTTACCATATGGTCTTCTATGCCTGCATCGGCGAAGAAGAAGGGTCTTTCGACATCGCGGACTGCATAGGCAGGATCTGCGACAAGATGGTATTCCGCCACCCTCACGTCTTCCGCGCAGACGGGTCGCTTGTCCCCGACGGGGAGGCTCCTTCCGCAAAGGAGATCGCCGACACCTGGGAGCTTGTGAAAGCCAGGGAAAAGGACGGCAACAAGACCGTGATGTCAGGCATCCCGGATTCCATGCCGGCCATTCTCAAAGCACTTTCGATGCAGGAAAAAGCACGCGGATGCGGTTTCGACTGGGAAAAACGCGAGGATGTATGGGACAAGGTCCACGAAGAACTGGGAGAGGCAGAGGAAGCCTGCGGGGAAAATGACCGGGCCCATATGACAGAAGAATTCGGCGACCTGATGTTCGCCGCAATCAATGCGGCACGCCTCTATGGCATCGATCCGGAAGTTGCGCTCAGCAGCACCTGCAGCAAGTTCCGCCGCCGCTTCACCTACCTCGAGGAGAACACCCTCAAAAAGGGCATCCATCTCACGGACCTTACATTGGCGGAGATGGATGCGATATGGGACGAAGGCAAGGCCAGGGGCCTTTAGTCGTTGATGTACAAGGTCTCGTACACGTCCTTGTTCTTTCTCTGAATATACAACCCAAGCACGATGCCGGCCACGAACACGGTTGTGGCTATGTATGGTGTGCTTGCTGCCGGGATATTGAAGCCTATCCTGTCTATGCAGATGTATGTTACGCATACCGCTGTCATAAAGGCGGCAGGGACAAGTGATACGATGAAATGCGGTTTCTTCGAATGTCGGGTCAGCCAGACGGTCAACGCCCAGAGGGTAAAGCAGGACAAGGTCTGGTTCATCCATCCGAAGTAGCGCCAGATGATGTTGAATCCGTTTTCGTCGGCGATGTTGAACCACAGGAGCAGTGCTGCGCCTGCAAAAAGCGGGATACTTACATAAAGTCTGTTGGCCTTCTTTTTCTGGTCAAGTTTAAAATAGTCGGCAAGAATGATTCGCGCGCTGCGGAATGCCGTATCACCACTGGTAATAGGGGCGGCGACAACTCCGAGTATGGCAAGGACGCCGCCGAATACACCGAGCCAGGACCTCGCAACGGAAGTGACGACCTCAGGAGCCTGGGCTCCGTCCGCACCACACTCCGCCATTCCTCCGTCAAAGAAGAAATAGGAACTGACAGCTGCCCATATGAGAGCGACGATCCCTTCGGTGATCATTGACCCGTAGAAAATCGGACGCCCGTATCTTTCATTTTTGAGGCAGCGTGCCATAATCGGGCTCTGCGTAGCGTGGAAACCGCTTACAGCACCGCAGGCCACCGTTATGAAGAGACACGGGAAGATGCTCTGTCCCTCGACGCCGACTGACGGGCCCCTGTTCTGAAGTCCATCCCAGAATTCAGGGATGGACGGCCATTTGACGAACAGGCACGCCATCATCGCCAAAGCCATGAAGATAAGTGCGAAGGCGAAGAGCGGATAAATCTTGCCGATGATCTTGTCGACAGGAAGAAGGGTCGCAATGATGTAATAGGCAAAGATGATGAATATCCAGAACATCGCCGAAGCGTTCTCCGTGCTGAAGAGGCCGGCGAGGTCGCCGAGGATCAACGCCGGGCTGTATACGAATACAGCCCCCACCAATATCATGAATACGGCAAGGAAGAAGGAGAGGAACACCCTCATCTTGTCCCCAATATAGTGTCCGAGTATCTCGGGCAGCGAAGCTCCGAGATAACGGAGAGACAGCATACCGCTCAGATAATCGTGCACGGCGCCGGCGAAGATGCAGCCGAAAACGACCCACAGATAGCAGGACGGTCCGAACTTGGCACCCATTATGGCACCGAAGATCGGGCCGGTCCCCGCAATGTTCAGGAACTGTATCATATAGACCTTCCAGGCCGGCATCGGGACGAAGTCGACACCGTCCTCCTTGGCTATTGCCGGTGTGATGCGGCGCGGGTTGGGCCCGAAGGCCTTCTCCACGAAGCGTCCATAAAAAATGTAGCCCAGAATCAGGGCTACTATGCTGATGATAAACGAATACATTTTATTTCCTCCTCAGAAAATCAATGATAAAATCCGACGTTCCCTCAATCCCAAGTATGGAGGAATCTATGCAGAGGTCATAATTCGAAGCCTTCCCCCAATGTCCGAACGTAAAGAAGTTATAGTACTCGGCACGGGCCTTGTCGTTCTTTTCAATCAGGCGTTCCGCCTCGGCCGGAGTTATGCCCATACGTTCTGACACCCTCTTCCTGCGGTCCTCGACAGGTGCACAGATGAATACGTCGAGGCAATCCATATCACGGAGCACATAATCCGAGGCCCGGCCCACAAAGATCGCATCGCCGTTGGAGGCGATATCCCGTATCACCTCGCTCTGTATCTTGAAAAGAGAACTTTCATTTATTGCGCTCTGGGTGTATGCCCCTTCGAACCTGTTCGAGCTGAACAGGTTGCTCAAGCTGAAATTGTGCTTCTTTTCGTCGCTCCGGCTGAAAAGTTCCGGGCTGATGCCGCTCTGTTCAGCAGCAGCCGAAAGCAGCTCGTCGTCATAAACCGGTATTCCGAGTTTCTCGCCAAGGCACACCGCCACGCTCTTTCCGCCACTTCCGAACTGCCTTCCGATATTGATTATTGTGTGCTTCTCCATACTCGCCTATTGTATTGTACCACCGAGGATGCTGGCATCGCCACCCTCCTCGAGTTTGTCAAATTTACGGAAAATATTGATAATGAGTATCGCGGCAACGATGATATTGAGTGTATCCGAAATAGGGAAGCTCCACCAGACACCGCTTTGTCCGAAAAACAGCGGCAAGGTGTAGAGGAACGGCAGAAGGAAAAGCAGCTGCCTGGTGAGTGACAGGAATATTGATTTCTTCACCATACCGAGACATTGGAAGAAATTGGAAGAGACCATACCGAAACCGGTCAGGGCGAATCCGCAGTTCATTATGCGCAGGCCGTGGGCCGCAAGGTCAATCATCTCCGGATCATTCGTGAACAGGCTGACTGCGGTACGGGGAATCAGCTCTGCGACAAGGAAACAGATGAACGTCACCAGGATCTCCCACTTCGCTGTCAGGAAGAATATCTCCTTGACCCTCTTGTACTGGCGGGCGCCGTAGTTATAGCCCGCGATAGGCTGCAGACCCTGGTTGAAGCCCATGCATATCATTACGAAAAGCATTGTCAGGCGGTTGTTTATCCCATACGCGCCGATGGCAAGGTCTCCGCCGTATTTGCCGAGCTGCTGATTGATGAAGAGGGCTACAAGGCAGGCGGCGGTATTCATCATGAACGGGCCGATACCGATTGCAAGCGATTTCTTGGCAATGCGCTTGTCAAACTGGAAGAGCGGCCTCGGGAAATGCAGGAAGCGCTTCTTGTCGGCGAGGAACCGCAGTGAATAGACCAATGCAAGCATCTGGCAGAGGACCGTGGCGAGGGCCGCTCCCTTGATGCCCAGATGCAGGGCAAAAATGAATATCGGATCCAGGATCGCATTGGAGATCACCGTGAAGAGGATCAGGCCCATGGCTGTCCTGGGATGACCGGAACAGCGTATCACTCCGTTGAAACCATGGTACAGATGCGTGAAGGCATTTCCAAGGAGGATGATGACCATATAGTCCCTGGCATAAGGGAGGGTTAACTCACTGGCACCGAAGAACACAAGGATAGGATCCAGAAAAGCCAGGGTGACTATCGTGAAAAGGATTCCGATCGCGACATTCATCGACAGGACGTTTGACAGGACCTTCTGCGCGGCGTCATAGTTCTTCTGCCCGAGGAGGACGGAAATGAGGGTCATTGCGCCGACACCCACCAGCGTGCCGATCGCAATGGAAAGGTTCATCAGAGGGAAAGTGACGGCAAGGCCGCTGATCGCTGCGGAACCGACACCGGGGATATGGCCGATATAGATGCTGTCGACCATATTGTATAAAGAAGCTGCAGTCTGGGCGATAATGCCCGGGACTGCATACATCTTGAGGAGCTTGCTGATTTTTTGTGTTCCGAGTTCGGTAGGAGCCAATCCGATTACAGCCATATCACCACTATTTCTTTTCCACAGCCTCTATGTCAAACCTCAATGGTGAATAAGCCGGTATGGAACCCGTACCGTTGGCGCCATATCCATGGTTGGAGTAGAATATCGTGACGATTTTCTCGTTCTTGTGAATCTTCTTGAGCGCGTATGCAAATCCCGTGATAGGCGTGCTGCCACCGAAAGACACCGTCGTCTCATTTTCATCTTCGCTCGACTTTGACACTTTCACCGAAGTCGGGCCGTAAGTCCTTGATGAAGAGTAAAGGCCGTAAACCTTTGCCGTATCCTTGATGTTCGTATCAAAGACGGTCCCGTCGAGAAGCCTTCCGATATAGTTCACATAGAATGCCGTATCAAGAGGGATCTTTTCCTGTGAAGGTGTGTCAACAGGGATGATATAAAGTCCGTTGGCCGAGGAATCGGAGACACTCTTAAAAGGGAAGTTATGTGACAGGTAGCGTCCGATGCTGTCGACCTGCCATTTTGCGACATCGCTTATCCTGTTGACAAGCCTGATGTTATAGATTGCCGTCGAAGAGGATGCATCGACGTTCTCGATATATTCCTTCGCCGTCTTGTATCTGGTCTTCGTTGCAAGCCAGCCGGGAATGAGGGCCGTCACTTCCCCGCCTTCATTCATCGAGGAGACGATCTCATCCAGGCCGACCATAAGATTGTCATTGGTCCTGAACCACATCGCAGGGCCGCAGAAGGTGGACGTGCTGTACAGCCCGGTCTTCTTCATCAGATCGACGTCGGTGGAATAGATCAGCTGGCCGTCAAGGGTCCACGCCGAATAGTCCACATACAGGTACGGATAGCTGTCGGCATCGCCTGCAGCGGGACCGCTGCCGGTCCTGGAATCAATGATATAAGAACCAAGAGCCGTAGCCCTGGCCGTCGGGTAATAGGTCTGGACATACGCCTCTATGTATCTTTTGGCCGCATCATTGATGCCGGTTTTGACTCCCTTCGCGCATCCGCCGAGGAGAATAGTTGCCGCAGCAAGCCAGAATAATACTACTTTCTTCATTCTCTGTTCTTTATATTTCAGGCTTCCGGTTACACATAAACCGTGCCGTAACTGTTTCAATATATCCGGCCGCTTCTTCCGGCCCGGCTATGTCCTCCGGCCAGTAAAGCCGGCCGCCGGCAGCGCACTCGTGTCCGCCTCCGTTGAAATGCTCGCGGGCCAGCATATTCGCCGACCACCCTTTCTTGGAGCGTATCGACGTGCGATAATATCCGTCATCCTCCTTGAGGAAGATGGAGATTCTGACACGGTCGATTCCAAGCGGCAAATTTACAAAACCTTCCGTATCTCCTTCACAAATTTCGAATTTTCTTAAGAAAACGGAGTCCATAATGAAATATGCGACACCGTCCGATGTGATATGCATAAGCTCGGAAAGCACCGCCCCCATGGCGCGGAAACGGTTCTCGCCGTATCTGTTGTACAGATTGGCCAGTATATCGTCGCGGTCGACGCCCGCGGCGAGCAGCGCCGACGCCATCGCAAGTGTCGTCGGGAATACGGAATTCGCAAAATTGTTCGTGTCGGTGGTCATTCCGACCATAAGCGCACGGCGCGTTCCCTCCGGAAGGTTATCCACGGTCCCGATGCCCGGGAGTGCAAGGAGTATGTAGTGGAGGAGTTCGCTGGCCGACGAGGTCTCCGTCTCCGAAAAGACAAGGTCAAAGTCCTCGACCGCAGGAGACAGATGATGGTCTATCAGCACTTTGGCCGCCCTTGACGAACGAACGGAAGCCTCCGCGCCGGCAGTGCGGGAAAGCACGTTGAGGTCGAGGCAGACGACAAGATCTGCGGACCCGATGAAGGCCGCCGCCCCTGACGGATCGGCGGAAACGTCGAGCAGCGAATCTTCGGCAACGATGAATTGCAGATTTGACGCGACGGCATCCGGCACCAGGATGCGCGCTTTCCTGCCAAGCGTGAGGGTAAGAAAATACCAAAGTGCAGTGGTGCTGCCCAGGGCATCGCCGTCCGGGTGTGTGTGCGTAATGATCGCAACGGACCCGGCACCACGCAGGAGAGCGTCCAGACGCAATATTTTATCTGGCGGGAGCTGTTTCATTGTCATCCTCCATAATGCTGCAAATTTAGTAAGAATATTGCATTTGATAAATCATTTTCATAACTTTGTGGGGTTTTGAAAGTAAACAAAAACACATAAAATGAAAAAGTCAGTAAAGATTATCGTCGAAGTTGTTCTTCTGGTCGCTATCGTAGGCCTGGTATACGCCATCTACAACAGCATCACAAAGCCGGTCAACTTCAACAAGCAACTCGAAGCACGTAAAACAGTAGCCGTTCAGAGACTCAAGGACATCCGTACCCTTGAAGTCGCCTACAAAGGCGAGAACAACAAGTTCACCGCCGACATCGACTCCCTCATCGACTACTACAAGAACGGTCAGATGTCAATCGTGATGCAGATCGGTTCCGTGGACGACTCTCTCGCATGGGAGCACACCCAGAAGGTCAAGAAGGGTCTCAAGGGCAAGGGAGCTGAGATTGACAACCAGCTCAAGGCTCTCTATGAAAAGGGCGACAAGAATCTCGTGTTCTCTGCTGTCACCAAGATCCCTGTAAAGGACACTCTCTTCCGCAGCCGCGAGGATTTCTGCGCTGACTCACTCGCCACCATTCCTTTCTCAGGCGGCAAGCCGGTCATTATGGACGCCGTAGTAAGGATGGTATCAGGCGTGCCTGTTCCTCTGTTCGAGGCTAAGATGCCTTACAAACTTCTCTGCAAGGGTATGGACAACCAGCTCCGCATCAACCTCGATGCCGACTGCAGGGACAAGAACAGGTTCGAAGGCCTTCAGGTCGGTTCAGTCGACACTCCTAACAACAACGCAGGTAACTGGGAGTAGTGTTCACGCTTGTTCCTTCCAATTTTTTCGATGCTTCAGCAGAACGTGAGACACTTGCTGGAGTTGTTGAGCTGAGGGAAGGACAGCAGGTGAAGCATATTGAAATACCACAATACGATGCTGTCCTCGTCTACGCCGTAGATGAGGACAGTGCCGTTTTGTATCCGGAGATCTATCACATACTGAACGATCTTCCGAAATGCCCTGAATACAACAAGATACTCTGCAGTGTCAAGGACGGCATCCTGACGCTGGCCATAGCCCAGGGCAAATCCCTTCTTCTCGCCAACTGGTACAACGCACCGGATTTCACCACCGCCGAATATTACATATTCCTGGCTATGAAATCGCTGCAACTCAATCCGGAGGTCTCCACAATCTGCTGGAGAACGCCTGTCGACAAAGAGGACGAGATGTCCCTCTACCGCTATTTCAAAGCAGTCGATTACCTATGCGAATAATAGGCGGCACCCTCAAAGGAAAGACCATCAATCCTCCAATGGGCTACAATGCCCGTCCTACGACAGATTTCGCCCGCGAAGGCCTTTTCAACGTCCTCAACAACGAATACGAATTCGAAGACCTGAAGGTCCTCGACCTTTTCGGAGGCACCGGCGCCGTGGCGTTTGAATTTGCATCACGTGGCGCTTCCCGCGTATATTCAATAGAGATGAATCGCGACAACGCCGCTTTCATCAAGCGGGAATCCGCCCGGCTCGGCCTCAGGAACGTTACGGCCGTACACGACAACGTCTTCGATTTCCTTCCGATCTGCCACGAGAAATTCGACATCATCTTTGCAGATCCCCCATATGCCCTGGAGGGCCTGGACACGATCCCGGACAAGATATTCGCAGCCGACATCCTTCATCCCGGCTGCTACTTCATTCTCGAGCACGGCGGTGAGTATTCATTTTCCGGACACCCCCGCTTTAAAAAAGAAAAAGTGTACGGTCGCGTACACTTCTCCTTCTTCGAATAATACAATTATCCGTTCTATTCCGCATCCATCGCCTGGCAGGCAGTGATGGCGACCATCTTGTAGATGTCATCAACTGAGCAGCCACGGCTGAGGTCGTTCACCGGACGGGCGATACCCTGAAGGATAGGCCCGATGGCATCGGCACGTCCAAGGCGCTGGACAAGCTTGTAACCGATATTGCCCACCTCCAGGTTAGGGAACACAAGGACATTTGCCTTGCCTGCAATGTCGGAACCGGGAGCCTTCTTGCTGCCTACCGACGGCACAAGCGCTGCGTCCGCCTGCAGTTCACCATCGATCTTGAGCGTCGGGTCAAGCTGCTTCGCAAGCGCCGTGGCTTCTACGACCTTGTCAACGACTTCGTGCTTTGCGGAGCCCTTGGTTGAGAATGAGAGCATCGCGACCCGCGGCTCTGCGAATCCGGCGACACTTTTGGCGGTCTGAGCGGTGCAGACAGCTATCTGCGCGAGCTGGTTGGCATCAGGCATCGGGGTCACGGCTACGTCACCGATCACGAGAACCCCGTCTTCGCCGTATTCCGGAGTCTGTGTGACCATAAGCATGGCACCGCTGACGCAGCTGATGCCCGGCGCGCACTTTATGATCTGCAAGGCAGGACGGAGAGTCTCGCCAGTTGTGGAAAGTGCGCCGCTGATCTGACCGTCAGCATCGCCGCTCTTGATGATGAGGCAGCCGAAATACAGAGGATTCTTAACGAGTTCCCGCGCCTGCTCCTCGGTCATACCCTTGCTCTTGCGAAGTTCGTAGAGAAGCTTAGCGTACTCTGCGGTCTTGCTTGAAGTTGCGGGATCTATTATCGTGGCTTTGTCGATATTCTTGAGGCCGAGCTTTGCCGCATAGGCAAGTATCTCGTCACGGTTGCCGATAAGGATTATCTCTGCGAGTCCGTCGGCAATAGCCTTGTCAGCGGCTGTGATGGTACGTTCCTCAAGGGACTCCGGGAGGACAATGCGCTGCCTGTTTGACCTGGCGCGCGCGATGATCTGGTCAATAAGTGCCATAATTATTTGTTCTGTAAAGCAATATGCATTGTGTCACGTGCAATCATCAGTTCCTCGTCCGTCGGGATGAGAGCGACCTTGACTGCTGAATCCGGGGTGGTGAGCATCGCCTCGACTCCCCTGACGGTATCATTGAAAGCCTCGTCGAACTTGACGCCGAGGTATTTGAAATTATTGCTGACGTCACGGCGGAGCCAGGCGTTGTTTTCCGCGATGCCCGCTGTGAAGATGATGAGGTCAACGCCGCCCATTTCCGCCACGAAACCACCGACGAGCTTGGTTATGTCAAGCACGAGCTTGTCCAGAACCATCTTGGCACGCTCATCGCCTGCTGCGCGGAGATCGCACATATCGCGGCAGTCCGAGGTCTTTCCTGAAAGTCCGAGGAATCCGCTTTTCTTGTTCATCACTTCTGTCATCTGCTCCGGAGTGAGATTCTCCTTTCTCATTATATACGGCACGATGCTGGCGTCGATGCTGCCGCAGCGGGTGCCCATAATCATTCCCTCCAGAGGCGTGAAGCCCATTGATGTGTCGACACACTTGCCGTTCCTGACAGCGGTGACAGAGGACCCGTTCCCGATATGGCAGGTGATGATCCTGGAATCATTGAGGTCGAGGCCGGCGAACTCCGCACCACGACGGCTTACATACTGGTGTGACGTACCGTGGGCACCATAACGGCGTACACGGTATTTCTGGTAATACTCGTAAGGGAGGGCATACATATAAGCCGGTGCTTCCATAGTCTGATGGAATGCCGTATCAAAGGTAGCGACCTGAGGCACTGACGGGAGCACCGCCTGCATGGCACGGATACCGAGGATATGTGCCGGATTGTGAAGAGGTGCGAAATCGCAGCAGAACCCGATCTTCTCCATAACGTCTTCGTCCACAAGCACGCTGCCTGAGAAGAAATCTGCGCCCTGCACGATGCGGTGTCCGACTGCATCGATGTCGCCGAAGCTCGAGAGTACGCCGTACTCAGGATCGACCAGGGCATCAAGGACGAACTTCATACCGACCTTATGGTCAGGTATCGGAGCCGTCTTTTCCATTTTCGCCTTGCCGGTAGGCTTGTGTGTGATATTGGAATCAGGGAGGCCGATTTTCTCAACGATACCCTTGGCCAGAAGGGAGAAATCGTTGTCGTTCTTCATATCAAGAAGCTGATATTTGATCGAAGAACTTCCGCAGTTGATTACGAGGATTATCATAGTGAATCTTTAATTTCGAAATAGAATACAAAATTAAGAATTATTGTGTATTTTGTCAAAAATGAGATTGAAATGATCGTGGCAGGAGGAATCGTGGCGTTTTCAATCCCCTTTGCAGCCGGAGTCGTTGTGGCGGCGCTTCTGCCGCCGGGAGAAGAGGGATCGACATATTGGTGGGTGTCGCTTGCAGGCAGCGCCTGTCTGGGGCTGGCCTGCGCTGTATTCTGCAGCAAAGGGCGGAGAAGCCGGACCGCATACGCGATGTGCTTCATTCTGGGGGCGTTGGCCTACAGCTGCGCCCGCCTGCGCGGTGCCGGGACATTCAGGCTGCCCGGACTGACCCTCGGCCGTTTTGCGGCATTCATCGATGCAACAGACTTTCACCACGAACAGACAGGAGCCCTGCTGAAAGCCTTCCTGACCGGAAGACGGGACGGCCTGGACGAAACGGTCGCAAACAGTTTCCGGGAGAGCGGAGCGTCTCACCTTCTCGCTCTTTCCGGCCTGCATCTCGGCATAGTCTACGGCATTCTTGCAAAAATGCTGGCTCTTCTGGGGCACTCGCGCACCGCCACCCTAGTACGCAGTCTCACGGCAATCTCCGCCGCAAGCGCCTTCACCCTGCTCACCGGAGCATCACCGTCAGCCATCCGCGCCTTTCTATTCATCCTTCTGAACGAAATCAGCCGCCTGCAGCCAGGCAGGCACCGGTCCGCAATCAACATATACTGCACCGCACTGACCATACAGCTGGCCGCATATCCGCTTGCCATCGACTCCCTCGGATTCCAACTGTCATACCTCGCGATGCTCGGCATATACCTGCTGTTCCCGAAGATGAATGCCTGGTATCCTGACGGGAGCCGGTTCAACCCGCTCAGGTACATATGGACATCAATGGCAATGTCGATTTCCTGCCAGGTCTTCACGGCGCCTCTGGTATGGCTCAGATTCCACAGTTTCCCGCTGTTCTTCCTGCTTACCAACCTGCTTGCCCTGCCGCTCACCTCCGCGATGATGCTCTGCGGGCTGGCAGCACTGGCTCTGAGCGCCGCAGGCTGCTGTCCCGATATAATGAAAAGCCTGACCGATGCGATCGGCCAGGCCCTGATATTCTGTCTGGAAACGATTTCTACTCTCCGTCCAATTTCCTGACGCATCGGACAGGGAAAGCATTGCTCGCAGTATCGACCTCGACGTAGTAAAGGTCTGGATTCTTGACATTGATATAGCGCACTCCGGCATTGCCGCCGTTGTTCTCGGAAGTCCAGTACATCGCGTAAAAGCCGAAATCGTGGAAAGAATAAGCGTCTTCGACAATGGACGCGCGACCTGTAGGAATGGCGGAGAAACGGGCTGCGTTGCTGATTTTGACCGACGGCCAGAACTCCCACATAGATATGCCGTTGAAATGGATATTCTCCATCAGTGCACCGGCAGCACCCTGGATGTCGCTGAAAGGCTCGGCCGCATTGACATACTGTTCCGCAAGGGCGACCCAGTCTTCCTCCGACGGGAGGGACCAGCCGGCCGGACAGGCTTCCACCGCCTCGGCAAAAGTGTAATATCTGCCGAAGACGTCACCGGCAGCTTCATCCTCATAGCAAGGCTTGCCGAGTTCGTCCCACTGGAGATTGGTACGCATCCACATAACATCTCCCATACGGGAAACCAGATAGCTTCTGCCATCGCGTTCATCGACCAGAATCTCCTGATCCTCCTCCAGTTCGTAATTGGTCAGGGAAGCTCCTTCATTCCACCCTGGGAGAACCACGTCATACTCGCAGTCAAGATATGCCGGTGAATACCCCGTGGCCGCTGCCCTCAAAGTGATTCTGTACCTGCCAATCTCATCCGGGGCCGTGAAATCGTATTTGCTCAGCAGGACCTCACCCTTGGAGTTGATGAGCGTATCGGTCTTGCCTGTGGCCGAATTGATTATGCAGTATGAGATGGCGAGTTTCTCGTCGCCCGGCTGGGTCTCAAGAGTTGCAAGGTCCTCCGTGGCAAGCGTCCGGGAGTCTCCGGGGTGCAGGAATCTTGGGAAGTCGAGGTTGAAATAACCAGTCAGATATTTCTGGGTTGTATTCTGTTCCTGCTTTTTACAGCAGGTCAGAGACAGCACGGATAAGGCTATGCAGAGAATATTGAAAAGTCTTTTCTTCATATAATCTTCCTAATAGTTTGCAAATATGAACATTTTTGCGCGAAAATCCACTAACTTTGTATAACAAATAGCTTGCCGAAATGTCTCTCCGCAAAAGCCTCTTCATCCTGTTATGCCTTATGTCGCTGTCCAGCTGCAACGGCCCCCGTTATATCGAATTCAAGGGATTCGCACAAGGAGGGGCCTATAGCGTAAAAGCCGACCTGTCGGGCGTCAGGCTGCCGCAGCAGCAGATTGCGGCAGGGATAGACTCCATACTCAACCGGATAGATTTTTCGCTGTCAGGATACAACAGGAATTCGCTCCTGAGCCGCCGCAACGCCGGCGAAGACATCGAGCCCGACCGCTATTTCACCGAAATATGCGCACTGGCTGAAAAATACAAGGAGCTGTCGGGGGGCGCCTTTGACGTCGCTTCCGCCCCTCTTTTCGACATATGGGGCTTCGGCTTCACCGCAGACTCGCTTCCTTCACCGGAGCGCATCGCTCTGGCCCTTGACGAATGCCGTGCGGGAAAGAAGCTCAATTTCAACGCCATAGCTCAGGGTTACACCTGCGATGTCATAGCAGATTATCTCCACAGCTGCGGTGTAAAAGCGATGCTTGTGGATATCGGGGAGATCTACTGCGAAGGCTTCAACGCATCCGGACGTGGCTGGACGATAGGCATCGACACTCCGGAAGACGGGAACCAGACGCCCGGAGCATCGCTGAGCGGCATCTGGATTTCCGACGGACAGCCTCACGGCGTGGTGACGTCGGGCAATTATCGCAAATACTACATCAAGGACGGCAGGAAATATGCCCACACCATTGACCCCCGCACCGGCTATCCGGTCGCGCACGACCTCCTCAGTGCGACCGTGGTTGCACCTTCTGCGGCAGAAGCTGACGCCCTTGCCACGATATGTATGGTCATAGGGCCTGAAGAGGCCAGGGACCTCGTGCTTTCACTCCCCGGGATCGAGGCCTGTCTGATCACGTCGGAGGACACCTGGACTTCCCAGGGTTTCAAAAATTGATTATATTTGTAAGTTAATGAACTGATCTATGATAGAAGGACTCGATTATAATACCGCCCGTGAAAAGCTTTCAATGCCGGAATACGGACGCAATGTGCTGAAAATGGTGGAGGAACTGCGCGCCATCGAAGACAGGGACAAACGAAGTGAACAGGCCCGCGCCATCATCAAGGTGATGGAGATACTCAACCCGCAGGTCCATTCCCAGGAAAATTTCGAGCAGAAGCTCTGGGATCACCTTTTTATGATAGCGGGGTTCGACCTTGACATCGATTCGCCATATCCTTGCCCCGTGGCCGAGGAATTTGCCACGAAGCCTATGAGCATCCCGATGAAGGACACAAAGATCAAAGCCACCCACTACGGACGCAACATTGAGAAGATCATCAACCTGCTGTGTGACGAGCCGGATGGCGAAGTGAAGACGGAGATGATACGCTCGCTTGCCATCTATATGCGCCAGCAATACCTCATCTGGAACAAGGACAGCGTGGCTGACGAGACCATTTTCAATGACATAGAGAAGCTCTCCGATTACCGGCTCAAGGTTCCGGAGGGAATCAATCTCAGCAAGATCGCCGGTGATGCCAACTTCTCCCGTCCGGGAATGGGCATCAACGTCGGACAGGCGGCCAGCAAGAACCGCCAGCGTAAGAACAACCGCAAAGGCTTCAAGAAAAAATGAAACTCTGGAACTCCTGGGACGAAGACGAACGCGCTTCCGCTGTCCGCATAGCCGGACTGGTTGTCGCGGCACTGACCATATTCATTCTCATCGCCACTGTATCATACCTGTTCCACTGGCAGGAGGATATGAGTATGCCTGAAGTGTACGGGAACGCTGCAGGAAAATTGGGACATCTGACAGGCAGGTTCCTTGTATGCGAGCTCTTCGGGCTCGGCAGCTTCGCTCTCCTGATCATCCTGACCGCCGTTTCAGTAAGGCTTCTTACCCAGAAGTGGCACGTCTCTCTTATCAAGACCGCCCTCATCGCAATATTCGGAGCATTCATCACATCCCTCCTGCTGGCATATCTCAGCAAACTCTTCGGATGGACCGAAATGTTTGCAGGCGGCCTCGGCGGCCGTTGCGGAGCATTTGCTGTGAACTGGTCAGACATACAGTTCGGCATCCCCGTTACCGGGATCTTCATTTTCCTTCTCATCCTTGCATTTCTTTTCTTCTCCTCAAAGCCGTTCACCCGCTGGTTCTCTTCACTCGGGAACCTGACACCGGAACAGAAAGAAGCCAAAGAGGCGGCCAGAATTGCAAAAAAGGAGGCGAAAGCTGAAGCCAGGAGGCTTGCAGAAGAAGAGAAGCTCCGCAAGAAAGAGGAGAAACAGCGCGCAAGGGAAGACAGGAAGAACGGAAAGAAAACAGACGAAGCCCCGGAGGAGAGCGTCGAGCCGATGGAGATTTCAGTTGAAGACCCGGGACAGATCGAGGCGGGTCCGGTCATCTCTGATGACATCGATATTGCGGAAGCAGCCGGCGTGGAAGCAGCCGCAGACGTTGAGGCGTCCGTTCCCGCTGTTGCAGGCAGTGTCGCGGATGACGTCGCAGTGGCCGAAGCCGCTGCAGCCGTTGCAGCCAAAGGCGGTTTCGAGATTGTCGAGGATACAGGCCTCGACGCCGAGCCAGAAAAGGAACTTGAGCCTATCAACAACCGTATGGACCCTCCAGAGGGTCTGCCGAAATACAAGTTCCCTTCCCTCGACCTTCTGGAGAGCCACGCAGGCAACCGGCGCGAAGTATCCAACGAGGAACTTATCAGGAACAACAACAAGATACGTGCAGCCCTGGCCAACTATAAGATCCAGATAAATGATGTCAAGGCAATAGTGGGCCCGACAGTCACACTGTACAAGGTATATCCTGCGCCTGGCGTCAAGATCGCCGATATCAAGAAGCTCCAGGAAGACATCGCCCTTTCCCTCAATGCCAAGGGCGTGCGCGTGGTGACGCTTTCCGACTCCGTCGGCATCGAAGTCGCCAATGATTATTCATCTATCGTCCCTCTCAAAGCCCTCCTCAACGACGAGGCGTTCCGCGAGAGCAAGGCCGACCTCCCTATAGCCATCGGCTATACCATCACCCAGAAGGTCAAGGTCTTCGACCTGGCCGACGCCCCTCACCTCCTCGTGGCAGGTGCCACAAAACAGGGAAAGTCCGTCGGACTCAACGTCATTGTTTCCTCCCTTCTCTATGCCAAGCATCCGTCAGAGCTTCGCTTCGTCTTCATAGATCCGAAGATGGTCGAGTTCTCTTCATACGCCAACCTTCTGAAACATTATCTCGCCGTCCTTCCGGATGCCGTCTCAGAAGAGGACGAGAAGGCCGCCGCCATCGTCAAGAAACCGAAAGATGCCGAAAAGATACTGCGTTCGCTCTGCACCGAGATGGACGACCGCTACGAACTCCTCAGCAAGGCAGGGGTCAACAACCTCAAGAGTTACAACAACAAGTTCAAGGAACGCAGGTTGCGTCCTGACCACGGCCACAGGTTCCTGCCATACCTTGTAGTGGTAGTCGACGAGTATGCCGACCTCACAATGACCACCGGCGCATCGTCAGACTCACGCGCCGCAGCCCGCAGCATCACCAACTCGATCATCCGTCTCGCCCAGAAGGGACGCGCTGCCGGCCTGCACGTGATACTTGCTACCCAGCGTCCTTCAGTGGATGTCATATCCGGCATCATCAAGAGCAACTTCCCTATGCGCATCGCATTCCGCGTCGCATCCAGAATGGACTCTATGACAATCCTCGACAACCCGGGGGCCGAGAAGCTTATCGGCAAGGGCGATATGCTCTTCAGCGCCGGCATTGACTCCGAGCGCATCCAGTGCGGCTACATCAGCAGCGAAGAAATAGATAAGATCACTGAATTCATCGGAAGTCAGGAAGGATACGGCAGATGCTATAACACGCCATATTATCTGCCGTCACCGGCAGAGCCCGAGGCAGAAGGCGGTGGCAGTGGCAATGGGATGGTCGATATGAGCAAGCTCGACGACCGCTTTGAAGAAGCTGCCAAAATGGTGGTTCTCAGCCAGCGCGGTTCGACCTCCGACCTCCAGCGCAAGCTCGGTATGGGCTATGCCAAGGCGGGACGTGTGATGGACCAGCTCGAGTCGGCGGGAATAGTCGGCCCGCAGGAGGGCAGCAAGCCGCGTCAGGTTTTGGTACAGGATTTGAACAGTCTTCAGGAAATACTTGATGCGTTTATGAAATAGTGCTATGAAAAGAGTCCTGATCATACTGGCTTCAATGCTTTCCTTCAGTCTGTTTTCTTTCGGTCAGACGGAGAAGGTCGATGCGCTGCTGCCTCTGCTTGAAAGCAACCGCATTGTACTTGACTACGACTGCATCATAACCGGCGACAACGGAGTCCCCATTACCTACAAGGGCACGCTCACGGCTCAGGAAGGGTGCTACACCCTGAAAGGCAACGGTGTGGAGATCTATTGCGACGGTGGCACCAGATGGACTGTGGACCCTAAATCAAAGGAAGTCTACATCGAATATGCCGAAGGGCTCGATGACATTCTCGCCAACAGAAAATATATCACGAAACTCGACATCGGGAACGTGCGGCGTCAGGCTCCCGCTGAAATGAGCGATTTCTCCTTCAGCACCGACGGCCTCGACTCATCCTGGGTCGTCACCGACCTGCGATGACTCCTAGATCAGCACGCAGTGGAGTTTCGTCGCCTGCCCGTCGCGGCTGACATTCACCTCACGGCACATTCCCTTCAGGATCGTAGCCTGAAGAGCATATTCCTCCGCATCCAGAATATCAGCATCAACGCAACCCGGAACGGAGATTTCAACGTCCTTTGTCTTGTTCTTCTCGGAATATGACACCTTCACGGTCGCGCCGGAACCTGTACCCATCATAAGCAGACCCTCTTCAACAGTCTGGTTGAAATGATAGATATCCGTGGCAGAAAGATTATATCTCTTGCAGAAGTTCGTGATTCCCGCCATCATCTCGTAGTAATCATATTTGCTTGTACGGATATCATAGCGGTATTCACGTATCTGGTTGATGAAATTGCGCGTCTGTTCCTTCTGCGGATTCTCGAAGATCTCCTGCGGGGTCCCCTCCTCATAGATATAGCCGCCGTTCATAAAGAACACACGGTTGCATACCTCCCTGGCAAAGCTCATCTCGTGGGTGACGACCAGCATCGTTATGCCCTTGCTGGCAAGGGTCTTCATAACGCCCAGCACTTCACTGACCATCGTAGGGTCAAGTGCGGATGTAGGCTCGTCGAAAAGCAATATCTCCGGCTCCATTGCAAGCGCCCTGGCTATGGCCACACGCTGCTTCTGGCCTCCTGAAAGCTGCGCGGGAACCGCGTTCCACTTCTCCGCGAGGCCCACAAGTTCAAGCAGTTCCATCGCCCTGGCCTGCGCTTCCTTGCGGGATTTGCCCAGAAGTTTCATAGGGCAGAATGTGATGTTGTCCATTATGCTCATCCCATTGAACAGATTGAACGACTGGAACACCATAACCATCTTCCGCCTGAGACTCGGCACGTCAACCCCCGGATCCATAATATTGCTTCCATCTATCTCGATACGGCCTCCGGTAGGCTGTTCGAGCAGGTTCAGACAGCGGAGGAAGGTGCTTTTTCCGGTACCTGACGGGCCGATTATGCTTATGACCTCTCCTTTTCTGACCTCAGCGTTGACATCCTTCAGGACGCATACACCATCGTCGTATGTTTTCTTGAGATGTGAGACGCGGATGATGACATCCGAATCCGGTCCGGCAGACGAAGCTTCCGTTTTGGAAGACTTCCGGCGGCCACAACGTGCAATGCACAAGCCTGCTCCGGAAATGACAAGGAGCGACAGCACGGCGATCAACCATACAGGGAATCCTTCTTCCGGTTTATCGGCTATTCCATCTCTCATTACCAATGCCACTGTCCTGCCCTCATAGAAGGGGACCTGACGTATTATCTTCTGCCTCTCCTCGGTGACATTGATTGTCGCAACGGCAGCATCTGTCCGGCCTGTAATCAGGCTCGGGATTATGCCGCCGAAATCCATATTGACAAATTCCACGGGTCTGCCGATATGGGCGGCAAAACGGCGCATCAGCTCAATTTCAAATCCGTCGGAGATGCCATTGAGCAACATATTCATAGGAGGTGAGCTCAGCATTGTGGCGACTTTGAGGACGGGACCGCTGGTGATTTCCGCCACATCCCTGTGTGCTTCCTGCATGTCGCCCCTGAACCATCTGTCACACATATCTTCATATTCGGCAGTCTGCTTGAATTCATCGAAGAATTTCTCAAACTGAACCGGAAGATATTCGTCTTCCAGCCGGAAGCAGGCTGCAACCGGCAGCGGAGCCATATCTGTAGAGATCGAATCCAAAACGGGATATTCCCTCAACGGAGTGATTGCGTTGACGTTGTCCAGATAATAAGCCGCTATGTACCCTGAACGGAGGGCGATGATTCCGTCAACGTCATTGTTGTACGACTTGACGTTTGCCATTCCATACTTCTTGTGAAGATTTGCTTCGGCAAGCGTGCCAAGGAGCACCCCGACATCTTCCCCTTCCAAATCTTCTTCCCTGCTGATGACGGTTTTCCGTTCCTGAGATTTTCTGACCAGGATATATGAACGGCTCGAATAGTACGGTATCTGGATAATCATTTTCTGCCGTTCCTCAGTGACATTGATGCTGGATAAGGCAGCATCAACCTTATTGGATATCAGAGCCGGGATCATGGCGCCAAAGTCCATCACCTGGAACTCTACAGGTCTTTTCACGAAGAGGGCGAACCGGCGCATCAGTTCAATCTCATAACCGTCCAGCACTCCGTTCACCATTGAATTGAAAGGAGGGACCGTGCCCAGCACAGCCACCTTTACAGGTTCACCGGATTCTACTGCGGGTATATCCCTGTGCCTTTCCGGATCATTGAAATTCATCCATCGTCCGAGGATATCCCTGTTCTCTCCGGATTCTTCCAGGAGTTCGATGAAACCCTTGAACTGCTGGGAGAGCTCCCTTTCCTCGAAACTGAAACATACTGCAATCGGAGTGGCCGGAATATCGGCAGGTATGGAATCAAGCTCCGGGTGGAGCATCAGAGGCTCAAGGATAAACGAATCATCTGTGTAGTACCCGTCGGACTTGCCACGCAGCACTGACTCCACGCCATCGGTGGTTGTGTTGAATGACATCACGTTGTCCATCCCCCTTCTGCTGTGGATATAATTTTCCTGAGTTGAACCGAGAAGGACCGATACAGGCCTTCCGTCCAGATCTTTTTCAGTCCTGATTCCGTTTGATGCCCTGTCATCGGATTTGCTGCACGCAGGCAGGACCAGCAACGCCGCAAGGAGCATAATCACAGCCTTTGGGCTGCGTGGTTTTGACAAAAGCTTCAGCAGAAGTCCTATGAGCCAGGCTATGATGAAATATATGACAGCCACGAGGATCAAAGGCAGGAAAGCCTCGAATGTCCTTGCTCGGATGATGTCCGAGGCTTTTGTCATATCCATCACGGCGATGTACCCGACTATGGAAGTGCTTTTCAGAAGGCTGACCACCTCTCCCTGGTACACGGGGATCACATTCCTTACCGCCTGAGGGAGCACTATGTAGAAGAAAGTCTGTGTCTTTGAGAGGCCGAGGGACAACCCGGCCTCGGTCTGTCCCCTGTCTATCCCCTCTATCGAAGTGCGCAGCATCTCGCTTATGTATGCCGCAGTGTTCATCGCAAAAGTCAGTATGGCCACGAAAATGCCGGAAGCATTGACGGGGGCGAGGATGACATAATACATTATCATAAGCATCACCAGGACCGGTGTGCCCCGCATTATGTCAATGTACACGGTTGCGATGCTGCGGAGCCATTTGCGCCTGTTCATCCTCATCCAGCAGATACCGCCGCCAAGCAGAGTCCCGAGGAGAACCGCAAAGACAGTGATTATCAATGTGGTCTTAAGTCCGTCGACAATATGCATATACCTGTCTTCCACAATGAAATTGTTGTAGAAAGACTTGGATATCCCGTTCAATATGCTGGTGATATTTCCCATAACACAAAAGATTAGTCTGCAAAGGTACTGAATTTTATATTACGACGACCTCGTCATCCGCGACATACCAGACGGCGCCCCTGGTTTTGAAACCCAGCTGGCGGTAAAGTTTCATATAGGAGCGGACCTGCCAGATGTACGACTCCCTGCGCTCCGTACCGAATTTATAATCCAGGACAAAGACCTCCGTCCCATTGAAAATGACACGGTCAGGGCGGTGCTCCCGACCATCCGTACCGAATATCGTCACTTCATCGCGCACATCTCCGGACGAGAACCATTCAGGATGTGCAAGTATGCGTCCGGTAAGGAACGCGCGGCTTTCAGAATCAAGGTCGGCCGGCAGGTCTTCCGGCGAGCGGACACCTTCCAGGGCCTTGTGAAGTTCGATTCCGGACAGTCTCGCCGATGCTGCAGGGCCAGCGACCCCGTCAACGCCGAAATAATCAGCCGCGTCTTCCGACGGAGACAGGCGGCCGGCAAGAGGATATGAAGGGTATGTCGCCGGAAAGTCATCGGCCCTGCGCTTCTCCTCCCGTTTCATCCTGCTGAAATCATACGGTTCACCATAGAACTGATTCTCAAGCCCACCGCAGAAGGCATACAGAATATCCGTGAACCTGCCATACTCCTCCTTCCCCTTCTTCAAGGCTTCCCGGAACGTCTTTGAAGGATTCTTCGAGATCACGTGGAGGCATTTCCCGGCACGGGTCAGTGCGACGTAGAATACATTGATATTGTCAACCTTCTGCAGGAAAGCCTCACGTTCAAGGTCCTTTGCGAACATTGTCTTCCGGCTGGCATCGGCTGTCAGGGTCACCGGATAATTGCCGGTGACGACATCGCCAAGAGGGGAACCCGCCGCGTCGAGGTGGCACCATTCGGTTGTTGTCCTGAAGAATTCCACCGTGTCGGCAAACGGGAATATGACATACGGGAACTCCAGCCCCTTCGACTTGTGGATCGTCATTATCCTGATGGAGTCGGAGTCCTCAGGAGAACCTATGTACGGATCCGCGTCGGCCCAATGCTTCAGGAAAGCGCGGAGGTTGTTCCCGTTCACGTCCACCCATTCTCTCAAGCCGTCCATAAATGCCTGTATGAACAGGGTTTCACCTTCGAAGGTGGAAGGGTCATTGTCCCGCAGGGAGCGCAGGAGATTCTCGCACAGATCCACCAGGGAATGGTAGCGGTCAGGGAATTCCACCCCAAGCTGACGGGCCAGATAACTGCCGACGGTGTTGTCGGGGGTTTCGATGGAACTGAGCAAAGACACCAGACGCCGCACGACAACGGAAGACTTCACTGCAAGCGAATCATCGGAAATCACCGGATACCCACGTCCGATGAGTTCTTCCGCGATATCGGAGCCGCAGGAATTCCTGCGGACCAGGACAGCGATGTCACTCCAGCGCGCTCCGGAGCTGCGGGCATACCTGACAGACTCGATGACAGCATCCATCTGATCGTCCGTAAAAGTAACCTGCACGCTGCCCTTCTGCTCCTCATCGGACATCTTTTCCTGCTTCACATCGGCATAGATATCCTTTGCTCCGATCACTTCAGCGGCCTTAGCGAAGAATCTGTTGTTGAAGTCCACCACCGTCTGCGAACTGCGCCAGTTGCAGTCCATCGGCTCCGACTCCACGTTCGGGAAGGCTTCTTCGACCTCGTGTCCCAGAAGCTCCCAGTCTGAATTGCGCCAGCGGTAGATGCTCTGCTTGACATCGCCGACGATGAGGCTGCCCGCCCCACCGGCGGAAGAGTTCGCCTCACTCTCGCGCAGAAGCGGCAGGAAATTGTCCCACTGTATACGGGATGTATCCTGGAATTCGTCCAGAAGGAAGTGTTCGAAACGAACGCCGAGCTTTTCATAGACAAACGGAGCATCAGAGCCGTCGATGATGTCGCGAAGTATCGTATTGGAGTCATCCAGCGGCATCACGTTCTTCTCCTTCAGCAATGCATCGAACTCCTTGTAGAATTCGCCTGCGAGGCCAAGTGAGAACACAAGCCTGTCTATGCAGTATGCCGTGCAGTAATGATAATACGGCTTCTCGAAGAGCTGTGCAAGTGCCGGGTCGTTCTTCTTTGCCGTCTTGGTCGGTTCCTTGATCTTCCCGTCATCCGCGGCGGTTATGCCGAATGCCCCGGCCTTCCTGCCGAAGTCCGCAATAACGGCACGGCAAGCCTTGCGTATCTCGTCGAGACGCTCCTTCGAGAACTCTTCAGCATCCTTCAAGCCATATTTTTCCTGCAGCTGTCTGTGGCTCTCACTCTTCAGAAGCCTGCCTATCTCCTTCAGGCCATCATCAATGACGAACTTCTGGCCTTGCTCTATCCTGTCCATGGCGCTGCGGCGCAGCCAGTCGAGAAGGTCCTTCTTCTCCAGGGTCAGGCCGTCGAGGATGCGGTCCATGGATTCCTGGATGAGTGAATCGCGGTCAAGCTCTATCTGGTATGAAACGAACTGGCCTATCTCGCGGGAGAAGGCTTTGAGCGCCTGCTGGAAGAATTTATCGATTGTGCTGACGGCAAAGGCGCTGTAGTCGTGGAGGATGTTCACGAGAGCCGTCTTCGCACGTTCTCCACGCACCCCGCCTTTCTTTGCCTCATCCTTGAGGTCGCGGAGGATTCGAGCCTTCATCTCGGCCGTAGCCTTGTTCGTGAAAGTGACCGCAAGTATGTGGCGGTACGCGTACGGATCCCCTGATTCCAGGAGCATATCGATGTATGTGTGCGAGAGTGCGTAAGTCTTGCCCGAGCCCGCAGATGCCTTGAGTACTTTCATCGTCCGCAGATCATTTTGAAGTCACAGTATTCGCAGGCCCTGGCATCCCCGGTACGCCTCCACGGCACGCCCGGATCGGCAAGTTCCTTCAGTTTCTCCTCGAGAGCCACATTCATAAGCTCCGTGAATTCCGGTACCAGGCACACCTCTTCGACCTCTTTCACGAAAAGCCTGGAGGTCTGGTAGATGGAATTGACTATGCCCTTCCCGGCGAACCTGCGGTCCTTCGCGACGAACCTGTCGTAGAGGTAGAGCTGCAGGGCGATCTTCGGACGCCCCTGTTCCTTTTCTCCGAAAAGTTTTTCCACTACCTGCTGTGCGTTGGCGGCGGTGATGTTGAAATCCTCATCCGTAACCCTGCCTGTCTTGTAATCGACGATGCGGACCTGGTCAGGAGTGAAGCTGTCGAGGCGGTCGAGGTAGCCGACGAACCTGAAGCCCCCGATCTCATCGTGCTTTGATTCCTCAAGCAGATGGATGTGGAATCTGTCAACTCCATACCTGTCCATCAGCTGCCTGTCGCGCTGAAGGACCTTATTGACGTATTCGCAGACAACCTCCTGAAAAAGTATGTTGCGCCCTTCGATGTCGAAGGTCTTCAGTGTCTCACGGATCTGGCCCGCAACCGTATCGCGTATCGGCGTTCCATCCTTGAGGAGCGAGTCAAGGTATGATGCGGTGATATCTCCCTTCCCTTCGTAGAGCGCCTTCATCGAATTGTGGAACACCGTTCCCAGCGCTCCTGCATCCAATGATTCCGAAACCTCGTCGTCTTTTTTCAGTCCTTCTACCGATCCGTAGTAGAACTTTGCCGGGCAGCTCAGGTAGTTCTGCATCGACGTGGCGGAAAGGTGTCCCTCCGCGCGGAGCCTGTCGATCTGCTCCCGTGTCTTCGGGATGCTCTCGTCGAGGCTGCCCCTTCCGATAGGCGACTTTACGACAAAGCGGCGGACCGGAAGGCCGAAGTGCAGCTCAAGCTGCTTGATGTATCTGCTCTCCTCGCCTCCTCGAAGCCCCTCGGCACGCGAGTCGAAAAGCATCCATACCTTGCCGGCACGCTGGATCAGACGATAGAAATAGTACGCCCACACGGCATCCTGATATTCGTAGGTCGGCAGGCCGAAACCCTTCCGGAGCTCCGGCGGGATGAATGACGAACTGACGCTGCGCCGCGGGAACATTCCTTCATTGCAGCTCAGCAGGATGACGTTGTCGAAGTCAAGGGCGCGGGTCTCCAGAGGGCCCATTATCTGCAGGCCCTTGAGCGGCTCGCCCTGGAACGGGACGGATGTGCCGCCGACAAGTTGGGAGAGAAGCCGGAAATATGTCGCCGGCAGCATAGGCAGCCGGATCTTGCGAAGATGCCCGACAGTCTGGTGATAGACGCGCGCGAAGTCAAGTTCCACAGCCATATCGGCCACATCCTTGAGTCTGGGGCCTATGCAGGTTACGATATCCTGCTGATAGCATTCGATTGCCTGAATGGCCTCAGGAGAATTGCCGGAGGGATCGGTCACGGCTGGCCGGAAGATTGCCTCAAGCACGGGGTCTCCCGCAAGCTCGTCCTGCGGGATGTAGTACTTGACACCTTTCTTGATGGCCCTGACAGTTTCACGGCCGGAGTCCGACAGTACAGACTTGAAAACGGAGTTGGAGAAAATGGCCCAGACCTGCTTGTGGTAGAAATACCACTCGCCATCTTTCTGCCGAAGGTGCATCTGCAGGGCGGCCACATCGTTCATCAGGCACCAGAACTCACTTTCACCCATAGGGTAGCCCATCGTGACGTTAAGGTCGGTGACAGCCCCCGGTATGGAGTTGAGCACAGGGAGCAGCAGGCCTTCGTCGGGCAGGACGATCGCCGTCTCCATCCCCGGTGTGCCGCCCAGACGGGCCAGGATGTCCGGGAGCTGCTTGGCCATCCCTATGCTGCTCGGTACGCTGAGGACATTGATCTCAGGGGTTGCGCAGCCCTCGGGATCGGGCTCGAACGCCTGAGGGAAGCGCACGGCGTTGTCGGCCATGAAAAAGGATGACTTGTTGGCGGGGTCCTTGATCATTGCGGTGCGATAGTCCCAGCAGAACTGGGCGATACCGGCATCACGCATTTTCCCCATCAGTTTCTTTTCGCACTCGGAAAGTGCATTCAGACCGACGAACACGAAGGATGAACAGTGCGGCAGATGTCCGGCAAGGACATCGACCACGGATTCGGAATCCAGACGGTCGGCTATCTCGCGGTACACCTTCCCTTCGTAGCTCATATGCTTTTCGGTAAGCGCAGCGTTGAAGTTGGCGTAGAGCTTGAACAGGATGTCCCAGATCTGCAGGAACTTGACCTTGTAGTTCTTGTCATCCCCGCTTTTCAGATCGACCGTGAGGGCCGAATCCCTGTCGCGGAAATGGTTCAGAAAACGCTCTATCGCATCAATCTGGCCCTGGGAGAGATAGGAATAGGTATCCTGTATGCTCTTGAAGTCCGCCACATTGGCAAAAAGGCCCTCCGCCCTGACCAGATACTTGTCCACGTCATCAAAGTCAGCGAGGAGCACATCGCCCCAGAAGATGAAGTCGTCGAGCGGTTCGGGCTTAGGCACAAGCTGCTTGTACTGGTCGAACAGTTCGAGCAGCAGCTGCACGCGGTCGGTCGGTTCCTCCGCAGTCAGGCGGTAGAAGAAATCGTTCATTGTGAACATAGCCGGCGCGACGACCGGTTTCGAGCCGTCCGCCGCCACGCATTCACCCAGCCATTTCTTGAAGAATGACCTTGCACGGCGGTTCGGGAAGATGAAGCATACGCTCTCGATGCTCCCCCGGGAGTAATAGTGTCTTGCTACCTGTTGCAGAAAAGGAGTCATATACAAATATACCTAAATAGGACCATTTTATTATATTTGTGACATGAAAAAATTTTTAACAGCCCCTGCACTGACTATATTCCTTTCCATCCTTGCATTCATCCCTGCCGGTGCGCAGACCCTCTTCCAGCCGGAAGAGCTCCACAAGCAGCCGCCGAAAGTCCCGTCATACGCCGTCTTTGCCGGCGACACCATACGCTTCACCCGCCAGGATTTCTATGAGAGCATGGACCGCGAGCTCATCGCATTCACATATATGCACAGCACCACCCTGCTGATGCTCAAGCGCGCTCCGCGATTCTTCGCGCAGGTCGAGCCCGTCCTCAGGGCAAATGGAGTCCCGGACGACCTGAAGTATCTGATGGTGATTGAAAGCAACCTGGATCCTACAGCCCTGTCAACGTCCAAGGCCGCAGGCCTGTGGCAGTTCACCAAGGCAACCGCACAGAAATACGGGCTGGAGGTTTCCGATGAGGTGGATGAGCGCTATCATATCGAAAAGGAGACAGAGGCTGCGTGCAGGTATCTTCTTGAAGCGCACGCCAAGTACGAAGACTGGTTCACCGTCGCCGCCAGCTACAACGCCGGGCAGGCAGGCATTTCCAGAAGGCTGGAGAGCCAGCACCAGAGCACCGCGCTGGAGCTGTGGCTTCCGACCGAGACCGCCCGCTATATGTACCGCATCCTCGCCGCAAAGATGCTTTTCGAGCATCCTGAATCGTTCGGATTCCACATCGACCCGTCTGAAGGCTACCCGTACATCCCGCCGAGGACATCGGTAACCATAAGCGATCCGATTCCCGACCTTGCAGACTTCGCTGAAGAGCACGGCACCAATTACAACCAGCTCAAGAAAGCTAATCTGTGGCTCCGCGACAGCAAGCTGACCAACAAGAACCACAAATCCTATACTGTTCTGATTCCGTAACGTCAATCATTCCGTTTTTATTGTCATCTCCTGCGATATATTTGTTATATTTGTATGATATGATGAATGAGAATGATTTTTCGCGTCTGGAGCTGAGCCTGCCGAATTGCAGGAGCAATTACAGGTATTTCCGCTCACGCCTGAAAAAGACCACGAAGTTGCTGGTGCTGGTGAAGGCCAACGCCTATGGCCACGGTGCCGTGGAGTTCGCCTCGATGCTTCAGGCAGAGGGCGCAGACTATCTGGCGGTGGCTTTGCCTGTCGAGGGCGTCGAGCTCCGCAGGAACGGTATTTCTCTTCCTGTTCTCGTTCTCACCGCCGGGATGGATTTCTTCCCCGAGATCATCGAGTACCGTCTCGAGCCCGGCATACCCAACCTTGAGACGCTCAGAGCATTCTGCGACACTCTCCGTGAGAAGGGGGTGAAGGATTATCCTGTCCATATCAAGCTCGACACCGGTATGCACAGGCTCGGTTTCATGACCCACGAGATTCCGGAGCTCCTGACGTTCCTCAAGTCCCACGACGAAGTCAGGGTGAAGTCAATCTATTCCCACCTGGCAGTTGCGGAAGACCCTGAACAGGATGAATTCACCCTCGGTCAGATCTCTATGTTCGAAAGCAATGCCGGGACAATCACCGACGCAATCGGATACAAGCCTATGTGGCACGTGCTGAATTCCGCGGGTATCGAAAGGTTCCCGCAGTTCCAGCACGATATGGTGCGCCTCGGTATCGGCATATACGGCGTCAGCGCCCTCCCGGACGTAAAGCTCGCTCCTGTGGCATCGCTCAAGGTGAAAGTCCTTCAGATCAAGCAGCTCCACCCGGGCGACGGCACCATCGGCTACGGCCGTTGGGGGAAGGTTGCACCGGAAGGCACGACCATCGCGACCATCCCTGTCGGCTACGCAGACGGTCTTGACCGTCATCTCGGCCGCGGAGCGGCATCATTCTCCATCAACGGACACCGCGTGCCCACGATAGGCAACATCTGTATGGATATGTGTATGCTTGACGTAACCGGTCTGGACGTCAAGGTGGGTGACACCGTAACCATCTTCGGTGAAGACCCTTCAGTCTGCGAGCTCGCGGACATACTCGGGACCATCCCGTACGAGATCCTCACTTCCGTTCCACGACGCATCGAAAGATTTATAATCCGCAAATGATATGAACACTACCGCAATCATCATAATTGCAGCAGTGCTGTTGCTGGCGGCCATCGTCGTCATAATCGTCTTTGCCTCGAAGGTCGGGAAGCTTCAAGGTGAAAAGCTGGCACTGGAAGGGCAGCTCAAGGCCCAGGATGACACATACCGCACCTTGGACGCACAAAGGATGGAACAGCAGAGAATGCTGGTCGAGGAGCGCGAGAAGGCATTCGAGAGCCAGCGCAAGCAGATGGAGGAATCCTTCAGGACCCTCAGCGAGCAGAACTCCGCCGGCCTTCGCCGTCAGAACGCAGAATCGATCAACGAACTGCTCAAGCCCATACAGGAAAGGTTCAAGGGGTTCGAGCAGTCCGTAAAGGACTCGCAGGAAAAGTCGATAGCCCAGGATTCTGCAATGCGCGAGCTCCTCAAGACCGTGATGGAACAGTCCAGGACCGTGGGCGAGGAGGCCAGGAACCTTGCGAATGCATTGACAGGCCAGTCCAAGATCCAGGGTGATTTCGGCGAAATGCTGCTGGTAGACCTGCTGAAGAACTCCGGGCTCGAGGAAGGGATACACTTCAAGACCCAGGGAGTGATCCAGGACGGGCGCGGCCACGAGGTCAAGAGCGACTCCGGAGCCACGCTCATCCCTGACGTGATCGTATACTATCCCGACGACACGGAGGTCATCATCGATTCGAAGGTCAGCCTCAACGCCTACGTGAACTATATGAATGCGGCATCGGTCGAAGAACGCCAGCGCTTTGCGAAGGAGCACATAGCGAGCGTCAGCAAGCACATCGACGAGCTCAAGACAAAGGACTACGCTTCATACATCGAAGCTGACAAGAAGAAAGTCGACTACAACATAATGTTCATACCGATGGAAGGCGCATTCAGGCTTATGCTTGAGTCAGAGCCGACCCTGTGGCAGCGTGCAAAGGACGGCAAGGTGCTCATCGTGAGCCAGATGAACCTTATGATAGTCCTGAATATGATTCTGATGAGCTGGAAGCAGCACGATCAGGAAAAGAATATCCAGGCGGTGTATGATACGGCAGGAGAACTTATGAGCCAGCTCAAGAACTGGATGGATTCCTTCGTCAAGGTCGGCGAACATCTCGAAAAGGCCCGGGATGCATACGGCGAATCAAAGAGGAAGCTGCAGGATTCCAGCCAGTCGGTCATCAGGAAAATCGACAAGCTCGAGCATCTCAAGCTTGCGCCGAAGCGTTCGAATGCCAGGATCAAAGCAGGCGCGCGCATTGTGGCGGGCCAGGAATCAATCATTCCGCAGGAGCTTTCCGACGGCCTTGAAACAGAAGAGACATCAAACACACAACAATAACATGAAAAGACTGATTACCATTACACTGATGCTTGCGGGCATCTGCGCTTCAGCCCAGACTAACGGAGCCCTTACCGGGGACATCCTTGACGAGATCGCAAAAGGATACGAGAATTCCCCTTCGGACAAGGCGCTTCGCAATGCACTCAACCAGGTGCCGCTTGCCACTCTCGCCATCAATGCCGACAACGCGGCGATGATCGACACCCATTTTTCAGACTGCGTCAGGACAAAGGGCATCACAGACCAGAAATCATCCGGCCGATGCTGGCTGTTTACCGGGCTCAACGTACTCCGCGCGGCAGCCATTGACAAATACGGCCTCGACGAACTTGAGTTCTCACAGACATATTGCTTCTTCTGGGACCAGCTCGAGAAATGCAATCTTTTCCTCCAGTCCGTCATCGACACCCGCAAGAAGCCTATCACCGACCGCGAAGTCGACTGGCTGTTCAGCAACCCGCTCAGCGATGGCGGCACCTTCACCGGAGTTGCCAACCTCGTGATGAAATATGGAGTCGTACCGTCAAACGTGATGCCGGAGAGCTATATCGCCAACAACACCTCGGCAATGTCCACCCAGCTCAAGACCCTTCTCCGTCAGGATGGTCTGGAACTCAGGGAAGACCCGGTCGGCATCAAGAAAGCCAACATCCCGGCATTCCTCCAGGACCTCAAGGTACGTATGCTCAAGGAAATCTACCACGTCCTCGCGCTCAGCTACGGAGTGCCTCCGAAATCCTTCGAAT
Source organism: Bacteroidales bacterium (assembly GCA_024401695.1). Taxonomy (GTDB): domain Bacteria; phylum Bacteroidota; class Bacteroidia; order Bacteroidales; family UBA932; genus Cryptobacteroides. Next base: position 377,201 of record JAKSKN010000001.1, read on the forward strand.
GGCAGGGCAAAACCTATACTCCCGTCGAATTCTACCAGGAACTCCTGGGCTATGACCTCGAGAACGACTACGTGATGCTGATGAACGACCCTAGCCGTGAGTATGGCAAGGTCTATGAGATACAGTACGACCGCCACACCTATGACGGGCAGAACTGGCTGTACATCAATCTTCCGATTGAAGATATCAAATCGATGGCGATCGCCTCGATCAAAGCCAACAAGGCGATGTATTTCAGTTGTGACGTCGCCAAGTTCCTCGACCGCAAGCGCGGTGTCGCCGACCTCAGGAACTTCGACTACGAATCACTTCTCGACGTCGAATTCACAATGGACAAGAGACAGCGCGTAATGTCACACGCCAGCGGTTCAAGCCACGCGATGACCCTTATCGGAGTTAACCTGAAGGACGGAGCCCCTCAGAAATGGATGGTCGAGAACAGCTGGGGCAACACCGGCTACAACGGGAAACTCATTATGACCGACGAATGGTTCAACGAGTATATGTTCCGCCTTGTCGTTGAAAAGCAATTCGTCCCTGCCGACCTGCTCAAGCTTCTGGACAAGAAACCTGTCCAGCTCCCGGCCTGGGATCCGATGTTCCTCGGCGAGGAATGACATACACAGAAAAGCGGGGCGATCTTCATCGTCCCGCTTTTCTTAATTTCCTTGACAGAAATTAAAACCTGTCCTCTGAAGAGACAGTGAGCTTCTTGCGACCGTGTGCACGACGTGCAGCAAGCACGCGGCGGCCGTTAGGTGTGCTCATACGCTCGCGGAAGCCATGCTTGTTGACTCTCTTGCGATTGGATGGTTGGAATGTCCTTTTCATATCTAGTTCTTTTAATTATTCATTTTGGGAGGGCAAAGGTAAGATTTTCCGATTTCAATTACAAATTTTTCTGCGAAATATTCATCGTCAATCCATTCACTTATCGGCCACGCTGAGACAAGGTGCGGGTCAAGCCTGAATTTGCCGCACATCTGCGCAATTTCTTCGTTGACGTCGCCACCCTTAAGGTACAGAATACCATTGCGATACTTTCCTTTCACCCAGGGATAGAAATTATCCAGTGACGTGACGGCACGGGACACCACCCAATCGAACTGGCCGGGCAGTGACTCGGCCCGTGCATTGACGCAGCGGACATTGTCCAGACCCAGTCCGTCCGCAACGGCCTGAGCGACCTTTATCTTCTTCCCTATCGAGTCACAGAGCGTGAACTGAACATCCGGGAAGACCATTGCAAGGGGGATACCCGGGAATCCGCCGCCGCAGCCCACGTCAAGCACGGTCTCACCGGCCTTGAACCGCTTGTATTCGGCAATGGCAAGTGAGTGGAGTATGTGATGCTCATAAAGGTTCTCTATATCCTTGCGGGAAACGACATTTATCCTGTCATTCCATTCCGTCCAGAGCGCTATCGCCTTTTCAAAGTCAGTCTTGTTGAATGTCATCTGTTGAGTTCTCTTGTCTTTTGGATGTCAAGGGCATCGAGAAGCACCTCGATGGTGTTCAGGACCTTTATGCCCGTCCCGTTCTCAATCTGCCATTTACAGGTCTCGCAATCAGCCACGACCGTCCCGGCACCGGTACGGGCTATGTCTGCGAACAATTTCTCCCCTATCTTCTGGGAATACTCATAATTCTCCTTCTTGTACCCGAAGGTACCGGCTATGCCGCAGCATTCCTGGTCAAGGACGTCCAACTGCATCCCGGGGATCATCTTCAACAGGTCTATGGAGTATATCTGCCAGCCGAGCATCTGCATATGGCAGGATGTGTGATATGCATAATGGCCTTTCCAATCCTCCCTGAAGGCAAGACGGATCTCACCGGAATCAATCTTTCCGAACAGCCACTTCGTCGCAAGCATCACGTGCTGGCGGATATCATCGGTCTTTACGCCAAGCAGGTGATCATAGTCATTGCGTATGGTGAGGGTGCAGGTTGCGCTTGTGGTCACGATATCTTCCGAACCGTTCTCAAGAGCCTTGCGTATGGATGCGGCATTCGCCTTCGCATTGATTCTGGCCCGGGCGGACAGTCCGTTGTTGATGAACGCCGCACCACAGCATTTCTCCCTGTCGAGCAGACGCACGCCATAGCCGCAGACATTCAGGAGTTCGATGAGAGCAGCGCCCAGCGACGGGTAATTGTATTCCACGTAGCAGCCGTGATAGAAAGTGACGAATCTGGCATAGCCGTCCTGCGACAGCGCGTTGAACTGCTTCGAGAACCGTTCTGAAGCATACTGTGGAAGGTGACGCCTCCTGTCTATCCCGAATGCATCGAGAATGGAGCGGAAGGACGGCTTGTCAGCAAGTCCGTTGACGGCACGCGGATGGGATGTCGCCACTGACCCTACGAAATCAGTATTGGCTATCAGCGAATTGCGCAGGGCGTGGGCGCTTCTGCCGTACTTGATTCTCGCCGTCTGGATTATGTCACCTACCTCCACGCCGGACGGGCAGGCCACCTCGCAGCGCTTGCAGTTCAGGCAAAACCTCAGCGTCAGATCATAGAAACGCGGATCCCGGATGCGATAACGCTCTCCATCCGGGCCGGCCTGCTTCGGGCCCGGATAATCAGGGTTCACCGACTTCATAGGGCAAACCGTTGTACATAAGTCACACTTCAGGCACTGCTCGAAGTTGTTCTTGCTTATATTATCCTGCTGCATATGTCCAATGCTGAATTTACAATGTCAACGTCCCCTGCCAGGATCTCACCGGCAGCGTACAGATTCTTCATAGGCACTCCATCGCGGAGCACCCTCCCGTCAAGAGTTTTCACGCCGAACTTTTCGAAGGGCTGCGGAGCGAAGAAATCAGGGTCATACCACTTGCTGCGGTCACGTTCAAAGTCGACGTCGCAGCCGAAAAGAGGTTCGTATATATTATCCATCGTAGCCACAAGCCCCTTGCTGAAGAACTTGCCGGTCGCCAGGATATAGTTGTCGGCACACAGGCCGGTACCTTCAAGGTTGCTCACGACAAGTGACTCAAGCACATCTCCCTTCCATACTCCACCAAGCACACGTCCGCCAGTCAGGAATGTCCCGCCCATCGCGATGAATTCCTGCCTTGGAACTTCATTCAGGCTTAGGCCTCCGCTGACTATGCAGCATTTCCTGCCGGCTTTCTGCAGCCGTATTCCAGCTGTCACTCCGGCAAGGCCTCCGCCTATTATCACAACATCGTATTTCATAGCTTGCCGTATTTTTTCCTCATCAATTCCATTTCCCGAAGGCTCTCCCCCCACCCGACAGGCATCACACCCTTCCACCTCTCACTTACATACTGGCGTACGAACTCGTCAGCCTTCTCCGGGCAGCCGAGAGCCTCAGAGAGCGCCTTCGCAACTTTTGCCATACAGAATGAACCCTGGCACGTCCCCATCCCGACCCTGGTCCTGCGACGCAGGTCAATAAGGTTATGCACGTCAAGGCACTTGACGGCATACTCGATCTCGGCGCGCGTCACGTGTTCGCATCCGCAGAGCACCTCGGACTTGTCGGAGAAATTCATCTGCGCCACGCGCGCACCGTGACGGTTCTCAGCGGCCTTGCGGCCGAGGGAATCGCTGTCCGGCTCCCTCGAGTGCTCCTCGGAGCCCGGCAGCGGCAGTTTGGCGGTAAGGCACTTGCGCCTGACGTTCAGTTTGCTGCACACGAGGTCGGTCGCCTGCTCAGCCATCAGACGGTAGCAGGTCAGCTTGCCGCCGGTAATCGTGATGAATCCCTGGAGGCCATCGCGCTGCGAATGGTCAAGAAGCACAATCCCGCGCGACACGGAACGGCCGGTCGGGTCGTTGGATGCAGAGACCAGAGGCCGTACACCGGCATACGCACGGAGCACACGGGTGTGCAGAAGCACAGGGGCCAGTTTCGAACCTTCGCGCAGAAGGGTTTCCACCTCAGCAGCCGTCACCCGCAGGTCGTCGCATTCCTCGAACGGGACCTTGCTGCCGGTAGTGCCAAGCAGGCTCACGGGGCCGCCCGGAACCAGAATATCGGCATCCGACGGCTTGCGGCAGCGGTTGATCACCATATGGTTGACACGGTGCCCGAAAATGACCAGCGAGCCCTTGGTCGGGGACATTTCCAGGTCAACGCCGGCAAGCTGTGCGATCCGCTGGCTCCATACACCCGCCGCGTTCACCGTCACAGCCGCCCGTGCTTCGAATTCCCCGCCGCTTCTGGTATCAAGGAGACGCACTCCCACTACGCTGCCGTTTTCGGTCAGCACAGCCGTGACTTCGTGGTATGTGAGTACTTCTGCACCGTGCAGGGTGGCATCAAGCATATTTGCGGAAGTAAGTCGGAACGGGTCGATCGAAGCGTCCGGCACCCTCACTGCACCCAGCAGAGATGGGTTGACGGCAGGCTCCAGTTCAAGGGTTTCCCCGGGATCGAGGCGCTCTGCCTTTATGCCCGCCCCCTGGCAGCTGCGTACAAATGCATCCTGGAATTCCAGGCCATCCTCAGGCAGCGAGACGAACAGGCCGCCGGTCTGCTCGACGCAGTTTGACGCAATGCGGCAGATGATGCGGCTTTCAGCCATACACTCTTCCGCCGATTCCCTGTCGGTCACGGCATAGCGCGCGCCCGAATGCAGCAGGCCGTGGTTGCGCCCGGTCGCACCGTTCGTGAGGTCAAAACGCTCGACAAGAAGGGTCTTCAGGCCACGCAGGGCGCAGTCCCTGGCCGTGCCGACTCCCGTAATGCCGCCTCCGATTATTATGACGTCATATTCTTTCATTTGCTCTCATTCTTCATCTTGTCGATAAGGGCCTTGGCACGACGGATGCGCGTGCGCACCGTGTTGAGTTCCATTCCTTCCTTATCGGCTATCTCCTTGTACTGCATACCTTCAAGCAGACGGTCCCGGGCAATCTCGCGATACAGTTCAGGCAGACCCTCGATATATCCGCGGGTCTCTTCCTGCGTCTCGGTATTTATTATGCTCTCAAGCGGCGTGTACTCATCGTCTCCTATATTCTCAATGATCGATGCCTGGGTCTTGTCATCGTCAAGATAGACATAACTTTTCTGCACACGGGTCTCCTGCTCTATCGTATCAAGGGCCGTATTGTGGGCTATGACCCTGAGCCACGTTGCAAACTGACTCTTGACGGGGTCGTATGACTGAATCTGTCTGAACGCTTTCTCGAAGCTGCGGGAACAGATGTCTTCGACATAAAAGTCGTCAGTGAGTTTCATTGTGGTTTTAAGGTACGTGCGGAGCCCGGCGATATGGGTATCCCACAGCTGGGTAAAAGCGGTACCGTCGCCGATGATGGCGCGTCTTACGAGCTCATCAATGGGCTTCAAGCCAAGTTTTGCCATAACTGCATTCGACTGTCAGCGGGACAGAGAGTTTTATCACGCTCTCCATCTGTTCAACTAGTATGTTCTTTACTTCTTCAATCTCCTCCACCGGGACCTCCAGCACGAGTTCATCGTGGATCTGGAGCACCATACGCGCACCCAGGCCGGCTTCGCGCAATTTCCGGTCAACACCCGCCATCGCGAGCTTGATGATATCGGCGCTGGTGCCCTGTATCGGGGCATTCACGGCATTGCGTTCTGCCAGGGCGCGGACATTGGCATTATGGCTGTTTACATCCGGGACATAACGGCGCCTGCCGAAAAGCGTCTCGACGTAGCCGTTCTCACGGGCTCCCGCCAATGTCCTGTCAATGAAGCCACGGATGCTCGGGAAGGATTCGAAGTAATCGTCGATGATTTTCTTCGCCTCGGCACGGGAGCACTTGAGCCGCTGGCTCAGGCCGAAAGCGGATATGCCGTACATAATGCCGAAGTTGGCCGTCTTCGCCACGCGGCGCTGGTCGGCCGTGACATCCTCCACCCTGCAGTGGAAGATTTTCGCCGCAGTGGCGGCGTGGACGTCTATGCCCTCACGGAATGCGGCACACATATGCTCGTCACCGCAGAGGTGCGCCATTATCCGGAGTTCTATCTGCGAATAATCCGCCGACATAATGACTTTCCCGTCGTCTTCGGCCACGAATGCCTTCCGGATTTCGCGGCCCTGTTCCGTGCGGACAGGGATATTCTGAAGGTTGGGGTTCGAACTGCTCAGGCGTCCGGTTGACGTGAGTGCCTGGTTGAAGGTGGTATGCACGCGGCCGTCCCGACGGCTGACGTAGCTTGGGAATGGCTCGATGTATGTGGAGAGCAGTTTCCGCAGGCCGCGATAGTCGAGTATCGCGTCGATTATCGGACTTCTGTCGGAGAGCTCCTGCAGGGTCTGCTCGTCGGTCGGCCAGCTGCCGGTCTTCGGTCTCTTCGCCTTCGGGTCAAGCTTGAGCTTTTCAAAGATGACTTCGCCTATCTGCTTGGGGCTGGACACATTCAGGTCAGGCACGCCGGCAATCTCGCGGACTTCACGTTCGCGCTCCAGCATCTGCACCCGCAGACCGTCGGCAAAATCCTTGAGCGAAGCGAGGTCAATCTTGACGCCGGCCTGTTCCATACGGGCAAGCACGCCTATCAGCGGTTCCTCGATCCTGTCATACAGTCCCTGCATACCCTCCGTCTCAGCCATTTCCTTCTTCAGACAGCCGGCAATGAACATCATTGCAGCAGTCTCCTTCGTATGGTCTGCAGCATCATCCTCATCGACTTCGTCGAAGAGGGAACCTGTCTCCTTCGGCTCCGAAGTCTCCAGGTCAACACCAAGATATGACTTGGCAAGGACCTCAAGCTTATGGCTGCGCTCCGGATTGAGGAGATAGTGCATAAGTTCGATATCCTCAAGACGTCCCCGGACTTCAATGCCCATTTCGTGCAGACGGTTCATCTGTTCCTTCAATCCGGCGCCGATCTTGGTCACATCCGGATTTTCGAGCAGCTGCCTGAATGCAGCAGGGGCGTCGGATGCCACGCCTTCACTGACGGCGGCATACAATTCATCCCCGACCAGGTTGATGGCAAGCGCCCCGCCCCGGATGGCGGCATCCGCACAATCCCGGGTCCCGATACGCGGAGGCAGGCTGAAAGTCCTGTCACATCGGTCCGGCCCCACCTGCACGGACGTCCGCGCGGCAGGAGAAATCCTGTCGAGCAGGCGGAGCAGCGATGGCATTTCGTATTGCGTGAACAGGTCTTTCACCTCAGGGGTGTTGACATTGTCCAGTTCAAGATCCCTGTCAGTGACATCAAGGTCTATGTCAGTCTTTATGGTCACAAGCTCCTTCGACAGAGCGATATGGCCGCGTGCCGCCTCGAACTTCTGCCTGTTGCCCGGGGTAAGTTCTTCCAGATGCTCGTATATCGATTCAAGGGTGCCGTACTTGCGGAGGAGTTTTGACGCGCCTACAGGGCCGACTCCCTGTACACCCGGCACATTGTCTGCGGTGTCGCCGCAGATGGCAAGGATGTCAATTACCTGGGCCGTGGAGTCGATACCCCATTTCTCACATATCTCCGCCTCGCCCAGAAGTTCATTCTCGCCGCCTGCCTTGCCCGGGCGGAACTGGAACACGTGAGGCTCTACCAGCTGGCCATAGTCCTTGTCCGGTGTGACCATATACACGTCGAAACCGTCACGGACAAAGCGCTTTGCAGCAGAGCCGATCACGTCGTCCGCCTCAAAGCCCCTGATCATCAGGACCGGTATCCCCATCGCCTTCACGATGGCTGTAAGCGGTTCGAGAGCATCAATCACCAGCTGCGGTGTCTCTGCCCTGTTGGCCTTGTACTCCGGGAACATCTCATTCCTGAACGTGCCTCCCGGCGGGTCGAAGCTGACTGCGAGATGGGTCGGCTTCTCCTTGTCGATAAGTTCAAGAAGATATTTCGAGAATCCGAAAAGTATGGATGTATCCACTCCCTTGCCATTGACCATAGGACGTCCAAGGAATGCATAATACATCTTGAACACGAGAGCGTGACCGTCTATCAGAAAAAGTTTCATAATCGTGAACAAATATGAAACTTTTTCAGAAAGAATCCAAAAAGTTTCAAAAAGAAAAACTAAGGAATGATGAAAAAATAAGTTGGTAAAGATTTATGAGGGATTGTTTATGTATTTTGGATATGGAATGAAGGAGCGTAGCCGTGCTACGTGACTGAATGACATGTTCAAAAGACAAAACAAGAACCATAAAGATTACCAAGTTATTTTTTAAGAATGACTAAATTTGTGACGATATGGAAGAATCCGAAGAAAGATATATGCGCGAAGCGCTGCGCGAAGCCGGGATGGCGGCCAGCGAAGACGAAATACCCATCGGCGCCGTTGTCGTCTGCCGGGGACGGGTGATAGCGCGTGGCCACAATATGACAGAGCGCCTGCACGACCCCACCGCTCACGCAGAGATGATCGCACTCACTGCAGCCACCGAAGCTCTCGGCGGGAAATACCTCACGGACTGCACCCTGTTCGTGACAGTCGAGCCCTGCCCGATGTGCGCCGCCGCGCTCAACTGGGCACAGGTAAGCCGCATCGTCTACGGCACTCCTGATCCAAAGCGCGGTTATTCCCTCTTCTCCCCTTCCCTTCTGCATCCAAAGACAGAAGTCACTTCAGGCATCCTTGCCGACGAGTGCTCAAAACTGGTTACAGATTATTTTAAAACTAAACGGTAATTTTATTACCTTTGCACCCGGAATTGAGGTATGGTGTAATGGTAGCACTACAGATTTTGGTTCTGTCTGCCCAAGTTCGAATCTTGGTACCTCAACAACGACAATAATCCCCTACAGATGCCTCTGCGGGGGATTTTCTTGTTTATTATTCTTCTGCCCGACATTCGGATATGTACGGAAGGACTAATCTGTTTACTGGTCTCCCGGACGGTATTCCAGGATGTCGCCAGGCTGGCAGTCAAGTGCATCGCACAGGGCACTCAGGGTGGAGAACTTCACGCCCTTAGCCTTACCCGTCTTGAGAATAGAGAGGTTTGCAGCTGAGATGCCCACCTTTTGAGCAAGCTCCCCGGAGGACATCTTCCTCCGGGCGAGCATCACATCTACATTCACCACTATCATCACTTGGTCTCCTTGGCTTTCTTATCCTCTTTCACATCGGCCGCGGCTTCCGGCTGAGGCTGGTTGTCAGCACCCTTGAGATAATTTGGAAGGTTCATACCGGCCATCTTGAAGAGATCCTCAAGCGGAGGTACGGCGCCCATAAGACCTGAGACGAAGTTTGCAGTGGCAGTCTTGCCATTCTCCTTGTTTCCACCGTCCCAGACGGTAACCTTGTCGATATTGATGCCCTTGACGGCCTCGACCTGAGTCTTGACGAGTTCCGGAAGCTTGTCGGTGATGAGCATCGTGATAGCCTGCTGTGCGTCTCCACCTGCGGCAGCGACGAGCTGGCCGAAACCTTCCGCCTGCTTGGCGAGGATTTCGAGGGTACCGCGGGCCTGGGCATCCATCCTGGCAAAGATGGCATCAGCCTCACCCTTTGCCTTGCGGCGGATCTGCTCAGCCTCGGCTTCAGCCTCGATGATGGCCTTCTCCTTCTCAATCTGGGCGGCAACGACGACATTTGCCTGCTGGGTGGCTTTTTCTCTCTCGGCACGTGCAAGTTCGGCGTCGCGCTCGCTCTTGTATGCCTCTTCAAGGGCCTTTGCTGACTGGACCTTCTCGGCAGCTACAGCGAGTCTCTCCGCCTCGGCCTGCTTCTCACGGCGGAGCGCGTCGGACTGGGCGATTGCGATCTTGGATGCATTCTCACCCTCGACCGCCTTTGCATTTGCGTCTGCGGTGTTGATACGGGTATCCCTTGAAGTCTCGGCGATTCTGATGTCCTTGTCCCTGTCGGCTTCTGCCTTACCGATCTCACCGTAACGGTTCTGCTCGGCGACGCTCTTCTTAGCATCGTTGATCGCCTTGGCGGCAGCCTCCTTACCGAGAGCCTCGATATAGCCGGACTCGTCGCGGATATCGGTGACGTTGACGTTGATGAGCTTCAGACCGATCTTGCGGAGCTCGGCTTCGACGTTGGTGGACACGTTTGCCAGGAACTTGTCGCGGTCGGAGTTGATCTCCTCGATGTCCATCGTCGCGATGACGAGACGGAGCTGGCCGAAGAGGATATCGGTGGCTATGCCGCGGATGTCATCGATGCTCAGGCCGAGAAGGCGCTCTGCAGCGTTTGTCATATTCTCAGGCTCCGTGCTGATACCTACTGTGAAACGGCAGGGAACGTCAACGCGGATGTTCTGCTTGGAAAGTGCATTGGTAAGGTTGCACTCGATCGAGATCGGGGTGAGGTCCAGGAACTGATAGCTCTGGAATACAGGCCAGATGAATGCGGCACCGCCGTGGATGCATCGGGCAGAAGCGTTCTGACCGGTCTTACCGTAGATTACGAGAATCTTGTCGGACGGGCACCTCTTGTAGCGCGCAAGGATTGCGGCGAACGTCACGAAGAGGACGAAAACGATGATGAGGATCAGGTAGATTTCCATATTAATAAAGTATTAGATGATTATTGAATTATTTTCTTCCACAAGAAGCGTATCGGATGATATGACGTCGATGACGTGAATCTTGGTGCCGGTCTTGAGAGTCGGGCCGTCTGTGATGGCTTCATACTCGCGGACCGCATCATTGATGCTGATCTGGACCTTGCCCTCGCCGGAACGCTCGCCCGGAATGGTAAGATAGACGGTGCCCTGACAATCAACCGCAGACTTGTAAATGTTGATGTTGCCTGACTGCTGCATTCCGCCTATCCACTTGAAGAGCAGCATCACGAGCGCAACCAGGGCTACGCCCACGACAAGCGCAATTACCAGAAGAAGTGTCGTGGACTTCACCTGGCTCTGGAGGAGGATCGCCGTCCAGCCGAAACCGAGGCAGAAATTCACAAGGTTGCGGAATGAGAGAAGACCTATTCCGGAGCTGTGCCCGGCAGAAGTATCGACATCTGCACCACCTGCATCGACACTTGTGTCAACGTCGGTGTTGATGTCAAAATCGGCACTGTCAGCGTCTGCCCCGAGGAAGGTCATAATGGTTTGAATAACGAAAATCAGCGAAGCCGAGAGCGTCACGGCCCACAGGACTTTCATCGCTACAGATAATGAATTCCACAAGTCAATCATATTGGACAGTTTTAAATTCTTTACAAATATAGTAATTTTTTATTGCCGCACAATAATTTTTTCAAAAACACACATTAGGCCAGAGACGGCTGAAAGGAAATCCTCCCATCAGACCATTTAGGCTGTGCCTGTTCACTTAGGTCTGATGGGGGGATTTCCTTTCAGCCAAGACCGCCCTTACAGGGTCCTCTTGATCTCAACGATGGTAAATGCCTCGATGATGTCGCCGTCCTTGATATCATTATATCCGGCGATAGACATACCGCATTCCTTGCCGGCAGGGACCTCCTTCACCTGATCCTTGACGATCTGGAGGGAGCCGAGCTCGCCCGTATAGACAACGATGCCGTCGCGGATAAGGCGCACCTTCGACTTCTGCACCATCTTGCCATCCCTGACAAGACATCCGGCGATAGTGCCGACCTTGCTGATGCGGAAGGTCTGCTTGACCTCTGCAGTAGCAATGACCTCCTCCTTCTTCTCCGGTTCGAGCATACCCTCGATACCATCCTTGACTTCATTGATACAGTCGTAGATAACGGAGTAGAGGCGGATTTCAATACCTTCGCGGTCGGCAGCCTTGCGGGCTTCAACCGTAGGACGCACCTGGAATCCTATGATAACGGCGTCTGATGCTTCTGCGAGCAGCACGTCTGACTCGGAGATGCCACCAACGGCCTTGTGGATGACATTGACCTTGACTTCCTCGGTGGAGAGCTTGATCAAAGAGTCGGACAGGGCCTCGACAGAACCGTCCACATCGCCCTTGACGATGACGTTGAGTTCCTTGAAATTGCCGATAGCGATACGGCGGCCGATCTCTTCGAGGGTCATATGCTTCTGGGTCTTGATGCCCTGAATGCGGATGAGCTGCTCGCGCTTGTTCGCGATGCTCTTGGCCTCCTTTTCATCGGAGAGGACGTTGAACTTCTCACCGGCGGCAGGAGCTCCGTTTAGACCGAGGACTGATACAGGAGTAGACGGGCCGGCTTCGTTCACCTTCTGGCCGCGCTCGTTGAACATTGACTTCACACGTCCGTAGAAGCTTCCGCAGAGCATAATGTCTCCAACCTTGAGTGTTCCTTCCTGGACGAGGACGGTAGCCAGATAGCCACGACCCTTGTCGAGGGACGACTCTATGACGGCGCCGACGGCATTCTTGTCAGGATTGGCCTTGAGTTCGAGAAGGTCGGTCTCGAGAAGGACTTTCTCAAGCAGCTTGTCGACATTGAGTCCCTTCTTGGCAGAGATTTCCTGGCACTGATACTTGCCGCCCCAGTCCTCGACGAGGATATTCATCTCGGACAGCTGACGACGTATCTTGTCGGGATCGGCGCCCTGCTTGTCAATCTTGTTGATGGCGAACACCATAGGTACGTTTGCGGCCTGGGCGTGGTTGATAGCCTCGATTGTCTGAGGCATCACGGCGTCGTCCGCAGCGACTATGATGATGGCAAGGTCGGTGAGCTGGGCACCGCGGGCACGCATAGCCGTGAAAGCTTCGTGGCCAGGGGTATCCAGGAAAGTGATATGACGTCCGTCAGGAAGCTTGACATTGTATGCACCGATGTGCTGTGTGATACCGCCGGCTTCTCCTGCGATGACGTTTGACTTGCGTATGTAGTCGAGGAGAGAGGTCTTGCCGTGGTCTACGTGACCCATTACGGTGATGATAGGAGGTCTTTCGACGAGGTCTTCCGGCTTGTCCGGCTGCTCGTTGGAATTTATTTCCTCCGAAATCTCCGCAGTGACGAATTCGACATTGTATCCGAATTCCTCGGCTACAAGGACAAGCGTTTCCGCATCGAGGCGCTGGTTGATGGAAACCATCAGACCAAGGCTCATACAGGCGCCGATCACCTTGACCACAGGAGTGTTGCCCATAAGGGTCGCAAGGTCATTGACCGTAACGAACTCGGTGACCTTGAGTGTCTTCTGTTCTGCGGCAGCCTCGGCAATCTCTTCCTGAGTACGCTGTGCGGCAAGTTCGCGCTTCTCCTTGCGGTACTTCGCACCGAAATTATTCTTCTTGCCTTCGTTCATCTTGGCGTAGGTTTCCTTGACCTGCTTCTGGATCTCCTTCTGGAGTTCCTCCTGCTCGGCCTCGGACAGTGCAGGCTTGAAGCGGTCGCGGTCACGGCGGCGGCCCTTGCCCTCGTTCTGCTGCTTCTGCTGGGCATTGTTGTCACGCTTGCCGGCGTTGCGGTCGATATTCTCGCCCGCCTTGGCAACGTCAACCTTCTGAGTGCCCTTGCTGATGCGCTCACGCTTCTTGGCAGGCTTGCGCTCAAACTGGCTGAGATCCACCTTGCCGACGACCTTGAACGGAGACACATCCGCCGGTTTCGGCTTTTCCGGCTCTACTGCTGGGGTTGGGGCAGCTTCCGGCTCGGGCTCCGGCTCATTTTCAGACTCGCTTTCAGCAATCGGTTCCGGCTCTGCAACTGGCTCCGGTTCAGGTTCTTCGACCGGTTCCGGCTCTGCAACAGGCTCCGGTTCCGACTCTGCGACGGGTTCCGGCTCAGGCTCTGCAACAGGCTCCGGACTCACTACAGGCTCAGGCTCTGCGACAGGTTCCGGCTCAGGCTCTGCGACGACAGGCTCTTCCTTCTTTGAATTGATGAAAGTATTGCTCTTGATGATTGTCTCCCTCGCCGGCTCAAACTCCTCCTCTTCATCCGAAGGCTTCTGCTTGCGACCGGTCTTTTCAAGGATTTCCGTCATCTTGATGTCAACCTTCTCGGCGGCACGTTTTGCCTCGAGATCCTTGCCGAACTGTTTTTCTATAGCGGGAAGATATTCTTCCGAAACTTTGGCATTCGGGTTCTCATCGACTTCAGCGCCCTGATTCTGGAGAAAATTCACAAGGTCGCTGAGTCCGATATTGAACTGCCTCAATAATTTGCTTATTCTGATTTCTGCCATTAATTACCCCTTTAATGTTTCATTAGTCTTCAAATTCCGCACGAAGGATATTGAATATCTCCTCTACGGTCTCATCCTCAAGGTCAGCGCGTTTTGCAATGTCCTCAGGAGTCTGTGCGAGCACGCTCTTCGCGGTGTCGCAGCCTATGCTTTCGAGTTTGTCGATTATCCACTGCTCGATCTCGTTTGAGAATTCGCTGAGCAATACGTCCTCCTCATCTGCATCCGCATCCTTTGCAAGCTCTCTCCATACCTCGATCTCACGGTCGACGAGCATACCTGCAAGCTTGATGTTCACACCGTGGCGGCCGATACCCTTGTTCACCTGGTCCGGCTGCATAAAGACCTTGACCTTGTCCTCAGGGCTCTGTCCCATATCGATGGAAGAGACGTGTGCAGGATTGAGGGCTCGCTGGATCATAAGGGTCGGATTGGATGTCCACTGGATGACATCGATATTCTCGTTGCGCAGCTCGCGGACAATGCCCATTATGCGGCCGCCCTTGACACCGATGCAGGCGCCGATAGGGTCGATGCGGTCATCATAGGACTCGACAGCGACCTTTGCACGCTCACCCGGCACGCGTACGACCTTCTTCACGGTGATCAGGCCATCTGCGATCTCAGGGACTTCCTGCTCGAAAAGTCTCTCGAGGAACTCATTCGAAGTACGGCTGAGGGTGATATATGGAGTGGTATTGTTCTTCATCTCCACGCTCTTGATGATGGCGCGGACAGAATCGCTCTTCTTGAAGCGCTCGCCCTGGATCTGCTCGTTCTTAGGGATATGGAGCTCGTTGCCGTCCTCATCGAGGATAAGCACTTCCTTTGACCAGGTCTGGTAAACCTCTCCGCTGAAAAGCTCACCGACTTTCTCTGAATATTTCTTGAAGACGTTGGCCTTCTCGATATCCATTATGCGGCCCTGAAGGTTCTGGCGGATATTGAGGATGCCGCGGCGGCCGAATGCTGCGAGAGGGAGTTTCTTTGCGTACTGGTCGCCGATTTCGTAATCATCGTCGCCGCTTTCCGCCTTGACCTGCTCGAGTGTCATCTCCGCATTGGGATTTTCAACCTCCTCCACGATTTCGAAGTTCTGATAGATTTCGCAAGTACCCTTGTCGACATTCACGATAACGTCGAAATTGTCGGCGGAACCGTAGGTCTTTGCAATCTGTGTAAGGAACACGTCCTTGAGCACACCCATCATCACAGGGCGGTCGATGTTCTTCTCTTCCTTGAAATCCTTGAAGGCATCAATGAGAGTGATTTGTTTTTCTTTTTCCATTGGAGTTATTTATTCATTTATTGATTTCAACATTTCGTCCGCCTCTGCGGCATCGATTCCCAGGGAACCGACGGTAAGGGAATAGTCTTCAACATTGCGGTCGAACGCAGCAAGGACCGCACGGTGCACGTACTCACAGTCCTGCAGGTCCACATCTCCATCCGGTTTGTCAATAGTTACGTCAAACACGTTGTCATCATCGTCCCACTTGATTTCGACGAGCACACAGCCACGCTCCTGCGAAGCCGTTTCCACAATTTTCTGAAATTTTTCCTTATCCATATCAGTATAAAAAAAGAAGAAGACCTCCCGGCCTTCTATCTCGTTCACTGGTGCAAAGATAAGTATTTTATTTCAAATAGCAAATCGATTCCGGGCCCTCATTGAAAAGCAGGTCCACAATGGACAGCCCCGGCACGAATCCGAACTTTTCCCTGAACACCTGCCAATATGGGCTTCCCTCATAAGCAGACGCCTTCTTGGGATGGATCTCGACGGTCGGCCCCTGATAGGTCACCGTCTCCTTCAGTTCCGGCTTGATGCCGAGCTTGCTGCAGAAGAATTCGATGAGGCGGAGGTTGAGCTCCCACAAGGTTTCCGGCCGCGAGTCAAGGATGGAGAACAGCTCATCCCTGTAATAGATGAAGAACGGGGAATTGAAATATGCCGATTCCATTGCGTATTCAGTCTGGGCCAGCCACGGCGTTGAATAGTCGACGCGGACATCGGATATCTCCGTATGGAAAAGATCTTCTCCGTGAACCACGGGCACCCTGAGGTCAAGAGGCCCGTTTGCCGAAAGGATGCGGCAGCGGTTGCGCCAGCTCTGCTTCTGATAGCGTTCACGCGCTTCCAGAAAAATGACAGAGTTCTTCGCAAGTATGGCGAAGAACTCTATAGGAGGGAAATATGCCGTGGTCAGAATCACTATTCGATTCCACCCTTTTCGTGAGAATCACTGCCACGGACGATTCCGCGCTTGGAATTCTTGATGAAGTCAAGGATGGTCCTCTTCTCGACCGAATCAGGGAACCCGGACTCAACCCTGTCGCAGGCATCTGCGAAATTGTATCCCTGATAATAAAGCATATCGTAAATATCCTTTATGTTGCGGATGACATCGGAATCAAATCCACGGCGGCGGAGACCGACGAGGTTCACGCCGGCGAACACGATAGGAGAGCGTCCGCAAAGTGAATATGGCGGGATGTCCTTGTTGACTCCGGTACCGCCGCCGATCATGGCGTGAGTGCCGATCTTTGAGAACTGGTGCACCTTGGTGCCGCCGCCGATGATGGCCCAGTCATCAACGTCGGTTTCACCGGCGATACCGACGTAACTTACCAGGATGCAGTGGTTGCCAACACGGCAGTCGTGTGCGACGTGGACATAGCTCATTATGAGGGTGTCGCTGCCTATCTTTGTAACGCCCTTGCCGCTGGCCTTGGTGCCGCGGTTGATTGTAGCGCATTCGCGGATATTGACGCGGTCCCCGATCTCCACGTAGGTCACTTCACCGTCAAACTTGAGGTCCTGAGGGATTGCTCCCACGACAGCACCGGGAAAGATACTGCAGTCCCTGCCTATCTTCACATACGGGAATATAGTTGCATGAGGGAGTATTTTCGTACCCTCGCCGATCTCAACGTTATCGTCGATGTAGGCGTATGGTCCGACCTCTACCGAGTCTGCCAGCTTCGCGCCAGGATGAACTGTGGCCAACGGATGAATCTTTGCCATATTGTCGTTATTTTTCTTTTGTTATCTTTTCTATTTTCTTCGCCATCCCGGTATTGATGGAATGACCGGGCTTGTATGCTATGACCTTTGCTTTCAGGAATCCGCCCGAAAGACGCAGGTCGCCTATAAGGTCGAGCAGTTTGTGGCGGCCGCACTCATCGGGGAACCGGAGCGTGAGATTACTGAAATATCCCTCGGGGGTAACCTTCAGCTCAGGCTGGTTGAAACGGCGGGCCATACGGGCGATCTGTCTTTCCGAGACCGGCTTCTCCACCACCACAATCGCATTCTCAACGTCGCCTCCCTTGACAAGTCCAAGTGTGGCGAGCAGCTGGATTTCGTGAAAGAAGCAGAACGTACGGCAAGGAGCGACCTCCACGGCATAATCATCATTTTCAAGGTCCAGAGTCACCGTCTGAATCCCGAGGACCTTCGAATTGAAATCGATCGTGACTTCATATTCCGGTCTGTCGGAAGGAACGATCCTGATATACGACCCCGTGCTCTCGTTCTTCAGCTCAATCTCCTTGTCAATCTCAATCCACCTGCGTTCCGAATCCTGCTCCTGCAGGCCGTCCTTCATAATGGCTTCAACGTATTGACGGGCGCTTCCATCAAGGATAGGCACCTCTTTGTTATCGATTTCAATACGGATATTGTCTATGCCGAGTCCGGTGATGGCGGACATCAGATGCTCGATTGTCGATACTGAAGCCTTGCCTTTGGAAATGGTGGTACTGCGGGATGTGGAGGAGACATTGCCGGCGGCAGCCTGGACTTCAAGGCCAAGGTCGGTGCGGACAAAAACAACACCGGTATCATCCGGTGCCGGCGTGAGCGTCATATGGGAAAGACAACCGCTGTGAAGGCCCTTCCCTTCAAATGAATATGTCGTCTTGATTGTCCGCTGTTTCATCAGTCTGCAAAGATAAGAATAATATTTGATTAGTCTATTCTTCCGCTGACTGTTTGAACTTGACGTACGCTCTCATAAACATCTTTAATGGGATTGCAGGCGAACCGAACAGAGTAGAGCCGGAGGCCTTGACACTGCCTATTACTCCTGCCTGTGCACCTACCGTAGTGTGTTCGGCGATATTGAGATGGCCGGCCACACCGACCTGCCCGCCGAAAATACAGTTCCTGCCTATCTTGGTAGAGCCGGCGACACCCGTCTGGGCAGCCATCGCCGTATTCTCGCCGACGACCACGTTGTGCGCAATCTGGCAGAGGTTGTCGATCCTTACACCCTTTTCGATGATGGTTGATTCCATCGGAGCCTTGTCTATCGTCGTATTGGAGCCGATCTCGACGTCATCACATATGATCACGTTGCCGACGTGCTCTATCTTCTTCCAGCTTCCGTCCGGCTGCGGCGCATTGCCGAAACCGTCATCGCCGATGATGCAACCCGCGTGCAGGATGACCCTGTCGCCTATCACCATCCCCGGAAAGATATGGACTCCGGGATAAATGATACAGTTGCTGCCTATCACCGTACCCTCACCAATGGTGACATTGTCATAGATCCTGGTACAATCGCCGACCTTGCATTTCCTGCCTATGGTCACGAAATCACCGACCCAGACACGCTTGCCTATCTTCGCGCTGCAGGCGATACGGCAACGGCCGCGGTGACGGCGGAATGCCTTCTTCTGGGAAGCAACGTGGTCAAGCAGTTCCGCAAGCGCGGAATATGCGTTCTCAACCCTTATCAGAGTCGGAGTAACGGGAGACTTCGGTACAAAATCAGAATTGACCAGCAGGATCGAGGCCCTGCTGGTATAGACATATTGTTCGTATTTGGGATTTGCGTAGAAGCACAGCTGGCCGGGCTTGCCGTGTTCAATTTTTGCAAAACCGGTAACTTTTGAATCCGGATTGCCTTCAACGGTTCCGTGAAGGACATCAGCCAGCTGCCTTGCAGTAAATTCCATATCAGTCATTCAAGGGTTTAGAACCTCCAGCCGAGGGTCAGTGAAACATTCCAGAGTGAGCGCTCCATTCTTGCTGCCGGAGCAAAGGCGGTAATCACATCACCCTGTGAGTCAAATGCATAGTAATTGTCATACAGGATGTATGAATCGGACGTGAAAGTGGTTTTCTTTGCCGCAAGGTCTGCAAAGAACGAACCGGCGGAAGAGTAACCCAGTCCGAATGAGAAGAAGCTTGTCTTGTCTCCGGTGTATTTCTTGTCGGAGAGGCGTTCGCCGCCCCCGTGGTATTCATCGATAAGGCTCTCATAGTCTGAGACACCGATCCAATAGCCGCTTGAATTCTTCCTCAGAAGGGAAGGATCCGTCGTGAATCCGTAGCCACCGCGAAGTGAGAAGCCTGCACCGACACGGATTTCGGCTCCGATACGGAGAGCGTGTGATACACCATAGAAATTGGATATTGCTTCATTTGTCAGGCCGAAGGTTGAATAAGCGGAGCCGACATTGTAGTCGCCGTGGCGTTCACGGAAACTCATTATGCTATAATCCGCCATCTCATAGTCCGCACTGATGAAACCAAGATTTCCAAGAGTGAGCGCGGCGCCGAAACTGAACTGGTACGGCGACCTGAGGCAATATGAATACTGACCGTCCGGACTCGCGGCAGAGCCGTTATTGTTGTTGTCGTATCTCACATTCGCGGTATAGTTCCAGAATTCATTGATGGCATACAGGGTAGGGCTCTGGAAGGTAAGGCCGAACCTGAGGAAGCTGACCGGACGGTAGATCAAGCCGAGCTTCGCATATATGCCGTTATAGTCGGCCGAATAGTTATATCCATACGAGGCGCTCTTGAAATAAGTCGAGTTGCCGCCTTCGAACTTGACAGGGAAACTGAGCGGATTCTCGGCAGCCTCATAGACGTTGGAGGTGTATCTGTACCTCGATACAGGGATTCCCATCGTAACGCCAAAATACAGGTTGTCGTTGAAATTCATCGCCGTGTTGAGCAGGATGTCATTCTTGGTGCCGTAGTAGTATTCCTCGGAATTCTGGGAAAGATAATCAGGGACATACTTGATGTTGCGGCCCTGGCTGTCCTTGCCGTTAAGCTGATTGCCGCCGATATAGAAGTCGCGGAACATATTGCTGACCTGGCCTGATTTGTAGGCATTGGCAAGGTCCCAGCTCACGTGGTTGTCCCTTGTGTACGCATCAGTGGCAGCAAACCATTCTTCGGCTATGCCATCCATCCTGTACGCGAGGGACCCCAGCAGGGACGTCTTGTTGGTATGGCCTGACACACTGCTGAAATTCAGCGCATTGTCAGTCTGTGTGCAGACGATGGAGAAAGACCATCCCTTGAGGCCGACGTCATCGCTGTTGAGCACGAACACGGCTCCGGCATTAGGCACATTGAACTGTTTCTTGCTGGTCGACGCCACTGGGCCGAAGGCCATCTCACCTTCCGGCGAATAACTTGACCTGACAGAAGAGACGGCTACGCTCGGGGTAAGCGACACCACGCTGTAGTTGAAGACCGCCGAACCGGCAGGATTCAGGACTATGGCACCGATATCTCCGCCAAGAGCGGTCATCGCATTGCCCAACGCCATCGAACGGGCTGTACCCGCATAGTTGGTCTTGCTGAAATTATATGCATCGAATGCTGTCTGGGCGCCTGCCGACATAACCGCCAGCATAAGCGCAACTGCTGTTGCTATCTTTTTCATAATTTGGATCTGTTGGATGAATGACACGGATTGGAGCGGATGCCTGAATTATCTGCGACCGCCGCTGCCACCACTGCTGCGTCCGCCACCGCCGGACGACGAACCGCCACGGGAACCGCCTCCGCTGTATGACGAGCCGCCACGTGAAGAGCTGCCTCCGCTGTATGACGAGCTGCTGCGGGATGAGCTTCCTCCGCTGTATGAGGAGCTTGACCTGCCGCCTGAATAGCTTCCCGATGAAGTCGAAGAGCTTCTCCTGCCGGTAGACATTGACCTTGAGCCGGAATATGAACTTGAAGTTGACGGGCTGTATGTCCTGCCGGAACCCGTACTTGAGCTTGAGCGCGCACCGGTGCCGCCGTCGGTGATTCCGGAAATTCTCCTAGGAGTGTAATTGTAAGTGCCGGAAGAAGGCGCCACCCTGCTGCCTCCGTCATAGCCGCCGCCACGGACGGTGTTGCCGGAGCCGCGATATCCTCCTGCAGGCTGTGTCGTGATGCGCGGAGTGTGGACCAGATTGTTGCGGAATCCACCGCCACCCACGTATACAGTGCCATACCAAGGACGGTAAGGATAACCATAATAGTACGGTCCGCCATAATAGCCCCAGCCCCAACGCCAGAAAGGATCGTTGTATGGGAACAGATACCAGTCCCAGCGGCTTCCGATCCAGAACGGATCATAAATGCCTACGGGGCCGTATCCGGACCAGCCGAGGTGCCAGCGGCGCCAATACCAGTCGTTGAAGGCCCAGGAATAACCGGTAAAGGCTATCAGAGGGTAGATACTGAAATACATATCGTATTCGAGGGTGCCCGGATAGACGTCACGATACTCGATCTTGAGCGAATCGTAAGCCGCAAGCATCTGCTTTTCGCGTATGTTCCTGAGAGCTTCACGCTGGAAATCCTCTTCGGTCTTCAGCTTGGCGCTCCCGGCAGGATATGCCGAAACGTAGATGCCGTCCTGAAATCTCTGCTGAGAGAAACGGGCGGAGGTACTGCACGACGCCGTCACGACAAGCAAAGGCAGCAAAAGTGTAATACTCCATTTCATAATAGCCTCCTTTTGTAATAAAGTTTGTATCTTTGCCAACCGGCATCGGTGACACCGGTATGGAGATACTTCAAGCAATCTTTATACCTATAGATGCAAATTTCGAAAAAAAACGCAGAATTTCAAGAAGAAAATGGCAAAAGAGGTAACTACACGCGCAGAGAACTACTCTCAGTGGTATAACGATCTCGCACTCAAGGCGGATCTTGCGGAGCAGTCCGCGGTCAGAGGTTGTATGGTGATAAAGCCTTACGGATATGCAATCTGGGAAACGATGCAGGCCACCCTTGACAAGATGTTCAAGGAAACTGGCGTCCAGAACGCCTACTTCCCTCTTTTCATACCTAAATCCTTCTTCAGCCGCGAGGCCGAGCACGTCGCCGGCTTTGCCAAGGAATGCGCGGTAGTCACACACCACCGTCTGATGAACGACCCGGACGGCAAGGGCGTCGTGGTGGATCCGTCCGCAAAGCTCGAAGAGGAGCTTATCGTGCGTCCAACCTCGGAGACAATCATCTGGAGCACCTACAAGAACTGGATCACATCCTGGCGCGACCTTCCTATCCTGTGCAACCAATGGTGCAATGTCGTCCGCTGGGAGATGCGCACCCGCCTGTTCCTCCGTACGGCGGAATTCCTCTGGCAGGAAGGCCACACAGCCCACGCCACCGCAGCTGAAGCTGAAGCAAAGGCAAATGAAATGGTCCAGGTCTATGCAAAGTTCGCCCGTGAAGTGATGGCATTGCCGGTGATCGTCGGCCACAAGAGCCCGAACGAACGTTTCGCAGGGGCTCTTGACACCCTCACCATCGAGGCGATGATGCAGGACGGAAAGGCCCTCCAGGCAGGAACATCCCATTTCCTCGGCCAGAATTTCGCCAGGAGCTTCGACGTCCAGTTCACCAACAAGGAAGGAAAGCAGGAATATGTGTGGGCGACTTCCTGGGGTGTCAGCACCCGTCTGATGGGAGCCCTCATAATGGCACACGGTGACGACAATGGCCTCGTACTTCCTCCTAGGCTCGCTCCTGTCCAGGTTGTGATGGTCCCTATCTTCAAGACGGACGAAGAACACAATGCCATTCTCGACAAGATGTATGAAATCAAGAGACAGCTGGAGGCTCTCGGACACAGCGTCAAGGTTGACGACCGCGATACGCTCCGCCCTGGATTCAAGTTTGCGGAATGGGAGCTCAAGGGCGTGCCGGTACGCCTCGCGATGGGCGCCCGCGACCTTGCGGGAGGCACCGTCGAGGTGGCAAGACGCGACACCCTCACCAAGGAGACAATACCGGTCGAAGGCATTGCAGAGCACATCAGCAGCCTCCTTGATGACATCCAGCAGAATATTTACAACAAAGCGCTCGCGTTCCGCGAAGCGCACGTGGAGAAATGCGACAGCTGGGACGAATTCCAGGAGAAGATCCAGACCGGCAAGTTCCTCCTCTGCCACTGGGACGGCACCGTGGAGACCGAGCAGGCAATCAAGGACGCCACAAAGGCGACGATCCGATGCATCCCTATTGACTCGTTCGTCTGCGAGGAAGAAGGAAAAGACATCTTCTCCGGCAAGCCGTCGCACCGCAGAGTGGTTTTCGCAATCGCCTACTAACAAACATAATCTACCTGAATAATGAACAAGACCCTTTTGATTCCAATCCTCGCGCTGGTCGGATTATCAGCACAGGCACAGGACGTTGACGTCCGTGATGCCGCAATGGAAGCTGCATCCGCCATCGTGAACGCACCAAAGCCCGAGGCGGTCGTCGAGAAGCCCCAGTATTGGACGACATCAGCCGATTTCGACCTCGGTTTCAACCAGACAGCCCTTTTCAACTGGGCTGCCGGCGGCAACAATACCATCACCCTCGGCGTCGGGCTCGATGCCAAGGCCAACTACAAGAAAGGTCTCGCAGCCTGGGACAACCGTCTCCAGCTCAATTACGGTTTCCTCTGGTCTTCCGACAAGCACGGACTTCTCCAGAAAAACAACGACCGCATCTATCTTGAGAGCAAATACGCGATGAAGTTCAAGGAGGACAGCAAATGGAACTACACCGCCTCCCTTGATTTCAGGACCCAGTTCACCGATGGTTTCAAGGACTCCGGCTGGGAAGAGATCGACGGGAAGTGGGTCGGCCAGAAGATCTCCGGTTTCTTCTCTCCTGCATACCTCAACCTCGCGCTCGGTATCGAGTGGGTCCCTAATGACTGGTTCACCCTCAACATCGCGCCGGCGACAGGCGGCCTTGTCTTCTGCGACGATGCCATCCTCCGTCCTTCATTCGGTATGAAGCCGATTGCGGGCACGGCTCCCGCGGCATACCAGAGCACCCTCTTCCAGCTCGGTGCCCAGGTCAAGGCAGGTGTCAACGTGAGCATCAACGAGAAGTTCGCCTTTGAGACACAGCTCGTCCTCTTCTACGATTATCTTTACGATTACAAGATTGCGAATGCCAGCAAATTCCCGATCCGCGTGAACTGGGACAACAAGATTTCCTGGCAGGCCGCACGCTTCTTCAAGATCGCCCTCAACACCTGGATGATCTATGATCCTATCGTGATCTTCACGGACCAGGACCCGACCGTCGGCGACCATAGGGTTCAGTTCAAGGAGTTCTTCTCAGTCTCCTTCACCTACTCAATCTCAAACAAGAAGAAATAATGCGCATCCTTCTCGCCATAAGCGGCGGGATCGATTCGATGTATCTCGCAAACAAGGCTTCGGAGTTGTTCCCCGGAGCCTGTTTTGCTGCAGCACACTGCAACTTCCAGCTGCGCGGCGAAGAATCTGACGGCGACGAGCGCTTCGTGCGCGAATGGTGCGCCGCCCACGGTCTGCCGCTGTTCGCAAAGCGCTTCGACACGAAGGCCGCTGCCGCAGAACGTGGCATAAGCATCGAAATGGCCGCACGTGATCTGCGCTACGAATGGTTCGGAGAGCTTTGTGCGGCCAATGGTTTTGATGCGCTGGCTACCGCCCACAATGCCAACGACAATGCCGAGACTCTCATCCTCAACCTGCTCCGCGGCACAGGCAGCAAAGGCCTCCGCGGGATCTCCGACGGAAGATGCCTTGTGCCATCTGTCAGGATCCTCAGGCCTATGGTGGGGCTCAGCCGGAAGGAAATCGAGAAGTGGATGAGGCAGAACGGCTGCGGTTGGAGGGAAGACAGCACAAACAGGGAGTCTGTCGTCAAGCGCAACGTCATCAGGAACGAGGTCTTCCCTGTTTTCGAAAGGATCAACCCCAGGTTCATCGACACATTGAACGCCGATATGAAGCGCTTTGCACAGGTTGACGACATAGCGGAGGATTATTTCCTTTCCGTGAAGGACAGCGTCACCGACGGGCAAGGCATCAGGATCGACGCCATCCTGAAACTCAAGCACTGGGAATACGTCCTCTGGCGGTTTCTGGAGCCTTGCTCCTTCAGCCAGGAAACATTTGAAAAACTGACTGCCCTGATGGGCAGGTTCTCTTCTGAAAAAAGAGGGACGGTGACCCTCGGCGGAAAGACCTTCGAATCACCATCCCATATCGTCAAAGCCCTCAGGGGGCATCTTGTCATCTCTCTGAGGAATCCACAAGGGCGGTAGTGGCCTTCACGGTCACCGTCGTGTCATAGCACTTGAACATCTCCTCGACCTTGTCGCGGTTGCGGGCCTTGGTAAAGAGGCTCACAAGAGGCACGATGACGAGGCCTGCAAGCATTGCAAGCACACCGGCATTGATAGGTGATGTGAAGAACGGCGAGATGAACACCTTGCCGGTGAAAGTGCAGAACATACATCCGCACATAATGGCAATGCCGCAGATGAAGCTGGCCCAGACTGATGCCGGAGTGGTCCTCTTGAAGAAGAGACCATAAAGGAACGGAGCGAGGAATGCACCGGCAAGGGCGCCCCAGGAAATACCCATCAGCTGTGCGATGAACGTGACGGAGCTCTTTGCCTGGACGATCGCGATGATTGATGACACAACTATGAAGAAAAGCACAAGTATCCTGATGCAGAGGAGCTTGCCCTTTTCATCCATCCTGTTGCCTGTAGCCGGTGATATGATATCAAGGGTAAGGGTTGAACCTGAAGTGAGCACAAGGGAAGAAAGGGTGCTCATCGATGCGGAAAGCACGAGGATGATCACCACGCCTATCATAATGTCCGGAAGCGTCTGAAGCATTGACGGGACGATGCTGTCGTAAACCGGAGTGCCTGCTGCGGTATATTCTATGACGTCTGAATACAGGCGTCCGAAACCGCCGAGGAAATAGCATCCGCCTGCCACGACTATGGCGAATAATGTAGAGATGACCGTACCCTTGCGTATGGCCGCCTCATCCTTGATGGCATAGAATTTCCCAACCATCTGCGGGAGCCCCCAGGTACCGAGCGAAGTGAGAAGGATGACGCCGAGGAGCATCAGAGGCTGAGGGCCGAAGAATGAGACGAAGGCACCCTGCAGACCGCTGGCGCTCTCGCACGGCACTGATGAAAGCTTTTCAATCGCCGCAGTGAATCCGCCGTTTCCGTTGAGCACCGATGCGATGACCGCAACTATGCCGACAAGCATTATCATACCCTGGATGAAGTCATTGACGGCTGTGGCCATATAACCTCCCACAAGGACATAGACTCCCGTCAGGACGGCCATTCCGACGACACACCAGATATAGTCGATGTCGAAAGCCATACTGAAAAGTCTGGACAGACCGTTGTACAGCGAAGCTGTGTAAGGGATAAGGAACAGGAATACGATGACGGATGCGGCAACCTTCAGGGAATTGGAAGAGAAGCGGCGGCCGAAGAAATCCGGCATCGTGGCGCTCTGCAGATGCTGGGTCATAAGACGGGTACGGCGGCCGAGCACCCTCCAGGCAAGCAGGGAGCCGATGATGGCATTGCCTATGCCGATCCAGGTCGAAGCAAGGCCGAACCTCCATCCGAACTGTCCTGCATAACCGACGAAGATGACAGCGGAGAAATAAGAGGTTCCGAACGCAAATGCGGTAAGCCAGGAACCCACGTTGCGGCTTCCGAGGACAAAGCCCTGCACCGACGACGCGCTGTGGCGGCAGTATATGCCCACGCCGACCATCACGGCGAAGAACACAACCAACAATACGATTTTAAGTAACATAACCAACTATTTTAAATTGTTAACCTTCTCTAAGAGCCTGATTCTACACCACCTTGATTCCATCTTCACTGCATTTTTCAGGGAGCAGCGTCCTCTTGATCTTTCTGGTGGAGGTTTTCTCGTAAGGCTTGTCCACAATCTCTATGTAGTCAATCCTCTTGTATGGAGGCAGCTTGCCATTCACCCTCTTCATATCGGAGAGAATGCAGTCGCGGTCGGCACGTTTCGCCTCGTCGGAAATATAGAGTCCTGCGCATATGACAGGATTTTCGCCATACTTCGGATGATATACCACGACGTCATCAGCGTAGCCGAGAGTGGACTCGATGACATTCTCAACCTCTTCCGGGCAGATATTCTTCCCGCTTGCGAGGACAATCGTGTTCTTCTTCCTGCCTGCCAGGAATATCCTTCCACCGGCATCGATGCGTGCGCTGTCACCGGTATTGAAGAATCCATCTTCCATAAAGGCCCTGCGGGTAGCCTCCTCGTCCTTGTAGTATCCCTTTGCGACGCTCCTGCCACGGATGCAGAGTTCCCCGACGCCTTCCTCGTTCACGTTTATGAGCTTCGCTTCGAGTCCCGGACAAGGCTTGCCGACGCTGAGATGCTCCCGGAGAGTCTCGCTATTCATTGAGATAAGCGGTCCGCACTCCGTGATGCCATAGCCATTTTCCATCCGGACGCCAAGGTCGTTCATACCTTTCACGACCTCGGGATTCAGCATCGAGCCGCCGCAGACTATGAACTCCAGATTGCCGCCGAACGGAGCGAAGAGGTCGGCGAACAAAGAATGGGTCCTGTCTATTCCGAACCGGCGCAGCAAATTGCTTATCCTGATGCCTTTCTTGAGCTTCTCCGCCTTGCCCTGCTTGGCCGCATTCGTCCATATCCCCTTGTAGAACGCATTTGCGATCATCGGGACGACCGTGATGCAGTTGGGCTTGAATATCCTGATGTTCGCCATCATATTGCGCATATTGTCGTTGATGTACGTCAGTCGGCCGGAGCCTATGCGTGTCATTATATGCGTGTTGATTTCGGTGGCGTGGTGCATCGGAAGGACACTCATTGACGTATTTTCAGGGGTCGCCATAATGGTGTCCATACAGTTTATGACGTTGGCTGCAAGGTTGGCGTTGGTGAGGACCACGCCCTTGTTTGCACCGGTGGTGCCGCTGGTGAAGAGTATCTTTGCGGGAGCGTCGAGGTCAAGCTTGAGATTCCTGTAGACACTGTTTTCCTTGAGTGCGGCGCCCCGCTTCACAAGGTCATCGTAGAATAGGAAGCCGTCCTTCGGCCTGTCCAGGGTTATCAGGGTCTTCACGCGGGGACATTTGTCCATCACCTCATCGATGATCCGCGCGAACCTGGCGTTACAGATTATTGCATCAGCATCACATTTGTTGAGAAGGGTGACGAGAAGGTCGACCGGAGCTTCGCGGTCAATCGGCGTGACGACGCCGACCCCGCTTGAGATACAGATGTCAGAGAGAATATAGCGGACAGAATTCTCAGCGACTATGGCTATGTGTGCATCCTTGAGACCGGCGTCAATCAGACCGTCGCCGAGGTTCATCACCTCCTCGAAGATGTCCTTGCTTGTGTAATAGACGAGGTTCTTGTCCTGGTCAAGTTCCGCAAGGATCCTTCTGTCCGGAATTATGGCTGCTATCCTCTCAAGCAGCTGGCGGATGCTCTCGTAATCACCATCCTTGAGGAGGATATCCCTGTTCATCTGCCTTTCGGTAAGGAACGTCTTTTTCATAACTTAAATTTTACAAATTTAGCAATAATGCAGGAATTTCACTATTTTTGGGAGATTATTATAATAACCAATGAAACTCAAATCCCTTATCCCAGCCATTGCAGCCCTTGTTTTTGCGGCTTGCACGCAGAGCAGCCCCGTCCTGACCATCGAAGGTGGCCAGGTCCAGGGAATCCCCGGCAAGAAAGCCGGCGTAACCGTGTTCAAAGGAATCCCATACGCAGCTCCGCCGATCGGCGAGCTCCGCTGGAAGGAGCCGCAGCCTGTAGTTCCCTGGGAAGGAGTAAGGATTGCCGACACTTACGGCCATCCGGGGTTCCAGGTGACACATTATCCCGGCGGCTATACTACGGAATGGGGATATGGCGACGAGCCCGCATACAGCGAGGACTGCCTCTACCTCAATGTCTGGACAAAGGCACCGGGCCAGACGGACAGGAAACTTCCTGTCGCGCTCTGGATCCACGGCGGCGGCCTCCGCGAAGGCTGGGGCTTCGAGCCCGAGTTCGAGGGAGATGAATGGGCAGCCAAGGACGTCGTCCTCGTGTCCATCAACTACCGTCTCGGAATGTTCGGTTTCTTCTGCCACCCGGACCTCATCGCTGAAAACGAGCACGGGACATCCGGAAACTACGGCATACTCGACCAGATCCAGGCTCTCAAATGGATCAAGGCCAACATCGCCCAGTTCGGAGGCGACCCGGACAACGTGACCATATTCGGCCAGAGCGGCGGCGGACGCAGCGTCAGGACCCTTTCGGAGTCTCCGCTCGCACGCGGTCTTTTCCACAAGGCGGTCATTATGAGCGCACAGGGGCTCGCGGTAGCGCCACCGGCAGCTGTCAACGGCGGGATGCCGCCTATGCCGGCAATGCCTGCAGCCACTCTTGAAAGCCAGGCCGGGAACTACAAGACCATTATGGACTGGGCCGGTCTGACCGACCTCCAGAAGATGCGTGCCTGCTCGACAGAAGAGATTTTCTCTATCGTAAACATCTACAACAGGATCCACGGGATACGCGCCTTCGGGATGTTCGCCCCGGTAGTGGACGGATACTGCTGCAAGGAGACATTCGACGAAGCCGCCATCTCCGGCAACCTTGCCGAAGTCCCTTATATGATCGGCTTCACACTCAACGATGCCGGCAATATGGCTCCGGGGATCGCAGCGTTCGGAAAGAACCGCGAAGAACACGGAGTGAAGGCCTATGCCTACCAGTTCGCCCGTCCTCTCCCTGACGACGGCAGCCATCCGGAAGATTATCTCAAGGGCGCATTCCACTCGTCGGACCTCTGGTTCGTTTTCAAGACTCTTGCAAACTGCTGGCGTCCGTGGACCCAGGGCGACTGGGACCTTTCGGAAAAGATGCTTACGGCCTGGACCAACTTCGCCAAGGACAGCGACCCCGGCCTCGGGTGGGAGCCTTGCACGGCAGAGAATCCTAAGTTCATGGTATTCCGCCTGGACGAGAATGATGCCGAGGCATCCTTCTTCGGCGAACCTCTGAGACCGTAATGAAAGCCCTCCTGATTGCATTTCTGCTGCTCGCCGGGCAGGGCGGACCTCGATTTGACACTTACGAATGGGACTTCGGCCGCATAAACGAGGCCGACGGCGCCGTCAGCCACACTTTCGTGCTGATGAACGACTCCCCCTCGCCGGTCAGGATCAGCCGCGCCATTCCCGGATGCACCTGCATAATGGCAAGCTTCCCGCAGGAAGAGATAGCGCCTGGGCAGTTATGCGAAGTGGAGGTATTCTATTCACCGTCAGGGGCAAACGGAGTCACCTACCGCAACATAGAGATAATGGCCGCGGGCGGCGCGAGTCTTGGCACGCTCAATGTCAAGGCTGACGTGGTTCCGGCAGACAGAAGCATTCAGGAAAGATACCTCTATACCGTCGCGGACCTGATGTATGTCAGCAAGAAAAATATCCCGTTCGGCTACCTTGGCCACGGGAAGACACTTTCAAAAGTGATATACCTCGCGAATGCCGCGAAGGAGACCGTGGAGCTGGAGGCCTCGGCATCAGGCTCACCTTATTTCTCCGTGAGCTGTCCGGCGGCAGTCGGTCCCGGGAAGGAAGTGCCGGTGCTGCTTACCTGGGCTATGCCGTCCGACCCGTCATTCATCGCCACCTGCCGCGACACGGTCAGGTTCAGCATAGACGGCAGACGCTCCGTCATCCCGGTCGCGGTGTCCGCCATCTGCACAGATGTCGCGGAACCGTCTCCGTCCGCACCGCTTCTTCAGACATATCCATCGCAGGCACAGCTCAAGAAAGGCCTGCTTTCACGCTCGTGGTCCGGTGAGATCTCCATTGAAAATGCAGGGAAGTCAGATCTCGAGATACTTGCTGTCGAAGCGCCGGACAACGTCTCCGTAGACCTTGAAGCAGGCGCCAGGCTTGCTCCCGGCAAAAGGATCAAAGTGTCGGCAAGCGTACGCGAAGCAGCCGGATTCCGCATCAACCTCTTCACCAACGATCCCGTCCACCCATACAAGGAACTAATTTACAAACCATAAAAACAATCCATGAAATCACCAAAATTCCTGATCGCACTCGCAGTTGCCTTCGCCGCCGTTTCCTGCGGCCCGAAGCAGACATACGAGTATCCGTTCCAGAACCCGAAGCTTTCGGTTGACGAACGTGTCGAAAACCTAATTTCACTCCTCACCCCTGAAGAGAAGGTCGGCCTTATGATGAACAAGTCCATCTCCGTCGACCGCCTCGGCATCCCATCCTACAACTGGTGGAGCGAAGCCTGCCACGGCGTACGCCAGGACGGCTACACCGTTTATCCTCAGCCTATCGGTATGGCTGCGGCATTCAACCCTGAGCAGATGTACGATGTATTCTCAACGGTTTCCGACGAAGCCCGCGCCAACTGGAACCGCTCAGACCACAACATCTTCAACGTCCCTATGGGTGTCACCTACTACCCGGGCAACCCTGAACTCACCTTCTGGTGTCCGAACGTGAACATCTTCCGCGACCCGCGCTGGGGACGTGGCCAGGAGACCTGCGGCGAGGATCCGTATCTTACCGGAGTCCTCGGCCTTATGACAGTCAAGGGAATGCAGGGCAACGACGACAAGTATTTCAAGACCCACGCCTGCGCAAAGCATTATGCAGTGCACAGCGGTCCGGAGCCTCTCCGTCACACCTACAACGCTTCCGTTTCAATGCGCGACCTCTGGGAGACCTACCTTCCTGCATTCAAGAAGCTCGTCATCGAGGGTGACGTCCAGGAAGTTATGTGCGCATACAACCGCTATGAAGGCGTTCCTTGCTGCGCGAGCGACCGTCTCCTCATCGACATCCTCCGCAACAAGTGGAACTACGACGCAATCATTCTCACCGACTGCGACGCCATCAACAACTTCTACACACGCGGCCAGCACGAGACCCACCCTGATCCGCTCAGCGCGACAGTCGACGCAGTCCTCAACGGTACCGACCTCGAGTGCGGAAAGGTTATGATGAACCTCGTCGAAGGTCTTGAGAAGGGTCTCATCTCCGAGGCCGACCTCGACAAGCATCTCCGCTACACCCTCAAGGGCCGCTTCGAACTCGGAATGTTCGACCCTGCCGAGATGCTCCCTTGGGCTGACCTCGGTGAAGACGTGATCAGCAGCGAGTCCAACAACGCTCTCGCAGAGCAGGCCGCACGCGAATCAATGGTTCTCCTCAAGAACAGCGGCGTGCTCCCTCTCTCTAAGGACATCAAGAACCTTCTCGTAGTGGGTCCTAACGCCGACGACGTGGCACTCCTCAACGGAAACTACGGCGGCACCCCTACCGACAACCACAAGCACTCCCTGCTCGAAGGGATCAAGAACGCACTCCCTGAAGCAAACGTACTCTACAGCAAGGGCTGCGAACTTACCGACGAATACAATACGATCTATCACCTCGGCGACTTCAACGAAGGACAGGGCATCAAGGCCGAGTTCTACGAGAACAACGACCTCGCCGGCGAGCCTAAGGTCACAGGCAACTACGACGCAGTCAACTTCAGCACCTTCGGTGCATACGGCTTTGCAGAAGGCGTCGGCACCGAGAAGCTTTCAGTACGCCTTTCAGGTAAATACGTCGCCGACTTCGACGGTCCGCTCAGCTACTATGTCTCTTCAGACAACGGATACGTCCTCAAGGTCAACGGCAAGGTCGTCGAGAACGCAAAGCCTGGAATGGGCGGAATGGGTGGCTTCGGCTTCGGCCGTCGCGGCGGTCAGGTCTACAAGACCTTCGACGTGAAAGCCGGACAGAGCTATGACATCGTCATCGAATACAAGAAGGGCAACGGTCCTTTCGCAATGCTCCGCGCAGACTTCTGCCAGCGCAAATATGCCGACTTCGCCGAGGAGAAGGCAATGGCCGAAAACGTTGACGCCATCATCGTCATCGGCGGTATCTCAGCCCAGATGGAAGGCGAAGGCGGTGACAAGTCCACCATCGAGCTCTCCAACGTACAGCAGCGCCTTCTCAAGGCAATGCGTGCCACCGGCAAACCTGTCGTATTCGTAAGCTGCTCAGGTTCCTGCCTTGCATTCGCAAGCGTCGAGAACGAGTATGACGCCCTCCTTCAGGCCTGGTATCCGGGACAGGGCGGAGCAAAGGCTCTTGCAGACGTCCTCTTCGGCGACTTCAACCCTTCAGGCAAGCTCCCTGTAACGTTCTACGCATCCAACGACGACCTCCCTGACTTCCTTGACTACAGTATGGAGAACCGCACCTACAAGTATTTCCGCGGCACACCTCTCTATGCATTCGGTTATGGTCTCTCATACACCACCTTCGAATATGGCCAGCCTAAGCTTTCAAAGGCCTCTATGAAGAAGGACGGCAAGGTGACCGTAAGCGTCCCTGTAAGCAACACCGGATCGGTTGACGGTGCAGAGATCGTGGAGGTATATGTAAAGGCACTCGATTATCCTGAGGCTCCGATCAAGTCCCTCCAGGGCTTCAAGAAGGTTGACATCAAGGCCGGAGCAAAGGCCACAGTCAAGATTGAGCTTACGGGCGCTTCCTTCGAGTACTACGACGCAACGATCGACGAACTCTCAACCCGTCCTGGCAAGTACCAGATTATGGTCGGCAGTTCATCCCTCGACAAGGACCTCCAGGTTCTCGACTTCGAAGTCATCTGATAAAGCCTGACAATGCAGAAGGAGGATGGCCCAAAGGTCACCCTCCTTCTTTTTATCCTGCCGGCTCCGGAAAGGAAAGCCGATTCTTACAGTTCGATTGTCATTCCGCAATGGAACCGGTCCACGGCGTCCCCGAGGCAGGTCTTGAGCACGTCATAGGCACTGTCGCCGGTACAATGGCCCGTGATGACCCTTCGGATCCCGGCCTCCCGGATCTTTGCGGCAACGGCCCTGACCTCATCGTCATTCATACGGAAAAGATGCAGGCCGCCAAGGTATGCCTTGACAGGCTCTCCGGGGAATGCCCTTCTGACTTCGTCCATTACGACATCGGCTCCGCTGTGGGAGCAGCTGTTGAAAATCACAAGGCCCTCTTCGGTACGGAACACAAGGCTCTGCTCGTGTGAGAAGTCATCGGGCGCGTACCACAATCCCCGGCGGACATAGAGATGAGCCTTCCGCCCGATTCTGGAAAGGCCTGCCGTGGAGTGAGGGACTACGAACACGTCCCTGTCAATCTCCGCCACGCCTGAAGGGGACTTGATCCGCCCGCGGTATGTCGAAAGGATGCCCTTTGGAAGCCCGATGTACCGGCTCAGGAACCTGTAACCGCCATAACAGTTCTCGCGGGCATTGGGGCTGACGAAGAAATCGGCCTTGGAATTGCTGCGGAAGAACGCCTCCATACCCAGGGAATGGTCGTAGTGCGCGTGGGAAAGGACGGCACAGTCGACATTGGATATGTCAATGCCGAGTTCCCCAGCATTTTTAATGAAAAGCTCCGACCCGCCGGTATCCAGCAGGTATCTTTTCCCATTGAATTCTATGTGGAAGGACAGCCCCCATTCGCCTTCGAAGGCGCCGCATCCGATGTTGTCCGAAAGCACCTGTACCTTCATCCCTGAACCAGTCAAATGATCATATCAGCAGCAATACGGCAAAGACATACAGCAGGAAGGCCTGAAGCCGCATGCGTGGTTTGGCCGTGCTGTCCATCAGGACCTCCGTCGAATCGGTCCGTGCCAGCCACTCCAGGTCATCCTTCGCCGGCAGCACGCGGACAGCCCATTTGTTGACAATCTGGCCGTCGGCTATGTATGTGGCGCCGCCATTCGAACGGTTGAGCGTCATCAGCATCCTCCGGTCGGCGAAATACAGGTTCAGGAGGACATCCGGTTCCCTGACGAAATCGGTGATCTCATCCGGAGTCGATGCGACCAGGACAAGAGGTTCCAGTCCCGAGCGCCGCACGTCACCCACAAAGGATGCTATCTCCTTCCACCTGCTTTCCGATATCTTCCCGGGGTCATAAGCCGACACAAGCATAAGTCTCTTGCCGAAAACCATCTCGTCGGCATACTCGCCGTTAACATCGCAGAATGACAGCATAGGTGCATCCGGGGCGTACTCATCGTCAGGTTGCATTATCTCAACGCCCGGCGAAAGCGAGGTGAAATCCTGCATAGGGATGGAAAGCAGCGAATATAAAAGGAAAAGAGCCGCAGAGACCATAGCGAGCCAGAATGCCACATATCTGTTTTTCGCCGCCTTGTACGGCACATTAAGAGGAACGAATGCCACAGCCCACAGGACCAGCAGCACAATGTTCTTCCAGAAGCTCTGGGCGTGGGTCAGATGGATTGCCTCTCCGAAACAGCCACAATCCATTGGCGGGTTGCATATCCACAGAACCGCCGTAAGTACGGTAAAACCGCCCAGCACCACCGCCGTGGCGATACCGGTTGCCTTATGCCAGCAGTCCGTTATCATCGCAGCTCCCAGTGCGGCTTCAATCATAGCCATCACTATGCCCGCCACACGGGCGCACGGCATCAGGAACCACAGGTGCAGGAACTTGAAATACTCCTCGACGACGAGCCCGGAGCCGACAGGGTCCATAAGCTTGAGGATCGCCGCAAGGAAGAAAACCGAACCGACAATCGCGGCGCTAATTCTTCTCAGAGCTCTCATATGCGGCCTTAACCTTTAGGAAAATGACTTCCGGCGGAAGCATCTTTCCGTCTTCATCAGAACAATCGATCACTATGAAACGGCTGTCCCTTTCAGCCTGGCGCCTGTACATCTCGCGGACGCGCTTCTGGAAGGCGATGTCCGCCTCGTGGATATCCTGCGAACCGTGCAGATACTCCCTGTGGTCGTCGCCATCGCGATTCTTCTTCAGGCTGGCCTCGACAAAGCCGATAGGGACATCAAGGAAAATGTTAAGGTCCGGATGCGGAAGATTGAAATCGCCGTATTCGGTATTGAAGATCCAGTCCCGGAGTTCTTCGGCCTCAGTGGCGGAGGACAGCTTGGAGCACTGGTATGCGATATTCGAATAAACGTAGCGGTCGAGAAGGACCGTACCGCCTTCCGCAAGGGTCCTGCGGATCTGAGGCGCCGCACCGTGGCGGTCTTCCGCGAACAGCAGTGCCACCAGCTGCGGGTGAACCCCCTCTATGGAGCCGAAACCGCCGCGGAGGAACTTGCCTATCAGTTCACCATAAACGGGCGCATCATATCGCGGGAAATGGATGTACTCGAGCTTCGGGCACACGCTTTCAAGATACTCCTTCAGCAATTTCACCTGCGTGGACTTCCCCGCCCCGTCAAGGCCTTCCAGTACTACCAGCATAACTTATTCAACAATATAAACGTCATCTCCCTCCTCAGAAAAATAGAACTCCTCACGTGCGAACTGCTCCAGGGTGTCCTTATTCTGGGACATTGCTTCAATCTTCCGGTCGAGACGCGCATTATCCTCCCCGTACCACTCGATCTGCTTTTCCTGCGCACGAAGGCTGACCCTGGCCTGAACCCACGTTATTATGCTGTCTTTCTTGAAAAGAAGGAAGATCAGGAACACGATGGTGACGACTATCGCATAGCGGAGAAAAGAAGAGCGGATTTCTTTGTCTTGTTTCATAGCGGAATTGTACAAAAATAGTTATTTTTGTGGAAATATTAACATCTGAAAATGAAACCTGCACTCCTTGTACTCGCTGCCGGAATGGGCAGCCGCTACGGCGGACTCAAACAAATGGACGGCCTCGGCCCGAACAATGAAACCATTATCGACTATTCCATCTACGACGCCGTCCAGGCGGGATTCGGCAAGGTGGTTTACATCGTGAGGGAATATTTTCTCCAGCAGTTCAAGGATACGGTCAAGCAGAAGTACAGCAATGTGAAGTGCGTTGACGGCACTCCGCTCGAATTCGTCTTCGTAACCCAGGAGCTCGACAAGATTCCGGCAGGTTTCACCCTGAACCCGGAGCGTCAGAAACCTTGGGGGACGGCGCACGCGATGCTTATGGCAAAGGATGTCATCAATGAACCTTTCGTAGTGATCAACGGAGATGATTTCTATGGCAAGGAATCATTCCGCATAGCCGGCGACTGGTGCCGCGCGCACGAATCAAGCAAAGGCACATACGCGATCGTGGGATTCGAACTCGACCACACCCTCAGCGAATCCGGCAGCGTCTCACGAGGCATCTGCCACTACGACGCCGGCAACACACTCACCGACGTCGTGGAGCATCTCAACATCATCAAGGATGCCGACGGCACAGTCTCCGGCGACAATTCCGCAACCGGCGAGCACGTGATCCTCGAGGGGAACGGCCTCTGCTCAATGAATATGTGGTGCTTCACACCTGACTACTTTGCGAAGAGCGAAGCAATTTTCGTCGATTTCCTCAAGGCATTCTCACAGGAACTCAAGAAGGAATTCTACATCCCATACGCAATCGACTGTATGGTAAAGGAAGGAAGCGCCAGATGTGACGTTCTGTCCACGCCTTCCCACTGGTTCGGCGTAACCTACAAGGAAGACCGTCCGGGCGTAGTTGCCAAATTCGCCGAACTTGTAGCTTCGGGAGTATACCCTTCACCACTATACTAGACGCAGACTGAGATGGCCAGACTTTCCAAAAGAAACTACACTTTCCTCAACCGATACTCCTATTTCGTTCCGACCATCGCAGAGCTCTTCATCCTGCTGGTCTGGTTCATAGCCGGCATCATACTTGCCAACATAGTCACGCTGGCATTCTCCGCAACCGGCTCTGCAGCCAGAGAGGTGTCCATATTGATAGCCTATCCGCTGATGTTCATCCCGATGATGATCTACGCCAGCTACAAAAGTCAGAGCAACAGTATGAACAAGAGCGGCATCAAGGTCGACAGCAACAATTTTGCACCGAAGGGAGCGGCTCTCTGCGCAGCACTCGTGATCTTAGGTACCCTGGCCCTGGGTTTCTGTTCAGACGCCATCACGTCAATCCTTCCCGAGATGCCGGAATGGCTCGAAGATATGCTCAGCAGCATGACACAGGGCACAGTGTGGATCAATTTCCTGTGTGTGAGCATTTTTGCGCCGATACTGGAGGAATGGCTTTGCCGCGGGATGGTTCTGCGCGGGCTGCTTCATAACGGCACAAAACCGGTATGGGCCATCATCATTTCCTCCATCTTCTTCGCCATCATCCACGCCAATCCATGGCAGGCCGTCCCTGCAATGCTTCTCGGCGCTTTGTTCGGCCTGGTCTACTACAAGACCGGATCGTTGAAACTTACGATGCTGATGCATTTCACCAACAATACCTTCGCCCTTATCCTCGGGAACATCGATGCCACAAAGGATATCGAAAACTGGAGGGGATTCATCGACGGTCCCGAATACTGGGTTTACCTCGGGGCGAGCATCCTGGTTGTCGCACTGGTCGTCAAGACCTTCCTTGACATTCCCGACAAGTACGGGAAAGGCGGTATGGATCCGGTGCGCTGCCTATTCGAACAATAGGATTTTCTCTTCGGCTTCCGCGAGCTTTGCGGGAGACCCGATATCGATAAGGTTGAGATCCGTGGCCACGACTCCGTATATCGGACGGATGGCCGCGGATTTCAGATAGAAATCAATTATGGAGAAGTGCTCCGGCCAGTCTTCCATCAAGTCGAACACCTCATCGGAAATGATATGTATTCCACAGAAAGAATACCTGTGGTACCGGGACGGCTCGAAGTCAGGGTAAGGGCTTTTCACTTCGCCTGTCACGACATTGGTCCATCCCACCAGCCGCATATCATCATCAAAAAGCAGATACCTGTCGGCCTCCTTGTCCACCAGCAGCAGCGTGGCCAGCGAATCCGGCCTGTCAGCTGAAAGGAAGCCCCTGACATCGAGATCACTCAATATGTCCACGTTGTGGACCAGAAAGCGTCCCCGGCCGAGGAGTCCTTCGGCGTGACGTATGCCGCCGCCTGTCTCAAGCGGCTCCGAACCGCTTTCCAACGACACTTTCACAGGGAT
Source organism: Bacteroidales bacterium (assembly GCA_024401695.1). Lineage (GTDB taxonomy): Bacteria > Bacteroidota > Bacteroidia > Bacteroidales > UBA932 > Cryptobacteroides. Next base: position 416,347 of record JAKSKN010000001.1, read on the forward strand.
CCCGAAGTCCTTCGATTCCAGGAAGGATACCACTTTGTCCGCAAAATGGCAGGCATTCACCACACATTCCTCCATTCCGGCATCACGCATCTTCAAGATGACGCGCTCCAGCATAGTCACCCCTCCGACCGGCACAAGGGCCTTCGGGATAGTGTTGGTGATCGGGCGCAGCCTGGTTCCCAGGCCGGCTGCAAATATCATTGCTTTCATTTCAGGTCAACTTTCATTCCGGGCAGGATGGTGCTGCCGTCCCATTCGTCCGCAAGACGGCGGAGCACCTCCGTCAGATAAGGATAGCGCTCGAAAGGCTGTGCGGTCAATTCGCCTATGCAGCCCAATGCCGTCGGAATACAGTCGATGAAGAGCTGCTTCCTCTCCACCAGGCCACGGAAACCGTAAGCACCCATTTCCTGAAGCAGACGCACCAGGGTGATGAGGCGGTATCTGCGATAGAAGTCCTCCTCTGACACGGGGCGGTATTCCCGCAGGGCATCGAGATACACGAGTTCAAGCTCGCGGCGCATCGAAGCGGAGAAATGCGTCCCCGCATTCCAGAGGAATGATGCAAGGTCGTATTGCACCGGACCGCGGCGGCCGCCCTGGAAGTCTATGAAACGTGGCTCACCGTCCTTTATCATCACGTTGCGTGCCTGGAAGTCACGATACATGAAGGTATCGCCCTCAAACTCGAGGGAATCCTCGCGGAGACGGTCGAAATCATCCTGAAGCTTGATTTCGTTGAACTCAAGACCTGTGAGTTTCAGGAAATCATATTTGAAATAGTTGAGGTCAAAGTTCACCATACGCTCGTTGAACTCCCGGTCCGGAAAGCAGATGTCCCAGTCCAGACCGTCCCCCACCTTGAACTGGACTGACGGCAGCGAAGCGATGGTGCGTCGCAGCCAGTTCATTTCGCGTTCGCCGTACGTCCCCGAAGCGATGCACGGCTTCAAGAGTTCGAAAAGCTGGTCGTTCCCAAGGTCCTCCTGGATATACGTCATTCCGTCCGGAGACACACCATAGACTTCCGGCGCGCCAAGCCCCCGCCGGCAGAACTGGGCATCGATGGTCAGGAACGCCTTGTTTTCGGCGGGATTGGTCCCGATGCAGCCGATGGCTGCACGGCCGTCTCCGCTCATTCTGTAATATTTGCGGGCGCTTCCGGAGAGCGGCAGCAGGTCAACATTCTCAGGGGCCTTTCCAGCCCACTTCCAGTATAGTTCTTCAAGCCTTTGCATAGTAATGCGAATTTACTGATTTTTGGGGTATTATCAAAAAGTAACTAAATTTGTAGGTTGCAATGAAAATGTTGTCGCGCATATCATTCCCTGCAGCAGTGCTTGCCGTGGTTACAGCCAGCTCGCTCAATTATACAAGAGAGCCGGTCGAGGCCTGCTCATTCGCAACGGTTCCAAGCCGCGACACCGTCATATACCCCACGGACGCATACAAACAGCACCGTATAGGCAACCTTGAGGACGAATATCTCCCGGACAGCCTTATGGATTTCAGCGGCGACACGCTCGGGGGCCGGAATTCAATCATTGACACCGCCGTCATCGTACGTGACTCGGCATACCTTGCCGATTCGGTTGCAAGGTTCAAGGCCTGGTATGATTCATTGAGTCCTCGCGAGCGCCGCGAATATGACCAGGCTCAGCTCCTCCCTATCAAGATGAAGCAGATGGATTCCATCAAGAAGGCCAGAGAGGAGGCCAAGATCGCGCGCGACAGCATCATAGAATACACCCCCCGCATCCTCGAGACCTTCGCACTGCCTGATTCAATGCAGTACAAGCGCATCATCTCGTGGACGCTGGACCAGGATTTCCAGAAAATGGAAATCAACGAGCCGGACACAAGCTATCACACTCATTTCTATGACGTTCCGTTCCAACGCAAGGACGTCAACGCCAACTGGCTCGGCGTGTCAGGCTCCCCGGCAATGTATTACAATTACTTCCTGCGCAAAAGCGATGAAGGCGTCGACTTCTACGATGCCCTTGAATCCTGGAGCCTGTCGCCGCGGACCATCAGGCACTACAACACGAAGACGCCGTTCACCGAACTTGCATACTACGGCACCATCCTGGCCACACAAGCAAAGGAATCCGACAACCTCCACCTCTTCACGACCCAGAACATCACGCCTTCGCTCAATTTCAGCCTTCTCTTCGACCGCTTCGGCGGCGAAGGCATCCTTGAGCGCGAACAGACGATCAACAACACGTTCGCCTTCCAGACCAACTACCTCGGCAAGAAATATATGGGGCATCTGGGATATATCCGCGATGCCGTGAGACGCCAGGAGAACGGAGGTATCGAAAGCCCGTACTGGGTGAGGGACACCATCGTCGATGCCCGTGATATGAGAACCATACTGCACGACGCAAGTTCCAAGACGGTGAAGCACACCGTCTATCTCGACCAGCAGCTCCGCATCCCATTCAACTTCATCAACAGGATCAAGGCGAAAAAGGACTCGAGCTTCGTCTTCAATGCCGACAGCCTCGACCGCGACATCACCACCGCGTTCCTCGGCCACAGCAGCGAACTTTCCATATACACGAGGGAATATTACGACAAAATCTCACAGGACATCGAGCGCGAATACTACCACAACGTATTCAATTACGATCCGAACGCAAGTTTCGACTCGCTGCGCGTGCTGAAACTCGACAACAAGGTATTCCTCAAGCTTCAGCCCTGGTCAGAAGAGGCCGCAGTATCGAAGCTCAACGTAGGTGTCGGTGACCTCCTGCTCCAGTACTACGACAGCACCACCGTAATGCCTATGATGACCAACAGGAACTCCCTTTACATCTACGGTGGCGTCGAAGGACAGGTACGCAACAATTTCTTCTGGGATGCCAAAGGCAGATTCTATTTCGCCGGCAGCTTCCTGGGCGACTTCAATGTGGAAGCCAATGCCCGGGCGGTATTCTACCCGTTCCGCCGCGCCCGCAAGAGCCCGCTCACACTCGGAGCGCATTTCGAAACAAACCTCCAGACTCCTTCCTATTATCAGGAGCATATGCATACGAACCATTTCAGCTGGGACAACAGTTTCGAGAAGATCTCCACCACGAAGGTCCAGGGCGTACTCGACATCCCGCACTGGAAATTAAGGGCTGAGGTCGGATACGCGCTGCTCGCCGGCAATATCTACTATGATCAGAACGGAATTGCAACCCAGAACACCACACCTATGAGCGTGTTCACCGCGTCGCTCCGCAAGGAGTTCGTCCTGGGTCCGTTCCATATGGACAACCGTCTGCTGTACCAGGCCTCATCCAATCAGGAAGCTGTCCCCGTGCCGGCGCTGGCTGTCAACCTCAAGTATTACTTCCAGTTCTGGGTCAAGAGGAACGTGATGGAAATGCAGATCGGCGTCAACGGGTGGTGGAACACGAAATGGAATTCGCCTGCCTACAACCCGAATGTCGGAGTCTTCTACAACCAGACGGAACGCGCCTATAACAATGGCCCGTATTTCGATATCTTCGTGAACGCACAGTGGCAGAGAGTCACCCTGTTCATCAAGTATCAGAACTTCGGCAACGGCTGGCCTCTGAACAGACCCGACTATTTCAGTGCAGACCGCCATATAGTCACACAGTCTGCGATTGACGGACTGAAGATCGGTGTTTACTGGCCGTTCTACATAATGCCGGGCCGTGCGCACAGCCATAACAACACAAGACATTGATGAGAAAGACCGACGCCCACGCGCTGACCGCACTCGGGGTCGCCGTTGCCCTGGCATTGATCCCGCTGCTGTCCATCGCCCTCAAGAAGGACAAAGCCCCACTGTATGTTGACGACATCATTGCGATCATTGACCTTGGCCATTATGCCGACACCTCAAAGGCACTCCTTACCGGATATAATTACTACCTCCTTGAGAAATACGCCGCCACGCACGGCATAGACATCAGCATTTCGCTTGCCGGAAAAGAAGGTTCCGGACTCGACTCCCTGCGCGCAGGCACGGCCGACATCGTCGTAGAGCCGTTCATAGACACTTTGAAGCGCGACAGCGTTCTCACTTCAATCCCGGTTGACAGCATGTCGGTATGGCTGATGTCCCACCAGGGCCGCATCAACGATGTCAACAGATGGCTTGACCTATACCACAATTCCGAAGGATTCGAGAGCACACGCAGCAAGTTCCTGCACACCTACAGCCCGTCCAGAAGCCGCAGACGGCCCTGCCTGAGCCCGTATGACTCACTCATCAGGGCGCACGCCGATTCAATCGGCTGGGACTGGAAGATGCTTGCCGCAATCATTTACCAGGAATCACGGTTCCATATCGAGGTCACTTCACGCAGGGGTGCCGCCGGACTTATGCAGATGATGCCTGAGACGGCAAAAAGATTCGGTGTTGTGGATGCTCTCGATCCGGATTCCAACATAGGAGCGGGAGCGGCTTACCTGAAGTTCCTTGAAAAGAAGTTCAGAAATTACGGCGACAACAGGACAGAGCACTACAAATACATACTCGCAGCATACAATGCGGGTGAAGGGCGCATACTTGACTGCATCAAGTACGCCGGTCTCAAGGGCGCAGACGTCAGCTACTGGCAGAACATAGTGAATCTCATCCCGGAGATGAGCGACCCTGAAGCGGAATTCATAGACTCGCTCAGGTTCGGGACATTCAAGGGAAAGGAGACGATACGATATGTCGAGAGCGTGATAGACATCTACAACAATTTCTGCCGCATCTGTCCGGATCAGGCGCCTATTCAGCCTTAGCCGTAAGTGCAGGATCCATCCTTGAGATGAATGCGGTAGGGATCAGCACCAGAAGCATTATCACCACAAAGGCAATCGCATCGGCTGCCAGCACGAGAGGCAGGTTCACGCTCACCGGGACAAATGAAACGAAATAATTCTCCGGATTGAGCTTTATTAGATGCGTTGCAGCCTGAAAGGCGCAGAAGAGCAGCGCGGCCGCGTTGCCGGCCAGCATTCCCAGGGCGACCAGCCTGGCGGAAACCTTCAGGAAAACCCGCGAAATCGACCTGTCGGTCATACCTACGGATTTCAGGATACCTATTGTCGAAACGTTCTGGAACAGAAGGATCAACAGTCCGGAGATCATATTGAAGCCCGCAACCACCGTCATCAGTATCAGAATCGCAACCACGTTGAAGTCGATCAGGTCCAGCCAGTCGAAAATCTGGGAATACCTGTCGGGAGTGGACAGGGCCACATAGTCGGTTGAAAAATCAGCTGCGACGGAGCGCATACCCTCACGAGTACGCAACTTTTCATCCAGAGAAAGTTCAAGCACGGAAGCCTCACTTCCGGACCACCCGTTCAGACGTCTCATATCCGAGATGGAGGCATATACCACCATCTGCTCCCCGGCTTCGACAGGGTTGTCATAAATTCCGGCAACCTTGAATTTCCTCAATTTGACGTTCTCACCTATGAAATACGTGAGCATATCATCCCCCACCGCCAGTTTCATCGCATTGGCGAGCCGGACGGGGATCTTCACGCCCAGGGCTACGGTATCCTCCACGGGAATGCCCTTGACCAGCACGCCGCAGATGTCATCGCCAGCCTTCACCACGCCGGCACGGTACACTGCAGGGGTGACGCTCCTGACGCCTCCGTTCTCAAGTATGGGCCGGATATCATCCTCACCGGATGACACGGGATCCGTTTCGCCATAGTAGTTGGTGGAAGATGCCGACAGGACCACGTCCCCGCACGCTGCGGACACGGTATTGCGGATTTCCCTGCGGAACCCTCCGGAAATGGCGACCGCGACTATCATCACGAAAAAAGAGACGGCAACTGCAGTCACCGCCATTTTACCCCTGAAGCGCAGACGCCCCGCTATGAGCCCTTCCGCACCCATTTTCTAAAGAGCTTTCAGCCTGGCTTCGGCTGAAGCCCGTTCCATATCATCTTCAGTAACGGCGATCAGCATCGGAAGATATTTCTTCTCAAGCTTGACATCCTTGTTCTTGCGTGCCATAAGGACACAGTTCTTGATCGCAGTGTAATCCTTTGGATTTATCTTCAGGACCTTGCCATAATAGTTCAAGGCCTTTTTGCCATCGTTTTTAGCCACGAGCCAGTATGTGCCCAGATTTGAGAGGAAAAGAGTGCTCTTCGGATTCAGTTTGACCATCTTTTCGGATATGCTTCTGAAAGCCTCATAGCCTCCGGTGCTGCCCAGACGGAAGAGGGCGTTGCAATATTCCTGAACGGCAGAGACGAACAGGTCCTGTCCGGCAGGTTCACCAAGATATGTCCAGGCCGGCTTCGATTTCGAATCGCGGTCGATAAGGGCCGAAAGTTCCAGCAGGGTCAGGTCAGGACAGTCCTTCTCGTAGGAGAGGAGCGCATTCAATTTCTGGAAACGGTATTTGAGCTCATCCGGCTTGATGGAGATCGCCTGGTCGATGTACTGGTCGGCCCTGGCATAGAGCGTGTCGACGAAGATGAGGTCTTCGAAATAGTTCACATCGTTGCCCAGCGAATCCTTGAGAGTCACTACAGGCTTGTTGCCGAGATATTTGTCAACGGGCTTCACCACGGTCCCGCTGGAGAAAGACTTTCCCAGCCAGTAGGAGAACCGTGCCTCCAGCATATCACAGTCTTCAGGAAAGGCGGCGGCCCATTTGTCAAGTATGCTCTCCACGCCCACCCCGGAAGTGCCCACATAACCGACCTGCCTTTCATAGCGGGCCTTGAATTCTTCGGCGGTCTGCTGCGCGGATACCGATACCGCAGTCAGGAGCAGCGCGAGTGCTGTAATCATCTTTTTCATACGTTCATCAGAATACGGCGTGATTTGGGCAGGAGGTTATTGCATCGGGAGCCGATGTTCTTGGCAAAGCCCAAAGGATGGCCGAGATAAGTTATTACTATATGTCCGAGCGGAGCGTCACGGAGCACAAGGGCGTCGCGGTGAAGATACCTCAGCGCCGTCGCCCTGTCGACGTCCACCCGCGGATATTCATTTGCAAAAGTTATGCTCAAAGGCGAATCGGGGTCCGGATCGCCCTCCGGGCCGAACGGGTGCAGGATTGCAAGGTCGTTCTTTCTCCCTTCCGGCTGCGGCGCCGTCTTCCGCAGGGCACCGGCCCACTGGCCCTCGCCGGGGACTTCGCCCGCCTTGAGCAGATTGCCGTGGGAAGTCCTGCGGACTCCGAATTCCGAAAATTCATCGTCAGGCTCGAATATCGCGCCGCCAAGTTCTTCCGCCGCCCATTCGAGGTTGTCGTCATTCTCGGCCTCCTCATATGTACAGGTCGAATAGACCAGTATACCGTCCTGCTTCAGTGCAGGCCACACGTCTGCGAGGATGCGCTTCTGCCGCGCAGCGCAAAGCTCAACAACGGCGGGGCTCCACTCAGCCTCGGCCCGCGGGTCCTTGCGGAACATTCCCTCGCCGCTGCAGGGCACGTCCGCCACTATGATGTCGAAATATCCCGGGAGTTTGGCAAATGCCGCCGGGTCAACGCCCGTGACCCTGACGTTCGGATCGCCCCAGATGGCGACATTGTCACGCAGCACCCCCACCCTCGACTTCATCACTTCGTTGCTCACCAGTTCGAATGCGTCCCCACATTTTTCCCTCAGGCTCGCGGCAAGGTCGGTTGTTTTGCCTCCGGGAGCGGCACACAGGTCAAGCACCCTCAATTTCCGGGAAGCCGGCCCAAGATGCTTGCGGAAGATATGTCCCACGAACATTGCCGATGAGTCCTGGACATAGTAGCAGCCCGCGTGGAAAAGAGGGTCAAGCGTGAATGAAGGACGCTCGGAAAGGATGCGTCCGTACGGGCTCCAGGGAACAGGCGCGCCCTGCGGCCCTTCGGACCCCTTGAAAGGATTGAGTCGTATGGAAACTGATGCGGCGTCCATTACAAGATGTCAGACGGCATCTGAGGCATTCTGCCTTCGGAAATATCGACAAGCGCGTCAACCATCTTGTCAAGAGCCTCCTGGATCTTCCCCCCAAGCATGGCCTTCATCATAAGGTTGAGATTCGCATCGACTTCGATGCTGAAGTCTGTCTTGCCCGGCAGAAAGGATGGGTCGAAATGAAGGACGGCAACGAACTCCACCGGGGATTCGGAACTGCCGAGCCGGATCAGGCGGTAAGGCTGACGCTCATCAACCCGCACGGAGACTGTAAATCCCCGGACGGTGAAAGAGATGAAGTCGAAATCAGCCGTAATGGCATCCTTGTACTTTTCCGGGGCCATCCGGGTGAAGTTCCGCATATCCGTGAATGCCATGAAGAGTTCTTCAGGGCTCTTGCTCACCTGCCCGTGCCTGCTGGAGTAATGTGCTGTCATATCGCGTAAAATTGTTACATTTGCATCTGTTGCAAAGATAGACATTCTTATAATAATGCACAGAATATATTTCGAGAAACGATGCATCATCATCTGCGAGCCGTCGGACCAGCAGCTTGCCGACCCGAATTCCGTTGAATTCCACATCGGTGACAAGATTGACATCCACACCCTCGTGAATATGTTCAAGGCATCGGAATCCCTCAACAGGATTTACATTCCAACCGAGGATGTCTCCTGGATGTACCGCAGGCTCTGCGCCGAATTCAAGGAGGTCGATGCAGCCGGCGGCCTTGTGGCCAACAGGCGCGGAGATTTCCTGCTGATCAACAGAAACGGGCTGTGGGACCTGCCGAAGGGACACCGGGAAGCGGGTGAGGATGTTGCGGAAACCGCCTTGCGCGAAGTGCAGGAAGAGACCGGGGTCGACCAGCTGGAGCTGGGGAGCCTGATATGCATCACCGACCACTGTTACTTCCGCGGAGGAATCTGGCATCTGAAGCATACATATTGGTATAATATGTTATATACGAATCCCGTGGACCTCACCCCCCAGCGCGAGGAGGATATCACGAAAGCCGCCTGGGTTGCCAAATCGAGTCTGCCTCCTTTCCTGAAGAACACATTCCCCTCAATACTCGAGGTTTTCCGCGAAGCGAAAGTGTGAAACTTTTTCCCCGGTTTTGCCGTAAAGAAAAAGAATATACATTATACGGCACATTATGAAACTCTCACAATTCCATTTCGATCTCAAGAAAGAACAGATAGCCACCGAGCTTATGCCGGAAGTTGACGGCAAGATCCAGTGGAGAGACGAATGCAAGCTTATGGTCCTTCACAAGGACAATGGCGAAATCGAGCATCGCAAATTCAAGGATATCATTGAATATTTCGGCAAGGGAGACCGTTTCGTCTTCAACGACACCAAGGTCTTCCCGGCGAAACTTTTCGGCAAGAAGGAAAAGACCGGTGCCGACATAATGGTGTTCCTTCTCCGCGAGCTCAACAGAGAGCAGCGCCTGTGGGATGTGATCGTTGACCCTGCCCGCAAGATCCGAATAGGAAACAAACTCTATTTCGGCGATGACGACAGTATGGTTGCAGAAGTGATCGACAACACCACCTCGCGCGGACGTACCCTGCGTTTCCTTTACGACGGACCGTATGATGAATTCAAGCAGGCTCTCTTCGCCCTCGGCCAGACTCCTGTTCCGGAGTGGGTCAAGGAAGTCCCTACCGAAAGGGATGCGGAAGAGTTCCAGACCATCTTCGCAAAGAACGAAGGTGCCGTATCCGCACCGGCCGCAGGCCTCCATTTCAGCCGCGAACTTCTCAACAGAATGATACTCAAGGACATCGAGAAAACTTTCATCACAGTTCATATGGGCATAGGTCACTTCCGTACGGTTGACGTCGAGGATCTCTCGAAGCACAGGATGGACGGTGAGAGAATGATAATCTCCGAGGAGGCCGCCAATGAAATCAACTCCACAAAGCGCTCGGGTCACAAGATCTGCGCCGTGGGTGTGACAGTGATCCGCGGTCTCGAGACATATGTCACGACAGACCACGAAGTCAAGGCTACCGACCAGTGGACCAACAAGTTCATCTTCCCTCCTTACGACTTTGCGATCCCTGATGCCATAGTCTCAAACTTCCATCTGCCGGAATCGACGATGCTTATGTCAGTCGCCGCGTTCGGCGGGTTCGAGAAGGTCATGAAGGCTTACGAATCGGCCCTCGAGAACGGATATAAGTTCGGACCTTACGGAGACGCGCTTCTCATCGTATAGTTTTTACGATTCTTTACATTCCCGACTGTTTCTTTCTGTTTTAAACGGATAAGTTGCGCTTTTTTTGCGCAATTATGGAACAGAAGAAATTGTCTTGCGTCAGCGCGCTGGCGCTCAACTCGATCTTCGGCTTCGAGCCGAAGTTCTCTCACAACCTCATCGATTCACTCGGTTCTGCCGAAGCCGTTTTCCTGATGTCGGACCGGGAACGGCTTGAATTGTTCGGTCCATACACCAGATACCTTGCGCGCATCAACGATTCCGCGCTGAACGAGGCTGAAAAGGAATATGACAGGCTCATCGCCGAAGGCTATCAGGTACTCCCGATATATGACGAGGATTATCCGGAAATTCTCAGGGACTGCCCTGATGCCCCGATGGCGCTTTACGTGCGCAGCTCGCAGCCGGCATCGTCAATATTCAACCACGGTTCAGGCATTGCCGTAGTCGGGACACGCGACATCAGCGCATACGGGAGGGAATGGTGCCGGAGGATCGTCGATGCAGTCAGCCAGGCGCCTGAGAAGCCGGTGATTGTCAGCGGAATGGCCATCGGGGTCGATATCACGGCACATATGCAGGCTCTTGAAAGCGGTCTTCCGACAATCGGCGTCCTCCCCGTCGGCATAGATGACGTATATCCCCGCAGGCACTGGGGTGCGGCACAAAGGATTGCGGAATCCCCGGGGTCGGCGCTGGTTACCGACTATCCTCCGGGCAGCACGCCGTCGGCCGTGAACTTCATCAGGCGCAACCGCATCATCGCCGGGATGTCGGCAGCCACCATCCTCATCGAATCAAAGGCCAGAGGCGGAGGGATGATCACGGCCCGTCTGGCCTCAGGTTATGGCCGGGAAGTCTTCGCTCTCCCGGGACGCATCGACGACATCCGGTCGCAAGGCTGCAACCAGCTCATCAGAGAAAAGACGGCTGAGCCGGTCACGGACCTCGCGGCTCTCCCCGGACAGCTCGGACTCGGGACATACAGCCCCCGGCGGAAGGAGGACATAGCCGCCGCAATACGCAGCAGGTTCTCCGGGAGTCTGGACGAGGAAGAGCTGGAACGCCTCGTGGACATCGGGACCAGCATCAGGAAAATACGCGGGATAAGCTTCGACGAACTCTGCCGCATCACCGATATCGATTACGCCGGCATCTCCCGCTATGCCGGCCTGCTGGAAAGCGAGGGCATCATCTGCATCGACCTCCTTCAACGCTGCTGCATTAACACAAATTTTCAGTAACTTTGCAGAGTGATGGAATTCATTGACACCCATACCCACAATTACGACGAGGCATATGCCGGCTGCGAAGACGAAGTGATCGACCGCGCCGTCAGCGCCGGCGTCACAAAGCTCCTTCAGGCCGATATCGACTCCAGGGAACGTGGCAGGATGTTCTCCCTTGTCGAAAAGCATCCGGGGGTGCTGTTCCCGATGCTTGGACTGTACCCGGGATCCGTCGAGGAAAACTGGCGGGACGAGATCGATGCCATACTCCCCTTCCGTTCCAGAGGCATAGTTGCAGTCGGCGAGATCGGCCTTGAATACCATTACCGGCCGGAGACCCGGGAACTCCAGATGGAAGCTTTCCGGACCCAGCTCGAACTTGCCTCCGAGTGGGACCTCCCGGTCAATATCCATCTGCGCGAAGCGACGGAAGACTTCTTTGCAATAATGAATGACTGCCGGCACCTGCATCTTCGCGGCAACCTTCACGCCTTCAGCGGCAGCGCCGAGATGTTCGACCGGCTGTGCCGCACCGGAGGCGACTGGTATGTAGGCATTGGAGGAGTCCTCACCTTCAAGAGGGCCTCAATCGCCGAAGACATCAAGCGCATACCGCTGAGCCGCATCCTCCTTGAAACCGACGCGCCATATCTCACGCCCGTACCACATCGTGGCGAACGCAACGAAAGCGCATACATTCCGGCCATCGCCGCCTTCCTGGCCCAACAGAAAGGCATCAGCATTGAAGAAGTGGCCGAGACGACCACAAATAACGCAAAACTACTTTTCCGCCTATGAGCATTTCCCGGGAAAAACCCCGCGCATCCGTGCTTCTGATATACACGGGAGGCACCATCGGAATGAAAGAAGACGCCGGAACCGGCGCCCTGAAACCTTTCGACTTCAGCGGCATTATGGAAGAGGTTCCGGAACTCCGCAAATTCGCGGTGACGGTTGATTCCTACACCTTCACCCCCCTCATCGACTCTTCCGACGTCGAGCCTTCATTGTGGCAGGCTCTGGCAAAACTGATATACGAAAGCTACGACCGGTACGACGGATTCGTGATACTCCACGGCACAGACACAATGGCATACAGCGCCTCCGCGCTGAGTTTCATGCTGGACCACCTCAGCAAACCCGTCATCTTCACCGGCAGCCAGCTGCCGATAGGCAGGCCCCGCACGGACGGGAAGGAGAATCTGATTTCAGCCGTAGAGATAGCTGCCGCCAGGGACGGCGACGGCCACGCCCTTGTGCCGGAAGTCTGCATCTGCTTCAATTCACAGCTGCTCCGGGGCAACCGCAGCGTGAAGGTCAACGCCACCGGCTTTGACGCGTTCAGCTCCCCAAACTACCCGCCCCTCGCCACCGCAGGTATCAGCATCAAGTACAATACCGGACTCATCCACCATCCGTCCGAACCCGGCCGTCCGCTTGAAATCCACACCACGCTGGACACAAGGGTTTCCGTCCTGAAAGTACACCCCGGCATCACCGAACAAGCTGTCAGGGACATACTTCTCGGCACGGGTACAAGAGCCGTAATCATAGAGACTTACGGCTCCGGAAACGCAATCTCGAAAGCCTGGTTCCTGTCAATCATCAGGGAGGCTGTCAAGATGGGCAAGATACTCGTGAACATCACGCAATGCCTGAGCGGAGACGTGGATATGGACATATACGCCACCGGCCGCGCGCTGAAGGATGCCGGTGTCATCTCCGGCCACGACGCCACCACGGAAAGTGCGTTGGGCAAGCTGTTCTTCCTGATGGGCGGGCATCCCGACAATCACGAAGTGAAGGCCCTTCTCGAAAAGAACCTGAAGGGAGAAATCTCAAAATAATCATTGTCATTTGAAATAAAATTGCTAAATTGCACCGCTTTTAAGAGTATTATCAGATAATTAATTTTACAACTAATACATTATCAAATTCATTATGAAAAAGTTTTTCATGTTTTTAGCAGTTGCCGGTATCATGGCATTCTCTGCTAGCATCGCATCTGCTCAGACCGAGGCCGCTCCTGCAGCCGAAGAAATGTCAGCAGCAGACCTTCTCAGCGCAAACGCAGAGATTCCTCTTCACCAGGCACTCAAGACCAAGTTCATCGAGGGTGGTGCAGGCTTCATGTCCCTCATCATCATCTGCTTGGTAATCGGTCTTGCTCTCGCTATCGAGCGCATCCTTTATCTCTCATTCTCAAAGACAAACACAAAGAAGCTTCTCAACGATGTTGAGGCTGCTCTCGCAAAGGGCGGCATCGAGGCTGCAAAGGACGTTTGCCGTGACACCAAGGGACCTGTTGCATCTATCTTCTATCAGGGACTCCTCCGCGCCGATCAGGGCGTTGACGTAGTTGAGAAGACAGTCGTATCCTACGGTTCAGTTCAGATGAGCGAAATGGAAAGCGGTCTTTCATGGATCTCCCTCTTCATCGCCCTTGCACCGTCTCTCGGATTCCTCGGTACCGTTATCGGTATGGTCAACGCATTCGATGCTATCGAAGCAGCTGGTGATATTTCTCCTAACGTTGTCGCTGGTGGTATGAAGGTCGCTTTGATCACCACAATCGGTGGTTTGATCGTAGCTATGATCCTTCAGGTGTTCTACAACTACATCCTCGCCAAGATCGACGGTCTTACCATTGATATGGAAGACTCTTCAATCTGCCTCATCGACGTGCTCACAAAGTACAACGAGAAGAAATAATTGTCACCTTCTGTTTTAATAGATCATGAAACTCAACAAAATATTCAAATGGGGCATGGTTGCGCTGATACTTGTCAGTGTCGCTATCCTTGTCTGGGGCTTCGCAGTAGGCTTCAAGTCAAATGATGGTGCCGCTGTCAACGTACTCCTCACCTGGGCTTACATTATGGTCGGCCTTGCAGCAGCAAGCTGGATTCTCGTCGGCCTTTATGTAAAAGCCACCACAGACCCGAAGAGCCTCGTCAAGACGGGTCTCATTCTGGTAGGCGCAGCCGTGGTATGCTTGATAGCATTCCTCCTCGCCAAGGGTAACCCTGCAGTTGCCTGCAACACCCCTACAACTCCTGGCGAACTCAAACTCACAGATACAATCCTTATTTTGACTGGCATCACCGGCGCTGCAGCCATCGTGGCTATCATCTACGGCGAGATCCATATGTCAATAGCTAGCAAGAAATAATTATGGGCAGCAAGAAGAAAGTACCAGCAATGAACACAAGCTCGACCGCGGATATCGCGTTCCTGCTCTTGTGCTACTTCCTGATGACCACCACCATGGGTTCCCAGACAGGTCTTTCACGCCGTCTCCCGCCTATGCCTGAAAAGGATCAGAAGGTAGAAGATACGAAGGTTAATCGCCGCAACATCATCCAGGTGCGCATTAACTCTCAGGATAGAATTCTTGCCGGTAGCGAGCCTCTTGACATCAGCCAGCTCAAGGATAAGATCAAGGAATTCCTTACAAACCCTGCAAACGACCCTAACCTTCCTGACAAGGAAGTCAAGGAAATCGAAGGTTTCGGACCATATGCAGTCACCAAGGGTGTCATCTCTCTTCAGAATGACCGCGGTACCAGCTACCAGGCCTACATCTCTGTTCAGAATGAACTCGTAAAGGCAGTCAACGAACTCCGTGACGATTTCTCAATGAAGAACTACGGCAAGAAGTTCGCTTTCCTCGATGAGGAAAAACAGACTATCGTAAAGGCCTGCATCCCTCAGCCTATCTCTGAGGCCGAACCTAAGGACGTTGCAAAGAAAAGATAATAGGAGATAAGAATATGTCAAAATTCGGTGGAAGCAACAATAAGAAGGAAGTGCCGGCAATGACCAGCAGCTCCCTCTCCGATATCGTGTTCATGCTCCTGTTCTTCTTTATGGTTACCACGCAGATGCGTGAGACCGAGAACAAGGTTGTTGTAAAGACTCCTGAGGCATCTGAGGTAGTGAAGCTTGAAAGAAAGGACCTCAACTCATACATCAACATCGGTACACCTACCAAGCAGTATCAGGCTCAGTATGGTACCGACGCACGTATCCAGCTGAACGACTCTTTCAGAACTACCGACGACATCCGCGACTTCATCGCTGCAGAGCGTGAGTCAAAGAGCGAAGCCGACCGTCAGTTCATGACAGTCAGCATCAGGGCCGACCAAGACGTCAGAATGGGTATCGTTACCGATGTTAAGCAGGAGCTCAGACGCTGCTCCGCGCTTAAGATTATGTACTCAGCAAGAAAGCCGGGCAAAGACTAACAGTCTTCTGCGGCAAGACAATACGAGCAGCCCCCTTGAATCTTTGTTTGAGAGGGCTGCTTTTTAAAATTTAAGACTTAGTAGTAAAAAGATGGAAATACTTCGTACGAAAGTAAAGGACCTCCTCCAGATGAAAGCTGGCAGCGAGGTTCTCGCCAAAGGTTGGGTTAGAACAAAAAGAGGTAATAAGGAGATTGCGTTCATCGCACTCAATGATGGTTCCACGATCAAGAATGTACAGGTCGTGGTCGACAAGAACGAGAAAACTGAAGCTCAGCTCTCAAAGATATCCACAGGCGCCTGCATAGGCGTCCGCGGGCAGCTTGTAGAGTCCGTAGGCAGTGGCCAGGCTGTAGAGATCCACGCCAGCGAACTGGAGATTTTTGGTGAATGCGACCCTATGCGCTATCCGCTCCAGAAGAAGGACACCTCGTTTGAATATCTGCGCACCGTCGCCCATATGCGCCCGCGCACCAATACATTCGGAGCAGTACTCCGCCTCCGCAGCCAGATGGCATATGCCATCCACGAGTATTTCCACTCAAAGGGATTCGTATATCTCAACACCCCGCTGATCACAGCCTCAGACTGTGAAGGCGCAGGGCAGATGTTCCAGGTAACCACTCTTGACCTGAACAATGTCCCTAAAAACAAAAAAGGCCAGCCTGACTTCACCAAGGATTTCTTCGGCAAGCAGACCAGCCTGACGGTAAGCGGCCAGCTCGAAGGCGAGCTTGGAGCAACCGCACTTGGAGAGATCTATACTTTCGGTCCTACTTTCCGCGCCGAGAACTCCAACACTCCGCGTCACCTGGCAGAGTTCTGGATGATTGAGCCGGAGATGGCATTCTACGACATCAAGGACAATATGGACCTCGCGGAGGACTTTATCAAGCACCTCGTTAAATATGCACTTGACAATTGCTACGACGACATCCAGTTCCTCAATGACCGTTACGATCCCGAGCTCATCGATCGCCTCAAGAGCGTCATCGGAACAGATTTCGTCAGACTTGAATATACGGAAGGCATCAAGATCCTCGAAGAAGCCATAAAGAATGGAGTTCAGTTCGAGTATCCTGTATACTGGGGCGTAGACCTCCAGAGCGAGCACGAGCGTTATCTGGTAGAGAAGCATTTCAACAAGCCTGTCATCCTGACCGGATATCCTAAGGACATCAAGGCTTTCTATATGAAGCAGAACGAAGACGGCAAGACCGTCCGCGCAATGGATGTCCTCTTCCCTAAGATCGGTGAGATAATCGGCGGTTCAGAGCGTGAAGCCGACCTTGCCAAACTCGAAGCCAGAATCGACGAACTTCAGATGAGCCGCAAGAATCTTGAGTGGTACGTCGATACAAGACGCTTCGGCAGCTGCCCTCACAGCGGATTCGGTCTCGGATTCGAGCGCCTGCTTCTCTTCGTCACCGGTATGCAGAACATCCGTGACGTCATCCCGTTCCCAAGAACACCAAAGAACGCAGAATATTAAAATATGTTAGTCATCGGCATCGCCGGAGGCTCAGGCTCCGGAAAAACAACAGTGGTCAAGGCCATCACCGACAAGCTCAACGGCGAAAAGGTTGTGGTCATCCCTCAGGATTCATATTACAAGGATATCAGCGACAAGTCTGACACCGAAAAGAGAACCTACAACTTCGATCACCCGGATGCCATTGACTGGAAACTGCTCTGCCATCAGCTCAACGAGCTCAAGGCAGGCAAAACCATCGAGCAGCCTATATACTCCTATATTTCCTGCTCCCGTTCAAAGACCGAAACCGTCAAGGTCGAACCGGCCGACGTCATCATCATCGAAGGAATCCTGATATTCAGCTGCAAGCCTCTGCGCGACCAGATGGATATCAAGATTTTCGTCGATGCCGACGACGATGACCGCCTGATGCGCGTTATGGAACGCGATATTTCTGAGCGAGGCAAGGACGTGCATTGGGTGATCGAGAGATACACCAATACCGTGAAACCGATGTATCTCCAATTCATTGAGCCAAGCAAACGTTATGCGGATATCATAATCCCTCAGGGAGGCCACAACAAAGTGGCGATCGGGGTCATCACTGCAACTGTCGAGAAAGCTCTTCGCAAGAAAAATATCTAGCCCACCTTGAGACCGCTGTCCAACGATGAAAAAGCAGGATTGCTGACCACCGCGGTTGTTCACCTTGCGGTGCTGGTCGTTCTGCTTGCCACCGGCTTGGGCTACACTCTGTCCAAAGAGAACACCTTCGTTCTCGATTTCAGCAAATATGAGGAAATCGAACGCCTCCAGAAGGAACTTGAAGAGCTCCAGAAAGAAGCCGATTTCCAACAGGCCATTAGCGAAAAGATTGAGCGCGACCTTGCAAGCGCCCCCACGGCACGCAATGTCGCAGTCAACCGTGCTGCACTGAAAGATGACCGCGGCACCGATGCGGAGCAGCTGTACAAGGACGCCGAGCGCCTCCAGCAAGAACTCGCCAAAGGCTTCGATGTAGAAGAAGACGAAGTTGCCGAACCTGCACCTGAGAAGAAGGAGTTGCAGGAAGATAAAGTCGAAAGCGTTTATTCCGGGCCATCGGTAGTCTCCTATTACCTTGAGGGCCGGAAGGCCAGCAGGCTCCCGATACCGGCATATCGCTGTATGGGAGGAGGCGAAGTCACCGTTCTGATCTCCGTAGACCCTACAGGCACCGTAGTCGCGGCAAAAGTCGACGAGAGCTGCTCTGCTTCTGACGGATGCCTCCGGTCCTTCGCTGTCCGTGCCGCACGTATCTCCAAATTTTCGGCAGACCCGACGGCGCCGCCAAAGCAAAACGGAAATATTGTATATCAATTTATAGCCCAATAGTATGAATGACATCGTTCTCTCCGCACTGTTGAACCTGTTCGCCCTCTTCGGCTCAGAAAAGGGACTGGACAAGAAAATCTCCCTCGAACTGATCGAGGATTATCTTGTCAGGTTCTTTGGCATCAGGAATACAAAATCCTACACGAGGCTCTATACAGACTTGCGTGAATTCTACGATGACAGCCCCGAGATGGACAAGGATACCATCGTGACGGGCATATGCTCCAATCTCAAGGCCAGGATAACGACTGCAGAGAAAGTAACAACCCTGCTCCGAATGATGGAGTTCTGCAGCAAGCAGACGGAAGATTTCAATCCGGGGGAACGCATTTTCACCCTTGTCGCCGACAATCTTGAAATCGAAAGCGACATCTTTGAAGGTATGTCCGGATTTGCATCCGGCGAAGATGGAGGAATGGTCCGTATTCTGAGGCTTGACGAGGAAGGAGACATTCTCAAAACGCTTTTCATCGAGCGTTTGAAACTTTTGATTTTCTCGTGCAGACCCGTGCACAGCATCTGGATGGATGACATTCAGGTCCGTGACAACACCTTCCAGGTATGGAACCAGAGCAGTGTACTGAAAAGCGCTCATTTCAGCCCTGTTTATCATTCCACCGTAATCGAAAAATATATTTCCGCCGACAGTTCCGATGTGGTTGAACTTTGCGGACGTGATATCAATTTCCGTTTTGACACGGGTGGCGACAATGGTATGCATAACCTGAGCTTTACCCTCAAGAGCGGGGAGCTGGTGGCCATAATGGGCGGCAGCGGCGTCGGAAAGTCCACACTGCTGTCATTGCTCAACGGCAACCTTATTCCGCAGAGCGGGAAAATAACCGTCAACGGTCACGACATCAGTGAACCTGAAGCGAAGAAAATGATTGGTTTCGTCCCGCAGGACGACCTTCTGATAGAGGAACTTACGGTCTATCAGAACCTCTGGTACACCGCCAAGCTATGCTTTGAGGGTATGCCTGACCCTGAAATCGACAGGCGCGTGATTTCCGTGCTCACCCAGCTCGGGCTGGATGCCGCAAAGGACCTCAAGGTAGGCTCGCCTCTTCAGAAATATATTTCAGGCGGACAGCGCAAACGCTTGAACATCGCCCTGGAGCTCATCAGGGAACCGGCGATACTCTTCCTTGACGAACCGACTTCGGGTCTGTCCTCAACTGATACGGAGAAGGTGGTCAACATCCTCAAGGAGCTCACCCACAGGGGCAAGCTCATAGTGGTCAACATACACCAGCCATCATCTGACGTCTATAAACTCTTCGACCGCCTGTGGTTGCTTGACAAAGGAGGCTACCCTGTATTCGACGGCAACCCGATCGAGGCGATCTCATACTTCAAGGGTGCTGCAAATTATGCGGATTACCGTTCTTCAGCCTGCCCTACCTGCGGCAACGTCAACCCGGAAATCGTCCTGAACATAATCGACGAGAAGGCTTTCGACAATTCCGGATGCCTGTCCGACAAACGCAAGGTCTCCCCTAAGGAATGGCACGAACTATATCTCAAGAACCGCCCCGATATGCCGGAGGTTGCCATCGGCGACGTACCCCCTACCGACCAGAAACGTCCGAACGGATTGAAGCAGACCTGGATATTCCTCCGCAGGAACCTCTCCGCCAAGATCACGAACCTGCAGTACATACTCGTCACCGCACTGGAAGCCCCGCTCCTTGCAGTCATCTGCGGATTCCTCACACACTATACGGGAGACAGCGGTGTCTATACGCTGCTTGAGAACAAGAACTTCCCTACATACATCTTTATGGCAATCATCGTTGCCATTTTCCTGGGAATGTCCGGAAGCGCGGAAGAGATCATCAAGGACCGGGCCCTGCTCAAGCGCGAGAAATTCCTCAGACTTTCCTATGGCAGCTATATCTGGTCAAAAATCATATATATGGCCTTCGTATGTATGGTTCAGACTCTTCTGTTCATCCTGGTCGGAAATGCGATAATAGGTGTTCACGGGCTGTTCTGGACCTGGTGGCTCGTCCTGTTCGTATCGGCATTCCTCTCTGCGCTCATCGGTCTGCTTCTTTCGCAAAGCATGAGCTCCGTGGTCGCAATATACATCACTATCCCGCTGCTTCTGATACCACAGATTCTCCTCTGCGGCCTTGTGGTCAAGTTTGATGACCTGAGCCCGAACAGCAAGACGGGCAATGTCCCTGTCATCGGAGATCTGATCCCGTCACGATGGGCATACGAGGCACTTGCCGTGGCGAACTTTTCCGACAACAATTACGAGAAACTCTTTTTCGGGCAGGACCGCAGCAAGTACACCAGTATGTACTACGTGAACGGATTCCTTTACGAACTCGAATCCCAGCTTGAATCGCGCAACGACGAGATCACACGCGACGACAAGGAGGAGAACCCCGCACATATCGAATTCATCCGCGCACAACTGCCACGCCTCGCTGAGATATGCGGAATGGTCCCATACTCCGGAGATGAAGATTATGCCTCGCTCCGAAAATATCTGGACGCCGCCGGCATAATTCTTAAGAGACAGGGGAACAAAACGACCCTGGAGCTTGACAGGGCGATGAACGAACTGATAACGAAATACGGCAAGGAAGAGATGATGCGCCTCAAACGCGACAATTACAACATCCAGCTTGAGAATCTGGTAGTCAACCGCGACTCCGAAAAGTTGTATGTCGTGCACGGAACCGGCATTCTGCCACGCACCGGCTATGCCTTCCTCACCCCGGCTTCACGTAACGGCCGCGCACCTTTCTATAGCGGGGTCAAGGTCCTGGGAGACTGCGAGATAAGCACCCTGCGGTATGACCTCTGCGTCCTTTTACTGATGTGCATACTGGTAGGAATCTGCCTCTTTACAGATTTTCCTGGAAGATTTGTACGGCACGAAAGGAATTAATTCAAATAATTCTTATATTTGCCTTGATATAGAGAAACAACACACAATCAATATGAAAAAATTAACCGTACTTCTTCTTGCTGCACTTCTTGTCGTGCCTTCTTGCAAGAACCAGAACAAGGGCAGCAACAATGATCAGGGCAAGGAGCCCGTTACCGCTGAAGAGATCCTCTCAGAGGAGCTCAAGGTCAACGTATCAAACCTTGCAGAATCTGCGAAGAAAATGAAGAGAATCCCTTTCGCAACCAAAAAGGCTGACGGAAGCTTTGCTCTTACTGAAAAGGAAAAAATGGTGAAGCCTGATTATCTTCTTGATCCGGCAACAGCCAATGATCTCATTTCATTCTCCCAGAAATATCGCGTCATCGCAATGCTCGGAGCCGACCTTATGATCACCAACCTTTATGACATGGCCAACACCGAGTACAAGAATGCCATCAACAAGATCCTTGTCGACCTCAACGATGATGCACTGAACCAGATTGCCAGCATAGACTGGTCAATGGAGAACGAGTATTTCCAGGAAGATTTCGACACCTTCGTTGAAGAGGAGTACAAGGCAGGACGTGAGAATTTCTTCTGGGAAAGCACAGCATCCTTCCTCGTGGAGCAGGTTTACATCCTCACCCGCAACATCGACAAGTTTATGCCTATGTTCACCGATGAGACCGCAGCCGACGTCACTTTCGACTTCGTATGCGTTCACGAAGGACTCGTGCAGATGATTGCCAAATATCCTGAGATGAGCAGCCTCAACGAGGTTCTTGAACCGCTCTACGTAATCAACGCAATCACCGTTGACCAGCTCAAGGAACAGCTTATGTCAATCAAGAGCGACATCGAAGCCGCCCGCGCATTCCTTCTCAAGTAAGAGAACCCCGAAATTTCATACTACAAAAAGAGGGTGACCTCAAAGTCCTAGAGACTTTGAGGTCATCCTCTTTCTATTTTTCATCTAGCCTCCGAGCGTCGGCTGCTCTCCTCCGTTAGCCGGGGGTATACTTTTCAGGACGGCACAAAGACCGTTCTGAGCAAGTTGCTATAACTCAATAAAATAAACGAAATGACCCCCACGAAATTCAGAGGGGTCATTTCGCGTAATTATTGTTATATCAGTTACTTCCACAGAACACAAGTGAGCAGAGCTTCGCAGCGGCAGCAGCTTGCCTCTGATCCGTCATAAAATTCATCAACACTGGGATAATTACTGACAGACCAACTTCTACACCGTCAATATATGCAGAAATAATCTTATCTTTGACAACAGATGTTAGGACAAATCTTCAAACATCAGGACTTTGATGTCAAAAGTCTTAGAATACCCTCTTACGTTGCCGAGGGTGGCACGGGCTCCGGAGGAGACAGCCGCCCGCATCAGCGGCCGCGACGAAGGAGTGAGCGATGCGAACGACGGGAGTCGCCGGCGGAACGTGAGTGGAGCCGCATTCTCCCTGACAGGGAGATGTCGCGCAAGCGACAGAGGGTTGAGAAGCAGCGCTGCCGAAGGCAGCGGCTACTAAAAAAGAGAAAGTCGCTGACTTTCTCTTTTTTAGTAGTCCCTACAGGAATCGAACCTGTATTTAAGGTTTAGGAAACCTTCGTTCTATCCGTTGAACTAAGAGACCAAAAAAGCCGCAAAATAGGCGGCCTTTAAAGAGGATTACTCAGCGTTCTTGACAACGATCTGACGTCCTCTGTAGTAACCACACTCTGGGCAAACACGGTGATACATCACGGTAGCGCCACAGTTAGGGCAAGTAGCGAGGGTAGGTACAGGAGCGAAATCGTGAGTACGACGCTTGTCTCTACGCTGCTTAGAAAGTTTGTGTTTCGGATGTGCCATTTTCTTATCTTTTAAATATTATTTGCTTATATACTTTATAGTATCCTCATTGCAACCGCCCTCCTCGTGGACTCTCTGCATCGGCAGGGAAATCATAACGAAATCATAGACGTCCTGACTGAGGTCAAGCTCATCGGATTCCGGAGCATAGGTTTCTTCGAAAGAAGTATCCACAGGAAGCTCAAGGTCTTCAAGACATCTGTCACAAGGCACTGTAACAGAGCCTGTTAAGGCACATTCAACCTCCACGGTAGCACCTCTGTTGGCCATATTAACATCGGCCTTTACAGATGCACCAAGCACTTCGGAATTCTCAAATCCTGCAAAGAACTCATCGTCGGCGACCCACTCAAAATGGTTTGCGCCGGCCTTCAAGTCATTGAGTTTAACTATAAAGGGTTGCAAAGGTAGTAAAAATTTTATCTAAAATCAATCCTCGTTGTCGCTATTTCTTTTACGAGCCAGCGGGTCAAGCAAAATTTTACGGATTCGCATTGCGTGAGGGGTGACCTCGACAAGTTCATCCTCCTGGATATACTCGAGAGCCTCCTCAAGAGAGAACTTTATTGCAGGAGGCAGCACGATCTTTTCATCCGAGCCGGCGGCACGCACGTTGGTAAGTTTCTTGGTCTTGCAGATATTGATGTTCAAGTCACGCTCACGGGTGTGCTCTCCAACTACCTGCCCACCATAGATAGGCTCGCCCGGATCTACGAAGAAGCGGCCGCGGTCCAGCAGTTTGTTCATCGAATACGCAATGGCCTCACCTGTCTCGATGGATACGAGAGAGCCGTTGCTGCGACGCTCGATCTCTCCCTTGAAAGGCTGGTATTCCTTGAAGCGATGGGCAACGATAGCCTCGCCCTGAGAAGCGGTCAAAAGGTTTGAACGGAGCCCCATAAGGCCGCGGGTAGGAATCTCGAATTCAAGAAGAGTGCGGTCTCCACGCGGTTCCATATGTATAAGTGCACCCTTGCGGCGGGTGGCAATCTCGATGGCAGCACCGACGAACTCTTCAGGAATCTCTATTGAAAGTTCCTCAATAGGCTCACAGCGCTGTCCGCCTATCGTCTTGTCCAGGACCTTAGGCTGGCCGACCTGAAGTTCGAACCCTTCACGCCTCATAGTTTCTATAAGGACTGAAAGATGAAGCACACCACGGCCGTACACAACGAAGGAATCGGCAGTGAGGCCCGGCTTGACGCGAAGCGCAAGGTTCTTCTCGAGCTCTTTTTCGAGACGCTCCTTCAAGTGCCTTGAAGTCACGAACTTTCCATCCTTCCCGAAGAATGGGGAATTATTGATGGTGAAGAGCATACTCATCGTCGGTTCATCAATTGCAATCGGAGGGAGCGGCTCCGGATTCTCGAGATCTGCGACAGTGTCGCCGATTTCAAATCCGTCGATGCCGACAAGAGCGCATATATCTCCGCAGGTTACCGTATCCACGTTCACCTTTCCAAGACCCTCGAATACCATAAGCTGCTTTATCTTCTGCTTCTGGATCACATCGTAGCGCTTGCAAAGGCTGATCTGCTGACCGGTCTTGAGTTCTCCCCTGGTGATGCGGCCGACAGCGATGCGGCCGACATACGGCGAATACTCGAGAGAAGAGATCAGAAGCTGAGGAGTGCCTTCAAGGTACTCTGGAGCAGGGATCTCTTTAAGGATGGTATCGAGGAGGTAGGTTATGTCATTGGCGGGAGTCTTCCAGTCCTTTGACATCCATCCCTGCTTTGCAGAGCCGTAAACGGTTGCGAAGTCAAGCTGCTCTTCAGTGGCGTTCAGGTTGAACATCAGGTCGAAGACCTCCTCCTGAACTTCCTCCGGGCGGCAGTTAGGTTTGTCCACCTTGTTTATGACCACGATGGGCTTCTTGCCCATCTGGATAGCTTTCTGAAGGACGAAACGGGTCTGAGGCATACAGCCCTCGAAAGCATCAACGAGAAGGAGAACACCGTCCGCCATATTGAGGACGCGCTCGACCTCTCCACCGAAATCGCTATGGCCCGGAGTGTCAATAATATTGATTTTTACGCCTTTATAAATAACGGACACGTTCTTTGCGAGAATGGTGATACCACGCTCCCTTTCGAGATCGTTGTTGTCGAGAATCAACTGTCCGAGGTTCTCAGGCTGGCGTACAAGGTTTGCCTGATAGATCATCCTGTCCACAAGCGTGGTCTTGCCGTGGTCGACGTGTGCGATGATCGCAATATTCCTGATATCTTGCATACTTCTTAATAAAATCCTGCAAATTTACTCTATTTTTGAGAATTTCATAATCGTAGATTATTACTATCTTTGTCAGATATGAGAATTTTTCGTCTGACGGTACTTCTTGCACTTATCGCAATTGTCTTCGGATCCTGCAAATCCGAAGTCCACGAACGTGTTTCCGTGCCTGAACAACTGAAGATGGTACCGTCCGACGCCCTCGTGATCATAAACAATTCCAGATGCTCGGATTGTCTGGCCCACCTCGACTCCAGCCATATTTTCCGAAAGCTGGACACCGGACTCCTCTCCGGTTCCAAGGCGACCCTCTCATTCTGCTACACGAACGAACTTTCCCCAATCCTTGCGATTGAGGTCGACAAGGCGCTCCGGGACACGTCAGACTGCCTGACACGCCTGCTCGAGCAGACCGGTGAACTCGGCCTGAAAACCCGCATATTCGAGCCAGTGGAAGGCTACACGAAAAAGACGAACATTGTCATCACCACGACAGAGACTATGATGTCCGTCATCTCACGCCACCAGGACGGCCATCTGTCGATTCTGGACGCCGCCGATTTCCAGAGGGCGCTCGCACTTACGGCCGGCTCGGACAACTGGGTTATGATCCGCAACAGCGGGGCATCCAAGCTCATCCCGAAGAATTTCCTGGACGGACTGTTCACGCAACGCGACCTGGTCGCCCTCGCCCGCACCTTTGCAGACTGGACCTGCATTTCCGATAAATCCGGAGGAAAGTTCAGCATCAAAGCCCGCCGCGATGAATCAGGAGCATATTTCATCGACCATCTGGACGCTATGGAGCCGATGGTCAGCAGACTTCCCGCCATCATTCCGGACAGCACCGATTTCGTCATCGACATACCGATGAATGTCAAGGCCTACCGGGAATCGTACGAAAAATATCTTGATGCACAGCTGAAGCTGGAGAAATACAACAGCACCATTTCATCTCTTCGGAAAAGCAGCGGGAAGGACCCTCGGAAATGGGAGGAAGAGCTTGACACTCAAGAACTTGCTCTCATAAAATGGCTCGGTCACAGTGTGATCGCGCTCAGACCGGCCGAAGATGCTGCAGCCAGCGGCCCGCAGCCGAATCCGTTTGCCGGTTTCGTCCCGGCTCTGTATGGATCCGCATTCAAGCTTGACGACGATTCATATACCGCTCATATGCAGGGGTGGCATATCATCGGTTCAGAAGCCGATATCGCAGCATTTATGGGCGCCACGCGTCCGGAAGACTTCAGTTGGCCTGTCCGCAAGCTGAAATATATCATCGACACTCCGGAACTGCACATATATTCAGTTTCCGACAACATTGAACTTGAACTTAAAAAATACAATGACACCTTATAAGATGTACGACGGCAAGCCATATTTATCCGTCAACAAAGCAATCGAGAAAAGTCTCAAGGAGAACTGGGACCGTGCCGCACTGTCAAATTACAAGGGCGACACCTACTCGTACGGTGAGCTTGCCACCAAGATCAAGAAAATCCACATCGGATTCGAAAAATGCGGCATAAAAAAGGGTGACAAGGTTGCCTTATGCTCCCGCAACCAAGCCAATTGGGCGATATGCTATCTGGCGACCATCACCTATGGCGCGGTCATCGTCCCTATCCTGCACGAATTCAAGGCAGAAAACATAAACTACCTTGTAAGCCACTCTGAGTCCAGGGTCCTGTTCGTTGACGAGGCTACGTGGGAAGGTCTGACGGAAACTGAAATACCGAAACTCGAGGCCGTTGTCACCCTCAACCAGTTCAACTGCATCTATGTCCGGGACAAGTCCGTTCTCGCTGCCAGGGAACGGCTTGATGACATCCTGGCCGAAGAATATCCGAACGGCTACGGGCCGGATGACATTCATTATTATGAAGACTCGCCCGAAGAGCTCGCACTGATCAGCTACACTTCCGGCACGTCAGGTTTTTCCAAGGGCGTAATGCTGCCGTACAGAGCACTGAGTGCCAACATACGCTTCGCCGGCGAGGATGCCGAGCCACAGATGAACTGCAAATGCGAGCTTGTCGCAATGCTTCCTACCGCCCATATGTACGGAATGCTTTTCGAGTTCCTGTTCCAGATCACCATCGGCACCCACATCCATTTCCTTACAAGGGTGCCCAGCCCGAAGATCATTCTCCAGGCTTTTTCCGAAATCCATCCGGACCTCATAATAGCTGTTCCACTCATAATCGAAAAGGTTTACAAATCACAGATAAAGCCTATCGTTGACCGCAACAGCTCGTTCCTTAGCATCCCTATCCTCAACCAGTTCATTCTGAAAAAGATCCGCAACGGAATGATAGAAGCCTTCGGCGGCCGTTTCGAAGAGGTGATCCTCGGAGGCGCGGCCTTCAATCCAGAGGTCGAGGAATTCCTCCGCAAGATTCACTTCCCATTCACCGTCGGTTACGGAATGACCGAATGCGGCCCTATCATCACCTATGAAAAATGGTGGAGCACCCGCCAGGGGTCCTGTGGCCGCAAGGTCAAGTTCTGCGACATCAGGATCGACTCTTCAGATCCGGTCAGCATCCCGGGAGAGGTGCAGGTCAAAGGCGACAACGTCTTCCTCGGCTACTACAAGAACGAAAAAGCGACCGCCGAATCCTTCACCGAGGACGGCTGGTTCAAGACCGGCGATATGGGTGTGATAGACGAAGACGGATACCTTTATCTCAGGGGACGTTCAAAGTGTATGATTCTCGGTCCTTCCGGCCAGAACATTTATCCGGAGGAACTCGAAGCTGTCATAAACAATGTCACCTACGTGGTAGAATCGCTTGTCATCGAGGATAACGGCGGTCTCACCGCACTCATTTACCCGGATTACCACCAGGGAGAGATTGACGGCCTCAAGAGAGCGGAGCTTGAGAGCCGCATTACAGACTGTCTGCCCGAGATCAACGGACACCTTCCGTCATATGCCCAGATACGCAAGATCGAGTTTATGCCGGAAGACTTCGAGCGCACCCCGAAAAGAAGCATCAAACGTTATCTATATCAGCGTAACTAATGGAAAAATTCGACGGAAGATATATCGAGATGGCTGCCGTATGGGCCAAGAACTCATACTGCAAGCGCCGTCAGGTGGGCGCGCTGCTCGTCAAGGACAGAATGATCATCTCCGATGGATATAACGGAACCCCATCCGGTTTCGAGAATGTCTGCGAGGACGAAAACGGCGTCACCAAGGCCTATGTCCTGCACGCAGAGGCAAATGCAATATCCAAAGTCGCCCAATCAGGCAACAGCTCAAAGGGGGCGACCCTGTACGTCACCGCTTCTCCTTGCATCGAGTGCGCCAAGCTTATCATCCAGGCCGGAATCAAACGCGTGGTTTACCGTGACGAGTATCGCCTGACCGACGGCGTTGACCTCCTCCGCCGGGCCGGCATTGAAGTAGAAAAAATTGACTGATGAAAATTAACATCAAAGAAGGAATCATCATTGCCCTCCTGGGCATCGCCATAGGCGTCTGCAGCGTACTTACGGTCCAGGCCATCCAAGGCAACAGGCGCCGTCTGAAAGCCGAATACAGCGATTGGCGCAAGCTTAACCTCATCCTCCAGAGCATCGACGAGAACTATGTCGATACAGTTGACAGGCAGAAGGTCTCGGATGCCGCGACGGCGGCAGCACTGGCAGCCCTGGACCCTCATTCCGTATATATGCCGCCACAGACCCTTAAAGACAGCGAAAGCGATCTTGCAGGCGAGTTCGAAGGCATCGGAATCCAGTTCAACGTTCCTAACGACACTGCCATTGTCATAGAAGTCATACCCGGCGGGCCGTCCGAGAAAATCGGGCTTTCAGCCGGAGACCGGCTCCTGAAGGTCGACGACAAGGTCATAGCCGGTGTCAAATTCCCGCAGGACAGCATGGTGCGCCGCATGAAGGGCAAAGCCGGCACAAAAGTCACCGTGACGGTCAAGCGCGGCAGCGAAACCATTCCTTTTGAAATCACCAGAGGAAAGATTCCCCAGCATTCCGTGGACGCAGCCTTTATGGTTGACGACTCCACCGGATATATCCGGCTCGCAAAGTTCGCCAGGACGACATACAACGAAGTGCTGGCCGCCTGCCTCGAGCTCAACGAGAAAGGTATGACCAGGCTTGTCTTTGACATCCGCGAGAATTCCGGAGGCTTCTTCGACCAGTCGATCCTGCTGGCCAATCTCTTTCTGCCGAAAGGTGCCGAGATAGTTCATATGGAAGGGCTTCACCGCAAGCGCGAAGAATTCCGTGCCGATGGCCACGGTCTGTTCCAGGACATCGGACTTGTCGTCCTCATCGACGAGAACAGCGCATCCTCTTCAGAAATTTTTGCAGGAGCAATACAGGACAACGGCCGCGGACGCATTGTCGGACGGCGTTCGTTCGGCAAGGGTCTCGTGCAGGAGCCAGTATATTTCACCGACGGGTCGGGTATCCGTCTGACAGTCGCCCGGTTCTACACTCCGAACGGTCGCTGCCTTCAGAAACCATATAGCGAAGACTACGATTACGAGGTCCTCAAACGATACAACGAAGGGGAGATGCTCGATGCCGACAGCATGAAAGTGGAGAAGGGCGGCATCATCCCGGATGTATTTGTCCCCATCGACACGACCAAAGCTGGAAAATTTTATGTAAATTGCAACAGGAAAGCGACTGCAATGCGTTTCGCTTCCTCATATTTCGACAGCCACAGCTCTGAATTGTCATCCATTGACGACTATGATGTACTGTTGAACTACCTCGACAGGTCCGGATTGGAAGCCGGGTTCCTTGCTTTTGCAAAGGCAAAGGACGGTCTGGTACCTGATGAGGGCGAATGGAATATAGAGAAAGTATATATGATGACTCAGATCAAGGCTCTGGTCGGGCGTTATTCCAAGTTGTCAGACAAGGCTTTCTATCATATCTATCTGCAGATAGATGACACATATAAAAAGGCACTAAACTCATTTTGAATGGAGATTCGTTTTGATCCAATCGCCAACAAGAGTGGCGAAATCATTGAAGCACTGATGTCGTCTCCGGACATGCCGGACGACGAGGGCGTTCTCTTCAAAATCAGGCTTTGCATTGAAGAGGCCGTCGAAAACATTGTACACTATGCCTATTCACACGAAGATGGCTGGATTATCGCCAGCACTCAACGTCTTGGAGACAAAGTGGTGATTTCTCTTAGGGATGCCGGTATCCCGTTTGACCCGCTCGCGGTCCCGGACCCGGACATAACCCTTCCTGCTGAAGCCCGTCAGATCGGCGGACTCGGCATATTCCTGTGCAAGCAGATGATGGATTCCGTAAGGTACGAATATACCGACGGATGCAATGTATTCACAATGGAGAAAAAATTTAACAACGATTAATAATGGACGTCAAAATCAACAAGGTCGACAACAAGTTCGACGTAATCCTCACCGGCCGGTTGGACACCACCAATGCCGATCAGTTTCAGAAGGATATAGAGATTCTTATGGAGGGTGAGAACCCGGACATCACACTTGACTGCAAAGATATGGAATACACTTCCAGCCAGGGCCTGCGAATGTTCCTCATGCTCCAGAAAAGCGTCAACGCACGCGGAGGCAAACTTGTCATGAAGGATATGAAGCCACAGGTAAAGGAAGTATTTGACATCACAGGTTTCTCAAACATCATCAAGATAATCTGATGCCCGACGACAATTACGGTCTGGATCTCCATTGCTCTATGATACTGGACGACTACCGCAGCAGCCTTGCGGTTTTCGAACAGATGAAGGGCATTGTTATGGAGGCTATCTCCAATTCGCTCAATGAGAACAACCTCGTTGTGACGGCATTGGAATCGCGGGTCAAGACTGAATCCAGCCTTGCAGGCAAACTGGCCCTCAAAGGTCACAAATACCGCGAATTGTCCGACCTCACAGATATACTCGGAGTCAGGGTCATCACCTTCTACAGCGATGAAGTCGATAAGATTGCAGCGCTTATCCAGGAGAAATTCGATATAGACTGGGAAAACTCCGTTGACAAGCGCAAGCAGCACGCTCTGGAAAGCTTCGGCTATATGTCTCTTCACTACATATGCCGTATTCCGGAATCAATTTACAAAGACCCCGCACATCCGGAGGTCAACACCTTCCGCTTCGAAGTCCAGATGCGTACTGCATTGCAGCACGTCTGGGCGAATATGTACCACGACACAGGCTACAAGTCAGGCTTCGAAATCCCTCACGAGCATCTCCGCAGCCTCAACCGTCTGGCCGGAGTCCTCGAGCTCGCCGATGACGAATTCAGCCGCATCCGCATCCAGATCAACGACTATCGCCGCAAGGTCCAGGCCCTGGTCAAAGACAACGATTTCGATGACGTACCTTTGAACGGTGACACATTCAAGAGTTATCTTGACCTCAACCCGTTCTCCACACTGAACAAAAAGATTGCCGCCATCAACCAGGCTGAAATTCAGGAACTTAACCTGATGTTCTTCCTGGAGCCGTTGAAAAAGCTTGGCTTTACGACACTCGGAGAGGTCGAGAGGATGAAAGCCGAATGCTCTGAATATGCATACAAACTTGCAGTTCATCAGATAGGAAAAACCGACCTTGACATCGTTTCCTCTGCCATAGGGTTGCAGAATCTGTGCATAACATACATAATCAAGCACGAAGGCAGCATCAAGGAACTTGCCTATTTCTTTGACACTCTCAACGGCCCGTCAGATTACAACAGGCAGCAGGCGGAAAGAATTTATCAACAGGTCAACAAGTTAAGGCTACAAAGCATCAAATAGACTATGGGCAACAAATTCATCGACACCACATTCCTCGACAAGGCAATTGAATTCGCGGTCAAGGCCCACGCCAATTCCGAACGCCGCGGCAAAGGCTTTCCATATATCGTTCATCCACTCGAAGCGATGTCCATCGTCGCGTCAATGACACCGGACCAGGAATTGCTTGCCGCAGCCGCGCTTCACGACACGGTAGAAGACACCGGTGTGAGCATCGACGACATCCGCAGCGAATTCGGCGACCGCGTCGCCGATATTGTCAAGGCCGAATCCGACGTCTTCACGGAAGGTCTCTCCGAAGAGGCCAGCTGGCACGACAGGAAGAAGGCTGCCATAGACCGTCTGGCCGCAGCCCCTCTTGAGGCCAAGATGGTAGCGATGGGTGACAAGCTTTCCAATATGCGCGCAATCTGGCGCGACTATCAGGAGAAAGGCGACGAGCTCTGGAAGATCTTCCACGCCAAGGACAAATCGGACCACGAATGGCATTATCGCGGCCTTGCCGCCAGCCTTTCCGAGCTTTCGGACAGCTTTGCCTACAAGGAGTTCCTGTCGCTGATCAACGACGTCTTCAAATAAGTTCGTCGTCACGTTCTGAGCGAATTGCTGTATGACAATGATTTATGCGATATGACCCATCTGCTTTTCAGATGGGTCATATCGCATAATTACCACAGTATCAATTATTAGTACAGAACACTTTGCTGCGGCAAGCGCAAAGTGTTCTGCTATGCGGGCATCATTCGGCCGGTGTATATAAACCGGTTACTTCTGCATATTTGCCGGTCTTGCCATCGAAGAAAATGCTTGTCAGTTTTCCTCCTGTCATATAGAAGACAATTTCTTCATCGTCTGGAGTTATCAGGAGATAGCTGTTGGCACTCATCTTCAATGCATTCTCGGTCAATCCCAAGCCGGCGGCAATGGAGCCGGAAGAGAAAGCAAGGAAGGTCTGATAGATAAAGCATTTATTGCCCTCAGGAGAAGTCCAGGCGTCAGACTCTGCTGTCGGGAAGCCGCCGGTAAACGTTGCAAGAATCTCTGAGACAGGCTTGGCCTCAATCCACTTCGCATAGAGCGTCATATCTCCGGATACCGTGTCTGTGTCAAAATCCCAGGAATTTGTGCATCCGGCTTCCTTGTACCATCCCGCGAATACATAACCTTCGGTCGTCGGATCGGGAGACGGCTTCGTAACCTTCTTGCCGGGACTTACTGACCGGGACGCCGGTACCGTGCCGCTCTGGCCATTCAAATTGAATGAAACAGTGTACGCGCCTGCCAAAGTGAATGTCTTTCCTTTTGGCGGTGCGACTGAAATTTCGCTGGTACTGCCGTACCATAAGGACTCCTCGTTATCCAAATCTCCTGTCTTGGCAGGAATCGTTACTTTAAATTCTTTCGGCGGATTTGACACGGCAAATGCACTAGTCATATTCGTAATTTTCATTAAATTCCATCCGGACAAGTCAAGCACGAATTCGACTGTATTTTTTTTGCCATAGGAGAAAAAAATCTGGTTTATGCTTGTCACATTGCCGGTGTTCCACTGACTAACATCCGGGACAGCGTTAAGGGCATCAGATTTAGAGCCGTAACCACCAAACATACGTTTCATATTTGTCACATTGCCGGTATTCCACTTGCTTACATCAGGGACAGCGTTAAGGACAGTTGATGTACTGCCGTATGAGTAGAATATCTCTTGCATAGTCGTCACATTGCCGGTATCCCACTTGCTTACATCCGGAACAGCATTGAGGACCGTTGAATTTTTGCCATAGGAGTCAAAAATCTGGTCTATGCTTGTCACATTGCCGGTATCCCACTTGCTTACATCAGGAACCTTATTAAGTTCGGTTGAACTATAGCCATAATAATAAAACAAGTCTTCCATATCCGTCACATTGCCGGTATCCCACTTGCTTACATCAGGAACGACATTGAGGGCCTTTGAATTTTTGCCGAAACTATAGAACATACGGTTCATATCCGTCACGTTCGATACGTCAAGATATTGCGCTCCTGTGATGCTGGTAGCTTCTTCCAGATTGTAGAACATATACGCCGTGCTTGTCAAGCCAGAATACCCTGCAACGGAAGCATCTATTACTACGCTCTTGACATCGCGGGATCTTCCGTTATACCCCCACGTATAAGACTTACCTTTTGTTATGTCAAAGAGATAATTAGTTGTACCATTTTCGTAAACAGTAAGGCCGTCCCCACTATGGTCAAGATCGTCATAGTAGAATGTCAGGGTATTAGCATCGGCATTTGTGTCGTAAACAGCCTTTAAGGTTAATCTTTTATTCCAGTCAAATGAATCAAACGTCACCGGAAGAATGTCCTTGGCGGCGAGGGCGATAGCACTCGTTCTGGTTCTTTTCGCAATTTTGTTATCGGTGCAGAAGGTGACGCTGAGCGCGGCTGCCTCGCTTGCCGGACGGACGGCTACATAGAAGTCCTCGCCGGCATCTGTCAGAGTCACACCGCCTCCACCACAATCGAGGTCGTAGCTGTTCGCACCATAGGTAACGTTTACCGACTTGATAATCTCTGAATTGGATGACTTTGCAGTAATCTTCACCACGGCGTAAGGACTGCTGAAATGAAAGGTCGTGCCGCTGGTAGAAGGCGCAGAGAGAGGACAGTTGGCTCCGGCAGCACCGTAAACTTGTTTGCTGATATCGCCATAGGTGGCTGTATAAGGGCCTAAAACGACGGCAGTCTGTCCTTCCTTAAGGGTGAACGTCGTGGTTGCTTCGGAAGAAGCGGCCACATAGACTGCGGAGTTTTTCATCAAGTCTGTAACCGTTATCTCGTCTCCGGCGACCCAGGTGACTTTTCCATCAGCGGCAATGGCAGACTTGGTAGGCTGCTCTATCGTCGCTGTGAACTCGGTGATGCCAGTTGCGGTGATCGGGGTTTCGGTAGTCGGGGTTTCAATGAGCTGTTCCTTCTGGCAGGAAGCAAGTATTGTAAGCGCAACAAGCGCTGAAGAAAATAGAATTATCTTTTTCATTGTCTTTTCCTCCTGAGTCAATTACCAGTTGCTTGAATCATCGAAAAGCATATTGAAGTCATCAATGCCGTCACTTTTGGTTCCGCCACTCCCGCAGAGTACCCTCTGCGCGGCGATTTCCACAACTTTCACATCAGGTGAAGCGTAGGGGGTCCGGGCAAGGCCCCTGTCGATAAATTCGTAGTTTGTCATAAATATGGTTATTAACATTAGTTGTCTGCAGTTGAATTTCTTATGGCAATAGAACACGAAAGCGTGACCGTCCGATGATGGACAGTCACGCTTCGCGCATTCTTAATCTATTGACAGTTAATGAATTACCCCCCCCATTGCAGTGGAGAGCATCGCGCTGGTATAGTATTTTACGAGATTTTTCTGCATTTCTAATGTAAATTTAGTTATTTATTTCTGATTGAGCAAGAATATTGAATGTATCCGGGTGAGCGCACGGGGCCAAAAGAAGAAGGCGACCAATAATCAACTTATTGGCCGCCTTCTTCTTTCATTGTATCGTACTGCTACTTGTGATAGAGTTTCAGAGGGGTGTAACCGCTGCCGGTGAAGAGCAGGTGCTGCTCATCGAGACTTCCGACTATAGGGTCGTCGCCGAAGTTGATTTCGACAGTGAATGTGCCGTCGCCGTTGTCCACCATACGCTCAGCCATATTGTCCGGCTTGATGTCGTTATCGGCACCCATCCACTGGACGCTCCACCAACCGGTGGTGACTCGGATCTGAGGCCAGTCGCTGCCCTTCGCAACAAGATAGAATGTCCCGGTCTTGATGATATCCCAGATATCCTGTGCAAAAGTGGCGCAGCACTCGTTATTGCCGTCGTGGCCATCGAGACCGAAGCGGTAATCACCGCCCCAGCTGACCTCACCGAGAGAACCGCCATTCTCCCAGAATACGACAGGGTCAGGCTCGCTGCCACCGCCTGCTACCCATTCATTGACATAGATTTCAAGAAGGGTGTAGGCATCACCGGTGAAGAGCAGGTGCTGAACATCGATGAGGTCATAGATGTTACCATCTTCCTTGATGTTGAGCTCGATGTACTTGGTACCGTCTTCCTCTTCAAGGATCATATCAGTGCAGTTATGGTCAGCGCCGCCGTATGCACCAGTCCACCAGCCTGTGGTGATACGGATGTTGGAAGCATCATTGACGTCTACGGCAACACGGACCTTGTCCTCCTTGATCAGATTCCATACATCAGCAGGGAATGTAGCGATACACTCGTTATTGCCGTCATTGCCTTCAAGACCGAAGCGGAATGTGCCGCCCCAAGATGGAATAGCATCTCCGGTCTCATTCTTCCAGAAGCTCTTGCGCTCCCAGTGGCCCGCTTCTCCAGGTACCCATTCCTGCTCTACCGTATAGATGTAGAGGAGGGTGTAGGCATCACCGGTGAAGAGGAGGTGCTGAACATCGATATTGTCGTAGAGGTTTCCATCGCCCTTGATGTCGAGTTCGATGTACTTGGTTCCATCCTCTTCTTCAAGAAGCATATCAGTGCAGTTATGGTCAGCGCCGCCGTATGCACCAGTCCACCAGCCTGTGGTGATACGGATGTTGGAAGCATCATTGACGTCTACGGCAACACGGACCTTGTCCTCCTTGATCAGATTCCATACATCAGCAGGGAATGTAGCGATACACTCGTTATTGCCGTCATTGCCTTCAAGACCGAAGCGGAATGTGCCGCCCCAAGATGGAATAGCATCTCCGGTCTCATTCTTCCAAAGGTATGTTATCTTGGTCTCCCAGTGTCCACTTTCCTGCTTAGGCTTGTAGGCCAGTTCCGGCATAATGAACACATTTGAATCGTAGGTATAGACCTTACCGGCGAATGTGCCCTCGAAGATATTCTTGGCAGGGACATAGAAGATGACAGAGCTGGTACCCCTGCGGTAGAAATTCTCAGCTGTAATAAGATTAGGGTTACCATCGGCGTCAAGCAGTTCAACAGCATTGATGAACTCAAGATCCTTACCATAGATAGTGATAAGTTCTCCACCTTCGGCCGTTTCGCCGGCCTGCTTGGAATAACCGGAGACCACTGTCTTTCCGACAGTCAGGTCCAGTCTTGATTCCGCCTGGTCAGAAGAAGAACGTACTACAAGCTTTCCGCCTTCGGCAGCAATGCCTGCAGGAGCGGTCAACCTGATCATTCCGTCACCGGCAAGTTCAAAATCAGTGACGCTGACATTGCCGGGGAATACAACCTCTTTTGCGTCAGTGAAGCCGGAGCCGCTGATAGTCATAGGCTGCCCTGCCACCACTTTCGTCGGGAAGAACACCTTGATGTTCAACCCCGCGTCTTTCGAATCGTCAAGCTGCTGGATGTTACAAGCCGTAAAGGCACCAAGCACGACAAGCGAAAGAAACAATCCAATATATTTAAATAACTTTTTCATATTTGAATTCCTTTAAATGTTTGGAATACTACCAACCCGTATTCTGGGTGAGGTTGCCATTCTTCTTCAATTCAGTCTGAGGGATTGGATAGAAGTAGTATTTTTCCTCCCACTGACGGGTTATGGTAGAGCGGGTAAGCTGCTTTGAGCTGCTGATAGTAGCGACCTGGATGGTCTTGAAATACTGGTCAGCCTTCTTCCAGCGGCGGACATCCCAGAAACGGTGGTTCTCGAATGCAAGCTCGACAAGGCGCTCGCGCTCGTAACGCTCAACCCAGGCATTGCCATCTTCAGTGAATTTAGGCATCTTGATGTCGCTGCGGTCTCTCAACTTGTTGACAGCCTCGTTGGCGGTCAGTCCATAAGTCGCGTCATTGGCGCTTCCAGTGGCATTGAATACAGCTTCGGCATAGTCAAGATAAAGTTCACCGAGACGGAACAGAATCCAGGTATGACGGCGGAATGTCTGATTGTCGGCTGTTGTAACACAAGAGCCGTCAACATATTTCTTCAGATAGTAGCTGGTAGGGGTCGCGCCATAAACAGGAGCTGCGTTAAAGCCTCCGATGAAAGTTTCGATAGCTTTTTTCTGCGTACCGTTTGTCGGCCATTCGTCGCCGTTCTTCACGACAGTGAGAGCAAAGCGCGGGTCGAGGCCTTCGTATGGATCGACTGCAGTGAGATCGATGCTTCCAGGGTAACGCTGAGCGAAGGTCTCACCATTGTTCTGATACTCATACTGATCTACAAGACTCTGGGTCGGGCAGTTGCCTGAAGCACCATTCTCGACGCCGACAGGATAGTTGGCCATCTCGAATGAGTTGCTTTCACCGCGTCCAAGACCAAGGATGATCTCAGGATTGTAGAAAGCCTCGTGGCCCCACAGGGCGCTATATGAGCTGAGACTCAGTCCCCAGGTAGAAGCATTGTCGATGACGAACTTGCAGGCTTCAGCCGCCTTCGCCCACTTTGACTTGTCTCCGTTGGTGTTGAACAGAGGAGAAGCGGCATAAAGCAAAGTGCGGGCCTTGAGTGCATATGCGGCGACACGGGTTGCGCGGCCGATTTCCGCACCGACTTCCGTAGTATAGCTGACAGGAAGATTTGGAGCGACAGCATCGATCTCATCAACGATGAACTTGACGATTTCATCTGCCGGAGTACGGGCGATGCTGTTGGCCTGGGCATTGGTGAGAGTGGTGGTTACCAGAGGCACGTCGCCATAGGTCCTGAACAGCTCAAAGTAGAAATATGCCCTGAGGAAACGGAGCTCGTAAGGGAAAAGTTCCAACTGAGACGCCCACATTTCATAGCTTGCATTGTACTTCCATTCCGAGAGGTCAGCCTTGTCGATCTTTTCAAGGATAGTACAAACCTCCGCAATGGCGGTATATGATTTCGTCCAGACATTTGAGTATGGATTGGCTGCGCTCCAGCCACCGTTGGTATAGTTGTTTATCGCCCCGGTCTCAAGAGCATACTGGGCCTCATCGGTAGCACCGGCAAGGAAATATGCGCTGTTGGTCTCGAACTCGTTGTTGTAGAGCTGGGCGTAGACATCAAATACCATATTCTTTATACCATTCTCGAAATACTCGAAAGACCACTCCTCATCACGCATGTTCTGCTCAGTATAATTGAGGTCAGCACACGCATTCAGGGCGATTCCGGCGAAAATGAATAAACAGATTTTATGTAGTTTCATAATTCAATCAATATTAGAAGATTACAGAAAGACCCATATTGACTGCCTTCATCACAGGATAGCCTGTGTTGAGGTTCTCAGCATCCATAGCCGGGATATTGTCGAAAGACAGAAGGTTCTGTCCCTGGACGAAGATCTTGACTGATGTAAGCTTGATGCGGTTTACAAACGATGCAGGGAGCTTGTAATAAATCTCACAGTCGCGAAGTTTGAACCAGTTCACGTCACGATACCAGACGGTTGAATTCTGGGTATTGTTGGCAACTTTCGTAGTTGACAGACGTGGGTACAAAGCGCTTCCGCCAACCGTGTCGAAACAGTTGTTGAGATATTCCCTTGAGAGATTGCGGTTGTCGGAGAGTGCGCCCCAGACACCGTCAACATCAAGAAGGCTCTTGGTCTGACCGGCAGCGCCCTGGAAGGATGCATTGATACCGAAGCCCTTGTATTCCATACCGATATTGATGCCGTAATTCAACGCAGGTACAGCGTAGCCATAATCCAGGGCTACGAAGTCGTTCTCATTGATCACGCCGTCAGCATTGACATCCTTGTACTTGATGTCGCCGACCTTCACCTGTCCGAATTCCTGAAGAGGACTGTTGTCAATCTCTTCCTGGTTCTGGAAGAAGCCGAGGGCTATGAGACCGCGTGCTGCATCGGCAGGAGCGCCGACAACAGAGAGGTTCGGATAGACAGGGGTCTCGATCCACTCGAGAACCTGGCTCTTGACAGCTGAGACGTTTGCACCGAAATTCAGGTTGAAACCGTTAGCAAACGTCTTGGCATAACGCAGGCCGGCTTCAACGCCATAGCTTGCAACAACGCCCTTGTCGTCATATGAAGACTGGATACCTACGACTGCTGAATTCAGGGAGCCTGCACTTACAAGAATGTTGCGTCTCTGCTGATAGAACATATCGACGGTGATGTCGAGACAATCGGCGATACGCATATCGGTTCCCAGATTGAGCTTGTGGGCTGCCTCCTGACGGAAGTTGGTGGTCGGGAACTGGGTCATGAATGCGCCCCACGATCCTGCGAAGGATGTACCATACCAGAACTGGCCGTGAGAAGCATCCCATTTCGCAAGCCAAAGACCGTTTTCAGGGACATAGTCTGTATGCTGGACACCTCCGGAAAGACGGAGTTTGCCGTAGAATCCCGTGTCAGGATTGTTGCCATATATCCAGGCGAGACCGAATGTAGGAGAGAACGCCCACTTTGCAGGATAGCTGCGGTTCGAGCCGTTGGCGGCAAGCACAATATCGG
Source organism: Bacteroidales bacterium (assembly GCA_024401695.1). Lineage (GTDB taxonomy): Bacteria > Bacteroidota > Bacteroidia > Bacteroidales > UBA932 > Cryptobacteroides. The sequence goes on from JAKSKN010000001.1 coordinate 456,982, forward strand.
CGACGAACTTGTCGGCGTGGTCATAATGGAGCGCAAGGTTGACGTTGCGGCGATACCAGGTATTGCTCTGGCCGTCACGTACCTCGCTCTTCATATTATAGTTGAGGTTAGTCAGGAAATTGTCTCCGTTGCTGAACCGGGTGGCATATTTGAAACCGGCATTGAGGGTTCCGACACGCCACTGGGAATCAACCCAGTTATTGAAGACGAGCTTGTCCTCGACTGTACCCATAACGGCTTCCTGCAACGTGTTGCTCGCGTCATAATAGTTCCATCCGTACTGATAACCCATAGAACGGTTTTCAATGGTGTTGGAAGCATTGTCGTAAGAACCGCCGGCATAGAACTGCAATCCGTCAAGAAGGAAATAGAGATCCTGTTCGAGTGTGACGTCAGCCCATATCTGGCGCTGATGTGTCTTGGCAAAACCGGTGCCCTGAGACTTGGCAACAAGGTTGAAGTCGCCGTAAGTCTGGCTGCCGCCCCATACACCATTCTTGGTCCTGATAGGGAAAGCAAGTGCCGGAACCTTGTAGAGATGCCACCAGGCATCATTAGAGCTCAGGTTCGGGACGCCGTTGGTCTCCATAAAGATAGCAAGGACATTGGTCTTCACCCTCGTCGACTTGGTGACCTGGAAGTCCACATTCGCACGGATATTGACCTTTGATTCCTTGAGCTGAGAATTCCAGTCACCCTGGCTGACACCCTTGTAGAGTCCGCGTGCATCGGTGAAGTCAATCTGAGAATAATACTCAACATTTTCGGAGCCGCCGTACATTGAGACAAACGCGTTGGTCTCGTGAGCGGTGTTTCTGAAGACCTGGTCCTTCCAATTGACATTCGGATATACGTATGGATCGGTACCATCCTGGAACTTCTGGAGTTCAGCGTCAGTGTACGCAAGTGTGAGTCCGTCGTTCTGACGGGCAGTGTTCAATGCCTTCGCATAATCGTATGCGCCGACCATATCTGCTGTCTGAGGATCGAACTGGAACTTATGGGAAGCGCCGACCTTGACATTGAATCCGGTGTTGGCCTTGCCGCGCTTTGTCTTGACAAGGAGAACACCATTGATTGCTTCGTGGCCGTACATAGCGACTGCCGCAGCGTCCCTGAGGACAGTGACACTTTCCACTTCCTCAACCGAAATGCGGTCGATAGGGCGCTCGGCACCATCAACGAGAATAAGGATGTCTCTCTCGCCGGTGGTCTGTGCACCACGGATGTTGAATGTAGCACCAGTGCCCTCTTCTCCCTTGAAACCGGTGTTCTGAAGAGCGGTAAGTCCGAGAAGTTTGCCATAAAGAGCATCGGCAAGACTGATAGCGGAAGTCCGGCTGAGTTCCTCTGCGGTAATCGTGTATGTTGCCGCAGTCGTGAGGAATTCCGAACTCTCGACTCCATAGCCCAAATCCACAATCTGTGACTTCTTGTCACTCAATTCGATTTGAGCGTTTGCTGTCACAGGGACGGCAAGGAGCCCCAATAGGCTATATATAAGTATATTACGTAATTTCATAATCGTGATGATTTCTATTTGTTACCAACCAGGATTCTGAGTAAGGCCATAACCTTTCTGTACCTCATCTCGTGAAACCGGATCAAGATACCATTTGTTTGACCAACCGTCCGGTTTCCACCAGCGACGTGCACCGACGGCAATCTGCGGTTTCTCGTATTCGAATTTCGGCCAAGGCTCACCTTCCGTGTATCTGCCGCCGTCTTCCATACGGTTGCCATCGGCATCAAGGCGGTAGATTCTGATTTCGTGAAGAGGCTTGGTGAAAAGATCCTGACGCTTGCGACGTATCATATCGTAGACACGGTCTCCGCACTCTGCGCCGATTTCGCAGTTACGCTCACGAAGGATTTCGTCGATGAGGTTTTCCTTGTTGGACAAAAGGTTCAGTCCAGGATTCATCACCTCAAGACGGCCGAGGCCGACGCGGCTGCGCACCACGTGAAGGGCATCAAGAGCTTCCTGATTCCTACCGAGTTCTGCAAGGGCTTCAGCACGGATGAGATACAGTTCTGCAAGACGGACATAGGAAACACCTATATATTCATCATCCATCTTGAGAGTGCTTCCACCGTAGTCAAGGAGCCATTTGAATTTGAAGAAACCGGTAGCCTTGTCTTCTGCATTGTTGAACGCCGAAGTGGTAAGGAAACCGCCCTGCCAGGAGTCGATGAAATTCTGGCCCTGATAGTCGAAGCCGGCCGGGAGAGACTGACGAGGAACCATAACGGTCTCGTACAGGCGAGGGTCACGGTCTGCATAGATGTCGATACCTTCAGGATTCTTTCCAGCACCGTAGATGTCGGTATAAGGGAAATCACGGCCATCGCTCATGCCGAAGCACTCAACCAGTTCATTGGTAGGGACTGCGCCGCCCTGACGATAGCAGTCAAGAGCGAAGCCTGCCCATCCCCATCCCCATCCGCCATCGGACAGAGTCTTGGTCGGGTGTACGTCGAAAATCTTTTCGTGATGTGTCTCATCGTTGCGGTAGCGATATGCCCTGCGGTAAGCGGTTCTGTATCCGGCTTCATCCTGAGATGTCGGCTGGACGAGCTGATAATAGTCTCCATTGGCGGCATTGTCACTGAAGAACTCATCACAATATTTGAGGCAGCGTTCCCAGAGAGAAGGATCCTCCTTGCCGAACCAGACGTGGTTGATGTTGGTGAACTCTGTAACCTTGCTGTCCTCGTACTGCATATATGGAGCAGCATTATTGAACAGAGGAGAAGCGGCAAACATCCACACCTTGGCGCGGAGAGCCCTGGCAGAGGCGCGGGTAAGACGTCCTGACCACTGGCCGATGTCATTGTTAGGGATATTCCAGATGAATCCCGGCTCGGCAATTGCAAGCCCGATCAGTTCGTCAATATACTCGACTGTCTCCATAGCCGTGGCGCGGCCGTCAGTGAATTCCTCACCGACTCCGTAAGCCTTCTTCACAAGGCAGAGTCCGCCGAAATTGCGGAACGCATCGAAATAGCGGCTTGCCATAATCGTGTAAGCCTCACCGCGGATACGGCTCTTCTCCATTTCGTCCATTCCCGGCACATTGTCAATATTCTCGATGATCTGCCAGCATTTGCGGATGGTTTCATAGATTGAAACACGGCCGCCCGCATCGGAACCGATACTTCTGGTAGAATATGAGAACTTGCCCTGGAAGTTGCTGTCCTCGGTATCCTGCGCATTTTCGGTCAGGGATCCAGGATAGTAACTTTGGATAGGGCCGCCCCAGCTGCAATAGCAGTGGTATGAGTCTGAAAGCACATCGATAGGTGCGCCGTTCATCATATTGCTGTTGGTGTAAGTGCAATAGAGCTGCGAATAAGCACTCCAGAGGAAGTTGCGCACATATTCCGGGTTGGAGAATATCGTTTCGATATTCACGTCAACGCCAGGAGCTTTTTCAAGGAATGGGTCACCTACAGCGAACTTGTCTACGCAAGATGTCGCGAAAAAGGTGGACAAGATTCCCAACACCAGTATTTTATTGAGTTTCATTTTCATAATCAGACAAGCATTAGAAGTTAATCTGAGCGCCAATGTTGAAGACACGTGTCATAGGGTAACGTACGCCATAGTCAAGTCCTGAACCAGGAGCTTCAGGGTCGTTGCCGTCAAACTCTGAGAAGGTGAGAAGATTCTGTCCTGAGAGATAGACACGGATATAGTTGAAGAATGCTGACTGATCACGCTTCTTGAAGGTGTAACCGATTTCGACGTTCTTCAGACGGATATACTTGGAATCAATCATCCATGCACGGGAGTCACGGTTGTTGTGGACTCTGTTGTCGAATGAAATACGAGGCAAGATGGCATTCTGATTGTCCTCTGTCCAGGAATTGTCGGCAACCCACTGGGTGAGGGCAGATGTGTTGGTGGAACCGAACTGATCGCGGAAATAACCGTTAAGCGTGCGGCTTACGTGATCTGCACCGATCCAGAGCATAGAGAAATCGAGGCCCTTCCAATGCAGCTGGGCATTGAGAGAGTATGTGATCTCAGGATTGCTGGTATAGCCGAGAGGCTTCTGGTCGTTCTGGTCGATGATGCCGTCACCGTTAAGGTCAACATAGACACAGTCACCATACTTGAGGTCGAGGTTCTGGTCCGGCATCTCGGTGCCATACGCTGCCTTGTACCTTTCTTCGGTGCCCGGCTGATAGAACTCGAAGAGATCATAGCCGAACGGCTGTCCTACAGGAAGACCGGTGTGCTTGAGATATGCGTACAAAGGCTCAACTTCGAGCATTTCAAGAACCTGGTTCCTTGCGAATGCGAAATTAGGAGAGATTGAGTAGCTGAAATCGCCGATCTTGTCCTCCCAGTTCAAGGTAACTTCAAAACCGTGGTTCTTGACGCGGCCTGAATTCACGTAGCTGGATGGAAGTGAAGTGACTGCCGGCAGTGTAGATGCGTTGGATACGAGAATATCCTTTCGATCCTCCCAGAAGAAATCAACGTAAGCGTGGAGACGATCCTTGAAGAAGGCGGCGTCAACACCGACATTGATCTTGCTTGCAGTTTCCCAGGTAACGTTAGGGTTGCCTGAAGTGAGTTCCCTTGCAGCCTGGAGCCAGTCTCCGCTGGTACCGAAGTTGGCGCTGCGGGCATAAGGATTGGTGCTCATAGAGCCCTGATAGAACTGCCAGGCGCCTGGAAGGTAGAGGAAGCGGGCACCATTGGTGTTGTCGTTACCTACAAGACCCCAGGATCCACGGATCTTCAAATAACCGAAGACATCCTTGATAGGCTCCCACCAGTCTTCGCTGGATGGAATCCAACCTACTGACACTGAAGGGAACAGACCGTAACGCTTTCCAGGAGCAAAGTTCTCGGAACCGTTGTAGCCGATATTGAAATCAAGGAGATACTTGGTGGCATAGTCGTAAGTGATACGGCCGACGAGGCCTACATAACCCTTAGGGATTGACTTGTAGAGACTGCCGTCTGAATCCCAAGGATAATAGGTCTTGCTCTGGTTATAGAGGACGAGGGCTGTCAGGTTGTGGTTGCCGAACCTGCGGGCATAGTCGAAACTTGCTTCTGCATACCAGTTGCGGTTACCCCATTTGCCTTCGTTGTAAGGAGTCGGCCAGGTAATGCCTTCCTTTCGGAGAACTTCCTCGCCGTCAACGATTGTGGCAACGTAGGTGAGTCCGGTACCATATCCGTTCTCACGGTTCTTCTGGGCAGTGTAATCCGAGTTGTAGGATGCCTTTACCTTGAAGTCGAGGCCTTCGGTGATGAAGCCGAGGTCAAGCTTGTACTGAAGGTCGAAGTTGAGGACGTTGGTGCTTTCATTGACATAACCGAGGTTATAGTAGTTTGAAAGCGCATCGCGGTCATACTGACCTACGAGATTGACATCAGAAACCACGTGACGGCCCTGGGCATCGATTCCTATACCGGCATACGGTGTTGCACCCTGCAGATAGCGGAAGAGGAAACCTTCGCCGCCACCCATCGTGTTGCGGTCCTGCATACGGCCGCCGAGGGTGATTGACAGCTGGCTGCGCTTCGATATGTCGATATCAAGGTTTGCGCGATAGTTGAGACGCTGATACTTGAAGGTCTCATTCTTGTCGTTGGAGAATGTCTTGAACAATGAATCCTGATTCAGGAAACCGGCTGAAATGAAGTAACGGACCCTTTCTGTACCGCCGTTCACATTGACGTTGGCCTGCTCCTGCCAGGCTGAATTCTTCATGATGTAGTTGATCCAGTCCGTATTCGGGAACGTGGTCGGCATATCACCCTTGCGGAAATGCTCCATGACATCCTGGCTGAAACGTATGTCAAGATCCTGATATGGAGTATAGTCTGCGATATTGGTGGTGCCAGGCCACTGACTCATCGGGAGGGCATCGGTGATGCGGGTATAGTTCCACATCCTGCCGTAAGTGTAGGAGTCAGCAAAGTCAATGAACTTCGAAATGGTCTGGATGGCGGCGCTGGCAGAGGCTGTAACCGAAGCCTTGCCGGTAGTACCGCGCTTGGTGGTGACAAGGATGACACCGTTCGCACCGCGGACACCGAACACCGCAGTGGCGGATGCATCCTTGAGAACGGATATGCTTTCGATTTCATTAGGGTCCAACTGTGAGAACGAACGCTCAACACCATCGACCAGGACAAGCGGATCGGCACTGTTCAAAGATCCGACACCGCGGATTCGGATGGTAGGTTCATCATCACCAGGCATACCGGATGCCTGAACGGCGGAAACGCCAGGGAGCTGGCCCTGAAGTGCATTTGCGACGTTGGCGACAGGGGCCTTGAGGAGGCCTTCACCGCTCACCGCCGAAACGGCACCGGTGATGGTGACCTTCTTCTGCTGACCATAAGCGACGACTACAGACTCTTCAATCAGGTGAGAATCAACCTCCATCGCAATGGTAAGCTTGCCTCCGGTAACCTCAACGATCTGGGTTGCATACCCGATGCAGGAGATCTCGAGCATAGCGCCACGGGAAACAGAAGGAATGACGAAGTTACCGTCAAAATCGGTAACAGTGCCCGTGGTGGTTCCCTGAATCACCACTCCGGCACCAATCAATCCTTCTCCCCGCTCATCAAGGACCTTACCTTCCACACGCAGATTCTGCGCGAAGGATTGTCCGGGTATCAGGAGCAGAAGCACCAGAAGTCCGAACAGATGAGATAGTTTTTTCCTATTCATAACTTGTTGGTTAAAAATTGATTAGATTGTTGCTATATTTTATTGGTTACAAGTCTTGTCCGTGTTTGAACAATATTCAACGAAATATACGGATTTCTTTTGAGACTTGCGATGTTCGGTATCAAAAAAATGGGGTGGAAGCATTGATAACCACTGCTTCCACCCCTTTGATGTGCGCGAGATGAGACTCGAACTCACACAGGTTTTACCCCACTAGCTCCTGAAACTAGCGCGTCTACCATTTCGCCACCCGCGCAAGGATTGGAGTGCAAATATACAACATTTTCAAAAAATATATGTCAATGCCAGCATAATGTCGCCCGGTTTGACAAAATATTTGCCTCCATCCGCAATAATACGCCCGCAAGTCTGGCAGGCGTAGGTCGTAAACCTGTCATATCCAAGCCATACGCCGACCCCTACATCAATGTTCATATGTTTGTTGAGCATATAGGTGTACCCTCCGCCCAATATACCCCCGAAACGGTCTCCCTCGGACGTTTCCCGGGAGACAAATCCTCCGTGGTTATATTCCTGATAGCGCAAGGTGCCTGAAAGCCACCAGCCGGAATAGCTGTGCCACGGCCAGAAGCGGGCGCCGGCGCTGTATGAAAGCTGCCGGCTCCTGGCCTCCTCCTCCCCCGACCCATAGCTGAAAGGATTGTATTTCATCCCCGCATTCACGCTCCAATGTCTGCTTACGGCATAGGAAGCCTGAAGATTGATGGTGCCGAGGTTTGCATAATCAAGCACGTTCGTTGAAATTGCGAAGTCCTGGGCAGAGCCCGGTTTCGCGCCGGCGCAGAGCGCCAGCAATACCAAAATCATTCTCCTCATTCAATTATACCTCTCGAAGGCTTGATTAATAGTGTTTTTCAGTTCAGGATACAGACTCGTCAGCTTCTTGCGGAGCATATCGATATCCGTTATGTCCGAGCTCAGCGCATCATACGTCTTTCCTCTCGTCAAACCTTTTGAATCAAGGTTCACCAATATCTGAGGCCGGAACCAGTATGATGTTCCGAATGCGGCCGCCGCATCTCCGAATTTCTCCCTGTAGAACATCGTCTGGACATAATATGCCCACATCTCTCCGATCTCACAATAGCCGTGGCCGTCCTCCATACCTGTCCCATAGGTGACAAAGCCGGAAGTGACGAATGACTTGACCACAAATTTGATGTACGCATCCCAATATTTCACTCCAACCTGCATGAAGTGGCTCGCGTGCGCCATCTCGTGTATGGCATGCGAATATATCGTCGAATAATCGTTGCTGTCCCTGAGGCCCATCGTAATGTCAGGAAGGAACATCTTGACCAGGAAAGTGTAATCCGCGAAATATTCTCCAAGCAGCGAATTGTCAATGACCGGCCCCTGCTGAAGCATAGGCGCAGAACTGCAGGCAAGATTCTTGAACAGCCAGAGCCTCAGGTTTGCAGGCGGTTTGCGGATGTCCGTCCTTTCACAATCCTTGTAATAATCATATCCAGCATTGTTCACTGCGCAGCGGCTGAACAGTATCTTTTCAGAATTTTCATCAACGGTTATGTCATAGCCATCAGGGCTGTGCTTGCCGAAAGAAGATACCGATGCCGGAACCAGTATGAGATTGAATCCGATGCCAAAGCCCATCTTGTTCTTGAACACCAGCCTGTAGCGGACATCAGAACTGAAGGACTTCCCCATCCTGTAATTTCCATCCTCATCAGTGAAGGCACCGGCAAATTTCACGAAGCAGTTGCAGGACACCTTTACACCCTTTACGCCCACATATTCTCCCTTCGTGTTATCCAGAATGGTCACACGCCCCGAAGGCACACCGTCGCCGTCATCAGCTTTGGTGCCACGATCAAGCATAGCCTCATTTCCCGTAAGCCTGTACGATTCGCGCTCCACGGCATTCCAGTCCACCCAGTCCGCCTTTGTCCCGCCTCCGGCATTCTCAGCCAGGAAGCACTCGTCAAGTATTTCATACCTGATTTTCTTCGGGAAGGCAAAGTCCTTGCTGACCACAGCGTATTGCCAGGTGATTTTTCCTTCGGCAAGCTCGGGATCGTGATAATAGTCCCCCTCCCTGAGTATCCGGTAATCTACCGGATGGTCGAGCATCTCCACGCCGATATTCTGGAGGAGTTCATACTGCGCTTCATTTTCAGGCAGGAACCTGACATAATAATCCGTCGGCTCCACAGGCACACGCGATGCCTTCGTGCCATAGACGGATTCAAGGGCACGCGACATATTCTCCACCGTGTATGGGTCATCCAGTTTCTCACCGAGCACAATCATATCAGAATCTTCCTTCACCACACGCGGCTCGTCAATGACGGCGGGAGAAAACAGACTGCCGTTGCAGGCGGCACACAAAAAAAGCAGAGGCAGAATTTTGGCAAAATGTTTCATATCGAGTTTCATTTGTTCCGACGCAAAGGTCTGCAAGAGCATCCGTTTTGAATGCAGAACAAACGTTTATCCGACAAAAAAGCCCCTGCACTTACGTACAAGGGCTTTATTTCGATATAAGGATTTGAATGAAAACCTAAGGAAAAGACTTTTTCAGAAGAATTTTACCGTCTCATTCTCGATCGCGCTCATAAGGCTGTTGCCGAGGCGGCTCACTCCGAAACGGAAATAATCCTTATTCATCCATTCTTCTCCAAGCACATCGAGGCCGATAGAATAGTAGTCAAGCGCATCGTCTGCGTTGGAAATGCCGCCGGCAGCCTTGAAACCGACCTTGCGTCCTGTCTTTTCATAATATTTCCTGATGCAGGAACACATAACGAAAGCTGCCATAGGGGTGGCGTTGACATCCACTTTTCCGGTAGAGGTCTTTATGAAATCCGCGCCGGCCTCCATTGCGAGGAAAGAAGCTTCTGCAATGAGTTCGGGAGAGCCGAGGAGTCCCGTCTCAAGAATGACCTTGAGGATCACCTTCCGCCCCTGTGCCGCTGCTTCGGCGTCAATGGCCTTCTTCATCTCAATGATCTCGCCGGACGCCTTTGCATAGTCTCCTGCAAGGAAAGAATTGAGGGCGAGGACGATGTCGACCTCGTCAGCCCCATCCCTCACCGCCAGTTCACATTCGCGGACCTTGACTTCAAGGAAACTCTGGGCAGACGGGAAACAGCTGGATACCGTGGTGACGTGGACATCCTTGTCGGCGCGATGGTCGCGGACAACGGATGCGAAATTAGGGAACACACAGATGGATGCAGGAAGAGGATATGAAGGATACTCCTTCTGCAGGGCATTGGTCTTATCGACAAGCCTGATCACCGATTCTTCAGTATCGTTGGTGTGAAGGGTGGTCAGGTCCATAAGGGAAAAGCACTTCTTCAGAATTTCTGCGTTCTTCAGCGTTCCAGGGTGATGTGTTTTTCCTTGAGCGTATGCTTCAATTTCGGAAGCGGCGGGATTGAATCCGTATTTCTCTGAGTATGACATTCTTCTATTATGTGTTTTGATTTATCATCAAGATACTTGAGTACATCTATGTCCCAGCGGATGGAATCGGCGTCAAAGTCGATTTCCGTGTGTTTCAGATACGGGGCATTCAGTCTGTTGATCGAATCCCTGACCGCTATGAATTTCCTGAGGGCATCATACTCGCGTCTTAATTTCTCTGCAGCTGCGGCAGTGATTTTCTGGAATTCTTCGGGACGGTCTATGTAATGGTCCAACGACTTGTAATAGTCCTCGCGCGAATAACCATATTTCTCAAAAACCGCATCGTAAAGCAGCATCGTGTCCACCCGGGGCCGGACAGACGAGTGCCTGTTGACCCACTGGTCCGCCAGGAACATATCGGCATAGATATCGGACAGACGGTTGGCCGGAATCACCGTCGCACGTGAGCCGCAGCCCGCGATGCCGGAAAGCATCGCGAAACCGAGAACTATCAGTCCGACCTTCTTCATAAAAAACAGGCAATCTATCTGAGCTGCGCTCCGAACTGAGCCTGGAAGGTTGTGAGCAACCTTTCCATAAGCCGTTCGGTATCCTGGTCAGTAAGGGTCTTCTCAAGGTCCTGAATGACAAAACTGAGAGCATACTGCTTCTTGCCGGCAGGAATTTTGTCGCCACGGTAAACATCAAACAGACCGACCTGCTTGAGCAGGCCCTTGGACTGCTTGAACGCAGCAGCACGAAGCTGCTCGTAAGTCACGTTCTCGTCGAGAAGAAGTGCAAGGTCACGGCGGACCTCAGGGAACTTAGGCAGTTCCTTGAATGCCACCTTGTCGCGCTTCACGAGTTCAAACAGGACCTTCCAATTGATCTCCGCTGCAAAGACAGGTTGCTTGACTCCGAATTTCCTGGCCAGTGCAGGATTGACCGTGCCCATCACGGCAAGCTGCTGGCCCTTGCCCGGAAGCTTGTATATCATTCCTTCAGAGAATATGTCTGCCGGAGCCGGCTCGTTCCAAAGCTGGTAGATATCTGTGCCGAAGCGCTTGAGAAGCAGTTCCAGATAACCCTTGAGCTGATAATAGCTGCTCTTCCCCGCCTCGGTGCGCCAGGACTTGTCCGGAGTGCCGGTTATCATAAGGGTGAAGCACTGATGCTCTTCGTATCCTTCGAGGGTTTCGCCATTCTTCTCAGGAAGCCTCTGATATACGCTTCCATACTCAAAGGTCTTCAGGGATCCTATCTGACGGTTCACATTGTATGCGACGACCTCGAGTCCGCTGAGGATCAAGGTCTGACGAAGAACGTTCAGATCCTGGCTGAGAGGGTTTACGATGCGGACGCAATGGTCTGCAGGGTAGGTCTTGAGTTTATCATAATACTCGCCCTTGGTGAGGGAGTTGTTCATTATTTCCGTAAAACCGTTGGCGGCAAGGAAGTTGGAGATCCCATTGCGGACCGCCTCGGGCTGAGGGGAAGGTGTAGCGTTCACGGACATTTTCATATGGCGTGGCAGCTCGATGTTGTTGTAGCCGTAGATTCTGAGTATCTCCTCAACCACGTCACATTCCCTGGTTACGTCAATCATATATGACGGAGCAAGCACTTTCGCACCATCGGCACTCTTTGACACGAAGTCATACTGGAGCCAGCCGAGAATATTCTCGATCACGTCGTGGCCTATTTTCTTGCCTATGAAAGACTCGATGCGATTGTAGTCAAGGTCGATTGCGGCGCGGGATATCTTTTCCGGATAAACCTCCTGAATACCGCCTGTAACGGTGCCGCCGGCGCATTCCTGGATAAGCAGGACGGCGCGCTTAAGCGCAAACAGAGGAACCTCTGGATCGGCCCCGCGCTCATAACGGAAGGATGCATCGGTCTGAAGAGTCTGGCTCTTGGAAGTCCTGCGGATTGACGCCGGGTCAAAATATGCGCTTTCCACGAACACATCGACAGTGTCATCGGTTACTCCGGAGTCCTCGCCGCCGAACACTCCCGCAATGCACATCGGAGAAGAAGCGTTGGCAATGACCATATCGGTGGCGGCAAGCTTGCGCTCGACACCGTCGAGGGTCTTGATAGTCTCGCCTGCAGCAGCTCGGCGAACAATCACCTTGCCTCCCTCGATCCTGGATGCATCGAAGGTATGGAGAGGCTGTCCGAGCTCAAAGAGCACGAAGTTCGAGATATCGACGATATTGTTGATCGGGCGGCTGCCTATGCTCTCAAGCTTCTTTCTGAGCCACTCCGGCGACGGGCCGACCTTGATGCCCCTGACGGTGATTCCCGTATAGCGGGGAGCGCCCTTGCTGTCAAGGACTTCAACGGGGATGCCCTCGCCGGCGCCCTCCTTGAAAGCATCGACCGACGGCTTGCAGAGCTCGCACGGGATGTTGTTAAGCCTGAGATACGCATAGAGGTCACGTGCCACGCCCCAGTGGGAAGCGGCATCCACGCGGTTCGCCGTGATCTCATATTCGATGACCGCCGACGTCTCGAGCTTGAGGTATTCCTTTGCCGGGGTGCCGACCTTGGCATCTGCAGGGAGTACCATAATGCCTTCGTGGCTGGTTCCGATACCGAGCTCGTCTTCGGCACATATCATACCGAAGCTCTCTATTCCACGGATCTTGGATTTCTTGATCTTGAAGTCGCCGGGGAGGACCGCTCCGATCTGAGCGAAAAGAACCTTCTGTCCGGCAGCCACGTTAGGCGCGCCGCATACGACCTGCACCGGCTCAGCGCCACCGTCGTTGACTGTAGTGACGTGAAGGTGGTCAGAATCGGGGTGCGGCTCACAGGTGAGCACCTCTGCAACGACAACGTTTGCGAGGCCGCCTTCGACAGCCTCCTGCTCCTCTACACCGTCGACCTCGATACCTATCGAAGTCATTGCATCAGCCACCTGCTGCGGGTTGAGGTCGCACTTCAAATAATCCTTTAACCAATTGTAAGAGACTTTCATATCTATTTGTGTATTTCTTCTGGTTTAAATAAGGTCTCGACAAAATCATCCTTGTCGAAAGCCCTGATATCCTCCATCCCCTCGCCGACACCGATGAACTTGACCGGAATGCCGAACTGATCGCTCACACCTACCACTACGCCGCCCTTTGCCGTTCCGTCAAGCTTGGTCACGGTAATCGAGGTGACATCGGTCGCACGGGAGAATTCCTTTGCCTGGGCAAAAGCGTTCTGGCCTGTGGATGCGTCAAGTATCATCATCACGTCGTGAGGCGCATCCGGAACGACCTTACGGACCGAGTTGCGTATCTTCGTGAGTTCATTCATCAGGTCAACCCGGTTGTGCAGGCGGCCGGCGGTATCGATAAGGACAACGTCAGCGCCCTTGGCAACCGCAGACTTGACTGTGTCATACGCAACCGCTGCCGGATCGGAACCCATCTGCTGCTTCACTATCTCAACACCGGCCCTTTCCGACCAGATTGTAAGCTGATCGACCGCCGCTGCACGGAAAGTGTCGGCTGCACCGAGCACGACTTTTTTGCCCTGCTGCTTGAAATAGTGTGCAAGCTTGCCTATTGTGGTTGTCTTGCCGACCCCGTTCACACCTACTACAAGAATGACATACGGCTTCCTGGAGAAGTCGACAGGTGCTCCGCTCTCTGGAATCAACTGCGCGATCTCATCGCGGAGAAGGCCGACAAGCTCGTCAAAGGACATGAATTTGTCCTTCTCCACACGTTCCTCCAGATTGTCGATGACCTTGAGCGTGGTGTCCACACCCATATCAGACTCGACCAGAGCCTCCTCTATCGCATCAAGGGTGTCGTCATCGACTCTTGACTTGCCGATGACCGCCCTTCCGATCTTTTGAAAAAAGCTAAGTGCCATATCTCGCAAATATACGAATAATAACGCAAAAAGTGAGGCCCGCCGTCTGTGGCGAGCCTCACTTTTATAGAGTTTGAAAAATTACTTCTTATCGAAGAACTCCTTGGTCTTGTCAGCTTCAACAAGGCGCTCTGTAAATACATATGCGCCAGTCTTTGGAGACTTCTCCATACGGATGCACTTGACCATGCTCTTAGCACCGGCCTTAGCTGCGAATGTTGCAACGGCTTTCTTTGCCATAACTTAATCTCCTTTAATTATTTGATTTCTTTATGAACTGTTACGCGACCAACACCTGCGTGGAACTTCTTGCGCTCCATACGCTCAGGAGTGTTCTTCTTGTTCTTGGTAGTGATGTAGCGAGATACCATCGCCTTGCCCTCAGCATTGTTCTCAATGCTTTCGAGGATGACCTGCACCCTGTTTCCTTTAGATTTCTTTGCCATAGTACTTAAAATTAAACAAGGTTAACCAATCCTTTCTTCTGAGCATCACGAAGAGTAGCCTCAAGGCCGTTCTTCTCGATGATTCTCATACCCTTGCAAGAAACCTTGAGGGTGATGTACCTCTGCTCTTCCTCGCTCCAGAAACGCTTGTTCTTGAGGTTGAGAGAGAAGTCGCGCTTGGTGCGCAGCTTGGAATGGGCAACGTTGTTGCCTTTCATTCTCTTTCTTCCGGTTATTTGACAAACTTTTGCCATAACTATATCTTTTTTATCTTATTTCTTACAATGGGGGTGCAAATATCGCTCTTAATTTTCTGATTTCCAAATCGAAACCTATACAAATTTGAGGAATCTGCCCCACCTGATATTCTTCGGGAATCTGCTTCCCTGCCTGGTTGACAGCCAGACAACAAGCGGCCTTCCGACCAGATGGTCCTCGGGAACGAATCCCCAGTATCTTGAGTCGAGGGAGTTGTGCCTGTTGTCTCCCATCATAAAGTAGTAATCCTGTTTGAAAGTGTATCTACCATCTGCAAGAGCACTCGCGACATCGCCGTCTTCGTAAACCGAGATTATCCTTTCGTAGAGAGGCAGGTTCCGGTCATTGATCTCAACCGTTTCGCCTTTCTTAGGAATCCAGAGCGGGCCGAAATAATCCCTCGTCCAGCCGGAGTCTTCCGTGAAAGGGAATATCTCCTTGCTGCATCCTACAGGATCGATATCGAGGTCGGGGTCCACGCTCACGACATTCGGTATGGCCTTTATCTCTTCAAGCATTTCTGCTGTAAGAGGCATCATCGGATATCCCGGCAGCGAAGGATCGTAGAAGAGTTCTGCAGTGTTGATCCCAATCTTGTCCAGAGTCTTGCTGTTTATCTTCTGACCGGTGGTGATCACCGTATATGTCAGCTGTACTCCAGGATAGATGGTCTGCTGCTCTCCATTGACCCAGACGAAACCGTCCCTGACTTCCAGAGTGTCGCCCGGAGTGGCGACGCATCTCTTCACGTAGTGGTCCTTCTTGTCATCGGGTCTGACGATTATCTCGCCGAAACCGTCGACTGTCTGCTGGCCAAGCATACGAACAAGAGCATGGTAGTCTTCGACAGGAGCCTTACGGAGCACGGTGTCTCCGTTAGGGAATCCGAATACGACGTAGTCACCTTTGCGGACTTCCCTGATGCCTTTCAGCCTGCGGTATGGCTTCTGAATCAAAGTGGAATAGGATTCGTGGCCAAAAATCGTATTGTGAGTGAAAGGTATGGTCAGAGGAGTCTCAGGGACTCTCGGGCCGTATGTCAATTTGCTCACGAAGAGGTGGTCTCCGGTATAGAGGCTGCTCTCCATTGAGGAAGATGGGATCTTGAAGGCCTGGATGAAGAAAATATTGATGAAGGTCACCACGATGACGGCAAAGATGAGAGCATCAAGCCACTCGTTCACCGCGCTCGGTTTTTCTCCCTCCTTGTATCTTTTCTTCCAGAAATTCCAATGAACCTTACGGGTTATGAAGATGTCAAAGACAACTATCAGTCCGAACAGGAACCAGAAATTTCCGAGCCAGATAACCCACGCTACGTAGAGCGCAGCCCAGAAGCTGAACTTTACCCATTTGTTGCGTGTGAAATCCTTCAAGCTCACTTCACACTAACTATTTTACAGAGTTGATGATAGCTTCAAATGCCTGCGGGTTGTTCATCGCGAGGTCGGCAAGAACCTTGCGGTTGAGGCCGATGTTCTGTGCGTTGAGCTTGCCCATGAACTGAGAATAGGAGATGCCGTACTGACGGGCGGCAGCATTGATTCTCTGGATCCACAATGCACGGAAATTGCGCTTCTTTGCCTTGCGGTCACGATAGGCGTAGGTCAAACCCTTCTCATAAGTGTTCTTCGCTACAGTCCAGACATTCTTTCTTGAAAGGAAATTACCGCGGGTTCTCTTGAGAATCTTCTTGCGGCGAGCCCTTGAGGCTACAGAGTTGACTGATCTTGGCATAATTCAATACTTTTTTTAGAGAACCAACATTTCATGTACCCTGTTGTAATCGGCCTTCTCGAGAAGAGCGAAGTGATCAAGGTTTCTCTTACGTTTTTTGGTCTTCTTGGTGAGGATGTGGCTGTGGTAAGCGTGCTTCCTCTTGATTTTTCCCGATCCGGTAAGCGTGAAGCGCTTTTTGGCACCGGAGTTGGTCTTAAGCTTTGCCATTGTTTTAAAAAATTAAATTAAACTATAAATTACCGCTTTCACTGCGGACTATTTCTTTTTGTTTGGAGCGATCATCATCGTCATACGCTTGCCTTCAAGTACAGGCATAGCCTCTGCACGACCATACTCCTCAAGTTCTACAGCAAACCTCAGAAGCTGTTTCTCGCCCTGGTCCTTGAACATTATGGAACGTCCGCGGAAGAATATGGTCGCCTTGACCTTTGAGCCTTCCTGCAGGAATTCCTGAGCGTGCTTCAACTTGAAATTGAAATCGTGCTCATCGGTGTTCGGGCCGAAGCGGATTTCCTTGATCACTACCTTCGCGGCGTTGGATTTCATCTCCTTCGCCTTCTTCTTCTGCTGATAGAGATACTTCTGGTAATCGAGGATCTTACATACCGGCGGGTCAGCTTTCGCACTGATCTCCACCAGGTCAAGTTCGAGTTCGTCTGCAAGCTGCAAAGCCTTGGCAATCGGGTAGACGCCCGGCTCCGGGATGTTTTCGCCTACGAGGCGAACCTCCGATGCAGATATCTGCTCGTTGATATTGAGTTCATTCTCGTCATGCTTCTGCATCTGACGAGGATCCGGCCTGCGGCCGCCTGGTTTGAAACCCGAAGGTTTCGGTCTGTAAGGTCCTGCGATAATAAAGTCCTCCTACTGTTTTAATTCTTCAGCAACTGCTGCATCCATATATTTAATGAAGTCAGCGACAGTCATACTGCCCTGATCAACACCTTCCCTGCGAACAGAGACCGTGCCGTCAGCGACTTCCTTTTCTCCCACAATCACGAGTACAGGCACTCTGAGAAGCGAAATCTCGCGGATTCTCTTGCCCAAAGTCTCGTTACGCGAGTCTATGGAAGCGCGAATTTCGGAATTTTTCAGTAAAGTGCAAACATTTTCAGCATATTCTGTATATTTTTCGCTGACTGGCAGCACTTTAACCTGATCAGGAGAGAGCCATACCGGAAGGTGTCCGGCGGTATGCTCGAGCACGACTGCCGTGAAACGTTCCATTGAGCCGAACGGTGCGCGGTGAATCATTACAGGGCGCTTCTTCGATCCGTCGGCATCGGTATATTCAAGCTGGAACCTCTCAGGAAGGTTGTAATCAACCTGAATGGTGCCGAGCTGCCACTTGCGGCCGATTGCATCCTTGACCATAAAGTCGAGCTTAGGACCGTAGAAAGCGGCCTCGCCAAGTTCAACGACGGTCTTGAGGCCCTTCTTCTCCGCGGCCTCAATGATTGCCTTTTCGGCCTTGTCCCAATTCTCGTCGGTACCTATATATTTCTCGGTATTCTTCGGGTCACGAAGAGATATCTGAGCCATATAGTCGGTCATCTTGAGGGTCTTGAACACGTAGAGGATGAGGTCGATAACCTTTTCGAATTCTTCCTGAAGCTGGTCAGGACGGCAGAAAAGATGTGCGTCGTCCTGTGTAAAGCCACGTACTCGGGTCAATCCGTGGAGCTCACCGCTCTGCTCGTAACGGTAAACCGTACCGAATTCGGCGAAACGGAGAGGAAGGTCACGGTATGAGCGCGGTGCACTGCGGAAAATCTCACAGTGGTGAGGGCAGTTCATCGGCTTGAGCATATACTCTTCGCCCTCCTGAGGTGTGTGGATAGGCTGGAAAGAGTCCTTGCCGTATTTGGCATAGTGGCCGGAGGTCACATAGAGGTCCTTGGCACCGATGTGCGGGGTGACTACAGGGAGATATCCGAGTTCCGCCTGCTTCTTGCGGAGGAAGTTCTCGAGGGTGTAGCGCATCTGCGCGCCGCGAGGAAGCCAGAGCGGAAGGCCAAGGCCTACACGGCTTGAGAAGGTGAAGAGTTCCATCTCCTTGCCGAGTTTGCGGTGGTCGCGCTTCTTTGCCTCTTCGAGGACTGCAAGGTACTCGTCAAGCATGGACTTCTTAGGGAAGGTCACGCCATAGATACGGGTAAGCTGCTCGCGGTTCTGGTCGCCTTTCCAGTAAGCGCCGGCGATGGCGGTGAGCTTGACTGCCTTGATGTCATCGACGTGCTTTACGTGAGGACCGCGGCAGAGATCGGTGAAATTGCCGTTCTTGTAGAAGGTGATTGTACCGTCCTCAAGGTCCTGGATAAGTTCACACTTGTACTTGTCACCCTTTTCGGTGAAGTACTTGAGAGCATCTGCCTTTGAAACCTCGGTGCGTTCGAATGTCTCCTTCGTCCTGGCGAGCTCAATCATCTTGTCTTCGATTTTCTTGAGGTCAGCGTCGCTGATCTGGGTGTCGCCAAGGTCGACATCGTAATAGAATCCTGTTTCCACGGCAGGTCCTACGCCGAACTTGACGCCCGGATAAAGAGCTTCGAGAGCTTCGGCCATCAGGTGTGCGGAAGAATGCCAGAATATCCTTTTAGCCTCTTCTTCGTCCCAAGGGCGAATGGTTCCATCGGTAAATGCAATAGTCAACATATCGTTTTTCGAGTTATTTTAGCTGACAAAGATACTAAATTTTTCTATCTTTGTGTTGTTATGACAGATAAGAAGATATTGTTTAATTCGGCAGGCATCGGTGGTCTGGTGCTCGGCGGCATCTCAATCGCATATTTTCTGGCCGGCATACTGATTTCCAAAGCCGGGGCCAGTGTTCTGCCCGCCCTTCTTTCCGGCCTTCTCTGGATCGTCAAGTTCGCAGGGTGCATCATGCTGATGAAATTTTTCATGAAGAAATACTCGGCCGCGGAACCCGGCGCCGGCAACTCCGAAGTATTCCGCTTCGGCCGGCTCGTGGCACTGTTCTCGGCGCTTCTGTTCGCCGCCTTCCTGCTTGCGTTTTCGACCTATATCAATCCCTCATATTTCGAAGACGCAATCCTCACAGCCGCACAGGATAATCCGATGTTCAACGGGGAGATGATGGACATGCTCGAAGAGATGCTCCCAAAACTTCCAACGATAACCTTCTTCAGCCAGTTCATCTACTGCTGGCTCTTTGGAACCGTTGTCGCAGCGATTTTCTCCCGCAACATCCCGTCCTCGAATCCGTTTGACAATATCGACGAACAGTAATCAGCAATGAACATTTCCGTAGTCATCCCTCTTTTCAACGAAAAGGAATCACTCCCGGAACTCACTTCCTGGATTGACAGAGTTATGAAGGCAAACGCCCTCACATACGAGATCATCCTTGTCAACGATGGCAGCACCGACGGTTCCTGGGACACCGTCAAGGAACTGGCAGAAAGCAACCGGAACATCCACGGCATCTCGTTCCGCCGCAATTACGGCAAGTCAGCCGCGCTGTACTGCGGTTTCGAGAAAGCTGTGGGCGACGTCGTCTTCACGATGGACGCCGACCTTCAGGACTCGCCCGATGAAATTCCGGAAATGTACAGGATGATAGTTGAAGAAGGGTACGACCTCGTGTCAGGCTGGAAACAGCACCGCAAGGACAACGCCCTGACCAAGAACCTGCCCTCCAAGCTGTACAACGCCACCGCCCGCTGCATAACGGGCGTCAAGCTACACGATATGAACTGCGGCCTGAAGGCATACCGCCGCGAGGTGGTCAAGAGCATCGAGGTTTATGGAGAGATGCACCGATACATCCCGTATCTTGCCAAGAATGCGGGGTTCACGGACATCGGAGAGAAACCTGTCCATCACGAGAAGCGCAAATACGGCAAGAGCAAATTCGGTATGGACCGATTTGTCAACGGTTTCCTTGACCTGCAGAGTCTCTGGTTCCTCGCAACCTTCGGCAAGAAGCCTATGCATTTCTTCGGCTACAGCGGTATCCTGATGTTTCTTGTCGGATTCGTCATGACCGTATGGATCATCGTTGCCAAGCTTGTCGCACAGAGCAACGGGGCCAGGTTCCGTCCTGTCACAGACCAGCCGCTTTTCTACCTCGCACTTCTGGCGATCGTCATCGGAGTAATGTTCTTCCTTGCCGGATTCATAGGAGAACTGGTGGCCCGCAACGCTTCCGGCCGCAACGCTTACAACGTCAGAGAAGAATTCTAACACCAAATATCAATACTGATGAAAACAAAACTCCTGCTTTCAGCCATCGCCGCCTGCGCGATGCTTTCAGCCTGTTGTTCACAGGCCCCTGAAACCTACACCAAGAACCGCACGGTAGAGGACGGCGGCACCGGTGCCTATCCCGCCATAATGGTAGAAGAGCCTTCCCTCGAAGCCCATACCATCCTCCGTCCGGCCGACCTCAAGCCTTTCGGCAAGAAGAATCTGCTCCCTGTCCTCGTGTGGGGCAACGGAGCCTGCTCAAACTCACCTTGGGAGCATATTCACTTCCTCAGTGAAATCGCATCCCACGGATTCCTTGTAGTCGCCACCGGCTTCTGGCCAGAAGACGACGACACCCCTTACCGCGGCGAGATGTCAACCGCAGAGCAGCAGATCGAAGGCATCGACTGGGTATTCAAGGTAAACGAAGACAAGGAAAGCCCGTACTATCATAAGATCGACCTCGAGAACATTGCTCTCGCAGGTATGTCCTGCGGCGGTCTCCAGACACTCAGCAACTGCGCCGAGCCACGCATCAAGACCATTATGATCTGCAACAGCGGCCTCTTCATCGACCCTCAGGGTGCAGTTCCCGGTATGCCTATGCCTTGGAAGGATGACCTCCAGAATATCCACACCCCTACCCTCTACCTTCTCGGAGGCCCTACCGACATCGCCTACCAGAACGGAATGGATGACTTCTCACGCATCAACCACGTGCCTGTATTCGCAGCCAACTACCCTGTCGGCCACGGCGGCACCTACCGCCAGGAGCACGGCGGCGAGTTCAGCGTAGTCGCACTCGCCTGGCTCCAGTGGCAGCTCAAGGGCGACACCGAAGCAGCAGCGCTCTTCCAGGGCTCCCCTTGCGGCCTCGCTTCCCGCGAAGGTTGGACAACAGACAAGAAAAACATCGACTGACGGCTATGACTAAAACTGCAAAAATACTTTTCCGGATAGGCATAGGCCTGTGCCTCGCGCTCATACTCTCACTCTCCTGCTGCACAGTGGTGGACAACAGCGAGGTCGGCATCAAGTTCAAGAAGTTTTCCGTCACCGAACAGGGAAAGCTCAAGACCACTCCGGTGAGCGGCTTCACCTTCTACAATCCTATCACGACATCGGTGTACACTTATCCGGTATTCATCCAGCGCGTTGATTATCAACCGTTCAATGTCACCACCAAGGATGCGGCCGCCTTTACGATGGATCCTGTGCTTGCATACCAGATCAACCGCGATATGGCAAGCGAAATCTTCTCCAAATACAGAAAGCCGCTGCGTGACATCGAAGCCGGATATATGCGCACCTGCGTATATGACGCATACCGCATCACAGCCAACAACTACACCTCCGATGAGTTGATGGCTTCACGCGCAAAATTCGAATCCGAGGTCAGGACCATGCTGGACAGCTCTCTCGGGCAGGAAGGATTCATAGTCACCGAATTCACATCCCAGATCACCCCACCAGAATCGCTTTCAGCAGCCATTGAGGCCAAGAACCAGGCCATCCAGGAGAGCTTGAAGGCCGAGAATCTTGTAAAGCAGGCCGAAGCCAATGCAAAGATTGCCATTGCAAAGGCGCAGGGCGAAGCCGAAGCCCTTCGCATCCAGGCCGACGGCGAGGCCTACTACAACCGCACGGTGGCAGCCTCTCTCAACGAACTCCTGGTCCGCCAGGATGCCATAGAGAAATGGGACGGAAAGCTGCCGGAATACAATGGCGGCGGAGCCCTTCCTTTCATCAACCTAAAGCAATAGGCCGACTCCGGTCAATATGTTCTGTGGAAGTAACTGATATAACAATAATTACGCGAAATGACCCCTCTGAATTTCGTGGGGGTCATTTCGTTTATTTTATTGAGTTATAGCAACTTGCTCAGAACGGTCTTTGTGCCGTCCTGAAAAAGAGAAAGAGGATGACCTCAAAGTCTCTAGTCTCTCTAGGACTTTGAGGTCATCCTCATTCACTATTTGATTCTGTTAGAATGTCTCTTCTGCCGGCTCGCGGAAGTCATCCGCGGTTGGTGCAGGTGCATCGGTGCGAGGACCTGAGCGGCGTGGGCCACGGCGGTCATCACGGCCACCACGGCGATCATCGCGACGGTCACCGCCCTTGCGGTCATCACGGCCACCACGACGGTCGTCACGTCCACCGCGCTGTTCGCGAGGTTTGCGTTCAGGCTCCACGTAGCCCTCCGGCTTCTCAGTCAGAGCGCGCATGGAGAGACGCATCTTTCCGGTCTTGGCATCAATCTCGAGGAGTTTGACATCGACCTCGTCACCTACCTTGAGCACATCCTCAACCTTGTCGGTCTTGGTCCAGGCAATCTCGCTGACGTGAAGGAGACCTTCCTTGCCAGGGAGAATCTCGATGAATGCGCCGAACTCGAGGATGCTGACAACCTTTCCGTGATAAACGGTGCCTGCCTCAGGAACTGCGCAGATACCCTTGATCCATTCAATCGCCTTGTCCATAGAGTCCTTGTCGGTGCTGAAGATATCGACAACGCCTTCGGTCTTGCCTGTGGTGTCGCCTGCGATCGGCTTCTCATCAATGGTGATGGTGGTGCCTGTCTCCTTCTGAATCTTCTGGATAACCTCACCACCCTTGCCGATGACTGCGCCTATGAACTCGGCAGCGATGCGGAGCTCGGTAACGCGAGGAACGAACGGCTTGTAGTCAGCGCGAGGCTCGGATATGGTCTTCATCATTTCGCCCATAATGTGGAGGCGGCCCTGACGTGCCTGCTCGAGAGCCTTCTCGAGAACGGTATAGCTGAGGCCGTCAACCTTGATATCCATCTGGGTAGCAGTTATACCATCCTTGGTACCGGTGACCTTGAAGTCCATATCGCCGAGGTGGTCTTCGTCTCCGAGGATATCGGTAAGGATTGCATAACGGTCGTTAGGACGCTCTGCATCGGTGATGAGACCCATCGCAACACCTGCAACCGGCTTCTTGATCTGGACACCCGCATCCATAAGAGCGAGGCAGCCGCCACAAACGGAAGCCATTGAAGATGAGCCGTTGGACTCGAGGATATCTGAAACGATGCGGACGGCATACGGATTTTCAGGAGCTACAGGGATAACCGGCTTGAGAGCACGGAGGGCGAGGTTGCCGTGGCCGATCTCACGACGGCCGACACCACGCTGTGACTTGGCCTCACCTGTTGCGAATGGAGGGAAGTTATAATGGAGAACAACCTGCTGGTCATCCTGGATGAGGACTTCGTCAGTCTCCTTCATATCCATCTTGGTGCCGAGGGTAACTGAAGCGAGGGACTGGGTCTCACCGCGTGTGAAGATTGCAGAACCGTGGGCGCAAGGAAGATAGCCGACCTC
Organism: Bacteroidales bacterium; assembly: GCA_024401695.1. Classification (GTDB taxonomy): domain Bacteria; phylum Bacteroidota; class Bacteroidia; order Bacteroidales; family UBA932; genus Cryptobacteroides. Next base: position 480,967 of record JAKSKN010000001.1, read on the forward strand.
GCACCAGATCGGACGGACCTGGTTGCACACACGTCCGTCGAGGCGGATACCCTCGTCAAGGATCATGTTACGCATTGCCTCCTTCTCCTCAGCGTGATAGTAACGGCCGACGAGAGCAACCTTCTGTGCATATTCTTCTTTCTCCTCCGGAGTCTGAGGCTCAGGAAGGGTGGCGATGAATTCGTCCATTATGGCGGCGAAACCGTCCTCGCGCTCGTGCTTTGGCTTGGCGCTCTTTGCAAGGGCATAGCACTTGCTGTAGCAGAAGTCGTGAACAGCCTTCTTGAGCTCCTCGTCCTCAACGTCGTGAGGGTAGTCGCGCTTGTTGACGTCGGTGCCGAGTTCCTTCATAAGTTCCTTCTGAACCTGGCAGTGGCGCTTGATCTCTTCGTGGGCGAACTTGATGGCGTCGAGCATCACGCTCTCAGGTACCTCCTTCATTTCGCCTTCAACCATCATGATATTCTCTTCAGTTGCAGCAACCATAAGCTCGAGGTCAGCCCTCTCCATTTCAGCGAAGGTAGGGTTGATGACGAACTGGCCGTCAATGCGGCATACGCGCACTTCTGAGATAGGGCCACCGAACGGAAGGTCGGATGTTGCAAGGGCGCAGGAAGCTGCGAGGCCTGCAAGTGCGTCAGGCTGGATATCCTTTTCTGCCGAAATCAGCGTTACGTTTACGAATACTTCGAGGTGGAAATCATCCGGCCAGAGAGGACGGATAGGACGGTCGATGAGGCGGGAGATGAGAATCTCATAGTCAGAGGACTTGCCCTCTCTCTTCATGAATCCGCCCGGGAAACGACCTGCTGCGTAGAATTTTTCCTTGTAATCTACAGTGAGAGGCATGAAATCAGTGCCTTCCTTAACTTCTTTTGCTGCGCAGACGGTGGCGAGAAGCATAGTGCCGCCCATCTTGACAACAGCGCAACCGTCGGCCTGCTTGGCCAGTTTACCGGTCTCGATTTCAATCACGCGGCCATCCGCGAGTTTGATCTGTTTGTTGATAATGTTCATCTTATTGTTTTCCTTAACGTCTTTCTTCAAAAAAGGGATGGCCCCGCCCGGGAACCATCCCATTACTTCTTCCTATCGTGATTATCGACGGAGACCGAGCTCCTTGACGATATTTCTGTATCTCTCGATGTCAATCTCCTGGAGGTAGTCCAGAATCTGACGACGCTTACCTACAAGGCGGAGAAGAGAACGACGGGTAACAACGTCCTTCTTGTTCTTCTTCACGTGCTCGGTAAGGTGAGCGATACGGTAGGAAAATAAAGCAACCTGACTCTCTGGTGAGCCGGTGTCCTTATTGGACTTTCCGTACTTCGCGAAAATCTCTTGCTTTTTCTCAGGCATCAAATATTCAGCCATCTTGCAAAAAATTAATTTGTTAGACCTTTCCGGCCACCGTGGCCGAAAATGGTGCGCAAAGATAGGAACAATAATTCTAAAAACCAACCATTTACCAACGGTTGTAGTGAATCTTCTCCGGTTTCCACTTGTCCTTCGGCTGTTCGTCGCCGGCAGGGAAGCCGATAGGGATTACGCAGAGAGGCTGGACAGTTCCGGTTATTCCAAGACAATCCTTTACGATTGCCGCCCGGTCGTCGGTAGCTGCAGTCCACACCGCACCAAGCCCGAGTGCCTCCGCGGCAAGCAGGATATTCTCGGTGGCGGCAGACGCATCGTGCTCCCAGAAGTTGTTCTCCACGACGGTGCCGTCCTTCAGGGTTATCATCGTCTCTGCACATACAACAATGGCAAGAGGCGCCTCGGCGAGCATCTTTGCGTGACGGAGGCCTCCGGCCAGCTTGTCCAAAGTGTCGCGGTCATTTATCACCACAAACTCCCAAGGCTGGCGGTTCATTGCTGTAGGAGCGGCCATACCGGCGCGGAGCAGAGTCTCCACCATCTCCTGAGGGACAGGTTCCGAAGTGTAGGAGCGCACACTCTTGCGAGACATTATGTTGTCGATTACAATCCTGGCCTTGTCGGCCTCTTCAGGTGCATTGCAGCACGATCCGGCAAAAATTCCCATACTCAAAAGCGCAATCAGTATTCTTTTCATGTAACAATGATTATTTATTGAATGGAAGTCCGATGCAATCGAGCTTGCCCATAAAGAACAGTACGGCAAAGGCGACCACTGCGACTATCAGGACGACGCGCAGTATTTTCCACCAAAGCGGTGTCTTCTTCTGATAAGGGTCATCAAGCTTGAGATGAGGATATTCAGCCACGCTGGTAAGCGTCTTTCCGAAGATTGAATTGACGATGACCACAGAGTTGATGGCCCAGCCGTTGGCATTGAGTACCGGACCGAGGTTGCGGCGGCGGAGCTTGCGCCAGGCGATGAAGCAGGCCGGACCGGAAATCACCAGCATGATAGCAGCGATTATTATGAAATACTTCCACCATACAAGTCCCTTCAAGCCATTGATGATAAGGCCGATGCCCGCGCCCAAGGCACCTACCGCCACGCCGATGGCGGCAAATATGCCGGCAAACTTGGCGATATCGAACGGCTGCTTCGGAGCGGCCGGGTCCGTCTTGTCCGCCGACGAAAGGAGATTTGCGGTTGCGGCCGAATCCTTGTCTGCCGCCGATTTGTCAAGCTTGTCGCTGATGAATTGGGCGAGTTTCTTGTATGGACGCCAGAATGCCTGTCTGACACTCAGAGGATTATCTACGATCTTGGTGATCACCGCATCCCAAGCCTGTCCGTCACGGCTGTAGAATATTGCATTCTTGCCCACATAAAGGCGCGAGACGTTGCCAGCGGTCATCACCGCCACGATATTGATCTTCTCACCTTTCGTCTTGGAGACGCAGTCACAGTAAATCAGGAACATACCGCTCTTTGCAGCGATGTCGGCGTGCTGTCCCATATCTTCCACGCGCACGCAGAGCTTGCAGCAGCGCTGGTCGATGTACAGCTCGCCGGCTTCGAAGACGGCAAGGTCTCCGGATTCAGGGGAGTAGAAATCCTTGAAGAGGACATAGTTCTTCAGGTACTTGTAGAAATCGCGGTAGAACAGCAGAAGCTTGTGCACGTCATCAATTGAAGCGGACTCGCCCTCAAGAGCCTTGTCGGAAGCGACAAGTTCCAGCAGGGCAGCCTTCTTGTCGGCCTTGAGAATGGCGCGGACCGCATCAAGGCCAAGTCCGTCAACCGCCAGGCCCTTGGCAGCGGCGACCCAGGCGCGGTACGGCTCAAGCTTTGCGAGGATTTCATTCCATTCCGCTTCTGAAACGCCTTTCTTTCCCTTGCATTCAATGTCGAGCACGGCGGTCTTGAGAGCGGAGAATGCAGCCTGCCAGGCAGGGTTGATGCCTTCGAACGGCAGCACTGCCGATTTGTTCGGACGGGCAAGCGGATATGTCGAGATCTCTTCAGACTGGGTGGCAAGGTTCTTTTCGGTTATGGCGGCGAGCTTCTCCACAGACACATCGACAGCACCGCTGACGGCATCGTCGAAGGCTATGAGCTTGCAGCGCATATAATAGTCGGACACCTTGTCCTTGATGGCATCGACAGCTGAAAGCGCTGCGGCGGTGCCGTCACCGTAAGGAAGTATCGTGCCGGCATCTGATTCGGCTGCAGCCTTCCAGGCATCGTAGTCGGCAAGCTCCGCATAGAACTTCCCGATAAGTTCTTCGTTCACGCCCTGAAGGCCGCAACGGTCAGTGACGGAGCCTATAGTCTCCGAAATGGTGGTCACAAGTTTCTGGAGTTCCTCGTCCGAAGTGGATTTGACCGTGATCACGCCGTCGCCGTTGAATGCGGTCTCGGCAAATATCTTTACGCTGTCGGAAGTGTCCTCGAGCGAGATTTCTTCTTTTTCCAGGCCAAGGTTCCCGAGTATCTGCCTTGCAGATTGGAGGAGGGCCTTGCCACGCTCGTCATCAGTGTTGAACTGGCTGAACGGGAGGACGGAGGCTCCCTGGAGGATGGAGTCCTTGTCCTTGATGACGGACGTCAGCCAGTTGGCCGCATCCACGACCTCGCCTATCTTGATGCGGCCGTCGCCGTCAGCATCAAGCAGGGCCAGGGTTTCCTGCGGGAACTCAAGATTTCTCGTAGGGCTGCTGAGAACCGTCCAGAGTTTCTGGTCAAGTTCGCCGAGATGGGCAATGTCATCGCCTGAAGCGATATTCACACGAACCACTCCTCCGAGGGAGCAGTAGTTCCATTTGTAAGCGTTTGTGTTCTTGTCAAGCATATGGTATGGTATTAGTTGTCGATCTGGTCTATTATTTCGTCGCAATATCTTATGATCTTGCAGCGCTGCCGGTTTCCGATGATGCCGCCTATCATGCCCCCGATGAGCATTGACACGATTGCGCCTGTGGCGAGTTTATGATTCTCGGTGTGGATCCAGGTTTCGGCCACTAGCCAGCCCGCCCAGAACAGAATCATCGGGATTGCAATCCTGAGCCAGTTGGTCCATTTCTCGCGAAGTTCCTTCAGGTTGGCGCAGAACTCGCGGAGATTGACGTCCATCGCATCAGCCGAAACGACCTTTTTGTTATAGCGGATGGTCATTATCAGACTGAAAGCCGCCATCAAGTCAGTTGCCCCTATGAAGTACCAGCTGGCATTGACAACGGGATTGTAATGGAACACCCACGGAGCGACAGCAATGACAAAAAAAGCACAGACATACTCCAGGACATTGATATGCCTGAGGCTGCCCACCCTTGTCCTCATTGTCTTGCGCAGAAGTTTGTCATTGACGATCTCCTGTTCCTCTAGTTTTCTCTTGAGGATATCATAATCCACCCTCAGTTGCTCAAGTTCATCCATACGATTACATTTTTTTAAGTTGTTCCTTGATCCGGACCAGCTTGACGGAAACATTCTTGGGGCTTATGCCCACGATCTCACCGATTTCGTCATAACTCATCGCCTCCAGCCACATCAGGATGATGCTCCTGTCGACAAGCCCGAGCTTGTTGATGCGGTCGTACAGCTGGCGTATCTGCATGGCATCGGCATCCTTGTCTTCGTACGGGTCGATGTCGACGCTCAGAGGGACACGTTCGCCCGCCCTCTTCTTCTTGCGGTCCGCATCAAGGCAGGCATTCAGCGCCACCCTGTATATCCAGGTCTTGGCACTGCTTTCACCCTTGAACGAGCCGAATCCCTTCCAGAGCTTTATGAGAATCTCCTGGAACAGGTCATTAACCTCGTCGGCATCTTTAGAGAACATATAGCACACCGTGTAGATGGTGGACTTATGCTCCCTGACCAATTGAGAAAATTCGAATTCGTTGTTTTCCATCCTATGGATTCGGATATTTCATCCGTTAGACTACAAATATGGCAAAAAAACTACTAAAAAATTCATCAAGAATTCCTCTTGACTATTGTTTTTTCACAATTTTGATTAATTTTGCAGTCCCTTTTGGGAAAGGAGAGGTGGTAGAGTGGTCGATTACGGCAGTCTTGAAAACTGTTGAACTGAAAGGTTCCGGGGGTTCGAATCCCTCCCTCTCCGCAAGATAAATAACTGAATATCAATGAATTAGCCTCGCAATAGCGAGGCTGATTCTGTTTACGGCCGGGCCCGTTGAAAGCTTGCTTTCATAAGGGTCTGGATGGAAACAGAATAGCGACAGATGTCGCGTAATTCATTGATAATCAACCGAACTATCTTGCAAGGGCCCCTCCGGCGAGGAGCAGGGAAAAGGCACGGCGCAGCCGTGGCTAATCCCTCCCTCTCCATAAGAAAATGGCTCTGAGTTACACCCTCAAATGGTTCAGCTATTTCGCGCTGCCCCTGGTCTGTCAGAGAACTGCGCCGCCAGATAGGAACGAACCTGCACATCCGCGTCGGGCTGAATCCGCAGGACGTTGTGACGGAATCCGACCTTGAAGACGCGCTCATCAACCACCTGCAGGAGTTCCTCCTCGAATTCGGCCTAGGTTCAAGCACGAAACGCAATCGGTGAGAAGAATTTGAGCCGGGCGGCTTTGCCGATTGTTTCTGACCGAAGATACAGTTTTTTTTCAGAAACTGGACTTTTTTCATTCCATATCCATATACGTTTTGCTCGGTTCTATTTCGTTGTTGGTCAAAAATGCGTAGATTTGTAAATCTATTACGCATTCATCATGAAACGAATCTCACTCATCATCCTGGCCGTTGCGGCTATACTTGCCGGCAGCGTGTCCTGCCAGAAGGTCAATGACCTTGACAAGAGACTTACCGAACTGGAACAGACCGTATCTGACCTTAAGGCTCAGGTCCTGGCCGGGGCCGTCATTACTTCTGTTGACAAGACTGCAGACGGATGCACTTTCATCCTTTCCAACGGACAGACCTATACCGTCACGAACGGCAAGGACGGCTCTGACGGAGAGGCAATCATAGCCGATGTCGAGATAGAGGAAAACTTCATAGTACTTACGTTGAAGAACGGTGAAACGCTCCGCATCTCCTATCAGAATCCGCTGTCAATGGTCACTCTGAGCATCGTTCCGGACTATGATGACGGGACAGTTGGGAAACCGGAAACAGTAGAGGCAATGGGAATGAAGAGACACATTTTCTACCTCGACATATCAGCGACACCTGCGAAGTACACGGAAATTCTGTCAGACACTGAAAGGTTCATCCACAAGGCCGTCTTCTCGCCTGTGCTGACCAAGAGCGGATTCGGCAACGCATTCACAGTCAGCCCGAAGAGTGTGACATATGCAGAAGGGGCTCCTATCCCTTTCCTGGAAGCATGCTTTGAGCTTGATGACGATACAGCTGCCCTGCTGCAGAACAAAAACACGCCTTATACAGTCTCATACTCCATCGAGGATAAGGACGGAGTGCACGGAGCTGCAACGGCATTCGTCGCCATCTCGCACGAAAAAGGCTCGGGTCAAGACAATCCCTCAGATAAAATCATTCCACCGTATGCTACCAGTTACAGAGATTGGAAAAATTTAGATGCAGAAGCTGTCCGCGCAGCTAGAAGGTTTGATATAGAAAATATTAGAATCGTTGCAGTGGGTGATGACTCTAAATTCGATCTTGTTACAGAGGATATAGAGGGCTTCGAGTTGAAATCCCTGGCTTTGGACGGTACTTTCAAATTCGGATATAGAAGCGAGGATGGCTCGTACCATTATGCATACGGGTACGTAATAGAATGCCTCACATTAGATCATTATGACGCAAATGACATCTTTAGTGCTTCTTCAATGGTGCACGCAACAATTCTTAGAAGTCGTACTAATAGCTACGAGATAAATAACATCAAGGCTACTGTCCGTGCAATAACGTTGATGGCAACTACTGACGATACCATAATGGAGTGATGTCCATATGTCTATGCACAATACCGTGATGTAGCTCAGCAAGCACAGAAGTTGACCAAATGAAAATCCTTGAAAGCCATAGTCCAGCGCCCGCGGGGCGCTGGTCGGTTCAAGAACTGAAAAAGCGGTCTCTGCCAACAGCAGGGACCGCTTTCTATTATCTATAACTTGGTGAATTTGTCACGCGTATAACCGTCTAACTTGTCACTGAGAACCATTGACTTCTGCAGGCCATCAAACGTACATGCTTAACGCCGTCAAAACAGCTGAAGACGAAAAGCAAACAGGATCTTTTGCATTCCATACCGATGTACGTTTTGTCCGTGCAGATCAGCAGCGAAAGCTGAATTCAAGTTACGTGGATACGCTCCTCAGGTGCGTAGAATGGATATTGGCGTAACTTGAGGCTGTTGGCACAGCCGAAATAATAAGTTACCTTTGTGCTATGAACACTATATATAAGTTTTTTCTCTGTCTGACCGTTATGATCTCCGCTTCACTGCAATTGCAAGCGCAAGGCGTTCCGGACACATATTGCGATGATTTCAGAAACTGGGTCAGGACTATCGGCTCGGACGAATTCGGCGGGCGCAAGCCTATGACCCCATATGAAACGAAGACAATAGACTATATCGCCGGAGAGTTTCGTCTGCTGGGGCTCAAACCTGCATTCGGTGAAAGTTATTTCCAGACGGTCAAGGAAATTTCCACGACTGTACGTATCCCTGGCAATGAAATAAAAGTCAGGGCAAGCCGGGGATCGGTCAGCCTTTCAATGCTGGAGGATGTGATGGTCTGGACGACGAGAGCTGTGGACAAAGTAAGGTTCAAGGATGTGGAATTCGTATTCTGCGGCTTCGGTATAGACGCTCCAGAGTATGACTGGAATGATTTTGAAGGGACGGATGTCAGAGGAAAGATACTGATTGTAATGGTGAATGACCCTGGATTTTGTGACAAATCCCTTTTCCGTGGCAGGAATATGACCTATTATGGAAGATGGATATATAAGCTTGAGCAGGCTCAGAGGCTCGGGGCTGCCGGTTGTCTTATCATTCACAACGAGGCGGCTGCCGGATATGGCTGGCACGTGTGTGTCAACGGGCATCAGGAAGGCAATCTGTCGCTATTCGACGAGGCGACCGGAAATATGGATGAACTCGGAATACGCGGGTGGCTGAATGAGAAGGCGTGCAGGAGGTTGTTTGAAGCGTCCGGCCTCGATTACGACAATGCTCTTGCTTCTGCAAAAAAGCCGGGATTCAAGGCCATTCCTTTGAAGGCGAGGAGTACGTTCTCTATGGAAGTCGAATATGAAATAGGGGAGACTTGCAATGTGGGGGCCGTCCTCCCGGGAACAGACTTGAAAGATGAATGTGTGGTATTCAGCGCCCATTGGGACCATTTCGGTGCAGGCAAACCGGACGAAAAGGGAGATGCAATCTATAACGGAGCATCCGACAATGGCTCGGGGCTTGCAGCAATCCTGATGATTGCCAAAAAGATGCAAAGACTTCCCGCACCGCGACGCTCCATACTGTTCCTTGCTCCGACATCGGAGGAGAGCGGACTGTTCGGTTCCCAATATTATTGCGATCATCCTGTATTTCCTATGGACAAGACCATTACCTGCATCAACTTTGACTGTATCGCTCCCGCTTCACTCACAAGGGATATAACAATACTCGGAGGTGGTGAAAGCAGTCTGGACAGCCACATTATGTCGGCCGCTGCCGCACAGGGCCGTTATGTGGTTTTTGACGATGATAATTCCGATGGCTGGTTTTTCCGTTCTGACCACTGGAACTTCGTCAGGAGAGGAGTGGACGCGGTCGTAATGGAGGCGGGGAATGACTTGGTGAATCCGGATAAACCCAATAAATATCCGCAAGCATCCTGGTATCACAAATCGAACGATGAATACCGGGAGGACTGGGATATCGATGGCACGATTGCCAATATAAATCTTATGTTCTCTGTCGGCTTGAGCCTCGCCAATCTTTGATATTCCCTTTCGCCATTGTTGTGTTTATCCGTCCATACATATGAATGAGAAATACGAACGTAATCTAAAACATTCCATACCGATGTACGTTTTCTATGGCTATGTCGTGAAATCTGCGTAAATTCACAGAACTAATCATCTGCGATTTTTATATATAATTGAATGAAAAATACAATTCTGATTTATTCCGCAATTATAGTATGCTCATTGCTCAGCAGTTGCACTGTCTATGACAAGCAGAACCCCGATGAGGATGTACGTATCCTCTATGGAAATGTCATTACCATGAAGGCCGAGGAAGACCGTGCCGAGGCCGTCGTGTGCAAAGATGGGCAGATAATTTTTGTGGGCACAAGAAGTGCGGCGGAGAAATATGTGACGCCTTCTTCAAAGGTGCTTGATTATGGCGACAACTATATCTATCCCGGTTTTATGGATGCCCACGTGCATGGAATGGGCGTGGCCGTCAAAACTGGAGGCTGCAGCATGATAGAGGTTGCAATAAAGGAAAATTTCACTCTGGATGATTATGCCAAACGGATGAAAGAATTCATCGATGAAGACTTCGAGAAAAACAAAAAGTACAGGACTTACTACAAGGGGTCCGCAATGGTTCTTAATCCCGATATGGAGCCGCACAGGTCAATCCTCGACAAATACATACCTGACGTGCCGGTCATCATCGAGACAATTGACGGCCATTCGGTGTGGGTGAACACCAAGACTATCGAAGTATATAATATCAAGGACTGGACAAAGCGTTTCCCCGATGGTGACGAGCTCCGAGTCGATGCAGATGGGTATCCGACAGGCTATATATCAGAGAAGCCCGCCCTTGAACTCGGAGGGCTTACGGTGCCGACCAAGGATGAAATAAAACCGGGCCTCCTGGAATGGCAGGAATTTGCTTTCTCGAAAGGGCTCACGGCGGTCTCCGAGGCGTTGGTTTCTGCCGGTACGGTGGATCCTGACTGCTACATCGAGTTGGCGGAGAAGGGATTGTGGAAACTTCGCACCTATGCCTCTTATATCATCGATGAAAATACACCGGATGATAAAACCAGCATAGATGATAAATTTACGGAAATTCTCAATTATAAGAAGGAAGACAGCGAATATTTCAAGATAATTGGTGTCAAATTGTTTATGGACGGTGTTATTGAAGCCCATACGGGCTGGCTCAAGGAAGAATACGCTGACTTGGAAGGTTATTACGGACTGAAGCGCATTACGAACAAAGACCGTATGAAATACATTGTCAGAACAGCAAACAGCAACGGTATGAACGTTCACTGTCATTCTATCGGCGACGGAGCTACGTCATTTGCGTTGGATTGCCTCAGCGACGGACAAAAGGAGGCAGGTGTCACCGATGCCCGCAACACCTTGGCCCACCTTCACATCGTCGATCCGGGGGATATTCAAAGATTTGCAGACAATAATATCATTGCTGTCGTAGCCCCCTTGTGGGTTCCTAAGGAAGTGGGTGTCTTTGAGCAGACGTGCAATTATATCGGTAAAGACAGGGCAGAGAAGCAATACCCCATCAATTCATTCCTGAAAGCCGGTGCCCATATTTCTTTCCATTCAGACTACCCGGTATCCTTGAATTTCAGCATACCTTTAACATTCTATGCAGCCGTAACACGTACTTTCCCGGAGTTGGGCGAGGCAGGTGTCTGCGGAAAGGAAGAAGCAATTTCCAGATATGAGGCTTTGCAGGCGCTTACGACAGGCTGCGCATACTCTTTCAAGGAGGAAAAGCGGCTGGGAAGCATCGAGGTAGGCAAGATTGCCAATTTTACCGTTCTGAATCAAGACCTCATGCATGAACAAATCAGCGAAATTCCGAAAGTTCAGGTCGTTGCTACAATCATCGACGAGGATGTGGTGTGGCCGAAGAAAGCAAAATAGCATTGATGCGGATAAACCAGGGAACCTATGCTTTATCATTCAAATATCTATGCTGGTTTCGTCAATAGGCGATTATTGTAAAAAAGTCTTGAAAAGCGGTAAAATTGACGGAATACCACCGATTTTGAGTATCTTTGAAGATAATCGCTTGTAATCAAAGAATAAAATGAAAAGAACCGTTTCAATCATTTCCTCCACAATAATCGGACTAGCCGTTACCATAATTGCGGCCGGACTGACTTCATGTAGTAAGATAGATGACCCTGACACTCCGGATCCTTCTTCCGGCCCGAACATAGGAACATATCTCTGGGGAGAGGAACTCTACCCTATGGGTGCCGACGGTGCTAAAACCCTGGCAGAGATGTATTCCAAGACCAATATCAAAACCTTGTATCTGCTCGTTAAAGGAACAAACGGCCGCGTGGGATTTCTGGCAAATCCCGCCGGAGAGTATGAACCTGCCAGAACGGACAGAGATCTTCTTCAAGAAGTTACAACGGCCATGCACGACAAGAATATCAAAGTCTATGCTTGGATATACGCTAGTGAGGATTCTTGTTATGCAAAGAAGTTCCCGGCAGAAGCGTGCCATCACTTCCGTTCCGGGCCGCATAACAAGCATATTGACCTGAACAGCACAGCTTTCAGCGATTATCTTGCAAGAATGATCAATGTAATCAGAGAGAATTATAAAGTGGACGGCATTATGTTCGACCATCTCCGCTATAATGGTTTGTACTTTGGTTGGAGCGATAAGGATTTCAAATCAATGACTACAGATCCGGAGATAGGTATGACCCTTGACGAATACAACGAAGCAGTTCGTCTTATGGCTGCCACATACAACTATCCCATTGCCAAGAACTCGGACGGACGATATGTCTATAATGCCGAAAATCCGGAGATACATGAAAATATTCCCAACGCAATTTTTGATGCTGCGGAAAAGCGGAATGCGGCTGTGTTAAAATTGATGAAATACCGGGAATTGACAGTTGACAGGATTTCGACCGCTCTGCTCTCTGCCTGCAAAGGCATACCGACAATGTATGCATCAATGCCTGAAGTCGTTACAGCTCCGCCAGCTGCCACTCTTTCGTATGGAACCACCATCAATGACACGTATTTGTTCACCTATGTCTCCCCGATGCTCTATTCGGCGGATTATGGAGAAGATGCTGAATGGGTGAAGAAAGGGTGCAATTTCCTGCTCAGTCACAAATATGATTGTGTCCCTTCTCTCCAGGCTTACAGACCCGGCACTACAGAATCTCTAACTGTGGATGTTGCTGCCGCAAAGTCCACCGGATGCAAGAATTACAATCTTTTCAGGTCGCTTACCTATGATATCGCACGCGTTGCTGTTCCGAAGGCGAACAATATCAACCTTACATATTTCAAGGGGACGAATTCCCCTGTCGGCACTGTCAAGATAAAGTTTTCCGATGCGTCAAAAATTCAGAACATTACCCTCGGCGGTGCATTCTCGGGTGTACAATACACTTTGAACGGCAACGTACTTACAATATCAGGGGATAACTTCCATTCGATAGGAGAAGAGGGCGTCATTACCTTCGAGTTGTCTGACAAGATAAGCGTTACCGGTGTTGAATCCGACCGTATCGTTTGGATGGATATCGATTGATGAGGCTGGCTCCAGAGCAAAAAATTCGACAAAGGATATAAAACTTCAAAAAAGTTGAACTACTTTTGCTGAAAAACCTCTGTAATCTTCGGGATAAAATCCTTTTTCCTTGACATCATCCCTTGAACTCTGATACGATTGTTTGAGGATTGTCCGAAGGCAGATTCTGCGGCAGCCTTTGCACCTTCGCCGTAATACAGAATATCTGTATATTCATCCTGAACATTAATCACAATAGCAAATACCATATCACGGCCATTATCAGTGAGGATTTGTGGCATTACAGCAAGCATTCTAGTACAAATATCGTTATGGTTGTCGGTTCTGCTGTTTACACAAGTCACACCAATATTGTATCCGGATATATCGCTGTAGTCCTTGTAGTCCGAAAGGAAGATTTCCACATCGTTCATTCCGAAGTATGAGGAGGCGGCATCCTGCATATTCTGATAATATAAATCTATGTTACTTATACCGGAAAGAGTCAACAATTCCTGATATGCAATTCTGTCCAACTCGGTTGTAGTACTGGAAGTCATATTCTTTGTGTCGGAGAGTAATGCAGACAGCATAAGACCTGCATAGGGCGGAATGAGTTCCACCTGATAATCCTTAAAAGAATAATATATAACCGTACAAGTTGATCCGACAGGCATAGTCTTAATAAACAAAGGATTAGCTTCTACAATACTACCCAGACCATGATGATCGATAATCTGCAAAATCCTGGCTTCTTCTATTCCGTTGACCGCCTGCACTGCTTCCGAATGGTCAGTCAGAATTATTCTTTTCCCACTGGCATCATTCATAATTTCAGGGGTTTCGGTATTAAACCAGTCAAGAACGAATGCTGTTTCATTGTTGACCTCTCCTGGAACACGTGCTTCGACATTATAGCCGAGCTGACGCATCAGATACGCATAACAGATTGCAGAACAAGTTGCATCCGTATCTGGGTTTTTATGTCCTATGGTAAAGGTCGTTCCTTCTCCCCAGTCCAATGATGCCAACGCCTGGATGTCATAATCATTTATCCTATCCGGTGTCTCTTTTGAGCACGCGAGAAAAAAGATTAAAGAGAACGATAAAAGCAGCTTTAGTTTTAGTTTCATTTTCGCTATAGAGTTATTTGCCGAATTTAATTTGACAGTGCAACAGCACTATCGGGTGTAAAGTTATACATTTTTTTGGGTCACCTGGACAAAAAGTAGGATGACGGGCATGTTCATCTATCCCGACGATTATAACTCGGAAGAAGTGGGAGAGCAGCAGTTTACCTGGCAGGAAATCAATGATGCCGGTATTGTCTTCCTTCCATCCATCGGATATCGCGAAAAATACAATGTGTATAGATTGAATAATCCATTAGGCGGGTACTGGTCATCGACAACCGTCGAGAGTGACGTCAATGCAGCGCGCTGTGTAATATTTAACGGTGATGGTGAAATGAACATTACTGACGAGAAACGCAGCATAGCCCATTGTATACGCCTTGTCTGCGATTGTAATAATTAATTATCGGCTACCCCATAATAGGTGGACTACCGCTATCTCCCACCAGCCGAAAAGCACCCAAAGGATGTTGAACCCGGCAGAAAGACATCCGGCATCTGCCATTATTTCCACACCCCTGCCGAACGGCAGCAGTGCAACACCGGCGATCTTCATCAACTGCACTCCGAATGGAATGCCGATGATTGTGCAGCATATGACAAGACCGGCGACAAAATACAATATCGCCACCACAATGCCGCCAAGCAGCATCCAAAGAATATTTCCTATCGTACTCATCATTAACAAAGGTAATGAATATTTCGACTATTAGCGTATATTTGTATGGATATGGAGAAGATTGTCCAGACAATATACGATATAGTGTGGAGCCCGGCGCTGATTGTGCTGCTGGTTTCTGCCGGATTGTATTTCACCATCAGGACCCGGTGCGTACAGGTTCGCCGTCTTCCAGAAATGGCCAGGCTTCTTTTCGGCAACTTGAGTTCGAGGAAAGGAAGCAGCGGCATCACATCGTTCGAAGCCTTCTGCATCTCCCTGTCCGGTCGTGTCGGCACAGGCAATGTCGTGGGAGTGGCGACGGCCATTGCCCTTGGCGGTCCGGGATCTGTTTTCTGGATGTGGATGATAGCATTCATTGGGGCCTCGACAGCATTTGTAGAGGCAACCCTGGCTCAGAAATACAAGAGTCTGCACGACGGGCAGTATCGCGGAGGCCCTTTCAGTTACATTGAACATTCACTGCATCAGAAATGGCTGGCAGTCGTTTTTTCTCTTTTCTGCATCATCGGCTATGGCGCGCTCCTGGCAGCAGTGCAGTCGAACAGCGTCGCATCCGCCTTTGACAATGCATTCCACATCGATCCGGTAGTGACTGCCGCTGTAGTCGTGGTGCTGCTGGCGCTCGTGGTAATCGGCGGAGTGAAGCGTATCGCAAAGTTTGCTTCCGTGGTCACCCCGTTCATGGCGCTCGGATACATCGGCATTTCCCTTGTCATCGTCGCGATGAACTGGAGGGTGGTTCCGGACGTGCTGGCACTGATTTTCAAAAGCGCCTTCGGCTTTGGCCCCGCGTTCGGCGGAATGCTTGGCAGCGCAATCTCAATGGGAGTCAAGCGCGGACTTTTCTCGAACGAAGCCGGCCAGGGCGGCGGTGCGATCGTCGCCGCAAGTGCGGATACGGAGCATCCCGCACAACAGGGACTTGCACAAGCTTTTTCCGTGTATATCGACACCCTTCTGGTATGTACTGCTACGGCGTTGATGATCCTTTGCTCCGGAAATTATAATGTCTTCGACAAGGCCGGCAATGCAATCGTAATGAACGCGCCGGAACTCGGAGCGAACTACGTCGCCTTTACACAGGCTTCGATCGATTCGGTCCTGCACGGGGTGGGCGGCCCTTTCGTCAGCATCGCGCTGGCTTTCTTCGTGTTCACGACCCTGGTCGCCTATTATCTCTATGCGGAATCCAGCATATTCTATCTTTTCAAGAAGAACAGAAGCAGCAAGTTCAAGAAAGTGGTCATCTGGGTATACCGTCTGGTATTCTTCGCCATGATCATCCTTGGTTCCGGCCTTACAGCTGACTATGTCTGGACCCTTGGCGACATAGGCGTGGGCCTCACGACGTTGGTGAACATAATCGCTCTTCTGATAATCTGTCCCGAGGCCATCAAGTGCCTCAAGGATTACGAGGCCGTCCTGAAAACGGACTGAAGCTTCTTTTCCCCTACAACCTGCTCTTGGCGGAATCTCCTGCGCCGGTGCCCTTGTATTTGCTGGAGGCGCTGTTGAAGCGGTAGGAGATGCGCAGGATGATGCTGGGGTTGTAGTTGTCGCTCGACTGGTTTATGATGTAGCGCCCGAAATCGACGCGCGCATATTCGACGGAAGAGTTGAAGATGTCCGACCAGGTGAGACGGAAGGTCAGGGCGTCATCCTTCAGGAATGATTTCTGAATGCTCAGCGATGCGTGCTGGATGGGCCTGCAAGTCTCCACGTTCGCCTGATTCAGCTTGCTGATATACTGATATCCTGCCTCCAGCAGCCAGCTGTGCTTGAAACGGAATGAGTTGTCCAGTTGAACCACATACATCGGTCTGTTGAAGGAAGCGGTGCGGTGTCCGCCTTCCGCTGTCGGGTCGTCAAGGGTCAGCGTCAGGAATTGCTTGTCCATTCCTACGGTAAATCGGGGATTCCAGATCCCGACTGTCGGCGCGCCGGTGAGATAGAAACTCATCTTGCGAAGCGGGGTGTCCAGATTGTCGCTTTTAATCAGCACCACGCCTTCGTCGTTGTAGGGCGTGGCCCATTGCACGAAGAAGTTGTCTATGCGCTCGTAATTCCCGCTGAGGGTGAGCCATTTCCAGTTTGCGTTGATCGAGCCGGTGAGGTGCCTTTCACTGAGTAGCAAAGGATTTCCGCTCTGGTAGTTGAAACGGTTGTTGTATGTCATCTCAGAGGACATTCTGTTGAAATCGGGACGCCTGGTCTTGCCGGTGAATGACAGGGAGAGCCCTACCGGCCCCGCTTTTGTGGCGAAGCTGAACGACGGGAACCAGTTGTTGTAGACCTTTTCAAGGGAATTCCCGTTGTGGAGATGGTCGGAATATGAGAAATTGTCGTGCTCGAAGCGCAGGCCGGCGCTTAGCTGACCGAAGGGCAGCGTGGCGGCATACTCGGCAAAGCCTGCGATATTGTTTTCAGTAAGGGCTGCATCCGTTGAAGGAATGCCTGCAAACGTGATGTTATAGGTCTGTCCGGCGCTGACGTAGATCTCTTCGACGCCGATCTGGAGCTTGCCCTTCCATACGGGGTAGGAGAGGACCATTTTGCCGGCACCCAGGAATGTCGAGGACTTCTGCTCGGAGGACAGCTCGGCCGGGGAGATCCAGCTGGATTCTTTCATCTCGGTTGCGGTGTCGTTCCTGCCGCTAAGGAAATCTGCGTTGAAATTGATGTTCAGGTCGCCTATGTTGCCGTCATAATAGAGGTTGCCGGACCACTGGTTGTTGGTCGGGATCTTGGCGTCATTGATTGTATAGAGCTGGTCCTCCTGCGCATCGTCCAGGAAGGTCCCCGCATCCACGATAAGCCTGCTGGAGCCGAACAACCCCTGGTCGCGGTTGATCTTGAAGCCGAGGGAGTGGTTCTCGTTGATCTGCCAGTTGGCGCCGCCGAGGAACTGCAGGCCGCTGAAATGGCTGCGGTAGTCGAGGGATCCGTTTTCCCGGAACTGATGACCCCCGTCCGTCCGCTGGATGTAGGTTGATGCATCAAGGTCGCTGATCTGGTAGTTGCGGTTGTTCCAGTAGACGAGCTTGCCGAAGAAGTCCCATCCTTTCACACGGTAGTTCAGGTCGAGCACCGACCAGGACGGCTCGAAGTCACTGCAGGTGTAGATATGCTGCTTGGCCTGGCTGGTCAGGGCGAAGCTGAAGCCGTCGCCCTGACGCTTGACGGTGCGGATGCGCACCACGCTGCTGACGTCACCCCCGTAGAGCGCTCCAGGATTGCTCACGACCTCGACCGACCTTATGTCCTCGGACATCAGGTCGCGCAGCTCGGAATTGTCGGTGACCCTGCGGCCATTGATATAATAAAGAGGGGCGCCGCGGCCGATGACTTCGAGCTCGCCGCCGCGGCTGATCATTCCCGGCACCTTGCCGAGCACGTCGAGGGCGTTGCCCGTATGCTCCAGCACGGATCCTGTAATATTCGTTACGACAGCATCGCCTTTTATCTCGGTCTTTGGCAGTGTGGCACTGACTGCCGCCCCTTCCAGCATCAGGTTGTCGGGGACAAGCCTGACGGTCCGGATGCCGGAGAATTCCGATACGGGAAGCCCTGCGGTATGGTATCCTATCATACTTACCTGCACGAGCGAGGCCTTTTCCGGCAGGGCGGTCTCGTAAAGGCCTCCAGCATCCGTCACCCCTCCGCAAAGGACGGTCGAATCCGGAAGCGAGAGTACCGCGACGGTCGCGAATTCCATCGGGTCCTCATTCTCATCAAGGACCAGGAGGTGGATTGCGCCGGGATTCTGGGCGCAGAGGGTGATGCAAAATAAAAATGTTGCAACGGATGACATCAAAATCTTTTTCATATTTCAAATTCGGGGGACAGATTAATTGTTTTTAACCGAAAGACGGTGGCAAATGTATTTTATTAACGGAAATGTTGCAATATGGGTTGCAATATGGAGGGATATTCGGAGTTGACGCAGGGATAGACATTTGTCACCGCGCCTTTATGGTGAACACCCGCTTCATCACCCACGTGGACGGCAACTCAGCCGCCTGCCATGCGGGGTGCCGGATGGCGCGTTTCTCCTTGTCTGCCCGGCAAAAGCATGATAATGTCGCGAAAATAACTTAACTTTGAGTTTGTTGAAAATGAAAACACGCTTTCTGTCAATTATCTGTTTCTTGTTCATCTCCACAGGGATGAATGCTCAGTTTGCGGACACCCTGCACATAAGCTACGGTCTGCCGCAAATCAGGACGGAGTCGTGGAGCACCGGGAAGAAGATCGGGCTGGCATTCCTTGAGGGGCAGGCATTCAATGCCGCCTTCCAGAGCTTTGACAGATTCATACTGAAGGCGGATTACGCCCAGGGAACCATAGAAGACATAAAACGCAATCTCAAGTTCGGGACCGGATGGGACAATGATGCCGTGGGCATCAATATGATCGGACATCCGGCCCAGGGTGCCGTATATCATATAATCAACAGATTGAATGGAATCAGTTTCTGGGGCTCCTTTCCACTGACGTTCGTGGATTCTGCCATCTGGGAGCTGTTCTGCGAAAGCGAGCCGCCGTCGCCAAATGACTTTTTCACGACATCGTGGAACGGTATGATTTTGGGTGAAGTTCTCTGGCGCCTGGGGAATTATGCATTCTGCAAACCTGCGCGTAAGGGCGTGGACCTGAAATTGAGAGCCGGGCTGGGGGTCAGAGCCGTCACAGAACTCTCCCATTCCATCAGCCACCCGGCAAATTCGCCTGCAGTGGGAATCGGCGCTTCCTTTACCCTCGATGCCACCTACGGCGACAGGATGTGCGTCAAGGACAATGCTCCGGTCAATTTCTTCGACCTGCATCTGACGGCCTCGGTTGGCAACGGGCAGTCCCCTATCGGGGAATTCACATTGCTGAGCAGGCTTTGGGGAATGGAGCTTGAGCCCAAAAAGGGAGAAGCCATATTCGGGATATACGACCATATGAGCACCTTCCTGTCCGAAAGCTGGACCCGGAACCGCGCCCCATACAGATGCTCCGAAGGCGTGTCCGTCGGCCCCGGCATCTTCTATTCGCACAACGGATTCACAACAGGAGCGTTTGTGGCCGCGACACTTATCGGCGCAGCCACTACCGATTTCTACGATGTCTATGACCGTGATTATAACTTCGGCAGCGGTTACAGCATAAAAAGCCTCAACACATACAGGCCGTCGGACGTATTTTCGCTTTCACTCAATTTCAGGCATTACCAGCTGTTCACATTCTGGGGAGACAAACCGACCGACATAGAAGACAGGCACTATGTCAATTCGATGGGCGACAACGGGACGACTCTTACAGAGGTGCTGAACCTGAGGACAACAATTTCTCCCCTCAGGCATTTTGACATAGAATTGAGCGCATTCCTGATCCACCGCAATTCCTTATACAAGATACATCCTCATACCAAGGCCTCGCACCTTACTGCGGAGATAGGTCTGAAATACTCACTTTGACACATCATTCAATCTGCTGAAGAGACGCGCGACAAGCGCTCCTGATATATTGTGCCAGACGCTGAAAACGGCACCGGGGACGGATGCCATGGCAAGTGCCTGGAATTGCGACGAAGCCAGACTGCAGGCCAGTCCTGAATTCTGCATACCCACCTCCACACTCACCGCCGTAGTTTTCTTCGAAGGCAGACGGAACAGTTTTGCCACGCCGAAGCCCAGGGCATAGCCCAGAATATTGTGAAGGATCACCACGCAAGCCACAACAAGTCCGCACTCGTGCAACCTGGCCGCGTTGGCAGACACCACCGCTACGACAATCATCGTTATGGCCAGCGTCGAGAAAGCCGGCAGGATTGAAGCCACGGACCGTGCCGCAGACGGCAGGAATCTTTTGAATAGAAGCCCGATGCATATCGGGGCGATGATGACTTCCGCAATCGAAAGGAACATACCCCAGAAATCCACAGGCACCACTGCACCGATGCATATCTTCACCAGCAGCGGCGTCATCACAGGAGCCAGCAGAGTCGATACACAGGTCATCCCCACGGAAAGGGGCACGTCACCGTGCGAAAGGAAAGTGATGACATTGGAACTTGTACCTCCGGGGCAGCATCCCACAAGGACCACACCCAGCGCCAGTTCCGGCGTGAGTCCGAACACCCTGCTCAACACCACGGCCAGGCCCGGCATCACGGTAATCTGGCACACGAAGCCCAGAAGCAGTTCCTTCGGGTGCGAGAACACCGACCTGAATTCTCCGAATTCCATCGTCAAACCCATCCCGAACATCACGCAGCCCAGCAGCGGAGTGACCCAGGACACCCGCACGACACCCGTTGCAGATGGCCAGAAGAAAGCGCACACGGCTGCTACAAGAACCAGCAATGCCATATTTCTGACGATAAAATCACCGATTTTCTTCAAAAGTCCGGATTTCATACAGCATATATCAATAGTGATATGAAATATACGAAAAAGATTATCTTTGTGCAAAACAGCTTCCGAATATACAATGGCAACGAATAGAGACTACGCCGACTTCATCCAGGACAAATTCGCACGTCTGGACGTCGTGACCATCCGCCCCATGATGGGCGAATATGTCATCCATATGGCTGGCAAGGTACTGGGGTTCATCGGAGACGACCAGCTGCTGCTCGAGCCGGGGCCGACCATAGAACGCATTCTTCCGAATGCGGAAAAACGGGAGCTCTTCCCCGGGAGCAAACTATTCTACATCATTCCGGACGGGATGTCCGCAGGCGAACTGTGCGGCATAGCGGAAGCAATCTACGACGACCTGCCTGTCAGCAAGCCGCGCAAGTCAAAGAAACAGAAGGAAAGCAAGGAGACTAAAGCGTTTCAGCTTTTCTCATCCTTCAAGAAGAATTTCCACTGAAACAGAATGAGGTAGATCGTGCCGACGGTCACACAGGAATCAGCGAAATTGAATACCGGACTGAAGAAGATCACCTTCTCTGCGGTACGGATGATCGGGAACCAGAACATATCCACGACACGGCCGAACATCAGCGGCGCGTAATCCCAGATGATGCCGTAGAAAAAGCAGTCTATGATATTGCCGATCGCACCTGCCGTAATCAAGCTCAGTCCCACAAGGGCTCCGGTCGGAGTTGTGGGTTTCCTGTCAAGCGAACGTATCCACCATATGAGGAAGCCCGACAGCACGACGCGGAAAAGGGAAAGGCAGAACTTGCCGATCTTTCCTCCGAAAGCCATTCCGAAGGCCATCCCCTCGTTCTCAACGAAACATAGCTGGCACCACTGGCCGATAAGAGGTATCCGCTCGCCAAGAGACATATTCGTCTTGACCAGGACCTTGATGACCTGGTCAATGACGACAAGAATGATACCCAGAACTATAAGCCTGCTTCCCCGGGAGATTTTCATATTTTAATTTTTACCGGACTTGGCAAGAGCCTCCTTTGCCTCGACGGTGAGGGTGGCGTGAGGTACGAGACGAAGCCTTTCCTTAGGGATAAGCTTGCCTGTCACGCGACAGATGCCATAGGTTTTGTTCTCGATGCGGACGAGGGCAGCCTCAAGATTCTGGATGAACTTGTACTGGCGCTGGGCCATCTGGCTTGCCTCTTCCTTTGAGAGCTGGTTTGCACCATCATCTTCGACGGTCTTGAAGGACGGAGAAGTATCCTCGATGTCGTTGGTGCCATTGTGCATCACAACTTCGCGGAGAGTGTTATACTCTTTCTTGGCTTTGTCGAGCATATCGACAATGATGACACGGAACTCCTCGAGTTCAGCATCAGAGTAACGCAGTTTCTCTGCCATAGTTAAATAATTTTTCGGGTTACTGTAATCTTTATTTCATCCTCGTCCCATTCAACGGAAACAGCGTTCCCGCCGGCCTCGCCGAGCGGCTTGAATCCGACACTGCAGGCTAAAGTCTGGGATGCGAGATAGGTTTCGTAAGAAGCAAGGGATGCCGAGATCTCCTCTGCGGCGCTGCCGTCAGCGAATATCAGCACATCCACTTTGTCAGTGACATCAAATCCGCTGTCCTTGCGGATATTCTGGATCCTGTTGACAAGTTCGCGCGCAACGCCTTCGGCCCTGAGCGCGTCATTGACCTCGATGTCGAGGGCGATGGTAAGGGCACCCTCCGATGCGACAAGCCAGCCCGGCATATCCTCGGAGATGATTTCATAATCCTCAGGCTCCAGTGTGACGGCTGCTCCGTTGATGTCCAACGTATAAGTGCCGGCCGACTGGATATCGCCGATGGTCTTCTGGTCGAAAGTGCCGAAAGCAGCGGCTATGCCCTTCATCTGAGCGCCATATTTCTTGCCGAGGGTGCGGAAATTAGGCTTGATCTTCTTTGTGATGATGCCGGTGGTGTCGGAGATGAACTCCGCTTCCTTTACATTGACTTCGGCAAGGAGGATATCCTTGACAGCCTCAAGCTGCCTGCGGACCTCGTCGGAAAGTACAGGAACGACAAGTTTGGAGAGAGGCTGGCGGACCTTGATGTTCACCTTGCGGCGGAGCGCAAGCACCATTGAAGTTGCCTTCTGAGCCAGTTCCATCCGTTCCTCCAGATCCTTGTCGATAAGCCCGGCATTCGCCTCCGGCATCGATTCGAAGTGGACGGACTCAGCCTTCGGGCAGAGGTCCAGCCACAACTGGTCCATAAAGAACGGAGCGATAGGAGCCGCAAGGACTGCCACTTTCCGGAGGACCTCAAGGAGAGTCTGGTAAGCGGCAAGCTTGTCGCCGGTGAGGCCGCCGCCCCAGAAGCGCTTGCGGTTCAGGCGCACATACCAGTTGGACACGTGGTCGCAGACGAAATCCTGGATAAGACGCCCCGCAAGGGTTATGTCATAATCCTCGTATGCGGCACGCACATCCTTGACAAGGCTGTTGAGAAGCGATATTATCCATCGGTCGATCTCAGGGCGCTCCGCATACGGAACGGCAGCCGCTTCAGGGTCGAAGCCGTCGACGTTCGCATAAAGCGCAAAGAAGGAGTATGTGTTGTAAAGGGTTCCGAAGAATTTGCGGCGGATCTCATCAACGCCCGCCTCGTCGAAACGGAGGTTGTCCCAAGGCTGGGCATTTGTGAGCATATACCAGCGGAGGGCGTCGGCGCCGTAAGTATCAAGGGCCTTGAACGGATCGACCGCATTTCCAAGGCGCTTGCTCATCTTGTCACCGTTCTTGTCGAGGACAAGGCCGTTGGAGATGACCCGCTTGAATGCAGGAGTGCCGCTGACCATGGTATGGATTGCGTGGAGGGTGTAGAACCATCCGCGTGTCTGGTCAACGCCTTCGGCGATGAAATCGGCAGTGCTGCCGAAATCAGGGGTATTCTTGCCACGAAGGCCTGTCTGGGCATAAGGCATTGCGCCAGAATCGAACCATACATCGATAAGGTCGGTCTCACGCACCATCTTCCTGCCGTTCGGGCTGACAAGGAAGATATTGTCCACGTATGGACGGTGTATGTCGATCTTGTCGTAGTTCTCCTTCGACATATCGTCAGGATCGAATCCGGCGGCCTTGAAAGGATTCTCCTTCATGAAACCGGCAGAAACGGCTTTCTCAATCTCGCCGTAGAGTTCCTTGATAGAGCCTATGCAGATTTCTTCCTTGCCGTCTTCCGTACGCCAGATAGGGAGCGGGGTGCCCCAATAGCGGCTTCGGCTGAGATTCCAGTCCTGTATGTTCTCAAGCCATTTGCCGAAACGGCCCGTACCGGTAGCCTCCGGCTTCCAGGTGATGCCCTCGTTGAGAGCCATCATCTTTTCACGGACGGCAGTGGCCTTGATGAACCACGAATTGAGAGGATAATAGAGCACCGGCTTGTCAGTACGCCAGCAATGAGGATATGTATGTGTATGTTTCTCTATGCGGAATGCCTTGTTCCCGGCCTTGAGCATCACACAGATGTCGATGTCGAGGGTAGGTGCATCGGCGGCAAGGCTGCTGTCGTAGGCATTCTTCACATATCGTCCCGCCCATTCGGAGTAGCTTGGGTCCACACGCTCCGCGACATATGCGGCATCGAGGTCTTCCAGACGGTAGAAGCGTCCTTGAGGGTCAACCTGAGCCTGCGGGGCTCCATCCTTGTCGGTCACATAAAGGCCCGGCACGCCGGCGATCTTAGCAACCTTTGCATCGTCAGCACCGAAGGTAGGCGCAATGTGCACGATACCCGTACCATCCTCCGTGGTGACATAGTCACCGAGGATGACCTTGAAGGCGCCCTCATCCGGACGGAACCAGGAGATGAGCTGCTCATATTTCATACCGGCGAGTTCGGTACCCTTGAAAGTGCCCGGAAGCACCTCGTAAGGGATCTTGTCGTTGAACCACGCGCCGACGAGGGCCTGGGCGAGGATGTATGTTGCAGGCTTGCCTGTATATGGATTGGCGCTGCGCACCTTGACGTAGTCGATGTTCGGGCCTACGCAAAGGGCTGTGTTGGACGGAAGAGTCCACGGAGTGGTGGTCCAGGCGAGGAAGTAAAGGTCCTCTTCTCCGACAACCTTGAACTGGGCGCAGCAGGTAGTGTCCTTGACATCGCGGTAGCAGCCAGGCTGATTGAGCTCGTGGGAGCTGAGACCCGTTCCGGCGGCAGGGCTGTACGGCTGGATCGACTTCCCCTTGTAGAGATAGCCCTTGCCATATATGTCCTTGAGGAGGTACCAGAGTGTCTCGATATACCTGTTGTCGTAGGTGATATACGGATCATCCATATCCACCCAATAACCGATACGTTCGGTAAGGGTGCGCCATTCGGCGGTATATTTCATAACCTCGGAACGGCAGGTCCTGTTGTATTCCTCGACCGAAATGGTCTTGCCGATATCCTCCTTGGTTATGCCAAGTTTCTTTTCAACACCGAGCTCGACCGGAAGGCCGTGGGTGTCCCATCCGGCGCGGCGACGGACTTTGAAGCCGGTCTGGGTCTTGTAGCGGCAGATTGCGTCCTTGATGGAGCGGGCCATGACGTGATGGATGCCCGGCATGCCGTTGGCACTCGGCGGTCCTTCAAAGAAAATGAATTCCGGAGCGCCGTCACGGAGCTCGAGAGATTTTTCGAACGCACTCATCTTCTTCCACCTCTTGAGCACTTCATTTCCCACGCTCACCAGGTCAAGTCCATTATACTCTTTGAAAGTCATCTTTTTTCGCTAAATTTGCCCTTGTTATCAATTCACAAAAGTAAACAATTCCAAGCGTTTTTACAATGGGCATTCTGGATATTATTCTTCTCTGCTGCTTTATCCCGGCAATCGTGCAGGGTATCTCCAAGGGCTTTGTAAGCCAGGTCATCTCCATCCTCTCCCTCATTCTTGGAGTGTGGGCAGCCTTCAAGTTTTCCAAGCTTATGAGCGGATGGCTCGCCAATTATGTCCATCTCGACCCGAAAGTCCTGAACATCGTATCGTTCATCGCCGTTGCCGTACTGGTGATCCTTCTCCTCTATTTCGTAGGCAGACTCATCACCAAGGCATTCGACGCTGCGTCCATAACCTGGCTCAACCGATTTCTCGGCTTTGTCTTCGCCATCGCAAAGACAGTCATCATCCTCGGACTTCTCATTATGGTTTTCGAGGCCCTCAACGCCAAGTTCGGTCTCGTAAAGCCTGAGAAACTCGACGGTGCGGTGGTTTACGACCTTCTGAAGCGATGCGGCGAATTCATCTTCCCATACCTGAAGAACCTGGTTTCCGAAGCCGGCGACCTGCTTGACAACGCAGCATCGGCAATTGAGGGAGCCGTTTCCACAATGACCAATGCCTAAGATAATCCTGATAGAAACATCCACCTCGCTATGCTCCGCCGCCCTCGCCATTGACGGGAAGATCGTGAGCCGCCGCGAGAGCAGCGAGCCGCGCGCACACGCAGCGATGACCGCACCCTATGTTGCAGAAGTACTGCAGGAGCAAGGCTTGAAAGTATCAGATTGCGACGCCGTCTGCGTCAGCGCGGGTCCCGGTTCGTACACCGGCCTCCGCGTCGGTTCCTCAACCGCCAAAGGCCTATGTTTCGC
The DNA here is from genome assembly GCA_024401695.1 of Bacteroidales bacterium. Taxonomy (GTDB): domain Bacteria; phylum Bacteroidota; class Bacteroidia; order Bacteroidales; family UBA932; genus Cryptobacteroides. Next base: position 507,652 of record JAKSKN010000001.1, read on the forward strand.
AGCCGGCATCCCGCTCCTGGCCGTAGGCACTCTTGACATCCTCGTATGGCAAGCCATCGAAGGAGGCCTTTTGCCGGAAGGCTGCAGGTATATCATCCCGATGATCGACGCCCGCAGGATGGAGGTTTACAGCGCCGTCTACAGCGCTGCCGGCGAGCGGCTGACCGAGATTGCGCCAAGCGTGATCGACGGAAGCAGCTTCGCGAAAGAAAGGGCCGGAGGCCCCGTCCTCTTCATTGGCGACGGTGCCGGGAAATGCGCGGATATCCTTGCCGCCGAAGGCTCTTCATTCGTGCAGGCCTGTCCACGCGCCGACGCAATGCTCACCCCGGCACTGAGGGAATACAACGAAAAAAGGTTCAAAGACACAGCGTACTTCGAACCTTTCTATCTCAAGGATTTCGTTGCTACCGTCAGCAGCAAGAAATTATTTTAGCAGTTTTCCGAGCTCTTTCCTCAAGCCGTCGGCACCCTGGAAATCATTGGTGTCGATCTCACCGTCAGCAATCAGCAGCGATGTCGGGAGGCCTTCAATGTTATAAAGGGCCAGGCTGGATGAAGAAGAGCCGAGTCCATCGTTCACATTGATCCAAGGAAGGTTCTGGGACTTGATGACTCCGGCCCATCTAGCCTTGTCCGGGTCTATGCCGACAGCATAGATCTCAAAGCCCCTGTCGTGGAATTCCTTATAGAGAGGGATGAGGTACTCGAGGCTGAGCATCTTCTGATCATCTGATGCCGAGGTCCAGAAATGCAGGAGGATCACCTTCGCATCAACCTCGCTGAGACGCACCTTTTTTCCATTGATGTCGGCCATATTCAGGTCAGGGAAGTTGTTGATCCGGGCGGCGGAAAGCCGGGTCTGCACACCAAGCACCTGCTCGCGTGAAGCAGCCTCCTTTTCAAGGGCCTGGACATAACGGGATTCAGGATAGACGGTCTTGAGCGAATCGGCTACCTGACGGAAGATGATGGCGTCGGTATGCTGCGCGAATACAGGCGAACCGGCACTGACCTCCTGATAGAGAACCGGAATGGATGTGAGTGACTTGGGGTTCGAAAGGACATACTTGACGCAATTGCGGTAGTAGTCGATGTATATCCTGCTCATTTCCTTCGTGTCCGGGGCATTGTAGATCCTGGTGAGGAAATCCGCATATCTCTGTTCGACTTCCGCGAGTTTGGCGGAGCCTTCGGAACCGACGACCTGATATTTGCCGAGGGTGTCCGTAGTCACGCCTGCCGTCTCGCCCGCCTCAAGAAGAAGCGATGCAATCTTGGTATCGCCGTAAAAGAGATAGATGAACTCAGGCTGTCCATCCTTGACATCAAGCTTATAGGAAAAACTGCCGTCTGCCTTTGTCTTGATCGTGTCGAGGACATTGTACTGGTTCATATCGAGTTTGCGGACTACGATCTGACTGTCGGCGGCGCCGTCCACGGTGCCGTTGATTCTTGCCTGCTTTGCGCAGGATGCGATGCCCAACGCTGCGAGCGCGAGCAGGATTAGCTTATAATTTTTCATATTCTGCAAGGATTGCAGCGGCCGTCTGTGCCATCTGCTCTTTTTCGATGTTCGGTCTGGTCTTGCGAAAATCAAGATCCCCTTCGGTCTGGAGAGGGACAAGGTGGATGTGCGTGTGAGGCACTTCCATTCCGAGTACGGCCACGCCTACCCTCTTGCAGGGTACTGCAGCCTTGAGAGCCACGGCTACCTTGCGGGCGAACGCCCAGAGCCCTTCGTAGGTCTTCCCGTCAAGATTGAAGATATAGTCATCCTCGACATTCTTCGGAATGACGAGGGTATGGCCGAGCGCCAGCGGGCTGATGTCCAAAAAGGCGTAGAACTCGTCGTTCTCCGCCACTTTGTATGAAGGAATCTCGCCCTTTGCGATTTTTGTGAATATTGTTGCCATTGATTAGAAAGTAATGTCGAGGATCTTGAATTTCAGGACACCTGATGGGACCTTCGCCTCAACGACCTCACCCTTGGAGTGGCCGAGGAGCGCCTTTGCGATAGGAGTGGTCGCAGCGAGCTTGCCGGCGGCAAAATCGGCTTCGCTCTCGCCCACGATGGTGAATTCCATCTCTCTGTGAGCAAGCATATTCTCAACGCGGACCTTGTTGAGCATCTGCACCTTGTCGGTGCTAAGCTGGGAGTTGTCGAGAACCTTGGCGTTCGCCACCATATTCTGGAGGTTTGATATCTTGAGCTCAAGCAGACCCTGCGCCTCACGCGCCGACTCGTATTCCGCATTCTCTGAAAGGTCGCCCTTCTCCCGGGCCTCTGCAATGGCTGCGGCAATAACCGGCCTCTGTGCAAGGGCGTCGGCCAGCTCCTTCTTCATCTTATCGAGCCCTTCCTGGCTCATATAATGTACTTCTGCCATATGAAATTATACTATAGTGTCAATTAAAAAGGAGTCCTGCCACGATGGCAGAACCCTCTTGTTTCTTTGCAAATATACTAATTTTCGGATTACCCGTCAACTTTTTTGCGAAAGCTTGCGTCCAAGCATAAGTTCGGCATCGTCAAACCGACCCTCTTCGACCGCCTTCCTTATCCTGGTTGACGAAATGTCGCCTGCAGCCCCGCATTGTATCACGTCGAGCCCAAGCCCCACCGCAACCTCGCGGACACCGTCCGTCGTCAGGTGGTCACTGCCTATTCTGTTGTCGTAGCCAAGGACCACCGCCGTGCCGCCATATCTGCCGATCACTATGTCCCGGAGGTAGTCGGCGGCAGAGAGTGCCGCCAGTTCAAGAGTGAAGTCCAGCACCTCCACCCGGTCCACGCCAAGCGCCTTGATCAGCCCGACCCTTTCATCAAGGGTCGTCAGCAGGCGGAGCCTGGATGCATCCTGTCCGAGAACGGTACGCGGATGCTGGGCGAAGGTTATGACCACCGCCTCCTCGTCGCGCTCCCGCGCCGAGGAGACGAGGGTCTCTATCACCTTTCGGTGCCCAAGATGGACACCGTCGAAAAAACCTGTCGCTACTACAGCCATTTAACGAACGGAAGGTCCTGTCGGTGAGGCAGCATCGGATTCTTCGGGAAGATACGGGTGCCTACCTGGTACATACCGGTACGTTGAGGGAGTATGGAGACGAAATATGTGGCTATGCCATTCTCATATTTGTTGAGGCTGAGCTCGCAGACCTCCTGGATATGGAAGACGCCCTTGTCATCCACGGTGGTGAAGAGGATCTCCACACCGACATCCTCCGGCTTCAGACGGCCGAGGTCGAGTTCGACAACGGTCTGGAACGGATCGTCAGGAGAAAGTACGTAGGATGAATCCGGAACAGTGGACGTGATAACGCGGATGTTGTTCCACTCCGCGCGCATCAGACCCTTCCAGGCTGAAATCTCGCGGGCAACCTTTCCGCCATCGGCTGCAAGTACGCTATAACGGACCATCTGAGGCTCGTAGTACTGCCTGCAGTAATCGATAAGCATCCTGTTGGTGGTGAAATTGCTCGCCACCTTGGCAATGGTGTTCTTGATATATGCAATCCACTCCTTTGAACGGCCTGTGGACTTGTCGGTCTTGTAGTATGTAGGAGCAATCTCGTTCTCGATCGTTGCATAGATTGTCGCTGAATCGAGTTCGTTCTGATAGTTATGGTCGTCATACGTACTCTCGAGAGGAAGGGCCCAGCCTGAATCCTCACGGTAGCCTTCAACCCACCATCCGTCAAGGACGGAGAAGTGCATCACACCGTTCATTGCAGCCTTTTCTCCTGACGTGCCGGAAGCCTCCTGCGGGCGGGTAGGGTTGTTCAGCCATACATCCACGCCCTGGACAAGTCTCTTGGCAAGAGTTATGTCATAGCCCGGAACAAAGATGATCTTGCCGAGGAAGCGGTCCTGCTTGCTGATTTCAACGATCTGCTTGATGAGGTCCTGGCCCATCCCGTCTGCAGGGTGAGCCTTGCCGGCGAATATGAACTGAACCGGATGCTCCGGATTGTTGACGATGGCGTCAAGACGGTCAAGGTCGCTGAAAAGCAGTGTGGCGCGCTTGTAAGTGGCGAAACGGCGTGCGAAACCGATGGTGAGCACATCGTCGCGGAAGCGCTCCGCAATGGTCACGATCTGGCTTGGCGTATAGTGCGCACATACGGAAGGATTGTGAAGACGCTCGAGTATGGAGTCCCTGAGATCCTTCTTGAGAGTCTTGCGGGTCTCCCACACCTCTTCGTCAGACACGCTGTATATGCCGTCGAAGCAGGACTTGTCGTAGTGGCTCGACTTGAATTCCTCTCCGAACACGCGCTCATAGATTTTCTTCCACTCCTTGGCGGCCCAGGTTGGATAATGGACGCCGTTGGTGACATAGCTGATATAGAGTTCTTCAGGAAGATAACCCGGGTACAAGTTTGCGAATATCTCCTGGCTGACCTTTCCGTGGAGCATCGAAACGCCGTTGACGTTCTGCGACATATTGGCGGCAAGAATGCTCATACTGAACTTCTCGTCGCGGTTGTCCGCATCGATCTTTCCGAGATTCATAAGTGTGCGCCAGTCGATGCCCATACGCTGCGGATAGTGGCCGAGGTACTTTCCGATGATGTCCTCCGTAAAGGCATCGTGCCCTGCAGGCACAGGTGTATGGGTGGTGAAAACGCTGGATGCGCGCACGAGTTCAAGCCCTTCGAAGAAGCTGAAGCCACCGTTCTGCATATACTCACGGAGTCTCTCAAGGCCTGCGAATGCAGCGTGGCCTTCGTTGTAGTGGTATATTGTCGGATTGAGGCCGAGGGCACGGAGGGCACGCACGCCACCGATGCCAAGCAGAATCTCCTGCTTCATACGGTTCTCCCAGTCGCCGCCATAGAGGTGATGGGTGACCTGACGGTCTTCTGGTGAATTTGCCTCGAAGTCGGTATCAAGAAGATAAAGGTCCGTGCGGCCTACGGCAACCTTCCAGATACGGGCGGTCATCGTACGGCCCGGCATAGCCATTGTCACGGTCTTCCAGGCTCCGTTCTCATCGAAAACGGGCTCCGCAGGGATCTTGAGGAAATCCTGAGGCACATAGTCTGCGACCTGATTGCCCTGAGGGGTGAGGCGCTGGTTGAAATAACCGTAACGGTAGAGAAGTCCGACAGCCACGAGATTGACATTCATATCGGAAGTTTCCTTCAGATAATCTCCGGCAAGGATGCCGAGGCCGCCGGAATAAATCTTGAGAGAAGTGTCAAGACCGTATTCCATACAGAAGTATCCGATGGATGGCTCCGCCCTTTCCGCCTTCTTTGCCATATAGGCATTGAAATTGTCCATTACTGCCGCCAGGCGGGAGAGGAAGTCCTTGTCTTCTGCAAGCTGGTTGTATCTCTTAAGGCTGACTTTATCAAGAATCTCCATAGGGTTGTGACCTGACTTGTGCCAGAGGTCTGAATCGATGGACTTGAAAAGAGCCTTTGCGTCATCGTTCCAGCACCACCACAGGTTCTTGCACAGGGTTTCAAGGCCGGAAAGCGAGGCGGGAAGGTGTCTTGTCACCATCACACTCCTCCAGATTGGAGATTCACTTTGATTCTTATACATAATTCAGATATTATTTTTCCGCTATTGCGTTGTTAACTCTTATAATGAAATCACTGAGGACATTCATATAATTGATGAAAGCCTCGTATGGCGTACTGTATGGGTTGAAACGCTGATGGATCTCTCCGTCAGAGAAGAATTTGGTGCACATATAGTACAGGTGGTCACTTTCCTGAAGGTGTCCGAAGTCGGCCCAGAGGCTAGGGTCGTTCAGGATGGAAAGTTTTTCCTCAAGACGGTAGAGCTTGTTGAACGCATCCTGCTGGAGGTCATTTCCCAGCCAGGCGGTAAGGTCGCGCTCTTCATCCGCCCAGGAAATAGGCTGCATCACCGACAGGTCACCGACGCTCTCGAGCTTCTGCGCCGCCTCTGCAGGTGTGACGAACTGAAGCGCACCGTCCTTGGATCCAAGGCTTGCGAACGCCTTCATGAAATCAAAGATACCGCAGGTACCCGGCTGATGCTCGCCGAAGGTCTCATAGTCCATGAAAAGATTGACGATGTCACCCTCCGACGCCTTGATCCAGGAGATATATTTCTCGGCTGTGAGCGGCCACTCCTGCCAGTTCTGGTCAGAGAAACGGAAAGCGATGTCGTCGCTGAGCTGGTAATTGCGCAGAAGGAGCTTGAGGTCGCTCTTGAAATCATTGTTGTAGATGAAGTTCGGGCTCTTCCAGGCCATGATATGGCGGGCTCCTTCGGTGAGCATCGTGGTGAAGCCCAGTTCACGGACCTCCGCTCCTATCGCATCGGAATAGATGAGCTCGGTGTTGCGGAAGGTCTTCGGGGTCACTCCGAAGTAATGTTCTATGGCCTGTTTGTGCATCTGGACCTGATGCTCGAATTCCTGTGTCGAGGCAAGAGATGAAAGCGAGTGGTAATATGTCTCGCTGAGAAACTCGACGCAGCCGGTATCGGCAAGGGCACGGAAACTGTCAAGGACTTCCGGAGCATAACGGTCGAACTGCTCCATAGCTGAGCCGGAGATGGAGAAGGCAACCTTGAACTTGCCCTTGTTTGCCTTGATGGCCTGCAGAAGAAGTTCGTTCATAGGAAGGTAGCACTTCTGTGCCACCCTCTTGAGGATAGTTCTATTGGCATAATCATCGTAATAATGCGAATCCTTGCCGATATCAAAGAATCTGTACAGACGGAGTCTGGTTGGTTGATGGACCTGGAAATAAAGGCAGATTGACTTCTTCATATCTATTTGTTGACTACTGATTCATAAACTGCTTTGAGCTTTGCGGTAGCGTTGTTCCACTTGAGCTCGTTGACTTCATCAAAACCCTGCTTTGTCGCGAATTCCGCAAGGGCGGGATACTGGAGGAGGGCGTAAATATCATCCGCCATGGCATCTACATCCCAGAAATCGACCTTCAGCGCATACTTGAGCACTTCGGCCGCACCTGACTGGTGAGAAATGATTGACGGAACGTTGGAGCGCATCGCCTCCAGAGGAGAGATGCCGAAAGGTTCCGATACGGACGGCATTATGTAGACGTCGCTCAAGGCGAACATCTTCTGGACTTCCTGTCCGCGGAGGAATCCGGTGAAATGGAACCTGTCAGAGATGCCGAGGCGCGCCACCTGACGGATTGCACGGTTCATCATATCACCGCTGCCGGCCATTACAAAACGCACATTGGAGGTCCTCTTGAGAACCTTGGCGGCCGCTTCTATGAAATATTCCGGACCTTTCTGGAAAGTGATGCGACCGAGGAATGTGACAACCTTGTCCCTGATTCCCCTCTCGACCTCGATGTCCTCACGTCCGCTGAAATCCACCGCATTGTGCACGGTCACGACCTTGGACGGGTCTATTCCATATTTGTTGATGACAATATTCCTGGTAAGGTCACTGACTGTGACGACGCGGTCGGCACATTCCATTCCGCGCTTCTCGATTGCAAGCACGCGCGAATCCATATGCTTCTCGTCGCCGCGGTCATAGGACGTGGCGTGGACGTGGACGACGAGAGGCTTGCCGGTCAGTTCCTTGGCGGCTATGCCGGCGAGGTAGGTAAGCCAGTCGTGGGCGTGTATCACGTCGAATTCATCCTTGTGCTGCACGGCTATCGTACCACCGACCTGGGCATAACGCGATACCTCTTCCATCAGGTTTGCCCCATATTTGCCGGAGAACTTGAATTTCTGGCCGAAGCCAACCAGGGTTTCGTGCACCTGCTCATTCTTCATCTTTTCGATGGCTTCGAAATATTCGTCCGGATTGACATAAGGGACGATGTTGGAATCCACCTGAAGGAATTTGACCTTGTTGAGGAATTCATCGACAGAGTCGCTGACATTCATCACAGCCACGTCGCTGGCATCGAGAATGGTGGTGGCGGACTGGTCTTCGTCGCCACTTGCCGCCGGCATCACGAACAGAGTCTCGACACCATTATGGGCCAGTCCCTTGACTATGCCCTCGCAGGCGGTTCCAAGTCCGCCGGCGATATGTGGAGGGAACTCCCAGCCGAACATCAGTACTTTCATTTCTTATCCTCCTTATATTTGTCCAACATATACTCTACAGAAAGCAGGGCGGCAGTGCTGAGCGCCGATGAAATGGCTCCGTGCGGTTCGTGAGGTGGATCTCCGTCATAGAGTTCGGAGAAGGCGCCGACACCGTGCTTGTTGAGATCTTCGTAGAATCCTTCTGCAAGCCATTCTGCCTTCTTCCAGAAGGACTGTCCCTTGATGCGGAAGGAAACCTCGGTATAAGGCTCAAGAAGGAACGGTCGCGTGCAACCCTGATGATAGGCAAGGTCACGTTCGAGCTGCGTACCTTCGTAGACGCCCTTGTATTTGATATCACGTGGAGACAGGGTGCGGATGCCCCTTGAGGTCACGAGTTCGTTATCAACCACACGGAGGATCAATGGAGCGAGCTCTTCATCCACCGGTGAATACTTGACGCTGATGGAATACAGCTGATTCGGGCGGATGTCCTGATTCTGGCCATTGTTGTCGACATAGTCGGCAAGGCAGCTGTGCGATGCGTTCCAGAAGGTCTTCTGATAATTCATCCTTACGAGACCGCGTATCTCTTCCCACTTCTTGACGAACTGGCCGTTCCTTGTCCCGTATTTGCCTTCCATTTCCAATGCGAAGCAGATGGCATTATACCAGAAGGCATTCGTTTCCACCTGATATCCGGCACGTTCGGTGACGGCACGTCCGTCAATGTATGCATTCATCCAGCTTAAGGCCACCCCGTCCATCTGAGCCCACAAGAGCCCGTTAGGGTGCATCGACACCTCGCGGCGTTCACCCGGGAGATAGCTTTCGATCACGCCCTTGAGAGTCGTGCCGTATTTCTTCCAGACTTTCTCCTCGTCCGCGCCATAGTCGATGTACTTCTGAAGCACAAGGGCCAGGCGCAGTGGCGCTTCCACCTGAGTGGTGCGGCGGAAAAGGCGCTCCTGCTCATCGGTGATGAGGTTGTCAAGGATCTCCTCGAACTGCGCAGGGTCATCAAGGCCATAGAGGGCCAGACCCGGCAGGGCCTGGAGGGTTTCGCGAAGGAGGCCAGTATACATCCAGGAGAAGCCCGCATTGATCTTCTTCCTGTTGTTATGATCGATTATGAGTCGGTTCGCGCAGCGGCGGAGCTGGTCGCGATAATCGGCGGCGCTGCCTTTCTTCTTGAGGCCCGAATTGAATTTCTTGACGAATTCAGCCGGGTCTTCCTCACTGAGGGAGGCAGACACCACGGCCGAGCGTCCAGGTGAAAGCCTGAGTTCGAAATATCCGGGCACGAAGAGGTCCTCGCGGCAGTCGAAACCGCGGCGGTACTCATCAGAATATGTGATACCGAGGTTCCAGCTGTTGGTCTTCGTGAACTTCGCCTTCGAATCGCTGACCTGAATGTTCAGTGACGGGAAGTTCGGATAGAGACGATAAGCCATACCGTTCTTGATTTCAGTGCCGTCGGTCTGCGCATCGGCGTTCTGGTGAGTCAGGGCATGCACATTGCGGAAAGCCAGGAACGGGCTGAACTGGAGGACAACCGGAAGAGAGGACTCCAGAAGCTCGTATTTGATCAGCACCTGGTCCTTGTCGGAAGCCAGCAGAAGGCTCTTGCGGAAAACGGCCTCGCCAACCTTGAAGGTGATTCTCGGCACCGGATTGGCCTCGAAGTCCACAATATACTTGTGTCCCCTCGGCTCATAGATGTCACCATAGCAGTGAATTCCGAGATTGAAGCGTTTGCCGCCGATGATAAGGGTCTCATCGAGTGCGGAAAGGAGCAGGAATCTGTCTCCTCCGAAACGGTCGAGAGTGACAGCCAGCAGACCGTGATACCGGCGGGTGTTGCAGCCGATGATCGAAGTGTTGCAGTAGGCTCCGGTCTTGTTGGACCCGAGGACCTCCCTCTTCAGTGAATAGGAGAGGTTGACCAGTTCAGACTTGTTGAATTTCAGAAAAGCCATTTCGCTTTATATTTTTTTTAAAACCAAAACACACCTACAAGGGAGATAGAGTGATAGTCTTCCGTCCAATGTGGTGTGTTTCTCGTTGGCCTGGAGGCGTGAGAATCCATCAAATTTACGCTCGTCGGAATTGAACGCCATGGCGTATTTTCCGTCCGGTGCAAAAAAGCAAAAATTCTCGAATGACGCAACCGGGTTGAAATTGAATGCAAAGATACTGTTTCCGCGCTTGAAAATCAAAACTTTTCTCTCCTCATCGACATACAGCTGCTGAGGCTCATCGGCGAGGATGTTTTCTTTCTTGAAATAGTTTATCATCTGCGCGTCAAAAGCCATCAGCGCCTTATAGCGGAGAAGGTTGTTGTCGGCAAGGGACCATTGGCGGCGGGCATACTTGTATGACCAGCCGTTCCCCTCACGGGGGAAGTCGATCCATTCAGGATGGCCGAACTCATTGCCCATGAAGTTGAGATAGCCTCCGCCGCAGGTGGCGAGAGTGACGAGACGTATCATCTTGTGCAGGGCGACACCGCGCTCTACGAGCAGATTCTGCGAGTCGAGATTCATCCCCCAGTACATTTCCTTGTCAATGAGGCGGAAAATAAGCGTCTTGTCCCCGACCAGCGCCTGGTCGTGACATTCGGCATACGAGATGGTCCTCTCATCGGCCCTTTTATTGGTGAGCTCCCACCAGATTCCGCCCATGCTCCACTCTTCATCTGGAAGTTCCTTGATCCACTTTATCCAGTGATCGGCGATGCCCATTGCCATACGGTAGTCGAATCCGACGCCGCCGGCTTCAAACGGGGCGGCCAGTCCAGCCATTCCGCTGACGTCCTCCGCGATGGTGATTGCATTCGGATTTATCTCGTGGATGAGCATATTGGCGAGGGCAAGGTAGCTGACAGCACTTTCATCGACGCCATCATTGAAATACAGGTCATATGAGCCGAAATCCACGCCGAGGCCGTGATTCCAGTAGATCATACTGGTCACGCCGTCAAAGCGGAAGCCGTCAAGCCTGAACTCCTCCATCCAGTACTTGCAGTTGGAGAGAAGGAAATATTTGACCTCGTCCTTGCCGTAGTCAAAACAGCGCGACCCCCAGGCCGGATGGTGCCCTTGCGGTCCCCCGTAAAAATACAGGTCGTCGTGTCCGTCAAGGCACGACAGGCCTTCAGCCTCATTCTCGACGGCGTGCGAATGGACGATATCCATTATGACGGCTATGCCGAGGGCGTGGGCCTCATCGACCAGTTCCTTGAATTCTTCAGGAGTGCCGAACCTGGAACTCAGAGCGAAGAAATTGGAGACCTGATAGCCGAATGACCCATAGTACGGATGCTCCTGCAGCGCCATTATCTGAAGGACATTGTAGCCAAGCCTGTGCACCCGGGGCAGGACCTCGTTCTTGAATCCGACAAAACTCGCCACTTCCTCCTTTTCGGAGCTCATACCGATGTGGCATTCGTATATCAGAGGGTTCTCTACCTTTCCCGGAGAGGCGTTTTTCCACTCATACGGCTCAGGGTCCCATACCTGGGCACAGAAGACCTTGGTTTCTGCATCCTGAACGACACGAGTGACATATGCCGGCAGGCGTTCGGCCGCACCTCCGGGCCACTCTATCCACAGTTTGTAGAGGTCGCAATGGTGAAGCATCATTTCTGGAAGCTCAAGTTCCCAGTTGCCGCCGCCGACAGGCGTGAAAGCATACGATTTCGCACGCTGCCAATTGTTGAAATCGCCAATGAGATAAATGCGTGTCGCATTCGGGGCCCATTCGCGGATCACCCACTTCCCATCTTCACGATGAAGCGGGTAATAGATGTGGTTGTTGACGGCAAGCGAGATGTCCTGACCGCCCGCAAGTTTTTCCTTGTCGGCAAGTATCCGCGCGTGGCGTGCATCAATTGCATCCCTGTTCGGCTTCAGCCACGGATCCGTTTCATAAATCTTCCTGATCATAGGGCTTCAAGTTTTTCTCTGGCGGTTCTGAGGTATTCGCGGCATCCGGCAACCAGTTCATCTGACCGCCTGATCAATCTGTCTATGTCGTCAATACCTGTGGAAGGGTCTTCCACCTTCACCACAATATTTTCCAGCTCCTTCAGAGCTTCAGCATAATCAAATTTTTCCATCATAGGACCTTGACTTTGATTTCCCCGTCGGAGAAATAGATTTTGAGCGTATCTCCAGCCTTTATCCCCCTGCACTCCTTGCATACAACGCCATTCCCATCGGTCACAAGGGAATAGCCACGGTCCAGTATCTTGCGTGGATCAGCGGAATGAATGCGGTTTTGAAGCACGTCAAGAGCTGACGACATAGCCGAAAGCTTGCCCTGCAGGGCCAGCCGGAGACGGGTGGCGAAGGAGGTTATGCGTTCGTCCTCGGAGGCTGCGGCATCGATGAACACATCTGCCAGCGCCGTAGGCGTCTTGACAAAATCGAATGCAACCATATCGGCGACGTGGTGGTCCCTGTCGTGGCCGATAGCCGTCAGGACGGGAATGCCCGCATTCGCTATGCTGGAACAGAGCTCATAGTCATCGAAGCAGACAAGATCGAGTGCGGATCCGCCGCCGCGGAGTATCAGGGCGGCATCAAAGCGGCTGTCGGAATCCTGTATGCGTTTCAGGGCGCCGATTATGGATTCCGGGGCGGACTGTCCCTGCATCGTAGCCTCGAAGAGCTGGACATCGAACGCAAATCCATACTCATTTTCAAGAAGATGACGCCTGAAATCCCCGAATCCGGCGGCATCCCTTGCAGAAATCACCGCAAGATGGTACGGCAGATCCGTCATCTCAAGCTGCTTCTGCCTGTCAAGCAGTCCTTCAGCCTCAAGTCTCTCTATGGTCTGCCTGCGTTTCAGCTCCGCTTCCCCGAGAGTGGCGGCCGGATCGATATCCTCAATTACGAGAGAAATGCCATAGAGCTCGCTGTAGTTCACCTGCGCGAGCGCGAGTACAGATATACCCGCGCGTAGGTCAGCGCCCGTTTCATTCCTGAAATACTGGGAGAGAGGGAAATACTGGTTTTTCCAGATAATCGCCTTGGCCTTTGCGACAACGCCCCTGCCAGAATCCTGACACAGTTCAAGATAGCAATGACCATTGGCTTTCAGTTGCATAGATGCTATCTCCGCCTTCACCCAGACACGATCAGGGAAGAGATCCTCGATCCCTTCCTTAAGGAGTCTTTGCAGTGTAAGCAGATCTATGGCATCCATGGCCCCGGGCAATTTTTAAATATTCTGAAAAACAAAAATAAGAATAAAATTTGAAAAAAAATCGGCCCCGCAGTCAGCGGGGCCGATTGATTGTTCATAGTTCATCTATAACTCATCGCTGTAGACCGAGCGGGGCAGGTCGTGAAGGTTGTACCTCGACGACATCGACTGCCCGTAGGCGCCCGTGGACTTGATTGTGAGGAGATCGCCGCGTCTGGTCTCCGGGAGAGCCAGGCTCTCGTTGAATACGTCCGTAGACTCGCAGGCCGTGCCCACTATCGTATAGCGCTCCTTCTTGTCAGAAGTCGATGTGATGTTCTCGATGCTGTGATATGCTCCGTAGAGAGCAGGCCGGATGAGTTCCGTCATACTGGAATCCACGATGACAAGCTTGCGGCCCGTTGCCGTGGTCTTGTTGAAGAGCACGCGGGTGATAAGTTCACCGCATTCACCCACAATTGCGCGCCCGAATTCGAAATGAACCTCGCGGGAGCCCACTTTCAGGTGGGAATTGATGATGGCGAAAACGGAAGCGAAGTTAGGGACAGGCTCGTTCTCAGGCATATCATAATTGATTCCGAGTCCGCCTCCCACATCGACATAATCAAGCTTGAATCCGAGGTTCACGAGGTTCTCCACGATGACGTTCACCTTGTCGCAGAGGTACTCGAAGACGTGCAGCTCACGGATCTGCGATCCGATATGAAGATGCATACCCTTCACATTGAGATTCTTGAGCGATTTGATATCCTCGGCACGCGCGAGTATCTCCTCGTAGGAGATGCCGAACTTGCTGTCGGCCTGGCCGGTGTCGATGCAATGGTTTGTCATAGGGTCGATGTCCGGATTCACACGAAGGCCCACATCGACGGTCCTGCCTGCCGCAGCGGCAAAATCGTTAAGGACATAGAGTTCCTCTATGGATTCGCAGTTGATTGCGTAAAGGCCCTTCTCGATGGCATATTTCATCTCGTGGTCACGCTTGCCCACACCTGCATACACTATCTTCTTCGGATCGAAGCCGGCCTCTATCGCACAGGCCACCTCATTCCCGCTGGCGCAGTCGATACCGAAGCCGTACTCCTTTATCAAAGCCAGGACGCGCGGGTCATAATTAGCCTTGATTGCATAGTGGAGGACGTAGCCATATCGTGCGGCCATACTTACCGCACTCTCGAGAGTGAGGCGGAGAAGGTCCATATCATAAAGATAAAACGGGGTCTGGAGCGATTCCAGCTTTTTGGAAACTTTCTTGCTAAGCATAATTTTTACTACTAACCGTTGCAAATATAGGCAAATAAAACAAAATAAAATAGTTATCTTTGTGCGTTATTTAAAGTAGTAGTTTTCCCGATGAAAATCTCCGAGGCCAAATTCGCAGGCAGCAGCACCCGCGTATCGCAGAAGCCGAAGAGGACCTTGCCGGAATTCGCGTTCATAGGGCGGTCTAACGTAGGCAAGTCATCGCTGATCAACAAGTTGTGCAACAACGGCAAGCTCGCGATGACATCGTCCACCCCAGGCAAGACGAAGGTTGTCAACCACTTTCTGATCAATGACGAGTGGTATCTTGTGGATCTCCCGGGATACGGCTATGCCAAGATGGGGCAGAAAGGGAGAGACGAGTTGGCTGAAGTCATAAAGGATTTCATTATGAATTCCAAGGAGCTCATTCAGCTCTTTGTCCTGATTGACTCCCGTCACAACATCGGTCGCATCGACACCGACTTCATCGCCGAACTGGGCGAGCACGGCATACCGTTTGCGCTGATCTTCACGAAATGCGACAAACAGGGGCCGAATGTCCTCGCCGCACAGATCGAGCGTGACAAGGAGATACTTCTGCAGCAATGGGAGGAACTCCCGCCGATGTTCTGCAGTTCAGCCCAGTCCGGGAAGGGCAAGGAAGAAATTCTCGGATACATTGAGAATATACTTAACAACTTATAAAATACGATGTTACACTCCCATAGAATGGAATTGTTCGCCTGTAGGGCCTCACAGGACTTTGCAAGCAAAGTAATCGAACACCTGAACGCACACAGGCCTGCCGACCAGCCGGAGATCAAGCTTGGAAACCTCGCGGTCTCTCAGTTCAGCGACGGAGAATTTCAGCCCCAGTTCCTCGACAGTGTCCGAGGTGCAACCGTCTATCTTCTCCAGTCGACCGTGCCGCCCGCAGACAACATTATGGAACTTCTCCTCTGCATCGACGCCGCCAAGAGAGCTTCTGCCGACAAGGTCATCGCTGTCATCCCTTATTTCGGATGGGCCCGTCAGGACCGCAAGGACCGTCCGCGCGTAGCCATCGGCGCCAAACTCGCAGCCAATCTGCTCCGCGCAGCAGGCGCTGACCGCGTGATGACCTGCGACCTCCACGCCGACCAGATCCAGGGATTCTTCGACATCCCGGTTGACCACGTGTACGCAAGCAAGGTGTTCATCCCTTACATCCGCAAGCGCAAGTTCTCCGATCTCGCGATCGCAGCTCCCGATATGGGCGGAGCCAAGAGAGCCAATGCATACGCCAAGGATCTCAGCGCAAGCGTAATCATCTGTCACAAGACACGCGCAAGAGCCAATGTGGTTGATTCCATCACCGCCATCGGTGAGGTCGAGGGCAAGAACATCATCATCGTGGACGATATGATTGACACCGCCGGCACGCTTTGCAAGGCAGCTGAGGTTCTGATGAGCAAGGGAGCCGCTTCCGTCCGCGCCTGCGCGACGCACGGACTTCTCTCCGGGGGAGCCGTGGAGCGCATCCACAACTCCGCCCTCGCCGAGGTGCTCATCACCGACACCGTACCGCACCCGGAGCTTGAAAATGATTCCAAGATCACAATCGTATCAATGACTGAAGTGTTCGCAAGCATCATCAACAAGGTGTACAACTACGAATCCATCAGCAACGATTTTATTTTTTAAATGAAAGTTTTCCTCGCAGCCCTCGTCCTTATCGGAATCTGCGTGCTGGGGATGTGCTTCAACATCATCTTCCGCAAGAAGGATTTTCCGAAATACGACGTGGGCTCCAATGAGGAGATGCGCAAGCGCGGCATCCGCTGCTACAAGGACGAAGATGCCGCCCTCCACGCACGCAAGTGCACAGGCAATTACAGCGAGGCCTGCAAGGAATGCAGCCTCTTCAACAAATAGATTATGGCATTACTGGCAATTGTAGGACGTCCGAACGTCGGCAAATCAACACTTTTCAACCGCCTTGTTGGAATGAGGCAGGCAATAGTCGATGACACGGCTGGCGTCACCCGCGACCGTCACTACGGTCGCTGCGAATGGTGCGGTCGCGAATTCTCTGTCGTTGACACAGGCGGTTACACCACCAATTCCGACGACGTCTTCGAGAGCGCCATCCGCTCTCAGGTCCAGATTGCCATCGACGAGGCTGACGCAATACTCTTTATGGTCGAAGCCGGCACGGGCATCACCGACTACGACTCCGAAATCGCCGACGTGCTCCGCCGTTCCAGGAAGCCGGTCATCCTCTGTGTCAACAAGGTCGACTCCGGCGAAAAGATGTTCGACACCTATCAGTTCTACTCTCTCGGCCTCGGAGACGTCTATGCCATCTCCTCAGCCAACGGGGCCGGCACCGGAGACCTCCTCGATGCCATTGCAAGGATACTCCCCGAAGAGAAAGAGGTCGAAGACCCGTATGCCGGCCTGCCGCGCATCACGATCATAGGCAAGCCTAATGTCGGAAAATCCAGCCTCACCAACGCCCTGCTCGGCCAGGAGCGCAACATAGTCACCCCTGTCGCCGGCACCACACGCGACGCAATCGAGACCCATTACAATCAGTTCGGCCACGAGTTCATGCTCGTCGACACCGCCGGAATCCGCAGGAAGACCAAGGTTCACGAAGACCTGGAGTTCTACTCCGTGATGCGTTCGATCCGCGCCATCGAACACTCAGACGTCTGCATTATGATGATAGACGCCACCACGGGAATGGAGTCCCAGGATATGAACATCTTCAACCTCATCCTGAAGAACCGCAAGGCCTGCGTCCTGGTAGTCAACAAATGGGACCTTTTCGTCAAGGACAACAACACGCTCCGCGACTATGAGGCAAATCTTCGCCAGCGCATAGCCCCGTTCGACGATGTGCCCATCATCTTCACCTCCGTAGTCAAGATGCAGCGCATCCAGAACGTTCTCGACGCTGCAGCAGAAGTATATGCAAACTACAGCCGGAAGATCCCTACCGCACGCCTCAACGAGGCCCTTCTCCCAATCATCGAGGAGACCCCGCCACCTGCCTGGAAAGGCAAATATGTAAAAGTGAAATACGTCACCCAGCTGCCTACGAAATTCCCGGCATTTGCATTCTTCTGCAATCTGCCGCAGTACATAAAGGATCCGTACAAGAGGTTCCTGGAGAACAAGCTGCGCGAGAACTTCAACCTGACCGGATGTCCGGTCCAGATCTACTGCCGCCAGAAATAGTCTGCCGGATTACATCGCCCTTTCAATCTTGAATTGCTGTATGCGATAGCCGTCTTCACCTTTCGAACAGGCGAATATGGTCACCATGAACATTTCGCCGCCGGCATTCATAAAGGCGAGCGCATATTTCATATTGGCACGGCCCGCAGTGTGGGTTATGCTGAACGAGCGTGGCGTATAATTCTCAAAAAAGGCCTTCACTATCTGCCTGGCCTGGGCACGGCTGGCATCAGCGGTATTCGTAAGGATGGATATCTCCAGATTGTCGGCGAACCATTTCGACAGCGCGTCGGCGTCGCCCTTCATTATATATTTTCCTATCGGGGAGAAGACGTCATAACCCTCCGGCTGGGCCTTGGCGCCCAGACAGATTGTCATCGCCACCGCGACAAACGCTATTTTCAGGAATCTCTTCATACTTGCTTGGGATATTGGATGGTGAAGCAGGCTCCGCCCAGCGTGAATGACCTGTTGTAGAATATGGTGGCGCCACAGCGCTCGAGAATGCTCCGGCTGATGGCCAGACCGAGTCCGGACCCGCCGTTCTTGGTTGTAAAATTAGGCGTGAAGAGCTTCTCCACATTCTCGTCGGACACACCCGGACCATTGTCTTCCACGACAATGTCAAAGAAGCCGTCCCGCGACGAATTGCGCAACGCAACCACCACGCGTGCATCTTCCTTTTCGCCCACAGCCTGCACGGCATTGTTGATCAGGTTGACGAAGACACGCGTCAGCTGAGGCTTCGGTCCCATCACCATTGTTCCCGGGAAGCCGTAATAGTCGAACTTCACGTGCCCCTTGTTGTCAAACATCGCAATCTCTTCCTGAAGCACCTTGTCCAGATCGATTTCGGTGTGCTCTTCCGTATAGAGCTTTGCGAAGGTTGAGAATTCATTCGCCGTGTCGGTCAGAATATCAATGTGATCGAGAAGGACGGTGGTGACTTCGTCGAACTTGTCCTGCCATCCGGCATCCCCTTTGGCTTTCAGCCGCATTATCCGCTGGAGCTGGAGTTTCATAGGGGTGAGAGGATTCTTGATTTCGTGGGCTACCTGGCGGGCCATTCCGCTCCAGGCCTTGTCGCGCTCTGCCTGGGCAAGTTTCTTGGAACTTTCCGAAAGTTCGGTGACCATCAGATTGTATGCATCAACGAGGGACGATACCTCATCTTCGCGATCATAATGGATATGTTCAAGCTTGTCGAGACTGGTGTCCGTCATCTTCCGTCCCACCTCGCTCAGAGGCTTGAACATCCTGTCGATGATGGTGGATGCAGAGAACCTTGCAAGCAGCAGCAGCAAAAGGAATACAGCGATGATGGTCATCGAGTGGTTGACCGCGTCTTTCTCAAAGTCATAGCTCTCATCGGTATATGGCGAGCAAAGTATGCCTATTACGTTTCCGCTTGCGCTCTTGAGAGGGGCATACATATTATAGTACTTGACAGAGCCGCTCTTCTCCCGCTTGATGAAGTACCTTCGGGAATTGCGCACGATATTCTTGTAAGCATCGCCATCGATGCGCGAGCCGAGGTTCGCACGCTCCAGCGCCATAGGGTTTGTGGAGGTCACCACCCTCCCCGAAGGTCCATAGATCGTGATGTCGGAACTGGTGTTGATGCTGACCCGGTGCAGAAGCTCATTGAATTCCGGAGTCAGGATGTCCCGTATGGAATTCACCGGTTTCGTGCCCGCCTCGATCATTGAACATATCGAGCTGATCTTATCGGATATGATGGTCTGAAGGTTGCTCTCGTTTCTGCTGTTCACGAAAAGCACGCTGGCAAGTGCCATTGCCACGAGTGTCAGGGTCAGCGAAGTGAGAAGGACCGCGGAGATGCGGGACTTGTAATAGCTTCTCTCCCTGGAATCTTCCTCCTGCTTTCGCGGATATGAAAGCAGCGAAAGCATCAGGAAAAACAGGATTGCGAGCAGGACACCGGCCACAAGATAATTCACGATGCTGTATGTCTGGCGTGAGATTATGACGGTTTCGTCGTTGCCGAGTGTGAAGATGAAATGAGTGTACCCGCCCGCAGTCAGCTTGGATACCTGGTCTTCGTGGATACGGCGGTTCATCTCCCCGTCAAGCTCGGTCGGGAACGCATAGTCGCCCTTGAACACCTGCAGCCTGCCCTCGTCATACCGGGCATAGGAATATTCAGCAGGAAGCACGATCTTGCCCGGAGGCGTTATTCCGAAGATAGACGAGTAGCCCTTGATGTCGTTGATGTTTCGCGGTTCGATCGTGATGAGGACGGTGGATGCCCCGACGTTTTCGTTGGAATAAAGGAATATACCCGCGTAGTATGAATGACTGCCGTTAGGGTTTACGTAGAGGAAACGGGAGTTCTCCGACAAAGGGATGCCGCCCCGCACGTGCGAATTGAAGACCTCGAAATTACGTTGTGTGTTGCTGTAGCTGTTCAGCACATACACCGAGACGTCATAGCCCTGGTCGATGCGGAACATATGCTCATTTGCAAGGCGGTTTTCGATGGTCTGGGCGGTGTTGTCAAAGGCCGAAAGCGCTGAAATCACGGCATCGTCGGCAATCTGCTGCTCAATCCTTTCCAGCCTCATTTCAAGACGTATGTCGCGGTCGAATGCCAGACGGTACGCCCACATCTCGGCACGGCTCTGCTCTTTTCGGAATCCAAGCACCGAGGTGATTATGACAAGATAAAGGGCAATGAAGATAGAGAAACACAGCCGGCTCAGATGGGAGAGCGAATCTGCCTGGACACCGTACTTTTCCTTCGCGAAAGGCAGCAGGAGCTGCAGCAGAAGAGGGATGCTCAGAAGCATTGTCAGGAAGGAAAGGTAAACCAGCCCCGTGAACGCCGACATCTCACTGAGCTTGTAAAGTTCAAGGGAGATGCTTGAGTTCAGGACTATGCTCTTGAGTGCGATATGCGAATAAAAGAGGATAAGCAGGACCGCCGCGAGCGTCGCGACGAAAATCCCGGTCTTCCCTTTCCTGTCCGAGAACCTCGCGACTATGCTTGTGCGTGCCAGATAAGTACTGACGGACATCAGCAGGATCGCGAAATTGATGATTATCACGGCGCCGAGCGAATAGAGGAAGGCGCCTCCGGCGAACAATGTAGGTGAGAAAAGGCTGAGCTCCCATTGGGCGGAACGTCCCCAGAAATATATCAGCACTGCAACCAGGAGCAGGCCCGAAATCACGATGCAGTATCTGCGGAGCGTGTTCCTGCTTGTCTGGAACAGCATTCCGCTGGCTACAAGCAGGACTATGGCTATGCCCACCATCAGAGGATCGGCGCTCGCCTTGCCGGCAAGGGATTCATATACGATCTTGAACTGTGGTTGTCTGTCCACATAGACGGCGGAGCCACCATTGTCTGAAAGAGGACGGACAGAATATTTTTCGTTCACCCAGAGATGAGGGTTCACTCCGTTATAGCCGCCGGACTGGCTGTCAACGATCTCAAGGGCGGAAATGACCTTCACATTGCCTTTTGATGCAGCTTTGACAAGGTACCATTTCGAGCCGAAACTCATATACGAAACCGAATCGCGGACTTGCAGAAGAGGAGACTGCGGATTGCCGCGGAGTGTTATGATGTCGCTGAATTCCGGGCGGGGCTTGATGTCGTCGTTTATCTGCGGGAACTTGTTCACCCACGATTCGAGGGTGTCGGAACAATACCGGTATATGACCATATCTTCCGGTACGCGGCCCAGGTCGAGCCAGTCCGAAGGGTCCTGGGCAAGAGCCTTTGCCGATAGCGATTCGAGCGTGGCCATCCTGGATGCAATCCTGCGCTGTGCCCTCCGGGCCGCCGCGGCAGTGTCACCCGGCGTACGGGGCGTGCTGAATGCCAGCACGAACGCGAGGACGCCCAGAATCAGGAGTCCCGCGGATACTATGTCGCTTATTTTTTTCGGCCTTTTCATTCGTGGTGGTACGGCTCCCCTTTCATTATTGTGAAAGCCCGGTATAGCTGCTCTGCAAAAATCGTTCTCACAAGCTGATGGGAGTAGGTCATTTTCGAGAGGGACAGCTTGCCGTCCGCTCTCTGATATACGGCATCGCTGAAACCGTATGCCCCTCCAATCACGAAAACGAGGTCTTTCCCTCCACGGGAAATCTTATCCTCAAGGACTTTGGCAAACTCAACCGAGCGGAATTCCCTGCCGTGTTCATCAAGAAGCATCACATCGTCAGACGGTTTGAGGTTCTTGAGGATGAGTTCTCCCTCCCTTACCTTGATCTGTTCCCTGGAAAGCGCGGACACGTTTTTCAGTTCCGGGATTTCCAGGATGTCGAACGGGATATAATGTTTCAGCCTGGATGCATAAACACCCAGGCCTTCACATACCCATTTCACGTCGGTCCTGCCGACTGTCAGAAGTGTAATTTTCGTGTTATACTCGCTGACCGTAGCTGCGGTCTGTTGTGTTTACAGTAATCTTCTCACCGGTCTCGATGAAGAGAGGCACCATAATCTTGGCACCGGTCTCGAGGGTGACTTCCTTGAGTGCGGAGGTAGAGGCGGTATTGCCCTTTACGGCCGGCTCGCTATAGGTAACCTCGAGAGTCACATATGTAGGAAGCTCACAGGTAAGGCACTTCTCCTCACCTACAACGAACATCATCTCAACGTGCTGTCCCTCTTTCATAAGGTCTGCGTTCTCAACGACTGCCTTAGGGAGAAGGATCTGCTCGTATGTCTCCTCGTGCATGAAGTTGAAGCCATCCTCTTCTGCATAGAGGAACTGGTATGGACGGCGCTCAACCTCGATGGTCTCGATCTTTGCACCGGCGGTGAAAGTATTCTCGAGGATGCGACCGTTCTCAAGGTTGCGCAGCTTGGTCTTCACGAAAGCCGGGCCTTTGCCTGGCTTGACGTGCTGGAACCAAACGATCATACAAGGCTTGTCGTTGAATTTGAGATAAAGTCCGTTTTTAAAATCAGCTGTTGTTGCCATAAATTGATATATCTTAATTGTTTATTGATTCTCTCTATAGTTCAGCAAAGTTAACTGAATTCCATTACTATTGCAAATTTTCAATAGCCGACGCCACTTTTTCAAGAAGCCATTTAGGCGTTGAAGTCGCACCGCTCACACCTACGAAGTCGCCGGGCCTGAACCATTCGGGCTTGATATCCTCTATGGCGCTGACCCTCCAGGTGCGCGGATTTTCCGATTTGCAGAGGTCGTACAGGACTTTTCCGTTGGAGCTGTGGCTGCCGGACACGAAGATGACGGCATCGTGTTCGCGGGCGAATGTCGACAGTTCACCATGACGCGAAGCGACCTGCTTGCAGATGGTATTGTGTATGTTTGATCCGGGAACCACTCTGGAGATGATGTCGCAGGCCCTTTTGTACTGGACAGGGCTCATTGTGGTCTGGGAAAAGACATCAAGCGGCTCTTCAGGATTGATTTCCGCCAGAGCATCCTCGAGCTGTTCAAGACTGTCGAAAACCTTTGCGCGGCTGTTCTGTCCGACCAGGCCGAGGACCTCAGGATGCCCGTGCTTGCCGAAAATCAGGACCTGACCGGCGCTCCTGCGTATCTGCTTCTGGATATTCAGCACAACAGGGCAGGTGCAGTCGATGATCTCGAAGCCCTTCAGACGAAGTTTTTCGTAGATTTCGGGGGCAACTCCATGGGCGCGGATAAGGATTGTTTCCACACCATACATCACGACATCGTCGATTTCATCTCCAGCAAGGGCGACAAGGCCTTTTGCGCCAAGGCGCTCGAGCTCCTCCTCGTTGTGCACTATCGCACCCAGAGAGAAAAGACGTCCGTCACGCTCCCAGAGAAAACGCTCAGCCGTGTCGATCGCCCGAATCACACCGCCGCAGAATCCGGAATTGCTGTCTATTTCAACCTTTATCATAATACGTTGAATTTTCCCTGAAGCACACCGATGGCCCAGGCCAGTTCTTCGCCGAAAGTCATTTCGGAATTGTCGAGCTCAAAAGCATCGGCCGCCCTGCACAGGGGATGGGTTTCACGATGCGAATCGATGTAATCACGCTCTCGCAGGTTTGCAAGGACATCTTCGATCTTCGGATTTTCGCCCTTGGACACGAGTTCATCGAAACGGCGCTGCGCACGCACCTCCTCGCTGGCGGTCATAAAGATTTTGAATTCCGCATCCGGGAACACCGCAGTGCCTATGTCACGGCCATCCATCACCACCCGCCCGTGGGCGGCAAATGCGTGAAGCCTGGCATCCACGAATTCGCGCACATACGCAAGCGCAGAAATCGGGCTTACCTGCGAAGACACTTCCATAGACCTGATCTCCTTCTCGACGCAGCGGTCCCCGATGCAGGTTCTGCCCTGTCCGTCGAAATGCAGGTCAAGTTCAGACAATCTGCCCCTGAGGCAGTCTGATATGGCATTATCTTTGGATATGAGTCCTTGTTCCTGCGCAAAAAGGGTCACGCCCCTGTAAAGAGCGCCCGAATCAAGGTACAGGAAGGAAAGCTTGCCGGCAAGAAGTTTCGCGAACGAGCTTTTACCCGTGGATGAGCAGCCGTCAATGGCGATTATGATATCCGGTATTTTCATATAGGTCTTAGTTTCGCAAACAAAGATAATAAAAATACCTATTTGTCACGAATTTTGCAGATATTTGCATTGATATGAAAGTCCTTATTGTTGATGATGAGCGGGCTATCCGCAATTCCCTCGGTGAGATCCTCTCCGACGAAGGTTACGAAGTTGAATCCGCAGAAGACGGGGCATCCGCTCTGGCTCTTGTTGCAAAGGGAAAATACGATGTGATTTTCTGCGACATCAAGATGCCGGGGATGGACGGGATAGAAGTGCTTGACAAGCTCGTCGCCGATGGCTGCGATGCCGCGATAGTGATGATTTCCGGCCACGGCGACATCGACACCGCCGTAGAGAGCATCAAGAAAGGCGCCTTTGACTTCATCCAGAAGCCTCTCGACCTCAACCGCATCCTCATAACCATCAAGAATGCCACCGAGAAAGTATCGCTGGTCAACGAGACCAGGATACTGAAGAAGAAAGTCTTCGGCGGAAGCGATATGATCGGCGAATCCGAGCCTATGAAGCACATCCGCGCCATCATTGACAAGGTCGCACCAACCGATGCCCGGGTGCTGATAGAAGGTCCGAACGGCTCCGGCAAGGAGCTTGTCGCCCGCAGCCTGCACCGGCAGAGCGACCGCAGTGCGATGCCTTTCGTCGAGGTCAACTGTGCCGCCATTCCGGGCGAGCTCATAGAAAGCGAGCTTTTCGGCCACGAAAAGGGTTCCTTCACATCTGCCATAAAGCAGCACAAGGGCAAATTCGAGCAGGCCGACGGAGGCACCCTCTTCCTTGATGAAATCGGTGATATGAGCCTTGCAGCCCAGGCGAAGGTGCTGCGCGTCCTCCAGGAGCACAAGCTTTCACGCATCGGCTCCGACAAGGACATCGATGTCAACGTGCGCGTCGTGGCCGCCACCAACAAGAACCTTGCAGAAGAAATAAAGGCAGGCAACTTCCGCGAAGACCTGTATCACCGTCTCAGCGTCATAGTGATCAAAGTTCCGTCCCTCGACGAGCGCAGGGACGACATCCCGATGCTTATCGAGCATTTCAAGGACAAATACACTGAAGGAGGCAAGCCGCGTTCCTTCTCCGCCGAAGCGGTCAAGCTCCTTCAGGAAAAGCACTGGCCGGGAAACATCCGCGAACTCGACAATGTGGTGGACCGCCTGCTCATCCTCGGCGATCCCGAGATCTCAGCACAGAACGTACGGGACTATGTCCTTTAGGTTGACGTTCTGGAATTATTGAAAATAGTGTCCTGAGTTCAAGCACGAAACGCAATCGGTGAGAAGAATTTGAGCCGGGCGGCTTTGCCGATTGTTTCTGACACGAAGATACAGTTTTTTCAGAAACTGGACTTTTTTCATCCAAATACCGATGTACGTTTTATCCGTGCAGATCAGCAGCGAAAGCTGAATTCAAGTTACGTGGATACGCTCCTCAGGTGCGTAGAATGGATATTGGCGTAAATTGAGGCTTTATTTTCGGCCTCAAGTTACGCGGAAAGCGTCTGGAAGTGCCTGGAAGCAGGGTTCCCGTTACTTGATTTTTATTTACCGACTTCTCAGCGGCAAAAACAATAAGTTTTGATACATAAAAAGTCCAGAACCGTATGGAACCGGGCTTCATTGATCTCGATAAAATGGAGAATCCATTTCGTTATTTCTTGCCTAATGTGTAAGCCTGCACATAATAGACCGCTATCATAGCAACCATCAGGACAATAACCAAGCCTTTGAACTCAAACCCAAGCTCCGCCAGGCAGCCTGTCAAAGCAGCAAGAACCAAAAACAGCATGAATGTTGACGCGCGCAAGTACTTGACGTCGTAATTATCCATCTACAAAGAGATCATAATTATGTGGAATTACAAGGTGTCCATATCAATATCGCAGGGCAACTTCTGTTCATTTTCAAATAATGAGTGTTCTACCCTGTGGGGCAACCCCATTCGTTTCAGTTCCGCTGCTGCCAGATACACGCATGCAGCACACAGTATTATAGATAATAACAATACCAACCAATATACTGCCGGTGACTGGAACAAATCGTAAAATGATTCGGCATCATTGTTTGTCGGGATGAAATTGGCAAGACAGGCAATCATGTTGTTCGTCATATGCACCACTATTCCAGGGAGCAAGCTGCCTGTCCTATGACAAAGCCATCCGGTAAACACTCCCATGGCAAATGCACCAAGCATCTGATCAGGATTCATGTGGAACAGAGAAAACAGTAGAGCCGAAATCATGACAGCGAGCCATGGGCGTGATTCAGTCCAGCGCTCCCGGAGCAGTGAGCGCAAAATTACACCCCTGAACAAGACTTCTTCTGCCAAGGGGGCCATAATGCCTGCTGCAAGGATCCCAGCCAGCGGCACGCTCATAAAATCAAAATCATCGCATATTTCATCAAAGCTCAAGACAGATATCAGTTCGCGTTCCGGCATTATGAAGAAAAGTGTCGCAAAAAAACAAATCAGCAGAAGCGGCCAAGGCTTACTATTGAGGAAGCCTGTACGGATGTCCGTCTTCCCCTTAGCGAGGACGTACCAGACGAACAGTGCATTGCCCATCAGAAGTCCAAGGATGATATACAATGACTTGCCAAAACCGTCAATCAAGAACAACGGAGCAAGTAAGGCCATCGAAAAGAATTCGAGGCCGAAGAAGAACAGAATGTACTTGAATGAGCGAAGCATGGCTATGCGTTAGTAATCTTCAATATCGTCACCCGTTTGAGATGGCAGCTTATCTCGGAAGAATTCTCCTCGCAGAAGAAATACAGGTCAATGTAGTCAAACAGATCCTCGGCGGCGGAGTCCATGAGGGACGTGTAGTCATCGGCAGAGAATGTCAAGGAGAAGTATCCTGATCCCCAGGTATCCACTCTAAGCTTCCTGTATTCCGTATCATAGACACGCAGACTGCCGATGAGCGGCTTGAATTCAAGATGTATCCTGTCACCGGGCCTGAGCTTCTTCACGGTATCAAGAATCGCTTTCTTCGTCATCGTGCCGTCCCTGCGGTAGTCGGGATCGGTGTCAGCTTCAGGTTCAGGTTCCTCAATGCTCCCCTGCCCCGCAATCTCATCGACATACTTGCAGGCATCTTCCACACTCATGCCCGTCTCCGACACCAGATATCCTATGGCTTGACTTCGCCCGGTGTTCTCCAGTCTTGAATAGAACTCTGCCAGTTCTTCGCTTCTTAGAACGTCAGCGGATTCTTCAACATGTTCCGCCTGATTGCCATGCGGGGCTTGTCCCTCCTCGCTGAGGCATCCCTGAACCGCGTCACCGGAGATGTCGCCAAGCTGCGCAATGAACGCCACGGCATCCTCGCGGCTGGCATTTATCTTGACTGCAGATGCACTCTTGAATGCCACAACGACGCCGTCTTCCTCCTGGCTGAAAGAAGAAATACTTTCAAGCTCGTGCACATTGGCCTTCAGCAGGTCTCGCCCGATGAAAACCTGTCCGGACTGACTGTCAACGGCAAACAGTACACCGTCGGCCGTCTTGAAGAACTCACCGAAAGTGAAGCCTGTCTGCCTCTGGAACATGGCCAGCTCGGTCTCGTTGAAGATGGATGTGATATTCATAAAGTATGCGGGTTATTTGACTGCATCGAGGAAGTAATCTTCCAGCTCCTGATCTGTGCTGCCGGGGACGTGGGGCTTGTCCATCAGCACACGACCCTTGTCAAGAAGGAGAATGCGGTCGCATATATCGTTTATTGAATTCAGGTTATGGCTGGAGACCACAACGGTGGTGCCCAGGTCTCGCTTCATCTTCCTGATGAGTTTGGCCACGACAATCTGCGAGCTTGGATCAAGATAGTTGAACGGCTCGTCCAAAATCAGCAATTGCGGATTGACAAGCATAGCAGCGATGATTCCTATCTTCTGCCTGTTGCCGTTGGAGAAATCGTGAATCAGTTTGCCGGTCCCGAGGATTTCCCCGTTCATAAGAGTCTCATACTCCTGCAGCCGCAGTTTGAGGTCCTGCTCGGAGATATCATAAGCCTCCGCCACAAAGCCGAAGAACTCCTCTGGAGTATAGATGTCGATAAGGAAAGTCGAATCCAGATAGGACCCTGTCACTGACTTCCACGAAGGATCCTCTGCAACGTTCATGGTGTCTACAGTAACACTTCCTGAAGTTGCCTTTATCAGATCCAACATCAGACGCATCATCGTAGTCTTGCCGGCACCATTGTTACCCACAAGTCCAACCAGTTCCCCACTGCCGATGGCCAGGGTAGGAACGTCCAGCACAACATTTGAATTGTACTGTTTCTTGAGATTGTTGAGCTCTATTTTCATTTTGAAGTGTATTTTTCCATATACTTATATCTGTTCCTCATGAAACGCCTTACAACCCACCTGAAGAACGGCTTGTATGCAATGACGCCACCCAGCCCCAATGCCGAGAGAATGACCTGCGACTTCCAGCCAGGCAACAGGTGCAGGCATGCAAGTCCAACACCCATTATGGCGAATGTCACGATGATTGTGGCTCCTTTGTATGTCGAAGAACTGCCTTGATTATTGAAGAAGGCCTTGCCGAACATATCGAACGGAACACAGTTGTAGGCGTCCATCAGCATGAGCAGGTTGCAGAAGCAGCTGCAGTACAGAACGGAAGCGATAATATCGAATGGAGACAGCGATTCACTCCATATGCACAGAGGGAGGCACAGCAGACCTCCGACAGAACCGCAAAGCAGACCGAAGCGGTACTTGTTGGCGAGTAATCTCTCAATTGCTATGGGACGGGTCCATATACCACCGAAGAAGTTTGCCTCCACGGCAAATCCCCACTGCGGCATGGAGCAGGAGAGAAAGCATATGAACAAAAAGACAGAGACTATCCCGAATATCGGTCTGGTGTCATCAAGAGAATAGATAATTGAATATACGTAAAAGAATACCGAGAAATATATCATTGTGGTCTTCAGCCTCTTGGAACGCAGGAAGCTCCTGAACTGTATACCCGAGATATAATTGCCTCTTGCCGACTTCACAGATTTGGAGAGATAGCTTTTCACAGCCTTTTCCGGCTGGTAGTTGCCGCGGTGCTTCACCGCCATCACGATGTAGCCACCGAGAACAGAAGCCAGGTAGAGGGCAACAAAAAGTATCAGACCACCGATTGGAGGTATGAACAGGAAGCATGCCGGGAGCAGCGCCAAAGGCATCACAAGATTCGATTCGTTCCAGAACTGTGACAGAGCGAGGAAATCCGCCCATCGGCTCTGAGACAGAGGACGAGTCTTCAGGAAGGCGTCCATCACCGTGTTGTCACGCTCAAGGACGAACTTCAATATCAAGTCGGGGATTGTAAAGCCTATAGCGACAAGAGCAACGGCAATAGGTGGGACAGTCGTTCCGTCCTCCCTCAGCAGGAAGAACACCACAAACTCTATGATCCAGAAATATACTACGCCGAATATATCTCCATAAAGCCTTCCTTTGGACTTGTTCCTGGAAAGCTGCCGAAACTGCAATTTCGCAAGGGTTTTCAGTTTGAGCGCCATATATACTATTCTGATTCTTGATCTCCCGGTCGGTACTCCAGGATGTCTCCTGGCGTGCAGTCCAGTATGCGGCATATCGAATCGAGCGTGCTGATCCGTAGGGCACGGACCTTTCCGGTCTTCAGGATCGACATGTTGGACAAGGTGATGCCAACCTGATCGGAGAGCTCGCTCAATGTCATCTTGCGCTTGGCAAGCATTACGTCGAGATTGATGACTATCATAGCTCTATACCATGAATTCCTGGTCCTCCTTGATGTTGCGGGCCAGTTCGAATATGTATGACACGATTATGAAGCCCACGCCGCAGCAGACAGAGGAGCACATGGGGCCAATAAGATAGATGTTCATGCAGATGGACAGTATCCAGCCACACACATAGATCACGACCATTGCTATGCCGACATGGCGGATTCGCCATTCCAGCAATTCGGAAAACACTTCACCTTTCTTGACTGAAGCCATTATCCCAATGAAGTTGATCCACAGGCGGAAGAACGCAATTACAATAGGTACAACCATGAACGCGCCAAAACCTTGTGCGAATGTGAGGGGCAATGAGCCGTCTGCAG
This sequence comes from Bacteroidales bacterium, assembly GCA_024401695.1. GTDB lineage: Bacteria > Bacteroidota > Bacteroidia > Bacteroidales > UBA932 > Cryptobacteroides. The sequence goes on from JAKSKN010000001.1 coordinate 538,021, forward strand.
CAGCGCGACCAGCTTCATACCCTGAGCGATACGCATCAGATCCGGCAGGGTCTGAGTTGTTCATGAACCAGATTACTTTTGATAGTATGTCGGCAGTGATGCCAAGCACCGTCACAGCAATCAGCACTATGCTGAAGAGGTTGATTTTCTTTGCAGTGGTCATAATTTCTAATGAATAATTTGGATGTGTCACTGCAAATATAAACACAAATTGCTGAATCGCAAGAATAATTTATTAAATTTTAATAAACATTAACTAAAAATCAGCAACATAATACAACATGGGTATTACTGGAACATCTTGGCAACAACGAAATTCCGTATTATGCAAAACACGCATTTGGCCTACTTTTGTATTTTACAAAATACAGAGACAGCGCCATTGGCAAAAGACAACTCAGTTAAGCCCAAAGGGAAACTGGAAACTCGGAGAGTTCGAGGTTTGTTTTCAATAAAGATTCTTTCTTTCAGTTGCTAGAAACTTACATGTGTAGGCGGCTTAAGTATATCTGTCTTGAGATGGTAAGGGCAGACAAAACGTAGTTCATTTCGCCGCCAAAAGAGCTGAAGACATAATTCATAACATCCAAATACCGATGTACGTTTTATCCGTGCAGATCAGCAGCGAAAGCTGAATTCAAGTTA
>JAKSKN010000010.1 GCA_024401695.1 Bacteroidales bacterium
AAGCCTGCCGCTAGCGTTCATCCTGAGCCAGGATCAAACTCTTCTTTGTATATTTTCTTATACTTCTAGCTTGAATCCTGACGCTTTCAATTTCTAAAGAAATTAACGCTCTCGATTATTGTATTTCTCGGTACTTGCTTGTACTTATCTTCCAATATTTTCAAAGAACTTTGTCGCCGTTGTTTGGAAACGGGCTGCAAAGATAAATACTTTTTATTTACTGACAAATTTTTTTTGACTTTTTTTGAATGGCTCAATTGCGTATCTTTGTTGTATGATATCCTTGTGGCAGATTTTCGGCGTTTTCTTCAAGATAGGAGCCTTCACGATTGGCGGCGGATATATGATGGTACCCGCCATACAGGACGAACTGAGCCGCCGCGGATGGATCAGCGAAGACGAACTGCCCGACATCGTCGCCCTCGCCCAAAGCGCCCCGGGCCTTCTCACTGTCAATATGGCCATCTTCGCCGGGCACAAGCTTCGCGGCATAGCAGGCAGCATCGTCGCCACGCTGGGCAGCATCCTGGCCCCGTTCATCGTCATCCTACTGATTGCGATGTTCTTCACCAATTTCAAGGACAACCCGATCATCATCAAGATGTTCAATGGCGTACGCCCCGCCGCTGTGGCAATCATCGCGGCATACTGCGTGAAACTTCTGCGGAAGCAGACCCACTGGTGGCAATGGGCCATAGCCGCGGCAACGATCTGCGGAATGGTGTTCCTGAAGATATCGGCCATCTACATTCTTTTGACAATCATCGTCTTCGCTGCCGCCATTTCATATTATAGAGAAAGGAGGGCCGCGAAATGATCACCCTGTTCCTTCAGCTTTTCTGGACTTTCTTCCTCATCGGAATGTTCACGTTCGGCGGCGGATATGCCGTAATCGGCGTCATCCAGAGCGAGATCGTCGTGGCAAAAGGATGGATTTCCGAAAGTGTGTTCACCGACATAGTGGCCATATCACAGATGACCCCGGGCCCTGTGGGCCTTAACTGCTCGACCTATGTAGGATATGAAGTGCTGAAGCAGGCAGGCGCCGGAGAGCTGGTCGCCGGGCTGGGATCCTTTACAGCTTCCCTTGCGGTGGTGCTGCCGAGCTTCATCATAATGCTCGCCATCGTCAAGATCTACGATTCCTTCCGCAAGTCCCCCGTCTTCAGTGGGGTGATGTCCGCCCTTCGCCCGGCCGTGGCCGGTCTTATCGGCGCAGCCGCCATAGCTCTTATGTTCTACATCCGCTTCGGCGGGTCAGGCCTCGAAGCGGGCATAATTGCCGACAACTTCCCTGACTGGAAAAGCTGGGCCATTTTCGGAGCGGCGTTCATCCTGTCTTTCTGGAAGAAAGCCGGAGCTCTGAAGGTGATTTTCGGCGCCGCAATCATCGGCGTGTTGATTTATTGATTATCTTCACAACCACAAACTAAAGCACATGAAGAAACTGTTCACCATAATCGCTATCCTGCTTCCTGTTTTCTCCTATGCAGGCGAAATCGAAGATATTGTCCCCGCCCCGCAGAAAGCAGAGGCTCTCAGAGGGTCCTTCCGCGCCGGAGGCGCAAGCATCAAGTGCGACCCGTCCGTCGATGCGGGGGTGATTGATGCCATCAACCGCTTTTCGAACAGCCTGTCCATCTGTTCGGGCAAGACAAGTTATGTCTCAACGCCCATCGGTTTGAAGGAATCGGTCGAGAGTGGCAACGGCAAGGGTATCATTTTCCTGAAAGACCCCGGACTGAAGCCGGAGCATTACTCCATAAACATCAGCAGCAAGGTCGCCATAATCAGGGCGAACGACCTGAACGGCTTCATATATGCTCTTGAGACTGTCAAGCAGCTGCTTCCGGAAGAAATCTACGGCAACGTCTTCAACGAGGACGTAAGATGGAACCTTCCCTGCTGCATCATCGAGGACGGCCCGCGTTTCGGCTACCGGGGGATGCACCTCGACTGCAGCCGCCATTTCTGGTCTACCGACGAGATCAAGAAATACCTCGATGTGATGGCCTCCTACAAGCTCAACCGCTTCCACTGGCACCTTACAGACGATCAGGGATGGCGCATCGAGATCAAAAAATATCCTCTTCTCAGCCAGATTGCCTGCTACCGCAACGGCACAATGGTCGGCCGCGACTTCAGCAGCAATGACCACATACGCTACGGCGGATTCTACAGTCAGGAAGAAATCCGTGAGATCATTGAATATGCAGCGGCTCGCGGCATAACCGTCATACCGGAAATCGATCTCCCGGGGCATATGCTTGCCGCAATGTCCGCATACCCCTGGCTGGGCTGCACCGGCGGTCCTTACGAGGCCTGGACCAAGTGGGGCGTCAGCGAGCAGGTCCTCTGCGCAGGCAAGGAAAGCACTTTTACATTCATTGAGAATGTACTTTCAGAAGTGGCTTCGCTCTTCCCGGGCGAGTACATTCACATCGGCGGCGACGAATGTCCCAAGACCGAATGGGAAAAATGCGAACTCTGCCAGGCAAAGATCAGGGAACTCGGCATAAAGGGTGACGAAAAGTTCACTGCAGAGCAGCACCTTCAAAGCTATGTGACAAGGCGCGTCCAGGAGTTCCTCGCGACAAAGGGAAAGAAAATCATCGGCTGGGACGAGATCCTCGAAGGCGAACTTGCGCCAGGCGCCACGGTGATGTCGTGGCGTGGGCAGAGCGGCGGACAGGAAGCTGCCGAAAAAGGCATTGATGCGATTATGACACCGACGTCACATTTCTACTTCGACTATTGCCAGTCAGAAGACGCAGAGCACGAGCCGCTCTGCATCGGCGGATTCGTCAGTGTCGGGAAAGTCTATTCCTTTGACCCTGTGGAAGGCATCGCACCTGAGCACCAAAGCCATATTCTGGGCGTCCAGGCCAATCTCTGGACCGAATACATCAAGACCGAAGAACATCTGGAATATATGCTCCTCCCACGTCTTCTGGCTCTCAGCGAAGTACAGTGGTGTGCTCCGGAAAACAAAGACTATGGAAGATTCGTCCGGGCTGTGACCGGCCACGGATTCAAGGCTCTCGACTTTGCAGGTTACACTTACGCGAAACACCTTATTGGTGTGAGCGGCGACAACATCAAATAAATTATGTACGATCTTGCTATCATAGGCGGTGGCCCCGGAGGCTACGTCGCAGCTGAAAGAGCCGGCGCAGCCGGACTCAAAGTCATTCTTTTCGAGAAAAACGAACTCGGCGGAGTATGCCTCAACGAAGGTTGCATCCCGACCAAGGCCCTGCTTTGCTGTGCAAAGACCTACGACCACGCCCTGCACGGGAAAACATTCGGAGTATCTGCAGATGCCGTGTCATTTGACTTCAGCAAGATGATGGAACGCAAGACGCGTGTCGTGCGCCGCCTTGTAGGAGGCGTCAAAGCCAAGATGAAAGCTGCCTCCGTAGAGGTTGTCAAGGGCTCCGCCAACATTGAGGGGCGCACTTCCGACGGATTCGAAATAGCCTGCGACGGGCAGTCCTTCACCGCATCCCATCTGCTCATATGCACCGGTTCATCCGCAGCCGTACCGCCGATTCCGGGCCTTGCCGAATCTGGCGCCATAGTCACGAACCGCGAGATCCTGGCCCTCGATGAACTTCCAGAGAGCCTTGTCATCATTGGTGGCGGAGTCATCGGAATGGAGTTCGCCAGCTTCTTCAACAGCCTTGGAACAAAAGTCACCGTAATCGAAATGCTCCCCAAAATACTGGGCAACCTCGATGGCGAGATCAGTGCAATGCTCCAGGCCATCTATGCCAAAAAGGGTATCACATTCAAGCTTGGCTGCAAGGTCACGGGCATCGACGGCAACGAAGTCATTTACGAGACAGCTGAAGGGGAAACGGAACGCGCAGCCGGCACGAAGATCCTCGTCAGCGTCGGCCGCCGCGCCAACATCAAAGGCTTCGGTCTTGAAAACATCGGCGTAATTGCGGAACGCGGCATCAAGGTTGACGACCATATGCGCACCAACGTTCCAGGCGTGTACGCCGCAGGCGACGTCACCGGTTTCTCACTTCTGGCCCACACAGCCAGCCGGGAGGCGGAAGTCGCCATAGCCAACATCCTCGGCGGAGACGAAAGGATGAGTTACTGCGCCATTCCAGGCGTCGTGTATACATCTCCTGAAGTTGCCGGCGTCGGGCTCACAGAAGAGCAGGCGGAAGGGTGTGGTGTACTCAAGCTCCCTATGGCCTACTCCGGCCGCTACGTAGCTGAGAACGAAGACATCAGCGGTCTCTGCAAGATCATCTACGACAAGGCATCCGGCAAGGTCACCGGCCTCCATATGCTCGGCACCCCCTGCAGCGAAATCATCCAGTCAGGATGCATCGCAATAGAATCCGGAATGACCGTCGGGCAGCTCAAGAAGATCGTGTTCCCTCACCCGACTGTGTCAGAAATCATCAAAGAGACCTTACAGGGCGTCTGACCCTCCGTCCTGAACCCGGTTAAGGATCCAATATGGAGTTGAATATTTGCTGTCCGAGAGAGCTTGGACAGCATTTTTTTGTTCCTCGGAGAGAAGGATTTCAGAGTCTCCAGCCTGAAGGTATTCCTGCAGAGCAGCCTGGAATGAATCCAGGGAATCAAACTGCGGCAGATAGTCCTTGAGGTTGGCGACACGGCTGCGGACAGAAGCCACTCCCTTGCGGTGAAGCTTGCTTCCATCAACATCGAGGACATTGGTAAGCGTTTCTATATCGACATCATACATCAGCGTGCCGTGCACCAGTTCGCGGTCCTTGAAAACCCGGCGGGCAAAGCCCGACACTTTGCGGCCTTCGACAAAAATATCGTTGCGGCCACTCTGCTCAGCAGGTACTCCGAACTCGCGCAGGGCGGATACTATCACCCCAACCGCATCCGCACCGTTCACGGAAGAAGATGATGACAGCGGACGGAAGATGGAATAGTTCAGATTCTGGAGGTCGTGGTACACAGCGCCTCCGCCGGTTGCCCGGCGGGCTAGGACAATGCCCTTCGACTTCATATATGACAGGTTGACCTCCGCGGCGGCATTCTGATTGAGGCCGATGATAACCGATGCGCGGTCGCGCCACAGGCAGAAAAAAGTGTCGTCCGACGACACCTGTTCAAGACAGTATTCGTCGAACGACATATTATAGCACGGATCCGTGCTGCTGTTTCTGACAAATTTCATTATTTGAGCGTGGCGAGGAGGGTCTCCAGGGTCTTGATGGTCTCTGCGGTAAGAGCCTTGGTCTGCAGGACGAAGCTGTTGTCTTCAATGGTCCCGAGGGCGGCGCGCATCTCTTCTTCGTTGCGGTAAGTTGCCTGCCGGTAGATGTTGTCGTAGTCCTTTTTGCGGGAGAGATAGACCTGCTCGCACATATACTTCTGATTGCGGATTTCAGCATTGATGGCCTTTCTCCATTCCTCGTTGGTGATCTCACAGTTGCGCATCATATAGCCGAGCGACAGATATGCGTGACCGAGCTTGTCGTGAGGATAACGCTTCCAGATGTCGTTGTAACGCTTGTGGATCTCCTTCCAGCTGTTGAGGCGGCCCTCGCGTATGTCGGCGCGGAGGCGGTCGACGTCTGTGGTGGTCATAAGCTGACCGCCGAGGTTCATCCATTCACGATGACGGCGGGCCTTGAACTGGGCGGAGATATCGCTGAGGCCCTCGTTCGGATGTGCGGCGAGATAGCGGAGCACATTGTCCATAGCATAATGGATAAGCATATCGCCATAGCCGTGGTAAGCCTTGTAGACCTTCAGGATGCGGACTGGACGCTTGCCCTTCTCCAGATCCTCACCGAACACCTCAAGCTCATCAACGATGGATTTGTCACCCTCAAGAAGTTCTGCGCCCTTTGCGCGGAGCTGCTTGTCATTGAATTTCTCGAAACTGATATTATTCTTTCTGTACCAAGCCTTCGCCGTCCAGATTTCAAGAAGCTTGCGCGCAAGGATCACCTCCTCCATACTGTCCGGGGCATAGGTGTCGAACTCGATGTTCTGGATCTTGGTGATACGTTTGTCGCGGTTCTGGAACTTCCAGTTGTTGCGGCAGAGCGCATACATATTGTACAGCCACCAGAAATCAGGGATGATACGAAGCTCACCCGCCTTCTCGTCATTGATGACCATACTGAACGGGAGCTTGATGTTGAGCTCGTTCGGATATGCCCCCTTGGCAAGCAGGGTGTAGCTGGCAAAACGGCTGGAATGCTTCAGGGAGACGCACAGGCCGGGCCAGAATCCGCGGCCGGCGACAATCTCGTTGTCAACGCTGCGGCTGTTGTGGTTCGAACCGATGGTTGCGCCAGCGGCCATATTGCTCTGCCCCATTACAAGCGAAGCGATGAGGAAAGAGTTGTTGTGATGCTGCTCGTGGGCAGGGAAGATCAGGTTGTTGAGCACTTCGCAGCAGGAGATCGTGCTGTTGTCGCCAAGGATGGAGTCAATGACACGGGCGCCGTATTTCAGTGAACAGTTGTTGCCGATCACGAATTTTATGGCGGTGGCGCCGTAGAAGATGTGGGCGCCGTATCCCACGATACCATTCACGAGAATCACGTTCTCACCTATCTGGGACGGTTCCTTCTCGTTGGAATTGATCGTTATGTTCTTGAGCTTGCTTGCACCTTTGATATAGCAGGCCGGGCCGACCTTGACATCCTTTATGATTTCGGAAGTCTTGATGACACAGCCCTCGCCCACGGTTCCGTAGTATCCGCGATGGTAATCCACGGAATTCTGAGTGATTTCAGCCAGACGGGCCTGCAGGCCCTTGTCATCGATGTATTTGGCCCAGAGATATGCATCCGCCGTAATCATTCCGTCAAATGGATATACCTGACGGGTCTCCGCCTCGTTCATTATGTTGAGCTTGACGCGCACGGCCTCAGGCTCACCGTCCTTGATGACGCCATTGCCGAACTTGGAGTGGTCCGTCGTGGACATCTCGTGGATGTTGAAAAGCATGCAGCGGTTTCCGATGATGTAGTGGCTGAGATAGTGCACATCGTGAATGGCGCAGTCATCACCGATGTCGCAACTGTGTATGGTACTGTTCGTGATGCCGATAGGCAAACGGAGATCGTGGAACTGGAGACCGTTTTCATTCACCCTGCCGATACGGACGGTGCCCATAAAGCTGTTGTTCTTGATGCAATGGGCATCAAACTCGTCAGTGACCCAGATATTGTCCCAGTTGCCGGCGGTGTTGTTGGAGCGCACAAGAGTGGCTATCTCATCGGCGCGCAGATGGCGCCAACCGCCTTTCGGCTGACGGATCTGCTTGTTCCGGATGTAATATTTGTCTTTCCCCGCTGGGAGGAAGGACGGATCGATCCAGCCGTTTACCAGCTTGTCCGGGGTCATTACGGTTACTTTTTCCATATAATCGAGGCTATGTTATCATACAAAATTACATATTTGTGATAAAAATTCAATAAATTGCAGTTGATAAGGAATGATAAAAAAATAAGTTGGTAAAGATTTATGAGGGATTGTTTATGTATTTTGGATATGGAATGAAGGAGCGTAGCCGTGCTACGTGACTGAATGACATGTTCAAAAGACAAAACAAGAACCATAAAGATTACCAAGTTATTTTTTAAGAATGACTAAAATAATCAGAAAAATGATTGAAGCCCTGAAGAACTACAAAGGGACCATTGCAATGATTGCCGGCGTCATCGCCGGAGCAACAGTAGGAGCCCTGTGGCCGTCTGCAGCCCATTTCGTCAAGCCTGTCGGAGACATCTTCCTGAATCTGCTGTTCGCCCTGGTCGTGCCGATGGTTTTCTTCAGCATCTCCCTGGCGTTCTATAGGATGAAGGCCAGGAGGCAGGTTGGCAGCGTTCTGCTGAAAACTCTGTTTTCCTTCATAATCATCTGGCTCTGCTGCGGAGCGCTGTCATATATCAGCACCCTGATCGTCAACCCGCTGGGCGACTTTGCAATGAGCCGGGGCGCCGAACTCAAAGCCGAATCCGCCAGCGGCGGAAACGCCCTCACAGGTGCACTTTCGGTCTCCGACTTCCCCCAGCTCTTCTCCAAGTTCCACCTGCTGCCGCTCATCGTCTTTTCGGCCATCCTCGGACTTGGAGCGGCCTGCGCCGGTGAGAAGGGAAAACGGGCATCCGAATTCTTCGACTGCGGCAACGAGGTCATCATCAAGGCTATGAACGTGCTTATGCTTGCCGCCCCTGTCGGGCTCGGCTGCTATTTCGCCGACACCATAGCCGTCATCGGCGGCGGACTTCTCGAAGGCTACCTCCGCATTCTCATAATATATTGCATACTTACCGCGATACTGCTCTTTCTGGTATTCCCCCTCATCGTGCGCCTCTCCCGCGGACGCGGAAGCGTGAAAGCCTTCTTCGCCCATATCATCCCTCCTACAATAACAAGCCTCGCCACCGCCTCAAGCTCAGTGGCAATGCCGGGGAACATTGAAGCCGCCGAAAAAATGGGAATCGACAAGAGCGTGGCTCAGTCGGTGATTCCGCTCGCAACCAACCTGCAGAAAGGCGGATCCGTAACATTGGATGTCATCAAGGTGGTCTTTCTGATGACCCTTTGCGGACAGTCCACCATCGGAATCATCCCAGCCGCAAGCATCATCGGGATCGCCATCCTTTCGGCAGTCGTTTCCGGTGCGGTGACCAACGGCGGCGTGACCGGTGAACTGCTGATATGCACCCTCCTGGGCATCAAGCCGGAAATGGCGGGCATAATAATGATTATCGGGACCATTGCCGACATCCCTGCAACACTTATAAACTCACAGTCCACCGTAGTGGCAGCAGCTGTCGTTGACTCTAAACTTGCTGACAATGCGTAATATTTTCTGTTTTCTTCTGATTGCCGTCGCCGCCGCTTCCTGCGGGAGAGCCATCAGGCCTGAAGCGCTTCGAAAAGGTGACAAAGTCGCCCTCGTGGCCCCATCCTACTGGATGCCGGACTCCACAATCAGCAAGGCGTGCGAATGTATCCGGGAATTCGGCCTTGAACCAGTAGTTGCAGGCAACGTAGGGGCGCAGATGCCGGTTTCCGACACGGTCAACCGCTCCTATTACGCCGGGACCCCGGCACAACGGGCCGAAGACCTGCTGTGGGCATTGAAGGACGACAGCATCAAGGCCATCATCTGCACGCGCGGTGGATATGGGGCGATCCAGATGCTTCCGAAGCTTGACATACGCGAACTGCGCCGGCATCCGAAGTGGATTGTCGGCTACAGCGATGTGACCGCCCTGCACCTGGCCTGCGTCAAGGCCGGTGTGATGAGCATCCACGGCAATATGGCTGGCAGCCTGGCCGGCGGAGGTGCGGACGAACAGGGGAACAAGGAGATGATGAAAGTCCTGATGGGGAAAAGGCCGCGTTATGACCTGCAGCCTTCACAATACAATATCAACGGCGAAGCGGACGGGGTCCTCATCGGCGGGAATATGATAACGATGATGACTCTTCTGGGGTCGGACTACGACTGCATTGAAGACCGCGGCTGTATCCTTTTCCTGGAGGAGGTCGGTGAGAGCATGCACGCCATCGACCGCCTGTTCAATATGCTTTCGCTCCAGGGAAAGATGAAGAATGTCAAAGGTATCGTCTTCGGGGACTTCACTGACTGCGGGGATGAATTTGCCTATGAATCAGTCGAGGCAATGCTCTCGGCCGGTGCCGCCGGCCTGGGGATTCCGGTGGCCTTCGGCCTGCCGGCCGGGCACGGAGAATTGAATCTGCCGCTGATAGAAGGCGCTCCGACCACATTGAGCGTGACAAGCCGCGGTGCCTCGCTGGCACAATAAAATCAAAAGCTCCCGATATCACATCGGAAGCTTTGATCAATTCTAACCTGAAAAATTTTTAACCTATGAAAAAACTATTTGGTTAAACTATTTTCAAGTTGCGTGCCAAACTTGGCACTATTCAGACAATTTTATTGTAATAATTCTGATATCCTGAACCGGCAGGTCCCTTGGGCCTGTTTCAACACCGGCAATCTTATCTATCACATCAAGTCCGTTGATGGTCTCACCATACACGGTATATTCTCCGTCAAGAGCCGCACAAGCCTGTTCATTCTGCACGAGATAGAACTGGGAGCCGCTCGACGCCTTCATCGGATTGGCAGCATCACCACGGCGTGCAGCGGCAAGAGCGCCCTTCTTGTGGCGATATTCAGGGACGAATTCCGCAGGGACGGTATAGTCCGGGCCGCCTGTGCCGAACTTGTCCTTGTTGGCCGGATTCTTTGTAAGAGGGTCACCTCCCTGAATCATGAATCCGTTGATCACACGATGGAAGAGAAGACCGTCGTAGAATCCGCTGAATGCAAGCTTGGCGAAGTTGTCCCTGTGCTGCGGAGTCTGGGAATAGAGTTTCACGGTGATGGTGCCCATTGTGGTTATGATGTCGAATACAGGCTCTTCCGGGAGCTGGGCGACCTTCTCCAATGCCGTCTGTTCAAGTACGGCGGCAAGAGAATCCGCCTCTGCCTGGGCTATGGCGGCCGCCTCGGCAGCCTTCTTTTCATTGTTGTTGCCGCAGCCGGTCATAAACGCCGCAAGAGCTGCGAAGCAAAGGGAGAGAGTAAGGATCTTTTTCATTTTATCTTTTGCGTTTGATTTCTTTCCATATGAGATAAACATACAGCAACAGCTGCAGGGTGTCGATGGCCAGTCTAAGCCATACAGGGAGATTCTTCAGGCAGAAGAGGTCAACGGTGAACATCGCGGCCGCAAGGCCGGAGAACAGCGCGACTGTCCTGATATCATATCCGACGGGATATTTCTTCTGGCCGATGAAATAACTCAGGAGCATTGCCGTGCCGTAACCGGCGAAGCCTCCCCAGGCACAGGCCCAATATCCGATTTTCGGCACGAAGATAACATTGACTGCAATCATCACAGCGGCGCCGATGGCGCTCATTATCGCACCCCAGTATGTCTGGTCGCTGAGCTTGTACCAGAATGACAGGTTGAAGTATATGCCCATAAATATCTCGGCCATCATCACTATCGGGATGACTCCAAGACCGGCCCAGTAGTCGGGCTGTATGAAGTGTCGGAGTACCGGCATATAGAACATCACGGCAAGGAATGCAAGCAGGGTGAATATCACGAAATACTTCATTCCTTCCGCAAGCGTTTCCGGGCTGTTCTTATCACGGCTGCCGTTGAACACTATAGGTTCATAGGCATATCTGAATGCCTGTGTGAGCAGGCTCATTATCATCGCTATCTTGACGCAGGCGCCATAGATCCCAAGCTGGACCTTGCCTTCAGTACCCGGCATAAGATATGGAAAGAGTATCTTGTCGGCAACCTGGTTCAAGATGCCCACAAGACTGAGCACCAGCAACGGCCAGGTGTATTTAAGCAGCCTTTTCGCCAGGCTCTTGTCATATCCGTATCCAAGACCCTTGAGCTCCGGGATGAATCCGAGGAATACGCAGGACGTGCAGATGAGATTCGTGAAGAATATCAAGCCGACGCCATAATCATAGTTCACATACAGGTCGTGAAGCGCCGGCATCTTGTCGAAAAGAAGCGGCATTACAAGGAATATGAACAGATTCAGCAATATGTTCGGGATGATGAACGCGAACTTCAGGGCCATAAACTTGAGCGGTCTGCGCTCCAGCCTCAGGCGGCTGAACATAATCGCCTGGAAGGCATCGAACGCCACGATGATGGCCATGCACCCGACATACTCCGGGTGTGCCGCATATCCCATCGCAGCCGAAATCGGCTTGAGCAGAGACAGCACCGCGGCGAGAAACGCTATTCCCACGAAGCCTACAAGACGGAGTATCGTCCCGTAGACCTTCTTCGCATCCTCGCCTTCCTTATTGGAAAAGCGGAAGAGCGTAGTCTCCATACCGAAAGTCAGCAGAGCAAGGAAGAGTGCGGTGTAGGCATACAGGTTGGTCACAATGCCATACCCACCACTCTCAGCGGCAATTCTATATGTGTACAACGGGACCAGCAGGTAATTCAGAAACCTGCCCACAATACTGCTCAGACCGTATATCGCGGTATCCTTTGCCAATGACTTCAGATTCATATGTACAAGCCTCAGATCGGCAGAGTGGTTCACAGCGCTGGGGATTGTAAGGCAAATTTAATATTTTTATCTCATATTCAATCCGCCTCTTCTCAAGACTTGGCTTCAACTAAGTCATTCTTAAAAAATAACTTGGTAATCTTTATGGTTCTTGTTTTGTCTTTTGAACATGTCATTCAGTCACGTAGCACGGCTACGCTCCTTCATTCCATATCCAAAATACATAAACAATCCCTCATAAATCTTTACCAACTTATTTTTTCATCATTCCTAAATTGCGGAAGAACCATTTTTTCAGAACGGCACATATCCGTTCTGTGTAATTGACTGATAATGATATAATTAAATAAAATGACCCTGCTGAATTTCAGGAGGGTCATTTCTCCTAATTACCGCAATATCAGCTACTAGCACAGAACGTTTTTTCGAAATCTACGAAGAAGGCGACCAATAATCACTTATTGGTCGCCTTCTTCTTGTATCTGAACCAGAGATTAGTCGCAGAGAGTGAAGCGCTTGAAGCAAAGAACCTTTGCGTCCTTGTCTTCAGCTGCCATAGCCTGCTTTACTGAGATCTTGTCGTCTGACATCTGGTATTCCTGCTCCTCGAGGGTCTGCTCCTTGAGGAACTTCTGAACACGGCCGTTGGCGATGTTCTCTACCATCTGCATATTGAGGGAAGCGAGCTTCTCCTCACCGACGGTCTTGATGATCTGGCGAGCCTGCTCAGCCTGCTCAGGAGTGAGCCAGCCCTTTGCGGTGTTGGACTCGATATGAGCCTCTGAGTCAACGTGTGCAGGGTTGATGCCAGCCTTCTTGAGAGCGGCGTCGACACCCTTCTGTACAAGCTCTTCCTTGGTCTTCTGGATTGCTACGTTCTTTTCCTCCTCGAGGACTGCTGCAGGGCAGTCAGCTGCGCCGATGGATACAGGGTTCATAGAAGCGACCTGCATAACGACGCCCTTTGCGAGGGATTCGGAAATCGGCTTGTTGAAACCGACGATAGCACCAAGCTTGCCATTGATCTTATGGATGTACTCGGCGATGAACGGAGCCTCGATGATAGCGTAGCCTACGAGAACGTGCTTCTCACCGGTCTTGCCGGTCTGAGCCTCAACGGCCTCTGCTACAGTATAACCGTCAGCCATCTTGCAAGCCTTGAGGCCTTCGATGTCGGCCGGGCAGTTTGCGATAGCCACGTCAGCGATAGCGTCTGCGAGGTTCTGGAAGTCTGCGTTGCGTGAAACGAAGTCAGTTTCGCAACCGAGACATACGAGGATACCCTTGTTGCCTGCGATACGAGCCTTGACTGCACCTTCGGTGGTCTCACGGTCTGCGCGCTTTGCAGCGACGAGCTTGCCTTTCTCACGGATGATGCCCATAGCCTTGTCGAAGTCGCCGCCGGCTTCCTCGAGGGCCTTCTTGCAATCCATCATACCGGCAGAAGTCATCTTGCGAAGCTTCATTACGTCTTGTGCTGAAATTGCCATAATACTTTATTTATATTAAATGGAACTTATTCGGCCTTCTCCTCGTCCTCTACATCGACTGGCTTGGCACCCTTGCGAGCGCGGAGCTTGCGAGCTGGAGCTGCTTCCTCTGCACCTTCTTCCGGAGCTTCCTTGTCCTTCTCGAGCTTGCGCTCTTCGAGACCTTCGTTGATAGCTGCGCAAAGAATGTTGAGGATGCACTCGATTGACTTGGTAGCGTCGTCATTAGCCGGAATCACATAATCAATAGGGGTAGGATCGCAACAAGTATCAACCATTGCGAATACCGGGATATTAAGACGATTGGCTTCCTTGACTGCATTGGCTTCCTTCTGAACGTCGATCACGAAGAGTGCTGACGGAAGGCGGCTCATGTCGCGGATGGAACCAAGGTTCTTCTCGAGCTTAGCTCTCTGGCGGTCAACCTGGAGACGCTCACGCTTTGCGAGCTTGTCGAAGGTACCGTCCTCTTTCATCTTGTCGATGGTGGCCATTTTCTTGATGGCCTTGCGGATTGTTGGGAAGTTTGTAAGCATACCACCGGCCCAACGCTCGGTGATTGAAGGCATATTGACTGCGGTAGCTTTATCCTTGACAATATCCTTTGCCTGCTTCTTGGTAGCGACGAAGAGAATCTTGCGGCCGCTCTTTGCGAGCTGCTTCATCTCCTCGGCTGCCTCATCTATCTTGCCGATAGTCTTGTGCAGATCGATAACGTGGATTCCGTTCTTCTGGTCGAAGATGTATGGAGCCATCTTAGGGTTCCACTTTCTTGCCAAGTGACCGAAATGAACACCTGCATCAAGCAATTCTTGGAAATTTGTGCGTGACATAATTGTCTTTTTGTTTTTGTTTTTTGTAAACTGTCCCCATTTGCGGGGTCTCTTTTCTTCAAGGCGGAGTAGCGGCCTGGCCGGTCTCCAACCTTTTCCGCAGCGTGGCAGCCATCACCAGGATGGTTTGAAACCACAGCTGTGCCGTAAACAAGTGATAACTAACGTTTACTGAACTGGAAGCGGCGGCGTGCACCCGGCTGGCCTGGCTTCTTGCGCTCAACCTCACGTGCGTCGCGGGTGAGGAAGCCTGCTGCCTTGAGTGCTGAACGATACGCTTCTTTATCAACCTCACTGAGTGCGCGGGCGATGCCGAGGCGGATGGCCTCTGCCTGACCCTTAACGCCACCGCCTACGACGGTAACCTTAACGTCAAACTGACCAGCTGCACCAGCAACTTCCAACGGCTGATTTACGATGTAGCGGAGTGACTCAAGAGAGAAATAGGTCTCGAGAGGACGGTCGTTGATCGTAATGTTGCCATTGCCGGCTGTGAGATAAACGCGAGCTACAGCTGCTTTACGTCTTCCAAGGGCGTGTGTCTGTTCCATTTGCTCTGTTTAAATTTCGTCCAACTTAATCTGTTTAGGGTTCTGTGCCTGGTGCGGATGCTCAGGGCCTGCATATACGAACAGGTTGCCGAGAAGGTCGTCACCAAGACGGGTCTTAGGGAGCATACCCTTGACTGCTCTCCTGACAAGCTCTGCAGGCTGCTTTGCGAGGATCTCCTTCGGAGTTGTGAAGCGCTGGCCACCCGGATATCCGGTGTAGCGAGTGTACACGCGGTCGGTCATCTTCTTGCCACCGAGAGCCACTTTCTCTGCATTGACGACGATGACGTTGTCACCACAGTCAACGTGAGGAGTGAAGCCCGGCTTGTTCTTGCCACGAAGTACAAGAGCAACGCGAGAAGCGAGGCGACCAAGTGCGAGATCTGTCGCATCAATGACTACCCACTTCTTGTCCACTGTTGCTTTGTTAAGCGATACAGTTTTGTAGCTTTGTGTGTCCACTGTCTTGATCTTTAATTAGTTAATAAAAATTGCGATCCCTACACAAAATAGGGGTCGCAAAGGTAGAAATTTATTCTGAAAAATCAAAAAGAATCGTTCAGCGGCTCGATTATGCAACAAAGTTCGCCTGGAAGAAAGCATTGAAAGCCACCAGGATGAACATAAGGCATACAAGTGTCGAGAAGATGACGCCTATGACCTTGATTCTCTTGAACCAGGTCTGACCATCCCAGCCCACTGTCTGGAACATACTCCAGAAACCGTGATTGAGGTGGAACCACAATGCAAAGAACCAGAGGACATAGAGGGCGAGGCACCACCAATGGCCGAAATAGTTGGTGAGGAGGATATAAGGGTTGTCCTCATAGTTTCCGATACCGAACATTTCAGGGAGCTGCATATGCGCCCAGAACTGGGTGAGGTGGAATGCGATGAAGCCGACGATCACGAGACCGAGGACGAACATATTGCTTGCTGACCATGAGTCAACGGCAGCCTTGCTTGACACCTCGTAACGCTTGACGCCGCCACGGGAAACAAGATTCCTGACGGTAAGCCATATACCATATAAGATATGGACGGCAAAGCCGAGGGCAAGGACCGGAACCATGATGCTGATCACCGGAGTCGACATGAAATCGCATCCGAGTTTGAAGAGACCGTCACCTGCTGAGAAGAGTTTGTCATCAAGGGCGACGGCGCCGAACTTTCCTGTGAAGGAGTCGATTACTGAGAAGAAGTTGATGGTGGCGTGAAGGAGGAGGAACAAAACGAGGAACGCACCTGAAATTGCCTGTACGAACTTCTTTCCGATGGATGAATTGAATATGAACATTTAATCGTGATTTATTTCAAATTGATTTGCAAATATAGTCCGAATCTTGCAAGTTTCATAATTTTCAAATACTTTTGTTTTCCACAACAACATATCCGATAATGTACAGACGCGTTTTACTTAAATTGAGCGGAGAGAGTCTCGGCGGCCCTGAAGGAAAGGGCATCGACGAAAAGAGCCTCGCCAGATATACTGCCGAAATCGTCGAGGCAGTCAAGGCCGGCCACCAGGTAGCGATCGTAAACGGCGGCGGCAACATTTTCCGTGGTCTTCAGGGGCTCGGGAAGGGTTTTGACCGCATCAACGGTGACCGTATGGGCATGCTTGCAACAGTCATCAACTCCATCGGTCTCGCCTGCGCCATCCGTTCTCTCGGAGTGGAAGCAGAAGTTTTCACCGCCACCCCTATGGAACCGATTGCACATTATTACAGGAAGGAAGATGCAGTCGCAGTCCTTGAACGCGGAGGTGTTGCCCTCATTTCCGGAGGCACCGGCAACCCTTTCTTCACAACCGACTCCGGTGCTGCCCTCCGCGCACTTGAAATCGGTGCCGACGCCCTTCTGAAGGGAACCAAGGTCGACGGCGTCTATACCGCAGACCCGAAGAAGGACCCGAATGCCACAAGATACACCGAGCTCAGCTTTACCAAGGCGCTCGCAGACCATCTGAAGGTTATGGACGCCACCGCTTTCGCTCTCTGCGAGCAGGGTCCCATCCCTATCGTGGTCTTCGACGTGGAGCAGGACGGCAACCTCGCCAGGCTTCTCAAGGGAGACGACATCGGCACTACAGTTCACGCATAAGATAAAAATAATCAATCACATAGAATATGTTAACGGACAGAGCAAAGGAAATCGTCAACAGTACGGAATCCAAAATGAAAGACGCACTTGTCTTCCTCGAAGAGGATCTCAAGACATATCGCGTAGGCAAGGCCAACCCTGCAGTTTTCAACCCTGTTGTAGTTGACTACTACGGCACCCCGACCCCTATCGCACAGGTTGCTTCCATTTCAGCGCCGGATGCCAAGACCCTCGCCATCCAGCCTTGGGAGAAGACCCTCATCCCTAAGATTGAAAAGGCCATTATGGATGCCAACATCGGTCTCACCCCGCAGAACAACGGCGAAATCATCCGCTGCACCGTTCCTGCCCTCACCGAAGAGCGCCGCAAGGAGCTCATCAAGAAGGCCAAAGGAGCAGGCGAGCAGACAAAGATAGTCGTCCGCAACGCCCGCCGCGACGGTGTTGAACTTCTCAAGAAAGCTCAAAAGAACGAAGGCCTTTCTGAAGACACGGAAAAGGAAGCCGAGGCTGAAATCCAGAAACTCACCGACAAGTTCGTAAAGAACGCCGATGAAGTGGTCGCAGCAAAGGAAAAAGAAATTATGACAGTTTGATCCCCTCCAGGAAATCGGCGAAAACCCGGTTTTCCTCAGGAGTCAGGAAATCAGTCTTTATAGGCACGCAGAACACGCGTGCCTTTATTGTATCAGGCATCCGGTCCACCATAAGCAGCCTCTGTGCATCCTTTTCGGTAGTGCCTATGGCTGCAGTCGGCTCAACTTTGATGACATCCATCCAGTCTCCGACATCAGAGCTTCTGAAGTAGTGGTGGTCAGGGTAGTTGAAACGGCGCAGGATCCTGTATGTGTCGCTGAGATAGTTGCGAAGTGCGTCATCCCTGGCGATGGCAGTTACAAGCACGAGCTTCTTTGAATAGAAGTAATGGGAATCGCCGGTTTCGAACACCATCTTCTTGTCACAATAGTCAAGTGCCGTGAAAAGGACGGTACGGCTGCCGGCAGCGGTATTCCCGGTGCATTTTTCCGGAGAATAGTCATCTACCCCGAGGAGGGCGCAGAATTTGACCTTCTCCCATTCATCAAGCTCGGCCGGACATTTGGTGACCAATATGATGTCGGCCTCACTTATACGTGACGGGAGATCACGAAGCCGGCCGAAAGGCAGCAGCTTGTCTTCGAAAACCGGATGATTGTAATCCACCAGGACCACATTTTCCGTCGCCTTCAGCCGACGATACTGGAAGGCATCATCGAGAATGATCAGATCAGCCGGTTCGAAGGAGCGGCCTTCAGGATGACAGAGAATACGGCAGCCCTCCACACGGTCCTTGCAAACGGCAACTGTGACTGATGGGAACTTCTTCTTGATCTGAAGCGGCTCATCACCGAAGAGAGCCGCACTGCCATCGGCGGTGACCTCCTGGAAGCCTTTGCTCTTGCGCCTGTATCCACGGGAAAGGACAGCGATATGCTTCCCGCTCCACTGAGGGGACTCCGCAAGCATGCGGAGGATCATCTCCACGTGAGGGGTCTTGCCGGTTCCGCCCACGGTAATGTTGCCTACGCAGATTGTAGGTACTTCAGCGGAATATGATTTCTTTATACCCTTATTGTAGAGCTTGTGGCGGATTTTCAGAATCAGTCTGTAAAGCATATCTTTCGCAAATATAGTCAAGTATCGAATAAAGCTCGGCCACATCAAGGGTGGTCACCATCTTCATTCTGGTTTCCTTGAAGTCAGGAAGGCCCTTGAAATAGCAGCTGAGATGCCGGCGCATTTCATACACCCCGCGGGGTTCACCCTTCAGTGCAAGCGAGAGTTCGAGCTGGCGCCTGGCCAGAGCGACCTTTTCCTCCACCGACATCGGCGGCATAGCCTCGCCATACTTGAGATAATGGTTTATCTCCTTGAATATCCACGGGTGCCCGAAAGTGGCACGGCCTATCATAATTGCATCAACCCCATAACGGTCGAACGCCTCCCTGGCGGACGGCCCGTCAGTGATATCGCCGTTTCCAATTATGGGGATATGCATCCGCGGGTTGTTCTTGACCTCTCCTATCAGGGTCCAGTCCGCCTTTCCCTTATACATCTGACAGCGGGTGCGGCCGTGGATCGTCAGGGCCTGGATGCCGACATCCTGCAGGCGTTCGGCAAGTTCCACGATGATTTTCGAATTGTCGTCCCAGCCGAGGCGGGTCTTGACTGTGACCGGTTTACCCACGGCCTCAACGACAGCCTTGGTGATGGCGACCATCTTGTCAGGCTCGCGCATCATACCGGAACCTGCACCGCGTCCCGCTATTTTTGTGACCGGACAGCCGAAATTGATGTCGATGACGTCAGCGCCGTGGCCACCGGCTATCTCGGCGGCACGGTCAGCCATCCTGGCCGCTTCAACCATCGATTCAGGGATGTGGCCGTATATCTGGATGCCGACAGGGGATTCCTCTTCGCCGGTCTTCATCTTGGCGATCGCCTTTGCGGCATCGCGTATGAGTCCGTCGGAGGGGATGAATTCGGTATAGACCATCGCTGCGCCCTGCTCGCGGCACAGTATGCGGAAGGAAGCATCCGTGACGTCTTCCATTGGAGCCAGCAGAAGCGGCTTCTCACCAAGGTCCAGGTTTCCGATTTTCATACCGCAAAAATACCTATATTTGTGGAATATGGGAACAATTTATCAGCAAAGAATTGCAGCCTTGCGCGAGCTTATGCTCTCGAAGAGCTGGGACGCGGTGATCATAACGGGCTCCGACCCGCATTGCAGTGAATTTCCGGCCGAACGCTGGAAACAGGTTCAATGGCTCACCGGCTTTACCGGCGAGGCCGGTGACGTAGTCGTGACGGCCGATCACGCCGGACTGTGGACCGACTCCCGCTATTTCATCCAGGCCCTCACACAGCTGGCCGGTACTGGCGTGGAACTCCACAAGACCCGCGTTCCCGAACAGGTTCTCATCCCCGAATGGCTGGCGGAACGTTTTGACGACGACAGCATCATCGCCGTCGATGGCCTCTGCGTCAGCGCTGAATATACCAGCAGCCTTCCCGGCAGCATCGTAAGCGTCCCGAACCTGCTCGATTCCCTCTGGGACGGGCGTCCCGGCATTCCGCAGACCCCGGTGTTCACCGCCGACCCGGGCGAAAGCCGCAGCGACAAGATAGGGTTCCTGCGCAGCTGGCTGAACGGGCAGGGAGGCGACTCCATACTTCTGTCCTCTCTTGACGACATAGCGTGGACCCTCAACGTCCGCGCTTCCGACATAGAATACAATCCCCTGGTCATCAGCTATCTTCTGATTTCGGAAGGATCGGTGGAATGGTTTGTCCTGAAAGACCCTGTCGAAGATCCCGAGACAGAGCAGACATTCGCAGCACTGCGCGAAGAGGGCATTTTGCTGCGCCAATATGCCGACGTCGAACTGGCGCTAAGCCAGAACGAAGGCACGATGGTGCTGGATTCCAATTCGATAAACCATCATCTATGGAATATCTGCGGCGGGGACGTGAAGCTTGTCCCGAGCCCCGTACAGCTTCGCAAGTCAATCAAGAACAGGACGGAGATTGATGGGATGAGGGAAGCTCATCTGCAGGATGGCCTCGCTATGGAAAAATTCCTGTACTGGCTTGAAAACACGGTTTCAGACGGGGTCGAAATCAGCGAATGGGATGCGGCGGTCAAGCTTGGCCAGTTTCGGGCCGCCATCCCGGGATACCGCGGCGACAGTTTCGAAACCATCTCCGCCTATGGTCCCGGCGCTGCACTGCCACATTACATCACCCCACGCGAAAACGCCCCGGTCATCGAGCCGCACGGGCTTTATCTCTGCGATTCCGGCGGACAATATGACTACGGAACCACCGACATCACCCGAACCGTTCCGATGGGCGAATGCACAGGGTTGGAGAAGGAGGACTACACGCTCGTGCTGAAGGGGCACATCGCGCTCGCAATGGCCGTCTTCCCTGCAGGGACTCCCGGATGCAGGCTGGATGCACTTGCCCGCGAACCCCTTTGGCGCGCCCACAGGAACTTCGGCCACGGCACCGGTCACGGGATAGGCTGGTTCCTCGGGGTCCACGAAGGTCCCCAGGACATACGTCAGAACCTCAACCCCACCCCACTGGTTCCCGGAATGATCACGTCAGACGAGCCGGGCATATACCGCGAAGGGCTGTTTGGCATCCGTCACGAAAATCTTGTGCTGTGCACGGAAGACGGCAGCGACGAATTCGGCCGCTGGCTCAAGTTCGAGACACTGACCCTCTGCCATTTCGACACCTCGGCAATCATTCCCGAACTGCTGACGGCTGAAGAGATCGAATGGCTGAACGCATACAATGAAAGGGTTTACAAAACCCTCTCACCTTATCTTCCGGAAGAGATCTCCTTCTGGCTGCGTTCCAAGACGGAAGCGATCTAGGCTTTGCTGACAATGTCTGCGATTATGGAGTCGGCGATGAACCAGTCCGGCTCCGGGATCACCAGGCCGCCGGCACCCTTGTCGGTGCGCAGGCCGAGCATAAGTTCCTCTTCGCGTATCTCCTCCTCCGACAAAGTCTCCGATTCAGATGTCCAGCCGGAAAGTTCCTGCGAATTCCAGCTCCTGACCTGAACATCCCCGTCTATCCTGAGGGAATGAGCGCCGGGACCCAGGCCCACATACGGGTGCCTGGTCCAGTAAGCGGAATTATGCTTGGCCTCAAAACCGGGTTTCGCCCAATTGGATATTTCATAATGGTGATACCCTGCATCGCCGAGCCGCCTGCAGATATGGTCATACTGCCTCCGGCATAGCTCTTCACCGGCTTCGGCATAACTGCCGTCCGCCACCATCCCCGCAAGGGCGCTGCCTTCCTCTATCGAAAGCTGATATGCCGAGACGTGCTCGGGACACATCTCCAGCAACCCGTCGATCGTGGCTTCCAGAGAAGTGTCGGTAAGATGGGAGATACCAAAGATGATGTCAACGCTGATGTTGTCAATCCCACCTTCGCGGAGCAGCTCGAACGCCCTGCGCGCACGCTCGGCGGTATGGCGGCGGTTCATCCAGCGCAGCATTCCGTCGTCAAGCGACTGCACACCCATACTTATACGGTTCACTCCTATGGACTTCAGCCCGCTGACATATCCGGGACCCGCAGCCACTATGTCTTCAGGGTTCACCTCAACGGTGAATTCCTCGAACGGTGCGCCTCCAAGCCGGTCAACGATCCTGCGCAACAAAGCCAGAGGCAGCACCGATGGGGTGCCGCCTCCTGCGTACAGCGTATTCAAGGAACGCGTATTTTCTATCTCCGGACGGCGTGCGTCGATCTCCCGGCACAACTCGTCGGCATATGCCGCCATCATCCCGGCTTCACGGCCTTTGCAAGCTATCTCCGAATAGAAGTCGCAGTAGGTGCAGAAGCTCTTGCAGAACGGGACGTGGAGGTAAATCATTACCTGAGATACAGGTCTGCTACGCCGAGCTGGCTCTTGTCGGTGTAGGCGATGACGTTGTAGACACCCTTGGTCGGAGCAGGTATGTTGTTGACGTAGATTCCGAGATCGACCTCGGCGCCCTGATAGTCAACTTCACGCGCTGCAGTGGCGACCAGTTCTTCTCCGGCGCAGGTGAATGCAACATCCTGTCCGGTAGAGACGAGGTTTCCGGCAGGATCGAACACCCTTACGTATACACGTACCGGGCCGCGGTCAGCCAGTTCATTCTCAACAAGACTGAGACTTACGAGGAAGCGGACTGCACGTGCGCTGCGGTCGGTAACCCTGTCAGCGTTGTTGTATGCCTCCATCTTGATGCCGCGGGCCTTGAGGACGGCGCCGGCAGAAACGCGGCTTGTGAGGGTCTCGACCTCCTTGGTGAGGACTTCGTTGATCTGCTTGTGCTCTTCAGCCTCCTGACGGGCCTCTGCAGCCTCCTGTGCAAGACGGTGGTTGAGCGTATTAAGAGAGTCGATCTGCTGAATATAGCTGCGCATAATGGTACGGAGGGTGCCGAGTTCCTTCTCATACTGACGGATCTTGGCACGGTCGGTAGCCTCAGTGCGCTTTACGCGGTCCACGAGCTGAGCGATTTCGGCACGCGAAGAATCAAGCTGGGCATTGATGCTATCGTAATTGGAAGACAGGTTTTCGTAGTCGCTCTGGAGAGCCTGGATCTGCTCCGTGAGTTCTACCTTCTCCGTGTTGAGATCGTTTACAAGTTTGTTCTTTGAGGACAGAACCAAGAAGAGTGCCGCCGCCAGGGCCACAGCCAATACAGCAAGCACGACGAGGAAAATCTTGGAGAGAGCGTTACCGCTGTTGTTCTTCTTTTCCTCTTCCTTTCTCTCGAGCTTTACGAGAGGATCTTCATTGAGATAATTTTCCATATCAGAATCAATTTATTCAATCAAAGGGCAAAATTAGTAAAAAATGCCGTATTTTTGTGTTTATGAAATATTTAGTTCGTTCCATCAAATACTTTTTCTACCTGCTGGTCATTCTTGCGCTGGTGATTTTCGCGCTGGTGACCTTCAAGGTCGTTGACGGAGACATTTCAACGATGTTTGTCAACGGTTATGATTCATTGTGGCAGATTGCCTGCATAGCGTTTGTATTCTCTCTCTGCTACCCGCGATTCGGCTTCACCACACGCAGAGCATACATAAAAGGTGCCACGGACGAAATAGCACCTGCCGTAAAATCAGTGATGGAAGACCGCGGATATGAACTTGAGACTGCCGAAGGCGAAGATATGACATTCCGCAAGCGTTCACCCGCAGCCCGTATGCTCAAGATGTGGGAAGACCGTGTGACATTCACGCGCACCGCCACAGGCTACAATGTCGAGGGGCTTACGAGGGAACTCGCCAGACTTGTCTCCGCAATCGAAGGAAGGTTCGACAGCATCGGATAATCATTTGAGCATATGGTCCGCCGCCGCGCAGAGGGCATCGTAGAATTCGGTGCCGAACGCGGCCGTGAGCGGTCCTTTCAGAAATTGATAGACGCGGACACCTTCACGCTCACCCTTCTCGAACGCCGGCTTGCAGATATCCCAGTGATGGACGTTCAGTGCCTGACCTCCACCTGTGAGTTTTGTCACGCGTATCGGATACAGGCTGCAGGAGACCGGTTTCACGCGCCCTGTTTTCTCAATTGCACACAGGCATTCCCCTGATGGGCCGAAGTGACAGAACGCACATTCGCAAGAACCGTCAACGAGCGGGGTGACAATGTCGCCTTCACGGTCTATCTCAAAGAAGCCCTTTGCCTTGACGGCATCGCGGCCTTTCTGGGTCATCTCTCCGCAGAAAGCGGGATAGTCCCTCTCCAGGCCCTCCAGCTCACGCTCCTCCAGCGGCGCACCACTGTCGCCCACGATGCAGCAGGCACCGCGGCAGGTTTCGTAATCACAGCAGAACCAATTGTCTATCACATCCTCCGAAACAAGGATGTCACCTATCTGGATTATTGTTCCGAAATCTCTATTACTCATTGGATTATGTATTCCGTCCAGGAACCCGAAGCGAGCGTCGCCAGAACCATTGCAACGCTCTCGGCGGTCACCGCCCCGACGGCAGACCTGGCGGGACTCACAAGATCCTTGCTTTCAGAATATCTTATTGCAATCCTGGAGGCCAGGGATTCCGGTTTCTTCAAGTCCGCTTCCACATTTGCCAGCAGCCTCGACTTATACGCCTGCAGCTGCTCTTTCCCGATTTCGATTGAGGCCATATCCGCCATCACGCGGCGAAGCTGGGCCATGACCTCAATCTGGTCTGCGGGATACACGCCATATGGCAGTCCGTCCCCGTTGCAAGGATGGCATTGCACATATATCTTCAGTTTTTCCCGAGGGAATGTCTCCTCAACCCCTTCGACGGAAACGCTTGCGCCAAGCGGCATCATCGCCGGCACGAGGCGGGCCTGAAGAAAATCACAGGCAACCCGGAAAGACATATATGTCGCCAGATTGAACGGCACCAGTGCGGCAATCTCCATATAGGTACCGGTCTCGGCCCCGCCAACGGTTCCGGCAGATGAATTCCTTATTGCCGTCGTCTTTCCCGCAATCATCTGGAAATCAACATTAGGCCGCGGCGAAGTGGTTTTCTGAACCGGGAAATCACCCAATATCTTTGGAAGCTCCTTTTTCTGGACTTCAGGGTCGATATCTCCGATAAAGGTCAGTATGCCGTCGTCAAATTTCGAGAACTGACGTGAGAAGTACTGTTCGGCCTTGACCGGGAGGTCATCATTCAGACTCGAAGCCGATCTTATATCCAAGAAAGGATATTTCGGACTCAGCGCGCTATCCATCATCGCCTTCACATTTCGCGGAGAGAGGGCGAGCATATCCTCACGCAGGCGCTCGCAATCACGGAAATAATCATATTCCCTGCTGTTCACCTCCCTTTCCCGGGCAATGGTGAGCAGGGCGCTCAGGACATCCGGCACCTTTGCTGAAGGGGCGTCACCCGAGATGACCATCCGCGTCGGCGTGACCTCCGTCTTCATCGTAATGCCCCCGGCAAGAAGCGCATTCCTGAAATCCGCGCCACGGACTCCACCGATATCACAGAGGTCCAGCATATCGCCGATAAAAGCATTCTCCCCCGGCCTGATTCCCTTGATTGAAGCGAAACCGCCGTTGAGCATCAGCGAATAGTGCACCCTGCCCTTGGCAGCGCTTTGCTTGACAACCACCTTCAAGCCATTGGCAAATGTCAGAAGACTGCCGTCGGAGAGCGGTTCGACTGACTCGGAGCGAAGTTTCACCCTTGCCGCCGGCACGCTGAACCGAGGCGTGGGTTCTTCCTTCAACGTTTCTGCAGAAGAGCGGGCCCAGCCGACTGCAAACGAACTGACGGGGACCCCCTGGTAGCACTTCACTCCCGGCACCTGGCAGCGGATTGCCAGATTTCTGGTGGAATCGATGAGGGCGCGTGCAAAACTGTTGAAAAGCTCAAGCTCGCGCTCGTCGTCAAGAGTGCGTCCGGCGTTGAAGTTGTCTATCGTCTCCGTGGAAGCAAGGCTCGCACCATACAGATAAGAAGAGATGCACCTGTCAATGTTAAAGGCGTTTTTCAGTCGGTCCGGGACAGCCGCCGACGGAGAGGAGGCGACCTCACGGGCTCTGACGAATTCGGGAAGGCCCGCGCCTGTCTTGTCGAAATTGCCGAGAGTGCGGCCGACAAGGGCCAGCGACAGATCTATTTTGTCGGCCGGGACGAAGACCGACAGGGTGTACCTCTCATCAAGGGCATCCTCCGAACTGTCCTTGTATCTGAAGCGGACGTCCGCAAGAGGGATGTCTGCAAGACGGAATGCTTCACGAATGCGGCCGGAGAGGATTTCGCCAAGTTCCACAGAATATTTCCTGGTGACAAGAGGCAGGACGGTGGAGATATTGTCCTTCCCTACACGCCGGGCACTATAGATGAAATCAAGTACTGCAACGTTTTTCGTGCCATTCATCAGGACCTTCGAACGGAGTTCGTCGCTGGCGGTCCACTCTTTTTCCGCGGCAGGTGTGTTCGGGTCCAACTGAGGGACGATCATTGAGAACAGCTCGACGCGCTCACGGATTTTCGGGACATCGACGTCTCCGCTGATGAATATCGCCTGCGGCGAACGGGACTGCGCCATTATGTCGGAAAGCAGCAGAAGCGTCGAATCCTGGATTTCCTTCCTGTAGACCGGGATGTCCGAGAAGCGGAGAACCGTGGCTCCGCCGCGCTGTGAAATGAATCCGTCACGGCCATAGCCGACGGCATTGTCGGCAAGGAATCCGTATGGCTTCCGGCCAGCGAAATGAGGCAAGCTGACAAGCGCCCTACGGAACTCCTCCACTGCCGGTTCACCCTTGCGTACAAGGGCGAAATCCGCGAAGCCCTTCGACGCCTGATCCTTTACAATATAATATGAGACACCGTTCGGCAAAGACCCGACCGTGATTTCCGCCGCCTTCGGAAGGGACGGAAGTTCCTGAGATTGCATCTTATCGATGGAAATCAAACTCAGGATGATGCTCAGGAATAACTTGACCGGTTGCCTCATTGGTATATGTTTGATTCATACAAAAGTAAGATAATTTTATTATCTTTGCTACCCGACTATATGGAAAACACAACTAATATCATGAAAAAGCTTTTTGTTACAATCGCAGTTATCGCTCTTTCAGCAGGTCTCTCCTTCGCTCAGGACCTCTCTGAAGTAACCGACCTTTTCAATAACGCCGCCACCGCACTCAACGACGGCAACAAGACTGACGCTTTCGATCAGTTCAACAATGTCCTCGACCTTGCGACCGCACTCGGTGATGAAGGCAAGGATATCGTGGGCAAATGCCAGGAACTCATCCCGCAGCTCGCCGTTTCTCTCGGAAAGGACCTCATCAAGGCAGCCGACTATGACGGAGCTGTGGCAAAACTCAAGGAAGCCGTCGAGATTGCAAAGAAATTCAATGCCGAGGAAGCTCTCTCAGATGCAACCACCCTCATTCCACAGGTCCTCAACCTCAAGGGCGCTGACCTGATCAAGGATAAGAACTACGCTGCCGCAGCAGACGTGTTCAAGGAGATCCTCGCAGCGGATCCTGCTGACGGAAAGGCAGCTGTCCGTCTCGGCCAGGCTCTCAATGGAGCAGGCGACACCGATGGCGCTCTCGAGGCATTCAAGACCGCAGCCGCCAACGGCCAGGAAGCCACCGCCAACAAGCAGATTGCAAACATCTTCGTAAAGAAGGCTTCTACCGCCCTCAAGGCCAAGAACTATCAGGCCGCTCTTGATGCAGCAGCTGAAAGCCTCAACTACAACCCTTCAGCCAATGCATACAAGGTTGCAGGTACTTCTGCAATGAACCTCAAGAAGAACGCCGAGGCTGTAAAGTATCTCAGCAAATATCTTGAAGTTTCCCCTTCAGCAGCAGACGCAGCCCAGATCAAGGCTGCAATCGAAGCCCTCAAGAAATAATGCAATATCTCGAGCTCCTAGCTCCAGCTAGAAATAAGGAGATCGGCATCGCAGCCATTGACTGCGGTGCCGATGCCGTATATATCGCGGGCCCGGATTTCGGGGCACGCAAGGCGGCAGGGAACAGCGTTGAGGATATTGCGGCCCTCTGCGCTTATGCCCACCGGTTCGGAGCCAGGATCTTTGTGACCTTCAACACCCTTTTCAGGGATGACGAAGAGCAGGAGGTGCACCGCCAGATGCTCGACGCACAGGCGGCAGGTGCCGACGCCTTCATCATACGTGACGAAAGGATCACGGGATGGGATGACATAACCATCCCCCTCCACGCATCCACGCAGTGCGCAATACGCGATGCTGAGCGGGCGAATCACTTTGCGTCTTCAGGTTGCGCCCGGGTGATTCTCGAACGGGAGCTGTCCCTTGCACAGATCAGGGAGATATGCCGGTCCGTCGACTGTGAGGTGGAGTTTTTTGTCCACGGAGCCCTCTGTGTATGCTATAGCGGCGAATGCCGCCTTTCTGAATTCATCAACGGACGCAGCGCAGACAGGGGCGAATGCATACAGGCCTGCCGGTCCCTGTATGACCTTGTTGACGGAGACGGGAAGGTTCTTGTCCGCAACAAGGCGCTGCTTTCCCTCAAGGACTACAATCTGAAATCGCGTCTGGAAGATCTCGCTGACGCCGGCGTCAGTTCATTCAAGATTGAGGGAAGGCTCAAGAACGCTTCATACGTAAAGAACGTCGTCCGGGATTATGACATAGCCCTGAACGAGCTTGTGGCGCGCCATCCGGACCGTTATCGCAGGGCTTCGTTCGGCAGGGTGAGCGGAGGATTTGCCCCTGATACCGAAAAGACCTTCAACCGCGGCTACACCCAGCTGTGGCTGGATGGGAAGCGTGGCAAGTGGTCCTCTATGGATGCACCGAAGTCTATGGGCGAAGCCATAGGCACCGTCACCAGCCTGAGGCGGACGGACAGCCGTACGATGCGGTTCTCCGTCATCCCATCAAAGAAAGGGCTGGAACTGCATAATGGCGACGGTTTCAGCTTCGCCACCGCCGATGGTGTGACAGGTTTCCGCGGAGACGTCTGCAACGGCTTGAGCGTCACGTGCAAGGACATACCCGACCTGCGTGAAGGCATGCCTTTGTTCCGCAACATCAATTCCGCCTTTGAGAAAGCACTGGAGACACAATCCTGCAGACGGGAGATACGCGCAAAGCTCCAGGTCAAGGTTCAGGACGGATTCACTCTTGCCGTCACGGCGGTCACCGAGGACGGAAGGACAATCGAGCGCAGGTTCCCTCTTGAAGCGGAATGTGCTGAAAACAAGGAGAGAGCCGCCGCGATGATTCGCGAACAGCTCTCAAAAAGAAGTGACATCTACAGTTTCACGGTCGAACGGCTGGAAATCGAGACAAAGGACGGCGGACTGCCGCTGCTCAGCGCCTCTGCAATAAACGGAATCCGCAGACAGATGGCGGAAGAAGCAAATGGGGCGGATATTCGTGCCATACGTCTCGCGACGGGGCACAGAGCAAGATTGATTTTGAAAGACTTGATTGAAAGAGAATTTTTGATGAGATCCAAATACTGCATCCGCTACGAACTGGGGATGTGTCCGGTCCATCAGGGGGCTGCGGCAACAGGCCCGCTGTTCATAGTCAACAATGGCCGCCGTTTCAAGCTGGGCTTTGACTGCAGGAACTGCGAGATGACCGTCACTTCAGATTAAAGGTCACGATTACATCCCCCAACCTGGCTTCCACCTCCTCATCATTGAAGAAACTTGACGCAAGCTGGCCTCTCCAGACTATGTCATCCTTGTCCTTGTACGGCAGGTTCAGGTCAAAACCATAGGCTTTGGAATTGTATTTTACCGATGCAGAGCATTTCCAGTCCGTTGTCGTGCCTCCGTCATCCTCCGTTATCATAAGGGCGATCTTGTCGATCTGGGACGTGAAATCGCTGACAAGCATACAGTCGAAGGGGATCGTCACACCGACATCCTTCCTCTTCACCACAATCATGAAATCGGTTATTGAAGGATAATATTTCTTCAGCTCTTCGTCGGTAGACGCCTTGAATCCGCTGGCTGAGCCACATTTGATAAAGAATTCGGAAGCCCCGGCAAACCAGGAATCATAATTTCGCAGCATTGTGAAATTCTTGAGCGTAAGCTGCCGGACAGGTTCCTTGGCGGATGCCGCCTTCGTCTCCTGTTCATAGAAGTCGAGTGGCGTGAAAGCCGAGTCCTCATTCTTGTTGATGACCCACACGGGACGTACCTTCGCAAGGTTTTCGTCGACATAAACCGAATCCACGACCCTCGCTCCGGAATTATCCAGCACGATTTCATAACCATAGTTCGATTCTGCACCGTAGCCCGGATCAAAGGTTACGACAGGCAGCGTCCTCCCATCCCAATCCTCGCTGTACGGCCAGTATATCTGGGTCCCGGATTCCAGAAGAGAATTGATATAGGATTCAACCTCCGCCGCCCCGGCCTTTGTGTCGGAATATTTCTGGGACAGGTGGTCCACAAGCAGGTCCCTCAACGGTGTCTGGTATCTCACCGCCTTTGTTCCATCCGACTTTGCACCCACACCCCGTCCCGGTGAATTGATAAGGTCAGACATCATATACTCCTCGTCATAACCATTTGCTGACGAAGCACATACAGCCTGATACACTTCGTTCATCTGATCCTGCCTGATGGGCAGCTCAGATATGGTCCTGGCCAGATCGGACAATGACAGTTCGGTCACAGGCCCTGCGGGTGGCGCAGGAGTCTCATTGATATACTCCGTACAGGCAACCGCCGTAAAACACAAAAACAGAAAAACGTTCTTTTTCATACTCCTCGATTCAGTTGTTTCTGCAAAGGGAGCCATATTTATCCGTTTTCCGGCCGTACTAATCGTTTATATGAAAAATCCGCAGCAGACCGCCGCGGATGCCCTATTCTGATATCTTAAGAAATCTGTCCCTGCCGAAAAAATCCTTGATGATTGAAGTATTTTTATATCCTGAATCCTCAAAGACCCGCGCAGTCTGCAGCCCCAACGACTCGTTTATCTCCACAAAGCCGATGCCCCCGGCCTTCAGGAAACGCTTCATCCAACCGGCCAGAGCCCTGTAGAAGACCAGCGGGTCATCATCGGGCACGAAAAGAGCAAGATGCGGCTCATAGTCCAATACATTCTT
Source organism: Bacteroidales bacterium (assembly GCA_024401695.1). Taxonomy (GTDB): domain Bacteria; phylum Bacteroidota; class Bacteroidia; order Bacteroidales; family UBA932; genus Cryptobacteroides. Next base: position 31,230 of record JAKSKN010000010.1, read on the forward strand.
TCTCATCAAAGCTTTCTCCTTGTCCATCACATAAGGCGGATTGGACACGATGACATCAAACAGGCCTTCATCGAATCCCTCCCCGCACTGCAGGACATCAGCCTTGAGAAATCTTACATCACCTTCTGCGAATTGCCCTCCTGCCACCGACAGGGCAGCATCAGAAATGTCCACTCCAAGCACCTCCGCTTCAGGCACCTCCTTCGCCACAGTCCAGGCAATGCAGCCCGAACCGGTACACAGGTCCAGCACCCGAACCTTGCGGTCAAGCTCCAGGCAATGGCATACGACCTCCTTTACAAGCTGTTCTGTCTCCGGACGGGGCACAAGCACAGCCGGAGACACATTGAAACGAAGCCCGTAAAACTCGGCGAAACCGAGCACATATTGAACCGGTTCGCCTTCTGAAAGCCGCCGCACATCATCTTCCAGCTCAGGCAAGAACCCCGGAGGCACCTCCGTCTCCGGCTCTATGACGTGAGTATAGCTCTTGACCCCGAGTTTCTCCTCACAGAGCATTAAAACCATACCCCTCGCCTCCGGCGAAGGGTATAGAGCTTCCAATGCCGCGGTGCTCCGACGTATGAAATCGGAGAGCAGCACTATGAGTTTTCGATGACTGTCGTAAGGAAATCGGTAATGTCAAGACCCGCTGTCTTGACCATCTTCGGGATCAGAGAAGCACTGGTCATACCAGGGATGGTGTTCACCTCAAGGAAATAAAGGCCATCCTCGCACCAGATGAAGTCCATACGTACAACCCCCTTGCAGCCAAGGCTGGAGTAAAGCTCGCAAGTGGTCTTCTGGACAAGGTCGCGGACTTCATCAGGGACCTGTGCAGGGCATATCTCCTGACTATGGCCGTTGTACTTCGCATCGTAGTCGAAGTACTCGTTTTCGGTCACGATCTCTATGATAGGAAGCGCCTTCGGGCCCTTGCCGTCAAAATAGACACCGCAGGTGAGTTCACGCCCGCTGACGCCCTGCTCGACAAGTACGGTAGGGCACTCTGCATATGCATATTCGACAGCCTCTGCCAGATCTTCCTTTTTGGTGACACGGGTGACACCGAAGCTCGAACCGCCCTGGGTAGGCTTTACGAATACGGGGAATTGAAGATCTCTGCTGACCTTCTCAACGAAGGCACCGACGTCCTCTCCCTGACGGATAAAGGCGTCCGGGGCACATTTGACTGCGTCACGACCCTTGATATAGCACTTACAGGCAAATTTGTCGAATGCTATGGTGCTCACATAGAAATTACAGGAACTGTACGGCACGTGCAGCATATCGAGGTAGCCCTGGAGCTGGCCATTCTCTCCCGGGATGCCGTGCTGGACGATATATGCGAAGTCGAACTTGACTTTCTCTCCGAGAACGGCGACTGAAAAGTCAGATTTGTCGATTTCCGGACGAGCCTCCTCCGGGAAGGTGACTCTCATCGCATTCTGCTTCTTGCAGGCAACGAGGGACCACTTGCCAAAACGTGCGAAAATTTCGTACACGTCGTACTGGTTGTCATCTATGCGCGACGCAACGAATTCGCCGCTGCGGCAGGACACCTCCCATTCTGAAGAGTCACTGCCATAAATGACCGCAATTTTCTTGTATTTGCCCATATCAATTGAAGTAATAGTCTTCTTCGTTTTCCTCTCCCGGATAATCACCGTCCACGTAGTCGTCTCCGTAACCGCCCAGGAACAGTCCGCTGTCATCGCAGTTCATACCGATGGTCCCGTCAGCCGGAACGGCAAACGACTCCTCTTCGCTGAATCCTACCGTCGGATCCGCGAGGCACTTCTTCATCCAGATTCCCCATATAGGGAGTGCCATATTCGAACCACCGCCGAGCGCAAGCGAATTGAAGTGGACCTGACGGTCTTCACCGCCAACCCAGACACCCGCCGTGATAAACGGCGTATAGCCTATGAACCAGCCGTCGGAGTTGTCATTCGTAGTACCTGTCTTGCCGGCGATCTCTCCCTTAAGCTGGTAGACCGAGCGCAGGCGCGAACCGGTACCGTTGTTCACGACACCCTTCATCATTTCCACCATAGTTGAAGCCAGACGGAAAGAAATGGCCTCACGGCGCTGGGTCGAGAACTCTGCAAGCACCCGACCGTCGGCATCCTCGATACGGGAAACGTACTGCGGATAGATGTACGTACCTCCTGAAGGGAAGGTGTTGTATGCCGATACCATATTATAGACCTCTACCTCGGCAGCGCCTACGCAGATCGAATACACGGGATCGACGTGAGCCGTGACACCCATCTGATGCATCATATTGACCATACCTTCCGGGCCGAGTTCCTTCATAAGGAAGGCCGATATGTTGTTCGAGCTGTGTGCAAGGCCCCACTTGAGAGTCACGATGCGGCCGATGTCATCCTTCTTGTCGGTACTTCTAGGCGTCCAGGTGGATCCGTCGAACATAACGAAAGTCTGCGGGACGCATACGGCCTGGTCGCAAGGCGCAAGGCCCTCCTGAAGAGCGAAGGTGTAAAGGAACGGCTTGACCGTCGAGCCGACCTGGCGCTTGCCCTGACGGCAGTTGTCATATTTGAAGTAGCGGTAGTTCGGACCGCCGACATACGCCTTGACATAACCGGTACCCGGCTCCATCGCGACAAAACCGGCACGGAGGATACCTTTATAATAACGGATGGAGTCGTCCGGAGTCATAAGGGTATCGATGTAGCCCTGCCTGTTCCAGGAGAAGACACGCATCTTTTCCGGCTGCGAGAACTGGGCCAGGATCTCCGACTCGCTCAGACCGGCCTTTTTCTTCATCCGATAGCGGTCGCTCCACCTGCGTGCCTGGTTCATAAGAAGGTTCACCGTCTTCTGGTCAACGTCATTTGCGAACGGCTTGTTGCGCTTCCACTGAAGCTCGTTGTTGAACGCCTTCTGAAGATTCTGGCCAAGATGTTCGGCAACCGCCTCCTCGGCATATTGCTGCATCTTATAATTGATGGTGGTATAGATGCGCAAGCCGTCGCTGTCCAGATTGTATGATGAGCCGTCTGATTTCTTGTTCTTGTTGAGCCAGCCATAGATCGGGTCATTCACCCAGCGGAGGGAATCCGCAGCATATTCTTCCGGATAGAGATAATCGGCACGCGAAGGCTTCCCGGCATTCATATCCCTTCTGAGCATGTCACGGAAATATGGGGCGCGTCCGGCATTGTGATCCTGCACCTGATATGTGAGCATTATCGGGATCTGCTGGATGGAGTCGCGTTCAGCATTGGTGATGAAGCCGTTCTTCGCCATCTGTCCGATGACGAAGTTGCGGCGCTCGAGGGAACGCTCCGGATTGAGTGCCGGATTGTAACGCGTAGGCTTGTTCACCATACCTATCAAGGTAGCCGCCTCTTCGACGGTCAGCTGGTCCGGATCCTTTGCGAAGAAAGTCTCCGCCGCCGCCTTGACACCGTAGGCGCTGCTTCCGAAGAAAATGGAGTTGAGGTACATATCCATTATCTCATCCTTGGTGTAGTCCCTCTCGAGCTTCACGGCAGTGATCCATTCCTTGAGCTTGATGCCGACCATAACCACTTTCGACCAGCCGGGGATCTTGCTCTTCACTTCGCGCCGCGGGTAAAGGGTCTTGGCCAGCTGCTGTGTAATGGTCGACCCGCCACCCTGGCTTGAATCGTGGAGCAGCAGCGTCTTGAAGAACACGCGGGCCAGACCTTTCATATCAATGCCCGAATGCTTGTAGAAACGGGCATCCTCCGTTGCAACGGCAGCATTTACCAGATTCGGCGAAAGCTCGTCGTATGAAACATAGGTGCGGTTCTCGATATGGAACGTGGCAAGGACTTCTCCGCCATCAGCGATAACCTGGGTCGCAAGCTTGCTTTCCGGATGCTCAAGCTCGTCGAATGAAGGAATCCTGGCAAAGATCCCGACCAGCAGAAGCAGCAGGAGCACAAGTGCGAACGGCGCGATGAGAATGATCCAGAACCACTTGATTATTTTCTTTCTTGTTGTTTCTTTCATCTCCTGAAAAATTGTCGTAATATAATTACGACTTAATATATGAGCCACAAAATTAGCGATTTAATTTTGAAATTCTGCGAGTTTCTGCTTTTCTTTGCAACACGAAAATAATATAAGGAATGAATATGGAGGGGAATCTTATTATCGTTGAGTCGCCTGCCAAGGCGAAAACCATTCAGAAATTCTTAGGCAAGGATTTCATCGTAAAATCCAGCTTCGGGCACATCCGCGACCTGCAGGACAAGAGTCTGAGCGTAGATATAGAAAACGGCTTCAAGCCGGAATATGTTGTCCCGGCAGACAAGAAACATCTCGTCGCCGACCTTAAGAAAGCAGCCGAAAGCGTAGGTACGGTCTGGCTCGCTTCCGATGAGGACCGCGAGGGAGAGGCCATCTCCTGGCACCTCACCGAAACGCTCGGCCTCGACCCAAGCCGCACACACAGAATCGTATTCCACGAAATCACCAGGGACGCCATCGTCAATGCCATCAAGAATCCGAGAAACATCGATATGGGTCTCGTCTATGCCCAGCAGGCACGCCGCGTGATGGACCGCCTGGTAGGCTTCGAGCTTTCGCCTATTCTCTGGCGCAAGATCCAGCGCGGGCTGTCAGCAGGCCGCGTACAGTCTGTTGCACTTCGGTTGATAGTGGATCGCGAACGCGAGATCCTGTCTTTCCAGAGTGAGCCTTATTACAAGGTCGATGCGGTTTTCAATGCCGGCGGCGTAAAGGTCAAGGGGTCTCTCGACACCAGGTTCAAGACCATCGAAGAAGCACGTGCCTTCCTGAACGACAGCATAGGCGCACAATATGAAGTCGCCTCTGTCGAGAAGAAGGAAGGTGTCCGCATCCCGGCGCCACCGTTCACCACTTCGACCCTCCAGCAGGAGGCATCACGCAAACTGCACTTCTCCGTCAGCAATACAATGAGGGTTGCCCAGAGTCTCTACGAACGCGGTCTCATCACCTATATGCGTACCGACTCCACCAACCTGTCGACGCTTGCGCTCGGCACCGCCAAGCAGTTCATCCTGGATAATTTCGGCCCTGAGTACCAGCACACCCGCCAGTACAAGACGCACACCAAGGGAGCCCAGGAGGCGCACGAGGCCATACGTCCTACATACATCGCCAACACCGACATCGAAGGTACGGCAGATGAGAAGAAGCTTTACCAGCTTATCTGGAAACGCACACTCGCCTGCCAGATGTCAGAAGCCAGGGTGATGAGCACCAACATCAAGGTCGCATCGGACAAACGTCCTGAAAAATACGCCATCCAGGCTTCAGAAATCCTGTTCGACGGCTTCCTGAAGATATATATGGAGGGCACCGACGACGAGCAGGACATCGAAGACACTACTGTAATCCCTGAAGTTCACGAAGGCGACACCCTTCAGGAGAAGGGCATAACCGCAGAATGCAAGTTCACACTGCCGCCGTTCCGCTACTCGGAGGCCACTCTGGTCAAGAAACTCGAAGAACTCGGAATCGGCCGTCCGTCAACCTACGCACCTACAATCACCACGCTCACGACAGGGCGCGGCTACATAGCGAAAGGCAACAAGGAAGGCAGCAAGGTCACGGTGACCAACCTTGCACTCAAGGGGGGCGTCATCAGCGAAAACGCGAAGACGGAAACCGTAGGCGCAGAGAAGGGCAAGCTACTGCCTCAGGAAATCGGAATCATCGTCACCGACTTCCTTATGGACAACTTCGACGACATAATGGATTATGATTTCACCGCCAACGTGGAGAAAACATTCGACAGCATCGCCGACGGCAACACTGTCTGGAACGATGTCATCTCCACATTCTACGGGCCATTCCACAAAAAAGTCGAAGCCACGCTCACAGACGGCCAGTTCAGCCACGTGGAGAGGGTGCTCGGCGTCGATCCGGCCGACGGGGAGCAGCTTGTCGCAAAATTCGGCCAGTACGGCCCATACGTACAGAAGGGAGATGGTGAGAAGAAACAATTCGCCAGCCTTGCAAAGGGCCAGCTCATTGAAAGCATCACCCTCGAGGATGCCATCAAGCTTTTCGACCTTCCACGCACCGTCGGTCAGCTTGACGGAACCGACATCGTCGTCCTCAAGGGCCGTTTCGGTCCATATATCAAGCACGGTGAGAGGAATGTCGCACTTCCAAAAGGCTCTGACCCTCTGAAAATCGGTCTCGAGGCCTGCATAGCGCTGATACAGGATTCAGCGGCAGGTTCGGGGGCAAACGCCGTCATCAAGGAATTCAAGGAAAAGGATTTCTCGATCCTGAACGGCAGGTACGGCCCTTACATCAAGCACGCAGGCAGCAATTACAAGATCCCGAAAGGGACCAGGCCCGAGGACCTTACCGAAGAGGATTGTGAAAAGATAGTTGCTGAAAGCGCCCCGGCTGCACGAAAATTCACGAAGTTCAAGAAAAAGAAATAGACGTTATGACCTCTTATCACATCGATGACGTTGACAGGAAAATCCTGTCGTTCCTTGTCAACAATGCAAGAATGCCTTTCCTCGAGATTGCACGCGAATGCGGAATCTCGGGCGCAGCCGTTCACCAGAGGGTGCGCAAACTGGAAACCAACGGTGTAATCTCGGGCTCGAGGCTCATAGTGAAGCCAAGCACCCTCGGCCTCAACGTCTGCGCTTTCATCAGCCTTTCGCTTTCCGAGGACAACAAATATCCCGAAGTGGTCGCCGCATTGAAACACGTTCCCGAAATCGTCGAATGTCATTTCGTCACAGGCAAAGCCGCACTGTTCCTCAAGGTATATTGCCTTGACAACGACCATCTTATGGAGATCCTCCTCAACACGATCCAGCGCATCCCTTACGTTCAGTCAACGGATACGATGATCTCGCTTGACGAAGCATTCGAACGCGAGGTCTGGGTCAAGGATTACAAGAATACAAGCTTCAGGGCTTTATCAAAGTAATCACAGGGTCAGGATATACTCCGCAAGTCCAAGATCTTCCGGAGTGGTGATCTTAAGATTATACCTCTCTCCGTCTATGAAGGAGAGGGGTATTCCGTTTGCAGCCGCCACGGAAGCGTCATCGGTGAAAAGTGTCGAATACGGCTGCCTGTAGGCGGCTTTCAAGTGCTCGGAAAGGAACATCTGAGGGGTCTGCACGGCGACGATCTTCGACCTGTCCGGGTCCGGCTCGGATGGATTTATGGAACGCAGCGTATCGGTGACGGGGACAACCGGAATGAGGGCCCGGCACTCCGACATCCTTCGCCGCATCTCACGGATAAGGGCGACGGACACAAGCGGACGGACACCGTCGTGGATTGCGACTATCGCACCGTCGGGCACTTTCTTCAAGGCGTTCTGAACCGAATGGAAACGGGTGATGCCACCTGTGACGATGGTCTGCGGCACATCCAGGGAGCCGAGTGAGCAGATCTCCTTCCAGGTATCAAGATTACGGGCCGGGAGGACGGTTATTACGTGCATATCCGGCGCGGCATCGAGGAATCTCTCTATCGTGCGCTGAAGTATCGGGACACCGGACAAGGGAATGAACTGCTTCGGCAGCTCAGACTTCATTCTGGTCCCGGACCCGCCGGCAACAAAAACGCAGTAAAATTTTCTTTCCATTTCTCCGGTTTATTCGACAAAAATAACTAATTTTGTTCACTTATCATTTACTCACCATCATGGCGTTTTCTTTTTTGAATCAGGAACTGGCAATTGACCTCGGAACAGCCAACACTGTCATATACCAGAACGGGCAGATTGTGCTTGACGAGCCGAGTATCGTCGCCATCGACAACAATACAGGCAAATGCATCGCTCTTGGCCAGAGAGCCAAGCTGATGCACGAAAAGGTAAATCCGGGCGTGCGTACCATCCGCCCTCTCCGCGACGGCGTCATCGCAGACTTCAATGCCGCGGAAATGATGATCAGAGGGTTCATCAAGCAGGTCGGCAGCAAGCGCCACAGCCTTTTCACCCCTAACCTGAAAATGGTCATCGGCATCCCTTCCGGCTCGACTGAAGTTGAGATCCGCGCCGTGCGCGACTCTTCCGAACACGCCGGCGGCCGTGACGTATTCCTCCTTTACGAACCTATGGCATCCGCCCTCGGTATCGGCCTCGACGTGGAGGCGCCACAGGGCAATATGGTCGTCGACATAGGCGGCGGCACCACTGAAATCGCAGTCATATCCCTCGGCGGACTCGTCCAGCAGGACAGCATCCGCACTGCAGGCGACGTGTTCACCAGCGACATCCAGTATTATCTCCGCCAGCAGCACAACATCCGCGTCGGCGAGATCACGGCAGAAAAGATCAAGATCGCCGTCGGTGCCGTCATCCCTGAACTTCCTGAAGGAGAGGAACCGGAACCGTTCATCGTACGCGGTCCTAACCTTATGACAGCGCACCCTGTGGAGGCTACCATCACACATCAGGAGATAGCCCACTGCCTGGACAAGTCAATAGCAAAGATCGAGGCATCAATCCTTCACGTGCTCGAGAACACTCCGCCGGAACTCTATTCCGACATCGTAGTCAATGGTATCTGGCTCTCCGGAGGCGGGTCCCTCCTCCGCGGACTTGCAAAGAGACTCACAGACAAGGTGAATATTCCATTCCACGTTGCCGAAGACCCTCTTCACGCCGTCGGTCGCGGCACGTGCGAAGCACTCAAGCACACAGACCAGTATTCATTCCTGATGAGATAATGTCCACGGATTCTTCTGCCAGGAATATCCTGTTAAGCGCAGCAATCTTCATCGCAATGGAGATTGCTGCGCTTGCTATCCTGAGCAAAAGTTCCTCTCTGGCAAACATCTGGATCACCCGCGCGTCACACAGGACGATGGCGGCCGTCTGGGGCGGTTTCGAAAACGTCCGGAACATCTTCAACCTTTCGGAACAGAACGAGGTGCTTCTGGAACAGAACATCAGGCTGACTGAAGAGCTCCAGAAATACAAGGCTGCCGAAGAGGCTGCTACAGAGGTCTCTTCATCGGCAGAAGCAAAGAGCAGCACCTTCCGTTACATTCCGGCAACAATCGTGAAGATCAGCACCAACACCGCCCACAACCACATCATCCTCAACAAAGGATCGGAAGACGGCGTCAAACCTGACTGCGGCATCATTTCCGCAGATGGTGTCATCGGAATAATCAAGGCCGTCGGCAGGCACTACAGTTACGGACTGACATTGATGAACGCCAACGTCAGCATCGGCGGGCGCATCAAAGGCAAAGGATATCTTGCCCCCGTCGTCTGGGACGGACGCAGCACGAATGGAGCTTATATGAAAGATATGCCTCTCCACCACGTGGTCGCACCCGGTGACACAATAGTCACCAGCGGTTTCTCCACAATATTCCCGCCTGACGTCCCTGTCGGGGTCGCCGGTGAGAGCACTATGGTGGACGGTTCCGTCTACAACATCACAGTCACCCTTTTCCAGGACTTCTCGAGATTGAAGTATGTCTCAATCGTGGAGAATCTTGAAAAGGCTGAGATTCAGGCCCTGGAGGCCGGGGAGGAGGACAGATGAGAATCAAGGATTTCAGCGTGAAATACATCCTCTTCCTGGTGGCGCAGATCATAGTCTGGACCTACTTCAATTTCTCCCAGTTCGTTATGATCACCGTCCTTCCGGCGATGATTCTGGCGATTCCCGCCAGGCACGGAGCGATATTCTCGATGGCCGTTGCCTTCGTCACCGGTTTCATAGTGGACTTCCTTGCCGGCGGGATGCTCGGACTGACTTCTCTCGCACTTGTCGCAACGGCATTCGTCCGCATCCCGATACTCAGATTCGCCTTCGGCAATGAACTTTTCTCCAGGGGCGGCAGCATCTCCACAAAAAGCTTCGGTCAGATGAAGATGTTCGTCGGCATCCTGTGCGCCACCCTGGTATTCGTCCTGATCTATGTCTGGGCCGATGGCGCCGGCACCAGGCCGTTCTGGTTCAATGCCGTCAAGGTCCTGGCTTCACTTCTTGCAAGCACCCTGATCTCCTTCCCTGTCGTTAACTTCCTTTCAGACAACAGCAAATGAATCTGAACCACCAGAATAAACTTATCATAGGTCTGGTGGCGGTCGCGGCCGTTCTCCTCGGGAAGCTGTTCTATATCCAGATCATCAACGATGACTACAAGAAGGACGCGAGCAACAATTCAATGGTGTACGAATACATCTACCCGCCACGCGGTGTCATCTACGACCGCAACGGCGAGGAGCTCGTGACCAACCTGCTTTCATACGACATCCTGGTCACCCCCCGGGAAGTCCCGGCCTTTGACACGCTTGCCCTGGCCAACGCACTGGGGATCGATGTCGAAGTCATCCGCGAAAAGATGGCCTACTACAGGAAATACCGCACCAGGATAGGCTATCAGACTCAGACGTTCCTGAAACGTGTGCCTCAGGAAGTCTATCTGCGCTTCGCAGAGGAAGAATACAAATTTCCCGGGTTCCGCGCCTTGCGCCGCAACGTCCGCGAATATCCGTTCAATGCCGGAGGCAACCTCCTCGGCTATGTGTCGGAGGTGGACGGTGATTTCCTGAAGAAGCATCCCGACGAATACCGCGCGGGAGACTATGTCGGGAAAACAGGCATAGAGGCTGCACAGGAGAAGAATCTGCGCGGGGAGAAGGGCTACCACATCCGTCTTCGTGATTCGCGCAACCGCGTGATGACGTCCTACAACGACGGTCTTGATGACAAACCGGCCCTCCCGGGCAAAAATGTCTATACCACGATCGATGCTCACCTGCAGCAGTACGGGCAGGAACTGATGGACGGGAAAGTCGGCAGTGTCGTCGCCCTGGAACCGTCCACGGGCGAAATACTCGCAATGGTCTCAAGTCCCGGCATCGACGTCGACATACTTGCCGACATCAGTTCGCATTGGGAGGAGCTTTCAAATGACCCGTACAAGCCGATGTTCAACCGTACCGTGATGGCTTCATATCCCCCCGGCTCGGTTTTCAAGCTCATAAACGGCCTTATCGGCCTGCAGGAAGGCACGCTCAAGGCTGAATACAGCTACCCCTGCTACTCGGGCTACTATTACAGTGGCAACCACAAGCTCGGATGCCACAGCCACGCCTCCCCGCTGCGTCTTCTTGACGCCATCGCCACTTCCTGCAACGGCTACTTCTGTTTCGTCCTCAAGTATATCCTTGAGAACAAGCGCTACGCCTCCACGGCCGAGGCGCTGGACGCCTGGCGTGAATATGTGCTCAGTTTCGGATTCGGCAGGAAACTCGGCAGCGACTTCCCGTCCGAACTGGGAGGCAACATCCCGACCTCGCAGTACTATGACCGCATCTACGGCGCAGGCCGCTGGTCATTCCCGACCATAGTCTCCTTATCTATCGGACAGGGCGAAATAGGCGCTACGCCTCTCCAGATTGCAAATCTGGCCGCCATAATGGCCAACCGGGGCCATTACTATATCCCGCATCTGATAAAAGACTCCGAAGGCGTTGAGATAGACCCTGTCTACCACGAAAAACAGTACACGAAAGTGGATTCAATGCACTTCGTCACCTGCGTCGAGGGCATGAAGATGGCAGTCAACGGCCAGGGAATGGCCGGAGCCACAGCCCGCGCAGCAGCGATCCCGGGCATTGAAGTATGCGGCAAGACAGGTACCGCACAGAACCCGCACGGAAAGGACAATTCCGTCTTCATCTGCTTTGCGCCTGCCGACAATCCACGGATCGCCATCGCCGCCTATGTCGAGAACGCCGGCTTCGGTGCCACCTGGGCACTTCCTGTGGCCTCACTGATGGTGGAGAAGTACCTCACGGGGACCATCAGCCCGGAGCGCAAATATCTCGAAGACAGAATCCTTAACACCAGATTCATCCAATGAAGGAGATAGGAGGAAATACCCGCAGCCTGCGAGATTCTGTTGACTGGAAGCTGGTCATCTGCTATCTCGTGCTCGTGCTCATCGGCTGGGTGAACATCTATGCGGCGGTGCATTCATCCGAGCCGTCATCGATCTTCGACTGGTCCTGCCGCAGCGGCAAACAGGCGGTATGGATCCTTACCGCGTTCCTGCTCGACTTCCTGATCCTGTTCGTCATCAACCCCCGGATGTGGGAGGTCATCTCCACACCTGCATATCTTGCCGTCGTCCTGCTGCTGATTGCGGTGATCTTCCTCGGAATCGAAGTAAAAGGCTCCCGCTCCTGGTTCGCACTGGGGCCGGTCAGGTTCCAGCCTGCCGAGATATCGAAGATCACCACGGCGCTTCTGCTGTCGATGGTGATGAGCAAGTCAACATTCAGAATGTACGACAGATCCGCCTTCCTGACCGTCGCAGCCATCATCGGCATCCCTATGCTGACCATACTTTGCGAAAGCGAGACGGGGTCGGCTCTCGTGTATGTCGGATTCATCTTCGCCCTGTACCGGGAAGGCCTGTCGGGCTGGTACATAGTTTTCGGCCTCATCGCCGTCGTCCTGTTCGTACTCACATTGGTGACCAACTGGTGGATTTCCCTGATCCTGCTGGGGCTGCTGTGCCTCGGATGGATGGTCAACATACTGCGGAGCACATACAAGGAAGAACGCGCAGTGCGGCGTTCTGCCCTATGGCGCACGATTCTGGCCTTTCTGGCCGGCGTCGCAATGATCTTTGCAACGAACTTCATTTTCAACAACGTCCTCCAGGACCATCAGCGCAAGCGCATCGAAGTCCTTCTTGGGATGAAGGAAGACCCGGCAGGCGTGGGATATAACGTACGCCAGTCGATGATAGCCATCGGCTCAGGCGGCTTTGCGGGAAAGGGATTCCTGCACGGGACCCAGACCACCTACGGCTTCGTGCCCGAGCAGAGCACCGATTTCATATTCTGCACCATAGGTGAGGAGTGGGGGTTCATCGGATGCTTCACCGTAATCATCCTGTACGTGCTGATGATAATCTGGATTATCAATGACGCAGAAAAAAGCAGGGAGAATTTCACGAGGATATACGGCTACTGCCTGGCGTCCTGCCTCTTCATGCACCTGTTCATCAATATCGGAATGACCATAGGACTGATGCCCGTAATCGGCATCCCGCTGCCTCTTCTATCCTACGGAGGGTCTTCACTTTGGGCTTTCTCCGTGATGATTTTCATTTTTATAGCCCTTGACCATCAGGAGAAAAAATATTTCTAGTTATTTTTGTAAAAATACATATTGCCAATGTTCGCAAAGGAAGTCTACATAAATCGGCGCAAAGCCCTTGTCGAGAAGATGAAGGGAGAAAACGGCATCATCCTTTTCCTCGGGAATGTCGAATCTCCGGCGCAGTACCGCGACAACTGCTACAAATGGCGTCAGGACAGCAACTGGCTGTATTTCTTCGGCATTGATGCGCCTCGCTTTGCCGCAACGATAGACCTCGAGTCCGGTGTCGAAACCATCTATGCCGACGATTTCGACCTTGATGACATCATCTGGACGGGGCCTATGCCTTCCGTCAGGGAACAGGCTGAAAGTGTCGGTGTGGGCAGATCGGCCGGCTACGGTGACATCGCTGCAGCCATCAAGGGGCGCAAGGTGCATTTCCTGCCGGCCAGCCGTGAATACAATGCCATCAAACTTGCGGGGCTGCTCGGCTTCGACTGGCAGGAAGCGTTCAGCGCCGGCAAGAAAGGCTGCGCCAGGGCATCTGAGCCGCTCGTGCGCGCCGTCATCTCACTGCGCCTCGTCAAAGAGGATATTGAGATTGCGGAAATAGACCACGCCTGTGAATTGGGATACGAGATGCATACCGTTGCGCGCAAGGGCATAAGGACCGGCCGCATCGAGCAGACTATCGTAGGCGAAATGGAAAGTGTCTCGCTTGGCAGGGGATGGGGCGTAAGCTTCCCGACAATCCTGACGCAGCACGGGGAGATTTTCCATTGCCACAGCCACGAATGCCTGATTGAACCGGGAAAACTTATGGTTATCGATGCGGGTGTGGAGAACAATGACCACTATGCATCCGACTTCACCCGCACCTACCCGACAGCTGGCAGGTTCACACAGATGCAGAGGGATATTTACCAGACCGTATACGAGTGCAACGAACTGGCCTTTGCGATGGTCAGGCCGGGGGTGGCCTACCGCGACTGCCATCTTGCGGCTGCAAGGCATATGCTTGACAATCTCGGCCAGCTTGGGCTCGTGAAAGGCGACCTTGACGAAATGGTCGCCGACGGCGTGGCAGGCCTGTTCATGCCGCACGGACTCGGCCACAACATGGGCCTGGACGTGCACGATATGGAAGACCTTGGCGAGGACCTTGTGGGATATGACGCCGACCAGAGCCGCAGCCCGCAGCTCGGACTCGGCAGCCTCCGTATGGCACGCAGGCTGCAACCCGGCAATGTCATCACCGACGAACCGGGCATCTATTTCATCCCGGCTCTCATTGAGCAATGGAAAAAGGACGGCACCGACAAGGGCCGCATCAACTATAACAAACTCGAAACTTATTACTCATTCGGCGGCATCAGGCTTGAAGATGACGTGCTCGTGACTGCCGGCGGTGCACGCCGCCTCGGCTCAAGACGTCTTCCAATCTCACCGGACGAAGTCGAAGCTGCTATGGAAACAGACTAATTATGGGACTTTTATCAGGAAAAGTTGCGCTCATCACTGGCGCATCAAGAGGAATAGGCAAAGCTATTGCGCTCAAGTTTGCTTCTGAAGGCGCAGACATAGCTTTCACGGATCTCGTCATCAATCAGGACACGGTAAAGGAGATTGAGGCCACAGGCGTCAAAGTGCGCGCATACGAATCCAACGCAGCCGACTATGACAGTGCACACGCAGTCGTAGAGCAGATTGCGGCCGATTTCGGCAGGATAGACATCCTTGTGAACAATGCCGGAATCACACGGGACGGACTGATGCTGCGGATGGATGAGAAGCAGTGGGATTCCGTCATCACGGTAAACCTCAAATCGGCGTTCAACTTCACGCACGCCCTCACCCCGATAATGGCCCGCCAGCGCGGAGGCAGCATCATCAATATGAGTTCCGTGGTCGGAGAACACGGCAACGCCGGACAGTGCAACTATTCCGCATCGAAGGCCGGCCTCATAGGCCTGGCCAAATCCATTGCGAAAGAGATGGGCCCCCGCGGCATACGCGCCAACTGCATCGCACCGGGATTCATCATTTCGGATATGACAGCCGCACTGCCTGAAGAAGTGCGTGCCGAATGGATCAAGACCATTCCGCTGCGACGCGGAGGAACGGTGGAGGATGTGGCGAACGTGGCCCTGTTCCTCGCCAGCGACCTTTCATCATACGTCAGCGGGCAGGTGATCAACTGCTGCGGCGCAATGAGCTGCTAAGGAAAATTCATCATGGACGGGAGATTGAGGCGGTTGGACATAAAAACAGCACTCTCGGCAATTGCAGATCTTGCACTGCCGAGAGTTTGCATTGTCTGCGGGGAGGTCCTTATCCCCCAGGAGAAGCATCTGTGCACAGGCTGCATGCTGGATCTTCCGGAAACCCATTTCTCTTCTTTCAGCCACAACCCTATGGCAGACAGGCTGAACGACAAGATCCAGCGGGACAGGGACCGTGCGGGAGTGACGGCCTTCGAGGGATACTCGTATGCCTCCGCGCTGTACTTCTATTCCACTTCCGTGGATTACAAGAACATCTCGCGTGCGCTGAAATACCACAGGAATTTCGCGGCCGGAGCTTATTTTGCCGGGATGCTCGGGGAACGCCTGGCCGCATCTCCACTTTATGCCGACGTTGACCTCGTAGTGCCCGTGCCGCTGCATTGGACCCGAAAGTGGAAACGAGGGTACAACCAGGCTGAGATAATCGGACGGCAGGTCGCAAAGAAGCTTGGGGCCGGGCTCGACGCGGATGCACTTTGCCGCAACCGCCGTACAAGATCGCAGGCGAAGCTGTCCGCCGGAGCAAAGGCAGACAACGTGGCAGGAGCGTTCTCCGCCAGGAAGGATATCCGCGCAAGTCACATCCTTCTGATTGACGACGTGTTCACGACAGGGGCGACACTGTCGGCCTGCCACCTGGCATTGAGGCGGGCGCTGGGGGCGGAAGTGAGGATTTCGGTAGCCACACTGGCTTACGCCGGGCCTAGATAGGGTATATCTCCGCACCCACGTAGGAAATCAGGTCGTTGGGATTGATCTTTATCTGCATTCCGCGCACGCCTGCGCTGATGTAGATATAATCATAGAGAAGGGCGCTTTCGTGGATGTATGTCGGGAACGGTTTCTTCATCCCTATGGGAGAGCAGCCTCCGCGGATGTAGCCGGTCGTGGGCAGGAGTTCTTTCACGTGAAGCATCTCGCAGTTCTTGTTGCCGGAAATCCTGGCGGCCACTTTCAGGTCCACCTCGAAGTCGCCGGGTATCACACAGACGAAGAATCCGGTCTTGTCCCCTCTGAGGACGAGTGTCTTGAAGACCTGCTCTATCGGCTCGCCGAGTTCGGCGGCGACGTGCTGGGCACTGAGGTCGTCTTCGGTATATTCGTAAGGAATCTGTTCGAAGCCGATTCCCGCCGTCTCAAGCAGGCGCACGGCGTTGGTCTTCTGTACTGCCGCCTTCATCACTTGTTCAACGCAGCGGAAACATCAGCGCCAGGGGTATAGAGAAGCGTTTTGATGCCCACTTCCTCTGCAGCTGCGCAGTTGGCCGGGGAATCATCCACAAAAAGGATTTCCTCCGGTCTGCAGCCTATGCCTTCGACGGTCTTTTCAAAGATCTCACGGCAAGGCTTCTGGAGCTTCATCTCGTAGGAATAGAACTGGTGGGTGAAAATGTCATCGGAGCGGATGCCCTCTTCCTTAAGGACCATCTCGTCGAAAGCTCGGCGTGACAGAGGGTTGTTATTGGTCAGGAGATAAAGCCTGTAATCCTTTCGGAGCCGTTTCAGCATTTCCATCAAAGGCTTGTTGAGGCCGACAAGGAGGCTTATGAAGCACTCGTAGGCAACCTGCTTGCTCGTGCCGGGGGCACAATGCCTGAGGCATTCCTCGTAAAATTCCTCTTCGCTTATGACTCCGCCTTCAAGGTCGCCGATGAACCCTTTCTGATGATAGGTATCGAGATAGCCGGCTATATCCATAAATCCGGCCCTCTCTTGAAATTCCTTTATGCACTTGTCGAAGTCCAGGTTCAGGAGCACGCCTCCCATATCAAACACTACTGCTTTTATCATATGTCAGAAGAAAATGATTTTTACGATCAGATAACACATTATTCCGGAGGTGATGAGCTTGAGGCCCGTGCCGAAGATAAAGCCCGCAAATGCTCCCAGGCCGGCCTTGAACGCAGCGAACACGCCCTTGTCCGTCACCATAAGCTCACCTATGAACGCACCGAGCAGAGCACCGGCGATCATCCCTATCGGAGTGAGGAATATCCCGGCCAGAAGGCCGATGAGCGCGCCTGTGGATGCTGCCTTGTGGCCTCCCGCAGCACGCGTCGTCCACGCAGGTACGACATAATCGAGGATTGACACGACAACCGTTATCACCAGCCACACGATCAGGACCGTAAGGGCCATAGGATTGTCCGTCCCCTTTTCAGCGAAAAACACAAGCAGCATCCCCACCCAGCTTACAGGAGGGCCGGGAAGACCGGGCATAATGCTGCCTACTATGCCGAACACCGCAGCAACCAGCGCAAGGATTTCCAAAACGTTCATACGGCAAAGATACAAAAATGCCGCAACGAATTTGCGACAAAATAATTATCTTTGCACCCACACCCGCCTTGGTGGTGAAATGGTAGACACGAGGGACTTAGGCCAGCTCTTTATAATAATTATCGAGAAAGAGCAACATTGAGTGCTCTCTCTGAAAAGAGAGAAGTAGAACGCCGTAAATTCAAGGAAACCCTAACAGGTAATGCTGAAGGCAATCTTGAGCCAAGCTTCAGAAATGAGGAAGGTGCAGAGACTAGACACGGCGCACCTAATGAATGATTTCTAAGGTGAAGGAATAGTCCGGACTACGAACGGCAATTAGCCGGTGGTGAAAACCATAGCAGTGCGAAAATCCCTTGGACAGAAATGTCCGTGCGGGTTCGATTCCCGCCCGAGGCACTTTTTAAAATCGCAAGTGTTTGATTTTTAAACACTTGCGATTTTTCTTTTTGTCCAACTCCACAAATTTGGACACATTTGGACACAAAATGATGGTGACTTCAAAAATGAGGACTGAAATGACCGTCTGGAACTTATGCTGAAACAGCCGCAATACGAGAAAGTTTGAAAATAGTGACGCAGTGATTTGAAGATATTATGGTTATATAGATAGAATAGAAATTATATGTATATTTAGCTCTGATATTTATATGATTATGAAAAATCACAGATTCTTGATGCCGCTGCTCGTTGTTCTTGTGACGGCCTGCGGCACGCCTGTCACTCCTGATAACCCGGATAATCCCGCCAACAAGATCAGCATCGAAGGCTTGACATTGGATAATTTCCCTTTTATGGACTGTTCCACCAGCACCAGCCCTTTGCGGAATATGATAATGTTCACGCTCCTTGACATACCGTTTCAATGGGGACTGGATATTGTCAGCGGGTCGCAATATAATATATACTGGAGCTTGCCGAAGGGGATGAAGCAAGGCAGTCCTGAGCACATAGCTTTGGCAGATAAACTGAATATGGAGCTGCTCAAGAGCAACGGTTCGCACGATGCGTACGCCAATCTGATTGATGGCGAGACCAGTGTAATCATCGATTCCCGCGACATCTCGCGGAATGAGTTGAAATACAGTGAAGAGAAAAATGTCAAGATAGAAACCAAGCCTATCGCTTTGGATGCGATGGCTTTCATCGTGCATCCGTCCAATATCGTCAATTCCCTGACCATCGAGCAGATCCAGAAGATATATACAGGTGAGATCACCAACTGGAAAGAAGTAGGCGGCGAAGACTTGGAGATCCATCCATATATGCGCGATGCGGACTCAGGCAGCCAGGAAAAGATGGAGACCCTGATAATGAAGGGGCTCAAGATGCTGGACTGGCCTGAAATGTATTTGACATCAATGATATCACCTTTCGTTTCTGTTGAAATGGATCCGAAAGGAATTGCATATTCTCCATATTACTTCTGCTCCAGAATGGTAGATGACCTTCGAGACGTCAAGGTTATCGGCATCAACGGCGTTTATCCGGAGAAAGAAAGCATTCTGGCCGGAAACGCAGGCAAAACAACCGGCGCATACCCGTTCTCTTCCTACATCTATGCCGCTATCCGGGCAGATGAGCCAGCAACATCCTTCTCACACCAGATTTACGACTTGCTCCTTAACGATACAAAAGCCAAGAACATCATCGACGAAAGCGGATACATCGCCATCCGATAATCCTGCGAACTGTATCACAAACTTATTCTATATTCGCCGCCCAAAGTTGCTGAATCCATTCCAGTTCTCTGCTTTCTTTCAATATCATGGCTCACAGGTTTTTACAATATTTTCAACTTGACTTCTTCGGGTTCGCCGGTCTGCATACCGGTATAGAGACTTAAAGTTAACAGCAAAGGACGACAAAAGATTTCCAAAGATCGTATAAAGTTCTGCTCCCTGAGCGAAGGAAAACTCCACATCGCCGGTAATATCAACCATCACCTTCTCCAGGCTGGGCATATTGATTCCACCGAAATTGATTAGTGGCGATTGAGAAACCAGAGGCTTAACAATGATGCTGGGGAAGCCGGAGACATAACGGGCATAATCTTCAGAAGAGGGATTGAATATCACTCTCCGGTCGCTAACCTTTTCCTGCAGAAGATTGAACGCAGGTTCCATGCCGATCCTCTCAATCTCAACAATCAGCAGATTAAGGTTCGGAATGTGCTGCATGAAAGGGACAATGATCTGAGGATCCCAGACGCAAAGATCAGTGTATGGGAACTCATCTTTCAATAACTGATTTATTCCCCTGATTTCCTTGCTTGGGACTGGAATAAAATGGCGTTTCTTTTGTATGGGTAAAAGATAGGTGCCCCAAGATTCCTTGATAAGCTCGCCGTTTTTCACCATCAAACTTAAGGAAAGAGTGATAGCTGCTTCTGAGCCATCACGGAACAATCCGACCTCCCGCATCCAAGATAGAAGATCTTTTCGCGAGAATCTCTGCTCAGGCTGCAAACTAGCATAGCACCGTATGATCTCTTTCGTTGTCATTTCGGCACAAAACTATATATTTTCTGTCAATAATTCAAATAATTGACAAGATTTATAACATTTTTGCTATTTCTTTGCTGATGTAGCGATGATATCTGTTTCTGTAAATGTAAATGTAACCGTAAACAAAAACAGATAATCACCTGATTCACAATGGCATATCTATTCCCGCCCGAGGCACATCAAGATTTGCAAGTGGTTGATTTTCAATTACTTGCATTTTTCTTGTCTATCAAGCACTCTCTCTCTAAAATCCGGCACATTTGCTTTCGAGACAGGAAGTACCTTCTCCGATCCGAATAGCTGGAGCTTATACCCAGCGGCATTACCTGAAACTTGAGTAATGAAGTTCAGATTTACAAGGAAAGCACGATGGATATGAAAGATGAAGGAATAGGGCGACAGCATATTTTCGATGTCATGCAACGAACACCGCAGGCGTTTCTGTAAGAGATCCTGTCCGGAGAAAAACACAATGTTCACATAGTTGGATACCGATTCTATATAGAGAATATCCGAAGGATTGAGGATGATAGTCTCCCGGCTTTCGCCTTGCAGCCTCACCTTCTCCGGCAACGTGGGATCCTGCTTTGTCTGGCACTCTGCTTCGAACTGGCTGTTGAGTGACTGAAGTTCCTCAATTTGGTATCGATGAACACGATAATAGGTGACGAAGAGATGGTAGGCGATAATAAAAGCTCCGACAGAGGCGGCTTCTTTCAAGTCGTGGAAGAACCACTGGAGCGTCAAGCTGCCATCATAATCACGCCATAGATAATCCCAATGCTCCCACCCCCAGCGGATGATGACGAAGAACTCTCCATCGAACACCGTATTGATCAGCATACAAGGGATGGCAAGATGGACCATTCTCCTGACTTGATATTCCATAGGTTGAGAATAGTCAGCCGGTAAATGGCAGAGAAAGGAAGTAACCAGTTCGCATAACATCAGAATGAGGAAGAAGCAGATGGCTTCTATCACATAATAATTGTATGGATGCGCGTTTGCCTTGATGAAGTCTCTTGTTCCGAATGGTTCAAGCAACACGATGAAGAGGAAAAATCCGACACTATAACAGAAGTATTCGATGAGTACGACACGAGGTATATGTTTCATAGTGCAATGATACGTCATATCGCATAAAAGAGAAAATAAAGGTTTGAAGCGAACGCGGATTGGGATATTTGGAAAGGAAACGGACGTGTTTGGAAAAGAGTTGTGTGTACCACATTCTTGGCATCTGTCCCTAAGATTTGGAGGTTGATGCGGAAGTCCTTCTCTTTGCACAATGACATCATTAACATTCCCTTGTGGAGTTCGTCAGTATAGCAGTTATGAAGAAAACATTTTTTATGGCGGCATTCCTGCTGGTGGCAGGCACCGCGGTGTGTTTCGGGCAGAACGAGTCCGTCATCAAAGGGCGAATCATTGAAAAGAAATCAGGTGAACCGATTGGATTTGCCACAGTTGCTGTGCTAAGTGCAGACAGTACAGTGGTAGCCGGGGCAATGGCCGAAGAGGATGGTGGCTTTGAACTGAAAGCGACGAAAGGCCCTGCAATCTTGAAAGTGGCTTTAGTAGGTTATAAGGACATTGATAAAGACATTACTGTTTCAGGCCAGACCTTGAATGTCGGTGATCTGGCTTTGGAAGAGGATATGCTGACTTTGGAAGGAGCGGTTGTCCAAGCGCAACTGCCACGCACTGAACTTAAAGGGGATGCCGTAGTGACAAATATTACCGGATCTGTGCTTGAGCATGCGGGAAATGCACAGGACCTGATGGCCAAAGTGCCTGGAATGATCAGGCATGACGGAAAAAACGAAGTGATAGGAAGAGGAGAGCCGGTGTACTATATCAACGGACGCAGGGTGCTTGACCAGGACGAGCTCCGCAGCCTGATGTCGGAAGAGGTGCGCTCAATCGAGGTCGTGAGTAATCCCGGGGCGGCATACGGAGGTGAAATCAAGTCCGTAGTCCGCATCAGGACTGTCAGGCGTCAGGGTGAAGGCTTCAGTTTCGCGCTTACCAGCCAGGCAAAGAAGTATCTGACCACAAAGGATTTCGACCCTTCGTGGACAGTCCTTGACCTGAACTACAGGAAGGGCAGCGTTGATTTTATAGGCAAGCTGACATACTGGGAGAATCACGGCTATCAGTATTCTGACATATGGGAGGGTGCTTATGTTCCCGGCAAATACTACGAACAAATAGGAACCGCTGGCGTCAGACAGCACGTAGGAGGCACCCAGGCCCTGTTCGGAATGAATTGGCAGATAAATGAGAACCATTCCGTAGGCTTCCAGGTTCAGAACAAGGCACTGCTGTTCGGCAATTATAAGGAAACCGTCGAAGAAGATGTCTTTATGAATACCATTTCAACCGACCACCTTACATCTGTCAATGACTGTGATATGCTGAAAAGCGGCGGCTGGCTGGGCAATGTGTACTATAGCGGTAAGGTGGATAAGCTTGAGATTGAATTCAATACAGATTTTCAAACGAATGACGAATCGAACAGAACTGCCATCAAGGAATCCAGTTGGCTCGAGGCGCGCAATATAAAGAGTGATGTGGACAATTCCTCAGCTATGATAGCCGGCAAACTTGTGTTCAAATATCCATTAGGGAAAGGGCAAATCCAGGCAGGTATGGAAGAAACCTATGCAAAGACCTGGCAGCGGCACAACATCGACTTTGCTGAAATCGCATTCTCCGAATCTGAAATCAAGGAGAATACGATAGCCGGCTTTGCCGAATACTCGCTGCCTCTCAAATTCGGACAGCTCAGTGCCGGTGTGCGGTATGAGCACGTCGATTTTATCTACAACGATATCGCCGGAACGAATGACCTGAGCCGCAAACAGGACAACTGGTTCCCCTCCGCGTCGTTCTCTACCAAAATAGGTAAGGTCGGAATTTCGGCAAGCGTATCCGGCAAGACCATGCGTCCCGGATTCTGGAAACTGTCCAATGAGGTGCAGTACCACAGCCGTTTCACCTATCAGACAGGTGACCCTACATTGAAGAATGAAAAGTACATCGATGCAGGCCTTAACGTCAACTGGACCTGGCTCACATTCAGCGCTACTTATGAGAACATCAAGGATGCCATAGAGCAGGTGGGCTATCCCTACAACGATGAAGGCGTGACAATGCTCAAATACAGCAATCTGAACTGTCCCATCAACATCTTCAGTGCATATCTTGTAGCCGCTCCCACCATAGGTTGCTGGAGCCCGCAGTATACCGTGGGCTTAAGGAAGCAGTACCTGGACCTGGAAGTCAACGACATCAGAGAACCTTCAGGTGTCAGGACCGTAGGATACAACAAGCCGATGTTCGTTGTTCATTTGAATAACTCCTTCCGTTTCAAGAAGAGCTGGCAACTATCTGCTGACTACCAGTTCCAGAGCAGGATGAGTTACGGTGCAGCTGAGGTCCGAGCCAATATGAATCTGCTTGAATTCAGCGTCCAGAAATCATTCTTGAAGGATGATGCGCTGACGGTCAAACTGTCAGCATATGATGTACTGAACAGTACCATTGACGACGTGTTCGTGGATTACGGTCAGTTCAGCATCACCCAAACAAGTGATCATAAGAACCCGGCCATCATTCTGCGAGTGTCATATCACTTCAATACGGCAAACAACAAGTACAAAGGCACAGGTGCTGGAGACTCCGTCAAGAACAGGTTCTGACAGCCGCTTGGACGAAGCAGGCGTTTGTGGACCCTTTCCAGGACAAAACGGATATATGGCTCTGCAGGCAGCACCTTTTCAATGGCGGCGGCTGCGATTGGGAACACAGAACTGACAGTTCTGAAATCAAAATGAAAAATCCCGGCATCCTTTCGGACTACCGGGATATGTCGAATCAATGCATCGGCGGTTTCATATAAACAGTATCCTCAGTGGGTAACTTGATTTTAATTTCAAAGTCTTCTTGAATCGCAAATGCTTTTTCCGAAGCTATGATAACATTTCCGCATGAGCATGTCCATTTGCAATATCCCTCCATCAAGTCCCCTTCCTTGTATGTAGTGAAGGGATAAGCTTCGCCATTGAGAGTCAGCGTCCACATCGGAGACTGTCCGGAAGGATATTCCTTGAATGAAGGGGCTGCCTCTGCATTCCGACTTACTTCCAGCAGGTTTTCCATTTGATATTCCAAATGATAAATTGCCTCGCATATACAGGTAATATCAATAGCTGGATGATCTAGTATCGGTTCCTGCGGCTCATCATGATTTCCGCATCCGGCAAACAATATCACCCCTCCCACTGTCAATAATAATAAAATCTTTTTCATTGCTTTTTTGTCTAACTTTCTCAAAGTTAATATTTTCCCGACTATTTACAATGTAAAAAGCAAATTTATGTGTTAAACGAAATCTTTTGCATCCAAATATCAAACTCGGTTTTTCCTTAGCCTACCAGCCATTTGTGCTTCACAACACTGTAAATAGGAACAAGCGGAATAATGATGGGCACTTTGCGGACATACTCCTGATATTCCGGACGGTTGCCGTAATTCTTTTTCTGCCGCAATTCGAGCCTCCTGGCACCGCTGAACATTACCCAAAGAATCAGCGCATATCCCCAGTCTCAACCCATATACCGTAAGCAATATGCAAATAGCTTTCATCCAGGTATCCATTCCTCCCCAGAACAGCACCCTCATCCGTTCTGAGCAAGTTGCTATAACTCAATAAAATAAACGAAATGACCCCCACGAAATTCAGAGGGGTCATTTCGCGTAATTATTGTTATATCAGTTACTTCCACAGAACACCTTATCTTTGACTCCCTCGGAGGCGAGCAGCCTCGCCGTGGAGTCGCAGCCATCTACGAAGAAGGCGACCAATAATCACTTATTAGTAATATGAAACCGCAAACGGAAATAGATAAACATCAAAAACGTAAAGATTATCAATGAGATCGCTGAATAGATATCTGACAGCCCTGCTGATGTGTCTTGTATTCTGCCAGGGGCTGATGGGAGCAGAGAAGAGAGAGATGACCGGCAGGATGATGGTGCCGATGATCACAGGGAGTGACTCTCCTCTTCGAAGATGCTTTCGAAAACGGAGCGGAGGGCGGATTTGTCGCGTATAATCCGTCGGAGCTCCTCAAGATTGGCGGAATTCCGGGATTCCGGTATCCACAGCTTGAGATAACCGCCGTCACCGTATTTTTCTTCGAGATGCCCCACGGTCCTGTTCCAATGGCCTTCCTTTGAAAGTTCGGGGTAGTTCTTGAATCCGAACTGAACCGTTCTGCGAATCACAACCTCAGGGATTATCTGACGGTCGGCTTCAGCGATTATCCTGCCATAGATGCTGCGTGGCGGCTCTTTCGCCGACGCCCGGTGATCCTCCGCCGCCTGCGCCATCGTCTCAATCTGCCCGGCGGAGAACCATCTGCGGAGTTCCGGAAGGGTCCTTATGATCCTGCCGGATTCAAGATGATGGTTCTGCCTTCCGGCGGACAGACCGAGGTCGTGGCAGGCAGCTGCGACGGCAACCATATCGGTATCAACGTCATAGTATCGGGACAGCTCAAGCGAAGTATCGATGACATATCTCGCGTGGTCCCGCCGGTGCGCTTTGTCAAAGGCATCGTAGCGGGGAAAGATGCTATGCTCTATCCACTCGAATATTTCCGCGGTACAATCGGACATTGTTCAACGATGACAGTCAACGTAGGAGATTATGTCGTCAAGCTTTGTCATTCCGATGAAAGCGTCGTTCGGGATGCTGATTCCGAAATGGTCCTCGACGGCACCGACGAATGACAGAAGGGCGAAAGAATCCAGTCCGGCTGAAAACTTGAAACCGGCCGCAGTGTCGATCTGGTCTGCAGGGGTCTCAACGTAGTCGCCGAGAATTTCAAGTACTTCTTCTTTTGTGCTCATAGGTTTAGAATAGTTTGTTCAAGGCCGTCCCGGACGAAGCGAGAACGGTTTCAATCACGTGCACGTATGTATTCTGGAAATCGGCAAGCTGGGCGCCGGTCACCATAATCTTCTGGATATCATAGATGACATCGACTTCATCACTTCCAGGTCCGGCCATCAGGGCAATGTAGGTTACAAGCGCGCCCTTGCCGTTGCTGTGAATCTGGAACTTGATGCCCTCTGGCGTTTCGAACGGGATGAACGAGAACGCATAGTTGGTGATCTGACCGGCCAAAGAATAGTTCCAGAGCTTGTGCTGCAATGCCTCCACTTCAAGGTAGGACAGCCTGGTATGCTTATACAGTTCATTCTGTTCCTCGAAAGCTTCTTTGACATATTCAAGGAAACTCTTCGAGTAATCGATATAGGTGTACACGCTGATGGATTGTACTTTCGTACCGCCGGCCCTGCGCTCGGCCATAGTGCCGCGGCAGTCAAGCAGCATCAGAGGGGCCTGCCTTTCGAGTTTCCCGTTCACGACGGATGCCGCGATATTGCAAGTGTAGAAATAAAATGCGGAAAGCGGGATCTGGTTTTCGGCGCACCACTGCTTGACATTTGCTCCGACAGCTGCCGGAATGGTGAACTTGTAGCCTTCGGTATCGCACCTTACAAAATTGTACGGTAGCGAGAACTTGCCTTTCCTTTTCTGCTTGAGCCAGAGGTCAGAAGCGTCTCCGTTTATGCCGCAGTAAGTCGGATGCTCGGGATGACGGACTTCATAATAGTCCTTGAAGAAAGCTTCGTCCTTCGCTTTCAGCTCCGTGTTGGCCTTGTATGACAGGTCCTTCTGAAGCACGTCCTCGAAACTGCCGGGGGCCTCAGGCAGGTCTGTCTTGTTCTTCAGTGCAGAATATACCTTGAAAAGGTCGGACACAATGACGCCAATGGCATAGGTGTCGGCTACGTAATGACTTATCTTGAAATATACGGTCTGGCCACCGTCAACTTCCGTGGCGTAGGCAACCTTCAGCACCTCTCCCTTGAAAACCTTGAGGGCGTGCCTTCTGAAGGACTTCAGGAACTTCTCTTTCTCTCCATTGGAATTGAAATGCACTTCCGGGATATCGGAGATACTCCTGGCATCCTCAAAATACTGAAAGATCTCCTTACCTTTCTTTACAAAAGTCAACCTCAAGCAGTCGTTCCTCTCTATTACACGGTTGATGGCTTCGGTCATCAGCGACTTGTCAAAGCCATCTGCCAGCTCAGTCGAGAAAACGATATTGGCAACGCAGCCGTAGAGTGAATACTTGGTCTGAAGGTGAATTACATCCTGAGATGAATTGAATCCATATAACGTCTTTTCCATATCGCAAATTTAGCCCAAAACATCATTCGCCGTCCAAATTGGGACAAGAGAAGGCTGCTATCCACTAAAACGGCAATTCAGGGATAAAATTACGCATTCTGTGACGAATCCGACAAAATAACTATATTTGTCACACGATTTTTGTGACGAAATATGAAAAAGCTGCCTGAAATATTCGGAACGTTGGGGGCAAACATCGCATATGTGCTGTCCCTTTCGCTGTTCTTCTTCTTCTTTGCACCAGTATTCCGGCCCTTCGAAATGGCCGAAGACCTGGATATGGGCAGAGGGTTGTTCTTCTTCAACGTAACCATAATGATGTGCATAATAATAGGGACGCTGCTGATAACCCGCACATTGTTCTTCCTGCTTTTCAAGCACCTGGGCAAAAGCTGGTGGGGTTACGTCGGGATATGCCTTTTCGAACTGACTGCCATCAATTATCTCGAAGCACTTTACCTGACCCTGATGCGAGGAGGTGAGGAGGCTTATTTCACGCAGGTCGCAATCTGCCTGCAGTATTCGTTCCTCATACTGCTGATTCCGATTACAATAGAGACTTTCGTCCTCCTGACCATCGGCAAGGCGGACAAGCCCATTCCGCAAAGTCCATCCGTCGTCAGGTTCCTCGACAACAAGAAGCAGGTCAAGTTCGCCATTTCGCGCGACGCTGTCCTGTACATCAGCGCTGAGGAAAACTATATACGCATACACTACTTCGACGAATCCGGAGTCAAGGACTATCTCCTGCGCTCGTCTATGACAGCCATTGCACCGCTGGCCCAAAAACACGGATTCTGCCGCTGTCACCGCTCATACTACGTCAACCCGAGCCACATCAAGGCCCTCATAAAAGACAGGTCCGACCAGATTTCGGTCGAGATAGGCACATCGGGAATCAAGATCCCTGTCTCAAGGGTCTATTATCAGGAAATCTCCAGGCAGATATAAAAACGGCCGTCCCACAGGGGACAGCCGCTATTTATTTATCCAAGCCCGAAATTACTTGAGGCCGTTCTTGATGCGGTTCTCAGCAAATTCGCGTGCGACGATGCCTTCTGGAATTCCCTTTGCCTTTGACTCGTCAACAATCCAGCTGATGGTGTTGTATATGTTCTCAACCTGCTTGAGGACGTTCTCCTTATTATATACGGTGAACGCTTCCTGCGCAGCGTTGATGACACCGCCGCCGTTGATGATGAAATCAGGAGCATAAAGGATACCCTTCTTGAAGAGGATCTGTCCGCATTCGTCGTCAAGGAGCTGGTTGTTGGCAGCACCGGCTACCGCACGGCACTTGAGTTTCGGAAGTGTATCGTAGTTGATGGTTGCACCGAGTGCATTAGGAGAGAGGATGTCGCACTCTACACCGTAGAGTTCCTCGTCGGTAACTTCCTTTGCGCCCCACTGCTCAACGGCAACAGCCATATTCTTGCGGTTGGAATGAGTGGCGACAACGAGCTCGGCACCTGCTTCATAAAGTCTGTGGCAAAGGTCGAAACCTACGTGGCCAAGGCCCTGGAGAGCGACCTTCACACCGTGGAGGTCGTCAGTTCCGTTGAGTTTGTTGGCAATGGCCTTGATTCCGCAGAATGCACCGTATGCCGTGAATGGAGAAGGGTCACCGGAAACGTTCTCGCGGCCGACAACATACTTTGTCTTGTGGAGAACCTGGTTCATATCCTCAACTGTGGTGTTGACGTCTTCAGCAGTATAATAGCAGCCGCCGAGGCTCTCGACAGCCTCACCGAAGGCCTCGAAGAGAGCTTCGCTCTTCTGGGCAGGAGAAGCCATTATGACACCCTTCGCGCCGCCGCAAGGAAGTCCTGCAGCTGCATTCTTGTGGCTCATACCACGAGAGAGACGGAGCACGTCGAAAAGTGCGCTGTCAATATTTTCGTAAGGATAGAGACGACAACCGCCGATAGCCGGTCCCAAGTTGGTGTTGTGGACTGCGATAATGGCGTGGAGACCAGCCTTATCGTTGTTTACGAACAATACTTTTTCGTGATTCCACTCACTGATGAGTTTTAAAGAGGTACACATAACTAAATAACTGTTTTTCTAACCGAACGGAAAGTTAGAAAGTTTGGGGAGAAAATCCAAAAAAATCTTGAAAAAGTTGCGATATACCTCCCTTACAACGAGATTATCTGGTCGCAGATGGCGCTTACGGACTCCCTGTGCGAAATGAACAGCACCGTCTTTACACCGTGGCAGCAGCTGCGGATATTTTCCAGAAGGACTGACTCCGTGGCGGGGTCAAGAGCAGATGTAGCCTCATCAAGAACCAGCACGCTGCCCTTGCAGAGCAGAGCGCGCGCGACAGCTATGCGCTGCGACTGCCCCTCACTCAAGCCGGAACCGTCTTCGCCACAACGGGCGTCAAGACCGTCGGCAAGTTCGGCCACAAAGTCCGCCGCCGCAAAGTGCAATGCTTCCATCATCCTCTCTTCGGAAGCATCCGGGTCCGCCAGCAGGAGGTTTTCACGTATTGTACCGCTCATCAGGCTGTTTCCCTGCGGGACATACATAAAATTACCCCGCGTGGCGGGACTGACGGACTGTCCGCCGATCGTTATTGTGCCGGCCTCAGGTTTCAGCAGCGCAAGGACCAGGCGGATGAGAGTGCTCTTGCCTATGCCCGTAGGGCCGGATATCTCCGAGATGGAGCCTGCCGGGAAGACACAGGAGAATCCGTCAAATACCGGCTTCTTCTGGCCCTCATAGGCAAAATGGACATTGTCGATGCGTATCTCAGGAGCCTCGGTGAATATCTTCTCCTCCCCACTCTCTTCAAGCGGCAGGTCAGACAGTTCGCCTATACGCTCAATGGACGTAAGAGCGTGGATGAAAGCCGGCACGTGACGCGCAAGGTCGGCGATCGGGCGCTGTACCTGACCCACAAGCTGCAGGAATGCCGTCATCATACCGAACGTCACCGTCCCGTTCTTGATTCCCAGGACACCCCACAGCAGGGCTGCTGCATATCCGAACCTGAAGCCGAAGCTCATGAAACCGCGGGCGACGGCATTGTAGTTCAGACGGAGGACGGTATTGTCCTGAATGTCCTTCTGGATTGCACCGAGTTTGGTCAGGACGCGTTCCGCACCTATCAGAGTCAGCACAAGCACGCGGTTCTGCAGGTTCTCCTGCATATGCTGCTGAGCCTTGCTGTCGCTCTCGCGAATCGCCTGCGTCAAGCGGCGCAGCGTCCTGAAAAACATCCTGCTGCCAACGATTGCGACCACCATCAGACCCAGCAGCAGCCATAGGAGGTCAGGTGCCAGGACGAACAGATATATCGATGAGGCCAACAACTGGAAAATGGTGACAATGATATCGGGGAAGCGCACGCAGATCAGGTCCACTACCACCCGCACATCCTCTTCCAGACGGTTGACAAGGTCTCCGCTGTGATGAGGCTCTCGCCCTGTCCACGTACTGCGGAGCATATGGCCGAAAATGTCGTGACGCATCCCGTTCTGCGTTTTCACGACGATGAGATTCTCCCAATAATTGGCGCCCAGGAAGCAAAGGATCTGGACGAGTATCAAGGCCAGCATTATTATGATATGCGGAGTCAGAGGCTTGTCGACGGCACCGGTGGCAATGTCCACAAGCAATTTGCATATCCATACGAAGGCAAGGGACGTGGCGATGCCGGCAAGTCCTATCAGTACGCTGACAAGAACTTTCCCACGCACGGGGCGGTACATCCCCCGCAATTCCTTGATGCAAACCTTAAAATTTTTCATATTACTCTTCTGATCACCGCCAGCAATGTGCGGCGGATTGGTTTGAGTGCCTTCCAGAGCCTGCCCTTCGCAGGCTTGCGGACCCTGTTGTCACGCCCTACAATCTCGAACACCGTACCCTTGATGTCACCGATACGGCATTTTTCGCAACCGCGGAGATTGCCGTCCCCCATCAGGGTGACCTCCTCCCCAACGATTGAAACCACACGGTGCAGCACATACACCCCCTGACGGATTTCAGCAAGGACGATGTCACCGGGAGCGACCGCTTCCATCCTGCGCATCCTGACGCTGTCGCGGTCACCCACGATGAACGGCAGCATACTGGAGCCTCTGGCCATCAGCTGCACGTCCTTCCCTTGGGAGAGAATTTGGGAGATCTCCCCGAGAAGCAGGTCGTTCGGCAGATATTTAATTTCCGGTTCCATCAAGGCAAACTTTTGCTGCTTCAGCATCAGGCAGGCATTCCAGGACAAAGCCGGGGACTGAGGTCACCAGCGCCTCTATGGTGGAATGGATGCCGTCGGCCATCTTTACATCGGCACGGAAGCCGGAGCAGGACGAGTAGATGCTTGAATACGCTTCGATCAGGTCCTGGCGGGATATCTTGTTGTAAGGTGCCTTCTTGATGCTGACAAAGGCGGAGAGAGGTGCGTCTTCGTTTCTGTAACAAGGTGTCTTGCCGCTCCACGGCGAGCCATAGATGCGCACGGAGCCGTCAGGGAGGACGCGTACGATCGGATTGTCGTCATTCAGCAGCTCGCTGCCCGGAAGATTTTCAATCCACATACGCGAATGCGTGCTTTTCCCTGCACCGCTGACCCCCAGGAACATTCTGGCGAGGCCGTCACGGACGACAACCGAGGCGTGGAGCTCCAGCGTATGCAGCACCGATGTGCGGAAAGCGTACATCAGCATAAGCGCATTGTCTATGGCGAAACGGCTTGCACTGTCCAGGATCTCAAGCATTCCGGACGAATAGTCTTCGTTCAGCGCGAGCCTGCCGCATACGGGCGCCGACTGAGTCGGTGACATATCGATACGATAACCGGAATCCGAGCGGAAAATCGTCAACCTCGGCATACCCGGATCCTCGGAGTCACCGGCAAGGAGCATTGTCAGGCTCTCTTCCGGAAGGCGTTCGACAACCCGAAGAGAAAAAAGCGGTTCACACCCGCAGGTCGTCAAGAACGGCAGGTAATTTGCAAGGAGATCCCACCTGGGGTCATCGTCATTCATACAAAGCTCGAAGACGTGACCCGCGGCTATATATTTCTGATCCTTCATCAGCACAAAAATAGTAGGAAATCCGCAATTAATAAGTACCTTTGACAAACTAATAACAATTCTCATGAAAAAAACCGCATTCTTTTACCTGACCCTCGTCGCGTCAGCGTTTGCCTTCAGCGCCAACGCCCAGACCATGAAGCTGAATGACCTCGATTATTTCGAGGCGAGGGGTACAAATGTTCTCGTGTACAGCAACATCTATAACGGCGGATTCTACGATGAAAAGTTCGCCGGAATTGAAATCATCCAGAGAGGTGAGCGCATCAGCACCGGTGGCGGCATACGCCTTATGAACACCCCGGAGCAGTGGGACATCTTCGGCAAGATGACTTCAAGGACCGTGAACCACGAAGACAACAGCATCGAAGTCGTCCTGGACTACAATGATGTTGACTATGATTTCATCTCAAAGATCAAGGTCTCCCCGAAGGACAATGGATGCCTCATCCAGGTCATTCTTGACAAACCTGTCCCTGCAGAGCTTGTAGGCAAGGCCGGTATGAACCTTGAGTTCTTCCCTGCATCCTATTTTGGCAAGAACTACCTCGTCGACGGCCTCGGCAGGATCCTTCCTAAATACCCTATGCACGATACCGAGGTGCATCCGATAGTGGAAAAGATCCCGCAGTACTTCGGCGAATCCACTTTTGACGACCGCGGCCGCGGCGATTTCCTCGTTGCACGCCCGCTTGCTACCGGCAAGCAGATCGTCCTTGCACCGGAAGACGACAACCTCCGCGTAGGCATCAGCTCCGACATCGACATCAACCTCTATGACGGACGTCACCTCGCCCAGAACGGAACATTCGTTCTCCGTTCATTCCTCCCTGCCGACAAGACCGGAACCGTTCTCGAATGGTACCTTGAGCCAAGCGTGTCGAAAGACTGGGTACGTAAGGCCAATATCGGTTTCTCACAGGTAGGCTACACTCCTGCCCAGAAGAAAGTCGCCGTCGTCGAGCTCGACAAGAACGACACCCCTGCAATCTTCGGAAAGATCCTCCGCATCAATCCTGACGGCAGCAAATCCGTTGCAAAGGAGGTTCCCGCAAAGGTATGGGGCGAATTCTACCACCGCTACAACTATGTCCAGCTTGATTTCTCCGACATAAAGGAACCGGGCCTCTACGCCATCCAGTATCAGGGCGTCGAGACCAACGCATTCCCTATCGACGTTGACGTTTATGCCGACAAGTGGCATCCTTCAATGGACATCTCCCTCGTGGTCAATATGGACCATATGGAGGTGAACGAGGCTTACCGCATCTGGCACGGACGCGCCAATATGGACGATGCCCTCCAGGCTCCTGCAAACGTAACCCTCCACGACGGTTACCATCAGGACAACGAGACCAATGACAAATATCAGCCTCTCGAGCACATCCCGGGTCTCGCAATCGGCGGATGGTATGACGCAGGCGACTTCGATATCCAGGCGAACTCCGTTCTCAACACGACCGAGGACCTCGCGGCCATCTGGCGTACCTTCAAGCCTCTCCGCGACCAGACCCTCATCGATGAGAAGACCCAGTATGCCGACATCCACGTTCCTGACGGAATTCCTGACAACGTACAGCTCATCTATCACGGCACCCTCAACATCAACGCACAGGTTGAGAACATCGGCTTCGTAGCCCAGGTCATCGGCCAGCCGGATATGCACCACTACCATCACCTCGGCGATGCAATGACCCTCACCGACGGCCTCATCTACGATCCAACCCTCGCAAGATACGAGCGCAAGGGCGACCGCTCAGGCACACCTGACGACCGCTTCGTATTCACCAGCCGCTTCAGCCCTGCAGGCGTAATGCAGGACATCGTATCCCTCGCGGCTGCATACCCGGCTCTCAAGGACTACTATCCGGAAGAAGCCGAGCGCTCCCTCAAGAACGCCATCATGCTTTGGGACAAGTGGTTCGACGCAGCCGACCCTAAGAAGAATCCGGCTACCGGCCGCGGCGGATACCGTATGGGCGGCGACCCTAGGATCAATGCGGCGATCGAGCTCTGGTACGCCACCGGCGAGAAGAAATACAAGGACTTCTTCCTCCCTCTCGTACTTGAGCAGCTCGCTCCGAAACCGGCTCCTCAGAACACGCCTAACTATGGCGGCGACGGCGGCAACTTTGTTGCAATGATGCAGTTCGCAGGCCTCAACGCAGGTCTCAGACTCTATCCTGATATGGACAAGAAGTTCCAGGAAAAGGTCAAGGCAGTCATCCCGGCATACGTCGAGAGACTTACCAAATCCGGCAGGGACAACCCTTACGGCGTGGCCATCACCGGTGCAGGCTGGGCCGGCAACTCACAGGTAATCTCAAGCGCCTACAACTGCTACAAGGTTTGGAAGCTCTTCCCTGATATGATCGATCCTGAGTTCGTCTTTGCAGGACTCAACTTCCTCCTCGGATGCCACCCGTACAGCAACGTTTCATTCGTCACCACCGTGGGCGTCAACACCAAGAAGGTTGCATACAGCAACAACCGCGCAGACTACACGGTCATCCCTGGCGGCATAGTCCCGGGCCTTGTGGTCAAGAACCCTGACTTCTTCGAGAACAAGGACGACTATCCGTTCCACTGGGGCGAGAACGAGTGCTGCATCAACACCGCACCTAACTACGTTCTCCTCTGCCTTGCAGCAGACGAGGTTGCAAAGGCAATCAACAGCAAGTAAATGATTGCTTCGCTTCTGATATTGACAATACTGGCCGGCCCGATGATGCCGGCCAGTATTTCATTATTCGGACCGGGCGATGTCGTCCCCGAGGCTGTCATCGAGTCGCAGGGAGCAGAAGCCTTCTTCACCATACAGGAGATTTCAGACGAACTCTTCGAGTACATCTATGGCAAGTCATATAAGGAAGACTGCACCCTGCCAAGAAGCGAGTTGAGATACCTTACCGTCCTTCACCGCAATGCGGAAGGGCAGGCCATAGTCGGCGAAATGATGGTCAACAGAAGCATTGCAGACGACATTCTCGAGATACTGCGTGAACTGTACGACAATTCATACCCCATCGAGAGGATGCTGCTCATCGACCGCTACAACGCCTCCGACGAAGCATCGATGAACGACAACAACTCAAGCGCCTTCAACTTCAGGATGATCGCCCACACGGCAAAGCCTTCAAAGCACGGTCTCGGTATGGCGGTGGATATCAATCCGCTTTACAATCCATATCACAAGATCTACCCATCCGGCAAGGAAGTCATAGAGCCGGAATCAGGGACGGCCTATCTTGACCGCTCAAAAAAATTTACTTACAAAATAGAACGCGGAGACCTATGCTGGCGCCTTTTCATCGCCCACGGGTTCAAGTGGGGCGGCGGCTGGGCCAGCAGCAAGGATTATCAGCACTTTGAGAAATAAACCCTGCTAATAGAAATAGGTGAGGGTGTAAGAAAGCTCGGGAACCGACGGATATTCCACTTTCTTTGAAATCAGGCGGCCATAGTCGTCGTAGACATACGACTCTGCAAACAGGGTTGCCCATTTCTGGCTGTCTTCCTTGAAAACATATCTGGTGCAGGCGGCAATGATGCCGTTGGTGTACGCATACTCATCCATACTTTCCGGAACGGTACCATCGTGTGCAACAAGGTCATAATTCACCGTGCTGGATACGAGGTTGTTGCCGAATTCATAGAAAAACTCACGGCGCTGCGTGTCAACCCACTCGCCGTCAACTTCTTCGGAAACAGTGCAGGTTTCCGGCCTGTTCCCCATATAGGAATATTCGTACCTGGACTTGGACACACCCGTCAGCCTGTCGGAAGTATCATAGTAGGACGTCGTTATCTGTGCAGCATTGCCGTATGAATCGAAAGTCCTTTCAGAGACGACCTTTCGCGTGAACTCCCAGTTACCGTCGACTTTGTTATATTCCTTGATGGTTTCCTTGAGGTTTGTAACCTCGACGAACTCCGTCTTGACGGTTTCCTTGCCGTCCGTGTCGGTCAATACACAATATTTGGAATTGTAATTTATATCAACGTCAGGCTGGGTGTTGAGGTTGCAGCCCGCAATCGCAAGGGCTGACAACAATAATGCGATATTCTTTTTCATGGTGT
Source organism: Bacteroidales bacterium (assembly GCA_024401695.1). Classification (GTDB taxonomy): domain Bacteria; phylum Bacteroidota; class Bacteroidia; order Bacteroidales; family UBA932; genus Cryptobacteroides. Next base: position 67,815 of record JAKSKN010000010.1, read on the forward strand.
GAATTTCGATAACTTATTTGAAAATTGCAAATCTCCTTGAAAACGGCAGGGCTGTCACTTCCAGAGCCTCTGCATGAACTGATTGCAGAATTCCTCCCAATTGTACCACTCGTGCCCGCCCGGAACCAGCTGGAATTCGTGCGGATAACCCTTGCGGCCGAGGTCGCGGTCCCACTCGATGATGCTGTTCTCGAAGAAGTCAGTATCGCCTATCATAACAAGATAGAGTCTCGGAGGATCCTGGAACTGGGTTGCAAGCCTGCCATTCAATTTCCTGTAAAAACCATTGTCAGGCCCCGCCTTCATAAAGGAGCTGACCATAGGCGAGAACACACCGACATAGTCAAACACATCGGGGTGATTGGAAGAAATGTGAATGGTCTGCATTGCGCCGATGGACATCCCGGCCAGGGCCCGATGTCCCTTGTCGGCAATCGTGCGGAACAGGCTGTCAGTCGAAGCCACGACATCCTTCACGAACCTGGACTCCACCGTACCGTCCACTTCGAAGAATGACTCAAGGGCATTCTTGAGTCTCGCGTTGCCATAATCCTCGGCGTCATCGTACTGGTTGGCATTCGGCAGCACGACAATGGTCGGAAACATCGCCCCGGTTGCGCACAGGCTGTCGATGTTGTGCAAGAGGTTTCCCTTCTCAATCCAGGAGCATTCGTTGCCCCTCGCGCCGTGAAGAAGATAGAAGACAGGATATCTTTCCTGGCTGTCATAATAGCCCTTCGGGAGATAGACGAATGCTCTCCTTGCCACCATCCCCGGCTCCGAAGACGGAAAGAATACTTCCTCCAGGATGCCCTGGGGAGTACCCTTGATATGAGGCTGCGGGTATTGGTCGTGAACCGCATATTTTCCAGCAGCACAAGCCTGCAGAAGCAGCACGGCTACAAGAAATATGACTATGCGGAGGCTTTTTTTCATTTGACAAGAGCCTTGTTATACATCCCGATCATAGACTGCGTGCTGAGATCGATGTCATATTTCTTCACTGACTCAGCATAGGCGTCACCCATCTTCTCTCTCTCTTCAGGATGTTCTATCCACCAGTCGATTCGCTCGGCGAGCGCCTTTGCATCCCTGATCGGGAAAATGCTGCGCTCGTCAAGCGCGAACTGCGAGGTTGCGGTCACCCTGCCCTTGGCGATGACCGGAACGGCGCCTTCGCGGAGCGCCTCCACACAGGACAGGCCTTCAACCTCCACGGTAGCACAATGTATGTAGAGATATGCCTTGCGGCAAATACCTGACAGGGTCTTGCTGTCGTAGAAATCTATTATCGGCTCATATTTCAGGACGCCGTCCTTCATCAGCCGGGCCACCATCTTGCGGTATTTCTTTTCCTTCGGGCCCTTGCCGGCAAACGAAAGCTGGATCTCCCTGCTGTGACGGGAATAGCGCATCGCGTCAAGCAGTGTACCCTGTGATTTTTCGTTAGAAAAACGTCCTGTGCAAAGAATCAGATACGGGTCGGCCTGAGGCTTGTCGGAGGAAGTTCTGTCTGTCGCGGTTGTGATACCGTTGGAGAACACCATCTTTTCAGACTTGAACCCGTAACCATCCAGATAGTCCCGGACCATATAGGTAGGGCAATGGATGATTCTGCATTTGTCATAAACCAGCTTGCGCCAGAAAAAAGTGACCAGCCGGTTGAAGACGGCATCGTTCTGCATCTCAAGATTGGCCATTATATTCTCTGTCAGGAGATGGTAGGAGCCGACGCAGACTTTTCCCGCCCTGGCTGCCAGATTTGCCGCGATGGCCTCGATAGGGAACCCCTCTTCCAAATGGATGACATCGGCCCACTCGACGGCCTCACGCATCATCTTCCTGTCCGCAGCGGCATACCTGAAGCCGCTGGAATATATGATATTCTCGAAAAATGGGATCTTGAAATGCTTGAGAGGATATTCCGGCTGTTGCCCGCCCTCTTCCGGATTGGCACAGGCCATTATTCTCGCCTCTATTCCCGAAGCGTTGAGCTCCTTGTGCAGGGTCTGCACAGCGGTGCACAAACCATTGCCGCGATAAAATGCATTATTGCAAACAATAAGAACCTTCATTTCAGTTTAGGAATGATGAAAAAATAAGTTGGTAAAGATTTATGAGGGATTGTTTATGTATTTTGGATATGGAATGAAGGAGCGTAGCCGTGCTACGTGACTGAATGACATGTTCAAAAGACAAAACAAGAACCATAAAGATTACCAAGTTATTTTTTAAGAATGACTTAAGATTGGCATATTTGTGCAAAGATAGCCAAAAGACACGATAACCCGGCATTTAATTGGGAAATCCGGACAAAATGGTATAACTTTGTGAAAGTACGATACTATTACTATCCCGGAATGCTACTGACAAAAGAAATCGCCGTTTATCTCAATCTCGTGGCCTGCAGGTTCAAGCAGTACACCGCAAATCTGCTCAAGAAGAACAACATCGGACTCACGCCGGAGCAGTTTCTCACCATAGACATCCTCTGGAATCAGGGGCCTATGCCGCAGTTCCGCATAGCGGAGGCAATGCAGAAAGACAAGAACTCGGTGACCAACCTTGTGGACGCCCTTGAAAAGAAGCAGCTCGTGGAACGCATCCGTGACAAGAATGACAGACGGTCCAACCTGGTCACGCTCACGCCGAGGGCTGAAGCAATGAAGAACGGGACAAAGCAGTTCGGCATCTCAATGCTTGACGACCTTCTCAAGGGAATAGACGAAAAAGAGCTGCAATCTTTCCTTGCAACTCTTAAAAAGATCGATCAGGCGATGGCCGACGGCAGGCTGTCAGAAGAGAGCTCTGACCTTTGATATGACCTCACCGGCCGGCAGGTCCGGGCTCAATTCCAGGTCACTTCCCTTGAAGACATAACCTTTGCTCATCGCAGCCAGCGTCCCGCCTCCCGTACAGTTGAGCATTATCATATCCTCCTTCCCTACCTTGCCTTCCTCCACGGCCTTTGCAAGGGATGCGACGGCAACGCAGGCGGCTGGAAGCAGTTCGTAACCTTCGAGATTGCGGAACTGCATCATCCAATACATTATGTCGTTGTTGTCGGCGAGGAACACGTCTCCGCCGCTTGCCTTCAGCACATCATACAGACCTCCGGCAATGCTATAAGGCGGTTTCCTGTTTGAAAGGACTTTGGCCAGGATGATTTCCGCCTGGCGGCGTCCGGCATCCGGGTCAAGCGGCAGCAATTCCCTTGAATCCGCCTTCCAGGAATCATACATCAGAGTGAACGGAGCGTTCTGCCCGACGAAAACCTTCATCCTGTTCGCGCCGAAGCGTCCATCCTCGGCAAGCCTGCAGGCATTCTCCCAGGCCGCGATCGCACCTGTGCCCGAACCGACCGCCTGGAAGTATGCATCGGGAATCACACCCGTCTTCTCAACGAAGCTCAGGAGAGTAGTGCCCATACCGTCCCTGCGGGCGATATTCTTGGCACCGCCCTCAAGAATGAACCCCGGATCCTCGGCAAGCTTCTCGCCTATGCTGATGGCATCATAATAGTCGCATCCGTGCGGCACGGTCACGAGCTTGACGCATTTGTCAAGCTTCCTTCTGAACCAGAGGTCGTGCAGGTTGTCGTTCGGCACGCAGATGACCACAGGTATCTTGTTGTCCGAACATACCTGGGCAAAGGCCCTGGCCGTGTTTCCGGCAGACTGGACCACAAGTATCCTTTTCTCGTCGGCATCAAGCCTGGCAAGGACTGAATAGGCCTCGGTTTCCTTGAAGGAACAGGTCCTGAACTTTGCACCTATCCTGGGATTCCAGCCGGAGAATGTGATGTACAGGTTGTCGAGTCCGAGGAATTTCCCCATTCCCTTTGCCTTGTAGGTCACAGGAGCGCAGGACTTCTTCAGAAGCCTTTTGACCGGCATCCACTCGGCGTATCTGTATATGCCGTCATATTCCGGATGCGGAGTGAAGGCCCTGTTCTCATAAACGGCCCTGACAAGGGACGGCGACTTGCTCTCGGGATCGGCAAGCGTCCAGCCTCTGTCCTCGAATTCGTGACCATCGCAGACATTCTGCAGATGGTATTTTGTCTTGATGAATCTCATATTGCTACATTATTATCTGTTCGTCTATTATCTGTGCCAGGTCCTTGACCGGACGGTCTGCGTATCTGGCGAAAGTCGCAAGGCAGAGAGGGCAGGCCGTCGCAATCGCATCGGCCTTGCTCGCATACAGGTTCTCAAGCGATGCCCTGGTGATCTTCTCCCTGTGCTCGAAATCCAGCGACAGCGAACCGAGCGAACCGCCGCAGCACACGCTCTCCGCACGGTTCTTCGGAGCCTCCGCTATCGCGGCAGCCTTACCGATAAGTGCGCGCGGCGAATCGTAGATACCACACCCACGCCCCAGCTCACAAGGATCGTGATATACATAACAGGTATCTCCTTTCTCAAGCGTGAACAACCCCTTATCCATCATCTTGCGGAAATATTCCGAGTAGAAAGCGACCTTGGTGCTGCCCAGGTCATAGCTTTCGGAAAATTCCCTGTAACAGATAGGGCAGCTGACAAGAAGGGTGTGCGCACCGCTTTTCCTGATGATTTCCTCGTTTTTCTTCCTGAGCGCGGCAGCTTCTTTCAGACGGCCTGCAGTGTGAAGCGGCCGGCCGCAGCAAAGGCCGCCGTCGCGGTCCATCCATTCGTACCTCACGCCGGATTTCCGGAGGATGGACTCCACGCTTCGCCCTATGTTGGGAGTAAGCTGGCTCATACATCCTGAGAAGTACAGAATCTTCCCCGACGCCCAGTATGTGTCATATCCATCGGAGGATATCCGGGAGAAATCCGGGGTGATCCTGTATTTTCTGGCCGCCCTGGCCAGTATCCTCAGTTTAGGACCGTCAACTCCCACCTGGCATACCGACGTACATTTGCCGCACAGCATACATTTGTCGCTGATCTCCCTGACCCTCGGTTCATTGCCGCGGCGGAGCTGGCGGGTCAGGTACACGGTGCTGTTTTTCAGATTTGCCGTATCGGCGTTCATCGGGCAGGCATCTATGCAGACGCCGCAGTTCGGGCAGCTGTCCGCCTGAACGCGCGCCATCCCCTTGTGCGGTCGCGTTATCCCCACGCCGGCGTTGCGCATCGTGATGAGAAGCATCTCCGCAGGGATATGCAGATAGCGCGTAAACGGCAGCACGGCCATGAAGGTGCACAGGGCGATGGAATATGCCCACCACGGGGCGACGGTGAGGTTGCCCGCCCTGGCGCACTGCTCGGCAACAAGGCGCAGAGGGAAAATCGCCCAAAGGGAGTACAGGCCCAGGAGGTTGAACAGGGTCGGCCGCGCCGTGCGCTTCATTCCGAACAGGCGTGACCAGAAGCGCTTGACCACAGCCAGGGCGATTCCCGCGATGACGAGCAGCAGGAAGGCATCCATCGCCTTCGAGATGACGGTATGCTGCCCGCCTTCCACGAAGTAGTCAAAAAAGATCGGATAATAGAATGTAGCGAGCTTCCCGGGGAAATACACCAGAACCTCCAGATGGCCAAGAAGTATTATCATAAACCATCCGAAAGCGATGCTGGAATGCATTAATCCCAGGATACGGTTGCGCTTCCAGAGCTTGACGTGTATAAGGCAGTCGAGCACTATGTCCACCGCATTCTTGATTATCAGATTGGGATGGATGAGCGACAGGAGCCATTTTTTCCGGTCGGCCTTGTCCAGCTGCCCCACGACGACCGCCGCCTTGACGGCACATACGGCAAGGACGAACGCCATCCCTGCGAGGAACGGCAGCACGAACGGGTGGAATCCTGTAGCAAATCTCTCAGTCATATATCTTGCAGATCGAAAGGATCAGGTTCCTTGTGTTGATGCCACGCGGGCAGACCATTGTGCACTTGCCACAAAGCATACAGCACTGCAGCATCTCACCGGCACTCCGGCCGCGTTGCAATGCGAGAAGGACCTTGCGGACACTCATCCCCGACAGCCTCCCCGCCGGGCAGCTTGCACTGCAGCTGCCGCAACCTATGCATATCCCCGCACCCGGCTCAAGCCTGCACAGCTGCTCGAAGCGGAGGTCATCCACCTTTCCAAGGTCCATGGTGGAGCTTTTGCTCAATGAAAATCCGAAATCCATCATTCCCCGCTCAGATATGTGTGTATGGACAAGGCAGCGCTGCGAGCCTCCGCGATGGTCTCCGGGACGGTCTTCGGGCCTGTGCAGGAACCGGCGAAGAAGATTCCGGGGCGGTTGGATTCCACGACGGAATATTCATTGTCAACGCTCCTGAGGAAGCCGTCGCTGTCCGTTTCAAGCCCTGCCATTTCAGACAGTTCCCGTATGCTGTCGTTCCGGACAATGCCGGACATCAGGACCAGAAGGTCAAGCCTGACCTTGAGAGGCTTTCCGGACAGGGTGTCCTCGGCTTTTACCTGCAGACCCCCGTCAATGGTCTCGCCGACCTCCGACACACGTCCGCGTATGAACTGTATGCCGTAATCCCTCTGCGCATTGACATAGAAATCCTCATACTTCTTCCCGAAGAGGCGGAGGTCCATATAGAAGCAATAGACCTTTGCGTATGGGAAGCGTTCCTTGATCTCAATGGCCTGCTTGATCGCCGTGGCACAGCAGACCTTGGAGCACTGGCCGTTGCAGGCCTTGAGGTCCCTGGACCCGACGCAGTGCACGAAACCCACCGTCCCGACATTCTCCGGCACACGGGGATCCTCCTTTCCCGAGAACCACGCCTCGAGGTCCGAGTTCGTGATGACGTGGTCATACACGCCATAACCGTATTCTTCTTTCCTTGTGGCGTCGAACAGACGGAATCCCGTGGAGACCAGGACGGCCGAAGCATTCACCACGATGCCGTTGCTGAGCTTGAGGCTGTATCCGTCGGCAAGGCGGTTGAACGATATGACCTTGGTCCCGAGAAAGGCATTGGCTCCCCGCACATCCGCACGCAGCCTGTCTATGATATCCTTTGCCGAAGACATATCGGGAAAGAGCTTGTGCCACGATGCGACGTGCCCCCCCAGTTCCTTTGATGCCTCAACCAGGATCGGCGTGTGGCCTAGTGCGAGAAGCGCCTTCGCCGCCTCCATTCCGGCGATTCCGCCGCCTATTATTACGATATTCCCATTCATTCTAGAAACACTTTATTGAAGTCGGAAGTTCCGGCCGCATAATGTCTTCGCGGTTCAGTCCAAGGTATTTTGCCGCCGGGTCATATTCCACTCCCATCTTGTCCAGAAGGGGCTCCACGGCCACCTGATGCAGCTGCAGGCCAAGGTCCCAGGGGTCATAGCCAAGTACAAGCCCGGCGAGTTCCTCATATGTAAGGACCGGTATCCCGAAGCCGTTCCCGCCATACGTCCTTCCCGTCTGCTCCGCGATGACATACTGCCACCTGTCAAGGAAATACGGACATCCGGGACAGTTCGTTATGATTGCGTCAGGATGATATGGCTCCATCGACTCGAATTTCTTGTGTGTATTGGACAGGCTGTATCCGCGGTTCGCCTTGACGTGGTACTGGCGGAAACCGTATCCGCAGCAATGGCGGCGCTCAGGATAATCTATGACCTGCCCGCCCCAGCTTTCCACCATTCCGGCCAGCACGTACGGATATTCAGCACCGCCGACACCTTTCGAAGGGAACATCTTGGCATAGTGGCAACCTATGTGCTCAACTATCTTCAGAGGCTCTCCGGTGACGGCATTGACGAGCTTGTGCTTCGCCCGTGCCGCTATTTCATTGCGCCAATGATAGATCAGGTCGCTTGAATGGGCCAGATATTTCGGCTTGTTGAACTCCCTGCGGCAGGCTTTCCAGAGATCCTCACGTATCCTTGCCTCAAGTTCCGGGAACTCGCGCCAGGTCTCGAGGATCTCGGCGTAGTTGCCGAACGACGTTATGCAGCTCGGACAGTAATTCTCATATCCCGCCTCGGTCATAAGCGCGAACTGCCGCGCCACGATGGTCATCACGGTCTCCTGGGGGATTGTGTCGCAGTGATATGCGATGCCACCGCAGGTGGTATGATGAGGAGTCTCGTAAATGTCTTTTCCGAGGACGTTCCGGGTTATCTCCGTAAACATCCGCTCGCTTGCCGGAAAGAAATTCTGCCTTATGCAGCTGCGTACATAGTACCAGTTGTCATCGGGAATATCCTTCTGATATTCACTCCATATCCTTTGCTTTCCTTCGTAGATCATATTTTTCGTACAGACGCGAGTGACTCGCGTCTATTCAATTGAAATGTTTGTCGCTGCAGTACTCGAAGGCGTTCCTTTCGTATTCCTGCATCGACTGTCCCATCTCCCCGGCCTTCTTTTCAGAGTATTCCTCCACGAGGCGTATCCTTTCGGTGCCGCCCGTCACGTCAAAGATGGCCTTGAGCTCGTCGAGGGACTCCTGCGGAATCTTCCTGAGGACCCCGGGGCCTTCGCCCATATAGTTCGCCCCCTGGCGTTCAAGGCTCTTCTCAAGATGCTCGGTGTGCCATTTCCAGACCGGTCCCGATTCCTTGTGGTCCTCCCATCTGAACGTCTCGGGATGGATGCAGTACCCGTATTTCAGGATATTACCCGTCATAATGCGGGTGAGAGGAAGCATCTGGCGGCCCTTTTCAGACTCCGTGAAATATCCGAGACGCACGCTGAGGTCGCGCAGGGCCATTATCACCAGCCCCGGACCATTCCTGCGGGGGCAGCGGGTGACGCAGCTCATACATTCGCCGCAGTACCATATGGTCTCGGACTTCAGCAGTTCCTCTATCTTGTCGTCGTCCCTGGTCTGGACGGTATCGACTATCTTTCTGGGGTCATACCTGTAGAACTCGGCTGCGGGACACACGGCGGTGCAGGTCCCGCAATTGATGCAATTGTGGAAGCCCTCCCTGAAACGGTAGTCCTTGTTCAATTCGTCAAACAGATTCTTCATCACATCGGTTTTATCCTTCTGGCAAGCACGGCGCAGAGCGCAGGGAAGAATCTCTTGATGTAAACCATCAGCAGCTCGCCCCTTCCCACCAGAACCTCACTCTTCCTTTTTCTGATGGCACGCACTATCTTCTTTGCCGCCTTGTCGGCGGAAATGCCGCCATCCTGCCCCGGATCCATCACACCGTGCCTCTCACCGCCCTTGTCGAGAGCGTTCAGCGAGATGTTGGTGCGGACCCGCCCCGGGCAGACAAGGGTGACGGACACCCCCTTGTCGTGATACTCGGCACGAAGCGTCTCGAAGAAACCGTACAGCGCGTGCTTGGATGCACTGTAGGCGCATCTGAAAGGGAATCCGAAGCGTCCGGCGATGGATGTCGTGACGGCGATTCTGCCGCCTCCGTTCGACACCATCATCGGCAGCACGGCCTCCGCCAGCGCCACGGGGGCGAAAAAATTAACCTCCAGGATCTTCCTCACCATCGGCATCGGCGTATCCTCCACCGAAGTGCGCTGGCTTATGCCGGCGTTGCAGTAGAGGATGTCTATTCCGCCGAAGGCGCTCCACGCCTCCCTGGCGAGAAGCCTGATGCCGTCAGGCTCGCTGAAGTCATACGGGAGCACCCGCACGTCCTTTGCGCCTTTGCCGCGGCAGCGGTCCGCCACGCTTTCCAGCTTCTGCCTTGACGACGAAGTCAGGATGAGCCGGCAGCCTTCCGCGGCATACCTGTACGCGCAGGCCTCGCCTATGCCTGAGGATGCACCTGTAATCCAGACGGTATGCATATTATTTTATGAGGGCCTTGTCGGCCATTTCATTGTCGTACTCGCCCCTGTCGAGACGCTCCTTGATGTCCTTGAAGGCCGCAAGCGTCCTGTCAACGTCCTCTATGCTGTGGGCTGCCGTCGAAATGATGCGGAAGATGAGCATTCCCGGAGGGATGACGGGATAGGTGACGATGGAGCAGAAGATGTGGTAGTTCTCACGCAGGTCAACGGCAATGTTCGTGGCCTGGTTGATGCCGCATTTCAGATGGACAGGGGTGACGCAGGCCTCCGCCGGTCCGATCTCATATCCGAGCTCGCGGAAACCGTTCTGCAGGCGGCGGGTAACCTCCCACAGGCGGGCCCTGCGTTCGTCTCCTTCCGGGCTGTCAATGATCTCAAGCCTCTTTATGCAGCCCTCCACTATAGGCATAGGAAGGCTCTTGGCATACATCTGGGAGCGCATATTGTAGCGCAGATATGTGATGATGTCCTTTTCCGAAGCGACGAAACCTCCGATCGTCGCCATTGATTTTGCGTACGCGCCGATGTAGAGGTCAACGCCGTCCATCACGCCAAAGTGCTCCGAAGTACCCCTGCCGTGAGGGCCCATCACGCCGAATCCGTGGGCGTCGTCAATCATGAAGCGGAAGTTGTATTTCTTCTTGAGAGCCACGATCTGGTCGAGGATGCCAAGGGCTCCCGTCATTCCGAAGACACCTTCGGTGATGACCAGGATGCCGCCGCCGCTCTGATTCGCCACCTCGGTGGCCTTTGCAAGCACGCGGTCGCAGTCTTCTGCGTTGTTGTGCTTGAACTTGTATTTCTCGCCTATGTGCAGACGTATGCCGTCAAGAAGGCAGGCGTGGCACTCGGCATCATAGACGATCACGTCGTGGCGGGACACGAGGGAGTCGATCGTGGAGAGGATGCCCTGATAGCCGAAATTGAAAAGGAAGGCGGCCTCCTTCTTCTCAAAGGCTGCGAGCTGGCGCTCAAGCTTTTCGTGGAGGGCGGTCTGGCCTGTCATCATACGGCTTCCCATAGGGTAAGCCATTCCCCACCGGGCTGCAGCTTCCGCGTCAACCTTCCTGATCTCGGGATGGTTTGCAAGTCCGAGGTAGTTGTTCAGGCTCCAGCAGAGAACGTCCTGCCCGTTGAATCTCATATATGGGCCGAGCTCTCCCTCAAGTTTCGGGAATGCGAAATAGCCGTCGGCCTTTTCCCTGTACTGGCCGATCGGACCGCCTGAAGATTCGCGTATCTTCTGAAAAATGTCCTTTTGCATATCGTTATTTTTGTCTTGATACCAGTCCCATCATTCTGAAGAGGAATTTCGGGAGCTGTTTGAGTTTGTCTCTCCTGTTCATATCTATGTAGAGTCCGAGCTTCCCTACGACGGGAACCTTGTGAGTCTCCACGAATTCTATCAGGGATCCGTCGGGGTCTTCTATGTACGTGAATCGTCCTGACGCCTCCCCCATATCGAACTGCTCCCCGTTGGGGCAGCTGTCGACGGTGAACGGGCATCCCTTCGATGCACAGAACTCCCCGAGGGCATCCATCCCCGTCACGTCATAGCATATCTGGATGAATCCCGGGTCGCCCCAATAGCGCCCTTCGAATATCTTGCGCGGCTTGTGTTCCAAAGCCTGCACAAGCTCGATGACGTTGGTTCCCAGAAGGCCGGAGAAGGCACCCGCAGGGCTCCCGCTTCTTCCCAGAAGGACGCGGCGGTATTTTTCTTCAGAGCCCGGGAGGATGGACCAGTCTCCGAAGTTGCCGGTCTCGTCGTAAATCACCCTGTCGTACCCGAGGACTTCCTGATAGAACTTCAGCGAAGCTTCCATATCGCTTACACCGACCATCGCCCCGGCGATTCCCCCGCAATATTTATGGTCATCGATGAATACGTCCTTCCTTTCGATGATCTGGAAAATGTTCCCGAAGAGGTCTTCAACATAGAAGCACGGCACGCCGGACGGATCCTTCGAAACCGGCGAGCATTTGCCCCATCTGGCAGACAGCTCCCTGTGGAACGCTGCGACGTCGCGGCATTTCACCTTGGCGGCGAAGACGCCGGTGTCGCCTGCCGATACCTTGAAAGAAGCGGGCTGGGGTGCCCTTTGCGAATATTGCCAGATCTCGAGTCCGCCGCCGCCCTGCAGGTTGACGGCGATGCACGCGTGACGTTTCTGCGCCTTGCCGCCCGTATAAGGGAGCATACGCTCTGCAACGGTGTCATCTTCAAGGATCTTGATGTCGAATCCGAACATCTTTATGTACCAGTCCCAGGATTGTCTGAAATCGACCGTCCCGACGCCGATCTGCTGGATGGCAGAGATAGTATATGCCTTCATAGTATATGCTTTTACTAATTAGTAAGCGCAAATATAGTATAAGCTTTTACTAAAACAAAATTTTCAAGTATTGGATAATGGGTTATCTTTGTATCATACTATCGCAATCCGAAGATGAAGAAGAATAAAATATCTGCCCTGCTGCTCACCCTCCCGCTGTTTGCCTGCAGCGTCCCCGGAGGTCAGGCCGACGGCAGGCTGGAATTGCCGGCTATCCGGGCCGGAGAGAAAATCATTGAGTACTCAGGATACACCGACATCGCCTACAGCAGCTCATCGTCAAAGCAGGCCGACCCCGACAAGGTCGCGTTCACGGTCTCATTTGACGAAGTCCACCGGCAGCCGAAATGGGTTGCATACAGCCTGTCAAGGCAGGAGCTGGGAGGCTATGCGAAACGTGGCGAGAAGCAGTTCCACAAGGACCCCGACGCCAACGTAAGGCAGGCCGACCGCTCCGACTACAGACGCTCCGGCTGGACCAACGGCCATATGGCCCCTGCGGGCGATTTCACCTGGAGCGACAGGGCGATGAACGACACCTTCAACTACACGAACATCTGCCCTCAGGACGAATACAACAACGGCAAGGCCTGGAACAATCTCGAAAAACGAGTCAGGGACTGGGCAAGGCAGTTCGGCGAGGTTTACATCGTGAGCGGGCCGATAATAGGCGAAGCGGAGAACGGAACCATCGGCTCCGCCCGCGTCACGGTCCCGGACGCATTTTTCAAGGCGGTGCTGGCCCGCGACGGATCTTCATACCAGGCGGTGGCATTCATTATGTCCAACGACTCCACCCCACAGCCGTACAACGACTGCGTCGTGACGGTCAACGAACTCGAATCCATCATCGGTACAGACCTTTTCTGCGCCCTTGACGACTCGGTGGAAGAAGGCGTCGAGGGTTCTGTCAACAAACATTTCTGGGGAATGTAAAAGACACTATATGTTGTATTTTTGTCTTGTCAACTATGAAAAAAACGCTGCTGATTACCCTGGCTTTAGCTCTCCCGCTGACAGCCTCCTACGGACAGAAAATTGAAAAGGTGCCGTTCGGCGATTTCGAGAACTGGACCGTCAGATACATCAAGGAATCCTCGATCATCGGAGGTGAGACAAAAGTCAATTACGTCATCGCCCCCACGGACACAATACGCCAGAATGCTCCATACAATTACTCCAAGACAATCTGGGGCAGTTCCAACGCCTACGCCGTCGTTATGGGCGTCACGAAGGTGACCTGCTCGGTCACTCCCGACAAAGGACCGACCGGGCGCTGCGCAAAACTGGAGAACACTATGGTGTCGGTGAAAGCCGCCGGAATGATAAGCGTGAACGTTCTGGCCACCGGGGCCATCTACTGGGGAAAAATGCTGGAGCCAATCACAAGCACAAACAATCCTATGACGTTTTTGGATTGGGGCATACCTTTTACGAAAAGGCCTGTCGCAGTCATCGTCGATTTCAAGGCATATCTCCCGAACACCGGGAAGATAAAAAAAGGCAATAAGGATATTGACGGCTATGACCCGGAGCAGATTATGTTCATACTTCAGAACAGGAGCAAGGATGCGGGCGGCAAAACGCACGTGACAAGGGTCGGCACAGCCGTGCACAGAATTGAAAAAAGCACCGACGGCTGGGTAAGGAATTTCAGGATTCCTGTCATCTATGGCGACGCGACCAAAGACAAGGCATACAAGAGCTATATGAATCTGATGCCAAAGAATACGGCGCCTATGCCTGAAGAAGCCTGGGGCAACCCGGACACCCCAGTCACACACGCATACTTTTCCTGCTCCTCCGGCACCCAGTCCGATCTGTCCGGTGCCGTGGGCAACATCCTCTGGATTGACAACGTCCGGCTGGAATATTGACGGTCCGGCTGGCTACTTTTCCATCAGGCGAAGCAGCGGCAGTATCTTTTTCCCATCATACGGGTGTTCACGAAGAGAAAGGTTGAAACGGGTGCTTCCCTTCAGGACCGTCGATGCGTGAGTGAATTCGCGGAACCCCCACTCACCGTGATAGGCTCCCATCCCCGAGTGGCCTACTCCCCCGAACGGCACGCCTTTCACCATCAAATGCACGCATACCTCATTGATGCAGCCACCGCCGTACTGAAGTGAACCCATAGTGCGCTCAGCCCATCTTATGTCCTTGGTGAACAAGTACAAGGACAGAGGGTGCTCCCGGCTTTCGATGACATCAAGAACGGCATCGATGTCTTTGTCCTCGAACGGAACAACGGGGAGCAGCGGGCAGAACAGCTCTTTCTGTACTATGGCATCGTTGGCGTCAACGGGATAGATGACCGTTGGAGCGTAGCGCAGCGCATCGACGTTGCCTTTGCCTCCGAAAATGATGCGGTCGCGGTATTCATCGGCAAGAGAAGCGCATTTGTCATATGCCTGGCGGGTGATAAGCTTTGGATATTCCGCGTTGTCCTGTGCATCTTCGCCTATCTGTCTGACGAATTCGCTCTTTAGAGCCTCAAGGAACTCATCCGCTATTTCCTGTGCGACGGCGACCTGATTGATGTTGATGCAAATCTGCCCCGCGTTGCACAGCTTGAAGAAAGCAATCTTGCGGGCGGCATCCCTGATATCGGCATCCTTGCGCACGATGCACCAGTTGCCCGTCTCTCCTCCCAGCTCAAGCGCAACAGGTGTCAGGTTCTCGGCGGCCTTTGCCAGGACGTGCTTGCCCACCTTCGGCGAACCGGTATAGAAAATCTTGTCCCACCGCTGTTCAAGGCACATATCGGCGACATCGTGACCGCCGTCTATCAGGGTCACGTACTCCGGAGGGAAGACCTCCGCGATGAACTTCTTAAGAGCTTCCGTGCAGTTGCCCGACTTGGCGCTGGACTTTATCACAACCGTATTTCCGCCGCAAAGGCTGGCAGCAACCACGCCAAGCGTCAGAAGTATCGGGAAATTGAACGGGCTTATCACCAGCGTGACGCCGTAAGGCATTTTATAGACTTTCGTAATCAGGCTTGGGAAGCACATCAATCCGCTGAAATGCCTTTCCGGCCTGGCCCATCGGCGAAGGCCGCGGAGCATTTCGTTGATCTCAACCACAATGGGGCCTATGTCGCAAAGGTAGGCCTCCGTTGCGCTCCGCCCCAGATCCTTGTGCAACGCGTCCTCGAACTCCTTTTCGTGAGCGATGACGGCGTCGCGGAGCTTGCGCAACTGGCGCAGGCGCCATTTCACGTCCAGCGTGGTTCCGGTGCGGAAGAATGTCCTCTGTGCATCGACGATGCTCTTTATTTCGGAAACGGTGTATGGCATAATCATTTGATTTTGTTGATTTCTGAAAGGATGCCGATGATCTGGGCGTGGGTGAATGTCATCGGGGCCGAATAATTGATGGAGTCTTTTGAAATAGCGACGGAAAGGTCTTTGAAGTCTTCCGGCTTGATGACGGAGCCGTCCAGGGCCAGACCGCAACGGGCGATAAGCGATTCCAAAGAATCGAGCAGGGCGTCCGCACTGTCAAAACCGCAAAAGTGCGCAAGTTCCAGCAGGCGGCCGGCACAGGACTCCATCTGAGAATGCATTACCGGCATCAGGCACATAGCGATGGCCTCACCGTGGGGGATTTTGTATTTCGCTCCTATCGAATGAGCAAACGCGTGGACATAACCGGCCAGCTGCCTGTTGATAGCATTGCCTCCATAGTTGGCGGCAAGACACATCGCGCCCCTGGCCTCGACGTCTTCTGGATGCTCTTTCAGCTTTGGCAGGTTCTCCAGGACAAGCCGCACACACTGCCTGCTCTTTTCCAAATCCGCTTCAGTACTTCGAACATCGGCGATGGCACCTTCAAGCCCGTGACTCAAAGCGTCAATCCCGCAAGCGGCAGTAATCCTCCACGGAGCCCTGACAGTCAATTCGCTGTCGAGGAATACCGTATGGACGTCAAGTCCCACTATCACAGATGCGAACTTCCCCCCACCACTCTTTGTCACGACTGCGCCCACCGTCATTTCGGCACCCGTTCCGGCTGTACTCGGAATGGCAATGACAGGCAGGGTTTTTTCCGGTACGAAGAGGAATTTCTGAAGGAGCAGATCCGTGGGAATATGTTTCAGACGGCATCCGGCAGCTATCATCTTGCCGGTGTCCAGAACGGACCCGCCTCCAAGGGAGACAATGCATCCGGCACCGGATTCCAGGGCGATTTCGCGGCCCTTTTCAATGTACTCAAGCCGGGGTTCCGTAGTCACTCCGTCAAAAACTTCGTAACGGATGCCTTCGGCGTCAAGCGATTTCAGGACGGAATCGAGATACCCGAGATTGCAAAGAGTCCGGTCGGTCAGGACAAGTACATCGGCAAATCCCGACTCCTTGCATATCCGGCCTATCTGTCCGCGGCACCCGAATCCTTCTATGATTTCGGGTTCCGGCATAGGAATCGTTTTCATAATGTTTCCCGGCAACTTCCTGATTGCTTTCCGAGTAAGATACATATTCTCCATAGCGCAAATTTAAAGAAATTATCGTCAATATTATCTGTCCATCAGGATGATCTTTTGGAGCGCCGCCAGTTGACAAGGGGTGTGTCCCTCCGATAATGGACAACCCAATCAAACAATGTTGGTGTGTGGGGAACACCCCCTATTTTATGGATGTTGGTCTTTATAGGTCTTCTTCACTCTCTGGATGGTGTAGGTGGAGACCCCTGTTATCTTGGCTGTGTTCCTGATGGACTGCCCAGCCTTGAGGTTCCTGATTACGGACCTGTACTCTGTCTCCAGCTGTTCCTTGGTCTTGACACCTGACCCCTTGGGCTTCCCCAGCTTCCCTCCATCCCTGATATACTTCTCCCTCCCCCGGCCTGCACAACAGCCATTCTTCCTAAAGCCCAATCCAGTTGACAAGCATCCCAGCTACGATATGTTACAACGGTGCTCCCCGTCAACTGAGGCTCTCCACAACACCTCAGTTGACAATAACATACTATACACGACCTTGCAAAGCATATTCCTGTCAACTGGTATCTTCTCACGGGCCAGGATTGCCTAGGATTATTTGATGTATTCACGTATTTCTGCCTCGGGAAGCTTCGTGAGAACGGATATCTGACGCATGGATAATGAATAACGCCTGCGCAGTTCTCTAGCAAGGATGATTCTCTGCTGAGGCGTAATGTGCCGTGTCCCTTTCCTGCCAAACAATTCCAAAGTTATGGTTTCGCTGAGCTGCCTGGCTTCCAGATCGTCAATCATTACCCCACGTACCGATGCCATCTTATCCTGCACCACACTGTACTTGTCTTTCCCGGATGACATGAATACCCGGAAACAGTTGTGAGTCCTGTATATATCTTCAAAGCGTTCAATATCTACATAGTTTGAAGGAAGAATATAGCCATTACAAACCAGCCAGACTTCAGGAATGCGTGAAGTAGACCCACAGACTATCTGCTTCTGCCTCTCGTTCAGTTCCCCGAATCTTACAGGCTTGCACACTTTGCCTTCGTCATCCAGCAACCATGGAAGAACGGATTTCTCCGAGCGGAAATACAAGGGACCACTGCCATAAAGATAATCGTATGGCATTACCGGTTTACCATCCTTGGTCGGTTGAATGATAGTGTACATCGCCACCGTGCGGAGATAAGATGGATCTGATACTTCATAAAGCTCACAATGGAACTTTACGCCATCGAGCGAGCCACGACGTCGAGCGATACATCTTACTGAAATATCCACATAATATGACTCAAACCTCATACAATCCTGATACTCGCCCCATAGAAGAATATGAGGATGTGACTCCTCAACAGAAAAAGCAACCACAACGGCTCCGGTCAATGAACTGCAAAGGCCGACACGGTTGAATGCGGCTTTCATCTCCTCCTTATTTGTAATGAAATTGCGAGCGTCAGCCCCGTTCGCAAACAGATGGTAGTACTTCTCCATAACCCCTCCCCTCTAATCTCTCTAAGGTTAATACTATATTCATGCACCAAGAACCAAAGGCCCCATGGATTACTGACAAATGTAATGGAATTGTTCGGATTCACAAAGACCTTACCGACAATTTGCAGAGTAAATTCTTTTCAGTTGACAAGCAACCCTGCCACTATAAGTCACAACGTCACCACGTGTCAACTGAGGCTCTCCGCAGCGCCTCAGTTGACAATGACAGGCCATGCAATGTAGTACAAAGCCTCCCCTTGTCAACTGCCATATTTGCTTCTTGGCTATGTATTCTGCCAAGCTCAGGAAATCAAGCCACAGCAGGTTACGGCTGATGACTACATCCGGATTTTTGAAGATATGGGATACAAGGTTTTCTCATTTGATATTTCTGAATTTGAGGGAATCAGCTCATATCAGCCGGTGATAATGCACTACAAGCAGGGTGATAAAAAAGGAGAAAACGCGCTTCCTTTCGGCTGGGAGGTAGCAAATGAAAGCATCAAGAATGTGAAGATTACCCTTGCGCCCGCCGAGAGAGGTAAAACATTAGGCATCTATTTCAATGAAACCAATGGAATAAACAGTCTTCTGACATTTCAAGAGCAGACTTCTCCTACCGGAGAGATCAATGAATCCTATGGATATAGGCGGTTCAAACTTGACGGTTCAAAAATAGAAGACTTTTACCCGCTGGTCCTTCTGGGGTCATACTGGTATGATCCGGATGCAGATATGTTCCGTTTCTGCGGCGAGAACGATCTGTCAAGCGACCTGACCGAAGACTTCATAGACAATATCCCAGAATACTATATCATAGGAATAAGACTGGTGAGGTGAAAAAGGAAA
Organism: Bacteroidales bacterium; assembly: GCA_024401695.1. Taxonomy (GTDB): domain Bacteria; phylum Bacteroidota; class Bacteroidia; order Bacteroidales; family UBA932; genus Cryptobacteroides. The sequence continues at coordinate 86,659 of JAKSKN010000010.1, forward strand.
GGAATACACAATGCGAAAACCCGCCGGAAAGGCGGGCTTTTCTTTGCGTTGTGGTCCCAGCAGGGCATGATCCTGCGACTCCCTGATTATGAGTCAGGTGCTCTAACCAACTGAGCTA
>JAKSKN010000011.1 GCA_024401695.1 Bacteroidales bacterium
AACTTACCGTCCTTGACAACGAATGCTTCAACGATTGACTCCGACTGGTCTGCAGCGAAGATTTTACCATAAACCGCAAGATTCCTGCCTGACAAGGGGTTTTCAGGTCCATCTGATTTCTGGCAGCCGGCAAACAGGCCAATCCCGGTAATTGCACACGCAACTGCAATTAGTCCAAAAGTTTTTTTAACTGTGTTCATATTCAAATTCTTTTCCGGATGTTCAAAGTTTGTAAGTCTTGACAAAGTTACAATTTTCTTCCTAAATCGTTAAATTGATGGATGAAACATACATCGGTATTTGATAACACAAAAAAAAAGATCCGCCGAAGCGGACCCTCAAGGATATTAATTTTCGTATTTCTTTTCTTTTGCTCGGGTAAGTTTTTCTTTCATCGCGTCCACACATTCAGTGATGGCGTTTTCGAATGTGTCTGCGACTCGCTCGATGATGAGTTCATCGCCCGGAACGTGAATCTGGATTTTGGCTTTCTTTCCCTCCTTCAGGTCTTCCAGCGAAACGTCTGCTGCGTTGGCCACACCGTCAAAGAACTTTGCAAGGCGTGAGACCTTCTTTTCGACGAATGCGGTGAGCTTCTCACCTGCGTCGAACTTCAATGCTTTGAGATTAATCTCCATTTTTACCTCCGTTTTTTGCCCGTGGATGGGCTGATTTATAAACAGTCTGGAGCCTTTCTATCGTGTTGTGGGTATAGACCTGAGTGGCAGCAAGAGAAGAGTGACCGAGCAACTCTTTTATTGAATTGAGGTCAGTGCCGTCGTCTAGCAATTCGGTTGCAAGAGTGTGCCTGAGGACGTGCGGCGACTTTCTTCCTGTTATGCCCTCCACCATTCCAAGTTCCTTTTTGATTATTCTGTCGACGAGGACCGGATAGAGTCTTCCGCCATTTTTCGACTGGATCAGTGGAGCTTCAGGGTCTTTATCACAACATTTCAAAGATTCGGCCTGATGTAAATATAACAAAATTTCATCATATAATGAAGAAACCAGAGGAATTTCTCTCATTTTATCTCCCTTGCCCAGAACGTGCAGGACACGCCTTTCAGAGTCGAACGAATTACGGTTCAGCGAAATGAGTTCACTCCGGCGCATCCCCGTGCAATACAGGATGTCCACCACTATTCTGCCGAGCTGCTGCTCATAAGTGCCGTACTCCATCACACCTTTCGTCTGCTCGAAGTAATCCTTCATCGACTCCTCCCGATAGAATACCGGAAGCCGCTTCTCGTCCTTCGGGCGGCTGACCAGCCTTACCGGATTGGCATCGAGCAAACCTTCCTTCATCAGGAACTTGCAGTATCCGCTCAGCACGCTCAGGTGAAGGTGCACCGTACGCGCATCGAGCTTCCGCTCATCCATCAGATGGACCTCATAATTCCTCAGCTGGGTAATGGACAGATCCGGGGCAAAGGCAGAATACTCCTCCAGCACGCTGCGGTAGATTTCGCAGGTGCGCTCGGAATAACGCCTTATATCCTGTAGATATCGGATGTATCTGTCGATCATTTCGCCTCGATGAGCCCGAGTTCAGGTGCGCGCTTGCGCATATACGCATCAGCTTCTTCGAAATTGTTGCCGATTACGCCGTCAAGTATGGCCTCCTTGACCATTTCCTTGAGCTGGCCTATTTCTGAGCACGGTTCGATACCATAGACCTGCATCACGTATTCGCCGTTGATCGGGTTCTTGAAATTGCGGATTGCGTCCTTCGCCTCAACCTCCACCAGTTTCTGCTTCACAAGTTCGAAATTGGACCTGATGCGGGCAACTTTCGCTTCGTTCTTTGAAGTGATGTCGGCATTGCAGAGCAGCATAAGGTCATCTATGTCATCGCCGGCATCGAAAAGAAGACGCCTTACGGCAGAATCGGTCACTTCATCATCCACCAGCGCGATAGGCCTCAGATGAAGCCATACAAGCTTTTTCACATACTTCCCCTCGTCAATCGGAAGCTTGAGACGGTTGAATATCCCGGGTACCATCTTGGAGCCGACGATTTCGTGACCGTGGAAGCTCCAGCCCACCCTGGAATCGTAACGCTTGGTCGCCGCCTTGCCGATATCGTGCAGGAGGGCGGCCCAGCGGAGCCACAGCTTGTCGCTGCAGGCAGCCACATTGTCAAGGACTGCGAGCGTGTGAGCGAAGTTGTCCTTATGACCGCGGCCGTCCACCGTCTCCACGCCCTTGAGGGCGATGAGTTCCGGAAGGATATATTTGAGAAGTCCGGCCTCCTCCAAAAGGCAGAAGGCCATTGACGGCTTGCCAGTTGCAAGCATCTTGTTGAGTTCTTCGGAAATTCTCTCCTGCGACAGTATCTTCAGGCGTTCCGCCATCCTGCGCATCGAATCCATAGACTCGGGCACGATGTTGAACGTCAGTTCGGGAGTGGAGAGCTTGGTTGCAAAACGCACTGCGCGAAGCATACGCAGAGGGTCGTCAGAATAAGTTATATCAGGGTCGAGCGGCGTCCTGATGATACCGGCGGCAAGGTCCCTGATACCCCCGAAAGGATCGACGAGAGCGCCGAAGTCCTCCTTCTGGAGAGAGAATGCCATGGCATTGATAGTGAAATCCCTGCGCAGCTGGTCATCCTCCAGCGTACCGTCCTCGACTATGGGTTTGCGCGACTCGCGTCGGTACGACTCCTTGCGGGCGCCTACGAATTCTATTTCGTCGCCACCGTAGTGCAGCATAGCCGTGCCAAAATTCTTGAAATAGGAGACGTACTTGCCCGTCTTCTCCCCCACCGCCCTGGCGAATTCAATGCCGCTGCCCTCGATGACCACGTCGATGTCGTTGCACTCGCGTCCAAGGAAACAGTCACGCACATAGCCACCGATGACAAAGGCTCTCACGCCCCTGTCAGCGGCCACGTCACTGAGGATGCGGAATATTTTCCTGTCCAGGAACTGCGCAGCGGTAGTCGACATAGGAAATATCACTTTGAAACGGCTTCTGCACCCATCTCCGAATCTGCAGGTGCCGGGGATTCCGACATCTCAGGCTGGGCCGGTTCCGGAATCATCTCGGTTGGAGGAGGTCCGTACATCAAAGGGCCGGGGCCATACATACAAGGGGCATCTTCCGGATTGCAGGACACGAGTGACCCGAACCCCAAGGCAGCCAACGCTGCAAGACGGATTCTATTGATTTTTCTCTTCATTATAAATACAAAAATATCTATTTTTGCTCAAATGTCAAAGATGTCTCTCAAACAGATTGTCGCCTTGAACATATTCTCAAAGGTGATTGACGAAGAAGCCGCCCAGCATCCCCTGAGGCAGCTTTTCTGGGAAAGCACGCTACGCTGCAACCTCCGCTGCCGCCACTGCGGAAGCGACTGCAAGATATCGGACGTTCATCCCGATATGCCCTACGAGGACTTCGAGAAGGTCCTTCTCCGCATCAAGGAGGCGTACGATCCGCACAGAATAATGGTGATACTCTCAGGAGGCGAGCCGCTTATGCGGGAGGACATCATCGACATCACCCGCCGCATCACGGCGCTCGGTTTCCCGGTAGGGATGGTCTCCAACGGCCGCCTGATGGATGACCGCAAGGCCGCCAAACTCGTGGCTGCCGGTCTGCGGAGCGCGACCATCAGCCTCGACGGGCTCGAGGAGGAGCACGACTGGATGCGCGGCGTCCCGGGCTCGTTCGGATACGCATCCCACGCCATCGAACTGCTCAGCCACGCGCCCATCGCCTTCGACGTCGTAACCTGCGTCAACCGCCGCAACTACAAGCAGCTGAACGAGATAAAGGAACATCTCTTAACGCTAGGCGTCAAAGCCTGGCGGCTCTTCACCATATTCCCCGTAGGCCGCGCCGCTTCCGACCCGGAGCTCATCCTGAACCAGGAGGAGTACCGCGGCCTTATGGACTTCATCATTGCCACACGCAAGGAAGGACGGATCCGCGCCAGCTACGCCTGTGAAGGCTTCCTTGGTCCATACGAAGGTAAGGTACGGGACCACCTGTTCACCTGCCAGGCCGGCCTGACGGTCGGCGGAGTGCGCATCGACGGAGGCATCTCCGCCTGCACAAGCATCCGTGCCCGCTACGACCAGGGCAACATCTACAAAGACGATTTCGTGGAAGTCTGGGAACACGGCTACGCCAATATGCGCGACCGCAGCTGGGCCCGTACGGAAGCCTGCGCAACCTGCAAATACTGGAAATGGTGCCACGGCAACGGGATGCACCTGCGCGACGAGGACGGGCGTCTCATCAAGTGCAATCTTGAAAAACTCGGACTTAAATAATATATTTGCAGAATGGAAATGAAAAAAATCAAGAAAGCCGGTCTCAAGTTCGCCTGTCTTCTGTTCGGACTTGGCACATTCACGGCCTGTTACGGTCCGGCTCCATATATTGAAGAGCCTGTCCGGTCCGAAGAGCAGACATCCCCGGCAGATGACGCAGAGGGTTCCGATCCAGCCGAAGAATCCGGAAGCAACGAGTAACTATTTTAATATTTAAGCAATATCATGAAAAAAGTTCTTTATTTTCTCGGCGCAGCATTATTGATGCTGGCCGTTGCCTCTTGCGGCAAAATAGGTGACGATACACCGGCTCCTTATTACAAAGTTTCCACCAGCTGGAGTGTCCATAGCAGCACCATTTCAGGTATTACTGATTTTTCGCAGATTTTTGCCGTAACCGACAAATACATCAATGAAACTTACAAAAGTGAAAGCCAGGCATTGTCCGTATACAATGATATACTCGGAAAAACAAAGGATGCCCAGTACAATGCCGCCGCCGACAGTTATGTTAGACTGCACATCACAAAATACATTGCGACCCGCGAGAGCGAGCACGTTGTCAAGTACGATGCCGATCCAAATTACAAGTCACCTGTAAGTCATATCTGGGACGCAAAAGGTTCCCGTGACGAGTAACATACGGTGACATAAAAGACAATTTTTCACTTTCCTGAAGGCCTTGTCCAGCATGGTCATGACCATCTTCAGGTCAGGACTGGAGCATGAAACTTCAGGGCGTCTGTCATACATACCTTAAGCTATTATTTATATACAACCGTAGCTGTAGGTGGGAAGGCGTTCTGGCCAACCTTGCAGCCCTTAGGGAGGATGACCTTTTCGATACTGGTGCGGTAGAAGGCGAACTCACCCACCTCCTTGCAGCATGCAGGCAGTTCTATCACACCATGTATGCCCATTCGGTCGTAGAACAGGTATGCAGGGATGCGCTCAACCTTAGGACCGATTGTGATGGTCTTGAGGGTAGGCCATGTCGGTGACTGCTTGATGCCGATCTCGTTATCGTCACACCAGATGGCGTTGTAATGCAGGGTTTCCAGGCTCTTGCACTGGAAGAATGAGTTTGTATGCCACTCGCGCACGTTCTCAGGGATTGTAATCTCCTTGAGGTTGCTACAGTTGTTGAACGCGTACGTCTGGATTACCTGCAGGGTAAGAGGCATGCGCACAGAGGTGATCTTTTCCGGCTTGACACCCAGGTGACCTATGGTGTTGCGGTCCGGATTCGGATCGTCACCATATATGTAACCTATGCCCTCCGGCAGGTAAAGCATTCCATGGTCGAAGTAGATCTCATGGTGTTTCTCGGCCTTGTAGGCTGCAATGGCCTCAGGTGTGAGACGCCATGGACGCCATCTTGCCAGGGCCTCGCCCTCCAGCGGCACAAGGAGTCTGATCTTGGTGATATATCCGCTAGGCATCTGTCCGTCCAGGTCGTACCATCCGTTCTCGTAGCCGCCATGTCCAAGGTCCACATGAATTTGGAACTTTCCATTCTTCATACGTGCTCCATCTATCACAAAGGCATGACCAACGGCGTCTTCGTGACCTTCCTTGTTCGGTCTGGTGCTGATGAGCAGCGGCCAACCGCGCTTGATGCTTTCCCTGATAGGAATCTCGCAGGTTGTAGGTAAGGATTCAGAAGCATTCTTGTCAAACATGGTAACACTGGCACGGTTGTACATCACTGGATAATGATGCTCAATATTCATCCTCTGCGGTTCAGTCAGGTGGCAGTCTTTCGCTCCTTCAATCATCGGGTCTTCTCCTTGCTGCATAGCCAAGTCGTAAAGGAAATCGTCGTTGAACACAATGCGATTGCATATCACATTTGCAATGTTGTAAACAAAGTGGTCGGAAGCCAGCATCTCATCATTGTCATAGACGCTGAATTCATCCTTGATCTGGTTGAATTCCTTGGCATCGGCATCAAAATCCGCAAACAGAATCTGGGTGTGGTTCTGGGTTGTAATGCTAGGACGTGAATTGTAGACTGTGGAGCCCTGAGGAGGACCATAATGATGCAGGGCCTGTGCCATTGCCAGATGCTGGCAGATAGTCTTGTAGCCATTGGTGTACGGATTCTCCAGGTGGCGCTGACTCATATGAACCTTGAGTAGCGGCTCGGAATATACTTCCGTAACGCCTTCTGGCTTGCCTCCGTATGTATACTGGTAATCATGCTTGTTGTCGATTGCCCATTTTTCGGCATAGCTGCCACGCTTTACAATAAGCGATGCGTCAAAGGTAATTGTACCATTTGTGAATTTTGTTTTGTATCCGTCAACAAGGATGGTCTCCGTCCTTACAGGTATGTCTTTTACCGACGCAGGGACTTCGATTGTCTTGAGGTTAGAGCAACGGAAGAATGAGTTGTATCCGATGGACTCCACGCCTTCCTTGAGGACCACTTTCTCCAGATATACACAATAGTCAAACGAGTTGTTTCCCAATGTCTTTACGGTGCCAGGGATGGTAACCTCCTTGAGGCCGATACATTTGTAGAAAGCACAGATGCCGATATTGGTGAGCGATGAAGGGAATACGATCCTCGTTATCTCCCTATGGCCTCGGAAGGCATTCGTAGGCAATGATTTTGTTCCCTCCGGGATGGTAAGAACACCATTCTTGATCCAGGACAGCATCTCAGGCGTAGCCGAGCAGATTTCAGTCTCGTTCGGATATGGGAGGATGTTTTCCGAGCGCAACTCAGTACTGCCTGGTAATTCTGTGACAAAATCCTCATCCGGCGTCACATCGCGGCCAGCCAGCAGATCGGCCTTGCGGAAGAAATGCTTCACATTCTTGCTGGTCAGGTATTTCTCTGCGTATGTTCCCTGTTCACATCCATAATAGGTATCCCTGTCAAATGAGCCCAGGTTTTCCATTTTCAGCAGGGAAGAAGGGAAATAGACCTTTGAATGATATTCCATCGGGATCGCATAGGTTCCCAGATTCTCAATTCCTTCAGGAAGGATAAAATCTTTGATACCCGTCTTTAAAAAGGCCCAGCTTTCTATCGAGCGGAGCGAAGCAGGAAAATTGATACTGGTGACTTTGGAGCAGTCTTTAAAAATCTCTTTTGGCAGATGACACACCTTAGGACCAAGGATAATCTCCTCCACGTTAGGGCAGTCGGCGAAAGCCTGTTCGCCAAATTCCAGATATTCAGCGTTGTATTCTATCCTCTTGAGATTGGTACATCCGTCAAAGGTATCGTAGCCAAGATCTTTCATAGACTCCGGAATCACAAGGGTATGGAATGAAGTATTGTTCTTATACGCTTCATTCTCGATATAAGTGGCACCAGATTGGAATGAAAGAACACCATTCTTTATGGTACCTTTGGCCTGTACCTTATTCGGATTATAGTGCATTGACCAGCCGTCATGGAAATATTCAAATCTGTGATCCTTGGCAAACTGCTCGGCCCATGAGCCCTTTGTCACAATCAGGTCGGTTGCCAGAGAGAGGGCACCTTCGCCCAAATGTTCAAGGCTCCTTGGGAGTACAACCTCATGCGGGCACCAGACACGTGAATTACTATACTTCTTTTCTCCATGGAAAGCCTTGTCACCAATACTCTTCACGCCCTCACGAAGAACGAAGTAGTGTAAACCATTCCCTTCGAAAGAGAAGAACGCATAATCTCCGATGGTTTCAACATTTCCAGGAATCTCAATCAGCTGGGAATTGAAACTGAGAGCGACGAACATACGCTGATCAATCAGACGTGTCTGCTTGCCAAAAGTGATATTGGATGTATGGCAATGCCTGAACGGAGACGCTGAGTTGTTGGTTGCGGCTGAACGGGCACAAACCGCATTGAAATAGATATTGTCGATATAGCTGTCGGAAAAGGCATTCTTGCCTATGGAAACCACAGAGGCAGGAATATGCAGTTCCTTTAAATTGACTCCCTTGTACTGATTGTCCTCGATGTGGGTGGTACCTTCAGGGATGCGGAGAATGCCATTGACCGGCTTTGCTGTGGTCAGCTTCTTTTCTGAAGATGCCTTTGGATAGCTGATTTCCTTGTAGCCGGTCTTTGATGCGGCAGGAACAAAGGTGAAATATCCCTTTTCCTTTGGAGACACCGCGCGGCCCTTTGTCCATTTGGAAGTATTAGACGTTGAAGTCTTTGCAGAACTGGCAGTTGTAGTAGTCTTGGATGTTGCAGATGTCTTTGACGCAGAAGCAGCTGTGGCAGAGGTATTCGCTGCGATCTGGGTCGATGCCGTCTGCCTGGCACTAGTGGTAGAAGAAGTGCTTGTGGTGTTTGTAGTGCTTGTCGGGACTGTAGCCCTGGCGATGCTGTTTACGACGGAACCTCCTGTGCTCAGCTCGTCACATGCGTATCCATTCTCTGCAGCCCACCGGGCAGCGTATGAGCCGCTAGGGCAGATTATCTTGGTGCTCTTTGGGAACGCACCTTCGCCAATGGATTCAATCGATGCGGGCAAGGCGACTTCCTTGATGAGCGTAATGCCAAATGCGAAAGAGCCCAAAGTCGTGACACCTTCCGGAATGGTGACTTCTGTCAGATTAGTGCTGCTGAAGGCGCTGTTTCCGATGACTCGCACCGATGATGGGATATCAACTTTTGTAATTCCCTTGCAGTTGGTAAAAAGGCTGCTTGGAATTGTGGTGACATCCTCTCCAATCACGACCTCAGAAAGAGACTTACATTGAGCAAAAGCAGGAGAAAAGAGGCTGCCTGCCGAAGGGCAATCCTTAGCATTGTAGGTAACCTTTCGCAGGTTGGTACACCCCTTGAATGCTCCACCTCCAATTTCTGTAACAGAAGAAGGAATGATCAGCTCTGTTATATTCGTATTGTCGGCGAATTGTTTGGCGGCAATACGAGTAGTACCTTCCTCTATTGCTGCGACTCCGCTCTCAATATTTTGAGCCGAAAGTGCAAGAGCCCACAGGGCTGATAGACAAAGTAAAAACCTTTTCATTCAGTTTGTATTAGAAAAATAAAGCAAAATCATGAAGACATACAGAATTTTTCATAGATTTACAATATAATACTTTTCTTTTAAGAATTCTTGCACCCAATGAGAAAAATAGTCCTATTGATAAGCACACTCCTGATAGGAATCGTGGCTCACGCATATGATCCCAAAATCAGGAACATCGATATCAAATGCGTGCTTGACAATACAGGCTGTGCCCATATAACCGAAGTATGGGATGTGTGCGTTGCGGGAGGTACTGAATGGTATCTTGTAAGGACAAATCTTGATGAGATAGAAATCAAGAATCTCTCAGTACAGGAAGGAGACAACACGTTCCAATACGTGGAAAGCTGGGATGTAAACGCTTCTCTATATCAGAAAACCGGGAAATGTGGCCTTAATAAAGTATATGATGGCTTTGAAATATGCTGGGGTGTAGGAAGTTATGGAGACCACGTCTTCACTGTATCATATGACATGACAAATGCGGTGAAAAGTCTGAATGACTATGACATGCTGCATATGCAGTTCATCTCCGACCAATTGTCCTCAGCTCCTCAGCACGCAAGTATCGAGCTTTCCGTTGAGGGAGCGTCCCTCTCCGCAGATAACGCGGAGGTATGGGGCTTCGGTTTTGATGGTTATGCCGTTTTCAATGACGGAGTCATCATGGCAAAGGCCAGCGACGGGCTTCTGTACGACGATTCCATGATTCTTCTGATAAGGCTTGACAAGGGCATCCTATCCAATCCGTCTTGTGTATGGGATGAGGATTTCCAGGTTGCTTTGGATTCAGCCCTGGAGGGCTCCGACTGGGAGTCGGGATCATTACCCTTCATGAAACGGGTAGAACATGTAATAGAAACGGTGCTCAACTATCTATGGCTGATGATCTTCCCTATCTATCTATACGTTTCTGACGCAATAAAGATAAGGCGCTTCCTCGGAGTGAGTAAGAAAAATGTGTCATGGTGCAGGGAAGTTCCCTTCCAAGGTGACCTGTGCACAACAGAGTTCGTGCTTGGGATGATAGATGAGGGGTGCATGAGCCACATCGCTTCTGCCATGATACTCCAGATGATTCAGCGGGGAGCAATAGAGGTGGCTAAATCGTCCGCTGGTGATGACAAAGTTGACCTTATACTCGGGGACAGGTCAAAACTTGAAGGTCTGCCTGAACCAATCTTGAAGCTGTGGGACCTTTTGTCTGAGGCCTGTGGAGATGACAGGATTCTGCAGGACAAGGAGTTCAAAGAGTGGTCGATGAGGAATAGAAGGTTGGTGTCCAAATGGGTAGATTCAGTTGACAAGACAGGAGAGAAGTCATTCCTCTTGCACGGATATGGGGCCAAATACGGAAGCAAGACAAGGTGCACAGCGAGAGGAGGAGAGGAGGCCCTGAAGGCCTTGGGCTTCAAGAAGTTCATCCTGGACTTTACGCTGATCGGCGAGCGTGCGAGCTATGAGGTGGCTCTATGGGACAGCTACCTTGTTTTCGGAGCTCTCTTTGGCGTAGCAGACAAGGTCGCCAAGGAACTGAGTGACATCGCCCCTGAGTATCAGCATGCCTCGTCGGTGATGTCAAGCATGTCAAGTATACACAGTGCAATAGGAATATCCAACAGTCTGTCTAGCTCTATAGCCTCTGCCAGTACCAGTGGAGGCAGATCTTCTCGTGGCGGCGGTGGTGGTTTCTCTGGTGGTGGCCATGGCGGCGGTTCTAGATAAGACCTATTTTCACACTTGCCATCAACAAAAACAGGCTAGCAAAAAGGGTCGGCCTCATTTTTTTGATGTGCGGAGCTCCGCAGCGGCAGCAGCTTGCCCCTGAGAGGACTCCGAAGGTTGCTGCCAGTCAGCCCGGAGCCGTCATGATATAGAAAGAGGATGACCTCTAAGTCCTAATGGACTTATAGAGTCACCCTCTCTTTTTTGCTGTTCTCCAGTCCCTATTTCTTGTACTGTACGGCAGCAGCCTCCACAGGGAGGGTGTCCATATAGTTCTTGATGTAGGCGTTGAAGCCTTCAACCTCAGCAGGGTCAGGGTCTACTGACACACCTGTATTGCCGGCGAAGACCTCCTGGTCGAGCCAGTCTGCGAGTGACAGATTCTTCGCATTGCGTACGAGATAGGCACCCAGAAGGGCTATACCCCACGCACCGCCCTCGCCTGCTGTCTCCATCACGGAAATAGGTGAATTGAGCGCAGCTGCAAGGATCTTCTGGCCGACGTTGGTGGACTTGAAGAGTCCGCCGTGGCCGGTAATGCGGTCCACCTTGATCTTCTCTTCCTTCAGGAGGATGTCATTGCCCACCTTGAGCACACCCACGGTGGCATAGAGTACGGAGCGCATGAAATTGGCGAGGTTGAACCTGTCGGTTGCGGAACGAACGAACAAAGGACGGCCGTCTGCGAATCCCGTGACAGGCTCGCCTGAGATGTAGTTGTAGGAGATGAGTCCGCCGCAATCCGCATCGCCACGGCCTGCAGCCTCGAAGAGCTTCGTGAAGACGACGCCCATATCTACAGGCACACCGAGTGCTTCCTGATATTCCCTGAACAGGCCTACCCAGCCATTGAGGTCTGACGTACAGTTGTTGCAATGCACCATAGCCACAAGGCTTCCGTCAGGAGTGGTGACCATATCAATAACTTCGTAAGGCTTGGAAAGCTCCTTCTCCAGAACGATCATCGAGAACGAAGAAGTGCCGGCAGAAACGTTGCCGGTGCGCTGCTTGACAGCGTTGGTTGCAACCATTCCGGTGCCTGCATCACCCTCAGGAGGGCAAAGCGGAACACCCGGCTTGAGGTGGCCGCTGACATCAAGCTTCTTCGCGCCTTCCACTGTAAGGCAACCGGCATCGGCGCCTGCAGGGATTGACTCAGGGAGAATGTCAAGAAGCTTCCAGCCAAGGTTGCGAGGAGCGATGAGCTTGTCGAATTTCTCGACCATCGTCCTGTCATAGTCCTTGGTCTTAGGGTCAACAGGGATCATTCCTGAAGCATCACCGACACCGAGCACGCGGCGGCCGGTAAGCTGCCAGTGCACATAACCTGCGAGCGTGGTGAGGAAGTCGATATCCTTTACGTGTGCCTCGCCGTCAAGGATTGCCTGATATACGTGTGAGATACTCCAGCGAAGCGGAATATTGTACACGAAAAGCTCAGAAAGTTCCTTGGCTGCCCGGGCAGTGTTGGTATTGCGCCAGGTTCTGAAAGGAGCGAGGATGTTCTGGTTCTTGTCGAAGGCCATATAGCCGTGCATCATTGCACTGATGCCAAGGGCTGCGAGGCTCTCGATTTCGACGCCATAGAGTTTCTGGACATTGGCACGGAGGTCTGCATAGCAGTCCTGGATTCCGGCCCAGATATCCTCGATGCTGTAGGACCAGAGACCGTCAACGAGCTTGTTTTCCCACTCGTGGCTGCCCTGGGCTATCGGTTTGTTCTCTTCGTCGATGAGCACACCCTTGATGCGGGTTGAGCCGAATTCGATTCCGAGGATGGCCTTTCCGGCCTGGATGGTTGAGCGTGCGTCCATATTTTACTTGAGGGCTTTGTTCAACATATAATATACTTCGTTGGTACGGAGTTCCTTCTTGAAATCAAGAATATTGGTATTCTTGTTGATGTGGATGAATTCAATTCCGGTCATCTCGGCAAAGTCATCCCAGTACTCCGCATTGATGTCATAGCTGAATGCAGAATGATGTGTGCCGCCGGCGAGTATCCAGGCGCCAGCACCGACCTCGAAGGTAGGCTGCGGGACCCAGAGGGCTGATGCAACAGGGAGGTTCGGCATCGGCTTAGGCTCGATGCACTCGACGTCCTGGGCAATGAGGCGGAAACGGTTGCCGAGGTCAACTACGGTAGCCTTGATGCCAGCACCGGTCTTGGAAGTGAACACAAGGCGTGCAGTCTGCTGCTTGCGGATACCGATTCCGAGGAAATGCACCTCAAGCTTCGGCTTGTCGCTGGCGATGAGCGGGCAGACCTCAAGCATATGGCTCTGGAGGCAGGAGCTGCGGTCACCGGCGAAATTGAGGGTATAATCCTCAAGGAATGAGCATCCGGTCGGGAGGCCCTGTGACATAACCCAGAGTGAACGGTAGAGGCAGGCCGTCTTCCAGTCGCCTTCAGCGCCGAAGCCGAATCCCTCTTCCATAAGACGCTGTGAAGCGAGTCCAGGGATCTGGTCGAAGCCGCTGAAATCAGGAGCATCGATGTCAGCATCGCCGAGGTCATCGAAATTGGTGGTGAAAGCGGTGGCACCCTCGTCCTTGAGGACACGGCGGAGAGCTATCTCAGCCTTTGCAGAGTTCTTTACCTTCTCCCAATATACCTTCTCGCCTGACTCGTCGATCTTGATTGTATAAAGCTTCTTGTATTCTTCCACAAGAGCGTCAGCCTCTGCATCGGTGACCTTCTTGTAGTAATCCATAAGGGATGATACAGGATAATAGTCAACGTGATAGCCGAGACGCTGCTCGAACTCGACGCGGTCGCCGTCTGTTACAGCGACGTTGTTCATATTCATACCGAACATAAGGCAGCGCACGTTCTTTGCATCTGCAACAGCAGCTGCCACGCGGGCCCATACGGCGATCTTCTTCTGAGCGTCCTCGCTCTTCCAATAGCCTACGACGACTTTCCTTGGCACGCGCATACGGGTGCAGATGTGACCGAATTCGATGTCGCCGTGAGCGCTCTGGTTGAGATTCATGAAATCCATATTCATAGTATCCCAAGGAATCTCGGCATTGAACTGTGTATGGAAATGGAGAAGAGGCTTCTCGAGGGCCTGGAGACCCTTGATCCACATCTTGGCAGGAGAGAACGTGTGCATCCAGGTGATGACACCGACGCACTTGGCCTCGTTGTTTGCCGCCTTCATCACATCCTCGACCTCCTTTGAAGAGTTGGCCGTTCCCTTATACACAATCTTGACGGGGATGATGCCCGATGCGTTCAAGCCGTCAACCATAATCTTTGAATGGCCGTCCACCTGGACTACAGCGTCGCCGCCGTAAAGGAGCTGGGCACCGGTCACCCACCATAATTCTATATTATCAAATGCTTTTACCATATTGTTGAAGGATTAGTTATTTCTTTTTCTGTCCGTAATAGGCGTTCGGGCCGTGTTTGCGGCTGAAGTGCTTCTCTATGAGAGCCTTCTTGATCGATGGCTTCCTTGCAAACGTGAGGCAGTTGGAGACTTCACTGACCTTGAAGATCGACTCGGCGATGTAGTTCATCTTGGCGACCTCCTCCAGGACCTTGGCGTGATATACAGCCTCTGCGGGGTCCTTGCCCCAGGCGAAAGGTCCGTGGTTCTTGACGAGGACCGCCGGAGTATGAACAGGGTTGAGTTTCTTGAAGGTGCTGACAATCACATTGCCGGTCTCTTCTTCATAATTACCCTTGATCTGGGCGTCGGTCATATCCGGAGTGCACGGGACAGGGCCGTGAAAGTAGTCGGCGTGAGTGGTTCCGAGAGGTGTGATATCCATTCCTGCCTGCGCCCACGCAGTAGCGTAGGTCGAGTGCGTATGCACCACGCCCCCGATCTCGGGGAATGCACGGTAGAGTACAAGATGCGTCGGTGTGTCGGAAGACGGATTGAGATCTCCTTCGACGACCTTGCCGGTATTGAGGTCGACAACGACCATATCGGAAGCCTTCATGGTGTCATAGCTGACACCTGAAGGCTTGATTACGACAAGGCCCTTTTCACGATCAATACCTGAGACATTGCCCCAGGTAAAGATCACCAGACCGTGCTTGACGAGGTCAAGATTGGCCTTAAAAACTTTCTGTTTGAGTTCCTCCAGCATCTTACCAAAGGAATATGTAGAGAATAGCAAGAATTACGATTACACCGATTGCACCGATGTTAAAGGTCTTGTCTGTGCGGAAGAGTGCCAGGTCAATGCCTACAGCCTTTGCATCCTGAACCTTGTCCTTTGCGTTAGAGCGCAGGTACAGGCCAAGGACAGCCAGGATAGCGGTAAGGAAGAGCATAGCCTCGAATCCCCAGGAGCGGAGAACCGGTGAGCACATACCCCAGATGAATACTGCTAAGCTGATGGCTGATGCGATGAACAGAATCTGTGACCACTTCATCTGTGTATCGATGGTTTGCTGATCCAGAACGTCGGCCTTTACTACATTCTTCTTGTTGCAGAGTGACATCGGAACGAAGATGGCAACCAGTGCGATGAATACGTAACCCATACGGAGCAGGAACGGAACCTCCGGAAGAAGCAGCTTGAACGCGATTGAGAATACGAATGTACCGATGGCGGCTACAACTGCGGCAGGACCGGAAGCGCGCTTCCAAAGAAGACCGAGACCGAAGATTACCACAACGCCCGGATATACGAAACCTGAGTACTCCTGAATGATCTGGAATGCCTGGTCGGCACCACCCATAATAGGATATACGGCAATCATTGCGATTATGAGAGCGCAGATTGATGTGATACGGCCCACGGTTACAAGGTTCTTCTCAGAAGCATTCTTCTTGAAGTACTGCTTGTAGATATCCATCGTGAAGATGGTTGATGTGGAGTTGAACATTGATGCCAGTGATGAGATGACGGCTGCTGCGAGAGCTGCGAATGACAGACCCTTTACAAATACCGGAGTGAAGTTGCGGATCAGGAAAGGATAAGCGTCATCTGATATGGAGATACCGCCGGCAAGCTGAGCGAACAGTTCAGGCTGCTGTGTCTTGATGTAGAATGCGCATACGCCCGGGATACATACGATGAACGGAATCAGAATCTTCAGGAAGGCTGCGAAGATCATACCCTTCTTTGCCTCGTTCAAACTCTTTGCTGCAAGACCCTTCTGGATGATGTACTGGTTGAAGCCCCAGTAGCCAAGGTTGGTCAGCCACAGAGCACCTACGATAAGGGCGATACCAGGAAGGGTGAAGTATGGATCATCGGTGATGCCCGGATACATGGCGGCATTACGCTGTACGGCCAGATTGAAGTGTGTGTCACCAGGAACGTCCTTCAGGTTCTGGAATACATGACCAAGTGCAGCAAGAGCACCACCATCAAGATTCATCTTGGTGGCAATTACATCAAGAGCGGCATAAGCGGTGATAAGGCCACCACCTACCAGGAATGTAACCTGCATTACATCAGTCCATGCAACAGATGAGAGGCCACCATAGATTGAATATACACCGGCAATGATGTAGAGAATCAGGATGATGACCAGACGGATTGAGATCTCGGTGCTGCCAATGACAAGCATACATCCGCGGAGACCAAGGATCTGCTCAATGGCAAGGGCACCCAGCCATGCTACTGATGTCAGGTTGATGAATACATAAAGGAAAAGCCAGAAGATAGAGAAGGCCAGACCTGTGCCCGGATTGTAGCGGTCACGCAGGAACTGCGGGATGGTGAATATCTTCTTCTCAATCATTACCGGCAGCAGGAACTTGCCTACTACGATAAGTGTGGCGGCAGCCATAAGCTCGTAGGCTGCAATGGCGATACCTGATGCGAAAGCAGTACCGGACATTCCGATGAACTGCTCGGCGGAGATGTTGGCTGCGATCAGAGATGCGCCGACTGCCCACCAGGTCAGGGTGTTACCGGCAAGGAAGTAATCCTTTGAGTCCTTCTCTTTGCCGTTTTTACTGCGTGAAAGGAAAAATCCCAGAAAAATGAGGAGTGCCAGATAGGCTACCACTACAATGTAGTCAATTGGTGCAAAGCCATTGTTCTTGAGGCCTTCCAATACTGAAACTGATTGTAATAACATTTGTTGGTTTATTTATTGGTTTTCGTGTGCACAGTGACCATCTCCGCTGCAGACTGAGAATGCGAAGATGCAGTGGCTTGTGTAGGTTTCGCCCGGACGGAGGACTACAGAAGGCCAGTCAGCCTTGTTAGGGCTGTCCGGATAATGCTGAGTCTCGAGGCAGAGACCTGCGTGCTGGTTGTATACCACGCCACCCTTTCCGGTAACGGTGCCGTCAAGGAAGTTGCCGCTGTAGACCTGGATGCCCGGCTCGTCGGTGAAGACCTCGAGCTTGATGCCGGTCTGAGGGCATACGAAACGGGCTGCCACGAGGTTGATGTCACCTGCGGTGTCGAGAACCCAGTTGTGGTCGTATCCGTTGCCGTTCTTGAGCTGTTCGAAATCGAAATTGTCAATCTCGGCACCGACCTTCTTCGGAGAAGTGAAGTCCATAGGAGTGCCTGCGACAGGAAGGATTTCGCCCGTTGTCATATAGGTGGCGTCAACAGGGGTATAGTTTGAGGCGTTGACGAAGAGCTTGTCTTCGCATACGCTGTGGTTTGCCGGGTCGCCTGAAAGGTTGAAATATGAGTGGTTGGTCATATTGATGATGGTCGGGGCGTCGGTGGTGGCTTCGTAGGCGATGTCAATCTTGTTGTCCGCGGTGAGGGTGTAGGTCACGAATGCGGTCACATTGCCAGGGAAGTTGTTGTCGCCGTCAGGAGAATCCATCTCAAGCTTGATATGTGTCTCATCAGCTTCGACCACCTTGTAAGGCTGATACTGCCAGCCGGTAGGACCGCCGTGGAGGCAGTGGCCGAAATTATTCTTAGGAAGGTCGTACTCGACACCGTCGAGGGTGAACTTGCCGTTCTGGATACGGTTGGCATAACGGCCGATAGAGGCGCCGAAGTCAGACTCGTTGTTTTCTGGATAATAGTCTTCCACTTTGTCAAAGCCGAGGACGACATCGCGCATGACGCCGTCGCGGTCCGGAACGAGAATAGCGGTGATACGACCGCCGAAATTGGTAACAGTCACTTCCATACCCGCGTCGTTTTTGAGGGTAAAGAACTGATTATCAGTTGAAGTGGTTTTAGCGCAGCTCACAGCTGCCAGGGCGCAAAGCGCCACAAAAAGTGATTTTACAGGTTTCATGGTCCGTAAAGATAGCAATTTACTCCGAGATTATACGCACATATCGTCGAAAAGGGGCACTTTTTCCATAGGCTGGAAAGAGTCCCCTTCCCTGCGGAACAGGTAGGTCTTCACACCGTTTGTCACGAAAAGGAAGCGCACGTCCAGCACCATATTGTAGCGCATCGCCTGCTCCAGCACCTTTCCGGTCAGATCAACCTCGGGGCGCTTGCATTCCACGACGGCCAGATTGCCGCCGTTGCGGTCATAGACAAGTATGTCGGCACGATATTGCTTGCCGCCGCACCTCAGCCCAACCTCGCTCATCATAAGATGCTGCGGCACCCTGAACGTATTGAGGAGCTCCCCGATAAACCACTGCCGCACCTGTTCCTCAGGTGTGGCAGCGACGTCTTTCTTTCGGAGAGGATCCCACATAGTGGAGATGCCGGGAGTCGAACCCGGGTCCAAACAAAGTCCCAAAAAGCTTTCTACACGCTTATCCTTCCTTTGATTGTCGACCCCCGCCAGCCGGAAGGCGGGCAAGCTGGGGCTTATCCTCTGAGTCTTGAGAGAGCATAGAGGCGTCCGCTCTCCGCATCCCGTCTTGATGATACCCCTTGATCCTGGCTGGACGGGCCTGAAGCCGGAGGGATATACGTCGGTCCGCAACCTTGGCGGAGCCGATTAATGCAGTGCGCTTAGCGCAGCTTAGCAAGCGTATGAATAGTTATAGTTGCCAGTTAATGGCGTGGAGACCGTGATTAACGGGACGGCCAGCGGCGCCCGACGTGCTTACCTTCCAAGATCAGTGCTGTCAAAACCAGAACATCCCCTTGTCAGATTGTGCAAAGTTAGCAATTTTTAGCATCATCGGAGACGATATCAAAAATTCTTCGAAAATAATTTGCAAATATGTTTTTAATGACTACCTTTGCAATCCCAAAACGCAACGGGACCACTTCGGGAGCTTAGCTCAGTTGGTTCAGAGCGTCTGCCTTACAAGCAGAGGGTCGGGGGTTCGACTCCCTCAGCTCCCACGAAAAAGCGACTGACTTTCGTCAGCCGCTTTTTTATTTTTCATTCATTCCTTACCAGGCAGATCAATTTGAGACGGGACGGATGGACATGCCGTCGCAACGGTCAAAAGGGGTTGCATTTGCGTGATCATTGACAGCGTATGACTTCCCGGTTATTGACTGTTTGGTGCTCGTCCAATAGTAGCTATGGCTGCCGGAATTCTTTAATTCCCCCTCATAACCATAACCTGCTGCAGGTAAAAACAATAATGCATCAGCTTTTTCAAGATCTGCAGGAACACCCGAAGCACTTTGGTAATTCGCAATGTGTTCCGCAGTGGGATTGAAAATATAATATCCGCAATCCGTCGCATCCCAGGCCCAGAATGTGCTGGCTTTCATTGCATTGAATTCATCCTTGGTCGGCATCCGCCAGGTGGCGCCCTGAATGATGCTGGCCGCATCATCGTTGGATTTGAGAGCTGCTTCTATGTCATAGGAGTCAGGATACCCCGTCCCATCAGACCCAGAATAATAAGGCGCAATAGGCGCAATATTATCAGTCTTTTTAGTGGTAAAGTTGTAGTCCCGGCTGTATGCCCCCTTGAAACTGAATGACGAAGTGAAGGAATTATAGATGAGAAGTCCCTTGTCACTGTCTGAACTAGAGCCGCAATAACCCGAATAAGCCGCCCACTGGAAGTAGTCGCCGTTGATGACATTGCTCTCTGTCCCAGGGACCTTCGCACTTTTCCAATTGCCTTTGCCCGATGCACTGATGGCGAGATTCTGCGTCGCCCATTTCAGACCGCCTATCTTGACATATCCGTACCAGTTGCTGTCAGTGATCGTATAGAGGTTTTTGGCGGCTGCGGCAATGTCTTTTCCCGGAATGCCTTTGATTGCTCCGTGAGTTTCATCGAGGGCATATTCGAACGACAGGTCACAGAGCTTCACTCCTGCCAGGAGGGAGACATAGGCATTTCCATCCACGTCTTTCCCGGTTACGGTAATGACAAGTTTTGCAGCAGCATCTGCACCTTGCGTATTGATGGCCACAGCCGTTCCCGTACGGGCGCCTGAAACGTCAGCCTTGAGGGATGTGACCGTGAACGATGTCACACCCGCAGGTGGCGTAACCTTGAACAGTGCCGTCTGGTTGGTGAATGTCATTTTTTCCGCACCCTCTGTCATCGTTGCCTTGGCGATATTGGCATTCGCGAATGTGCCGTCCTGCTCCGCAGGCACAAGGACACCTTCTATGGCGTTGACATTTAGTTTGGCAGCCGCTGAAGGATATACCGCCGTAAGATTGCCTGAAAGCGTTGTGGTGATTTCCGTCTTGCCTCCATTCACGCTTACCGTGCATTCTTCCCTGGAAGTTACGTTGGAGACCAGGATCTTGTCTCCGTCAGTGAACTTGGGCTGGAGGCCGTCGAGAGATGATTTTGTTGAACTGCCGAAGGATACGGAGATCACACGGGCTCCCCCGCCGGCAGAGGTGTTACAAACGCAGTCAGCAGGGATTTCCTTATTGCAGGATACGAGGGCCATACTGACAGTGGCCAGGGTCGCGAGAAGTCTGAATGTTTTTTTCATTTTACTTTCCTCCTACAGATTAATAGGTTCCTCCATCGTAGTATGGACTGAAGCCGGGGCTTGTGCAGATAATCTTCTGCGCGACGATCTCTATTACCTTCACGCAGGCCGGAGTGTATGCCTGCCGTTCGCAGGAATCACCAGTTTTAGTGTCTTGTTTCATAATCGGACTCGTAAGTTCTCGAAAGTAAAGATACTCTTTTTTTTTATAAAAGCAGCCCCGCAATTGCGGAGCTGCCTCATTGCCTGCTGTCTTGCGGAAAGACAGGGATTCGAACCCTGGAACCGCTTTGGACGGTCACACGCTTTCCAGACGTGCCTCTTCAGCCACTCGAGCATCTTTCCTGATTCCGAGTGCAAAGATAGGCATTTTTTTGATTATTGCTACTTGCCGAGGCATTTCCATACCAGAGCTGCGAGTGCACCGCCGATGAGCGGAGCGCAGATGAAGATGTAGAGGTCCTTGAGAGCCTGGCCGCCTACGAAGATGGCAGGACCGAAAGAACGTGCAGGGTTGACGGAAGTACCTGTAAGGTTGATGCATACGAGGTGGATGAGGATGAGTGAGAGACCGATTGCGAGGCCGGCGAGGTTGCCTGCGCCCTTCTTCTCATCGGTTGTACCGAGGACTACGAGGACGAAGATGAAGGTGGCAACGATTTCAACGAGCCAGGCTCCGCAGGATGTCACTCCGCCGCAGCCGTTGGCACCGCCCATCTCAAAGTTGGAGACTGAGCATATCCAGAAAAGGATGGCAGCGCCTGCGAGACCGCCGAGGAACTGGCCTACCCAGTAGCCGGCAGCGTCCTTCCAGCTCATACGTCCTGAAAGGGCTACACCGAGGGTGATGGCAGGATTGATGTGGCAACCGGAGATACCGCCGATGGTATATGCCATTGCGATAACTGCAAGACCGAACGCCATTGCAGTACCGACTACGCCTGCAGGAGTGCCACAGCCAAGAAATACTGCAGTTCCGCAGCCGAGGAGAGTCAGGACAGCTGTCCCGATGAATTCAGCAAAATACTTCTTCATAATCAATTGGAGTTTATAAGGTGTTATTACAGTAATTGTGTTTGCGATTTCTTTCTCAAAATTAGTAAAAAATATTTACCTTTACAAAACTAACCTTATATAATTATGTACGATCAGAATCACGGACTTTACGTAGCACACGGCCCGGAGGGGCCGATAAGCATAATCGGGAAAATGGCCAACAGGCACGGACTCATCGCAGGTGCGACCGGCACCGGCAAGACCGTTACCCTGCAGGTCCTCGCTGAAACGTTCAGCCAGGCCGGCGTTCCCTGCTTCATGGCCGATATGAAAGGCGACCTTTCCGGAATCAGCCAGGCCGGAAAGATGTCCGGCTTCATCGAGAAGCGCTGCCCTGAATTCGGGATCGAGAATCCCCGTTTCGAGGCCTGCCCTACCCAGTTCTTCGACGTATTCGGCGAGCAGGGACACCCTATGCGCACCACCATCTCGAATATGGGTCCCCAGCTCATCAGCCGCCTGCTCGGTCTCAACGACATACAGTCCGGAGTTCTCGAAATAGTGTTCAAGGTCGCCGACGACCGCGGTCTTCTCATCCTGGATATGAAAGACCTCCGCAGTATGCTCGGTTACGTTTCCGACCACGCATCCGAATACCAGCAGCTCTACGGCAACATATCAGCGGCCAGCGTCGGCGCAATCCAGCGCGCGCTGCTCGCCCTCGAATCCCAGGGCGCCGACAAGTTCTTCGGCGAACCGTCATTCGATATCAATGACCTGATGCGCGTAGTCTTCGGGCGCGGCGTGATGAGCGTGCTCACCGCCGACAAACTCTTCCTCAACCCGAAGCTCTACTCAACCTTCCTCCTCTGGCTTCTCTCGGACCTGTATGCCACACTTCCGGAAGTCGGCGACCAGGAGCTTCCAAAACTCGTATTCTTCTTCGATGAGGCGCACACCCTCTTCCAGGACACGTCAAAGGCACTTGTCGACAAGATAGAGCAGGTCATCAGGCTTATCCGAAGCAAAGGCGTGGGAATATACTTCATCACCCAGAACCCTACCGACATCCCGGAAGTCATCCTCGGCCAGCTCGGCAACCGCGTGCAGCACGCCCTCCGCGCATATACTCCGAAGGACCAGAAGGCCGTCAAGACGGCTGCCGACACTTTCCGCGCGAACCCTGCGTTCAAGACTGACGAAGCCATAATGAACCTTGAGACCGGCGAAGCGCTGGTTTCATTCCTCGACGAGAAGGGCGCTCCTTCCATCGTCCAGCGTTCACGCATCCTCTTCCCTCTCAGCCAGATCGGTCCTATCACTCCGGAGCAGCGCAAGACCTGCCTTGCAAGTTCAGGCCTCTCCGGCAAATACGACGAGATGATTGACCGCGTCTCCGCTTTCGAGACTCTGGAAGCCGAAGCCAAAAAGGCTGCGGAAGAAGCCGAGAAGGCTGCCGCAGAAGCTGAAGAACAGGCCGAAAAGGCATCAAAGAGCAAGGAGGACAAGGCATCCAAGAAGAGCAGCAAGGCCAGGAAAGGCATAGGCGCAGCGGTGATTTCAGCAGCCACCACAGCGGCCATCACCAGCGTGACACGCAGTGCCGGCACTGCCGCCGCCAACGCCATAACAGGCAAGAAGAGCAAATCCACCAGCGGCAAGAGCATAGCCGGCAAGGCAATCTCCAACGCAACCTCAAGCGCACTCAGGACTCTCACCAGAAGCATCCTCGGCAGCCTCATCAAGTAGCGATGAATACCGGGGCGATTGCAGTATCACTGTTCCTGTGCCTGAGCGCAGCCACGCTCAGCGCACAGGAACAGCAGTCTGCGGTCCCACAGGGATGGAGGGTCATCCCTATGCCCATCGTCTGCTACAACTCCGACCTCGGCTTCCAGTTCGGCGCCAATTCCGACATCTACAACTATGGCACCGGGCCGTCGCTGTACCCCAAGTACCTTCATAAATTCCACGTGGAGGCCTGTTACAGCACCAAAGGACAGACTCTGGCCAACATCGATTACGACAGCGAGCACCTCATACCCGGAGTCAGGGTCTCGGCATCTGCAACAGCTCAGATCGACCCCCTCTGCAACTTCTTCGGATTCAATGGCGACGTCACCACGTACGACCGCAAGCTCGACAGACACGACGGAGTAGCCTACTACTGCTACCGCAGGAGCCTCTTCCGCTTCAGAAGCATAATCCAGGGCCAGATCGCCCCCAGGCTCAAATGGGTAGGAGGAATGTCCTTCTGGTACATCCTCAACGAGGACCTCAACCTGAAAGGTTACCAGCCCGACAACACCCTGTTCCACTCATACCGCACCAGCGGGATAATACGGGACGATGAAGTCAAGGGCGGGTTCTTCGAGTTCACCGGCGGGCTGTCACTCGACACCCGTGACTTCGAGCCTTCACCCACAAAGGGCATCTGGGCCGAGGCCTACTTCGTCGGCGCCCCGGACATACTGCATACAGGCTACAGTTACCTGAAATTCTGCGCAAGGTTCCGCCACTACTTCACCCCGGGACCGGAATGGCTCACCTTCGCATACAACCTTGCATACCAGGGCACAATAGCCGGAGAGGCGCCCTACTATATGCAACAGAACATCTATTCCCTGCTCACGAAACAGGCAGTCTGCGAGGGTCTCGGCGGGCTCAACACCGTACGCGGCGTAATGGGTTGCAGGCTTTTGGGCAATGACTATGCCTGGGCCAATTTCGAAATCCGCTGCCGCATAATCGACGGCACACTGCTTGGAATGAACTGGTACATCGCCCTCAACCCGTTCTTCGACCTCGGCATCATCACGCGCCCGTTCCGCATCAAGGAGATGTCTGCCGTTCTCGGACGCCCTGAGGATGAACTGACACGCCTCGCCTGCTCTCTCCACAAGTCTGCCGGCCTGGGCATAAAGATAGGTCTGGACAGAAACTACATATTGTCCCTTGAAGTCGGAAAGTCATTCAGCAACAACGATGGTCCGGTCTGCATATCAACCGCAATAAATTACATTTTCTAATGAAGAAGCATCACATATCCGCAATCGCGCTGATCGCGCTCACTATCGCATCCTGCAAATCCAGTTCAGACGGCACGTCGGCCGGTTCCACGGTTGAGCCGGAGCCGCTGCCTCCTATTGGATTCTACGACACACACTATCAGACCGACACCATCGAGGTAAAGAGCGGAGAGACCTTCTCCGGAATGCTCAACCGCCTTGGTATGGGAGCATCCGACGCATACAGGATGATCCAGCTCTGCGGCGACACGTTCGACGTCCGGAAGATGCGCGCCGGCAACCAGGTGATTGCCTACTACTCCCCTTCCGACTCCGCCCGCACGCTCGAGTATGTCGTTTACCTCCAGAACCGGATCCGCTCCACGGTGTTCCAATGCCAGGATTCCCTCGCCATCTGGAATTATGACAAACCGGTACAGCACGAACGCAAATATGCCGACATTACCATCACCAGTTCCCTCTGGAACGATATGATAAAGGCCGGCGCCAGCCCGACCCTCATAATGGACCTCGCCGACATCTATCAGTGGAGCGTCAACTTCTTCACCCTTCAGGAGAATGACCGCTTCCGCGTGATCTACGACCAGTCCGTCTGCGACGGCGAGGTGCTTGCCATCGACACCGTACACTTCAGCCTCTTTACAGGAGGCAGCAAGGAGGTGGCGGCAGTGCGTTTCGATACCGGCAACGGCTCGCACACATACTGGGACAAGGGTGGCGAGAGCCTCAAGCGTATGTTCCTCAAGGCGCCCCTCAAATACAACCGCATCAGCAGCCGTTTCTCATACCACCGCAAGCATCCCGTGACCGGCAAGGTCAAGGCGCATACCGCCGTCGACTATGCAGCTCCGACGGGCACTCCTGTCTATGCCATCGGCGACGGCACCATCACCAAGCTTGGATGGGACTCTTCAGGCGGCGGCAACCGCATACGTATGAAGCATATGCGCGGCTACGAGTCCTGCTATATGCATCTTTCCAAGTTCGCACCAGGCCTCAAGGTGGGCTCACGCGTAAACCAGGGCCAGCTTATCGGCTATGTCGGAGCAACCGGCACCGCAACCGGCCCTCACCTCGACTTCCGTATCTGGGAGAACGGCAAGCCTATCGACCCGCTTTCTCTCAACTCCCCTGCATCCGAGCCTCTCGACAAGAAATATATGGATGCATTCAATGCGCTCTACGATGACTATATGGTTGAAATCGGCGAGAAGGAAGGCGAGAAAGACGTGATCGAGGAAGTGGAAGAACCTTCAGAAGAGACGGTTGCAGAGGAAGAGGTCCAGCCGGTCAAGCGTGACAGGAAGGCCGAGAGAGTTGCCGCGAAGGCTGCAAGGAAAGCCGAAAAGGCGGCAAAGAAAGCTGAAGAGGCCGCCAAGGCAGCCCTGGAGGCTGCTCAGGCAGCTGAAGCCGCAATGCAGGAGGCAGAAGAAGCCGCTGCCGCGAAATAACATATGGAAATCCAACCCGTCGCCATATTCCACTCCCCTCTTCCGGAGAAATTCGGAATTCCGCGTCAGGCAGGGCTTGCGCCGTCGCTGACCGGGAGGATCGTGCTCGAGCCCTCATACCGTGCCCCCGAGGCGCTTCGTGGCCTCGACGGCTTCGATTATCTCTGGCTCATCTGGGGATTCAGCCTCAACCGCAGCGGGTCCGCAGGGCTTACGGTCCGTCCGCCGCGTCTTGGCGGGAACGAAAGGATCGGAGTATTCGCATCCCGCTCCCCATTCCGTCCGAACGGGCTGGGGCTGTCGTCCGTAAGGATAGAATCCGTCGATTATGAAAACGGAATCATACACGTCAGCGGTGCCGACCTTGCCGACGGCACGCCGGTCTATGACATCAAGCCGTATGTAGAATACGCCGACAGCCACCCGGGCGTCCGCAGCGGATTTGTCGACAAAGAAGATTGGGAGCCGCTGAGTGTGGTGTTTCCGCAAGAGCTGCAGGCCTGCCTGACAGCAGGCGAAGCACGGGCAGTCACAGAGATACTGTCACAGGACCCGCGTCCAAGCTATCAGAACGATCCCTGCAGGATATATGGTATGACATTCGCCGGCTGGGACATCCATTTCAAAGTCGACGGCAGTACACTGACAGTCCTGGAACTACATCAGCTGCAATGAAATTGCCGTGAGGGCGAGAAGCAGTCCGCCGATCTGTACCGGCTTGATCTTCTCCTTGAAGAAAAGGACACCGGTGAGTGTGGCAAGCACCACGATGCAGATATTGTAGACAGGATAGAAGATGCTGGTGGATATGCTCGCAAGTGCACGGAGCATACACGCAGTACAGCCCGTATTGACCAATCCCAGGATGAGTCCACCGACGAAATTCCTCCAGCGGAAGCCCTGATGCAGCGAATCCCTGTGCGCCCTGCCGTCATTCCGGAAAGACCCGTTGGCAATGCACGCCACAAGGGAGGCAGCCGAGGCGGAAATGAAGATCACCGTCATCTGCGATGACAGTCCGGCCTCAGTGTCAACGGAGTTCTGGACTACCTTCAGCATAAAATCCGAGATACCGTAGCATAAGAACACGGCCAGGAGCGCGAGCATCGTCTTGACTCTTCGGGCCTTCTCCGATATTCCGGTAAGCTGGCTGGCATCGTGCTTTTCGCTTTCGGCAGGGATGACCATCAGCCCCATAGCTACAAGCATAAGAGCAACCAGAAGCCAGGAAGGAGCGGTCTGCGAGAAAAACAGCCAGCTGAGAATCAGAGGAAGTATGAGCGAAGCCCTGGCGGCGGCGGTGGTCAGCGCGACACCGCTTCGCCACGTGCTGCGGTTCATCACAAGGAAGCCGAGGTAGAAGAACACCCCCTGCAGGACAGCGAGCAGAAGCGGCTTGGGGGCAAGCGCATAATCCGCGAATTCCGCCTCCCCTCTTGCCACGGCCATCAGCATCGGAACTATGCTGAACACGATTGCCGTCACATAATTGAAAAGGATGACCTGCGAGGTATCGATCTGCCTTCTCTGGCAGATCTTGAAGATAACTGAAAACAGTGATCCGAATATTATCGCAAACAGGAGAAATATCATATCACACGGAAAAGTCGATTTTCACTAATGAACAAATATAGACAAATAATCATTCACTTCCTACGGCCTTTCCATCGCAAGCACGATGCTACCGGATCTCGGACAGCTCCAGCCAGCGCAGCTCAGCCATATCAAGCTCGTCCTTCAGAGCCTTGTACCGCTCCGACGCGGAAAGGATGGCCTGATAGTCCGCCGAGCCGCCGTTCATCAGGGACTCGAGTTCGAGTTTCTCGGCATTCAGCTCTTCCATCGACTTCTCCAGCTGCTCCATCTCCTTCTGCTCCTTGTATGTCAGTTTACGCGGCCTGGAAGGCGGCGGGGCCTGACGGACGGCAGGGGTTCCGGCCGGCTTTTCAGAAGCCGCCAGCCGTTTCTTCTCAGCCTCATAATCCTTTATGAATGAGCGGTATTCCGTATATCCGCCAATGAAGTCCTTGATCACGCCGTCACCGCAGAAGACGAACAGATGGTCGACAAGCCTGTCGAGGAAGTGCCTGTCGTGCGATACGATCAGAAGGGTGCCCTTGAATTCAAGGAGGTACTCTTCAAGTATGTTCAGCGTGACGATGTCAAGGTCGTTGGTCGGTTCGTCAAGGATCAGCACGTTCGGGTCCTTCATCAGGATCGTTAACAGATACAGTCGCCTCCTTTCTCCGCCCGACAGCCGGCTGATCCTGTTGTTGAGCATATCGTGCGGGAACAGGAAGCGGCCCAGCAGATGAGTGTCCGGCACGACCTCGAGGACAGTCTCGTCCTCGTCGAACTGCATTCCGCTCTGCCTGTAATAACCGATTTTCAGCGACTCCCCTCTCTGGATCGAAGGCATATCGCCATTTACCAGAAGATTGATGAAGGTGCTCTTGCCGACACCGTTAGCCCCCACTATACCCACACGCTCGTAGCGCTGGAAATTGTAGGTGAAATGGCTTATGTACGGCTTGCCGTCATACGAGAAGCACAGATCCTGACAGTTGATGATCTTGGTGCCCAGACGCGAGCCTCCACCAAGCTCGGAAAGTGAGATTTCGCGGGTCACATAAGCCTGCCCGGCGCGTTCCTTGAGATCCCAGAAAGCCTGCTTGCGGTATTTTGCCTTGCCGGAACGGGCGCACGGGGTGGCGTGCATCCACTCCAGTTCACGCCGCAGCACATTCCGCACCCTGTCGGTCTCGGCATTGTAGTTGGCGATGCGTTCATCCCTTTTCACGAGGAAATTCTCGTAATCCCCCTTGTAGATATAGATCGCTCCCCTGTCCATCTCCATCACCGTGTTGCACACGCGGTCGAGGAAATAGCGGTCGTGAGTAACCATAAAGAGAGTGCAGCGCGAATGCTTCAGATAGTTTTCGAGATACTCGATCGCATCAAGGTCTAGGTGGTTGGTGGGCTCGTCCATTATCAGGAAGTCAGCGTCCCTGGCAAGCATCTGCGTGATGGCAACCCGCTTGACTTCCCCACCGGACAGCTCGTTCATTTTCTGCTCCGGCCTGAGCCCCAGTTCGTCAAGTATCCTCCTTGCCCTGAGTTCCTGCTCGAAATCTCCCGTGAAGACCGTCTCGCCTATGCTCAGCATCGGGTCGTGCTCGAATTCCTGCTCGAGGAATGCGATGCGTATCTCTTTGAGGAACTTGATGCTTCCGCCGGAATCCGACTTGTCCTTTCCGGCCAGGATGCGCATAAGCGATGTCTTGCCAGTACCGTTGGGTGCTATCAACGCAATCTTATCGCCTTCATTTATGTTGAAGGCGATATTATCGAAAAGCACCTTGTTGCCGTAGGACTTCGAGATGTTCTCTATTTGAAGGAACGAAGGCATTACGCCGCGTACTTCAAAACAGGCTGGCGCGCTGCCGTGGTCTCGTCCGGACGGCCGATTGGCGTATTATGAGGAGCTGAATGCAGCATCTCCGGGTCTGCGGCCGCCTCCTCAGCAATCTTCCGCATCACGCCGATGAAGGAGTCGAGCGTCTCGAGAGACTCAGTCTCCGTAGGCTCTATCATTATCGCCTGGTGGAAGAGTAGCGGGAAGTAGATTGTCGGAGCGTGGAATCCATAGTCGAGAAGCCGCTTTGCGACGTCGAGGGTGGTTGCTCCGGCGACACCTTCACGGGCTCCGTCATTGATGAGGCCGTCGAACACGAATTCGTGCTTGCAGACAGTCGGGATAGGCAGCTTGTAGCAATCCTTGAGCGATTCCTTGATGTAATTGGCTCCGAGGGTGGCAAGCCTTCCGGCCATCCTGATGTTCTCGCGGCCAAGCATAAGAATGTATGCGTAAGCACGGAGGATGATGCCGAAATTGCCGTGGAAACCGCTTACACGAGGGATCTGGAGGAATGGCACGACGCGATCCGCAACGCCCACAGGGCCTGAACCAGGACCGCCGCCTCCGTGAGGGGTGGAGAAGGTCTTGTGCAGATTGAGATGCATTATGTCGAAGCCCATATCTCCCGGACGGACAACGCCCAGAAGAGGGTTCATATTGGCACCGTCGTAATACAGGAGGCCGCCGCACCCGTGAACCAGGGCGGCTATTTCCTTGATGTCGCGTTCGAAGAGACCAAGTGTGTTCGGATTGGTCATCATTATGCCGGCGATGTCCGGACCGAGGAGAGGCTTGAGCGACTCGACGTCCACAAGACCGTTCTCACGTGACTTCACGACGACGATTTCAAGGCCGCAGACAGCTGCAGATGCAGGATTGGTGCCGTGAGCGCTGTCAGGGACGATGACCTTGGTACGGGCAAGGTCTCCCCTGCTCATATGATACTCGCGCATCAGCATAAGGCCGGTGAGTTCCCCGTGCGCGCCTGCGCAAGGCAGGAAGGTGAAGTGCTTCATTCCGGTGATGGCGGCAAGGGCCTTGTCCATCTCGTCGTAGACGGTTTGCACGCCCTTCACGGTCTCCGCCGGCTGAAGAGGGTGCAATCCGGTGAAACCGGGCATCGCAGCGACTTCCTCGTTGATCTTCGGGTTATATTTCATAGTGCAGGATCCCAGCGGATAGAAACCGGTATCCACACCGAAATTCATCTGGCTCAGATTGGTATAATGACGGACTACGTCGATCTCGCAAACCTCCGGGAGGGCCGGGGCTGCACCGCGTTTCAAGCCATCGGGCAGCGCGTCGGCAGTTCCGCAGGCAGATGATGCCGGCAGGCTGTAACCGGTACGGCCGGGCTTTGAAAGTTCGAATATCAATTTATCGTAATACTTCATGGCAGTGTCCTCCTCTATATTGCTTTTACGATATTGACGATCTCATCAAGTTCCGCACGTGAGTGCTTCTCGGTGACACAGAATGTGACATAGCCTTCATCCGTCTGAAGAGCGGCGAAGTAACCTGCACCAAGAAGAGCCTTCTGGAGTTCCGGCACGTCGCACTTCGGTGCAAGGACGAACTCCTTGAGGAAGTATTTCCCTTCGAAAGGGTCGGAGAACTTGCCGGTGGCGAGGAGAGCGTCGTGCAGGTAGCGGGCTCCCGCGTGACTCAGTTCATTGACCTTGCGCAGTCCCTCAGGCCCCATAAGGGAGAGATAGACAGTGCACCAGAGGGCCATCAGAGACTCGTTGGAGCAGATGTTGGAGGTCGCCTTTTCGCGGCGGATATGCTGCTCGCGGGCCTGGAGCGTAAGCACGAAGCAGCGCTTGCCCGAAGCATCGGTGGTCTGGCCGACTATGCGTCCCGGCAGCTTGCGCATGCAGGCGGTGGTGCAGGCCATGAATCCTACATAAGGTCCACCGTAGCAGAGAGGGATGCCGAGGCTCTGGCCGTCGCCGACAGCTACGTCGGCGCCCCATTCCGCAGGGGTCCTGACCACTGCAAGGGCGGACGGGTCACAGTATTCGACAAGGAGGGCTCCGGCGTCGTGGGCAAGACCGACAAGGCCGGAAAGGTCCTCAACGATTCCGTAACGGTTGACGGAAGGGACAAGGATGCCTGCCAGGTCAGCCGTTCCGCCAGCAGCGGCGGCGACATCTTCGGCGACAATTATGTTGATGCCGGCGTATTTTGCATAAGTGCGCACAGTATCTATCACGTTAGGGAGAAGCGAAGCCGCGATGACCACGCTGTTGCGCTTCTTGGTGGAAGCCACGCACATACGCACTGCCTCGGCGGCAGCTGTCGGACCGTCGTACATCGAAGCGTTGGCAACGTCAAGCCCGGTAAGGGCGCAGATCATGCTCTGCCACTCGAAGATGTAACGGAGCGTTCCCTGTGAGATCTCGCACTGGTACGGAGTGTATGCGGTGAGAAACTCGGAACGTGAAGTGATATATGAAATGACACTTGGCGTGTAATGGTCATAAGCGCCCTGGCCTACAAAAACCTTGAGGCGGGAGTTCCTGGCAGCAAGGCCCTCGAAATAATCGCGCACCTGCTGCTCACTGAGTGCCGACGGGAGGTCATACTCCCCTCTATAAATGAAATCCGCGGGTACGTCGGAGTATAGGTCGTCAAGCGAGCTGACGCCTATCCTGTCGAGCATCACGCGGATATCTTCCTCTGTCTGAGGAAAATAGCAGAATGAACCCATATTGCTATCCAGCTATTTCCGAATATTTTGCAGGGGAAAGGAGGTTTTCGAGCTCCGCCTTGTCAGACATCTCAACCTTGATGATCCAGGCTGTGTATGCGTCTTCATTGATGAGTTCCGGCTTGTCCTCGAGCTCGTCGTTGCGGGCGACGACCGTACCGCTGACCGGAGAATAGAGTTCACTGGAAGCCTTGACACTCTCGAGAGCGCCGAAGTCCTCTCCCTTGGCAACCTCGTCATCTATGTCAGGCATATCGACATAGGTGATGTCACCCATCTCGCTCTGCGCAAAATCCGAAACACCGATAATTGCGATGTTGCCATCGACTTTCACCCATTCGTGCGACTCGCTGTAGAGGAGTCCTTCTAATACTTTGCTCATATCTTATATGTTATTTTTTGTATTTTGTCTGATAGAAACGCTTCTTTACGACCTTCCCTGCAAAAGTGCGCTTGCGGATGCGGATCCAGAGCGGTGTGTCAAGTGCAGAGCAGGACGAATCGACGAGAGCGAAGCAGATGCTCTTGTCGAGGCTGATGGAGTGATAACCCGTCGTGACCACACCCACAACCGTGCCGTCTTCCAGCTCGACCGGATATGTGGCACGAGGGATTGCGTTGTCCTCGAGTTCGATGCCGACAAGCTTCCTGGCCACGCCGTCCGCCTTCTGGGCGGCAAGGGCGTCGCGTCCGATGAACTCCGGCTTGTCGAGTTTGCAGAACATACTGAGACCGGCCATTACCGGAGATATCTTGTCTGAAAGTTCGTCGCTGTACAAAGGCAGACCCGCTTCGAAACGGAGCGTATCACGGCAGCCGAGGCCGCAAGGCTTGACGCCGCTGTCCATCAGCCACTGCCACATATCGCAGATGACGTCCGGAGATGCATAAACCTCGAAACCGTCCTCACCGGTATAGCCGGTTCGGCTGACAATCACGCGGCCTCCCCTATCATCCTCGGCATCAAGGAAAGTATAGAACTCCAGCTCGCGTACCTCTTCGATTTCGAGAAGGTCAACCACCGCATCCTCAGCCTTGGGGCCCTGGATGGCCAGTTGACCGAACGCCTCGGACTGATTGTCAATGCTGACCTCGTATCCCTTCGACTGCTCCTGCATCCAGGCATAGTCCTTGTCGATATTTGAAGCGTTGACAACGAGCAGGTACGCGTTGTCCTCGAATTCCTTGTACACAAGCAGGTCATCAACGACGCCGCCGTCCGGATAGCACATCATTCCATAAAGGATCCTGCCATCCTCCATCCCGCGGACATCATTGGTGAAAATATGGTTGACGAATCTTTCGGCATCCGCACCCTTGATGAAGATTTCGCCCATATGCGAAACGTCGAAGACGCCTGCTTCATTGCGCACGGCATTGTGTTCATCTATTATGCCGCTGTACTGGATCGGCATATCAAAGCCCGCAAATGGGCTCATCTTGGCACCGAGCGCCACGTGGGCTTCGTGCAGACAAGTCAATTTAAGTTGTTCCTCCATTGTGGATGACTGGTTATTTTATTTTTAGAAGTTCAAGGTCTTTTTTGAGTATCATCTTAGGGTCCATCATAGACACTTTCTGGAAAAGTTTGAACTGATTTCCAAGTGACAGATAAACCTTATCCTCGTGCTTTCCTTTTCTCCACCACTTATAAAAACCGACAGGATCATTCTCGAACGGAATCTGGGCAAGGATTCCGGTGCTGTAGCCCGGGAAGTCTATGACAAGCCTCAGGCCCATGAATTTCTTGTAATAGTCGGGATCCGCCCTGCGGAGTTTGCTTTCCAGAGGATTAAGCACCTCAAACTCATCCACCTTGAGGAGTTTTTCTCTTCGAATCAGCTTGTGGATTCTGACAGGGTCGTAATTAAGCCAGGCGCCGACCTTCAATGTCTTGGGTCCGTCTTCCTCGTCGAGCGTGAGCTCGTCCATAGAAAAATAGACCTTTTCGGGGTCGAGTGGAAAGAGTCCTTCGTTTGGCATAAATGGATTTGGTGTATAAGCATACAAATATACGGATTATTTGGATAAAAACACTACCTTTATGCCACAAACTATTCTATATGGCACATTTCTTAGTAAAAACCATCATCTTCTCATCCATTGCGTGTGTCCTTTCCGGGTGCTGCCGGCAGGACAACGGATACAACGGGACACCGTCCATACCGCAGGACAGACAAATTGAAGCGGGCATCGAAAAGACACTCAAGTCAATGACTCTCGAAGAGAAAGCCGGGCAGATCATACAGATCAATCTGGACGCCATCTACAATGCCGCAAAGGACGAGTTCAACGAGGAGGCGATGAAGGTGGTCTTCGACCGGTACAAGGTCGGTTCCATCCTCAACGTACCGGGGGCCGCACTCCCCTTTTCCAAGATGGCCGAAGTCGTAAAGGTCATCCAGGACCGGTCGCTTTCCGCCACGGGCATCCCCTGCCTCTACGGACTTGATATGATCCACGGCGCATCATACTACCTCGAAGGCACCTTCTTCCCGCAGGAAGTAAACATCGCTGCGACATTCCAGCCAGAATACGCCCGAGCAATGGGTGAGGCCATCGGCTACGAGACCCGGGCCGGAATGGTTCCCTGGGTATTCTCCCCTGTAATGGACCTCAGCCGCAACGCCGCCTGGCCACGCAACTGGGAAAGCTACGGAGAAGACCCATACGTACAGTCAGTGATGGCCTCCACCGAGACCGGTGCCATCCAGGGCAGCGACCCCAACCACATCGACCTTTTCCACTCTGCAGTGTCCATCAAGCATTATATGGGATACGGCGCACCGGCATCAGGCAAGGACCGCACACCGGCATACATCCCCGAATGTGACCTGCGCGAAAAGTATTTCGCCCCGTTCAAGGCCTGCATCGAGTCCGGCGCCCTCACCGTAATGGTCAATTCCGCCTCCATCAACGGCATCCCGACACACGCCAATCACACACTTCTGACAGAGTGGCTCAAGAAAGGACTCAACTGGGACGGTATGATCGTCACGGACTGGGCCGACATCAACAATCTCTTCGAACGCGACCACGTGGCGGCAGACAAGAAGGACGCCATCCTGCTCGGCCTCAATGCCGGCATCGATATGATTATGGAACCATATGACCCTGCAGCTGCGGGACTGATCGTCGAACTCGTCAAAGAAGGCAGGCTCTCCAAGGATCGTCTTGACGATGCGGTCCGCCGCATCCTGCGCGTCAAATACCGTCTCGGACTTTTCGATGCCCCTACCTGGGACGCGGACTATCCGGACTTCGGCGCAAAGAGGTTCACCGATGCCTCGCTCGCTGCCGCCGTCGAATCCGAAGTGCTTCTGAAAAACAACGGCATCCTCCCTGTCAGGCAGGGCACCAGAATTCTCGTGACCGGTCCCAATGCCAATTCCATCCGCGCCCTCAACGGCGGATGGTCATACACCTGGCAGGGCTCGGAGATTCCGGGTGTCACCGACAAATTCAATACAATCTACGAAGCGCTCGCCGGCAGGTTCGGCTCCGCAAACGTCAGATTCGCCCAGGGCGTCAGGTATGACGAAAGCTATTCAGCCTGGCAGAACGAAGATGCCTCGGGCATCGGCGCAGCCGTCGCAGCGGCCCGTTCCTGCGATGTCATAGTCGCCTGCATAGGCGAAAACACCTACTGCGAGACCCCTGGCAACATCGATGACATCACACTCTCCGCCAATCAGGTCGAGCTCGTCAAGGCCCTTGCCGGGACAGGCAAGCCAATCGTACTCATCCTCAACGAGGGCCGCGCACGCATCGTCCGCGAGATCGAACCTCTGGCCGATGCCGTAGTCGACATAATGCTCCCTGGCAACTATGGCGCGGACGCACTTGCGCAGCTGCTTTCCGGCGACGCCAATTTCAGCGGCAAGCTCCCTTTCACCTACCCGAAGCACGTCAACTCCCTTCACACCTACGACTTCAAGGTAAGCGAGCACCGCGAAATGATGGAAGGCGCATACAACTATGAAGCCGTAATGGACGTCCAGTGGCCTTTCGGCAGCGGACTCAGCTATACGACATTCGAATACAGCAACCTCAAGGCAGACAGGACCAGTTTCAGGAGCGGAGACATCATCACCGTCACCGTCGATGTCACCAATACCGGCAAGGTAGCCGGCAAGGAGTCTGCGATCCTTTATTCAAGCGACCTCGTGGCATCTCTCATGCCTGATGTAAAAAGGGTACGCTCGTTCCGCAAGGTGGACCTCAAGCCGGGCGAAAGCACGACCGTCTCCTTCACCCTGCCGGCCGATGATCTGGCATTCGTGGGCGCAGACGGCAAATGGCGCCTTGAAGCCGGCGAATTCCGTCTATCTGCAGGCGGACTCGGCATCACGGTCAACTGCACCGAAGACAGGGTCTGGGACAGTCAGAACAGATGACAATGGAAGTAATCCAGTCAGATTTCTCCACTCTCGAAGGCACGAACTGCTATTGTTCGGAGGAGAGTGCGGCGCAGATAAGGCAAGCCATTTCAGGCTTGCCTTTGTCCGCCGTGCATATGATAGGGACCGGAGACTACCACTACATCACCCTTTTCTGGCTGGAGCGCATCAGGGAGCCGTTTTCTCTTGTGCTGTTCGACAACCACCCCGATGACCAGCCGTCAGCCTTCTCCCCTGACACCCTCAGCTGCGGCTCCTGGGTCGCCGAGGCCCGGAAGCTCCCCTGCTGCATCGGTACATACTGGCTTTCCGGTGCAGCCTGCGAGACAGCCGGGAAGAATCTTCGCTATGCTCATCCCTCCCAAGCTGACGCTTGGGCCCCTCCCGTTCACGAGACCACGGGCGGCCACGGATTTTCCCGGCTGTCTCTCCGCAAGCCCGGAAAGCCAGTATATGTGTCGATTGATCTGGATGTCCTGTCCAGGGATTACGCCCGGACGGACTGGGACCAGGGATCCATGACTTTGGAAGAGCTCTCCGGGGCGATTCTGGAACTGAAAAAGTCCTCGCAGATCATCGGCGTGGACATCTGCGGGGGCCTTACAATACAAAAAGGGGCATCTTCGGATGATCTGGCGATAAACGCCGCCACCGAAAATGCTCTGATTTCTCTGTTTGAGGAGTAATTACTCAGCTGCTACCTCGTCAGCTGCTGCCTCTGCACAAGCGGTAGAGTCGCAGTTTGCGCACTCGCTCTCTGAGCAGTTGCCGTCGCACTCGCCTTCAGCGCAGTTTGCACATTCCTCAGTTGCAACTTCCTCGGCTGCAGCCTCATTGTTGTTGCTGTTGTTCTTGCAAGATACAACTGCCATTGCACAGAGTGCAATAACCATGAAAGTGAAAATCTTTTTCATAATACACTAAAACTATTAAGAATTAAACAAAAGGTTTCTCTGTTAATGCCTCAAGCTTCTCAACCTTGCCTGCAGCGACCCGTCCACGGCCATCTTCATCATCTTCCGGGTCTGGTCAAACTGCTTGAGCAGCTTGTTGACGTCGGCGATAGTTGTTCCCGAACCGGCGGCGATGCGCTGACGGCGGGAGCCGTTTATGCACTCAGGATGCTCCTTCTCATAAGGTGTCATTGACTTGATTATGGCCTCCGTCGGCTTGAATGCGTCATCCGGGATATCCACATCCTTCAGCGCCTTGTCCATACCCGGCAGCATACCTACGAGGTCTTTCATATTACCCATCTTCTGCACCTGCTGAAGCTGGTTGTAAAAGTCATTGATCGTGAACTGGTCGTGGGCGATCTTCTTCTTGAGGGCCCTCGCCTCCTTCTCATCGAACTGCTCCTGAGCCTTCTCCACGAGAGAGACGACATCACCCATTCCGAGGATTCTGTCAGCCACGCGGGACGGATGGAACACGTCAAGCGCCTCCATCTTCTCTCCCATACTGACATACTTTATCGGCTTGCCGGTCACAGCCTTGATTGAAAGGGCAGCACCCCCGCGGGTGTCACCGTCCATCTTGGTAATCACGACGCCGTCATAGTCGATGGCCTCATTGAACGCCTTTGCGGACTCCACGGCGTCCTGGCCTGTCATAGCGTCAACCACGAACAGGGTTTCGGTAGGATTCACGGACTTATAAAGAGTACGGATCTCGTCCATAAGCTCCTGATCCACAGTCAGACGACCGGCGGTATCGACAATGACTACGCTGAATCCCTCGGCCTTCGCCTTTGCGATTGCGTTCTTTGCAACCTTTACGGGATCCTTTTCGCCCTCTTCGCTGTATACAGGTACGGCTATCTGCTCCCCGAGAGTCTTCAGCTGGTCGATAGCGGCGGGACGGAATGTGTCGCACGCCGCAAGAAGAACTCTCATCCCCTTCTTGCTCTTGATATTGAGAGCGAGCTTGCCGCTGAAAGTCGTTTTACCGGAACCGTTGAGACCTGCGACCAGCACGATGCCCGGATTGCCCTTGACATTGATGTCGGTCGATTCCGAGCCCATGAATGCAGCAAGTTCGTCGTGGACGATCTTGACCATCATCTGCTGTGGCTTGACCGCTGTAAGGACATTGGCTCCCATAGCCTTCTGCTTCACCTTGTCACAGAAATCCTTCGCCACCTTATAGGACACATCAGCGTCAAGCAACGCGCGGCGGATCTCCTTGAGGGTCTCGGCCACGTTTACCTCGGTGATTTTTCCTTCGCCCTTCAGTATCTTGAAGGAACGTTCAAGTCTTTCTGACAGGTTCTCAAACATATACCTCACGATTTCGGACCGCAAAAATAACAATTTTTATGAATATAATTCATTTATTTTTACTATTTTAGAGTTGATTTAGTTACAAAAACCTAACCTAATGCAAACCATGAGGAAGAAGAAAAAAAGTTTTTTCTCGCGGTTGTTTGCAGGAAACGTGCTGATGCCTGCGAGAAAAAAGCTTCAGGTTGCAGATGCGCACACCGAAATCTGCCTTGAAAAATGGGTTGGAGAACGCAAGTACACAAGCCCTGACAGCACCTTGGAAGATGTCGCAAAGGACATCGGGATATCATCCCTGCAGCTGGCCTATTATTTCAGAACTGTCATAGGTCAGAGCTTCCAGACCTGGCGCAAAAGACTGAGAATCAGAGATGCCCAGGTGCTTATCGCCCAAAATCCAGAAAAGTCCATAGCGTCCATCGGTTATTCGGTGGGCATAATGGACAAGTCTAATTTCAGAAGACAGTTTCTGGAGGAAACGGGAATGACTCCCATGGAGTACCGCAAGGAGATCCTGGGAATCACGGAGTAAGAAAGAGGATGGTCTCACGGCCATCCTCTTTCTTGCTGTTATTCAAACAGAAGTTTCCTGTCCTTTTCGAGCAGAGGCCCGACGACGTCTTCCGGGACAAATCTCCACGAACCCACCACTGACGGGTCATTGATCAACTCGCCGGTGATCTCGTCGTGCGACTTGAAGAAGTCATAGACCATATCACGGATCGCCGGATATTTAGTGACGATGCGCCCGGAGACCTGCTCAGGAGAAAGTCCGGCGCCCTCACTGATGGAGCCGCCACCTCCGCTGGCCCTGTACGAAGTCATAGCCACATTATAGTACGCATCCATATCGAACGCCGTACCGTCGGCAAGAGTGGTGATATTGACACGCGAGCCGTTCGGGCGGGTCACGTCCACAGAGTAATTGAGTCCTCCAGTGGAATCAAAATTATAAGAACGGTTTACGAAAGACCAATCCGAAGAGCCATCGCGGTCAGATCCCTGCTTCTCTATCATAAGGACGTGGCTGCCAGGCGTCGTAATCCACATATTGTATGTGAACTCCATCGCGGCCTTGATTTCCGAGCCCTTCATCCTGACTACGAAAAGTTCATTTTCATACGGATAGACCGTAAACATATCGTTATAGACAAGAGTCCCTCCTTCCACAGTTCCGTCATATGTAAGCGGGGCAGCAAATGAAAGCTGCGCCTCCGGGACACTCAACTGGACCCTGTGGATGAGGCCGACGTAATCGTTCATCCCGAAATAGGCGTCCCTTGACCGGATACAGCTCTGAAGGGTGCCGACTTTCTGGTTCGTGAATGCCTTGACGGCCTCGAATTCTTTTTCGAAGCGGGACTTCAGCACCCAGTCGACCTTATTCTTGTCAATCGTACATATCTCTCCGCTCACGTCCTTGGATATCAGCCTCTTGCCGGCAAAGCGCAAATCAATCACGGCGTGGCCGACATAACGGGCCTTCGCACCGGCATTCAGATAAACCATCCCCTGCTTTGACGCAATGTACCTTGAATGGTCGTGACCTCCCACAAGCACATCGACACCCTTGAGGCTGTTGAAAAGACAGAGCGACTGGGACTCAAGTTCTTCAGGAACCCCGATGCCGGTACCGCTGTGCGTAACGACGATGACCACGTCCGGCTTCTCCTTCTTGATGACAAAGTCAATCAAGGCCTGTGCATAAGGGACAAGTGAAAGGAATTCCATCCCGGTGAACTTGTTTTCAGGGAGCCACTCCCTGATATTCGGATTGCCGAAACCGATGATCGCGACATTGGCCCCGGCTTTTTTCACCATTTTGTAAAGAGGGAAATAAGTACCGCCGTCAGACTGGCGGAGAACGTTTCCTGCCAGCCAGGGAACGTCGATGGCGTCCATCTCGGCGGAGACCTTGTCGTAGACGCTGTGACCGGTCTCGATGTCGTGATTGCCGACTACGACCGCGTCATATCCGATGGCTTTTGCAAGACGGGGGAACGGATGCGGCTGATTCTGGTCGGCAATATTGTTGAAATAATATGTGGCATTGTCTCCTTGAAGGCAGTCTCCTGCATCAACAAGGATCACATTATCAGCACCGACCGCCGATCTGAGGCTGTCGACATAATATTTCACGGACATCAGGCTGGCCTTTGTCCGGCCGCCTTCCACGTATGGCTCGTCGAACCATGCCCCGTGGACATCTCCGGTTTCCACAACGTGGAGTTGCCGGGTATTCTGCGCGAAAGCCAACCCCAGAGGGATGCAGAAGAGGGAAATTGCGCAGGTTACTAGTTTTATGTAATGGCGATTCATATTACAAAAATAATTATTTTTGCGACAAATGAAACTATTTACCGAAGTCAGCATCGACAAATTGCCCGTAAATATAAGCCTGGAGGACAAGATTGTTGTCCTCGGGAGCTGCTTCGCCGATGAGATCGGGGCCAGAATGGCTGCGGCCGGGTTCGACGTATGCATCAATCCATTCGGCACCCTTTACAACCCGGTGTCCATCGCCGATGCGGTCTCGCGCCTGGAAAGCGGAGCCCCGTTCACGCTTTCGGACTGCGTGGAAATGGGAGCTGGAGCAGGCCTTTTCTGCTCTTTCCACCACCACACCTCCTTCGCCCGCGGGAGCGCTCTGGATTTTACAGGAAATGCAAATGCCAGACTGACGGAAGCGTGTGATTTCTGGCGCAACAGCAACAAGCTCATCATTACGCTCGGCACCGCTTTCGTATGGAGGCACCAGCCCGAGGACACCGTCGTTGCCAACTGCCTCAAAAGACCGGGCAACGAGTTCACACACAATATGTTGAGCATCGAAGAGACCACA
Organism: Bacteroidales bacterium; assembly: GCA_024401695.1. Lineage (GTDB taxonomy): Bacteria > Bacteroidota > Bacteroidia > Bacteroidales > UBA932 > Cryptobacteroides. Next base: position 41,923 of record JAKSKN010000011.1, read on the forward strand.
GCCCAGCTGGAGCGTGTGCTCTCCTGCGGCAAGGAGATCATATTCACAGTCTCCCCTATCCGGCATCTTGGCGACGGCGCACATTCGAACACCCTGTCCAAGGCAACGCTGCAACTCGCGCTCGCATCCTTTGACGGCCGTCCGGGTACAGCGTACTTTCCGGCATACGAGATACTGAACGACGAACTGCGGGACTATAGATTCCACGCAGAAGATCTGGTGCACCCAAGTCCCGCAGCCATCAGCTGTATCTGGGAGAAATTCGTTGAAGCCGCCGTCCCGAAAGACGAGCATCCGAAGTTGGCTGTCAATGAGAAAGCCTCACGACGGCTCCTTCACAGAAATCTACACTAATTCCTTCAGGTTCACCCCAAGGAGTTCGGCTCTCCTGATGAACGCCGGAAGTTCCTCTTCGATGAATTTCTTGCGTTCGCTGCTGCCTATCCTGTCGAGGGCATCCTCCGACATGAAGAAGCCGATTCCTCTCTGGTTCGAAATGACTCCCCTGTCGGAAAGTATTTCATAGGATCTCGCAACCGTATTCGGGTTCACCCCGATGGCAGCGCCCCATTCACGTACGGAAGGGATGCGTTCTCCAGCCTTGAACTCTCCTGAGAGCATTCTGTCGCAGATATTGTCCGCAATCTGGATATAAATCGGTTTATTGTTGTCGAATTCCATATGCTTCTAGTGCTTGATACTGGTTATTCTCAAATAGATTCCGCCTGCCAGAACAGCGACACAAGCGCATGCTATGATATTTACAAGAGTCTTGAACCTTCTCATAGCGGTTTCGGGATCGCCGTTGGAAAACTCCTTGAAAAGCTCCTCGACATTGTCAGTACCGATATGTCCGGTGCCGATGCAAGCCATTGAAATGAAAGACAATATGATTCCGAACGCCATAACACAAAGGAGAGTCTTCGGGAACTTGGACTTCTTGAAGAACACTGCGCCCAACGTGAACGTAAGAATGTTCTCAACCCAGCTCAACCAGCCAAGGCTCATGGCATTGAAAGACACGTCCTCTCCATTGAGTGCATTTTGAATCTCTCTGACCGTTTCGTACGAAGCAAGCGACTTCGGGTATAAACCCGGGGCGACAACACTCATAAGCCAGTCGAGACCAAGATATACCGTGAATAAGCATACCGGAAGTACCACGCAGGTCATGATGATGAGCGAAAGCCACTTCTCAAAGCCGGATGCCGGGAGCATCACCCAGGATGAGCCGTATCTCTTATCGGTAATCTGGCCATATTGTTTGATGGGGAACACAATCATCGCGGACGTAACAGCAGCGATTACAGATACGATCTGCACGGCTAAAGGGTATTCGACGAAGTTGTGATTCTTATTGAAAATCATCCCCAAAAGCTCCACAAGTATGAAAGTAAGCACAGGCAAGCCTGCCGTGATGATGAACGAATACAGATAATTGTCCTTCGCATTCTTCAGATCGTGCAGCAGATAGTTGCCGAATCTCTTTGGTTCAAATACATTATTCATGGCTGAAAATTCCCTTTACAAGTTCTTTGTTCTTATGTACCGCATTGAACAGCGCTTCAATGTTGACCTTGCTGTCCTTCTTTTCGACGTTCTGGTAAACCTGGATGAATCCGCCCGGCAGCTGCTCGGTATAGAGGCTTGACGGATTGAGCGTCGTGCCATAGTCGAAATAGAGTTTGTCAGAAATCTCTTCAATCGATGCATTGAGAAGCACATCCTGCTTGTCGAGGATGATGATAGGATCTATGACATTCTCGAGATCGCGCACCTGATGGGTGGAAATGACGATCGTGGACTCATCACCGGTATATTTCATAATCGCGCTGCGGAACTGAGCCTTTGACGGGATGTCAAGGCCGTTGGTCGGCTCATCCATATAAAGATACCTTGTCCCGCAGGCAAGGCCGAAACTGATATATGTCTTCTTCAGCTGACCGTTCGACATTGTATTCATCATCTGGTTCTCGTCAACTTCGAATTCCTTCATTATCTGCAGGAACTTCTCGAGAGAGAAATTCGGCCAGAACTTGCCCGCCGACTTTGCCCAGGCGATTGCCTTTGAATGAACTGGAGAAACTTCATCAGGCAGATAGTACTGGTCTGCCAGGAGCGATGGCTCGCGACGGAACGGATTGCGGCCGTCTATATCGATAGATCCGCTCTGAGTGTTCTTCAAACCGGCAAGGAGAGTAAGGAGCGTAGTCTTTCCTACACCGTTCTCCCCCAACAGTCCGTAAATTTTACCGGACTCGAGGTTCATCGAAATGTTCTTCAGAACCTCTTTGCTTCCATAACTGAAAGCCAGATTTTTAATAATTACCATATCTTTATTGCTGTATTAGTTCATTAGTACACTGCAAAGGTACGACAATTATTTTATTCTCCAAATTTTTTTGGGAATATTTGTTAATTTTGTAATGAATGATCTTTTAAATAGGTATGGATTAATGAAAGAGATTGATATTGCCGGATGGAGTTTGCTGAGCGAGCGCCAATCAACAAGAAACTATGTCAGCCCCGATGGGAAGTGGATGGTGAAAGTATTCCTCACCAAGGATGAAGCCGATTTGGATGAACTCCAAAAGGAGCAGGACCTGTCAACTTATGTTCACTCTCTGGGGATTCCCACTCCGGAGGCCGGTGGATTGGTAAAGGTTGCAGGTGGAAACGTAGGAGCCGTTTACCAGAACATCCCGGGCAAGAAATCACTCATCAGGGCCATCTCGGAGGACTGGGAGAATATGCCTTCCTATATCCATAGATTCGTGGACCTGGGGACCGTCATCCGTTCCAAGCCGTGCGACAAGGACCGTTTCATCCCTGTAGAGGAAAGGATGAAAAGCAAACTGCCTGTCGCTACGATGTACACAGACGAAGAAAAGGTCCGCATCTCGGATTTCCTGGATGCAATCCCCAAATGCGGCAACTGTCTGCACGGCGACTACCATCCCGGGAATTTCATCTTTTCAGGGGACGATGCATATGCCATAGACCTCGGCCTTTTCTCTTATGGCAATCCTGTTTATGACTGGGCCAACTGGTATTTTATGACCCATTACTTTATGAAACGCGAGGAACTCTTTTATATGAGCGGGGACAAGTTGCTCAAATGCTGGGAAGAGTCATTCCGCAACAGCGGATGTGATGAAGAGCAGGTGTCCATACTCGCCGCTTTCTATTCCTTGAATTATCTCGGGATAATGCCTACGTCTCCCCTGTCCCTGATCAACAACAAGAAACTGACTCCTTTCTTCAAATAGACCGGACGGTTTTCCCGACGAATTCAGGCTGCATTACAGCCTGAATTCGTAATGCTTCCCGTAGTTCTCGCGGATTGTCACCCAAAGAGCTCTGCCAGCGATGTCATAGATACTGTTATGTGCGGTGAACCACAGATTCAGTTCAGGATCATACCCGCCGGTCTTTTCATATACCTTATAGGCCTCAACCTCTGTTATCGGCATTTCCTGCTCCAGAACCTTTTCCTTTGTCCAGTATTCGCGGGGATGCCCGTCGAATGACGGGATGACGTCATAGTATTCCGAGCACCAGAACGGTTCCGTTGATTCCTTGTATGCCTGGGTATACTGAACCTTCTTCATAAGTTCCCACATTCCCTGCATCGTGCTGCCGGAATCGTAGTTTGCCTTGAGGATTTCATACCTTTCCACCCCACAGGCGTGAGTAGGATAGTCTCCGGCAGCTTCATACATATGATTGTAGAAGTTGGTCATAATGTTTGTGCCGATAAACTTGACCGGTGAGCCTTCATCTCCTGTGAACTCTACAATCACCGTATTGTCTGCGTCTGCAATCATAATATGGCCATCCCACAATTCTCCAAGCCCTGCAGGGATAGGGGTGATATCGTGATTATTGATGAATTCCTTTGCCTCAGCCACGCTCCCACAGTTGTCAAGCAGCGCGCGGACAAGATTCATAACCATTATCTGAGGCTTGCCCGGGTTGGTGTGAGTATGCATATTCTTCTCAATGTCATACATATTCACGACATTGATATTGCACACGAGACCGGCGTCATTTATGCCATCCATCGTCATCCAGGGAATGGAATTCAGTTCCTCTTCCGAAAGCCCGGCCCGGACTTTCTCATCCGTGATGGTCCGGAACACCGGATTTGCCACACCGATTGATGCGTGTTTACGGGTTTCTGTGGCTTTGGTCCTTACAATGAATTCACATATCTCATTTATGCTCAGGTCGAGATTCCTTCCGTAGAAGTTTCCGTTCCTGACCGAGCTGCAGCCGAACGACACGGGGCCGTCATCTGAGAGGACTGTTGCAGGAGCTTCTGTGCCATATCCTTCCGCCTCGAATTCATAAAGGTAGTCGGCAACCTTTGCCACTTCTGACTGATATACTTTCTCTCCTTCAAACCAGGTGGATACGACCTTGGTGTTATGGATCTCAGTGACAGGACAATTGAAAACATCCCTGTCGGCAAGGACGAAATCCGCCCATTTCCCGACCTTGATACTGCCGCGCTCGTTCTCCAGGCCGAGCTGCCAGGCTCCGTTGATGGTGAGGGCCTGCAGCGCCTGTTCCAGGGTAATGAGTTCTTCCGTGTCGAATTCCGGCGTCGGTTCGCCTGTATAAGGATAGATCATCTGGCCGGTGACAGCTATTTCCATAATTCCGAACGGATCCTGAGGACAGGTTCCGTTGGCAGGGTAATCAGTATGGCTGGAGACCTTGACACCTGCATCGAAGAAAGACTTGACCGGATATCCGTGCAGCACATAGTCCTCATCAATGTAGTCAGGCAATACCGCAAGAGTCAGGTCGTCCGTGACGTGCCAGGTAATACCGGCAGTGCAGGCGATGTTGTTCTCGGCGAAGCGCTGGAAATCCTCCTTGCGCACATTGCGCAGATGTACGAGGCAGTTGCGATGAACTCCGTCGCCACCCTTGATATAGGCGTCAGCGGCCTCGGCAATGGCTTTGTCTCCCATTGTGTGGGTATGGACGGTGATGCCTTTTGCATTGCACTCGCGGGTGATGTCAGCAAGGCGGTCCACAGGCCAGTGGCTGTTGAAGACAATACCGCTCTTGTATGGCTTGTACATGGATCCTGTCGAGGCTTCCACGACGCCGTCCATGAAGACCTTCAGATATTGCGGACGCACGTGGGATGAGCTGTATTTCTCTCTCAGAGATACGAGATAGTCGATCTGGTCGCTCATATCCTTCTGCCACGGTTCAACTTCATAGGACATCGAGAGGAGCAGCTTGAGCCTGCCTTCCTTGTCGAAACGGTTTGCGACCTCGTAGAATTTGCTTGGATGGTAGGCATTGGACCAGCCTTCCATATATGATACATAGCCGGTTGAAAGAAGCAGTTCCTGTGATTTTTCAAGGGCGATGCTTGATACTTCATCATCTATGATTTCATCCGGGATCAGGCCTCCCATACGTGTCAGGAAACCGGTCACGCGCTCATCGACGAATCCGGTAGGATAGCCATTTTCATCAAGTTCGAGCAGGCCGCCCTCAATTTTGGTTATGAGCACATTCCCCTTGTCGTCTATGATTCCGCAACGGCGCAGGCACTCTGAATTGCAGAACATATTGTGTCCGCCCGAATCAAAGAGAGCAGTGGAGATTCCGTGCGTTACCGCATCCAGTTCAGCCAGGGTGATTTTTACGGAACCGGCCATCCTAATGGCGTACAGATCCCATCCGAAGCCCATCAGGCAATGCTTCCCTGCATTGGCGGCCTCGAGGGTTGCGGCATCGACTTTCTTCAGGATCTCATCCTTGCCGTCCTCGTGGGCGAAAAGCAGGCCGCCCTTCATATTGGCAAGGGCAATGGTCATCATATAATGCGCATGACCGTCGAAGCAGCCCGGCATCACCATTCCTTTTCCCGTATGGTCAATGACCCGGGTGACTCCATCCTTGATATAAGCCTCGACTCCGGCCTTGTCGCCTACGTAGATGTACTTGCCGTCCTTGACAGCGATTGCTTCAACAACAGGGCTGTCTTCTTCCGCCGTCCGGATGGTTCCCAGCACGACAGTGTCAGCGGCCTTGCTGCAGCCGACAGCCAATAAAATGGCGATTGCATAAATGATTTTCTTCATTGGACAATATGATTTTGTTCGGGTTTCCTTAAGCAAAGTTATAAAAAATCCGGGTAAAAAAAGGGGACGGCCGCAATGACCGTCCCCTCATAGTATGCAAAAAAGTGATTATTCCGGTTTCATCGTAGAATAAACGTTGGTGACATCCTCGTCATCCTCCAGCAAGCCGGTAAGCTTCTCGAGAGTTGAGCGCTGCTCTGGAGTGACCTCCTTGAGCTCAACGTTAGGGATCTGTTCGAAACCGCCGGATACGAGCTCATAGCCATTCTCTTCGATATACTTCTGGATCTGGCCATAGGCACTGTACTCGCCATAGATAACGATCACCTTGTACTCGTTGCCTTCCTTATCCTCCTCAGTCTGTTCAAAGAGTTCCTCTACGCCGAAATCGATCATCTCAAGCTCAAGCTCCTCAAGATCCATACCCTCCTTCTCCTTGATGGTGAAGGTGCACTTGCGGTCGAACATGAAGCTCACTGAACCGGATGTGCCGAGGCTTCCGCCGCACTTTGTGAAATATGAACGGACATTCGCCACGGTACGGGTATTGTTGTCGGTGGCTGCCTCAACGAGGTAGGCGATACCGAACGGACCATAGCCTTCGTAGATGATTTCCTTGAAGTCGCCCTGCTTGCTCTCGGTCGCCTTCTTGATGGCGCGCTCGATGTTTTCCTTAGGCATCTGCTCGGTGCGGGCTTCTGCGATAAGTGCGCGGAGGCGCGGGTTGCCGGTTACATCCGGGCCGCCCATCTTGACTGCAATCGTGATTTCCTTTCCAAGTTTGGTGAAGGTGCGGGCCATATGACCCCAACGCTTCATTTTTCTTTCCTTACGGAATTCAAACGCTCTTCCCATATTATTCTGCTACTCTAGAAATGTACTTGTCGATATCATAAGACTCAAGAGCCTGCGGGTAGTTTTCCTTGACAGCCTTGAATGCCTTGAGGGCTGCCGCCTTGTCGCCGAGCTTCTCATATACGAGGCCGGCCTTGAGGAGGTAGTTTGCAGCAAAGAGGTTGTCACCCTTTGCGATGGCTGCTTCATAGGCCTTTGCTGCGGCACCATAGTTCTCAAGAGCAACATTGGCATCACCGATGCAGGCAAGCGCCTTTGCGCCGAGGATAGGATCCTTGACATTGTATTTTTTGAGATAGGAGATAGCCTGCTCGTAGTTGCCGAGCTCATACTCGCAGAGACCTGCATAAAGGAATGCTGACTTGCCGGCCTTTGCGCCGTACTGGCTGATGACCTCGGCGAATCCGAGGACGTTGCCGTCACCATTGAGCGCAAGCTCATACTCACCTGCCTGGAAAGCGTTCTCTGAAGGGAACATCTGCTGCATCGCCTCAGCACACTTCGGCTGATAGACGAACTTGCTGTATGCAAGTGCTCCGAGTCCGATCACCACGATGGCCGCAAGCACTCCCCAAATGGCCTTTTTGTTTTCGTTGTAGAATTTTTCAGTTGCAGAAACGGTCTGCTCGATATTCTCCCTGCGAGCCGCTTCCTTTTCATTAGTGTTAACCTTTGCCATATCTGTTGATTTATATTTTCTTTGAAAAGTCCGCAAAATTAACCAAAAAACTTAAACTTTACAACACGGATTCAAAGGATAATTGCTATCTTTGTTGAGATGGCTTCGCTCCGCAAAATAGTGGTTCAGGATTTCCGCAACATCGAATTGCAGGAAATCGGATTCTCGTCCAACATCAACTGCATCAGCGGCGGCAACGGCGAAGGCAAGACCAATCTCCTTGACGCCATCTGGTATCTTTCGATGACCAAGAGCGCCTTCAGCGCCTCGGACCGCTACAACTTCCGGCACGGCTGCAGCTCCTTCGCTCTCAGCGGCACCTACGATATGCCCGGCGGCAGCGTATCCCGCTTCAGCATAAAGGCCGACGAAGGCGGCGAAAAGAAGATGAAGCGCGACGACAAGCCATACGACAGGATATCCTCCCACATAGGAGTGCTGCCGATAGTGATGGTCTCCCCCGCCGACATCACGCTTGTCAGCGAGTCGGGCGACGAACGCCGCAAGTTCGTCAACTCCGTGTTGTCGCAGATGGATGCAGAGTATCTGGCGGCTGTCATCCAGTACAACCGCCTGCTCCTCCAGCGCAACAAGCTTCTGAAAGCCGGAATCATTGACGAAGACCTCCTCCTGACATTCGACGAGCGTCTCACCGCACTCGCAGCCCCTGTTTTCCAGAAGCGCAGCGCATTTGCCGCAGAGCTCGCACCCACTGTCCAGAAATACTACAAGGAAATCTCCGGCGGCCACGAAAGCGTGGGCATAGAATACAGGTCCGACCTTCAGAAAGCCGCGCTCTCCGAAATCCTGAAGGAGCACCGCGAGAAGGACCGTATATTCAAATTCACCACTGCAGGCATCCAGAGAGACGATTTTGTCTTCACGATGGACGGGCACCCAATACGCAAATGCGGTTCACAGGGCCAGCAGAAATCATTTCTGGTAGCGCTCAAATTCGCCCAGTATGACATTATGAAGACAGCCTACGGCTTCCCTCCCATCCTGCTGCTCGACGACCTGTTCGACAAGCTTGACATGTCAAGGGTCGCCAACCTTCTTTCAATGGTGGCCGGCAGTTCCTTCGGTCAGATTTTCCTGACCGATTCCAACAAGGTCCGCATCCGGGGCATAGTGGATGCCATAACCACGGACAGGGCCTATTTCGAGACGGCAGGAGGCGTCTTCACCCGTATCGATGAGTAGGATGCCCCGAAAGACAGCCCTTAGCGTCGGCGATGCCATCAAAGACTTTCTGAAGCAGTACAAGCTCGCCTCAGGCCTTAACACGCAACTGGTCTTCAAAGCCTGGGATGACGCTTCAGGTGCCGGCAAATACACTCTCAAGAAATATTTCCGCGAGGGCAGGCTCTACATAACCCTCAGTTCCTCGGTTGTAAGGAGCCAGCTCAACTTCCAGAAGGACATACTGAAAGACAAGATCAACGAGATCCTTGCCACCGACGATCTCTTCACAGGCGACAACACGTCCGGCGGCTATGTCAAAGAACTGATACTCAAATGAAACTGGTAATAGACCGTTCCATACCCTTCATCAATGGGGTTTTCGAGCCATACGCCGAGGTCAAGTACCTCGACGGGATGACTATGGGCAGGGATGATATCCGCGATGCCGACGGTCTGGTCATACGCACCCGCACCAAGTGCAACGCCGAACTGCTCGACGGCACTGCCGTCAAGGTCATCGCGACCGCTTCCATCGGCACCGACCACATCGACCGGCAATATTGCCTGGAACGCGGGATTTTCCACAAGAACGCATCCGGCTGCAATGCGGGCGGAGTGATGAATTATGTCTTCTCCGCCCTGTACGGCACGGCCGCACGCCACAGCATTCAGCTTCAGGGCGCCACATTCGGCATAATCGGCGCGGGCAACTGCGGCACCCGTGTCGCCGGCACAGCCCGGACCCTGGGCTTCAAGGTACTCCTGAACGACCCCGTCCGCGCACTTGCCGAAGGTCCTTCAGCCTTCTGCGACCTGGACACGCTGCTGCAGGAATCCGACATAGTGTCCATACACGTCCCGCTGACAGAAAGCACCAGGGGTATGATCAACTCATCATTCTTCTCAAAAATGAAATACGGCGCCTTCTTCATAAACACCTCGAGAGGCAAGGTCGTCGTAGAGGACGACCTGATAGCGGCCATCCCGAAGCTCGGCCCCGTCATCATCGACACCTGGGAGAACGAGCCCTTCGTCAACCACACCCTGCTGCACCTTGCCGACATAGCCACCCCGCACATAGCAGGGTATTCATACCAGGGCAAGCAGTACGGGACAGCATATGCAGTGAGGACCATTGCGAGATTCTTCGGGCTCAAGGACCTCTACGACTACTTCCCGGAGACCACGGTCAAGGACCTGGAAGCGGTGAAAGTTGACTTCCACGACATGACCCAGGGCCAGCTTGCCGCGACATTCCAGTACAACTATCCTATCTTCACGGATGATTTCATGTTCAGGATGGCGCCCGAAAATTTCATCCAGCTGCGCAAGGACTATCAATACAGAAGAGAATTCTACGTCGAATAAATCACAATAATACTATGGACAACACTAAAATGAATGCTCAGATTGAGCGCTTCCGCAAAGGGTTTCCCTGGCTTGACATCGTAGCCGCCGCCACTCCGGGACGCGGAATCGAAGTTCTTTCAGAAAAGCGTCAGGCGGAAGCATCCGCATACGCAGACACTGCAACCGTATCCGGCAAATGCAAGTTCGTACCGGCATCAGGCGCAGCCTCAAGGATGTTCAAGGATATTTTTGCAGGACAGGACATCGCCAATGACGCAACACGCAGATTGGCCTCCGAACTTCCGAAGTTCGCTTTTTTCGATGAAGCCGTTTTCGGCAAGGAACCTTTCAGCGCCACGGAAGCGGCGCGCAAGCTCCTCACCGACGCCGGCCTCGCATATGGCAGCAAACCGAAAGGTGTCCTCAAGTTCCACCGCTATCCGCAGGAGACACGCACTGCACTGGCCGAGCATTTCGTTGAAGGTCAGGCATATATGCGCAACGCCGACGGCAGCGTCGACCTGATTGTAACCATTTCGCCGGAGCACAAGCCGCTCTTCGAAGCCGCAGTCGCAGAGATAAAGGACGAATATGAGAAACGCTACAACGTCAGATACAACATAAGCTTCACCTTCCAGGACAAGGAAACCGACACCGTAGCGGTCGATATGCAGAACAGGCCGTTCCTGAAGGACGACGGCACGATCCTCTTCCGCCCGGCAGGCCACGGGGCCCTCATATACAACCTGAACCAGGTTGACGCCGAGCTTGTGTCCATCAAGAATATCGACAACGTGTGCGTGGAGCGTATGCAGCCGACCACATATCTATGGAAGAAGGTCCTTATGGGCCGCGCACTCGAGCTCCGCGACCGCATCTTCGGATATCTCTTCGCCCTTCGCCAGATAGAATCCTCCGAAGTGATTCCTCTGGGATACACGCCAGTGCTTGCCGCCAACCTCGGTCCGCAGGTTGATGTCTGGGCCACTGACGAGGTTCAGGCGCTATGCAATGAGATAGAGACATTCCTCAGCGAGGAGCTGTGCGTGGAGATGCCGGAACCAAAATCCTGCAGGGACCGCGCCCTTGCCCTGATGAAGAAGCTCGACCGCCCTATCCGCGTATGCGGAATGGTGAAGAACGAAGGCGAGCCGGGCGGAGGGCCGTTCATCGTGCGCGCCAAGGACGGCAGCACATCCCTTCAGATTCTCGAGGGGGCACAGATCAATCCCGACGACCCTCACGCCGTGGCTGCCCTGAAGTCAGCGACACATTTCAATCCGGTCGACCTCGTCTGCATCATCAAGGACTCCGAAGGCAAGCGTTTTGACCTTACGGAATATGTCGATGAAGAGACAGGGTTCATCAGTTCCAAGAGCTATCAGGGCCGTGAGCTCAAGGCTCTCGAGCTGCCTGGACTCTGGAACGGCTCGATGTCAGACTGGAACACGCTTTTCGTAGAAGTTCCCGTCGAGACATTCAACCCGGTCAAGGTTGTCCTTGATCTTTTGAGACCGGCACATCAGCAATAGTGGAATTTGAAAAATAATTCTTATATTTGCTTGTTGGTTAATCCGGCGCTTTCGGCGCCACTTTCTTAATTATTTTTATGAGCATTCAACAGGACAACATCGCCAGGTTGGTGGAGCGCAGAGCCGCAGCACGTCTTGGCGGAGGAGAAAAGCGTATAGATGCACAGCATGCGAAAGGCAAGCTTACGGCGCGGGAGCGTCTGGACCTGCTTCTCGATGCCGGCAGCTTCGAGGAATTTGACATGTTCGTGCAGCACCGCTGCACCAATTTCGGAATGGACGCAAGCCATACCGACGGTGACGGCGTAGTCACAGGCCAGGGCACCATCAACGGACGCCTTGTGTACGTGTTCGCGCAGGATTTCACCGTCAACGGCGGATCCCTTTCAAAGACGATGTCCGAGAAGATCTGCAAGGTTATGGATATGGCGGCACGTAATGGGGCCCCCTTCATCGGCCTCAACGATTCCGGAGGCGCACGCATCCAGGAGGGCATCGACTCCCTTGCCGGATTCGGTGACATCTTCGAACGGAACATACTCTCCAGCGGCGTTGTCCCTCAGATCAGCGGCATCTTCGGCCCTTGTGCCGGAGGAGCGGTCTACTCCCCTGCCCTCACCGACTTCACCCTTATGGTCAAGGACACATCCTATATGTTCCTCACCGGACCTGCAGTCGTAAAATCCGTTACCGGAGAAGAAGTCAGCCAGGAGGAACTCGGAGGTGCTTCCGTCCACGCAGGCAAGAGCGGTGTGGCCCACTTCTGTGCCGAATCCGAACAGGAAGGCATCGAGACCATCAAGAAGTTGCTCAGCTTCATTCCTCAGAACAATATGGAGACCGCTCCGGATCGCCCGACCAATGATCCTGCCGGCCGCACGGACGACTCCCTCAACGAGATCATTCCGGACAACCCGAACAAGGCCTACGATATGTACAAGGTCATCGGCGCAGTGGTCGATGACGGAGAGTTCTTCGAGATCCACAAGGACTTCGCCAAGAACATCATCGTCGGCTTCGCCCATATGGGAGGCCGCAGCGTGGGCATCGTGGCCAACCAGCCGGGCGTGCTTGCAGGTGTGCTGGACATCAACGCCAGCCGCAAGGCCGCACGCTTCGTGCGTTTCTGCGATGCATTCAACATCCCTCTGGTCACCCTCGTCGACGTACCAGGCTTCCTCTGCGGCACTCAGCAGGAATACGGCGCAATCATCACCAACGGTGCCAAACTCCTCTACGCATACGGAGAGGCCACCGTGCCGAAGGTCACGGTCACGCTCCGCAAGAGCTACGGAGGCGCTCATATCGTAATGAGCTGCAAGCAGCTCCGGGGCGACATCAACTATGCCTGGCCGTCAGCAGAAATTGCCGTTATGGGAGCGAAGGGCGCAGTCGGCATACTCAAGAATATCGGAGAAGAAGAATACAACGACCTTTTCTGCAATCCTTATCAGGCTGCACAGAAGGGATATATAGAAGATGTCATCGAGCCGCGCAACACACGTTTCCGCGTAATCAGGGCTCTCGAAACACTTGACGGCAAGCGTCAGGAAATGCCAGCGAAGAAACATGACAACCTTCCTTTATAATTGCATCCTCACTGTCGGAAGCGACAAGATGGCCGTCACCGACCCGCACGGCTGGACGCTGACACTCATCAGCGTCAGCGTCGTGTTCGCGGCACTCATAATACTCTACTTCCTCTACAGCCTCTCAGGCGACATCTTCTCAGGCAAGTTCAAGAGAGAGAGGAAGCCGAAGAAAGTCAAGGGAGGCAAGATGGACGACGAAGTTGCGGCAGCCATAGCAATGGCCCTTGACGCCGAACTTTCCGGTGACGATGAGGTCGCCGCGGCAGTGGCCCTGTACATCTATCTCAACGACTCCGTCCACGATGTGGAACCGGGCTTTCTCACCATCAGCCGCAACAGCGGGAAATGGTCAGACAAATCACTGACCTTCAGACGTTTACCAAGATAATACAACAAAAGTCATGAAAGAATACAAATTCAAGATCAACGGCAAGGACTACACAGTCGCCGTCAATGGAATCGAAGGCAAGAACGCCGCTGTCACAGTCAACGGCGTAAATTATAACGTGGAGCTCGAGAATGCTCCGGCAGCAGTTCCGGCAGCCCCGGCGGCAGCCGCTCCTCAGGCAGCTGCTCCTGCAGCAGCACCCGCAGCTGCAGCTCCGGCAGGCGGAAAAGTCATCGCAAGCCCGCTTCCGGGCGTCATCATCTCAGTCGACGTCAAGGAAGGCCAGGCAGTGAAGCGCGGCCAGAAAGTAGCCGTCATCGAGGCGATGAAGATGGAGAACGAGATCCTCGCCGAGTGTGACGGAACCATCTCAGCCATCCACGTCAACAAGGGTGATTCAGTTCTCGAAGGTGACAAAGTCGTAACCATTGCCTGATGGAAAACGTAATCAACAGTCTGCAGCAGTTCTGGCAGTTCACAGGCTTCGCAAACTGCACCTGGCAGCACCTTGTGATGATACTCATCGGACTGGTGTTCATCACGCTGGGCATCGTCAAGAAGTGGGAGCCGCTGCTTCTCGTACCGATCGGATTCGGTATGATCATCGGCAACATCCCGCTGTTCTTCGACCCTGCCACCGGCGTCGGCCTCAAAGTCGGCATCTACGAGGAAGGTTCCGTGCTCAACATCCTCTACCAGGGTGTGAAGCAGGGATGGTATCCGCCTCTCATCTTCCTCGGCATCGGTGCAATGACAGATTTCTCCGCCCTCATCTCACAGCCTCGCCTGATCCTCATCGGAGCAGCCGCGCAGATGGGCATCTTCGGTGCATATCTCCTGGCTCTTCTCTGGGGCTTCGCTCCGAATGAAGCCGGTGCGATCGGCATCATCGGCGGCGCCGACGGCCCTACCGCCATCTTCCTCAGCTCGAAGCTTGCTCCCGAACTGATGGGCGCCATCGCCGTATCGGCATACTCCTATATGGCACTCGTTCCCGTAATCCAGAAGCCTATCATGCTCCTGCTCACCACAAAGAAGGAACGTCTGATACGTATGAACAAGCCTCGCGTCGTCAGCCAGAGAGAGAAGATCATCTTCCCTATCGTCGGCTTCATCTGCACCGCCTTCATCGTGCCGTCAGGCCTTCCGCTCCTCGGAATGCTCTTCTTCGGCAACCTGCTTAAGGAAAGCGGCGTGACCAAGCGACTCGCCACCACCGCAGGCGGCCCGCTCATCGACATCGTCACCACCCTCATCGGCGTGACCGTGGGCGCATCCACCCAGGCGGACGTATTCCTCACAGGCAACTCTGTGAAGATTTTCGGCCTCGGTCTTCTCTCCTTCATCATCGCCACCTTCTTCGGTGTATGTTTTGCGAAATTCATGAACCTCTTCCTGCCTGAAGGCAAGAAGGTCAACCCTCTCATCGGCAACGCAGGCGTTTCCGCCGTACCTGACGCAGCCCGCGTCTCCGAGGTAGTCGGTCTGGAAGCGGATCCTACCAACCACCTGCTCACACACGCCATGGCGCCAAACGTAGCCGGCGTGATCGGGTCGGCAGTAGCCGCCGGTATCCTCCTTGGATTCCTCGGCTAGAATATACCGATAAACAACATAACGAAATGGGCAACCATTCCAGCGCAGAGGCCACCTATCGTATGAGCGATGATGGCCTTTGACGTAAGTTTACGGTAGCCTATGGAATCAAGCATAGCCGTATGGGTGCTGAAATAACCGCTCCAGCACATACCGATGGCGGTGCAGACCGCTATGGCATTGCTGTCGATCCATCCCTGCGAGATAAAGTTCGGGATGATGCTCAACGCGGCGCCAACGGCACCGAGAGCCGTGATCGGGAATGCAACCAGATGCGGATCCTTGAAGCCGAACATCCAGTCAAAGATAAAGTCAAGCTTGTCAGCGATCCACGGGAGGAGAGCCGTCCCTTCATATGCGCCTCCCGTATACGCGCCACTCCCGGACGGACCGAATGTGATTAACATCACCAGGGTCGAAATTATGAGCACGCCGGGGATGATGGCCAGGCCAACATCGACCCCGCTCTTGCCGCCGTCAAGCAGGGCGTTGATGACCCTGACGAACAGCGAAGGCTTGTTTTCGTCGTCCTTCTCGTCATCTGCCGCCGGCATCTCGGCAGCCCACTCTTCCTTGAACTGAGGATATTCCTTCAGAACGGCCCTCTGCATCAGACGGGTTGAGATCACAGCACCGACAATCGATCCAAACAGGCCTACAAAAGGCTCCCAGTAGAAACCCTGGCCCACCATGAATACAATCACGATGAGTCCCATTCCGAAGGCCGTACCGAAATTGGTGAGTGAGATGAGCTGATACTTCCTGAAATAGGAGGCAAAACGCCTGTCTCTGGCAAGTGTGATGATTGACGGATTGTCGGAAAGGAAAGTCATCACGGCTCCCAGAGAGGCCACGCCGGGAAGGTTGAACAGCGGTTTCATAAGCGGCCGCAGGATTTTCTCGAGCAGCGACACCACGCCGAATTCCACCAGAATCTGGCTGAGCGCGCCCATAAGCACGCAGATTGCCATAAGGTAGAAACAGGTGTTCAGAAGAAGGTCGTGCGCCGTGCGCATAATGGTGTTGAGCATATTGGACGGGCCCATCACCAACCCAAGATACGTAAAGATGCCCAGAACTATGACCAGGCACCACACTCCGGCGGACTTGCGTGATTTGCGGAATACAGGTTTCATCAGTTATTCTTTCTTGCGAAATCCAGATTTAGAAGCTTCGGCTTCCACGTGATGCCCGTCTGTACGAAATTACCTTCCGACGAATGCCAGTAATAGCAATGCAGGCGGACAGTCTTGTTTTCCTTAAGCGGAAAAAAATATGCACCCAGGCCGACCTTGAAGTTCGAGCAGCCCCTTTCGACCATAGGATTGTCCCACAGGTCATTCCGGTCGAAGGTACCCTTGACCATAATCTCACACCATTCCACGGGGATTATGGACACATAGGCGATGGCCGACATATCCCTGAACAGACTCAGGGAGCCCGGAGCCGAACGGCCTATGAAATCAAGTTCAAAGGCCAGCGACCTGGTGATCTCGAATCTGTTGCCAAGTGAAAACTGGAAGGAATATTTCCCGGGGGTCACCTCGAACAGATTCGCTGAATACAGAGGTATCCAGCCGCCCGAGCCATATGGACCGCGGAAAAGGAGGTTGAATGCCTTCAAAGCATTGTTCTCCGCCGATTCCATACTGGCATAGGGACTCCGGCAGAACTGGCCGACCAGTTCGTAATCACCAAGTTGCCTCGCCACCGAAACACCCAGCTGATAGCATTCGATATGGGAGTAGAATTCTGTCGAGAAATGAATGTCTATAGGTGCAGCGTCATATTCAAAACCGCCGCATTGCAATACCTGCTTGCCAGCCGAGAAAGTCCAGTCCCCCACCTTGTAATCGAGGTAGACCATATCGGTTGCATTCAGCGGCTGCGAGCCTGTCAGGGGTTTGGTAAACCTCTGCCTCCATACAAATTTTAGACCCGGAGCGAGTCCGGCATCCACACACAGATTGAGGTAATCGGCGTAAAAATGAGGATTGTCGTCGAACATTATTCCCCCTCTGGTCTCGAAAGCGAGAGTCAGATTCTGGGCTTGGGCAAGATTCAGGAAAAGGGCCATCGACACAAGCGACAGCATCAGTTTCTTCATATCGGCATTAGCATTAGTGTCACAAAAATAGTACAAAAAACTTGATTTTAGGGCCTCTTTTTCCTATATTTGTAATACACATAATTAATTAGCGCCATATGTCCAGCAAATTACAGGAACTCACCGACAAGCTTTATCAGGAAGGCCTTTCCAAAGGAAAGCAGGAAGGCGACAGATATCTTTCCGACGCAAAGAAACAAGCGGATGAAATAGTTGCGAAGGCCAGGGCAGATGCCGAATCGATCGTAGCCGCTGCGCGCAAGCAGGCGGAAGACCTGCGCGCCAAGACGGAATCCGATGCCCTGACAGCGTCGAAGCAATGCCTGCAGGCCACCAAGAAAGACATCGAGAACGTTCTCGTGCAGCAGATCAGCGCCTCCAAGGTCAAGGAGTCGCTTTCAGATATTTCTTTCATAAAGGAAATCATCAAGGCCGTTGCCATCAACTTCAAGGCAAGCGACCCGAGCGACATCGCACTTGTCCTTCCGGAATCACTGAAAAAGGAACTCGAGCCGTGGCTCAGGACAGAATTGGTCAAAGCCCTTGGAACGGGCGTGAAAGCCGAGTTCTCCAAGAAGGTGGCAGGTGGCTTCACCATCGGTCCCGTCGACGGCGGCTGGTTCATCAGCATGACCGACGACTCCTTCAACGAACTCATCGCCGAATATCTCCGCCCGGCCACACGCAAGATCATCTTCGGTGAATAATTACGAATACATAATCGCCTGTCTGCCTGTCATCAGCAGTACGGAAGGGGCCGGTGTTTCCATCGACGCCTCCGCCCTCCTTGACGACATCCGCAGCCAATGTTCCGGGCAGGACGTCAAAGTGATTGACTTCCTGTGCCGCGGATTCGACGGCAGCACCCTCGATGAAGGATTCTACCAGGAGGCGCTCAAGCACAAGAACCGCTTCATACGCGAATACTTTGCGTATGACCTTGACATCCGCAATACCAAGGTCGAGTTCTTGAACACATCACTCGGAAGGGCCGCCGGACTGGATATCGTCCTTCCGGAACGGCTCGAGGAGCAGGTCTTCGACGGACGCGAAGAGGTGGACGCCGTCCTGTGTCAGGACGACATCCTCACACGCGAGCGAGGGCTTGACGACCTTATGTGGAAAAAGATTGACGAGATCACCAGCCTCGACATACTCGATCTCGACCTTATCCTAGGCTTCATCGCCAAGCTGCAGATCACCGACCGATGGCTCAAGCTGGACGAAGCGACCGGCCGGGAAATGTTCAGAAAGATAGTGACCGGCATCAGGCAGACATACGACAACAAAAAGAACAATATATGAATACTCAAGGAAAGGTAACGGGCATCGTCTCCAATCTGGTGACCGTAAAGGTGGAAGGTCCTGTGGCTGAGAACGAGCTCTGCTTCATCAACCTCAACGGCACTGACCTTCTTGCCGAGGTCATCAAGGTCACTGGAGACAAGGCCTCCGTACAGGTTTTCGAAAGCACTCGTGGTCTGAAGAACGGCGACAGCGTGACATTCCTCGGGCGGATGCTCGAGGCAACTCTCGGTCCCGGTCTTCTCTCCAGCGTCTACGATGGCCTGCAGAACAATCTGGCAACGATGGAAGGCGTGTTCCTCAAGAGAGGCGAATACACCGACCCTCTTGACCACGATGTCCTCTGGGACTTCACTCCCCTTGCAAAGGCAGGCGACAAGGTTATCGCCGCCAGCTGGCTCGGAGAGGTCAAGGAAGGCTGGCTGCCCCACAAGATAATGGTGCCGTTCAGTTTCAAGGGCGAATACACAGTCAAGTCCGTCAAGCCGTCCGGACAGTACAACATCGACACCGTCATCGCCGTCCTCACCTCCGACGCAGGTGAAGACGTCGAGGTCACAATGGTTCAGCGCTGGCCGGTGAAGGTCGCAATCGGCGGATACAAGGAGAAGCCGAGGCCGCAGAAACTTATGGAGACCGGAGTCCGCGTCATTGACACCTTCAACCCTATCGCGGAGGGCGGCACGGGATTCATCCCGGGTCCGTTCGGCTGCGGCAAAACAGTGCTCCAGCACGCAATCGCCAAGCAGGGCGAGGCCGACGTCATAGTGATGGCGGCCTGCGGAGAACGCGCCAACGAAGTCGTGGAGATATTCTCCGAATTCCCCGAGCTCATCGACCCTCATACCGGACGTCACCTGATGGAGCGCACCACAATCATCTGCAACACGTCCAATATGCCCGTCGCAGCACGCGAGGCATCTGTATACACGGCTATGACGATATGTGAGTACTACCGCGCGATGGGGCTCCGATGCCTCCTTCTCGCCGACTCCACCTCCCGCTGGGCACAGGCTCTCCGCGAGATGTCCAACCGTATGGAAGAGCTTCCGGGCCAGGACGCATTCCCGGTCGACCTTTCCTCAATCATCTCCAACTTCTACTCACGTGCGGGTATGGTGGTCCTTAACAACGGCAAGACCGGCGCCGTGACATTCATCGGCACCGTCTCCCCTGCCGGCGGCAACCTCAAGGAGCCTGTGACCGAATCCACCAAGAAGGCCGCACGCTGCTTCTACGCTCTCGAGCAGAGCCGCGCGGACCAGAAACGCTACCCTGCAGTCAACCCTATCGAGTCATACTCCAAGTACCTTGAATACCCGGAGATCGCAAGATATCTGGAATCCGTTTTCGGTGAAGGCTGGGTGAACAAGGTTCTCCAGGCAAAGAACTACATACGCCGTGGCAGGGAGATGGCCGAACAGATCAACATCCTCGGTGACGACGGTGTCCCGATGTCGTATCACGAGACGTTCTGGAAGAGCGAACTCATCGACTTCGCCTTCCTGCAGCAGGATGCGTTTGACCAGATCGACGCCCTCTGCCCTATCGAGAGGCAGAAATATATGCTTGACTTCATCCTGAGCATCTGCGCCCACGAATTCTCATTCACCGACTACGAAGTCTGCCGGGACTATTTCAAGCAGGTCATCAACTACCTGCGCCAGATGAACTACACCGAGTTCGAAAGCGGAAAGTTCAACGAATATCGCGCACAGATCGACAAATTACTCTCCGAAAATGGCAAATAAAGCATACCAACGCACATACACGCAGCTCCAGGCAATCACCAAGGCCACAGTATCCCTGAAGGCTCAGAACGTTGCCAACGACGAGCTGGCGACAGTCAACGGCAAACTCGCCCAGGTCGTCAAGACAAAGGGGGACCTTGTCACGCTCCAGGTATTCTCCGGCACGGAAGGCATTCCGACCAACGCCGAGGTTTCATTCCGTTGCGCACCTCCTACCATCAAGGTCAGCGAGCAGCTTTCCGGCCGCTTCTTCAACGCCTACGGCGAACCTATCGATGGAGGCCCGGAGGTCGAAGGCGAAGTCCGGGAGATCGGCGGTCCTTCAGTCAATCCCTACAAGCGCCGCCAGCCAAGCCAGCTGATCCCTACGGGCATCGCCGGCATCGACCTGAACAACACCCTCGTGTCGGGGCAGAAGATTCCGTTCTTCGCCGACCCTGACCAGCCGTACAACCAGGTGATGGCAGACGTTGCGCTCCGCGCCGACGTCGACAAGATCATACTCGGAGGCATGGGACTGTCCAACGACGATTATCTCTACTTCCGCCACACCTTTGAGGCCGAAGGAGCCCTGGACAAGATCGTCTGCTTCATAAACACCACTGAAGAACCTCCTGTAGAGCGTCTTCTGGTGCCCGATATGGCACTTACCGCAGCCGAATACTTCGCTGTCGACAAGAACGAGAAGGTGCTCGTGCTCCTGACCGATATGACGCTTTATGCCGACGCACTGTCAATCGTGTCCAACCGTATGGACCAGATTCCGTCCAAGGACTCGATGCCGGGTTCCCTCTATTCGGATCTTGCGAAGATATACGAAAAAGCCGTCCAGTTGCCTGCAGGCGGATCGATCACCATCATAGCGGTGACGACCCTGAACGACGGCGACATCACCCACGCCATCCCGGACAACACCGGATACATCACCGAAGGACAGCTTTTCCTCCGCTACGATTCCGATTCAGGCAAAGTCATCGTGGATCCGTTCCGCTCCCTCTCACGACTGAAACAGCTCGTGCAGGGCAAGAAGACCCGCGAGGACCACAGTCAGGTAATGAATGCGGGCGTACGTCTGTATGCCGATGCACAGAATGCGAAGACCAAGCTCGAAAACGGCTTCGACCTTTCGGACTACGATCTCCGCTGCCTCGACTATGCAAAGGAGTATGCCACCCGCATCCTTTCCATCGATGTCAACATCAAGATTGACGAGATGCTCGACACCGCCTGGGAACTTTTCGCCAGACATTTCTCTCCTGCAGAGACCGGCATCAAGCAGAGTCTCATCGACAAATACTGGAAGGAACAGGAAGCATAGTACTCTGAATGGCCATCAAGTTCCAATATAACAAGACATCGCTTACGAATCTCGGCAAACAGCTGAAGATACGCAAGAATGCGCTGCCTACGCTCAAGAGCAAGGAGGCGGCGCTGCGGATCAGCGTCCAGATAGCCAAGGCATCGTCTGAGCAATATAAGAAGGATCTCGAAGCCAAGATGAAGGAATACGACTGTCTCGCTTCGCTCTGGAACGAATTCGAGCCGGATCTCATCACCATAAGGGACGTTGACCTGAGTATGGGGAAAGTCGATGGTGTAAAGGTTCCGATCCTCGACGAAATCCATTACGAGCTCAAGCCTTTCAACGCCTTCGTCAAACCCGCCTGGTATGCCAACGGCGTCCGTATCCTTAAGGAGCTGACCTTTCTCGGGCTCAAGTCCGAGGTCGCGGAGGAGCGTCTTCGCATCCTCGAATACAACAGGAAGAAGACTACGCAGAAAGTCAATCTATACGAGAAAGTGCAGATCCCGGGATTCCAGGAAGCTATTCTGAAGATCAAGAGATATATGGAGGACGAGGAGAATCTAAGCAAGGCTTCTTCAAAAATCGTAAAGAACCGTCACGCCCTTGAGGAGGAGGAAGAAGATCTGATATGATAACAAGAATGACCAAATATTCCTTCGTCCTTTTGAGCGGTGACAAAGATACATTCCTGGAGAAGCTTCAGGGACTTGGAGTGGTGGACATCACGCGTTCATCCAAGCCCGTCGACGACCATTCCCGCGACCTTCTGGCAGAGATGGAGGACATTCAGGAAGAAATCAGCTGCATCAAGAAGGGCACCGATACGCATCTCGTCGAGCTGGAAAGCAGTCTGGCCGAACTGCGCCGCGCAGAAGCTGAAGTCCGCCCGTGGGGCGAATACGATGCAGACGCTCTTGGAGTGCTGAACATTCCAGTCAGATACTATCGCTGTTCAGAGAAGAAGTTCGATGCCGGATGGCCTTCACAGTGGGCCATTCAGGAAGTCCTCCGTGAAGGCGGCAGCATCTGGTTCGTGCTTCTCGGCGATTCAGAGGGGTTCCCGCTCAAGGACATTCCTGCACCCCGGCATTCCCTCGCAAAGCTCAAGGAACAGATTGCTGACGCCAATGATGCAATCAGGAACTACAAGGAAGTCCTTGAAGGACGCAAGTCAGAACTGCCTGACCTGCAACGCCAGCTGGATTCCGCTTCTGCAGTTCTGAGCAAGTACCTTGCCGATGCGGCAGGACAGTCTTCTGCCGAAGACAAGCTTGTCATCTTCGAAGGCTTCGCCCCGGCCGAAGATGCTCCAGCCCTGAAGGCTGGGCTCGAAGAGTTGCCTGTCCTGTACCTCGACTCCCCTGCCACGGCCGACGACAACCCTCCGGTCAAGCTCAGGAACAACCGGTTCACCAGACAGTTCGAGGTACTTACCGAGATGTACGGTATGCCGGTCTATAATGAATTCGACCCGACCGTATTCCTCAGCATATTCTTCCTCCTATTCTTTGCAATGTGTATGGGAGACGCAGGCTATGGCCTGCTGCTCATAGCGATAGGATTTGCCCTGAAGGGCAAGGATGGCGGTCTTGCCAAGCTATGGAGCCTGATCGTCACCCTCGGTGCCGGCACCGTTGTGGTAGGGCTCGTGATGGGCGGTTTCTTCGGAATCGACCTTTCCACCAGGGAATGGGTTCCGGAAGGTATGAGGAGACTGATGATCACAGGTGACTGGACCATAGCCGGCAGCACCTATTCAAAACAGATGATACTGTCTCTGGGCATAGGTGTGCTTCATATCTGCCTTGCAATGATAGTCAAGGCTGTCTGGGCCGTCAAGAACAACGGCTTCAAGAACAGTCTGGGAGCCCTGGGATGGACGCTGCTGATCGTAGGCTGCGTAATCGCCTTCTCTGTCGGCCTGCTTGGAGTCGTTTCCGAGAGCGCAATGAAATGGCTCCTCATAGGCATAGCCGGAGTTTCAGCATTGGGCATCTTCATCTTCAACAAATGGGGGCGTAACCCGCTCGTAAACATCGGTTCAGGCCTGTGGGACACCTACAGTATGGCTTCCGGACTGATGGGCGACGTCCTGAGCTATCTCCGTCTCTACGCTCTCGGCATGTCCGGCAGCATGCTTGGCGCTACATTCAACCAGATTGCCGGTATGGTGCTTGGCACCGACCCTACCTGGCAGTGGCTTCCATTTGTGCTGATTGTCCTTTTCGGACACGCGCTCAACCTCGCTCTCAGTTGCCTGGGGGCATTCGTACACCCGTTGCGTCTCAATTTCGTCGAATTCTTCAAGAACTCAGATTATCAGGGACGCGGTGTAGCTTACAATCCTTTGAAGAAATAAGTAAAACAAATAAAATCCAACAGTTATGCTAAATTTAGTACTTGGTTACCTCGGTCTCGGCCTTATGCTTGCCCTTGCAGGCGTCGGATCAGCCATCGGCACCACCATAGCCGGCAATGCCGCAGAAGGTGCATTGAAGAAGAATGCGGAAAAGTCATCATCCTATATGATTCTGTCCGCAATTCCTGCATCTCAGGGTCTGTATGGTTTCCTTGCCTTCATTCTCTGGCTCGGAAAGGATTTCGCCGCCGACGGCCTGATGTATTTTGGAATCGGAATAAGTGTCGGCCTCACCTGTATGATCTCCGCTATCCGTCAGGGGCAGGTCTGCGCAAACGGCATCATCGGCATCAGCCAGGGTCACAACGTAATGACAAATACAATGATCTACGCCGCCCTTCCTGAATTCTACGCCATCCTCGCCCTTCTCGGTGCTATTCTGATCGGCTAAGATATCACTTCTGCGGGATAATCAGCTTCTGGCCGGGACGTATGCTCGACGAGCCGAGGTGATTGGCATTCTTGATGTCATCCGCACTGACCCCCGGGAAGTTCTTCGCAATGGCGTACAGTGTGTCACCCGACCTGACAGTATAGATTTTCTCGCCGTTCGACCCTGTGGCAGTCTTTGCAGATGTGCCTGACGCTGATGACGAACTCTTGGCGCTTGAAGTGTCTGTACTCTTCGGCGCGGAGCCACCTTTGTATATATACAGGATCTGACCGATACGGATGTTGTTTGAACGGAGATGGTTCCAGGACTTGATCTGGTTGACGCTGACGCCATACTTCGCCGCAATGCGGCCGAGATAATCCCCGTTCTTCACACGGTAGGCAATCCTCTGCTCGGTGGATGAGTTCTTTACATCCTTGATGACCTTCTCGCTCATCAACGAATCGGCCTTGAACTTATACAGGGAATCCTGGTCCGCTTCAAGGAAGGCGCTGGTCCAGGTAAACGGAAGATTGAGGATGTATGTCTTGGTGTTGCCAGGAATGATGTCGTGAGTATACTGCGGATTGAGATTGCGCAAGTCCTCAACAGGCACACCTACAACCTGGTTTATCTGCTGGAAATGAAGGTTCCTGTGGATCTCTATGGTATCAGTCTGGGCCGGCATTCCCACATTCATCGGCTGTATGCCATACTCACGGTAATACGTCATTGCGTACATCGCACCGACGAATGCAGGCATATAGCCACGAGTCTCGCGAGGAAGGAACGGATAGATGCTCCAGAAATCACGGGCACCCCCGGCACGTCGTATAGCCTTGGAGACATTGCCCGCCCCACAGTTGTAGGAACTGATTGCAAGAGCCCAGTCACCGAAGATGGAATAGGCGTCCGCAAGGTATCTGGCAGCGGCATCAACCGCCTTCTCCACATCAAGGCGCTCATCCACGAAAGAGTTGATCTCAAGACCGTAATTGCGGCCGGTGTTGTACATGAACTGCCACATGCCGCGTGCCCCGGCCCTTGATGTCGCGCGTATATTGAGCATCGATTCTATAACCGACATATACTTGAGCTCGACCGGCAGGTTGTACTTGTTGAGCGTCTCCTCAAAGATCGGGAAATAATAATAGCTCAAGCCAATGACACGGGCCATCTTGGATGGCATTTTCTCGGAATAGAGAACCATATAGTTCTTCACCGTCTCGTTGAAAGGGAGCGAGATGAAGGAATTCATTGCGGCCAGACGGCGCATCATCTCTTCATCCGACACGTTGGACGAGAACTTCACCGAATCCATATCATAGTCCACATCGGTGGAATTGGCGTATGCATTCTCATACCACTGCTGAAGAAGGCTGTCTATCACCTCCTGGCTGTATTGTTCCGGATTGCTTTCATCTTCATTGCCCCGGAAAACGGCTTCGATGTCCTCTTCATACTCCCGCCTTTCGGAAAGTTTGTCAAGAAGGGCCTGCAAGGAGTCCAGCGAAGCCCTCAGGGATTCGTTCTCTTTCTGCAGCTGCACCTTGGTAGGTGTCTTTGGGAATGTTTTCTGGAGGAAAGAAGCCTGTGCAGAAGCGGAGACACAGACAAGCAGCGCGGCAACAGTATATAAAAGTCTTTTCATCATCTAAAAATTAATACCCATACGCAACCCGACCGCCGGCCTCTGGTCAGTATTCATCACAATCTGGTTGTCCGGCAGCATAAGCGTGGGCGATATCTTGACCGACAGGTCATCATCCACCTCAAAATCATGCATATATGAGAACACGTTGGCGTCTATGATCTGCAGCAGATATACGGCTGCGAGAGCAAGTATGGAATAGTCGCGGTAGCGGCGGTAGATGTCTCTGTAATACTTCGCCTGCTCTTTTGAGATAGGACCGGAATAATCCGGGAGGCTGGCCTCGGCATAGATGTTCTTATAGCGGACGAAGTTCATATTGTTCTCTGAATAGAAGTGCACCGCAGCCGCCATTCCGCCAAGATAAATCGGAAGTTTCCAGTATTCCTTGTTGTAGATCTGTCCCAGCCCGGGAAGCAGGATGGAGTATATCGTCGCTTTTCCAGCGTGCGGATAGTTGCTTGGCTTATAGCAGATCACGCCATCGAGGAGCGTTCCCCAGTAGGCAAGTCCGGCGCCTATGAAACAATACTTGGCCGCCTCCGTGTTGCCTTTGGCATTGAGGGCAAATCCGGCACCGAGGGCGCCGCCTATGGTCGAATATACTATCGGGAGCTTCCAGTACTGCTTGTTGTATATCTGCTGGCCGCCGATGAAAACGAAAGCCCCGGCAAACGAGTTGCCTATCTTCATCTCATTCTTGTGGCCGAGAGCACCGAAATATTCCTTGAAGGAAAAGACGACGTCAACGGAATCCTTGTCTGCCGTCTTGTCATCGTTGTATTGCTGGCTGAAAGCCTGTTCCTTGAACTGCGCGGAAGCATCTGCGCTGAAAGCAACGGCGACAACCGTTGCGACAAACAGTGCGAATAGCTTCCTTCCCTCCATCTTAATCCTTGAAGGCCTCCACCGCCTTGAGGAATGCAGCGACTTCCTGGTCGGAAGCGAATTTGACGGTCATCGTACCCTTGCCGGACGCACTGCGGCGCAGCGTGACTTCGTTGGTGAAGAATTTCGCCATCTGACGGCGGAGAGCATTGTATTCGTCAGGAAGGACGGAATAAGTGTGCTCCTTGCCGGCTGAGGACGTATTTCTGAGCGCTTTGCGCACAAGCGCCTCAAGTTCGCGGACCGACAGATTATTCTTGATGGTGAGGTCGCAGAGCTGTTCCTGGACATCTGCATCGTCAATGCCGAGAAGCGCCCTGGCATGGCCGGCGCTGAGCAGGCCGACCTTCAGATCGTGCTGTACCTTGGCTGGGAGTTTCAGAAGGCGGAGGGTATTTGCGACAGTAGCACGTTTCTTCCCCACCCTGTCAGCCATCTGTTCCTGGGAAAGGGCACACTCATCGATAAGGCGCTGGTAGCTGAGAGCCAACTCTATAGGGTCGAGATTCTCTCTCTGGACATTCTCGACGATGGCCATCTCCAGCATACCGTGGTCGTCCGCCTCGCGCACATACGCTGGGATGTTGGACATACCCGCCATACGACAGGCCTTGAAGCGGCGTTCGCCGCTGATTATCTGGTAGCGCGTGTCGGACAGGCGTCGCACCGTGATCGGCTGTATGAGCCCGTAGACACGGATGGAAGCGCACAATTCCTCGAGGGCAGCCTGGTCGAAGGACATTCGCGGCTGGAACGGGTTGGGCTCTATATAGTCTACAGGCACGCGAAGTATGTCTGCCGTAAGCCTTGGGCGTGCGGTGACGATATCCTTGTTGAGATAGCCTACCGGCGCACGGAGGGCATCCTCGCTTCTGGATTCACCCAGGAGGGCGCCAAGACCTTTACCGAGGCCTCTTGGTTCCTTATTGCTCATTTGCTGTGAGTTTATTATGGTCCATCACTTCGCGGGCAAGGTTCAGATAATTGGTCGAACCGTTGCACATTATATCGTAGAGGAGAATAGGCTTGCCGTGGGAAGGGGCCTCGCTGAGACGGATATTCCTCTGGATGACAGTCTCGAAGACAAGGTCCTTGAAGTGGTCGCGGAGTTCGCCGACGACCTGGTTGTGGACCTTGGTACGGCCATCGAACATAGTGACCACAAAGCCTTCGATCGCCAGGTTGGGGTTTACGCCGCCCTGCACTATGCGGACAGTCTGGAGGAGCTTGCCGAGTCCTTCGAGCGCGAAGAACTCCGGCTGTACCGGGATCATCACGGAATCGGCGGCCGTGAGGGTGTTGATGGTGATGAGGCCCAGCGACGGAGAGCAATCTATGATGATGTAGTCATAGTTGTCGCGGATAGGAGCGAGCGCGTTCTTGAGGAGCGACTCGCGGTCCTTGACATCAAGCATCTCAAGTTCTGCACCCACGAGGTTGATATGGGAAGGAATCATATGCAGATTGTCAACCTCTGTCTGGATAAGGGCGTCCTCAACGGAAATCTGGCCGATAATGACCTCATAGAGCGTTCGATGCTGGTCATTATCCGGGGCAAAATTAAGACCGGAGGTCGTATTTGCCTGAGGGTCAGCGTCAATGATGAGCACTTTCTTTTCAAGCACTGCCAGTGACGCCGCCAGGTTGATGGCGGTTGTGGTCTTGCCCACGCCACCTTTCTGATTTGCAATAGCGATTACTTTTCCCATATAAATAACGTTTTGCCTAAGGTGCAAATTTACGAATAATTTCCTATATTTGTGCTATGACTGAAACTAAGACCGAGTGGTATTTTATCGTTAATCCACGAGCCGGCTCCGGCAAGACAATGTCAGAGTGGATCCCTGCCGAGCACATTCTCGACAGTTTGAACATCCCGTTCGTAACCGCCTACACCAGCCACAAGCGGCACGCCACCGCATTGGCTCACGATGCGGCTGCAGAAGGCTACCGCAAATTCATCGCCGTCGGCGGCGATGGTTCCATCCACGAGACTTTCACCGGCATCATGAAATGGTGCGACGAGACAAGCACCGACCCCGGCGAGTTCTATATCGGCGTGGCGCCTATCGGTTCGGGCAATGACTGGATCAAGGCGTTCAACGTTCCGCACGACGTAGGAGCAGTCATAGACCTCATCGAAGCGGATTCCTATGCCAAGATGGACGTCGTCAAGGTCAATACGGTAGGAGGCAAGGTGAGCTATATGGCCAACATCGGCGGAGTCGGTTTCGACTCCCACGTCTGCAAGGTCGTCAATATGCAGAAGGAAAGCGGCAAGCGCGGCAAATTGATATACCTCAACGCCCTGCGTTTCACCATATTCAACATCAAGGCCATCAACATCAAGATTATGGCTGACGACAAGGAGGTCTACAGCGGCCCTACCTATTCCGTTGCGCTCGGTAACGGACGCTACAGCGGAAGCGGTATGCGGCAGGTGCCTCTGGCCATCGTGAATGATGGTCTGCTTGACGTGATGGTTGTCCCGAAGATTCCGGTCATAAAGATACTCGGGCAGATTCACAGGCTCTTTGACGGCACCCTCACCGAGTCGCGGGATGTCATCTTCGCCCGCTGCAAGAAGCTTGAGATCATACCTCTCGACGACGAGTCCAACGACATCATCGAACTCGACGGCGAAATCGAGGGCCGCATCCCTCTCACCATCGAGATGGACGGACGTCAGATCAACGCAATCAAGGGTTAGGAATTCAATCCCAGTCTTTCACAGACAATAGATGCCATCTTCGCGAACGCATACCCGAAGAAGGCGCCCACTATGAATCCGGCGCAGACGTCGCCGAAGAAATGCTTGCCCACAAACACCCTGCTGATACCGACCAGCAGCGCCCATATCCAGATACAGACGGAATAAATGCGCACGTCAAGGCTCCGGTTGTTCTTGAAGCATAATATCGAGCAGACCGCAAAGCCCAGGGAGTTCGCGGCGTGAGCAGAATAGAATCCGTATTTCCCTCCCTTGTCTTCAAGGATATGCAGACCGCCATTGACCATATTGAGGTCCCAGCAAGGGCGCAGACGCTCCACCGCATCTTTCACGACATTGCCGATCTGGTCACAGGCAACGACTGTCAGAGCGCACGCAACCGCGCAGATCAGGCCCCTCTTCCATCCAAGTTTCCGGAACAGGAAGAACGCAATGACGGCATACATCGGGTACCAGACCAGCTGCTCGGAGAAAAACATCCACACCTTGTCGGAGAAGCCGCTGTTCAGCGAATTGATGGCAAGGGTGACCGACTGGTCAAGATGGTGCATATACTGAAGCACCGTCATTTCTGTAGCGCCTTCCATAACAGATCCTTGAGTTTATCGAGATTTTCTCCAGTGCTGGAGGATATGAATACGTGTGGAACCCTTTTCGGCAGCGAAGGCTCAATCTCCTTTTCGATGTCCTTGTCGATGATGTCACACTTTGTGACGGCAAGAACCCTCTGCTTCGTGAGAAGTTCCGGATTATAGAGTTTCAACTCGTTCAGAAGGGTCTTGTACCCCGCAGCTATGTCTTCCTCTTCGCAGGAAACCATAAAAAGCAGCACGGAATTGCGTTCGATATGGCGCAGGAAGCGTATCCCTATGCCGCGGCCTTCGTGCGCCCCTTCGATGATTCCGGGGATATCGGCCATCACGAATGACTTGTCGTCGTAGTAGCGGACAATGCCGAGATTCGGTTCAAGCGTGGTGAAGGCATAGTCGGCTATCTTCGGCCTTGCAGCAGTGACCACGCTCAGAAGGGTGGACTTCCCCGCATTCGGAAAGCCTACGAGACCGACATCCGCAAGAAGTTTCAGTTCAAGGATGAACACGCCCTCCTGTCCTTCTTCTCCAGGCTGCGCATATCGTGGTGTCTGGTTGGTGGCCGTCTTGAAATGGTCATTGCCCCAGCCGCCCTTGCCGCCCTGGCAGAGGATTCTCTCCTCGTCGGCCTCCATCATCTCGAAGAGCACTTCCTCGGTCTCGGCATCTTTCACAACCGTGCCTATCGGCACATCGAGGACGATGTCGGCACCGTTCTTCCCGCGGCACAGCGCAGCTCCGCCCTTCTCACCGTCATCCGCCTTGATATGCTTGCGGTACTTCAGGTGGATGAGAGTCCAGAACTGAGGGTTTGCACGCAGGATGATGTGTCCTCCCCTGCCGCCATCGCCTCCGTCCGGTCCTCCCTTCGGGATATATTTCGCGCGGTGCAGGTGCATCGACCCGGCGCCTCCGTGGCCCGAGGCGCAATATATCTTGACGTAGTCTATGAAATTCGAATCGGCCATAACTTTCGTATTGTCAGTGAATTAGTGAAACTTGAAAGGCTTCCGTACAACAGATATGCAACAGTTTTTGCCGGAAAAACAAATACAAACCTCATAACAAGCATAGATTTATAAAGTTGCTTTGTTGCACGGATATTGGTCTGTTGTGACCAATTTATGTCAAGTTTCACTCTCACCACGTGCAAAGATAGTGAAATTATGCGATACTAATTGAAAGGTAGCCAACACAATTAGCGACTACTGAGAACATTCCGCCAGTATTTTCTTCAGAATGACGTTAATATTTGACTTGTAACTCTCCTGTCCCAGCTTTTTACGGATCTTGCTGCTGAAATTGTAGTATGACTGCTCGGACAACTCCAGATATGACGCAATTTCCGCTCCGCGCAGACCTATACAATATAGACAGCAGCACCCTGCCTCCTTTTCTGTCATACCGATGTCATTCAAATACTGGACAAACTTTGGATTCGTAATGCTGAAGGATGCAACCATAGACTTTAGAAAAGCTTTTCTGTCTGCAAGCAGCGCTTTAAGTTCATCTTGCCCACCTTTGGAGCTCGTCTCTGAGATTTGATGTGCGACATACTTGTTGAGGATGCTTAACCTTACATCCACCTGATGGCGGAAATCTTTGCTAAGAGAGTCCTCCGAGAGTATTCTCTTCAACTGTTTTATCTCACAGTTTGCCTGTTCGATGTACTCTGACTTAATTACCAGTTCTGATTCCAAGCGTTTTTTCTCTGTCAGCAAGTTTTCTGCACGTTGTTTTTCACGGACGAGTCTGTCTTTGATAATGAAAGCGGCGAGTGCTGCCAGCAGGAACAGAATAACAAGAACCATCCGTTGGTTTTTCTGCTTAAGCTCTTGAATCTGATGATCGAAACGCTCCTCGGCAAAAGGAGCTGAACTTTGCATTACCTTCAGGTCACGGGAATCTTTCGCACTGATATATTTATTCAGCGCGAAATAGGCATCCGAATAATCTTCCTCTGCCGCATAGATTTTCGATCTGACAAGAGAATAGATGGGATTTGATACATCTGCCGAAGCGCTACTCTCATATTGATTTATTGCTTCTACTGCCGCTTCCAAGTCATTGTATTTCAGATACAGATATGCGATATCCAGCCATAAGCCCGTCTGGATTGAAGTCATTTGTCCGAGAAGGCTTCGCATGGATTCAATAGTGCCATTACCGCTTTCCAAATCGAATAGAAGGCGCTCACCCAGGAAATTGTTTTTCTGTGCAGAACTCATCTTGTACTGAAGCCTTGACAGTACTTGAAGCAACTCCTCCTCTTTTTCGTATTCTTTGAGAGGGTTCAAACAGCCACACTCATCCAAAAGAGAATTAATATACCGTGATGTATCACCTGCAGCGAGGAAACATTCTGCCGCATTGTGTGCTTCAATACTGGCACTGCTTATATTAAAAAGGCTTTTGTGTATGGTTTTCATTCCCATATACACTCTTCCTCGCATCAGTTCGTTTCCAGACTTTCTGCCATAATGTTCTGCTTTGACAAAAGCGTCCATCGCACCATCTGTGTCACCGGCATTCTGTCTGACTACCCCCAGATAGTAGTGAGCCCTCATCTTCCAATCGGCATTGCCGTGGTGATGATAGTATCTGACGGCATTGCAGATTATTGAATCCGATGCGATATCGATATATTTCTTGTCCAGGGCCATGGAATATAAGACAGAAAACTTTGCAGTCTCCCGTCTTGACATAGAAGTCCTGTCCAGCTCAGCAAGCAGCACGTATGCGCTGTCCGGATCTGATTCAATAATTGAGTCAATGTGGTTCAGTGCCGGGGTCATGCCGATACCGCCAAGGAGAAACGAAAGAAGAATGCAGATTATCATATGGTCAAAATTACCGAACTATTTGCGCTTCTCCAAAATTAAACTCTCACATTTTCAGAAACAAATCTCTGTTATTCAGTATTGTGAATATGTTCAATTTTCATTATGGCTTTGGTGATAAAATAAGATATATAAACTATTGAATATTATGTTGCAGGATACTTCTGAACTCTAATGTTCTTCTCTATGCTATATCACTGTAATTGCCTATAGGTCACAAGGATTTATTCAAATTGAGGATATTATTGATGTGTATACATAATGTGGTATTATTTGAAAATCTTTATTATCAATGCGTTACATCCGCAACTTGACTGGTTAGAGTTTAAATTTGCTATATCTGATTCAGCCATATATATTTGTCATAAAACCAAAATTATCACATAATGAAAAAATATTTATTCTTAATTCTTCTCTCCAGATCACCAATTACATATTCGTTCTGAATTTATTAGTCTAGCTGGCAGATTTGTCAAAAGTTTATTTTTAATTGCGGAGACTAACCATTTAAGAAATACAGATCAATGCAGGAGTATTCTACAGAGTAACACGATATATTCTAATGAAAATCAAACCTATTTTTTTTTGAGAGAAGAATGACTGGTTCATTATGCCATATTCTGAGTTCGTCACTACATGTTGCCCTTTCATTTGTTATGGCATGCTCCTGCATTAAGGAAGTGACGATGGACGCTATGGAGGAGCCTCAGGTGGTAGTGGAATGCATCCTGACAGATGAGTCGGTGCAGACCCTCAATCTGACATACACGAAGGGTGCGTCGCGTGAATCGGCTCCGGAACTTTCGGAGGCGGAGGCACGCCTGACTGACTTGACGGAGGGCAAGGAGGCGGGGCGTTTTACACGGGCCGCCGACGGCTCCTGGCAGCTGGACTATACCGCAGTGCCTTCCCACCGCTACCGTCTGGAGGTCAATGTGCCCGGCCACGAGCCCATCAGTGCGGAGCAGGAGATGCCAGAGGTCCCTTCACTGGATGCGGAGTGGGACTGGTGGCGGGAAGACCTCCCTGAGG
>JAKSKN010000012.1 GCA_024401695.1 Bacteroidales bacterium
CGACTTCTCAGCGGCAGGCTCCGGCATCTGAATCACGTCCAGCCGTGCCGCAAACAATCAGCTTCACATGCTTTCTGGCCAGACACCAGTCGTTGCAGAAATGTTCGAAGGCCGACAGAAAGTTTGCCCTTGGAGTGTCCATCCACGGCAATTCGTCAATGAAAATCACCTGCTTGTTTCCGTTATATTTCCTGTCAAGCAACTCTTGAAGCAGGTGGAACACGGCTGCCCATAAAATAGAAGAAGCCAGAATCTTTATCATCCAAATATCCAACTCAGTTTTCTCCGGGATACCACGTCCCGGATTTTTTTGCAATACCGCTGAAAATGCGGAAATTAGCTGACGAGATTGTATTACTTTATCAAAGGCTCGCAGACAAACTCCCGGACATCGATACCATAACCGGCCCAGTAACCGATTGCACCGGAGACATTTCCCTTGACATTTACCGGTGCTGTCACTGCCATTCCCGCAGAATTGGTATAATCGGCATATTCCTTCCAGAAATTGAACATAGGCCGCTCAATCGTTGCAAGTTTGAGCGAGACCGTATCTCCGGGGTGAAAGAAATTATTCCCTATCCCCAGAGCCGCTATCGGTTTCATAAAAGTTTCAACTACGACACTGTCAACAAGAGATCCGTCGAGAGTGGTGAAGGTTACGGCCTCATACGCATTGGATGCCGAACCGTACCTGCGGAATGTCTGAAACAGTCTCCCGGCCTTCCGGTCGTTATGGAAGACCATCTTTGCCACATAGGAAGTATCATCGACCGCTTTTTCCATATAGACCGTATCTATGACGGGTGGTTCGGGGATGGTGCAGACTGCTGAAGCCTCAAAATCCAGCCATTTGACGTGCAGTTTGTATGTTTCTCCGGGAACGCCCCGCAATGAGGGAGAGGTGAAATAATTTCCTATTACAAACCTGTCTGTAAGGCGTGCTGTGAGGTATTCCCGCTGGCCGCTATGTTCGATATAGACTTCGGCATAGCGGAGAATATGTTCTGAGACGTTGGAGATGGGCTGTGGAGTGGAACTGACTGGCAGTGTGCCGGACACCAGTACGACTGGAGCATGCCCGTTTTCGATCCATCCTTCGACGACGAGTTCCTCGACGTTGTCAGATTCGAGGTAACTGTTGTCGCAGGCGGCAAAAATCAGCAAAGCAAGAATATACCAGAGTCTTTTCATCAGAAGGTGCAGAAATAATTGATTGACGGTATGACCGGAATGTGAAGCATAGTTGGAGCATAACTGTACTGTCCGTTCTTGACCTTCAGGATCGCAGCCATCTGGTTGCCCCGTGCGGTTGCGTTCTGGACGGAGACGTTGACCCCGTCACGGAAGCGTCCGGAATTGTGGATGTTGAAACTTACCGATATGTCAAGCCTGATATAAGGGGAGAGGTTCTTCGAATTCCTGTCCCCATATTTGACCATAAGTTTCTGGTTCAGGAAGTATACAGAAGAGACAGGCGTATAGGGCAATCCGGAAGCGAAGATGAAATTGCCGCCGAACTCCCACCTGCCCAGCTTGTAGGACGCAACTGCATTGACTTCGTGCTGACGTTCATATGAAGACGGATAGGTGTAGGGAAAATCCGGATTGTCGAACCGGCGCAGTGAACGGCCCCAGCTGTAACTGATCCATCCGGTGAGTTTGCCGCTGTTCTTCATCAGTTGGGCTGTGATGCCATAATTGTATCCGTCCCCGTTGAGAAGCATATTCTGGAGATTGTAATTGCCGCCTATGATCTCTGACAGGAAGCCGGAATATTCGACCATATTCCACATCCTTTTCCCGTATGCCTGGAAGTTGACCGAAAGTGCATCGTTCAGCAGATTGACCGTGTAGGACAATGTCCCGAAAAAAGAGGCCTGCGGTTTGGAATATTTTCCACTGCCGAGCCAGAACTCCACAGGGAAGCCGCTGCTGGTCATTCCTGTCATAAACAGATATTGATGCTTGTAGCCGATATCCAGATTCAACCGGCCACCTCTGTGGAAATTGTATCCAGCGGACAGTTCCGGGTCGATGCGGGGGAAAATGGTCCCGTCGGAGATGTCTGAGTACAGGCTTGCGGCAAGACCCGGCTTCAGGGTGAAGTCGCCGGTCTGGAGATGATATGACGACCGTAATGTCGCAAGGACTGCCTGCTGTTTCGAAACCGGAGCCTCTTCCGGACCTGTGGATGACAGGTCGAGGATATTCTGAGGCTGGATGTCATAGTAGTCCGCTTCGGCGGCAAACTCCCACTCGCGCCACTTCGCCGCACTATGGAGACCTGCATTGACTATGTAGTCATCGGCGTGTCCTGAATTGGCCCCCAGCATCAGATCCCCTTCCATAGAATAAGCGCTGGCATAAGCCTGAGATGTCAGATTGAGTTCATCCTTATGGTGACGCCAGCGTACGTTGGCGACGGCGCTGCTCCATATTGCTCCGATATTCTCGCTGGCTTTGTCGGCCCCTGCCTTTCCGTCATCCCTTCCGAAGTAGGCATTGGCGTCAATGGTATTGAACTTGTCAGGAATATAGAGATAACTCGCGTTGATGTCATAGAACTTGTAGTTCATCTCGGCCCCGTCCATTTTCAGCAGCCCCTTGTAGAATATGTCGATGAAGGAGCGGCGGCCGGAAAGTGTAAGGGAAGATTCCTTCCCGACAGGAAAGGTGAAGGTGGCATATGCCGAGACAGGTCCCAGGTTGGCTTCACCGTGCAGCGCGTGGCAGAGTGTGTCTGCCGTTTCAAGTCCAAGTTCGCCTCCGATCCTGCGTGACGTCGTGGACGTGCTGAACTTGATATTCTTGAAATGTCCTGGATTGAATACGGAAAACAGCCCCAGAATGCGTCCCTGGCCATAAACGGGCACGCCACACAACTTGATGATGCTCTGGCTGGCCTCACACCCCTGGATCTTCAATCCGCTTTCCCATTCGGAGTTTGTGGCGACGCCTGGCATCGTCTGGACGAATTTCAGAGGGTCGGCAACGCCGAGCATCTTGGGAAAAGCCTCCAGGGCGGACATCTTGATACTTAGCCCGTTTGCGACGCTGCCATTTATCCCGTTGGATCGCACGTTTGTGGATACCACGATGCTGTCCAGCTCAAATACCGACGTGGAATCCGGCAGCACTTGAGAGTATGCTGCCAGAGAGGCCATAAGGCCTGAAATAAACAGTATGAACTTACTTGAAGACATCAGAGAAGTTCTGTTTCATCAGGTTCGCAAACCCATTGTCGAATATCGTGAAAGTGCGCGGGTCATCATAATAATGCGCAACGAGATATGTGCCGGTGCTGTAGTCGGTATTCTCGAATTCGTCAAGTGTGAGGTAACCCACGCGGCGCCCTTCGTAAAGCAGGGGAGCTTGAAGGCTGCCTTCAAAGAGAAAAAACAAGGGGGCGATGACCTTGATTTTTGAAACAGTCAGGCTGGAACTGTCCTGGAGCTCCTTCTTAATTGCAATCTCCGTATCAAAGGCAAGAAGCTTGATTTCGAGAGGACGGATATATCCGTTGACCACAACCCAGGTGCTGTCTTCTATTTTGAATGTGGCATCCAGGGCTGGGTCATCTTTGCCTCTGATGTCGAGTTCGTAATAGATGCCGTCCGGAGCTTTTCCCTTGTATATCCCCTGGGACAGCATCGTAGAGTAGAAATACTCCAAAGTATCGGAAAGGCTTTGCCAGTCCTTTGACAGAACGTCCGCCAATTCCTTCTCCACCTTCTCCGGGACGGATAACTCCCTTTCCGGAGGAGGCACCGGTTTGTCCAGCCCCTTGCTGCAGGAAAGGGCCAGGATGATGATGATCGTAGGAATGATTGGAACCGCTCGACTCATTGGCAAACGTACAAATATAAGCATTTTTTGAATGCGAAATCGTTATTTGTCTATTTCGACGGAGCTGATGGCAGGGGCATTCTGAAGAAAAGCGGCAGCGGACTCGGGGGAGTCGCTGCCGCTTCGCATATCATTTTTGAAATGTACCACCTGTGAGGATTTATTTTACCTGCGATCAAGTGGCTCTTGAATTAATATAGCCTATTATTTATTATGGATGAATGATCTGTACTAGGGTTATTGTTGTTTGATAATGTGATGGCATTACTACAAGTCCCCTAAATTGATGTGCATCATCCCAGAATTTAGATTTACTTGATGTGTCAAAGTGGAAATCATATGAAGGTTTACTCCTATCAATATTAAAATCTCCGATAATGACATGTTGAGTCCAAGCAGGTGCAAGTTTAATGTTGTCGTTTACCGTTGCTGTATATGAAATTCTTATTATTGTATTGTCATTGGCATCATTTATGGCTTTTTCAAGATCGCTGTTATTGAAGGATGGTCGTGAATCCGTTCCTTCCCACCACCAGGCAGCGGTCTTTCCGGAGGCGTTGCCGCTGTCGGAAGTCTCATAGCTGCTGTCGTTGCTGGTTGCCCGAACATACAGTGTATAGCTGGTATTCTTTGACAGATTACTCAAGGTATATGTTGTAACGTTCCCAACGTTTGTCCACGATGTGCCGTTTGTGCTCACCTGGTATCCGGAAGCATGTGATACAGCATTCCAAGTGAAGGTCAAGGAGTTCTTGAGGACTTCTTTAAATACGACCGTAGGCTTGTCGAGCTTGACTGAGTTCTTGGTGGTACCCTGGGCGCTGGCCTTGTCGGAGGTCAGGTATTCATCGCCGTCGCCATTGGCTACGACGGACAGAGTATGGGTGGTGCCCTTTGTCAGTCCGGTCGCCTTGTATGTATTGGTTTTCGCGGTGCTTACCTTGACGTTGTCCAGGTAGATGTCGTAGCTCTGTACGTGGCTTTCATCCTCGCAGGTCCAGTTGAAGGTGAGAGTGCTTGCTGATGCCGTCGACTCATCAAATGTGACCACAGGGGTCTTGAGCTTCTTCTGTGAGTGAGTTGTGATAGACTTTGTACCAGGTACTGAGTCAACGTAATTGGAGTCGTCGCCCTTCGCAATCACGCAGATTGTGTACTCGTTTTCAGGGTCAAGTCCTTCGAACTTGTATGAAGTGACATTGCTGCCAAGGCTTACAGGAGCGCTGGCCACACCATTATGCAGGTAGTAAACGTCATAGCCCTCCGCATTGGAAATTGCATTCCAGCTGACATTGATAGTCTTGGCTGTTACTGTGCCTTCACTGATAGTAGGTGCGGTAAGAGCCGGGAGCGGAGCAACACTTGACAGAAGCGGATTAGGGTCAGCGAAGTGGTCGGCTGAAACGCTGATGGTCACAGTTCCCCTCTCGACGGCAGTCAGCCTGATTGTCTGGGTAGCTGCTGCCACAGAAGCATTGTCTGTGCCGTAAGGGGCATAGTAATATGTGTTTGCCTGGCCAGGAACAGGCTTCAGGTGCGTTTCGTCCGATGCAGGCTTGGCGTTGCCAATGACTACGATGGCGCGTCCGATGCTGGCGCCGCTCTCTGCATAAGTCTGAGGGGCAGCGTTCATCTTGAATGTGAACATCAGTGCATCACCTGCGCTCATAGGCTTGCCGTTCCAGGCCGGATTGCTGAACTGGGCCTGAGAGATCTGAACGAGAGGACTGGTCGCCTCGGCATAATGGGTCGCGTTGAGGACGACCTTTGCATTGCCTTCATAATCATTGACGACAAGGCTGAGGGATACTGTGGAATTAGGATCAACCTCGACTTCGTAATCTACGGAGCCATCGCTGTTGGCCTTGAGTCTGGTCATCTTGGCTTCGGTTGCAGACGGTTCCAGATTGTAAAGCGTGGCGATTACGTTGCCGGATTCTGCAAGCTGTCCAACCTTGAAGGTAAATGTCTCAGGATCGGCCTCGTGGACATTCGATGTCTTGGAGAACCCGAGGTCAGTGAATCTCTGCAGGTCAAAATTGCCGAACTCCGTCCTGCCCAGATGGAAGTACGGGTTGTAAACATAAATCTTGCTGGCACTTATCGCTGTGTTGCTCTTCAATTTACATTCGAAAGTCTTGAATCCGTATTCGTCAACTTCCGCCGCTTCGTATTCAGCCCAGGTTATGGTCTTGAGGAACTGGAATGCGGGTTCGGTGTTGCCAGGAATGATGGACTTCTTGTTCCTGACAGGCAGTTCGTCGGAAGTCAGGCTCAACTTTTCAGCTTCAAGATAGAAATCGAGGGAGAAGATTGATGATGAAAGTCCGTCTTCAATCTTGAGGAACACACTGAGTTCCTGGCCAATTTCTTTCTGAATGTCGGCAGGGTTGCAGGAAACCTGCAGGGCAAGCGAATCCCTGAGCGTAAAGCTGATTGCTCTCTGAATCGGAGCAATATCGACCTTCTTGCCATCGTGCTCTGTCTGTCCTCCAGGGTATGAACCGACAATCTTTACGACACTTGACTTGATGGCATCCGTAATGTCAGTAGGGTGCACGGTCACCTTTCTGTAGCCATCTTCATCATCCGTCTCAGCCACGTCAAATACGTTGGTCAAGGCGTGCCCGTTGATACCCGGGTCTTCAAGTGATAAGGCGACATAATCATTGCCATTGAAGATTCTGGCCACACCATCCTCGTCGCCCCAGGACAAATCAGGGATGTACTTGTATCTGAAGACGCAGTCATTGTTGCCGATAAGAATCATTTCGGTATAATCGACGAACATTCTGGAAGTACCGTCGGAGATGTTCGTCAGATCCTTTGCCTCGATTGATGTCGAGATATCCGCACTGCTACTTGCAGAATATGCCGCTTCTTCAGGTGTTGCATATCCGTCCTTGTTGACCTCGTAGATGTTGATCTGGTAATTGAAGTTGCGCAGGAACGGGAAGTAGCTTCCCTTCTCATCACGGAGGTCAATCTTATAATATGTCGGACCGGTGATGCTTGGATCGTGCTTCTCGCCGGAATATTTGCCGGCAATGATGACATAAGTAGGGTCGGCAGTGGGCTTTTCCCTTTCGAACAGGAAAGATGAACCGAATCCTGCTCCATCGACCTCAACAAGGGTGCTCAATCCGGTCTTAAGACTTGCTGTGATAGGGACGTTGGCATTATAAGACAGACTGTCAATAAGCTCTTCTGCAGAATAGTTCTGATAACTCTCGATGAACTTGCCGGTATTTCTGTTGTATGCAGCCGTCATACCCTTGTCCATCGTGTTCATCGTATAGAAGCCTACAAGGGTGAACTTTTTAGCATTTGCAGAAACGGTGATTTTTGCGAAATTCCTGATAAGGGCCACGTGGCTCAACAGGGCCTTGGTTGTTGCGTCAACCTCGCCCTCGATTTGTGCATCCTCCTTAATGCACGGAACCTGCACCCTCTGCCAATATCTGTCCTGGTCAATAGGATCGATGAAAGCTTTTGAATTGAGGACCTCGGCTTCAGAACCATAGGTCAATTCAGAAGGTTCGGGACCGTTTGCTATGAAATGAAGAGTGCAAGGGTAGTCGGAAACGCTCAGTTTTGCGGAATAAGTGAATTCCGTGCTTCCGATGCCGTTGGTGATGCTTGAGTTGACATTGGCATAAGGATCTGACTCTGCCTTGACATATTCCGTAAGCATACCGCCCTTGTCAAAGACGGCGATGTACAGATTGTTGATGGTAGGAGTGTTGCCGAATGCCTTGGTGCCATCCGGGGCATCAGGAAGTTGCACGCCGAAGGTCACGTTGACCTTGTCCTCGACCTTCAGGAGATCGGGGGACTGGTTCTCAACCCTGACGCAGCCTGAGAGCATCAAAAGCGTAGCAAATATATATGAGAGTCTCTTCATTGTCATTGGAAATAAAACAGTCTGTTCATCGTGTAACCTTCTCCAGTGAAGAGCAGGTTTTCACCATCCATATTTTTGATAACGTCCTGTTGGCCATTGAGATTTATTTCAAGATAGTAAGTGTTGTTGTTGATTTTATGGGTAATGCTGCTGTCAGGCCCATATGATACTCCACCCTTATTTGATCCGGTAGCGACGTATACATTGAACGATGTGCCGGTTGTTATCTCAATATAGAAGGTATTGTTCTTGAATATGTTCCAGGTGCTCTGGTCGAAAGTCGCGATACTATGACCGGTCCAGGTATTCTGAAGTGAGAATCGGTAAGGTCTGTAACCATTTTCAGGATAGAAAGTATTGTGAGGATCTCCATATGATCCGTCATTCTTCCAGATATTCGTCTTGGCGAGCAGTTTATTACCCTGGCTTACCGAAGCGTCTGATGTAGTATAGTATGTGCCATCACCAACGGCACGCACATAAAGGGTGTATGTCGCACTGTCGTCATACAGTCCGTCCATCGTATAGCTGGTGGCTGTTCCGACGCTCTTCCATTCGCCGTTGGCGGAGGTACTTACCTCATAGCCCCGGGCACCGTTAACTGAATCCCAGTTGAAAGTAAGGTAGAAATTGCCGCTTGTGCAGGAAACGGTTCCCATAGTGAGTTTGGTTACCGGTATTGGATCCGGTGCGCTGGCACCTGCCCTCGGCATATCACCCCAGGTGAACTGGTTGTACTTTTCCTTCGGAAGCCGGCCGCCTGTCGTTGTCTGGACGGTCCCGTTCACCTTGCCGTTCACCTTGCTGTCAGTCTGCTCCCAATACCAGTCGTCATAGACACAACGCACTGAGCGGGTCTTCTGATAGATCTCACCGGTGAAATTAAGTTCAGACTGGCCTTCAGGGAACTCGAAGTTGTCGGTCGCACAATAGTAGCCCTGGGTGTCGCCGGAGCCGTGCATAAAGATTTCAGGAATAAGTCCCAGTTTCTGGAGCGCGAAGATGTATGACACCTCCGCCTTCGTAGGCAGTCTCCAACGGCCTGCCGGGTAACCGGCCTCCTGATAAGTTGCACAACGGCGGACTATGTCATACCAGGTCGGGGCGATGTTACCCATACTGTTGAATCGTGACGCTATCCTGAACTTAGGCGCGATGAACTGCTCGCTCTCCTTGGTGGTCATAGCAGGATAGTAGTAACGCATCTTCCGCTTGTCAGTGCCGTTTTCGACGTGATAGTCGCCATCCTGTACAAACAGAGCCGGAGCATCTGAAAGGCCCGGCAAACCGGTTACATAAAGTTTCTGGTCGCTGGCATTGACATTAGGGTTGCTGTAATCAAAGAGGTTATATGTGTTTCCAATTCTGCCCGAATTCGGATCATCGGTTGCAGGTGGGGTAATCTTGTTCGGCGTGGTGGACCTAGGATCGGTGATGATATAGCCCTTGCCGCTCGGAACTATCTTGGTCTCGATTACGTACATATACTCGGCCCCCCTCAGGTCTCCATTGTCATTTCGAACATCACGTACGGTATTATACCAAGCCCAGTTGAAATTTCTTTCCTGACCGTTCACATATACGTCACCCCTTGTGCCGAGACCCGTATCGCCATTATCGTTTGCCTCGTTAAGCTCAGGTGTCACGATGATTGCCGGGCTCTGCACGATATTGATTGCCTCGCTGAATGAGTGGTCATCCTTATGTGCAAGGACAAGCGTGATGTTGTATGGTGAAATATCGAGGTTGGTGTCGTCGATGTCATTGTTGAGTTCGTGCAGGAACTCGACGATATGGTTAGTGTTGTCAACTGTGAACCAGGACATTACGGTCTCTGAAGCTACATCGTTGCGCACGAATTTGCCCGAAGTGCTGTTGTACCTTGTGTTCCAGGCGCTGGCGGAAACGATTTCGCAGAAATGGCTCGCCGTGAATGAGATTGAAAGCGCCTCAAGGTTATCCATAACGCGCTCAGGCTCCGGTACCATAATGTATCGGGCCTCGCGTATTGCCGCTTCCACGTCGTGGTCCTGAGTGTGGAGGTCTTTCAGTGCGTCACGCCAGTCGAATACGAAATATGTGGCATCGGCATCGACCGTCGGCACCTTCGGTGAGAAGCTTCCGAGAATGCCAAGCACGAGGTTGATATGGTTCCAGGTGTTGCGGTCGAGATGATTGTCCTTGAGGAGGACCTTGTAGTAGCAGCTCCTGAACTGGTTGCCGTCGGTGACCGGAAGCTCCACAAGGAAATAAGGCTCGTCCCCGGAGTTGAATGACCATTCGTCAGGGTATGAATAGAACGGTGCAGGGGAGTAATATACCCTGGAGTCCAATGTCTGGGCTGTGCAGCCCCTGCCCTTCTCGTGAAGATTGTTGTCGGAGAACGGTACGATTTCAGGGGATTCGTTGTCTGAGAACAAGCCTGAGAGGGTTGCGTTCTTGACCGGGTTCACGAGGAGAACCTTCATATCCTTCGGCTGGGTTGT
The DNA here is from genome assembly GCA_024401695.1 of Bacteroidales bacterium. Taxonomy (GTDB): domain Bacteria; phylum Bacteroidota; class Bacteroidia; order Bacteroidales; family UBA932; genus Cryptobacteroides. The sequence continues at coordinate 10,240 of JAKSKN010000012.1, forward strand.
CCAGGTGCGCCCTTCGTCGTCAGGATAAGATTCATTGACGAATATCGCCAGCGTGTGCTTGGCAGCCACGCGCTGTACGTTGATCGAACCGGATGCGACAACCTTCGACATTCTGCTCGTAAGGGTAACGCTGCCAAGGCCTTCCATAACAAAGGAATTCTGAGGCGACGCCGTGACGTCCAGCTCGACAACCATCTTGCGAAGATTGCTGATCGAGGTCGTGTCAGGAAGGTCTTCAAGTTCGAAAGGGGCGTTGACGACTATGTAGACATCACACTCGTCGGCCGGTTTCGGCATAAGCACGGAATTGAATACCGTCTCCTCGATGTTGATTCGGATCGTTTCGTTGCTCTGCTTGTAGTTAGGCCCCTGCTCTGTAATGCGCCCTGAAAGGTATGCGCCTTCATCGTCAGCGTGACCGGCCTTGTAGATGAAATAGTCGATGGTCTTTATGAGATTCTCGTTCAGATTGTTCACACCGTTCTCGTCGGCCTTGGTGACTTCAAGGTCGGTGGCGACTACCGACAGCTCGATAAAGCTGCCACCCTCGTCAACTATACTCGGAGTGATTTCCCTGATTGTACAGGATACACCTGAGAGAAAGAGGATTGCGGAAAGTATGATATATGTAAATGATCTTCTCATATTCATTATTGCTTCTGGATGACGAATGAATAATCATATTCCATATTTGTCCCAAGTACAGGATTGTCGGCATCAACCGAGCGGCCGTCAGGAAGGCGGACAGAAAAATGCAGCTTGAGGATATAGTCTCTGGCTATGTCTCCTGAAACCAAAGGCCTTATCTGGAACTCCGCCCGTGTGCCGTCGATAGTACCGGAACCGTTGATTATCTCGAACGCCTCGACGTCGCAGAGCTTTGATACCATCCAGGTGCTGCCCCTTGGCGTATCAAGCCAGAAATTGCACTTGATCGGCAGGACGCCGGTGAAGAACACTTTCTTGTTTTCGAGATCCTTGTAGCAGTTCGCATCCTGGACGGACAACTCGTTGCCGTCGTGGATCGAGAGCGTGCCTTCTTCAAAGTCGACGTCGGTCTCGGTGTAGTTCCAAGGAAGTACGGTAAGCTTGACTGAAATGACCTTGTCGGCAAAGGATATGCTGATGTGATTGTGGACGCCGGCTTTCCACGCACCTTCAGGAATAGGCAGCGGAATCGTGCTCTGGTATGCGTCCTCGCCGGTGCCGATGGAATATGTGACGACGATCAGAGGATTGTTGTCACCGCCGGTTACACATTCCCCCTTGTCGTCGACGTAATATTCTGCATTAGGCTCCAGATCAAGAGAATCCTGAGGCCAGATGAGGAAAGGAACCACGTGATCCGTGTCTGCGGTGAGGATATTCGATACGGATCCGCCTTCTTCAAGTGTGATGCCCGGTGTGGTGACCAGCTTGCCTCTGGTGCTGCCCTTGGTGTAGGTGACGGCTGTTTTCGCTCCGCTGAAATCAACAACTGCCTTCTGTGTGTTGTACAGGCCCTGAACCGTAACATTGTCAATCGTGATGTCGCTCTTGATATAGTTTTCTGCACCGATGCTGATTGCGGAGAACAGATGGTTCATTTTCAGGTCAACCGGCAGGTGGGATGTGCTCTGACCATCCATCGTGCGGCTTATGATGTCTGAATACAGGAAGTCAAACTGAGGCGTTCCGGTATCCATCGTAAGCATACCGCTTGCCGGAAGGGTCAGTGTCTTTTCGGTATCGTCCATTTCAGGATTTGCACCAAAAAGATCGACTGGTTTCAGATAGGTGTTTGCATCGAATGTGAACCATCCGAAGAACTTGTGTTCGCCGGTCCTGGTCCATTCGTATTCCTTGTTGTCAGGGAATTGCCATTTGACGGAAGACTCAACTGTGGTTGCAGTAATGAAGTCGTCGATATACTTGACTTCTTTCGAGTCATAGCTGAGGAAGTCATAGACGTGGAGCTTGTTTGCGACTTTGTCGAAGTCGCTCTCGTTGATCAGGGCCTTGGTTGCCGGACCCACGGAGATGCCGAAATCAATCGCTTCTCCGGTGGTCTCGGGACCTGCCGGAACAGGATTGTCTAAAACCACACGCGCGCAGCCCGTCAAAAGGACTGCGGCGACCGCCGTAAGTATGTGTAAACGTCTGACGTTCATATATTGTCTTGCTTAAATACCAATTACCGCCGGGATGTAGTCCTCCATAGTCGGATCGAATGTCACATACCCGCCTCCCATATCAGGATCTGTCGGATCGACAGGGTAGTCGGGTCGCAAAGGGTCGCCCGTCCCGTTGCCTCCGTTCCCGTCGCCGTAGGCAGGGGATACCATTATGTAATATATGGTATGCTGGTTGATCTGCCAGGCCTCGACCGAATCCTTGATTCTCAGGTCGATGGTCCTGTTGATCCGTTCGGTCCCCATAGGCTCTTCAGGGCCTCCTTCGCAGGACCGGAATGTCTTGATGGTTATGCCGAGCTTGAGTTGCTGGACTCCACTGTCAAGCAACTGAGGTATCATATAAGTGTCCGGCATAATGTCCTGGAATCCACCGGTCACATATCCTTGCTCATTTCGTGAGAGTATGTCAAGGCGAAGACCGCCTTCCGGTACAGGCAGCGGTTCGTCAAATTTCCTGCTCCCTACAGTCCATACCCTGAAGTCGGTAGGAACGTTTCCCGCCATCTTGAACTTCGTCGGTCTGGCCCAGGCGAGAAGGCCATTGATTATCGGCTGCTTTTCCAGGGTGAAAGTCGCGCTTCCGTTCGTGGCGGCGCCCACGAACTGTGCGCTTGTCACGGTCACCTCCCAACGGGTGGTGTAATTCTTGCCGTCGGCGCCCCTTTCACTCTTGAGACTGTAGGTCTGGGCGGCCTTTATGCCGACTTTTGCAAGTGCGTGGTTGAAGATTGTGGGTACGCTGGTGTACCCTGCTTCTTCTGCCTGGTCAGGAATGAAGCTGTAACCGACAGCCTTGCTGGCGTACATCAGGTCAACCTGTCCGTCATAGCTGCCGGGGATGCCGGTTTTCTTGCTGGTGACGTCGAAATTGGTGTATCTGATGGTGCTTGGGTCGATATAAAGGTAACCCTCGTCGACGACTCTCGGATAGTAGCAGATGAAATCTACGGTACCTGTGCTTGGCCAATAGACGGTGGTGTCGCGCGGGCTCCAGGCAACATTGTCGTGAAGGATGACCTTCTTGATGATGTCGAGATTCTCCATAAAGTATCCCTCGCGTGAAGTGGCCCAGGCATAGGCACCGAATGAAGATCCGGTGAACTCTGCCCTGCTGCTGCCGTCATCTGCCTTCGTGACATACTTGGCCGGAGTGAACTGCACGCCGCCGGTGCTTTCCTTAAGGGAAACGGCATCGGCGGAGAGGTCCGCTTTCGTGCAGGCTGCCAGTGCGGTGAGCGTGGCAATTGCGAGAACCGATATGTGAGAACTTATTCTCATCTATTAGTAAGTGATATCAAATCCGGCGCCGGTGGTATCCCAGTTGGCGACCGTCGGGTCGAATGTCACCTCGTTGGTGAATGGCGTGACGGTGATCAGGTAGTCGGTATAATTACCCATTCCCCAGGCAGGTACACCTTGTATTTCGCTGAGTTTCTGACTCCTGGTGATGGTCTCCTTCTGGGTTGGGACTGGATTTTCCTTCTTGAGGTCTTCGGCCATATAGTACTCGATGGAAATCTCGAGATCGAGGATCTGGTCCGTCATAACCTGCGGGATGTACATACGGCTGGCGATGAAGGTGACAGGGTCCGTCGGAACCGTGACGATGCCGTCGATCTGATCGTCGATATCCTCCTTGTCTTCAGTGGTGTTCCAACCGCTCCCGGCGTTATTGCTCTGCCAGATCCTGGTGCTTGCCGTGCTGCCGGCCTTGTTGAGGAAGAGGGCCAGATCGCCTTCGTTGCGGATATTCCTCAGCGTAGCGCTCTTGAAAGTGACGCGGGCGTAGACTGTGCTGTCCTGGTTGAAGTATGCGTTGGACACGATGCGGAAGCTTGCCTTGGCGAGAGCGTGGCGGAAGATTACCGGCACGCCGTTGTAGGCATTGATGCCGTCTTCTGCCTCGTTGAGCAGGGAGTTCACACACTTGATGGCCTTGTCGGAGAAGAGCAGGTCTTCTGTGCTTTCAGTCACCTTGAGGTGGGACGTGATCTTGTTGGCCATACCGTCGCTGGCCTCGTTTCCGGCATCGTCGAGAACCTTGTACCAGCAGACACCATTATTATATGGTGCGAAGCAGAGGAAGTCGAGCGGATGCTCCTTTGGCCAGTAGTATGGGGTGACAGGCTTCCAGACATATTTGCCTTCACTCAGTTGCCTGGTGATGTTGGCGGCTTTCATCCAGTATTCGGACACCGGGTCGCCGGTGAACCACGCGAATGCGCCGAAGCCGTTCGGGTCGGTGAATTCTGCACCGTGGAACGTGTCATCCGCCTTTGTCGCAGACAACGCCTTGGCTACGGTGAACTTGAGTTCCTGTTTTGCAAGGGATTCGGGCAGTGTCGGCTCGCCGACATTGACCTTGCTGCAGGCAACAAGGGCAACAGTTGCAAATGCTATAGCGAAACCTTTATTCATATGCAAGTGTTATCGTTGTTTGTAAATTGGTGACTATGGTCGCGGTCAGGTGGCCATAGTCAAAAGGGTTGACATTAGTCAGCAACTACGATAGTGCCGGCTGCTGTTGTTGTATCCCAGAGTGATACTGCAGGGTCGAAGTAAATCTCATCGGTGAATGGATTGATGGTGATGAGATAGTTGGTCTTTGTACCCATTTTCCAGTATGGAGTGTAAGGGATGGTGTCGGTTGTCTTAGGAGAGCTCTTCATAGTTGAGAGCTTTGCAGTCCTCTCGTAGTCGCTGTTTGAATATGGAACAGCATTCTCGATAAGGCATACGTCAGGAGTGCCGACATTCTGAAGCTGGTCGCCGTGGTAAAGCTTGACATTGACCTTGATGTAGAACTGCTGGTCGGTGAAGCCGTTGGCGAGATCGCTTGCTGAATGGTCGGTAAGAGCCTGAGGAAGTACGAAACGCTCTGCAAGAACGCTCTGAGCCTCCTTGGTGATGATGTTGTCAGCTACAGGCCAGGCACAAGCGAAATTGTCGATATCAGCTGAGGTAGGTACTGAAGAAGAATACTTCCATACACCGTTGGCTGCAGTCCACTTCTTGGTGTTGTCGGTAGCACCTTCAGATGAGAGGCTCATACTGAGTTCGCCCTTCTTGTAGACGTTCTCAAGACGGCCGTCGATCCAGGTGATGACAGCGACATTGTCCATAGCGTCATTTACGAGGATAGCCTGAACGTTGACGCTGACCTTTGCAAGAGCGTGACGGAAGATAACCGGAACGCCGTTGTATGAATTGGTTCCATCAACGACCTGGTTGGTCTCGTTGTTGATGCAATCGACAGCTTTGTCGGAGTAGAGGTAATCGGCATTGTCAGGTGCGATGTTGGTGACAGATGCGGTGATGTTGTTGAGTTCACCCGGCTCTACGCTGTTGACCTGGAACCAGCTGGTGCCATTGTTATATGGAGCGAAGCAGATGAAGTCGAGGGAACCGCTCTTTGGCCAGTAGTATGTTGCACCATTGGCTTTCCATACGGTCTTGCTGTTGACAGCCTGCTTGGTGATTTCCTGACCAAGTGCGCTGGAACCCATGAAATAATTGATCACGTTGTTGGTCTTCACATAGCCGTTCGCGTCCTTCTGCCAAGCCCAGGCACCGAAGTTGCTGTCGGTGTAAACTGAGCCTTCGAAGTTGGCTTTTGTGGATGACACAGCGTTGGCAACCTGGAAATCAATTTCCTGATTGCCGTTGGAAACCAATGGGGCGCTAGGGCTGACCTTTGCGCAAGCTGCCAGCACTACAACGGCAGCTGCAAAAATGATACTTTTCTTCATAATTTTAACAATAAGTACTTATTTGTAATGATAGTGATAATTTATTCTGAATAGATGGTGTATGGGTCTGCAGTAACCTTGTCCCAATCGTTGATTGCAGGATCGAAGAGGATAGGCTCGCCGTAAGGGCTGATGAGAAGCCTGTAGGTGTAGAATCCATTGATCTTCCAGGTGTCGATAGGTTCGGCTATGTTGTTCTTGGTGAGGGTGATTTCGTTGAGCTGAACCTTTACGTCATCGTATTCGGTAGAAGAAAGGATGTAACCATCTTCGTCAAGTGCGAATACTGTGTAGTCAACAAGGAGATTTGAAAGGTCGTCGATGTTCTGAGGGAGCACATAGTACTCATCTCCGAGGTCGAGATAGTCGTTTTCAGCCTTGGTCTTGTCGTTATCCTCGAAGAAGTAAGGAAGGGCGTAAGTCTCGTCGAACTTATAGAAGAGGATAGGATTTCCGCTCTCATCCTTTTTGCCGGAATCTTTCGTGTCGGTGAGCTTGCCGTCATTTGTCATATCTTCGACGAAGTTGCCGCTGTTCTTGTGTGCGGTTGTAGTGTTCGTAGCCGGGATGAGCTCGTCGCCTGCAGTCCATACGATGGCAGTTGCATCGGCTGACTTGTAGCTTCCCTTGAGGTGGATGTTGTCAACGGAAATGTCGTTGATGATGATTCTGAAGTCACCTGGAACAACGCCTTTTTCAGGCTTCTTGGCCTGCTTTGCCTGAAGCTTTACTTTAGCAAGCTTGTGACGGAAGAGCATAGGAACGCCCTTGGTGTAATAGGTGTCCTTCTTGTTTGCGGTCTGGTCGAACTGAGGATCGGCAACGAGGATGTCGTTGAGGTCGTTGGTGATACCGGTAGTGGTGGTATAGCCTTCAGTGCCAGGGAATTTGCCGTTCTCGTCAACGACGTTGCCGGTGGTGATGCGGCCGGAAGCGTGCTGGGCCTCTACGGTCTCAAGAACGGAATAGTCGGTGAACTTGACGCCTTCTGACTTCTTCTCAACAGCTGCGTAAGCGGCTACAGCGGATGGGTAGTATGCATAGAATGAAAGCGTACCGGCCTTTGGCCAATAGTATGTATCATCTGTACGCCAAGCATTGGCGGTGATTTCCTGATTTGCTTCACGCCATGCTACAATGTCGCCATAGATGAACCTTGAGTTTTCAGGGAGTGCGTCAGCAAGGTCCTTCCATTCTGTTGCTGAATAGAAGGAGAATACCTTGAACTCGCCACCGAGGTAGAAACGGAGCTCGTTTGCGCCTGCCTTGGTGCTGCTTACATAATTGTAGGCCTCGAAGGAAATAGGAGTGTCGATGTTCTGCTCCTGGTTTTTGACGGTGTCGTCAACATTGACTTTTGCGCAGGATGCCATTGCGAGGGCGGCTGCAGCAATAATAAGGGCTTTTTTCATGATACTGAATTATTGTTATTTATATTTCACGTTCTGCTTCGTCTGCTTCTTCCCAGTCTACCACGGCAGGGTCGAAGGTGATCTTGTCAGGAGAATTAGGGTCCACAATGACGGTGTAGTTGTAAACCTTGTTCTGTTTCCACTCGTCCAGAGGAGTTGTGGTGCCGGATAACTTGAAGGTGTTGAGCTTGAATTTTTCATTATTGCCTTCGTAGATATCAAGAATAGTACCTTTGTCATTGCAGAAATAAATCACATAACTGAGCTCAACTACAGCAGAGTCTGTCAGCTTCTGAGGAAGAACCGACATTCCGCCTTCGATGTTGAGAAGACTGGATGCTTCAGTGGTTGACAGTTCGCTTTCGGTAGCGCTGTGTTTTGCCCCGATTTTCTGCAAAGCCGTTGAATTTGTATAGAGTCCGCTTCGGTCGACCGGATCTCCGGTAGTAGTCCAGGCGCCATTAAGCGTTGTATTTGCAGATGCATCGAAAATGAATTTGCCCGTTGTGTATATCTGTTTTATGGACATTGACTTGATAAATGCATAGTGCTTTATGTTATCGGTCGATACGTTAGGCTTGAGCTTGGCGTTGAAATTAATCTTTGAGAGCACGTGGTGGAACAGCATGGGAACGCCTTCTGTCACGTGTTGCTTGTCCTTGGCGTTGGCGCCTGTCTTGTCTATGGTGATATCTGAAACAAGAAGGTCGTCATCGATGTCAGATTTTACCTCATAATCCTTTATCTGGAAAAATTGGCTGCGGTCATTCTGATCAGTCATTAGGTAGGCATTACCTCTGCTCGTAGATGCCCAGCCAACGAAGGAGAGCTTGCCGGTCTTTGGCCAGTAGTACTCTGTTTTCGGGTTCCAGGAATCTTCTTGTTTCTGAACCTCCACATCGTGCATATATTCTACCGCTTCAGCCAAATCTATATCTTCCCAGCCTTCGTCTCCGGTGTAAAACGCTGTTACTCTGAATGTGCTTACGGGCATCTTCTGGTGTCCGTCAAGATCCGGGTCTGCCTTTGTCGCATTTTTGTATGTCGCAGCCTCGAAATTGATGAGCTGGTCGGACTCATCATCTGGGGCGCTGGCATTGAACTTCGCACAACCGGTGATTGCGAGAAGTGCGGCCAGGATTGTGAGTGAATACTTCTTCATAATAACTCAAAGTTAAAATAAATAATCGGTACTCGAGTTTTTAAATCGTAAAAACTTGTGACCAGAAGCGCGGTCAAGCGCTTCTGGCCTAAAAGACTATTGGCTGATATTATTATTCGCCATGGTCTGTGTCCTTGTAGATAATCTCAGGGTCAGCATCAACCTTGCTCCAGTCTTCCATACAAGGGTCGAAGTAAATCTCGCCTTCGAACGGATCGATGATGAAACTGTAGTTGTAAACTGTGTTGATCTTCCACTCATCAATGGCGGTGTCACCAGTTGAAGTTGTTGTTGTTTTGAACTCACCGAGCTTCATGGTGAATGCAGGATGGCTGTCAGCAGCACCGTCGTATGCGGTCTTGCTGATGACCTTGCCTGTCTTGTCGTAAGCGTAAACAGTGAACTTGACAGTGATTGTGGCATCAGTGTTAGGATTGCTGTTAGTGACAGGGAGCTCCTGAGGGAGTACGTAGTACTCTTCCTCGAATTTTGTCCAACCTTCACCTGTAAGACCGTTATCCGTGACTTCAGTACCTATAACAAAGCCTTCGCCTTTTGCAGGAGAGTACTTCATATCTACAATCTTGCCGCTGTTATCCTTGTCTCCTGATGGAGTCCAGGCATATTCGTTCGAAGAGTCGAGCGCGAGCTTACCCTTGCCATAAATGTTTGAAATGGAAATCTCATCGATGACAGCTGAGAAATAGACGTCGCCAACCTTGACTACCTTATTAGTTGAATCGTAGTTCTTTTCGTACAGTTTTGCAGAGAACTTCACCTTTGCAAGTTCGTGATGGAAAAGAAGCGGAACACCATCGGTGAAGTGCTTGTCTGTATCTTTATCGCAGTTCTGGTCAAGGGTCTGGGCAAGCATAAGGTCTTCCGATACGGTGGCAACTTTCTGAGTAGCGTATGGAACGGTTACCGCGTACTCGTCGAAAGTGAAGCCATTGGTGGCGTCATACGTGGCCTTGCCTGCAGGATATACTGCGTAGAAAGAAAGCATACCGGTCTTTGGCCAGTAATAAGTGCCGTTCTGTGTCTTCCATACCCATTCAGTAGGTTCGTCAGATGTCTCTGAATTAGCCACAATGTCATTGAAATAAAGGAACTTCGAAGTACCGCTGGCGGCAATTTCGCCATCAGTGAAATAGGCAAGGATGTCAAACTGGGCATCCTTAGGTAAAGCGATGTGCTCGTGGTCAGCCTTCGTCTGAGAGACGTAGCTGAGAGCCTGGAAGGAGATAGGGGTCTCCTCATCCTGAGCACTCTGGTCGAGATTGACCTTGCTGCAACCTACGATTGCGAGGGTTGCGAGCGCGATGATTGATAAATACTTTTTCATAATAACTGTACAGTGTGTTAAAATTTGTCGTTAGTTAATATTATCTGTTTGTTATTCTCGATTACATTGAAGCCTGTGAGCTGTTGGTCATCCAGTTGACTACTGAAGGAGCGAATGTGATGACGTCGTTGCTGAGAGGGTTGATGGTTATGTTGTAGATGTAGCAGTAACCGCTTGCCCAGGCTGTGATGTCGTTGATGCTGAGGGAAACGGTCTCTGTGATTGTGGTGGTGTCAAGTTCGGTCTCACCTTTCTTGGTTACGATTGTGAAGTTGACGGTGAGCTCGATATTTCCGTTGGAGTTGCTGAGGCTCTGTGGAAGAACGATCGCGTTGCTGCCGAGAGTAGCGAACTCGGTGGTGAGTTCGGTCTCTTCGCTGCTGACGTTGATGACCTGTGCGTTTTTCTGGTTGCTCCAGCTGATCTTGTTGTTGGTGCTGTTCCAGTTGAGGTCTGCAGTGTTGCATACGCTGGAAACCTTGGCTGAGTTTACAGTAACCTCGAAGTCAAGTCCGTTTGCGCTGAGGGTCTTGGCCTTGAAGTTGAACATCAGCTGTGAGAGAGCGTGGCGGAAGAGAACGCTTACCTTACCGTTGCTCTGGGTCTTGTTGGCTGCGAGGTCAGCGATGAGGAGGTCGGTGCCGTCGTTTACGTAACCGGTCTTGTTGAGGAGGTTCTCTCTGGTGTTGCCGATTGCGAGGTCTGCAGATACAGGTGAGTAGCTTGCGAAAGAAAGCTTGCCGCTCTTAGGCCAGCAGTAATCTACTGCGGTGCTCCACTCTGAACCCTTCTTGGAAACTTCGTCACCGTTGATGTACTTTACCATATCGGAAATCTCGAGGCTGCTGTTCCAGTCGAAGTCGCCGGTATAGAAAGCGTAGGTGCGGAAGCTTGACTCAAGTTCTGAGTAGTCAGACTTTGTCTGCTGTGAGTAGAGATTGGCGTCGAAGGAGATGGCCTTCTGTGCAGGGGTCTTGATTTCTGACTTTGAAGAAGATGAAGAAGAAGTCTGAACTGAAGGAACCTCGACGTCAACCTTGGAGCAGCCTGCGAGGACTGCTGTCAGGGTGAGGAGGAGAGTTATGTTCAAATTCTTTTTCATTCGCCGTTTGATCTTTTCGACATTGCAAAGATACGGCGCATTTATATATATAAATTGTCTATTTGTCAGTAGTGTTTTTCAAAACGTAAAAACCTATGCGTTTAAAAGGTTAAAACGTCAATGAAATTGTGATTTTTACAAAAATCCATTTTCAAAACGTAAATAACGCGGATTTTGACTAAATGACAACCTCTCCTTCCTGGTCCTCCCAGTCTTCGACTTCGGGGTTGAATCCACCGCCTCCGCCGCCCTGCGGATCGACCTCCGGCTTAGGGATGTCGATGATCGCATCAATGAGCAACCAGTGGCGTTTGAGCGCGTTTTCGGTCATAAATATGTCGTTCATATTTATCTCGAAGTCGAACGCCTTGCCGTCGGTGCGGATTACGTTGAAGGTGACGCGGAGATCGGAGTCTTCAGGGGCGATATCATCATCGGCCTTTGTTCCGTCGCCTTTGCGGCTGTCCGCGGCCCCGTTGTCTATATTGTGATAAATCTTTCCGAAGGTGTTGAAGGTGGTGCAGAGGACGTCCTTGTTCTCTTCCCGGATGTTGAGGTCCTGGCTCTTCTGCATATTGAAATAAACGGCGCTGGGATTGTCAACCTCGCGCTCTGCAAGACCGAAGTAGTTGGACGGGCTCATACCCGACAGGATGGCGCTTGCGTCGCTCGCGTATTGCGCGCCCTGTATGCGCACCTGTATATAATATGTATCGACGATGGTGGTGGCCTCTGTCTCAATGACGAGGAGGCCGGTATGAGGGACTATCTCGAGGCCTATGTCCCTGGCCACGATCACGTGGTCCGGCTCATAGAGGACATCGGTGTCTTCTAGTCCCTTGTATTTCGCTTTGATTGAAGCGGGCACCTCGCTGGTGTAGGCTTCAAGCGTGGTGATGTCGTTTTCCCCTCGTATGAACGTGTCCGGCGTGTCGAAGTTGTAGCAGATCATATCGTACTTGCCGACACTTATGTTCACGTCGCCACCCAGGCACGGGACGCGCTTGCCCTCGTCATCGTATCTCTCGGTCTTTTCAGAAAGGAAGGCCTGGCTCACGAGCTTGTGGCTGTCGGGGTCATAGAACATAACGCGTATCATATCCGTCTCGATCTTCGGGACAGGTATGAGCTCGTTGTAGACGCTGACGTTGACGTTAAGCACGGCTTTCAGCTCGACGACCACTGCCAGCTCGATGGATGGACTCGGGTCTTCAAGCGGTCGCCATTCGCAGGACGTCGCCAGAAGCGCAAGCGCTGAAAATACTATGAGGGGTCTTCTGAACATTATTTGTCCTCGGAATGCGTCTCGGCATATCTTGCTGCACGCTTGGTCGCGAAATTGATCGGTATCACGAGGCTGACCTTAAGCTTGGTAGGTCCGAAGTATGTAACCTGGCCGGCGTTGTAAGGGTCGCGGATAAGGCAGCTGTAGTCTGCCGCAGGCTGATAGTGCTGGTAGTTCGCACGGAGCCAGCCGGCGCTGAGGCTGAATTCCATATTGCCCCAGTGCTTCTTCTTGCCGAGAGGGATTACGAATCCGCCTGACAGACCGGCGCTGAGGTAGGTGGCCTGATAGCAGAGGTCCTTGTCCCACTGGATATCACCCTTGCCGCTCATTCCGTAAGGGCCTACGAAGAATCCGAGCAGTTTCCTGTCGTCGTTGCCCCATTTCTTGAACCAGAAACGCGGCTCTACGCCGATCTCCCAGTTCTGGAGGGCATATTTGTTCTTCTGGAATTCCCACCAAGGGAACACGTCTTCGACCATAATGCTGAAGCGCTTGCCGATAGGAACCTCTATCTCGGCGTTGACCATTGTGACAACGTCGTAAAGAAGGTTGGTCTTGAGCGCGAAGATGGTCTCCTTGGCTTTCTTCTTGACTTCCTCGACAGGTTCTTCAATAGGAGCGACCTGCTCGACTACGACCTGTTCTTCCTTGACAACCGGGGTCTCCACAGGGACTATGACCACTTCCTGCGGCTCCGGTTCTTCAACCTGCTGCGGCTTGAGATAGAACGAGAGCATCGTGGATCCGCGGAGTGAAGGGTAGTGGTTCTTCAGGACGTACTGGTAGACGTTGCCCACCATAGGGTCGTTAGGTATCTTCTTGAGGAGCGCCTTCTTGGTGTTGGCGTCGACGTAGTTGTTCTCGATGATGTCGAGGAGCTGGTACCTGGTCGAATTCGTGATGTTGCGGTCTTGTTCGACAAGCTGGCGGAGTCCGTCCCAGGATTCGCCGCGGCCTTCGTGGCTGATGCGGTTCCTGAGTTCAGGATATTGCTTGAGGATGAACCACTTGGAATCGATGGCGCGCTTTTCGGCGAGGAAGAGGTTGTGCTCGACGGTTCCTTCCGGAGACGCGTAGGAAACTACGAGGACAGAATCGATGTTGTCGATGCCGACTTCGTCGATGGCTCTGTCGAGGGCACGGAGGACGTACCGGTTGCTCATATAGTCGGGATCGAAGGTGTAGTCGTTGACCTTGTAGTCGAGGTGGGCCTCGAGGGCGTAAACGTCAGGGTTGTCGGTGCGGACGTCCTTGAACATGTCGCCGGTGGTGGAGGTTATGTCGAGAGGGAGGGACTTGACAGTCCTTCTCCTTGATGCCTGATGGCGTGACGGGGTGGATGGGGTGTTGGCGAGCGTGAAGGTCTTGCGCTCCATCTCATTCTTGAGACGGACGGTGACGATGGAGACATCGCCTTCGCGGCTGCTTCTCCTGGTCTCGTAAATCACGCGGCCCTGGAGTTTCGGAAATTTTTCTGCGATGAGCCATTTGGTGTCGACTGCGCGCTTCTCGGCAAGGGCGAGGTCGTTTTCCTCGCTGGACGTCGGGGTGACATAGGTCACGATGCGCACGAAATCGATGTTATCTTCGCCGGCGCTCTGGATTGCGCGGGTGATTGACCTTGAAGCTGTGGCATTCTCACCGAAACCGGCATCGAAGCTATACTGGTTCTTGCGGTACTGGATGCGGGATTCGGCATTCTGTGCGGATGCCTGAGCAATGTGGCTTTCTGCTCCGGCCAGGATGGCCAGAGAAAGCAGAAGAAATATTTTGGTCATAGTTTTCATGCTGCAAATATACTTCGTATAATCTCCAAAAAGATTGTCAGTTTGAAATAAATTCAGTTCAAATCGTAAAATTTCCCTTGCGCGCCCGATATTTTCACGGGCAAAATGGCGATTTCGACAATTTTTATTGTTTGTTTGACAATTTTATTGTTTATTTGTATGTTTTATTATAAAAGACCTATTGTCCCATGTTGAATTTTGCGGCCTTGTTCCTGCCTTGCTTTGTCTGCCTCATCTGGGGTGGAATGCTGGTGTTCACGCCGCACAGGGGCACGGCGAGGAATGTTTTCATGATCCTGCTGTTCATTTCTGCGGTCTATTTTTTCGTCGATGCCTTCTATGTCGGGCAGATCGAGAGTGCTTCCGACTATTCACTGCTCGTGCGGCTTGATGCCGTGTCCCAGTTCGTGACGATGGCGCTTATACCGTTTATGGTGCTGTACATCATTGTGGCGCAGGGCAAGATGTTCAGCTGGCCGGTAACGTATCTGTCTCTGGTTCCGTGCATTTGCCAGGGTGTCGCTTCTTTTGTCATCTATATGATTCTGGGCAATGCCAATGCGGTCGGGTTCCTTCAGGCCTTTGATATGCTCGGGGGCTTCCCTCCGCAATATGACATCCCGATATATCACGCCTATTATGCCATCAACCACACGATCTACAATGTAGTGCTCGCCGCAGAAGTGCTCGGCGGAATGGGTTATCTGGTATATGTGTTCGTGAGGCGCAAGGACAACAAGGAGATATCCTCTTTTGTCTCCCTGATGTTTATCCTGCTGGTTATCACGATATTCCGCATCCTTCTCGGCAGATTGTTCCTCATTTCCCACTCCGGTGTGTCTTCGGTGCTGTCTGCGCTTATGGCTCTCGATATGTTCTTCGCGTGCCACATTGCGGTGGGTATGCGCAGCGTCGAGGGTGACAAGAGGGCCGGCCTCCTGTCCGACGCCCTGGAGAAAATCAACTCTCCTTTCGTGTCCGACAAGGATGATACCGACCAGCCGGTGGTGCTGGAGTACGCCGCTTCGCATGCTCCGAACGTGATCCTGGCGCCTACCAAGCCGAAGAACCTTCTGGAATCCTTCATCGTCTATATGGCCAAGGAGCGGCCTTATCTTAATCCGGAACTCACCGTTCAGGAGGTGTGCGAAGAACTGCATACCAACAGAACGTATATCTCTGAACTTATGTCGGAGAATTTCAAGATGTCGTTCCGCGACTACATCGGTCTCCTGCGCATCAGTGCGGCAAAGAGGCTTCTCCGTGAGGATTCTACCCGTACCCTTGAAGACATTGCGGCCGATTCCGGCTTTGCCAGCTCTTCCCAGTTCGTGAAGAAATTCAAGGAACTCACCGGCACCACTCCGCGTGCCTGGCTGGCAGATCAGTCCTAGCCGTTTCCCCGAACTTTTGTCAGTGGTCCCGTTTTTGCAGATATAGCGGGAAATCACTATATTTGCACGATTGCGCCCAAGCGCGCACGTAGCGAAATTGTTTCATCATTCTTTAAAACGCACTATACTGACATTATGGCACTGGCAGATGTGATCAAAGCGCTGTTCGGCTCGAAGGCAGACAGGGACTACAAGGCTGTGAAGCCTGTCCTTCAGAAAATCCTTTCGGTTTATCCGGAGATCGATGCCCTCGACAACGATGCTCTCCGAGCCCGTTCGGAAGCGCTTAAGGCTAAGTTGAGAGATGTAGAGGCTCCTTTTGAGAACCGCATCAACGAAATAAAGGCTGAACTGGACGCGGATATCCCCATTTCTGAAAAGGAAAAGCTGGCCAATGAATCCGACAAGCTTGTGAAGGACGAAGACGAGGCCATTGAGAAATGCCTCAACGAGATACTCCCTGAAGCGTTTGCGATTATGAAATCGACTGCACGCCGCCTCAAGGAGAATGAATTCATCGAGGTTACCGCGACCCAGTTCGACAAGGACCTGTCGGTCAACCACGATTTCGTGAGGATCGAAGGTGACAAGGCGATATGGCAGAACCATTGGGTTGCCGGCGGCAATGACCTGAAGTGGGATATGGTCCACTATGATGTGCAGCTCATCGGCGGTATCGCCCTGCATCAGGGCAAGATCGCGGAGATGGCCACCGGTGAGGGAAAGACCCTCGTGGCGACCCTTCCGGTATTCCTCAATGCACTTGCAGGCAAGGGCGTACACGTGGTCACCGTCAACGACTACCTCTCCAAGCGTGACTCCGAGTGGATGGGCCCTCTGTATATGTTCCACGGCCTTTCCGTCGATTGCATCGACAAACACCAGCCGAACTCCGAGCCGCGCAAGCGCGCCTACGACTGCGACATCACCTTCGGTACCAACAACGAGTTCGGTTTCGACTACCTCCGTGACAATATGGCCATCGGCCAGGAGGACCTTGTGCAGCGCAAGCACCATTACGCCATTGTCGATGAGGTTGACTCCGTTCTCATTGACGATGCCCGTACCCCTCTCATCATCTCCGGTCCTGTCCAGAAGGCAAAGGAGGAGGACCAGCAGTATCAGGAGTACAAGCCGTATGTGGAGAGACTCTACCAGGCGCAGCGCACCCTCGTCAACCAGACTCTCAACGACGCCAAGAAACTTATCGCCGCTGGCGACGAGGCCGAAGGTGGAAAACTCCTTCTCCGTGCCCACAAGGGCTTGCCTAAGTACTCTCCGCTCATCAAATATCTCTCGGAGCCCGGCATCAAGGTCATCCTGCAGAAGAGCGAGAACTTCTATATGCAGGATAACGAAAAAGAGATGCCTGTCGTCACCGACCCTCTGTATTTCGTCATCAACGAACAGCTCAATTCCGTAGTGAAGACCGACAAGGGCGATGCAATGCTTGCGCAGTCCGTCGGCGCTGACGATTTCTTCGTCCTGCCGGACGTCGGTTCGCTCATTGCTGAAATCGAACACTCAGACCTTTCCCTTGCCGAGAAGCAGGAGAAAAAGGATGCCCTGATGACCGACTTCTCGACGAAGAGCGAGCGCGTGCACGTCGTTGAGCAGCTTCTCAAGGCCTACACTATGTTCGAGAAGGACGTGGACTATGTCATTATGGAGGGCAAAGTCAAGATCGTCGACGAATCGACCGGCCGTATAATGGAGGGACGCCGCTGGAGCGACGGACTGCATCAGGCGGTCGAGGCTAAGGAGAGCGTGAAGGTTGAAGCCGCCACCCAGACGTTTGCGACCATCACCCTTCAGAACTATTTCAGAATGTATCACAAGCTCGCCGGTATGACGGGTACGGCAGAGACCGAGGCCGGTGAATTCTGGAGCATATACAAGCTTGACGTGATGGTCATCCCTACCAATCGTCCGGTTCTCCGCGACGACCAGGATGATCTGATCTATAAGACCAAGAAGGCCAAGTACGCCGCCGTGATCGAGCGCATCGTGAAGCTCTCCGAAGCCGGACGTCCGGTTCTGGTGGGTACGACCGATGTCGAGACATCCGAGCTCCTCAGCCGAATGCTCAAGCTCCGCGGCATCAAGCATAACGTCCTGAATGCGAAGGAGCACGCCCGCGAAGCTGAAATCGTGGCCCAGGCCGGACAGAGTTCCACCGTCACCATCGCGACCAATATGGCGGGACGTGGTACCGATATCAAGCTTTCCGATGAGGTGAAGGCCGCCGGCGGTCTTGCAATCATCGGCACCGAGCGTCACGACTCCCGCCGTGTCGACAGGCAGCTCCGAGGCCGTGCCGGCCGTCAGGGTGACCCGGGCTCATCGACGTTCTATATCTCGCTCGAAGACAAGCTGATGCGCCTCTTCGGCTCTGAACGCATAGCCGGTATGGTCGACAAGCTTGGTATGGCGGATGACGAGGCCCTTGAGAGCTCGATGCTTTCAAGCGCCATCGAGAAGGCCCAGAAGAAGGTGGAGGAGAACAACTTCGGTGTCCGCAAGCGCCTCATCGAATATGATGACGTGATGAATTACCAGCGCGAGGCCATCTATTCCCGCCGCCGCAACGCAATCAGCGGTGAGAAGATTGAGATCGACCTCCAGAATATGATGGTTGACACCGCCTCCCTCCTTCTTGAAAAATGCAAGGGGTATTCTTTCGATGACTTCGAGGAGACGCTTATGGCACTTCTCTCCATTGACTCGGGCATAGACAGGGAACTGTGGGAGAAAGGTCACGACCGCGACATCGCAGCGAAGCTTTGCGGCCATATGGTGGAGGTCTACAGACGCCGTATGGATGTGCTTGTGGAAAAGCTTTCACCTATCATCAAGGAAGTCTATGAGAAGCAGGGGCAGATGTATCAGAACATCGCCATCCCGGTCTCAGACGGGCGCAAGCAGATAAACCTCAGCGTCAATCTCGAGAAGGCATATCAGAGCGAAGGACGCGAGATCGCCAAGACCCTCAGCAAGAATATTATCCTCTATCAGATCGATGAACATTGGAAGGAGCATCTGCGTGAGATGGATGACCTCAAGCAGAGCGTTCAGAATGCGACTTACGAGCAGAAGGACCCTGTCGTCGTATATAAGCTCGAGAGTTACAACCTCTTCGCTGAGATGCTTGATTCTCTCAACCGCGACGTGCTTTCGTTCCTCTTCAGGGCATCGGTTCCGCTCCGCGACAGGAACGAGCAGCCGACCCGCGCAATGCGCCGCCAGACAGATATGAGCCAGATGCAGGCGCAGCATTCAGATCTGAGCATAAACGGTGAACCTCAGTCACGCGGCCCTGTCAAGGTCGATAAGCAGATTGGAAGAAATGACCCTTGCCCGTGCGGCAGCGGTAAAAAATACAAGAATTGTCATGGAAAAGGTATTGTCTAGCTTCAAGTCATTAGCGACTAAAGCTCCAGAAGTAGTAAACGTAAACGAGGTCAGCCGTGTTGCACTGGGCGCGTCAATCAAGGGCGATCTCTCTTCCCGTACGGATATCCGCGTTGACGGCAATGTTGACGGAATCCTTTATTCAGAAGGGCGCATCGTTGTCGGTGAGTCCGCCCTCCTTTCCGGCAGTCTCCTTTGCCGTGACCTCGACCTCTGGGGAAAGATGGACGGAGACCTCTATATCCGCGACATCCTCTCGCTCAAGAGCTCGGCGGTTGTCAACGGCAACATCTTCGTCCGCAAGATGCAGATTGAGATGGGTGCCCAGCTCAACGGCTCCTGCAAGATGATTTCCGAAGAGGAGTTTGACAAGCTCGTCGCTTCGGTCGTCAAGAACCCTATCCCTCGCAAGGGCGCTGCGGCAGACAAGAAGTAAGCCGTCTACGGTTCACCTATATCCGGTCCGATTCTATGGATATTGTATATCCTGGAGTCGGACCGGTTGTATCTTATATCGAAGCATCCGTACTCGTCCCGGGGATACTTTTTCCTGTGATATGTCGAATAGTTCGGGCTGAAGCCGCGTGGCGTGATCTTTTCCACCGCGACTGTCAGCTGACGGTTTTTCAGAAGGTCGTCGAGTATGGCATAATTGACTTCGATGGCCGCCATTACGCTTTTGCGGTACCTCCTTGAACGCTCGGTCTCCCCGTTGTGATAAGCGTTCTTGCATCTTGTATCACAGAATTTCTTGTCGGAGCGTCCGTACATCTCGGTGCCGCAGTGAAGGCAGCGTGACTTTATTGCAACAGGTTCATCAAACATAGTACTTCGGTTTTTGCCAAAGGTGGTCAGGAGTTTTCCAATGTCCAAGAAACCCTCGGAAATATTTGAAGATTTATGTAAATTTTTCTAGAAAGAATTAATTTTTATGCATAACGATTCTTCAATTGTCATACTGATTCATATATTTCGCACCATCTCTCATCTCTGCCTGTTTTAGATTTGAAATATTTGGCCCTACTTTGCAACACCTCGGACACCGCGGGTCTGATGTGAGATATTAAATAATTATGCAAAAGTATGGAACAATTGAATCGAATCGAGCTGAGAGGAACAGTGGGGAGTGTACGGCTCCAGACTTTCAACGACACACAGGTCGCGCGCCTCTCCATCGCAACAAATGTCGCGTATCGCGACAGGGAGGGATCTGCCGTAATCGAAACCACCTGGCACAACGTCAACGCCTGGGAGGGAAAGGAGATCAGGGATCTTTCAAAGATTGAAAAAGGAACCAAGCTTTATGTCGAAGGCCGGATCAGAAACACGCGCAGCGTGGGCCCTGACGGCATTGACCGCACCTATTATGAAATTCAGGCAAACCGTCTTGTCATAATCGACGGCAATGAGCCTTTGCAGTATGAAATGTAGGTGCCGATACAGGGTTCTGCTTGCTTCAGCGCTTGTGCTGGCCTGCGTGGGATGCGCACAGTCGCGCAAGCTCTCAGAAATCCGTGACCGCGAACTCGGCGTGGACCTCCAGTTGCCGGCGAAGAATACCCCGCCGAAACTGGACTCCACGCGCCGGGCTCCGGTGCACGATACCATCCGCATCACCGGTCTCGATGGACGCGAGGTGCTGCTGATGAGAGCGATACGTGATGATGAGACCGGCGATATGGTCGCAACGGAGGAACTCGATGCCGCATATGTGGTCGCGCGTTTCAGAAATGTCGCGGAGAGGCACGGAAAGATAGACTTGGAGTTCCAGGTAATCGTGCCCAGGGAACTTCACGATTCGCACTGGCAGCTGCGCTTTCATCCGGAGATGTATGTCCTTGGGGATTCCCTGCGGCTTGATGACGTCGTCATAACCGGCACGGAATACCGCAGGGCGCAGCTTCAGGGACTCCGGCAATATGAAAGGTATGCCGGACGTATCGTAAGTGATTCGATGGAATTCGTGGACCGGCGTTCGCTCGGGATTTTCCTTGCGAGGAACACGAAGGACAGCGAGCGCGAGGCGGAATATCATTATACTGACCACTTTGCCAAATATCTTAACGGCGTGCGCATCAGCCGCAAGCCGGAGATGTGGCGCAAGTATGTCAAGGCACCTATTGTCACCGAGGGCGTACGGCTTGACACTGTGATGCAGGATATCAAGGGTAAATGTTTCATTTACAATTATGTACAGACAATCAACACCAGGCCGAAGCTTCGAAAGGTAGATGTTGTCCTGTCCGGCGCGATATTCGAAAGCGACCGCCGCCTGTACACCATCCCGGTGTCGGAGCCGCTGTCGTTCTATGTATCTTCCCTCAATGCATTCGCCGACGGCACGGAAAGGTACAAGACACAGGTCGTCCACCGTGCCGTAAGTGCCAATGCTTCGGCGGAGATTGCCTTCCGGGCCGGAAGGTCGGAGATTGAGGAGTCACTGTCGGACAACAGTCGCGAAATCGGTTTCATAAAGTCGAAACTCCGGCTTCTGGCAAACAATGATGAGTTCGACATCGACTCGATAATCATCACCTCCTTCGCTTCGCCGGAAGGCAGTGCCGCTTCCAATGTGTCCTTGACATACCGTCGCGCCAAATCCGCTTCGGACTATTTCAGCAATTTCCTGAGCCGGATCCGCGATTCCATCCGCCGCGAGGAGGGGTTCTTCGTCTCTGTCGGAGATGACTTCTCGGAAGGGATGATGAGACGCGCAGATGCGGCCCCCGAACCGATACGCTTCCTTTCCCGTTCAGGAGGGGAGAACTGGTCCGCCCTCGAAGCCCTCGTGCTGGCCGACACGGTCCTTACGGAATCTGAGAAGAACGAGTACCTCCTTCTTGCCCGTAATCCCGATCCGGATGCCAGGGAACGAGCTGTCAGGCAGTTGGGGTTCCAGTCGCGGCTTTACGGTGAGATGTATCCGAAGCTGCGCAGCGTGAGGTTCGATTTCCACCTGCACAGAAAGGGGATGGTGAAGGATACGGTGCATACGAATGTGCTCGACACCGTGTATATGGACGGCGTACAGGCCATCCGGGACCACGATTATGAACGAGCGCTCGAACTTCTGTCGCCGTATCAGGATTTCAATACGGCGGTGGCATATCTGGCAATGGACCGCAACCGCTCGGCGCTGTCGATCCTGAAGGACTGTCCGAAAGATGCGAAAGTGAATTATATGCTTGCCCTGGTCTATCAGCGCCTGGGCGAGGAGAGGGATGCAGTGGAGTGTTATGTCCGCTCCTGCGAACAGGACCCGTCGTACGTGTACAGAGGCAACCTTGACCCTGAAATTTCAGAGCTGATAAGAAAATACAATATCAACAAAGAAGATGAAGAAATCTAAGATACTTATGCTCGCGGCGGCTTTGGCCGCAGTTGCGTGCGATCCTGCCGGCCCGGGAATGATTACAGTTGAATCCGGGGCGTGCGACCTTGTCGTAAACTGCTCGTATGGAGCGACAAAGGCGGTCGGCCAGTCCCAGACTGCAGAAATCAAAATCAACAATCTGTCAGTTTTCGTGTTCAGGACGGACAGCGGTCATAAACTGGATGCGAGCGCCTGGTCGGGCAGCGGTGAGTCAAGTCTGCAGATCAGATGCACGATCGGTGAGAAAATCGTGTATGTGCTTGCGAATGCCGCCGCTGACTATACTTACCAGATACGATGCGAGGCCGACCTGCTCGCCCTCAGCTCATCGCTGACGGACAACGGTCTTTCCAATCTGTTTATGATGGGCAAGGTGACGCAGACGCTTTCCGGGACATCGTGTGCCTTGACAGTGCCGGTGATGCGCCTTGTCTCGTCGGTGCGGCTGGAGAAGATTTCAAATATGATGGAGGCGAACGGATACAGGGCGGACAACCTTTTCACCGTGAACGCCGTCTATCTGACCAATGTGGTCGGGACCTGGGCGCTCGATGGATCGACGGATCCCCGTACCCTCGGTGAGTCCGGCTGGCTGGCCAGGCTGGAAAAGCAGCCGGGAAGCCTGATCTGCGACGAAGCTGTCAACAGGGTGGTGAACTACGGACAGGAGCTGAACGAGCCGCATACTTTCTATGCATTCCCGAATGCCTGCGAGCTGAAGGAGGACCCTGTGTGGTCGCAGCGGTCGACGATGCTTGTCGTCGAAGCGACGCTGGATGGCGTGAAGTACTATTATCCCGTGGCGGTGGGTCCCCTTGACGCAAACAAGCAGTATGTCATAAATAATTTCATCATACGCCGTCCCGGCTCGAACCATCCGTGGGAAGTCGTCCATAAGACGGACGTGACCGTCCAGATCGAGGTTATGCCTTGGTCGGAGCCGCGTAATGTAAACGAAGACATTTAGGATGAAGCGCCTTGTATTATCGATTCTGGTTCCTTTTCTGCTGTGTGCGTCCTGCGTGAAGGAGGAAAGAGGGGACTGCCCGTGTTATCTTATCCTGGATTTCGACGAGCTGATTGACCAGGGCGCATACAGCGAGGCAATCGCGACTCTCTCCCCAAGTACCGACAGAGTGCTGTACCAGCAGAAAATCAGCATCGGGGAATATGAGGGGCGGGGATATGAGATCAGGGTGCCGAAGGATGTTGTGAAAGCCTCGGTCATCTGCGGATTCAAGAACGTCAATTTTGCCGGAGACAGGATCACCGTGCCATATAATGAGCAGTCGGACCCCGTGATGGCGTTCGGTGTGGAGAGAGTGGTGACGGGTGAGAGGGATACCCTGCAGGTGGCCCTTCACAAGCAGTTCTGCAATGTCGATTTCAGGATTTCCGGGCTTGATACGCGTACGGAATTCCCATACGAGCTGCGTGTCTGCGCCGAATGCAGCGGGCTGAGATTGCCGGACCTCTCTCCGCTGGCGGGCGGCTTTTCGGCGATGGCTGTCGAGGACGACACCCAAAATCTGTCCTTAAGGGTGCCCAGGCAGCAGAGGAATATAATGAGTATGGAGGTGCTTGACAAAAGGGACGGCCATATCTATTCTGTCAATCTCGGAGAGATGCTTGATGATTTGAATTACGACTGGAACAAGGCCGACCTTGATGACATTGAACTCATAGTGGACTTCGTGCAGATGACCATCGAGGTGGTGCTGGTTCCCTGGGATAAAAATTATGATTATGAAACGATTGATATTTAGCATTGCCGTTGCCCTGACGGCTGTTGCGTGCGATTTTGAGGGCCCCGTCGAGCGGCCGGCCAAGGTCGTGGTCAACTTCGAAAAGGATTATATGAGGGAGACGACGAAGAGCAGTGTGTTCGGCGCAGGCATCGAAAGCGTTGAAACCGGAGCCGTGGTTGCATTCTATGATGCCGAAACCCGACGGCTGGATTCGCAGTGCAGCGTGGAGAGTCTTGACGCGCCTATGCGCGTCGCTCTGCCGATGCGCAGGATGGATGTCTATGTCCTTGGGAATCTGTGGTTTGTGAATGCTTCTGGAGCGAAATGCGCCCCCGTCTTCCCCGTTTCGGAGGATGATGTGCCGTCTATGACATACCATCTTGGGGGAGCCTCCGTCGACGGCCTGCGGCCGGAAACCTTTGCGGAGGTGGCCGGTTGCGGCATTCCGGTATGCGGCTCTCTGAAGGGGGTGCAGATAAGCAGCGGCAGTGTCTTGAATGTCAGGATGGAACGGCTGTTCGCCAAATTGCTGGTGAGTGTCGACCATTCGGGGATGAGCACCACGGCGGGTGTGTTCCGCAACGAGAAGCTGTATCTGCGCCAGGCTAACGGGACCCTTGCTCCATTTGCCGAAGGCGGGGCCAGGGCCGAGACGGTCTCCGATGTGCTGGCGACCTCCGACTATGAATCGCCGATGGCGGACGGCACCTGTGAGACCTTTGTCTTTTATGTGCCTGAAAACCGTATGGGGACGCTTCTGGCAGGGAATGCCGATCCTGCGGGGAAGACCTGGGATGCGCTCAGGGCCGCCGCGGGGGATGCTGCTGACAGGGCCACCTATGTCGAATTCTCGGCGGACATAGACAGGTCTGCCGGGGGATATGGCGGAAGCGTGACGTATCGTTTCTATCCCGGAGCCGACAACGTCGCGAATTTTGACATCGTGAGGAACAAGCCGTACAACGTCAATCTTTCCTTCAATGTCGATTCCGTGTTTGAACCGACCTGGAAAGTGGACCCGGGCGATGACTTTGAAGACAGGAGGCTGTTCTGCGTCACGAAGGATGCCGGATTTTCGGACAGGCTTCCGGAGAACCAGCCTGTGGTGGTCAGGAAAAACCGGGCGGGGAACGTATATGTGTATATGAACAGGACCGGGGCGTTGGGCTCCAACGATATTCTCGGAAAGCCGCAGGTGACCGGATATGTCGCGGACGGCTTGTCTGACTGCGCGTGGGGATGTGACTTCTCCGCACTTGCAGCGAATGGAATGAGTGCCTCCTATTCGTTGTCTTCGGGCAGGATAAGCATAAGCGTGACGGATCCTTCACGTTTTGTGGCAGGACGGGACATACCGCTGACGCTGAGGTTGTATCCGGGTGGGAAGACTTGCACTATGACGGTGAGGACAAGTGAGAATCAGGAGCTTGTGATGGACAGGTCCGATTTTTATATGGGAATGAAGCGGCATATCGAACTGCGCGGATTCGCCGGTGGCGCCAGGGTGGTGCGCGCTCTGGGGGCGCAGTCCCAGAACCTGCTGCGCACGGCACCTTCCACCGCACAGGGTTTCCTGTCATCCTCGCCGTCGGCCTTGTCCGGAACCGGCCTGGACATATACGCATACGGTATCAGCGAGGAAGGGGAGGCTGAGCTGCAGTTCAGCTCGGACGATACCTTCAATGACGATGCAGTCAGCTTGAAATTCAAGGTCTTCAAGCCGGAATACCGACCTGAGAGAAAGAACCTGAAACTGTATGTCGACGGCACAGGCGTGCCGGTTTCGACCACTTTTTACGACAGGACCGGCCGTGCGATGGAAAAATCTTCCTTCGACCCTTCGCTGTATGACCAGCTTCTGGCCTTGAAAGCCGTTTTCGAATCCGAGGCAGGAGACAAGTTCGCCGGCTTTAACGGTTCTGAATTCTTCGTGGATTATCTGGGCGGGCCTTCCGATCCGGAGAGGCTGGAAAAACTGATAAATTCCGGAAATGTCAACAACAGCCGGCCGGATTGCCTGGGCTCCGCTACGGTAAAACCCGCTTCGCCGTTATATGACGGGTCAAGCAGATATTCGTTCCTGATCTATTATCCATATGTCAAGGTCCGTATCCCTGAGGAAGTGACCACGGAGTATTTCAATGAATTCAACGGCTCGGAATTGGACCTCCACGCCGATATCGCTCTTTTTGGAAATAAGAGGGTGTCGTTCAGCTCGTTCAGGAATGAAGGCCGGAAAACCTATGGATACAGGAGGGAGCACCTGGATGAAGACGTCGTCCGCTACAGCCTGGTCGTCCCTGAAGGACACCCGATGGATATCCCTGTCGGTCTGTTGTCGATGCAGGTGACGTGGGACAATCCGCGTGTGAGGGAAGGCGTCATGGCGGTATCAATGGCCAGGCAGTCGCTGATCCAGCACAATGCGACCCTCGGCCCGGTCGCCTTCATAACGCCTGGCAGTCCCGTTATGACCGTGAGGATGATGACGCCGAAGGCGGCGTGGCTGATCAGGCAGTCGCCGTCGATGCTTTATTCTGAGCCCGAGTGGAAGGAACTTTGCGGCTACAGCCTTTTCTACAATTACATCAAGTTCGAGAGCCCGAGAGCCACGGGACCCGGGCAGCAGGTGATTGAAAACCGGGGCGGTTCGAATTCCGTCGGCCTGCTGTATGCCGACGTGTTCCCGGAGTCGTATCCGGGAGGGGGCGTGTTTGATGCAAATGCAGCTGAAAGGGCCCTCAGCCGCCCCTGGGTGTTCGAACCTCACTTCGAGTTCAACGGTGCTTCCTACTATGGGGAGATCCCGCTTTCAATGTCCGGAAACGCCTATCTTCACATCAGTCCGTCCAGTCGGAACATAGGATATGTTCTAATTGAGTAAAAAATGATTATCTTTGTCTATTATGAAGAAATCTGTCATCATAACCGGCGGAGCGGGCTTCATCGGAAGCCACGTGGTCCGCTTGTTCGTAAACAAGTATCCGGAGTATAGGATTATCAATTTAGACAAGTTGACATACGCGGGTAACCTCGCGAATCTCAAGGACATAGAGGATAAGCCGAACTACAGGTTCGTAC
This sequence comes from Bacteroidales bacterium, assembly GCA_024401695.1. Lineage (GTDB taxonomy): Bacteria > Bacteroidota > Bacteroidia > Bacteroidales > UBA932 > Cryptobacteroides. The sequence continues at coordinate 37,266 of JAKSKN010000012.1, forward strand.
GTGCGGACATCTGCGACTTCGACGGCGTCCTCAAGTTGATGCATGAGGAGAAGGTGGACGGGATCATCCATCTGGCTGCCGAGTCTCACGTCGACCGCAGCATCAAGGATCCGTTCACGTTCGCCCAGACGAACGTTATGGGAACGTTGAGCCTGCTGCAGGCAGCGAAGCTGTATTGGGAGAGTTTGCCGGAGAAATACGACGGCAAGCTCTTCTATCATATATCTACGGACGAGGTGTACGGCGCCCTCCAGATGACTCATCCGGAAGGGGTTGAACCGCCGTTCTCGACCAGGGCCTCCAGCGGTAAGAACCACCTTGCCTACGGCGAGAAGTTCTTCACCGAAGACCTGAAGTACCAGCCACACAGCCCGTACAGCGCCGCCAAGGCCAGCTCGGACCATTTCGTGAGGGCATTCCACGACACGTACGGGATGCCGACCATCGTGACGAACTGCTCCAACAACTACGGCCCATACCAGTTCCCTGAGAAGCTCATCCCTCTGTTCATCAACAACATCCGTCACCGCAAGCCTCTGCCGGTCTATGGCAAGGGGGAGAACGTGCGTGACTGGTTGTACGTGGTGGACCACGCAAGGGCGATAGACACGATATTCCACAACGGGAAGGTGGCCGAGACCTACAACATCGGCGGCTTCAACGAGTGGAAGAACATAGACATCATCAAGGTCCTCATCAACACCGTTGACCGTCTTCTGGGCCGTCCGGAGGGCGCTGACCTGGACCTCATCACCTACGTGACCGACCGCGCGGGCCACGACCTGCGCTATGCGATAGACTCATCGAAACTCCAGCGCGAACTCGGCTGGGAGCCGTCCCTGCAGTTCGAGGAAGGTATCGAGGAGACCGTGAAATGGTATCTGGACAACCAGGAGTGGATGGACAACGTCACATCCGGCGAATACCAGAAATACTACGAATCAATGTACAATAACCGATAAACCAATTATTTGATTATGACACCGGAAGCAATGCACGCCCTTGATTCGGTCAACGTTACCTTGAACGTGGGCGGTATGAATACCATCAACATCGTGCTCGCATTCGTGATGTACGGCGTGGCCCTCGGCATAAAGCCGAAGATGTTCGTCGAAATTTTCAGCAAGCCTAAATCCGTGATACTGGGAATGTGCTGCCAGCTTATCCTGCTGCCTCTTTTTACATTCCTGCTGACGCTGGCTCTTGGGTCCAATATCTCCTGGACAATGGCTATGGGTATGATACTGGTGGCTTCCTGCCCTGGCGGGAACATCTCCAATTTCATGAGTTCGCTTTCAAAGGCAAACATCGAACTCTCGGTCAGCCTGACGGCGATCAGCACCGCCCTTGCCGTATTGATGACACCGTTCAACTTCTGGCTCTACGGCAACCTCTATCTCAAGTATGCTGAAGTCGCAAGTGAAGTCCCTCAGCTGGTGATACCTCTCTGGGATGTATTCAAGACCATTTTCATCCTTCTCGGTATTCCGCTTACGCTCGGCGTCCTCACTTCGCAGTATCTGCCAAAGCTTGCCGAGAAGCTCAAGAAACCGCTCCAGTGGTTCAGCCTGGTGTTCTTCATCATAATGGTCGTCCTGTCGTTTATGGGCAACATCTCGGTATTCCTTGAATATTTCAAATATTTCTTCCTCGTGGTGCTGATCCACAACCTGCTTGCCCTCGGCATCGGATTCGCCACCGGAACTGTCTTCAAGGTCTCCAAACCTGACAGGCGCACCCTCACCATCGAGACGGGTATCCAGAACAGCGGCCTCGGCCTTGTCCTCCTTCTCGGCACCCAGATATTCAGCGGGCTTCCGCCTCACGGAGGAATGCTGGTGATCACCGCGTGGTGGGGTGTCTGGCATATAATCAGCGGCCTCTGCGTTAGCACGTCATTCCTGCTTTACGACCGCAGGCAGGCCAAGAAAAATCTGTAGCCATGGCAAAGTTCTGGGAGACCACGAACGGTTACATCGCGCTGCACGAGTATGTGGGTGCCTGTACCCGTATGAGCTTCTCCAAGATGACTCTCGAAGGTCTGGAGAAGATTCCTGATTATGATAAATACGCAGTGATCCTGGCGCCTAACCATTGCGCCGCGATGATTGACCCGATACTTGTGCTGCAGGTACGTCGTCACGCTCCGGTAGGCTTCGGCGCCCGCTCCGACATCTTTGCAAATCCCAGGACGGCGAAGATCCTCCGCTGGCTCCGCATCCTTCCGATTGCGCGCGAACGCAACGGCACTGCTGAACTGATGAAGAATTACGCCATCTTCGACGAGGCTGTCGAATGTATGGACCACGGTACTCCGTTCTGTCTTTTCGCTGAAGGCACGCACAGGGCTGAACGGGGGATGATGCCTGTGAAGAAGGGTATATTCCGCATTGCAAAGATTGCGATCGACAAGCTTGACAAGCCGGTATGTGTAGTGCCTGTAGGCATTGATTACGAGTATTTCTTCCTTGAGCACGGCCGCGTCGCCCTCCGCATAGGAGACCCTATCAATGTCAGCCAGTTCTTCCAGGACCATTCGGATATGCCGGAAGGCGATATCTACCGGCTGCTCTGCGACGAACTTCACGAACGTGACCTCGGCCTGATAGGCCGCATCCCAGAACACCGCCACGACCTGAAGGCTCTCCGCCTTCTCGGCGCCGTGGCTTCTCTTCCACTTTTCCTGGCCTGCAGTGCGATCTCCATTCCTGTGTGGCTCCCTGCCACCATCATAATGCGGACCTTCGAGGACAAGGCCTGGACGCATACCGTCCATTTCGTCCTACGTTTCATATTCCCTGTTTTCTGGCCGTTCCAGTGGATCGCAGGGGTGCTTTTCATATTCTATCACGATTTGATCAAGGATTTTAAAAAATGAAAAAGACTATTTTCTTGACAGCGCTTCTCGCCGCTTCAGCCCTCTTTGCCGGTGCACAGGAGAAGAAGGATATCATCAAGACCGGTTGGAACATCGGCCCGCTCCCTGCTATTGCCTACGATGCTGACAAGGGACTTCAGCTCGGCGCCATCATACAGCTCTTCGACTACGGCGACGGGCACAATTATCCGAACTATGACAACAAGGTATATGCTGAGGTGTCATACTTCACCAAGGGAAGCTGGCTTATCCAGACGATGTACGATGCAAAGGAACTCATCCCGAACGTACGCTGGACGACAGCCTGCATCGTAGCCCTCGACAAGGGTATGGATTTCTTCGGCTTCAACGGTTACGGCTCATACTACAATTATGAGAGGATTGCTGCCGGCAATGACAAGAGCAGCAGCGACATCATCTACACTCCGTTCTACAAGATGAAGAGGAATTCGGTGCTTTTCAAGTCTGATTTCGTAGGTAACATCACGGACCGCTTCAAATGGGCTGTGGGCTATCACGCAAGCTATTTTGACCAGGGCGCGATCGATTACGACAACATCAACAGGGGCAAGGCCGAGGAGAAGAAGTTCCCTCAGTCCGAGAGCACTCTCTACGAAGACTTCGTCAACTGGGGCCTCATCTCTGCAGATGAAGCGAATGGCGGTTTCGTGAGCTCCATCCGTGCCGGCCTCTCATACGACTCCCGCGACAAGGAAGGCGCCCCTTCAAGAGGCATCTGGGCCGAGGGGCACGTCACTCTCGCACCGAAGTGGCTCGGCACCAAGAACCCGTTCGCGCGCTACTCCCTGACATTCCGTCACTATGTCCCTATCGTCAAGAACGATGTCCTCACATTTGCATATCGTCTTAACTATGAGGGCACTTTCGGCAACGAAGCACCATACTATGTCCTTCCATATATGACCGTCCAGGGTGAGAACTGGGACCGCGACGGTATGGGCGGATACAGAACCACGCGAGGAATTATGCGCAACCGTGCGGTAGGTCTCGATATGTTCACGTACAATGCCGAATTCCGCTGGCGCTTCACCAAGTTCCACATCGGCAGGCAGAATATCGCCCTCGCACTTTCTGCATTCAGCGACGGCACGACCGTCACCCGCGGCCGCGATATGAGCTACAAGGGCGTCAACTCGATCTCCAGCATTGCAAGATATGAGGAGTTTATGGCAAACAGCCAGCAGAAGGACAGCTTCCATATCACTGCGGGAGCAGGCTTCCGTTTCATTATGAACGAGAATTTCATCGTTGCCGCCGAGTATGGTATGCCTATTTCCCATCTTTCCAAGAACAGCTCCGTATATAACCAGGATGGCACCGGCGCTTTCTATCTCAACGTAGGTTATCTCTTCTAGCAATATGAAAGGAATAGTTCTCGCCGGAGGTTCCGGCACCCGTCTTTACCCGATTACGAAGGGCGTGTCAAAGCAGCTCCTTCCCGTGTATGACAAGCCGATGGTGTATTACCCGATCAGCGCCCTTATGCTGGCAGGAATCAGGGACATACTCATCATCTCGACTCCGCAGGACCTGCCGGGATTCAAGCGTCTTCTCGGTGACGGCTCCGATTATGGCGTGAACTTCACCTATGCCGAGCAGCCGTCACCGGACGGCCTTGCACAGGCTTTCATCATCGGTGAGGAGTTCATCGGCAACGACAGCGCCTGCCTTGTGCTTGGCGACAATATCTTCTACGGCAATGGCTTTACTGCCATGCTCCGTGAGGCGGTGCGCACCGCCGAGGAAGACAATAAGGCCACCGTATTCGGCTACTGGGTCAGTGACCCGGAGCGTTATGGTGTGGCCGAATTCGACAAGCAGGGCAACTGCCTGTCGATAGAGGAGAAACCGGCGCAGCCAAAGAGCAACTATGCGGTGGTAGGTCTCTATTTCTATCCGAACAAGGTCGTGGATGTGTCGAAGCATATCAAGCCTTCCGCCCGCGGCGAACTTGAAATCACCACCGTCAACCAGGTTTTCCTCGCCGACAAGGAGTTGAAGGTCCAGACGCTGGGCCGCGGTTTCGCCTGGCTTGATACAGGGACCCACGACTCGCTGAGCGAAGCTTCGACCTTCGTCGAGGTGATCGAGAAGCGTACCGGTCTCAAGGTCGCCTGTCTTGAGGGCATTGCATTCAGGCGTGGCTGGATAGACGAGAACCGTATGCGTGAACTCGCCAAGCCTATGCTGAAGAATCAGTATGGCCAGTATCTGCTTAAGGTCATTGAAGAGATGAAGAGGGACGTGACCTCTTCGAAGTTTGACGGACAGTAGCGGGATGGAAGTTATCAGGACAGATATTGACGGAGTTTTGATACTCGAGCCGCGCGTATTCTCCGACGCGCGCGGTTATTTCTTCGAAAGTTTCTCCCAGAGGGAGTTCGACGTGAAGGTTGCTCCGCTTATGGGCGGCCCGGTCTCGTTTGTCCAGGACAATGAATCGCGTTCCACCTATGGCGTGGTGCGGGGCCTCCATTTCCAGAAGGCGCCTTATGCCCAGAGCAAGATTGTCCGCTGCGTGCTTGGCAAGGTGCTTGACGTGGCCCTTGACCTCCGTCCCGGTTCACCCACATATCTCAAGCACGTGGCAGTGGAACTCTCTCAGGAAAATCACCGCCAGGTGTTCATCCCGAAAGGTTTCGCCCACGGTTTTGCAGTACTGTCCGAATCGGCCGTGTTCCAGTACAAATGCGATGTGCCGTATCATCCGGAAGCCGAATCAGGCATCTACCCGCTTGACGGAAGCCTTGGCATAGACTGGGGGATACCTGCCGACAAGATTATACTTTCCGACAAGGACAGAAACCGAGCTTCATTATGAATATCCTGGTCACAGGCGCCTGCGGCCAGCTTGGTCGCGAAATACAGATTGTCAGCCGGGATTCAGCTGACAATTTCTTCTTCACCGATGTCTGCGACGGATGTGAGAAACTCGACATCACCGATTCCGATGCCGTCAGGGCCTATGTGTCCGCCCACGGTATCGATGTCATCCTGAACTGTGCGGCCTGGACCAATGTCGATGCCGCCGAAGATCCCGTGAACCGCGGATTTGTGGAGGCTCTCAACTCGACCGCCCCGGGAATCCTTGCAGGTGCAATGCAGGAGACGGACGGCCTGCTCGTCCATATTTCAACTGATTATGTATTCTGCCCCGATGCGGGCGGCAACGTGCCGCTGGGAGAGGATGAGGCGACAGCTCCGGCAAGTGTGTATGGGATCACGAAGCTGGAAGGGGAGCAGGCGATTCAGAAGAGCGGGTGCCGCTATCTGATCATCCGCACGGCGTGGCTTTACAGCGAATACGGCAGGAATTTCGTCAAGACTATGCTGAACCTGACGTCTTCGAAACCTGCGATATCTGTGGTGAACGACCAGAAGGGAACTCCGACGTATGCGCTGGACCTCGCAAAGGCCATACTGAAAATCGTCCCTCAGTTCAAGGAAAGCGGGATCTATCATTTCAGCGACGAAGGGGAGTGCACGTGGTTCGAGTTCGCGACTGCGATTGCCGGACTTGCCGGACACAAAAACTGCAAGGTGTTGCCTTGCAGTTCCGAAGATTTTCCGAGCAGGGTCCACCGCCCGGCGTATTCTGTGCTGGACAAGACCAGGATCAAGGCTGAATTTGCGGTTGAAGTGCCTCAGTGGCTTGATTCCCTCAAGGTCTGCCTCAAGAATCTTAACGTTCTTTAATAGGGATGTATCCGTTCTCATCGGTCACGCATCTGTATGCGGGACGGATGATGCGTCTGCCTTCGAAATTCAATTCCTCGTTGCGGTGTGCGCACCAGCCGACGATTCTCGCCATTGCGAAGAGAGGGGTGTAGATCTCGCGTGGTATTCCTATGCAGTCATATACGAATCCTGAGTAGAAATCGACATTGGCGCAGAGTATCTTGTGCTTGTAGCCCTTGACCTTGTAGATGGTGTCGATGGCGACGCGTTCCACGCGCTCCATGAACTCGAATTCCTTGAGACGGCCTTTTTCTACGGCAAGCTCACGTGCCATTTCCTTGAGAAGGACGGCGCGCGGGTCTGACTTGGTATAGACGGCGTGACCGATTCCGTACACGAGACCCGCCTTGTCGAATACCTCCTTGCTCAGAAGGCGCTTGATGCAGCCTTCTATCTGGCTGTCATCCTCCCAGTCCTGGACGGCGTCCTTGATATATGAAAGCATATCGCAGACCTTGAGGTTCGCACCACCGTGCTTGGGGCCTTTCAGTGAGCCGATGCCGGCTGCGATGGAAGAGTATGTATCCGTGCCCGACGAAGATGTGACGCGTACCGTGAAGGTGGAGTTGTTACCGCCGCCGTGCTCTGAATGAAGGATGAGAAGGAGGTCGAGCGTACGTGCGTCCAGCTTGGTGTACTCGTTGCCCTTGATCATATAAAGGAAGTTCTCGGCGATGGACAGTCCTTCCTGAGGGTAGCGGAGGTGCAGCGTGCGGCCGTACTCCTTGTGGCGGAGCATATTGTATGCATACGCGATGATGGTCGGGAACTTTGAGATGAGCTCTATGCTCTGGCGCATCAGGTTGTCACGTGACGTGTCGTCCGGGTTGGAATCGTAGGTGTAGAATTCCATTACCGAGCGGGCGAGGATGTTCATTATGTCGTAGCCCTCCATCTCGATGATGTGGAGGATGGTCTTCTGCTCGAGAGGCATATTGTCGAAGACCAGATCCTTGAAGGAATCAAGTTCCTCCTTGTCAGGAAGACGGCCTGAAAGCAGCAGAAAGGCGATCTCCTCGAAACCGAAGCGGTCTTCCTTCATGATGGCGTGGACGAGGTCCTTGACTTCGTAGCCACGGAAGAAGAGCTTTCCTTCGACCGCCTCGAGGGAACCGTCGTCCTTGCGTTCGTAGCCGACGACGTTGCCGATATTGGTGAGACCTACCAACACGCCGGAGCCATCCTCGTTGCGGAGGCCGCGCTTGACGTCCAGCTTCTTGAAGAGGTCTGCATCGATCTTGGTGCAGCTCTTCATTTCATCTGAGAGCTTGAATACCAGATATTCCTTTTTTGTGCTTTTCGGACTCATAATATTGAAATCAGGTGTTTTGTGAATTCTGTTGTTGAAAGTGACTTGCCTTCCGGCATGAACCGGGCGAGGTCAGCAGTGGCGAAGCCTTCGCTGAAAGAGCGCTCAAGCGCTGCGTAGATGAGGCTCGCGGCCTCGTTCCATCCGAGGTGCTCGAGCATCATCACGCCGCTGAGGATATTGGAGCAAGGATTGACGATGTCCTTCCCGGCAATGTCCGGCGCGATGCCGTGGGTGGCTTCGAATATGGCGCGGCCTGTGGCGTAGTTGATGTTCGCCCCGGGAGCGATGCCGATCCCGCCTACCTGTGCGGCCAGTTGGTCGGAGATGTAGTCGCCGTTGAGGTTGAGGGTGGCCACGACGCTGTAGTCCTCAGGCTTGAGGAGGGCGTTCTGGAGGAATGCATCGCAGATGCAGTCCTTGATGACCAGTCTGCCGGATGCGAGGGCGTCGCCGAATTCGCGTTCTGCAAGCTCGTAGCCCCATTTCTTGAAACCTCCCTCGGTGAATTTCATAATGTTGCCCTTGTGCACGAGGGTCACTGACGGACGGTTGTGGTCGAGGGCGTATTGTATCGCGGCGCGGATGAGCCGCTCGGAGCCTTCCTTTGAGACAGGCTTCACGCCGAAGGCGGAAGTCTCAGGGAAGCGGACCTTGGTCACGCCCATCTCGTCCTGCAGGAATTTGCAGAATTTCTGAGCCTCGGGGCTGCCGCTCTCCCATTCGATGCCGGCATAGATGTCTTCGGTGTTCTCGCGGAAGATCACCATATCGACATTCTCCGGATGCTTGACGGGGGATTCCACGCCCTTGAACCAGCGGACCGGGCGCAGGCATACGAAAAGGTCCAGCGTCTGACGCAGATAGACGTTCAGGGAACGGATCCCGCCGCCTACCGGGGTCATAAGAGGGCCCTTGATTCCGATGCCGTATTTCTTGAAGGCCTCTACGGTCTGGTCCGGCATATAGCTGCCGTATTTTTCGAACGCGGACCCGCCGGCGGGAACTTCCAGCCAGTCGATCTTTTTGTCGGAATATGCCTTTGCAACGGCTGCGTCAAGCACCTGCTGCATCGCAGATGTGACCTCGGGGCCGACGCCGTCACCTTTTATGAATGGAATTGTTACTGTCTGCATAAGCTGTTCAAAGCTGAGCCTGCGCGGAACCAGGCGATTTGCTGTTCATTATAGGTATGCGTCGCGTAGATGGTTTCGCGGGAACCGTCGGCGTGACGGAGTTCAACGGCGAGGGAGTGCCCCGGCGCGATCTTGGCGCAGCGGATGGTGATCCTGTCGCCGGAAAGGATCCTGTTGTAGCAGAGCGGGTCTGCAAATGTGAGGGCAAGTACGCCCTGTTTCTTGAGATTGGTCTCGTGGATGCGGGCGAAACTCTTGGCAAGCACTACCTTCACGCCAAGGAAACGCGGCTCCATTGCGGCGTGCTCGCGGCTGGAACCCTCGCCGTAGTTGTCTTCGGCAACGATTATGCTCTGCCCGAGCTCCTTTGCGCGGGGTGCGACCGGACCTGATTCCCCGGTGAATGCGTCAACGGCACCCAGAAGCAGGTTCTCGGAGATGTTCTGGAGATGGCCGCGGTATTTGAGCCAGGGACCTGCCATAGAGATATGGTCGGTCGTGCATTTGCCTTTGACCTTGATGAGGAGAGGCAGGTCGATGAAGTCTTCGCCGTTCCACGGCTCGAAAGGCTTCAGTTTCTGGAGACGCTCGCTGGACTGGCTGATCACCGGCTCCGGACTGCCCGGCTTAGGGGAGGTCATTCCGCTGTCGCAGGTTGCGAAACCTTCCGGAGGAAGCTCCGGACCCTCCGGCGCGTTGAGACCGGCCGGGATTTCGAATCTGCCGCTGAAAGCGAATGCGACCGCGACTGCCGGGGACACGATGAATGCGTGCGTGTTCGGATTGCCGTCAGCGCGCTTCGCGAAATTTCTGTTGAATGAGGTCACAATGGAGTTGCGGCGGGTGTTGTCATCCGTCTGGCGCTTCCACTGGCCGATGCACGGTCCGCAGGCGTTTGTCATTATGACGGCGCCGGCTTCGCGGAGCGTGGCGAGGATGCCGTCGCGCTCGGCTGTGGCCTTGATACGCTCGCTGCCCGGGTTGACGATGAGTTTTGCCTTCGGCTCAAGGCCGAGGTCAAGTGCTGCGCGGGCTACTGCTGCTGCTCGGGCGAGGTCCTGGTAGGATGAGTTCGTGCACGAACCTATGAGGCTTACCTCCACGTCGGCCGGGAAATCGTTTTCCGTAACCCGGCTCTGCATCTGGCTGAGAGGGCAGGCTGCATCGGGTGTGAACGGGCCGTTGACGTATGGTTCAAGCTCCGAGAGGTTGATGTCGATCACCCTGTCGTAGTATTTCTCCGGCTCGGCGAGCACTTCCGGGTCGGCCTGCAGGTCTGCGCTGTTGGCGCGGGCCTTTGCAGCCTCCTTTGCGCGGCCTGTGGCCTCGAGGTACTGCGCCATCTTCTCGTCGAACGGGAAGACCGAGCAGGTGGCGCCCACTTCGGCGCCCATATTGCAGATGGTGGCCTTGCCGGTGCAGGAGATGCTTTCCGCGCCGGGGCCGAAATATTCGATGATCGCGTTGGTGCCGCCCTTGACGGTGAGTATGCCGGCGAGCTTGAGGATCACGTCCTTCGGGGACGCCCAGCCGCCGAGTTCGCCTGTGAGGTGGACACCGATGATCTTGGGAACCTTGAGCTCCCATTCCATACCGGTCATCACATCCACGGCATCGGCACCGCCGACACCGATCGCAAGCATTCCTAGACCGCCTGCGTTGGGGGTGTGGGAGTCGGTCCCGACCATCATCCCGCCCGGGAAGGCGTAGTTTTCGAGCACGATCTGATGTATGATGCCTGCGCCGGGTTTCCAGAAGTCCATACCGTAACGGGCTGCGGCGCTGCCGAGGAAGTCGTACACTTCCTTATTCGTCTTCATCGCTTCGGGCAGGTCCTTCTCCACGCCGCATTTGGCGCAGATGAGGTGGTCGCAGTGTATGCTTGTAGGCACGCTGGTGGATTGCTTTCCGGCGTTCATGAATTGAAGGACGGCCATCTGTGCCGTGGCGTCCTGCATTGCTACGCGATCCGGACGGAAAGTGGCGTAACGCCCCCTTTCCGGAAGTTCGGATTTCTTGTGATAGAGGTGATTGCGGAGAATCTTTTCGGCCAATGTGCTTGGCCGGTTCTTCACTTCTGGGTCCATACTAACTAACCAAATTTTACTAACCGGAGTGCAATATAAACATTTTTTCGTATATTCGCAATGTTAGTAGTAATTCAACCGTTATGTTAAGTATTTCTCAAAAAGCTCAGACAATGCCGGCTTCCGCTATCAGAAAGCTGGTGCCGTTCTCTGACAAGGCAGAGGCGGAAGGAATCAAAGTGTACCATCTCAATGTCGGCGCTCCTGATATAAAGTCCCCGGACTGCGCGATCAACGCAGTCGTAGACAAGTGCAAGAATATGCACCATCTCTCCTATACCAATTCGGCGGGCCTTATGGAACTCAGGAAGGGTATGGTCGAGAAGTACTATAAGAAGATAGGTATCGACGTCGAGGTCCCGGAGCTTCTCATTGACGTAGCGGGCAGCGAAGCCTTCGCCGTAGCTATGCAGATCGCCGCTGACAAGGGCGACGAGATCATCGTCATCGAGCCGTTCTACACAAATTACCAGACTTTCGCCTTCCTCAATGGAATAACCCTCAGGACTGTCCATACCGATATCCGTCAGGGATTCGACATCCCGGGCATCGAGGAGTTCGAGAAGGTTTACAATCCGGGCAAGACCAAGGCTGTCCTCATCAGCAACCCTTGCAACCCTTCAGGCAAGCTCTTCTCAAAGCAGGAGATGCTCCAGATCGGCGAGTTCTGCAGGAAGCACGACCTGTTCCTCATCTCCGACGAGGTCTATCGTGAGTTCTGCTACACCGACGAGCCTCACTTCAGCGCGATGAATATCCCCGGCTGTGAGCAGAATGTCATTCTGGTTGATTCAGTATCAAAACGTTATAATCTTTGCGGTGCACGTATCGGCTGCATCGTCTCACACAACAAGGATGTAATGGCTGCCGCCCTCAAGTTCGCGCAGTCACGCCTCTGTCCGCCAGTCCTCGGCCAGTACGCTTCCATCGGCGCACTTGACACCCCTCAAAGTTACTTCGACGCCGTGAAGGAGGAGTATATCCGCCGCCGCGACACTGCAGTCGAGGCTTTGAATGCCATGCCTGGCGTCTTCGCCCCGAAACCTCTCGGCGCATTCTACACCGTCGTCGAACTTCCTATCGACAATGCGGAGAATTTCGCCAAGTGGCTTCTCACCGAATTCCGCATCGACGGCGAGACGGTGATGGTTACTCCTGCCGCTTCATTCTACCGCACACCGGGCTGCGGCCTCAATCAGGTCCGTATTGCCTATGTGCTTGAAGTTCCGCTCCTTAAACGTGCGATGGCGATTCTTGCCGAGGCCCTCAAGGCTTATCCGGGCAGGACAATATGACAATAATCGACGCACATTCGCATCTCTGGCTGCGCCAGGATACTACGGTTGACGGACAGAGAATATACCCGATGGGACGGGGCAGGGCGATGTTCTTCGGAGAAGAACGTCAGATGCTCCCTCCCTTTATGATTGACGGCACCAATACCGCTGAAGTATTCCTTGCAAATATGGATTACGCTCAGGTGGGCGGTGCCGTCGTCGTTCAGGAAATCATCGACGGCAACCAGGATACCTACCTTGCATCCGTCCGGGAGAAGTATCCGGACAGGTTCTTCTGTTGCGCCCTGCTTGACCTCGATGCCTGCGTGAAGGCGGGGGGCAGGTTGGACTGCGGCTCTTTCCGTGGCGTTGCCATCCCCGGGCACCGCGCCCATACCAGTCTGCTTGACCCGACGGCGGTCGCCATCTTCAAGGAGATCGAGAAGCGCGGGCTGATACTGTCGATGTGCCTTGCCGACGACGCCCGCCAGATCGCCGAATTCCGCGAGGTCATCCAGGAGTGTCCTCGCCTCAAGGTGGCGGTGGGCCATTTCGGAATGGTTACCGGAGAGCACTGGATGGAGCAGATAAGGCTGGCGCATTTCCCGAACGTCTCGGTTGAGGCCGGGGGGATCACCTGGCTGTTCAACAGCGAGTTCTATCCGTACCCGTCGGCGGTGCGCGCAATCCGTCAGGCGGCCGACGAGGTGGGAATCGGCAAGTTGATGTGGGGAAGCGACTATCCGCGCACGATCTGCGCCATCACATACAGGATGAGTTATGATTTCGTGCTGAAGTCCGATCTCCTGACCACAGATGAGAAATCTGCTTTTCTGGGAGGGAATGCGGTCCGTTTCTATGGTTTCCGCAACCTTCCCGAACTGCCGTACATTAAAAATATGTCTGAATGAAAACTGATAACAAAAACCGCAACCTTCTGCCTCTGGTGCTGATCTTTTCGCTCTTCTTCCTGTGGGCGATCAGCAACAACCTCCTGTCTTCGATGGTCAAGAAGATGATGACGATCTTCGAGATGAACCAGGCAAGCGCCGAGCTTGTCGAGACTTCCTATTGGCTTGCTTATTTCCTGATCCCTATCCCGATAGCGATCTTTATGAAACGCTTCAGCTACAAGGCCGGCATTGTGCTGGGACTGCTTGTGGCGGCGGTCGGCGGACTTATGTTCCTGCCTGCTGCGGCGGCAAACAGCTTCCCGCTGTATCTGTGCGTCTTCTTCATTGTAGCCATCGGTATGTGCGTCCTGGAAACCGCTGCCAATCCGTATGTCACGGAACTCGGAGACCCGGCCACCGCGCCGCGCCGCCTGAACCTGGCGCAGGCCTTCAACGGCCTCGGCGGCTTCATAGCTGCGATGGTGCTCAGCAAGGTTGTCCTCGGAGAGGACTTCACCAAGGCGAACCTGCCGGCCGATTACCCGGGAGGATGGGACGGCTTCGTGCAGACCGAGAGTCATAACTTCAAGGTCACCTATGTTGTCTTCGGTATCCTGCTTATTGTGATCGCCTTGATTTTCATATTCTCGAAGCTCCCGAAGATCCAGGAAGAGGATGAACAGGGGAACGGCAAGCTGCTTTCCTTCGACGTGCTCAGACGCAGGCATCTGCGCAATGGCGTGATAGCCCAGTTCTTCTACAATGGCGGTCAGACCGCTGTCAACAGCCTTTTCCTCGTGTATTGCATAAACTATACGGGTATGACCGTGAGCCAGGCTACGACTTTCTTCGGCTTCTATATGCTGAGCTTCCTTCTGGGACGATGGATAGGGACAACGCTTATGGTCAAGTTCAAACCTCAGAACATGCTGGTGTTCTATGCTCTTGCGAACGTGCTGCTGTGCCTTTTCGTCTGCGTGATAGGAGGACGTGCGGCAGTTTATGCGATGCTTGGCATATCTTTCTTCATGTCAATCATTTACCCGACTCAGTTCTCGCTTGCCGTGCGTGACCTCAAGGGTGACACGAAGAGCGGTTCGGCCTTCCTTGTCATGGCCATCGTCGGAAATTCAGTCATCCCTCTGCTCACCGCGTATGTCCAGAAGTCGCTGGAGAATCCGAGCCTCTCATATTTCATTCCTTTGATTTGTTTTGCCGTCTGTGCCTGGTACGGATGGCGTGGATATAAACTTGAAAAATGCTAGCTGTCAAGATTTATGAGCCGGGCAAAGCCGGCGTATGTGAAGTTGGGGCACCTGTCTGCGGGGCGGACGAGGTGCTTGTGAAAATACATTATGCAGGCTTCTGCGGATCGGATCTGAACACCTTCCGCGGTGCAAACGGGATGGTCTCATATCCCCGCATTCCGGGGCACGAGATCGGTGCCACCATTGCGGAGATAGGTTCCGGCGTCCCTGCCGGCTTCACGGTAGGGCAGAGCGTCACTCTCAATCCCTACACGAACTGCGGCCACTGTGCGTCCTGCCGGCGTGGGAGGGTGAATGCCTGCGAGAATAACGAGACCCTTGGCGTTCAGCGTGATGGCGCGATGAAGGAATTCATCGCCGTACCGTGGAAGAAAGTCATTCCCTGTGACGGGGTGAGCCTCCGCGATGCTGCGCTTATCGAGCCTATGAGCGTGGGATTCCACGCCGTTGACCGCGGTCGTGTGACCGATACCGACGTCGTGATGGTTATAGGTTGCGGAATGGTGGGCCTCGGTGCTGTCGTGCGTGCCGTGCTGCGTGGCGCGACGGTGATCGCCGCTGACCTTGATGACGAGAAACTTGCCCTTGCAAGGAAGCTTGGTGCCGCCTATACGTACAATACGGCATCAGAGTGGGCGGGCCTGCCTGATCCTGATGTCGTCATCGAGGCTGTAGGTGCCGTGCCTACGTATCAGCTGGCGGTCAACCGCGTGGCATTCACCGGACGCATCGTATGCATCGGCTATGCCAAGTCCGACGTCGCGCTGCCGACTGGACTCTTTGTCAAGAAGGAACTGGACATCATGGGGTCGCGCAATGCGAATCCGTCTGATTTCGAGGCTGTGGTCAAGTATGTCCGCAGCCACGACGTGTCTCAGTTCGTTTCCGGAATCATAAAGCCTTCGGAGGCGCAGAAAGCGCTTTCAGACTGGGCTGCCGCTCCCGGAAAGGTGTTCAGGATACTGGTCGAATTTTAGTTACTCTTAATTAATATACTGATAACCAATGGAATACAGAGAATTGGGCAAGACAGGCCTCAAACTGTCGGCGCTTGCCTTCGGCGCATCCAGCCTCGGGGGTGTCTTCCACTCCCTGAAGGAGGAGGATGGCATAAAGGCGGTTCACACTGCCGTTGACAACGGAATCAATTTCATTGACGTTTCGCCATATTATGGTCATCTGAAGGCCGAGATGGTGCTTGGCAAGGCCTTGCGTGAGATACCCCGCGACAAGTACATCCTTTCGACCAAGGTGGGCCGCTACGGAAAGGACGGTGTCAACACCTGGGATTACTCTGCCGCCCGTGCGCGTGCATCGGTGTTTGAGAGTATGGAAAGACTGGGTGTCGATTACATTGACCTGATCAATGTCCACGATATTGAATTCGCCGACCTTGAGCAGGTTGCTTATGAGACTCTGCCTGCCTTGGTGGAACTCCGCGAGAAAGGTTTCGTGGGCCATGTGGGCATTACTGACCTGCAGCTCCCGAATTTGAAGTGGGTAATTGAACACGTTCCGGCCGGTACTGTCGAGAGCGTGCTGAATTTCTGCCATTATTGCCTCTGTGACGATGCTTTGATGGATGACATCGACTTCTTCCTCAGCCGTGGCATAGGCGTCATCAATGCCAGCCTGCTGTCAATGGGCCTGCTTTCGCAGCGCGGTGCTCCTGACTGGCATCCGGCCCCTGCAGCCCTTCACGAGGCCTGCCGCAAGGCCTGCGAGTATTGCGACAGCATCGGATATCCGATAGAGAAGCTTGCCATCCAGTATTCTGTAGGCGAGCCGAGGATCAGCGCCAACCTCTTCAGCAGTTCCAGCCCGGCCAACGTGCTCAAGAATATAGAGTATGCCTCCGAACCGGCTGACCCTGAGGTCGTGGCCAAGGTCCGCTCGATCATCGGCGATGCATTCCGCCTGACCTGGAAGAACAGCTGATCCCTCTCGGTCAGAGGCAACGGAATAAAGAAGAAAGGACGGTTCGTGCCGTCCTTTCTCTTTGTGAGGCTTAGCAGATTTGAACTGCTGACCTCTTGCCTGTCAAGCAAGCGCTCTAAACCAACTGAGCTAAAGCCTCGTTTTTGCGGTGACAAAGATAGGAAGAAAATTTGTTATATTTGTATGTTGGTAGATTCTTATGACGAAGTTTTCGAAACTATGTACGCTTTTGCTTGCCTTCGGGCTGGCGGCATTCCCGCTGAATGCCGCGCAGCCGTTTTTCTGCAGCTCCCAGGGACGCGTCCTCAATTATGTCAGGCGCGGGCCGGATGGCGGGAAAGTCAGGTGGAAATACTCTGTCACGTTTGACAGGATCTCGAAAGGTCCTTCTGGAAGTGCGGTTGAATACACATATGATTTCCGCAAGCCGGGTGGGGCGCAGATGTATGGCGGGCCGATTGCCCTGCATGCGCAGATTGCTGAAAACGGTGACGTTACGCTGGACCTCGCCGCAACTATGCTGTCCATCTTCAGGAATATGTTTCCGCGTTCGTCGTTCAGCTCTGAAGGAGGCCGTACGGTCCTTCCTGCAGACCTGGCCCCGGGACATACGCTGCCGGATGCTTCTGCCGAGGTCAGGGTTGGGGCGCTCAGGTACAATGTGGTCGTGACGGAACGCAAGGTTCTGCGCGAGGAGAGGCTGACAACGCCTGCGGGGGAGTTTGACTGCGTGGTGGTCTCTGAGCATAAGGTTGAGTCCGGAATGCGCTCGCGCGAGGTCCGCACCCTCACGTGGTATGCCCGCGGAGTGGGGGAGGTGCGGCACGACACGATGGATAAAAACGGAAAACTTCAGACCTCGGAGGTGCTGGAATCGATAGAATAGATTATATTTGCAGAATAGTCAGAAATAAAATGGAAATCAGTCAAAGGGCGCAGAATATGCCGAGCTCGCCTATCCGCAAGCTCGCTCCGTATGCCGAAGCTGCAAAACGCAACGGTGTGCACGTGTATCATCTCAACATCGGCCAGCCGGACATCAAGACCCCGGAGTGCGGTCTCGAAGCACTCCGCAACGTCGACCGTTCCATCCTGGAATACTCTCCGTCGGACGGCTACCTCAGCCTTCGCACCAAGATGGTCAAGTATTATGCCGAGTACGGAATCTTTCTCAGCCCTTCGGACATAATAGTGACTACCGGAGGCTCCGAGGCGGTGCTTTTCGCATTCCTTGCCTGTCTCAGCCCGGGCGATGAGATCATCGTCACTGACCCGTTCTACGCCAACTATATGGCCTTCGCCATTTCCGTAGGCGCTGTGATCAAGAGTGTCAAGACTTCAATCGAAGACGGGTTCCGCCTGCCTTCCATCGAGGCATTCGAACAGCAGATCACCGAGCGCACCAAGGCCATCCTGATCTGCAACCCCAACAACCCGACGGGCTACCTCTACACCCGTGAGGAGATGTACCGCCTCCGCGACATCGTCAAGAAGCACAATCTCTTCCTGTTCAGCGATGAGGTCTATCGCGAGTTCATCTATACCGGTATGCCTTACATCTCTGCGTTCCATCTGGAAGGCATAGAGGAGAATGTCGTTCTTTTTGACTCTGTATCAAAACGTTATAGCGAGTGCGGCATACGCATCGGCTGCCTCTGCACAAAGAACAGGAAGGTGCGCGATGCCGTGATGAAATTCTGCCAGGCCAGGCTCAGTCCGCCGCTCATCGGCCAGATAGTTGCCGAGGCTTCCATCGATGTCCAGAAGACCTATCTGCAGAGCGTGTACGAGGAGTATCTTGACCGCAGGAATTTCCTCATCGACGGCTTGAACAAGATCCCGGGAGTGTATTCTCCGATCCCTATGGGTGCGTTCTACACGGTGGCGAAGCTTCCGGTCGACGATGCTGAGAAATTCTGCATCTGGTGCCTCCGCGATTTCCAGTATGAGGGCTCTACCGTGATGATGGCCCCGGCAAGCGGTTTCTATACGGAACCGGGCGAAGGAAAACAGGAAGTCCGCATCGCGTATGTACTTAATAAAGAGGATCTTGGCAAGGCGCTGAAATGCCTGGCCGAAGCTTTGAAACAGTATAATTCCCTTAATCGTTAGGAGTGTTTTTCCGGCGCATAAATATCATTCGGGCCGCTGCGCTTCCGGCGCTGCTGGCTTTTTGTGCGCCCGCCTTCTCACAGGAGACCGATGTCGACGGAATCCTTGAGGACCTGAAGTATGAGGGGTATATGAACCTCCGCGCCGCAGAGGATAGCTCAGCCCTTCTTCTTACGCTGGAAAATGATGCCTACAAGATTGAGCCCGAGGGCTTTGCCCACGCTGTCGAGGTGATCGGGAACCGGGGCCTCCCTCTTGACAAACCGACCAGGATCATCGCCACATCCCGCGGCGTGCCGCAGGTGACGATGACATATGATCCGGCGCTTGGCTCGTGGAAGACCACGGGACGTGTCAGGGATTGGGACAAGGTCAGAAAAATCAAGCCGTTGAACAGCTCCTTCGGCAAGGTTGATATAGTGGTTTATCCGCAGGTGTCGCTGATGAACCTCATCATCACCCAGGTTTATCAGTCCCTGTGGCAGATAAGCCCCGCGCTTGAGGTTACGCTGTGGCCCGGGGCCAAATTCTCGTATCAGATCAAGATTCCGGTCTTCAATGACGGATACGGCCTCTACGAGAGCAGCATCCATCCCGGGTTGATAACCCTCAGCCAGACCTTCAGGGACCCGTGGAACCTGAACATAACCGGACGCCTGACACTTGGCGCGTTCAGCAACTCCCGCTTCGGCGCCGCGCTTGACCTCAAGTATGCTTTTCCGAACGAAAGGTTCTGGATAGAAGGACAGGTGTCGATGCTTAACCCATGCTACTTCGAGGGGTTCAAGATGCATTATGACCTGGATCCTGATTTCTACTGGGCCCTTGCCGGGAATTTCTACTGGCCTTACGCAAAGACCCAGTTCACTCTGAAGGCTCAGAAATTCATCTACGGCGATGTCGGGTATAAGTTTGAAATGATACGTCATTTCCGCCATTGTTCGGTGGGCTTCTATGCCGAAAAGACCAGGTATGGTCATACCAACGGCGGGTTCCGCTTCCAGGTCGCACTCCCTCCATACCGTTTCAAACGTACTGGCAGGCTGCCGAGGGTGACGACCTCCGGTCAGATGGGGCTCGTCTATAATGCTAATAATGAGCAGTATTATTATCGCGAATGCAAAATTGAGGCGTCTGACAACATAATGCAGTCGAACAGTTTCAATCCGTTCTATATCGACTCTGAAATCAGGGCTTTGACGCGCTGATTTTTCCCCTATTTCTTGCACATTTCAAATAAAGTCACTACTTTTGTGCGCTCGTCATATGCATTATGGCGTGTGCGCGTCGGGAACGTGCGCCAAATGAAAGTTTAATTAATGTTATCATAATCCAAAAAAAGAAATGAAAAAGTTTTTTTCTCTTCTCGCGTTAGTAGGTGTACTTGCTGCTTGTCAGAAGGAAGACCTTAAGACTGCGTTCAAAGTAGATCCGGGTGTAGCAACCGTTCATGCTACAGCTTTGTCTATCGACGGTAGCGATATTACCGCTGATGTGACTTTCAGTTTCAACGGCCAGGCCGGCAGCACCTCACAGACTTTCTACAGCACTGAGTATGAGGCTTTCGATCAGGAAGTTTCAGTATCCGCTACATGGGCAGGCTATGACGGCACAAGGAGCTTCTCAGATGAGAAGAAGGTCCGCGTACACGTTCTCCCTGGTGGAAAGGCTGAGTACAATGTCGTTCTTACCCTTGGTGAGTTCATCGAAGGTGACTACTCATACTCTATCCTTGACGAGATCGACTATGACGAATTCACAACTGAATTCTTCTATCTCGCTCAGAGCCACAACCAGGCTCCTACCCACTCTGCACCGCTTCTCTATCACGACGGCAAGGAGTATGACGCAACTTATCTTATGAACCCTTCAGAGTTCATCCTCCGCGGTACTCTCAACTACACCACAAAGGAAGGCCGGGTTCCTAACACTCCTATTATGTGGAACTCAGGTGTTGAGCCTATCACTTTCATGACCGACTATGTTGATTCAGCTTTTGCTGATGGCATCACCTATACCGATGCTTCCCTTGACTTCACCGTTTCAGGTTTTGCAATGTACTGCGCATACCACGCTGTTTACAGCTCAGTTGGTACAATCTCTCTCGAGCGCACCAACAGCCTTGGCAAGAAGGAAACTGTCGCTACCTGCCTTTATACCGAATACTGGGGCAATGAGGCCGGTGTCATCGAGGACGCTTGCGTAGGTCACGAGGCACACTATGTACCTGGCCACGGTACCGAGGATCCTTCACACAGCCACGGTCACGGCACAAGCAACGCTGGTGGTGGTATCGTTTACGCTGACTAATCACTAGTACCTATTATAATAGAAATAATAAAAGAAATATCATATGAAACTCAAAGCTTTTGCATTGTCTGTAGCACTCGTGGCTGGTATCTTCTCAGCTAACGCTCAGACAGCCAAGTGCGGCAAAGACGTATTCCTTGGCGCCGGTATCGGTATCAATTCAGTGATGACCCCTGGTTTCAATGGCCCTTCATTCTACGCCAACATTATGGTCGGTAAGTATATTACTCCTGTAATCGGTTTCCGTGGCGTTATCGGTGGTCCTTTCCAGTCAGTTGCTGCTGAGAACCTCACTTTCAACGATTCATTCCCTACCAACTGGAACCACAACAAGCTCTTCGGCGAACTCAATGGTGATTTCCTCATCGATTTCTCCAACATCGGCCGCAGCGACCTTGCAGACGTTGATTTCTACGGTTTCGTAGGTCCTACCCTCAACTTCTCATCAGCCGGTTCAAAGTTCAATGGCAAGGCATTTGACGGTGGCCTCATCGTTGAAGAGGATGCTACTTTGAAGGTTCGCGCCGGTATCACCGCCGGTCTCGGTCTCGGCTTCAACTTCAGCAAGACTTTCGCTCTTGCACTCGAAGGCCGCTGGGGCCTCACCCCTTCAATCTGGGGCGACGCTTCAACCTACAGGAAGGCAGAGAGCACAACCCGCTTCACCATCAACGGTATCTGGACCCTCGGTGGCAAGAACAGCAAGGACGAGCGCCTCGCTTGCGCAGCAGCTGCAGCTGGTTATCTTTCAGCAGCTGAGGCAGCAGCAGCTATCGCCAAGGCTCTTGACGAGAATCCAAAGATCGTCGAGAAGGTCGTAGAGAAGGAAGTTGTCAAGGAAGTCATCAAGGAAGTCGGCAAGAACGTTCCTGCTTCAACAGCTGTGTTCTTCCCAATCAATGTTACCAAGCTCACCGCTGCTGACAAGGCCCGCATCCAGCTCTACGCTGAGGATATCAAGGCTGGCAGCCCTGACCAGGTATATGTTGTTACCGGTTACGCTGACAAGGCTACTGGTTCTGCCAAGATCAACCAGACTCTCTCAGAGAAGCGTGCTAAGGCTGTTTACGATGCTCTCATCGCTGAGGGTATTCCAGCAAGCCAGCTCGAGGTTGAAGCAGAAGGTGGCGTAGGTCCTCTCTTCTTCAACAACATCGCTCTCTCTCGTACCGTCATCGTTACTCCTAAGACAAAGTAATTCTTTCGAGAATATATAGAGTGTCCCGGGCTTTATAACCCGGGACACTTTTTTTATGACATTAACCATAATATTATTATATTTGTACTGATGTAAATTAGGGTTAATCCGAAGATGCTCGAAGAAATAAGAAACAATTTCCAAAAGCTTGTATCAATGTATGAGACCGAAAAGCAACGCGCTGATGCGTTGGCTGAGAAGCTTGTACACTGTGAGGAGAAATCCAAACTTTACAAAGAGCAGATTACTGAGTTAAACCAACAGATAGACAATCTCAAGTTGCGGAGTGCTTTCACTGCAGGTGGCGACAATTCCGTAGCAAAGGCAAGTATAGACAAGCTTATCAGAGAGATTGACAAGTGTATCAAGGCACTCGAGAAGTAGTATGGACCAGAGCATCAATCTTATCATCGAAGGCAGAAAGTATCCTCTCAAGGTGTCAAGCCCTGAGATGGAGGAGATTTTGCGCTCTGCTGCAGAGGATATGACAGCGATGCTTGGCCGCTACACGGAAAAGTTTCACGACAAGACTCTTGAGGACAAACTTGTGTTTGTGACGCTTCAGGAGACAGTCCAGAAAATCATTGCACAGCGTAAGCTTCAGGCACTTTCCGAGGAGGCGTCCGGCCTTTCGAGTGATATGGCTGCATATCTGAAGGAGGCTGAAAAATTGTAGCCGTCAGGCCCATCTTCTGAAAACAACAGAGTTCTTCGGAACCGGGTCAACTCGCACTGAGGAAGGCAAGCCCGCTATGACGGGAAGCCCGAGACGGATCGGAGCCCAAATCTTATTCAGAGGCTTTCTGAAAAATCGGCTGACGGCTTTTTTATAACAGTATCTGCACTTTGACAGATACTGTTTTTTTGTGCAACTTATAATTATATATATTATGTTATTGTATTATTTAATTGCGGCTGTAGCCGGTGCTGTCATCGCGCTCGCCATTTATATAGCTGTCACGAGAGCCACATCAAAAGGCCGTGCCAATGCCATAATCGAAAAAGCTTCTCTTGAGGCCGAAAACATCAAGCAGCAGAAAATGCTCCAGGCCAAGGAGAAATTCCTTCAGATGAAGAGCGATCACGAGAATTACGTCAACAACAAGAACAACGAGCTTCGTGAGAGGGAAAACAATATCAAGTCCCGTGAGGGCCAGCTCAATCAGCAGGCCAGCGAGCTCGGGCGCAAGCAGCACGATATTGATTCCCAGAAGGGTCAGTTGAATGCACAGAAGGCTCAATTGGAGACAAAACTCCAGGAATGCGACCGTCTGACCGCCCAGGTCAACAAGGAACTTGAATCCATTGCCGGTATGACAGCTGACGAAGCGAAGAAGATGCTTGTCGAGAATATGAAGGCCGAGGCCCGCACCGAAGCCCAGGCGTATATCAACGACACTATGGATGAGGCACGTCTCAATGCGGCAAAGGAAGCCAAGCGTATTGTCATCAATACAATACAGAGGACTGCGACCGAGACTGCCATTGAGAATGCTGTCACCACTTTCCCTATCGACAATGATGAAGTGAAAGGCCGTATCATCGGACGTGAGGGACGCAATATCCGCGCACTCGAGGCTGCTACGGGAGTGGAGATCGTGGTGGACGATACACCTGATGCAATCCTCCTTTCTGCATTCGACCCGGTACGCAGGGAAGTTGCCCGCCTCTCCCTTCACCAGCTTGTAATCGATGGCCGTATCCATCCGGCACGTATCGAGGAAGTCGTGGCCAAGGTCAGCAAGCAACTTGAGGATGAAATACTCGAGACAGGCAAGCGTACCTGCATCGATATGGGTATCCATGGACTCAACATTGAGCTTGTCAAACTCATAGGCCGTATGAAATACCGTTCAAGCTATGGTCAGAACCTTCTCCAGCACTCCCGTGAGGTTGCTAATATCTGCGCCATCATGGCATCGGAACTTGGGCTTAACCCTAAGGTCGCACGTCGCGCCGGACTCCTTCACGATATCGGCAAGGTGAGCGAGAACGAGCCTGAACTTCCTCACGCAATTCTCGGTGCCAAGCTTGCCGAGCAGTACAAGGAGCGTCCGGAGGTTTGCAACGCTATCGGTGCCCACCACGAGGAAATGGAGATGACATCGATCTATTCTCCGCTCGTACTGGTAGGTGATGCCATCTCAGGCGCACGTCCGGGTGCACGCCGCGAGGTGATCGAGTCTTACATCAAGAGGCTCAAGGGTATGGAAGAACTCGCCGCGTCATATCCGGGCGTTACGAAGTCCTATGCAATCCAGGCTGGACGCGAGCTTCGCGTGATTGTCGGTGCAGAGGAAGTTTCCGACGACCAGGCGGCACGTCTGTCAACGGATATCGCACAGCGCATCCAGGATGAGATGACTTATCCGGGTCAGGTTAAGATCACCGTCATCCGTGAGACGCGGTCTGTAGCTATTGCGAAGTAGCTGCTACAAAGAAGAAATCATCCGGCTGAAGAGCTCGGACATACGATCGGCGGCGAGGTTGGCTTGAATGACAACGTCGTCGCCGTCGTTTAGATTGCGCTCGATGTTGCGTGTGTTGGAGAGATTGGTGACAACCGACATTCCGAAGACGCGGATGCCGCAATGGCGTGCGACAATCACTTCTGGAATTGTGCTCATTCCGAGCAGGTCAGCGCCGATTGTGCGGAAATAGCGGACTTCTGCCGGTGTCTCATAGGTAGGACCGGTGCTGCCAAGATATACTCCCTTGTGCATACGCAGGTCCATCTCGAGGGCTAGACTTTCGGCTTTTGATATGAGTTCCAGGTCATAAGGGCAGGTCATATCGGGGAAACGAGGTCCGAAATCGTCCATATTCGGACCGATAAGAGGGTTGGGCAGCAGGTTGATATGGTCCTTGATGATTACGAGGTCTCCGACTTCATAGTCAATGTTGCAGGCACCTGCGGCATTGGAGACGAAAAGGAATTTTATCCCCAGCTTGCTCATCACCCTGATGCCCATTGTAACCTGTTCCATCGAATAGCCTTCGTAATAGTGGAAACGGCCCTGCATCGCAATGACGAATTTGCCACCAAGCTTGCCATATATAAAATTGCCCTTGTGACCGACGGCAGTTGAGATCGGGAGCTCCGGGACTTCCTTGTATGGGATGGTGACGGGGTCTTCAATCTTTTCGGCCAGTCGTCCCAGGCCGCTGCCAAGAACTATTCCAACTACGGGGGCTTCAGCACCGATCCTGCTCTTGACAAAATCGGCCGCAGTCTGGATGCGATAAATTCTGTTGTCCATTTCGAAAGTTATTTGCTGATTTTTGACATAACCTTGCGGGCTTCATTGAGAATCTCGCGTTCTCCCTTGATCTCACGGTGCCTCATCACGAATTTTCCGTCGCATATCAATGAATCGATGCAGTCGGAGTGGGCGGAATAAACCAGGTTGGCAAGGAATGGGGCGGGGGACAGGAAGAAGGTGTTGTCGGTATCAATTATCATAATGTCGGCGACTGCGCCTTCTGCGAGACGCCCGCCGTTGAAATTCAATGCTTTGGCACCATTGACGGTGGCCATGTCCAGAAGTTCCGGCAAAGGTAGTGCGGAAGGGTCGTCACGCCAGGCTTTCTGGAATATGGCTGAAGTCTTCATCGCTTCAAGGATGTCGAGATTGTTGGATGAACCGCAGCCGTCGGTGCCTATGCAGATGTTTACGCCTGCGTCGCGGAGTTCGTTATACAGGAATCTGTAACCGGATGCGAGTTTCGTGTTGGAATTGACGTTGTGCACGCAATGGACGCCGCGGGCGGCGAGGATCTCGATGTCGTGCGGAGAAAGCCACAACGTATGCGCAGCGATCACCCGCGGGGAAAGAAGCCCCAGACTGTCGAAATATTCGACCGGAGTGAGCCCGCCGTGGGCCGCCTTGCAGTCTTCAACTTCCTTGCGGGTCTCGCAGAGGTGGATGTGCAGACGCAGGCCGTTCTGCTCGGAATAGTCGCGTATCCAGTTGAGGGAGCGTTCGCTCACGGTATAGACTGCGTGGAATGCGAGCTGATACATTGTCAGTCTGTAGCCGGCATCCCTGGCTGCCGCGGTCTGAAGCTGGCACTGTGCTATCTGGCGTTCGGCTTCTTCCGGGTCGAAACGGTCAAGGAAATCATAGCCGGAGGCTATTCGTATGCCCATCTCCTCCGCTGCTTTTATGGAGGCGGAATGATACCAGTACTGGTCGTTGAAGGTGGTGGTGCCCGTCCTGATCATTTCGAGACAGGCGACTTTGGTGGCCCAGTAGACGTATTCGCTGTCTATGCCTTCCTCGATCTTCCAGATCTTGTTTATCCAGTCGTGGAATACGAGGTCTTCGCCGACACCGCGCATCATCGACATGCCGGCGTGGGTGTGCATATTCACGAATCCCGGCAGCGCGACCTTGCCGGCGCACTGCATAATCTCCATATCACCGGCAAGCTGCCAGTGAGCGCACGACCCTGCGGGCTCGATCCTGCAGATCAGACCTTTGTCTATGAGTATGTCTTTCTGAGAGTCGTTTACAGTGATGTTCTTGAGAAGGATGGCTCCCATCAGAGTTCGTCGAAATCAACATCTGACGCGGAACGCTTCGGGATTTCGCCGTGGAAGCAATTCTGTTTGATGTATTCGATAACCTCCGAAAGCCCTTCAGAGAACTTCTCGAAATCTTCCTTGTAAAGGAAAATCTTGTGCTTGTCAAAATTGAAGCTGCCGTCAGGGTTGTTGCGGCGCTTGCTCTCTGTGATCGTAAGATAGAAATCGTTGTTGCCCTTGGTGGACTTCACATCGAAAAAGTATGTACGTTTACCGGCCCTGACAGGCTTTGAGTAAACATCTTCTGCTTCACGGCTGTCGAAACGAGCCTGGTCGTAATCCTCTCTGTACATAGTATGGTTATTAATGTATTAACTTATACAAAAATAGGATTTTTTATGGATTACTTGCTATCTTTGCGTAAATTTTGTTTGAAAGTATGCTTAACCGAAGAATTCTTCGTATCAAGGCCTTCAAGGCCATCTATAGCTACGCGGAAAATCCCGGAATGACCCTGAAGGACACTCAGGCCCTGCTTGAATTGTCCTCCGAGTCCACGAGAGACCTGTATCTCTTTATGCTCTCGATCGTAGCACCCCTCACGGAAGAGGCAAATTCCCGCATAGAAGCAGCACGTTCCAAATTCAATCCAACTGAGGATGAACTTAATCCGAACCTCAAGTTCGTGCAGAACAGAATAGCTCCTCTGCTGTCACAGGACCCTGATTTCTCCAAGCTCATCGCAAAGAAGAAGATGAGTTGGGAGCAGTATGACGTGCTTCTCCGTCACCTCTATGAGACCATCCGCGGCCGCAAGTATTTCAAGGATTATCTTGAGAGCGGCGAAAGCAGCCTCGAGGAGGATGCCCGGCTCTGGGCGCGCATATTCGAACGCGAGTTCGAAGACAATGCCGAGCTTGCCGAGATCCTGGAGGACCTCTCAATCTATTGGAACGATGACCTCGCCTATGTCCTCAGCTGGTGCTGCCGCACGGTCCGCAGCCTGGGTGACGGGGACCGGTGGGAACTTCCTCCGCTTTACCAGAGCGACCTGAAGTCTTCTGACGGCTTCTCAAGCGACAAGGCTTTCGTGACCAGCCTTGTGACCAGGGCATATACCAATTTCGATAATTATTTCAAGGCAGTCGCAGAGCGCACTCCGAAGTGGGACAAGGACCGTCTGTGCACCACGGACCTCTGCCTTATCGTCTGCGGTCTCGCCGAGGCCGAGGCCTTCCCGGAGATGCCGACAAAGGTCATCATCAACGAATATGTGGAAATCTCCAAGTACTACAGTACACCGGAGAGCCGTTCGTTCGTGAACGGAGTATTGGACAAGATAATCAACAAACACTGAATTACATATGATTAATACCATCATCCTTCAGGCAGCAGCTGCCCAGGGCGGCTCTTCTGCAAGCATGTTCATCATGCTCGGACTCATCATCCTCATTATGTGGCTCTTCATGATCCGTCCGCAGCGCAAGCAGCAGAAAGCTATGGAAGAAATGCGCAATTCGCTCAAGAAAGGCGACAAGGTCGTTACCGCAGGCGGTATCTACGGAACCATCGCTGAAGTGAACGATACCACCGTCCTCATCAAGGTTGACGGAGAAGTGAAGCTCCGCGTCGACAAGACTTCTATCCAGAAGGATATGACCGACCCTTCAAACGCTCCTGTCAAGAAGGAGGAGAAGTAATTGAAAAAGTGGATAAATATCCTCCTCTGCGCGGTTCTGTCTGCGGCAGTGTGGCTGATCCTCAATCTCGGCCGGGAATATTCCGGGCTTGTGAGCGTGCCGGTGCTGGCACAGAGCGAGATTGACGGGAGAGCCCGCAGCGCGAGCGCCGAGGTGATGATCACTGCGCGCATCCAGGCGCCCGGGTACAGGCACGTCGCTTTGTCGCGACGCCGTGCTGCGCGTGTGGTTGACATTGACGCGGCCGATCTGCATCACGCCGGAGGGGATTTTTATTCAATCAACGAAAATTCCCTGTTCAAATACGCCTCGGCGATATTCGGCGAGAACGTCAGTCTGGAGTCCTTCGTGGCTGACGACGTCCGTTTCAAGTTCGCTCCCGAGACATTTGCGAAATTGCCGGTCATCCCGGTGATTGACCTTGCCTTCCGGGAACAGTATATGGCGCTGAACGAGATAGGTTTCCAGCCGGATTCGGTTCTCGTGTACGCCGAGCCGGCCCGCCTTGCAGAGATTGACAGGATACTCACGCACCCGATAAGTCTGCGTGACCTGCACGCGAGCGTGCACGGTGCCGCCAAACTTGATGTTCCGGCAGGATCCCGGCTTTCCCGCAACGAGGTGGCGTATTCCCTTGAGGTGACACGTTTCGTGGAGTTCCGCAGGGTGCTGCCGATAGAGATACGCGGAGCGCGTGGACGCAGGTCGATCTCGGCCCTGCCTTCAGAAGCGACCGTGACTTTCCGCTGTGTGTTCCCGCTGACTTCGGACCCTTCGGAGAAGGTGTCGCTGTATGTCAACTATTCGGAATTCGCCGAATCTCTTGATGGCTCGTGCCTGATTCACGTTGACGGCCTGCCGGAAAGCGTGATCAATTGTGCGCTTGACCCTGAGGTGTGCATATGCGTGGAAGTGGAAAGATGACGGTCTGGCTCGTCACAGGTGCAATCGGCAGCGGCAAGTCTGAGGTCTGCAGGTACCTGGCATCCAAAGGATTGCCGGTATATGACTGCGACTCGCGCACGAAAATGCTGTACGATATCGTGCCCGGCCTGAAATGCAGGATAGAAGAGGCTCTCGGCGTGACTTTTGAAGAATTGCCGGTCATTTTCGGCGATGCCGCGAAACGCGCCAGGCTGGAATCCATCGTGTACCCATACGTACTCGAGGACATCAGGACCTGGATCGGTTCCCTCGATGGCCGGCTGGCGTTCGTGGAGTCCGCGATTGCGATGTCGAAACCTATGTTCGACAGCATTTATGACAAGGTGCTGCTTGTGCGGGCCGATTATGGAAGCCGGCTTGCACGCAACCCTAAAGTGAAAGACAGAGACGCCCTCCAATCCTTTGACGAGAGCAGGGCTGATATGATAATAGATAATAATGCCTCCCTTGAACAGCTTCACTGCGAGGTGGATAATTTTTTGAGAAAATATGAAAACTGATTTAGCAAGAATCCTTTCAGTATCCGGCCAGCACGGCCTTTTCGAATATGTCGCACAGGCCCGCAACGGCGCCATCGCCGAGAGCCTCGAGACCAGGAAGCGCACCGTCTTTACCGGCAGCAGCCGCGTGAATACACTCAATGACATCGCCATCTACACGAGCGAGGGCGAACTCAAGCTCGACAGCGTGTTCACGGCAATCAAGAATGCACTCGGCGAAGCTGAGGCCCCTTCACCAAAGGCGGCCGAGAAGGAACTCGTCGACCTTTTCAAGAAGGCCGTTCCGAACTATGACGAGGACCGCTTCTATGTCTCCCATATGCGCAAGGTCATTGACTGGTACGCTCAGATAGCGAAGTACGCTTCCCTCGACTTCGTCACCGACGAGGAGCGCGAGGCCCAGGCAAAGGAGGAGGCTGAAAAATAGTGAAGACCGTAAAGGTCATAACGCTCGGCTGTTCAAAGAATACAGTTGATACGGAACATCTTCTGGCGCAATTGCCGGAAGATGCCTTCCGTGTGGTCCCCGAAACTTACGGCTCTCCCGTTGACATACTCCTGATAAACACCTGCGGCTTCATCGGCGACGCCAAGGAGGAATCGATCGCAGCCATCCTTGATGCGGCAGCGGCCAGGAAAAGGGGCGAAGCCGGAGAATTGATCGTCTTCGGCTGCCTGTCGCAGCGATATGCTGCGGAACTGCCGGCGGAGATCCCCGAAGTGGATGCATGGTTCGGGGCTCGCGACCTTGACCCTGTCCTGAGACATCTTGGGGTGGAGCCGAAGCCTTATGTAACCCGTTACAGTCCGGCCCACAAGGGCTACGCATACCTGAAGATTTCAGAGGGGTGCGACCGCAGGTGCTCGTATTGCGCCATCCCTTTCATCCGCGGAGCTCACCGCTCAGTGCCGATCGAGGATCTGGTCGCCGAGGCCGCCACGCTTGCCGCCTCGGGCGTCAAGGAGCTTATCCTG
This sequence comes from Bacteroidales bacterium, assembly GCA_024401695.1. Classification (GTDB taxonomy): domain Bacteria; phylum Bacteroidota; class Bacteroidia; order Bacteroidales; family UBA932; genus Cryptobacteroides. The sequence goes on from JAKSKN010000012.1 coordinate 68,079, forward strand.
ATAGCGCAGGACACGACTTTCTATGGCCTGGACCTGTATCATCGGCGCAATCTGGCAGAACTTGTCGACCGCTTGTCGGAGGTGCCGGGCATCGAGTGGATACGCATCCATTACAGCTATCCTGCCGACTTCCCGCTGGACGTGCTTGACAGGATGGCAAACAATCCCAAGGTCTGCAAATATCTTGACATCCCTCTGCAGCATATCGCTGACAGCGTGCTTGAAAATATGCACAGGAATGTCGACGGTGCGTGGACGCGCGAACTGATCTCACGCCTGCGGCGCCAGGTGCCCGGTGTGGTGCTCCGGACGACGATGATCGTCGGTTTCCCCGGGGAGTCGGAAGAGGACTTCGAAGAGCTGCTTTCGTTCGTCGAGGACGCCCGTTTCGAGCGTCTGGGCGCATTCACGTACTCCGAGGAGGAGGGGACATACGGTGCGGAGCATTTTGCCGACGACGTTGCCGAGGATGTGAAACGTGACCGTTATGACCGTCTGATGACACTGCAGGGTGCAATGTCGTCATCGTTCAACCAGTCACGCGTGGGCAGTGTCGAGCGTGTGATGGTCGATGACCTGGTCGACGGCACCCTGGTGTGCCGCTCCCAATATGAGAGCCCCGAAGTGGATGGGGAGATCCTTGTCAGGGACTGGCAGGGTGACGCCCCGATAGGGGAATTCATCGATGTCAGGATCATCTCCTCGGACGATTATGACCTGGAGGCGGTCCGAGTATGATTTTGATGAATCATACACTGTCACGAAGGACGGCGATGTAAAATAGCCTTCCCCGCTACATCAGGCGGGCGAAATGCTTCCAGATCAGATCCAGATATCCCTGATCCATATTTGAATCGCTGGTGAAGACGAGGACGATCTTTTTCCTCGGATTCACTATGACCAGGTTGCCGCGCATCCCTTCCATACGGTATGTGCCGTACTTGCCTTGCCATACGTAATAGCCGTATCCTTGCGAATGGTCGTTCTGCGGGTCGGCCAGTACTGCAGGGTCCATATTCTTGCTGTATGCGTTGACGGGGCTGGATCCGACCTGTCCGGCGGTCATCGTGTCAATCCATCCGGCGGGGACAATCTGCCTTCCTTTCCATCTGCCGCGCTGTAGCAGCAGTTGTCCGAGCTTGGCCATATCTTCGGTGCAGAGGCGCATCCCCCATCCTCCTACGCATATCCCGGCGGGGCTGTCGTCCCATTCAACATCGGTGATATGCAATGGCTCAAGCAATCTCGGCCTGATGTAATCCAGGACATCTTCCCCGGTCGTGTTCTCCAGAATAGCCGCGAGGATGTATGTGTTGAAGAAATTGTAGTAGAATTTTGTCCCGGGCATATGCGCCTGACGGGAAGCGAAGAATTCCTTGATCCAGTCGAAGTCGTGGTCGGCACCCGACTTGAACACGGAGAGCAGCTTTGGGGATTCCTCGAAGCCGCCGGTCATTGTCAGCAGATGCCGTATGGTCAATGCGGCCAGGGTGTCGGAAACGTTCTCCGGCAACCTGTCGGGAAAATAATCCATCACCTTGTCTTCTACTTTGATCAGGCCTTCCTCCACGGCGAATCCGGTGGCAAGGGCCAGGACGGTCTTTGACACTGAATACACTTCGGCCGGGGAGTCCGGCTGCCGCCCGTCGTACCATCTCTCGAAGACCACCTTGCCGTGCTTGACAGCCATTATGCTGAACGGCTGCGCAGTGTCGGGAGCTTTGACGGACATTGCGTCATTGTAAAAACTTTCGGCTGCCTCCGCCCATTCCGGCGATTCCTTTGCACGAGGCAGATCGGCCTGCCGGCATCCGCCGGCCAGGAGAACTCCAAGGATAAAAACAGATAAAGACCTTCTCATAGTGCTAAGGTAACAAATATTTGTTATTTTTGCAGTGCAATGTTTGCGGGGGTACCCGGGAGACGCCGGGTTGAGAGAGTCCCAATGAACCTGACGCGGCCAATACCGCCGTAGGGAAGCAAGAATCTCGATTTGCCATAATAGGCAGCCCCTTGCATATACTGTCAGAAGTTATGCGAGGTTTTTTATTTTTAGCGATTGCCTTGAATGCGGGCATAGGCGGTCCGGACAAGGTCTGGGACGACAATTTATTTGAAGACAATCTGCTGGACAGCGTGGTGGTGAGTGCCGGCAGGGCGTACAATTCCACGCCGGTCGCACATACTACCGTCCTGGCCGGTGAACTGGCGAAAACCGCACCTGCCAGTTCGCTTCCGATGGCGTTGAAGCTGCAGCCCTCCGTTGTCGCTGCGAATGAAGGCGGCACGGGAGTCGGCAACAGCTCGATCAAGGTGCGCGGAGTCCCCGGAAACCAGACGATAGTCACGCTGAACGGCATCACCCTGAATGATGCCGAGACGCAGGAGGTGTTCTGGGTGAACATCCCTGCGCTGAGCAGGTATGTCGGCTCGCTGCAGCTGCAGCGGGGGCTCGGGACTACCGCCAGCGGCCCGGGAGCATTTGGCGCCAGCATCAATATGGTTACGGACTTGCCTGCCGCAGCGGGCGGCGGGATGGAAGCCGCCGGAGGCTCCTTCGGCACCTTTGCCGGTTATGCGCATGCGACTACGGGGGCCACGCCTGTCGGGCTTTTCGCAGAGGCGGCCGGCTCCTGGCAGCGCACGGACGGATATATCCGCAACGGCTTTGCCAATGTGTGGTCGGCTTATGGCTCTTTCGGCTGGCAGGGTGAGCGGAACCTGGCCAGACTGACTTTCCTTCACGGCAGCCAGCGTTCCGGGATATGTTGGGGCGGGGAACCCCTGGAGCGCTTTGACGCGCGTGACTATACATACAACCCGGCGTCGGACGGAGATGCCGATGATTACAGGCAAACTCATCTGCAACTGCTCCTGAGTCATAATTTCAATAAGGAGACTATGATTCAGGCAACGGTGAACATGACTCGCGGGAACGGTTTCTATGAGCAGCTCCAGCCGGATTTCGGAAACTCCACAAGGGATGCCGAGTCCAATGTGCTCTGGGCTGCACGTGCGGAATTGAGAAGGACTTCCGAGTTCTTCAAGGGGTCTGCGGGCGTTTACCTTTCCTGGTTCAGGAGCCGGCATTGGGGAGAGTATTCAAATGGCGGCGGACATTATTATGACAATGACGCCGACAAACGTGAGGTGGATGTGTGGATGCGTGCCGAGTGGATGCCGCTGCCGGTGCTGAATTTCTACGCTGACCTGCAATACCGCTCGATACGTCACGAAATGCGCGGCCCGGACGAGTATGGACAGACTCTGGATTTTGACCGCACCTGGGATTTCTTCAACCCGCGTATAGGTGCCAGCCTGACTGTCGGTCCGCTGCTTTCGTTATATTCATCGATAGCCTATGGCAGCAAGGAACCCAACCGTGCGGATATCCAGGCATCACAGGAGGTGAAGCCTGAGAAGATGCTGGACATCGAGTTTGGCAACCGCCTTAATGTGGGGGTGTGGAAATCGTCCGTGAACGTGTACTTCATGGAATATTTCGACATGCTGCTGGAGACGGGGCGGCTGAACGCTGTCGGTTATGCGATACGTGAGAATGTGCCGCGGGCCTGGCGCAGGGGAGTGGAACTGGCTTCGGCCCTTGACCTGGCCTGGTTCAAGGTCGAAGGGAATATGTCGGTGAGCTTCAACAAGATCAGGGATTATTCCGCTTATGTTGACTGCTTCGATGCCGATTGGAATTTCCTCGGGCAGACCCGGGAGACCTATGGGAAGACGGATATGCTTCTGAGCCCGTCTTTCGTCGGGGCGCTGTCCTGGACGCAGCGTCTGTGGACGGGGGCGGAATTGAAATTGACAGGCAAGCTTGTCGGCAGCCAGTATTGGGATAATACGGGCAGCAGCCAGCGCCGGATACCTGCATATTTCGTCCAGGACCTTGGTTTCCGTCAGGAGATAGACTGGCACGGGAAGTGGATTCTGTCTGCAGACATAGGCAATCTGTTCAACAACAGGTACTACGCATACGCCTGGGTTTACAGGGCCTATGTGGACGGTATGCCTTATCAGAGCGAAGGCGTGTTCCCGCAGGCTCCGATAAACGTGATGTTCCGTCTGGGGTACGAATTCTAGAGTTTCTCGAGCCTGACTTCGTAGAGGCGCGGCCAGTTCTTGCCCGTGAGATAGATTTTCTTTGTGGCGGGGTCGTAGGCTATGCCGTTAAGCACGTCGGTGTCGGGCCTGCGCAGTTCCTTCGGAAGCAGCCCGGAGCAGTCGACCGTGGCCTCCACTTCACCGGATGAAGGATTGATGATGACGATGATGTCTGTCGTATAGATGTTCGCCCATATCTTGCCGTCGATCCATTCGAGTTCGTTGAGGTATTTCTGCGGCCTGCCGTTCAGCGTGACGTTGATGCTTCGTTCCAATTGGAATTCAGGCGTGAGGAAATAGATGCTCGAACTGCCGTCGGATGCGATGAGCGACTTGCCGTCGGTGGTGAGGCCCCAGCCTTCGCGGGGGTATGAGTATGCCTGGATGAATTCGAGGGTCGAGGCGTTGTAGATGAAGGCGACCTTGTTTGTCCAGGTGAGCATATAGATCCTGTCGCCAAGGATTACGGAGCCTTCGCCGAAGTACTTGCGGGCGAAGTCGAGCTTGCGCTGCACCTTGCCGGTAGGCAGGTCGACGATGCGGAAGGAACTCCGTCCGAACTGCCCGGTGCTCTCGTAGAACTTGCCGCCGTTGAAGAACAGCCCCTGGGTATAGGCGCCCCTGTCGTGGTTGTATTCCTTGACCACGTGCACCTTGTATTGTTTGACTTTCGCCTGGCAGCCTGCGCATATGCAGGCAAGGACCGAGATTGCCAGAAGTGCCGATATCTTTCTCATACTTGTGTGAAAGCAAATTAAAAAGGTGGAGCCGTAAGCCGGTTTCTGTTCTGATCTGTCATTTATCTTCGCAACCTACCCCCTGGCATCGGGCGGGCAGCCCTCATCTGCC
>JAKSKN010000013.1 GCA_024401695.1 Bacteroidales bacterium
AACCCCTGACCTTAAGATTGCGAACCTTACGCTCTACCAACTGAGCTAATACCCCATTTCGCGTTTTGCGGATGCAAATATAAGAATAATTCCTTTATGCTATCACTCCGCTGCCAAGAAGTGCATCGCCGTCGTACCAGGCGGCGAACTGTCCCGGCGTAATGCTGCGCTGCGGCTCGTCGAAGAGGATGTACATCCCATCCTCGCGCATTATGAGCACAGCGTCCTGCAGAGGCTGGCGGTAGCGGATGCGCACGCGCAGCCGGCGCTGCTCGCCGACGGTCATCGCGTCAGCCGGGCGTATCCATTTCACCTCGTCAGGAGCGATGCGCAGCGCCCTCTGGAAAAGACCGAGATGGTTCTCCCCCTCCCCGACGTACACCCTGTTGGCGGCGATGTCGGTGCCGATGACGAAGACCGGCTCGGCGTGTCCGCCGACCCCGAGGCCCTTGCGCTGCCCGAGCGTGTAGAACTGCGCGCCCTCGTGGCGGCCTATTATTTTCCCGTAAGGGTTATCCTTCCAGCGGGTCTTCTTGATATGTTTCTTTCCGGAACGGTAAGTCTCCGATTCGAAGACTATCGATGAATAGTTGTACGGGGTGGACAGCGTCTCGAGGCTGTCATCCGCAAGAGGATGGTCTTCATAGAATTTCGGATAGACCTCGACAATGTCGCCCTCCACACTCTTCAGCTTCTGCTGAAGGAATACCGGCAGGTCAACCTTCCCGACGAAGCATATGCCCTGCGAATCCTTCTTTTCGGCCGACATCAGGTCGGCCTCGCGCGCCAGCCGGCGCACCTCCGGTTTTTCCAGTTCACCTATCGGGAACATCGCCTTTGCAAGCTGCTCCTGCGAAAGCTGGCAGAGGAAGTAGCTCTGGTCCTTGTTGCCGTCGGCACCTGCAAGGAGACGGAATGTACCGTCAGGCAATTCCTCCTTGCGGCAGTAATGCCCCGTAGCGACATAATCAGCACCAAGTTTCTCCGCCGCCTGAAGGAAAGCGTCGAACTTGATCTCACGGTTGCACAGAACGTCGGGGTTCGGAGTGCGCCCCCGGGCGTATTCGTCAAACATATAATCCGCCACACGGGCCATATACTGCTTTGAAAGGTCAACGAAATAGAACGGGATACCTATCTTCCGCGCCACCATCTCCGCCACGAACTTCTCCTCCTCCCATTCGCAATCGCCGTGAAGCGTGCCTTCGATATCGTGCCAGTTCTGCATATACATTGCAAACACGTCATAGCCCTGCTGCTTCAGCAACAGTGCCGCAACGGATGAGTCAACTCCGCCTGACAGTCCGACACATACTTTCATAACGTGCAAAAGTACTAAATAATTGCTATATTTGAAGAACATTAAGGAATGATGAAAAAATAAGTTGGTAAAGATTTATGAGGGATTGTTTATGTATTTTGGATATGGAATGAAGGAGCGTAGCCGTGCTACGTGACTGAATGACATGTTCAAAAGACAAAACAAGAACCATAAAGATTACCAAGTTATTTTTTAAGAATGACTAACCACAACGAAATGACCGAAAAGCAAATCAATATCACCTATCAGGAGTTCAGGACAGTCGACGAGATGATTCCCGAAGACCGTGAGCTCGCCAATGAAGCCATCGCGGCGATGAACTGCGCATACGCCCCATATTCACATTTTCACGTAGGTGCCGCCGTCAGGATGTCCAACGGACAGATCGTGCGCGGTTCCAATCAGGAGAATGCCGCCTTCCCGTCAGGTCTCTGCGCCGAACGCACGGCATTGTTTGCCGCAGGCGCCCGTTACCCCGACAAGGACGCACGCAGCATCGCCATTGCCGGCGGAGTGTACGGACGGCTTGGCATAGAGCCCTGCACACCCTGCGGTGCGTGCAGGCAGGTGATGGCACAATACCAGACAAAGGCGGGGAAACCTATGTCCGTGATAATGATAGGCTCGTCAAGAATATGGAAATTTGAAAAGGTTGACGACATTCTTCCTTTAATTTTCGATAGTATCTGAAAAATTTATAACTTTGCGCCGGGAAAGTCGTACACGACCAGCTCCCTCAAAACTCCCCCAGGGTCGGAAGGCAGCAAGGGTATGAGGTCGTAGCGGTGCGATGTGCTAAGCTTTCCCTTTTTTTGTATCCATATGAAAAAACTGATGACACTCCTCTGCGCCGTTCTGGCGCTTGCGTCCTGCAGCCAGGACAAGACCATTTCAAACGGCTATCCCATCGGCCAGGTTCCTTTCACCGATGTAAAAGTCGACACCGACTCCTTCTGGGGACAGCGCCTGCAGGCCAGCCGGGAAGTCACGATTCCGCTTGCGTTCAGCAAGTGCGAGGAAACTGAGCGCTACACCAATTTCGAACGCGCCGCACACCCTTCCGACACCAACAGGCCAACGGCATTCCCGTTCGACGACACCGATGTCTACAAGACCATCGAGGGTGCCAGCTACCTTCTGCAGACTTATCCGGACCCTGAGATGGAGGCATACATCGACAGCGTCCTTGTCATCGTCGCCGCAGCTCAGGAACCGGACGGTTATCTCTACACTGCCCGCACCCAGAATCCCGCTCATCCTCACCCCTGGTCCGGAATGGAGCGCTGGTCCGAAGTCGAAGGCGGCAGCCACGAGTTCTACAACCTCGGACATATGCTTGAGGGCGCCGTCGCCCATTATCTAGCCACAGGCAAACGCAACTTCCTCGACATCGCCATCAGATACGCCGACTGCGTCTGCCGCGAAATCGGTGACAAAGAAGGCCAGCAATGTCTGGTTCCGGGACACCAGATTGCCGAGATGGGACTCGCAAAGCTCTATCTCGTCACCGGTGACAGGAAATATCTCGACCAGGCGAAATTCTTCCTGGACTACCGTGGGAAGACTTCGCGGCGCGACCCATACAGCCAGTCACACCTGCCTGTCACAGAGCAGGACGAAGCCGTCGGACACTCCGTCCGCGCTGAATATATGTATTCCGGCATGGCCGATGTAGCCGCCCTCACCGGCGACCAGTCCTACATCGATGCCATCGACAGGATATGGGAGAATATGACGGGCAAGAAGACCTACATCACCGGAGGCGTCGGATCCAGCCACCACAACGAAGGCTTCCTCGGCAACTACGAGCTGCCTAACAACTCCGCTTACTGCGAGACCTGCGCATCCATAGGCAACGTCTATACCAACTACAGGATGTTCCTCCTCCACGGAGATTCCAAATACTATGACGTTCTCGAGCGTTCTCTCTACAATGCGCTCCTGTCAGGCATCTCGCTCGACGGCGGTGCGTTTTTCTACCCTAACCCGCTCGAATCCGACGGCAGCCACCAGCGCCAGCCTTGGTTCGGCTGCGCCTGCTGTCCGTCCAACATCTGCCGTTTCATCCCTTCCGTTCCGGGCTACATCTATGCCGCCGAAGGGAAGGACCTGTACGTGAACCTCTACGCATCCAACACGATGACGCACAAGCTTGAAGGCCGCGAGGTGTCCTTGAAGCAAACCACAGCCTACCCTTGGTCAGGAAATGTACAGATCGACATCCTCAAGAACAAGGCCGGAGTCTTCACCCTCAAGCTCCGCATCCCCGGCTGGCTTCGCGGAGAAGTCATTCCTGGCGACCTCTATACCTTTGCCGATATGGTTGACACCCGATATCACGTTCTGGTCAACGGCGAAGAAGTCGCGTCCGAGCTCGAAAACGGCTATTTCAGCATCGAGCGCAAATGGAAGGAGGGCGATGTCATCTCTCTCGAAATGGATATGGAAGCCCGTTTCATACGTGCAGACGAGAATGTCGAGGCCGACCGCGGACGCCTTTGCGTGCAGCGCGGACCGCTTGTCTATTGCGCCGAGTTCGCCGACAATGAAGGCGATGTACGCGAGGCCTGCCTGTCAATCGACGACGACCTTGAGGTTGAGATACGCCCCGACCTGCTTTACGGCATCAACGTCATCAAGGATGGCGACCTTACGCTCATTCCTTACTATGCCTGGAACCATAGGGGCAAGGGCGAAATGGAAGTCTGGTTCAAGGAGATAGAATAATTTTTATGAAGGCTGATATAATCGTAGTCGGAGGAGGTGCTTCCGGGCTCATGGCCGCCTACAGCGCAGGACGTGCTGCAGCGGATGCCGGGCTTGCACTTCAGGTTGTTGTTCTTGAAAAGATGCCGCGCCCCGGTCGCAAGATAATGATCACCGGCAAGGGCAGATGCAATTTTACTAACGTAAAGAACTGGAACGTTTTTTCCGGCCACGTGCAATCGAAATCCAATTTTGTCAAGTCAGCTTTTTACAGTCTTGATTCGCAGGGCGTCGTTGATTTCTTCGAAGGGTTCGGGATGAAGACCGTGGTGGAGCGTGGAGACAGGGCTTTCCCCGCATCCTACCATTCTTCCGATGTCGTCGACACGCTCGTTTCGGCCTGCCATTCCGTCGGAGTCAAGATAGAGTGTGAAGCGGAAGTCGCGGGCATTGAATTCGGAGATGGCTTCAAACTCACAATGGCCGACGGCACAGCCTGGATCTGTTCGAAACTGATAATAGCCACCGGTGGTCTAAGCTACCCTGCAACCGGAAGCACCGGAGACGGTCTCAGATGGGCCGCTGACGCCGGTCACAGGATCTCACAGACATTCCCCGCCCTCACGGCTCTGGTGCCGAAAGCTTACAAATCCGATTCTGATGATCCGGAGCAGAAATCACGGAAAAAGAGCACTTTCATAAACCGCGAGACTCCCCTTTCCGAACTGGGACAGAGCCTGTGCGGAATCCAGCTCAAGAACATACAGGCGACCCTTTTCATTGATGGCAATGAAGCGCAGAGCGAATTCGGTGACATTGACTTCACCGATGGCGGCATAGAAGGGCCGATAGGGTTCCAGCTCAGCCGCAAGGCAGTCAAGGCAATGGTCAACGGTTCGAAAGCCACGCTTTCCCTGGACCTCAAGCCAGGTGTCAGCCTTACGGAAGTGACAGAAAGAGTCAAATCCCTGTGGACCGAAATAGACAAGGACCCGCGTTCACGCAATGTGCGCGAGAAAGAGCGCTGCCGCATCCTCCTCGGCAAACTTATGCCTTGGGACCTGATCCCGGGATTCATGGCGATGCACCCTGAAATCATCACCCTCGAACGCCGCAGCCGCACAGATACAAAAGTCTGGATCAACCTCCCGACAATGGCAAAAGCGCTGAAGGACTGGCGTTTTGAACTGGCCGGACACGTCGGCTACGAACGTGCCGTCATAACTGCCGGCGGCATCTCGCAGGACGAAGTCGTTGCAAAGACTATGGAATCACGCATCCACCACGGGCTGTATTTCTGCGGCGAAGTACTTGACATCGACGCCGACACCGGAGGCTACAACCTCCAGCTTGCATTTTCGACCGGTGCCCTCGCCGGCCGCTCCGCAGCGCTGTCAGAATAACTATGACACCTGGTGCAAAATTTGCCAAAAATGTGACTCCTGTTCCAAAATTTAAGGGAGGAGTAACATTTTTAGAGCAAAATGACACACGTCCTGCAACATTTTAATGGCAAATTCGTTCAATATAGAGAAACGGCATTGAATATGAGTTTGATTGGTAATATTCTTTGGATTCTACTAGGTGGATTCATAGTTGCGATAATGTACTTCATCGCAGGATTGATTATGTGCGTAACAATTATCGGCATTCCTTTTGGGCTGCAACTGATGAAACTGGGAGCACTGGCCTTGAACCCTTTCGGAAAATCAGTTAAGTTAAAACCCAATCCAGGTGTTTTTTCCATCATTTTCGGCGTTCTGTGGATTATATTTGGCTGGTGGGAAATTGCAATACTGCATTTCGTATTTGCCTTGCTTTGTGCCATTACAATCATCGGAATTCCATTTGCAAAAGCGCATCTTCGCCTGGCTGCCATGAGTTTCGCCCCATTCGGTTTCACCCGGGCATAATGCCAGTTCAGCCAATTATTTCTCTCAATTCTTTGGGCTGGATATGGACAATCCTTGATAATTGGCCAATATTTCCACCGACCTCTTTCCTGAGTGCCATACAAAGCTTTATCCTTTGTTTAACAGTCAACAAATCAATATCATATTCACCGAACATCCTTGCGGATATCTCTGAAGCCATTTTTAGGACATCACCATCAGGAAGAGACACTCTTTCAGCCATGATTTCAGAGTTGACTTTTTCCTCTACTCTCTTATTCATTTCATATTGATAGTTCCACGCAGTCTTGAATACTGCTTCTATTCTTTTGAATTCGGTGTAACATCCAGACCAGATTTCTCCCCCTGGCAAGTATCTCCAATCATCTGGAAATTCAATCTTTGTATTGAACAAAGAGCGCCTTTCACGTTGTGACAGGCCATTGACAGGGAGGAGTATTTTAGAGAACATTGTTTTATCTGTAAAATATAACGATGCAGAGCTCCATCTGTATCCGTTTGGGACAAGATTTATGTTGGCGACGATCGGATTCCTGTGGACATATGCCATCTTCTCTTTCAGCATTTCTGCATTGGGAATCAGCCAGGCTTCGTGCTTCCAATCTTTGAGAGTCCCTTTTTTATCTCGATGAAAAGCGAGCCAGAGTCCTGTCAGTTTCTTATAATCATCCATAAATCTGATGCAATCTTCGTACGTTCCATATAAGATGAAATGAACGTGATTGTCCATAAGGCAAAAAGCAAGGATAATCACCGGGTGGCTTTTTAGCGACAGTAAATAGCAGAGCCCGATTCTATTCATCCCGGCAATAAATTCTTCTTCAGTTCTAAAGAGGATTTCATCCTCCAGCCCCTTCGAGGCGCAATGATAATATTGTTTCATATACGCAAGCTGGAAAGAATCCGTCAGAAGGCAATGGAATACAAAAAAAAGAAGGGCAGAATTTTCTCTTTCTTAAAGTTTTGTATGTATTTTTGCATTCCTGCATGAAAACATAACACATATTCATCACAATGATAAGTTTTGACAGCGATTATCTTGAAGGGTGTCTCCCCGAGATTCTCGAAGCATTTCAGAAAACCAACTTCGAACAGACTCCGGGATATGGTAAGGACATTTACTGCGATGAGGCCCGCGATATCATAAGAGAGGCCTGTGAGGCCCCGGAAGCCGACGTCCATTTCCTCGTCGGCGGTACCCAGACCAATGCGACAGTCATTGCTTCTCTGCTCAAACCTTACCAGGGTGTCATCTGCGCCGATACAGGACACATCAACGTTCACGAAACAGGAGCCGTGGAGCATACGGGCCACAAGGTCCTCGCAATTCCGAACACAGATGGCAAGATCAGCGCCGCTCAGATACGCGAAGTTCTCGATGCCCATTACTCCGATCCTTGCGCCGAGCACACCGTGCAACCTGCGATGGTGTATATCTCTTTTCCGACTGAACTTGGTACCATTTACTCGAAAGAGGAGATGCGTGCAATCTCGAAGGTCTGCCGCGTAGCAGGCATCCCGCTGTTCGTGGACGGAGCCCGGCTCGGCTACGGCCTTGCCTCGCCGGGCTGCGACCTGACCCTTCCCGACATCGCCTCCCTCGCCGACGTGTTCTACATCGGCGGCACAAAGCAGGGCGCGCTCTTCGGCGAGTGCATAGTATTCCGCAACTCTTTGCTGTCCAAAGACTTCCGCTATAGCATCAAGCAGAATGGAGGAATGCTGGCCAAAGGCCGTCTCCTCGGCATCCAGTTTGCCGAGCTTTTCCGCGACGGGCTATACTTCCGCGCCGCGAAACACGCAGTGGAGCTTGCGCAGCTGCTGAAGTCCTCCCTCAAGGAAAAGGGATACAGCTTCCTGGTTGACTGCCCGTCAAACCAGCAGTTCCCGATTCTCAAGAATGACGACGTTGCACGCCTGCACGAACTGTTCGGCTTCGAGGACTGGACGAAAATCGACGGGGAACATACCGCAGTGCGCTTCTGCACCAGCTGGGCGACCACCCGCGAAGCGGTCGATGCCCTGCTTTCCGAATTGTAGATCATAACAAACCATACAATAATGGCAAGAATAAAAATCATCACCTCAATGGGCGACATCGTGGTTCGCCTTTACGACGAAACTCCGGCCCATCGCGACAACATACTCAAACTCGCACGCGAGGGATTCTATGACGGCACCCTCTTCCACCGTGTCATCAAGGATTTCATGATCCAGGGAGGAGACCCTGACAGCAAGGGCGCTCCGGCAGGCAAGCAGCTCGGCTGCGGCGACGCCGGCTACACAATCCCTGCCGAATTCAATCCGGCTCTCTTCCACAAGAGAGGAGCCCTTTCGGCCGCCCGCCAGGGCGATCAGGTCAATCCCGAGCGCCGCAGCAGCGGTTGCCAGTTCTATATAGTCTGGGGCAAGACCTACAAGGAATCTGAAATCGGCCAGCTCGAGCGCCAGTCGCAGATGCAGGCGCTCCAGAGCACCTTCAACTCCCTCGCCCTCCAGCACAGGGACGAGATAATCACCCTCCGGAAGAACCGCGACCAGGCCGGCCTCAGCAATCTCCAGGACCAGCTTGAAGCAGAAGCAAATGCCATCGTCATCTCCAAAAAGCTCGGCAGGCTCCCTGAAGAGGCAAAGAAGGCCTACAGCACCATCGGCGGCACCCCGTTCCTCGACGGCCAGTACACCGTCTTCGGCGAAGTGGAGGAAGGTCTTGAGATAGTCGGAAAGATCCAGGAGGTCTCCACGGACTCAAATGACCGTCCTAAAAAGGATATTTCAATGAAGATGGAGGTGATAGATTAGTCTTCTCCATCCAACGGCCTTGAATAACTGTTGCGTTTCAAGCCCAAAATGCGCCTCCTCCCCGAATTTTTAAGGGAGGAGGCGCATTTTTTAGCCTTTTTGCAACCGTTATTCCTATTTTACGGCCTTGGCAACATTCATACCGTCAAGAGCCGAGGAAACTATGCCTCCTGAATAACCGGCCCCTTCCCCGCAAGGATAGACGCCCGGGATTGAAACATATTGCAGGCTTTCCGGATCCCGAGGAATGCGTATCGGTGACGAAGTCCGGGATTCAACGCCGAGAAGCAGTGCGGCATTGGTATAATAGTTCTTCATCTTCACGCGAGGGAATGCCTTCTGAAGCCGCGTCGCGACCATAGGAGGCAGGATCTCGTGAAGAGGAGCACTCACCGCGCCTGGATGGTATGAAGTCTCGGGTATTGTCTTTGAAAGCTTCCCGAGGCAGAAATCCTCCATCCTCTGTGCAGGAGCGACCATCAGGTTGTCAGGATTGCAGTCCGGTGAAAGTGCCGGAGCATCGCCGCTCCCCTTCTTCCTGCCGGAAGCAGAGCCGCCGCCGATGACAGCGCCCCTCACGTAATCATACATCTTCTTCTCCACGGAATGCTGGAAATCCATAAGCCTGAAAGGTGAATCCCCAGGGACATCCTCCGGTTCAATCTGCACCACGACACCCGCATTCGCAAATTTGCCACTGCGTGCCGCATTCGACATTCCGTTCAGCACGACCGTGCAAGGTTCGGTAGAGGAAGGCACCAGGACACCGCCCGGGCACATGCAGAAGGAGAACACACCCCTCCCGTCAACCTGCTCGACAAAGGAATATTCCGCCGCAGGGACACCGGGTTTCCACTGGCCGTGATACTGACTCCAGTTTATCTTCTCCTGAGGATGCTCAACGCGCACACCCATTGCAAAGCCTTTCGCCTCAAGCGCGCCTCCTGCATCTGACAACATCTCATATATGTCTCTGGCAGAATGTCCCGTCGCAAGTATTACACCGACACCCGTAAACACCCGCCCGTCCGCCAGGGTCACACTTGGGCGCCCGTCATCGGCAGAACCCGACAAGCTGACCACACGCGCACCGAAATGGTATTCACCCCCATGCTCTATAACACATTTGCGGATATTCTCCACTACAAGAGGAAGCTTGTCCGTACCGATATGAGGATGCGCGTCAACGAGAATATCCGGAGAAGCACCGAACTCCACAAGCCTGTAGAGCACTTCGCGCACATCACCCCTCTTGGTAGAACGGGTATAGAGCTTTCCATCGGAAAATGCCCCCGCTCCGCCTTCCCCATAACAATAATTTGAATCAGGGTCCACGACTCCCTCACGGGAAAGCTTCGCCATATCGAATTTGCGGTCGTGCACATTCCTGCCCCTCTCCAGCACTATGGGCCTGAGGCCGAGGACAAGCAGCTGCAGCGCGGCAAACATCCCGGCAGGCCCCGCACCGACTACAATGACAGGATCTGCTGACGATACGTCTTTATATTCAGGGAGAGCGAACGGACGATAATCGTCAGATGGTTCGTAGGCTTCATACTGATAACGCCAGACCGGCTCTTTCCTGGCATCGATGGAGCGCTTTTTCAACACCCATTTCAACCCGCCGGCGCGAGCCTCGATCTCTTTAAGACGTGGCTCCCTATTTAAAGGGCAAACAATCTCAAAAGTTTTCATAACAAAAATGTTCCAAGGTGCCGTAACAACAATGTTACAAACACTAAAAATCGGCCATACGCGACACTGGAGCAATGTTCAGAGGCGCTCTCTCGCCGGCCTGATAATGGAAATACCCGGCTATTGCAATCATTGCAGCATTATCGGTCGTAAACTTGAACTCGGGCAGATAAGTGTTCCATCCGCGTTTCTTTCCTTCGCTCTCTATCCGGTTCCTGAGCCCGGAATTCGCAGACACACCGCCACCGATTGTGATTTCCTTTATCCCTGTGAGCTTTGCGGCTTTGACAAGCTTATCCAACAGAATGTCTATCAATGCTTTCTGGAAAGAAGCGCAGATATCTGCCTTGTTCTCCTCCATAAACATCGGATTCTTGGCCATTTCATCGCGCACAAAGTACAGCAATGAGGTTTTAATGCCACTGAAGCTGTAATCAAGCCCTGGAATGTGAGGTTTTGCGAAATTGAATCTTGAAGGATCGCCCTGTGCTGCAAGCTTGTCGATGACCGGACCTCCGGGATAACCGAGTCCCATCATTTTGGAGCACTTGTCAAAAGCCTCCCCTACAGCGTCATCGATGGTCTGTCCGAGAATCTCGAAATGAAGCGGGTCATCGACCCTCACGATCTGGGAATTGCCGCCGCTTACCAGAAGGCAGAGATACGGGAAGGAAGGTTCCCTTACAGGCTTGTCCGGCTGGCGTATGAAATTTGCAAGGATATGTCCCTGCAGGTGATTCACCATCACGACAGGAATGTCAAGAGCCAGACCCATCGCCTTCGCAAACGAAGTGCCCACCAGAAGTGAGCCAAGCAGACCGGGGCCGCGTGTGAAGGCAATTGCGGTAAGGTCCGATGCTGCCACGCCGGCGCGGGACAGAGCCTCGCTCACTACAGGCACGATATTCAATTCGTGCGCTCTGGATGCCAGTTCCGGCACAACGCCGCCGAACGCACGATGCACATCCTGACTCGCAATCACATTCGACAAAAGCACACCATCCTTGATGACAGCGGCTGAAGTGTCGTCGCAGGACGACTCAATCCCCAAGATGATATCGTTCATATTTTTTCAGCTCATATCTGCTGCTGCAAAAGTACTAAATATTTAAGTAAATATTTACTATTTTTGTAGATTAAGGATGAACGGCAAGGGAATACATATCACATCGAGAGTAATGGGCGGCATTCTGCTCATACTTTGTGCCGGTGCCATCGCCCTCCGAAGCGATGCCGTCCAGCGCAGGCTCGCCCGGACCGTCGAGAGCAAGGTCGAGTCCATATTTGAAAGCGCCGACGTCTCCCTGTCCTCCATCCGCATCACCACATACGGCGCCATCGTCCTGAAGGACCTCGCAATCATCGACCCCACGCCGTACAGGAAGGATAAGTTCAGCACAGGATACACCCCCGTTGACACCATCCTTTTCGCAAAAACGATATCCGCAACGCTGACCTTGAAAGGGCTCTTCAGAAAAGAAGGCGTGCACATCGGCCGCCTCAACGTAGAGAACGGCGGATTCTACCTCGTTTCCGAACCCGTCGAAGACAGCGGCCGTTCCACCAATTTCGAGGCCCTGTTCCCATCACAGCCTATTGATTCCGATTATGTCGCACAGCCGGGCCCCAACCTCTTCGACATCCGTCGCGTGAATATAAGCGATTTCCGATTCCGTTTCGTGAACTTCAGCAGCGAAGAGAGCATCTACAAGGGCTGGGGGATCAACTTTGAAGATATGGACCTCAGCGCCAATGCACGCGCCCACAGCCTGAAAATGGCCGGCGGCAAGATGTATGGCGTCCTGGACCACCTTGATGCCGTAGAGAAATCAGGCTACCGCCTCACCGAAGTCACCGGCCGCACGGAAGTCGGACTCGGCAAGGCCCTCATCACAGACGCGCACATTGTGGATGACTGCTCCGACATCCGTCTCAAGTCCTTTTCGATGAGTTTCCGCAACATCCTCGACTTCAGCGATTACGTCAACAAAGTCGTGATGGACGGAGAATTCGCACGCAGCAAGGTCGCGATGGCCAGTATCAACTGGTACTCAGGAAACGCGCTCAGGGACAACGATCTTGTCGCAGACATTTATGAAGGCCACGTTCACGGCACGACAAACGACATTCTTGCCACCGGGATCAAATTCACCGAACTTCACTCAGGCATTTCAACCACCGCCAACTGCCGCGTCAGCAACGTCGTCCCGAATGTCGATGACATGTTCCTGGAAGGCACGGTCACCGGCTTGAAGGCCGACTCCCGCCAGCTTTCCCTCTTCCTCACCGAATGGGCAAGGCGGAACGGCAAATCCGTCGACCTCTCGAAACTTGTTCCAGGCCTGACGCTCACTGCAGACGCCAGCTGCAGGGGGAACATAAACAGACTTGGTGTGGCCGCCACAATCCACAACGGAGAACTCGGCACGCTGAAATACGACGGAATCGTCCGCAACACAATCACCGAAGGCAAGCCTATCATTGTGGATTGCCACATAGTTTCCGGCGACCTCAACTCCGGTCTCATCGCAAAGACCGACAAGCTCAACCTCCTGGCCGCAGAAGGGGCTTTCAGCATCATTGTCAACGAAAACAACGATATCAAGCTCGATTCCCTGCAGATCCACAGCCTCGAGGCGATAGGATACGAGCTTCACGACATCGCCATCCAGGGGGATATGACCGACAACACCGTCAGCCTTAAGGTGAACAGCGCAGATCCGGCACTGAAAACCAACCTGATAGGGCTGATTGATCTCAAACCTTTTGACGGATGCAGGCGCTACCGGCTGGCCTGCAACATCGACAACATCGATTTCCACGCACTCAACTTCGACAAGCGCGGCGAAATATCCAGCCTCTCGGCCAACGTATATGCCAATTTCGTCAAGGACAGCCTGTTCACGCTGGGCGATGCCTTCATCGACAGCATCAAGATAGTCAGTGACAACGGAATTCACGACATCGGGAACGTCAACGTGCGCGCTCACGCCCGCGACGGGATGCAGCATTTCCGTCTGAACTCTCCATTTGCCGATGCCACCTATGAGGGCAGCGGCACAGTCAAGGATCTCCTTGATGAGATCCAGGACCTTACCCTGCGGACCCATCTCCCCGCCATTCAAGGCATTGCTGCAGGAGAGCCGCAGGAGAATCACTACGAGATGGATGTCAACATACACGACTCACGCACCCTGCTGACCTACCTGATGCCTAAACTGTACATTGCCGACAGCACCAATGTGAACCTGTCAATCAACAACGGCGTCCTCCAGGCAGGCATCCAGTCCGACCGTATCGCGATGGGGACGACCTTCGCCCGCAAGCTTGCCATCGATATCGACAACCTCGACAACAGCCTCAACGCCTTTCTCACCAGCTCCCAGTTCATCCTCGGAGGGATGGAAGTCACAGAGCCGGCATTCGCGGCATATGCCGACAGCAACAATGTCGACGCCACATTCCAGTTCGACAACTTCAACGGCAGCAACAGCAAGGGCGAGATATTCCTGGACGGCGAAATACTCCGCGACGAAGCCGACAGCCTTGTCATCAAGGCCCGCCCGGTCAATTCGCACCTCCGCGCCGGCAAGGATCTATGGGAATTCGGCGCATCGGAAATAATGATGCGAGGGAAAGACATCAGCATCGACAGCCTGTCCATCCACAACGGACTTCAGGAAATATTCCTTGACGGCAGCCTGTCCTCCGTCAACAAAGGCTCTCTTTCATTGGCGCTGAATGCGCTTGACCTTTCCGGCCTGAGCCAGTTCCTGCCCAACAAATACAGACTCGACGGCGTCGCTGACGGCCGTATCGTCATCAACTCCCCTACGAAGAGCCAGCTTGGCCTTTTCGTCAATCTCAATGCCGACGACCTTGCATTCGGCGACAGCGAAATCGGAAACCTGAAAATCACCAGCTCCTGGAAAGACGGCAGCGACGAAATCGAATGCCGTATCCTCAACGACCTTCAAGGGCGCAGCACTCTCAGGGCTGACGGCACAATTAACGCCAAGGACAAGAGCATTGCAGCCAGAGCGGCCTTCGACGATTTCCCACTCGAGGCAGCCACACCTTTCCTCAGTCAGATATTCACATCGATGGGAGGCAGCATAAAAGGTGGGGTAAGAATCTATGGCAAACCTGATGACCTTCATCTCTCAGGCCGCGGCGTCCATCTGAACGACGCATTGATACAGGTAGGTGTGACAAATGTCACCTACCTCCTCGACGGCCCGATCGACATCAATGAGGACGGCATATTCCTGAATGGGATGTCCGTCCGTGACAGGAGCGGCGGCAGCGCCTCACTCAACGGCTCTCTCCGTCACAAGAACTTCAAGGACATCTCCCTGGATGCGGCCCTCCAGATCAACAACCTTGAAATGATTTCCGTTCCGGAAGAGGGCAACAACGGATTCTACGGCAACCTCAGGGCCAACGGAAGCATCGGCCTCAGCGGTCCGGTCAGCAACATCATCGTCGATGCAGACGTAGCGACGTCCGGCAACGGCGACATTCACGTCCCCCTTTCAGGAGGCCTCAACAGCAATGTCAGCAATCTCCTCACATTCACCGAACACGAAATCGTACTGGACCCTTATGAGCAGATGCTTCTCGAATATCAGGAAAGCAAGGAGCACAAGGCCACCAGCGATTTCATCGCAAGAGGACGGCTGCGCATCACGGACGGTCTGAAGGCATTCCTGGAGATTGACAAGAGCGCAGGACATATTATGTCCGTCAACGGCGCCGGCACGATAGGCCTCGAGATACGGCCGAAAAAGGACATTTTCAACCTCAACGGCGACTATATCATCAATTCGGGAAACTATCATTTCGTTCTTCCGGGCCTCCTGGAGAAAGACTTCAACATCAACGAGGGCAGTTATCTGAGGCTTGGGGGCAACTTGATGGAAAGCGAGATCAACATAGATGCCGTCCACCCTGTAAAGACCTCGCTCAACACTTTGGTTTCCGGCGAAGACATTGGCAACACCCGACGTCTGGTCAATTGCGGACTGAACATATCCAACAACCTCAAGTCACCAAAGATAACCTTCTCGGTTGATGTCCCTGACCTCAGCCCACAGGTCAAGTCACGCATAGACGGCGCCCTCAACACGGAAGACAAAGTCCAGAAGCAGTTCGCGGCGCTCCTGCTTATGGGCACCTTCATCCCGGACCAGGCAGGAATCGTGAACGGCTACAATATGCTGTACTCCAACGTGAGCGAGATAATGTCGAGCCAGATCAACAACGTACTTGCAAAACTCAACATTCCCGTTGACATCGGTGTCGGCTATCAGCAGACCGACGCAGGCACCAATATGTTCGATGTGGCAGTTTCCACCCAGCTTTTCAACAACAGGGTCGTCGTCAACGGATCCGTAGGCAACCGCAAGGACAAAAACGGAACCTCGTACTCCAACGGAGATATCGTGGGCGACATTGATGTCGAACTCAAGCTCGACAAGGCAGGCCGCTTCCGCCTGAACGCATTCTCCCACTCTGCCGACGACTACACCAACTTCCTCGACCAGTTGCAGAGGAACGGTATCGGTGTCAGCTACCAGAAGGAATTCAACACTGCAGGCGAATTCTTCAAGACTTTGTTCGTTCCGCAGCGCAAGCAGCCGCAAGAGGAACTCACGCCTCAGGACAACGTAATCATCAGAATCGAAAATGAGCAGCAAGCTATACCTGATTCCCTCTCCGTTGGGCGATAACGACCCGTCGGAGGTCATACCGGCCAGCGTCCTGGCCATATTGCCGCAGATCAAGGTCTATGTGGCGGAAGAAGTGCGCACAGTACGCAGATACCTGTCGAAGGCTGGTCTGAAGGGCCATATCGACGAACTCGAATTCTTCGTCCTGAATGAGCATACGACGCCCGCAGAAGTGGAAGCACTCCTGCCGCTCTTCGACCGCGGAGACGTCGGACTCATCAGCGAAGCCGGCCTTCCGGCTGTCGCCGATCCCGGCTCCGCACTCGTCAGCCTCTGCCACCGTCACGGGATCGAGGTCGTCCCTATGGTCGGTCCATCCTCCCTTATGCTGGCCCTGATGGCTTCCGGGCTCAACGGCCAGGGGTTCGCCTTCCGCGGCTATCTGCCGGCAAAGACAGACCAGCTCCGCAGTGCCTTGAAGGATATCGAGAAACAGTCACGCGCTCTCGGCCAGAGCGAAATCTTCATCGAGACACCATACCGCAATGATTCGATGTTTGCCGAGATGCTCGCCACTCTCAACCCTGACACACGTCTCTGCCTGGCTGCCGACATTACCCTGCCAACCCAGTTCATAAAGACAAAATCCATAGCACAATGGCGCAAGCAGCCGGTCACCATAGGCAAGCGCCCCTGCGTTTTCATAATACTCGCTTGATATGAAAGGCACAATAGAACTCAGCGGAATGAAGTTCCACGCCTATCACGGCGTATTGCCGGAGGAGCGGATCAACGGCAACGAATTCATTGTCGACTTCAGCTGCTCATACGATTTCTCCAAGGCAATGAGGACCGACGACATCGCCGACACCATCAACTACAGCGACGTCTATGACGTCATCGCCCGCGAGATGCAGCAAGCATCAAACCTTCTGGAACACGTCGCCGGACGCATCGTCTCGGCCCTTAAATCCGAATTCCCGGAAATGCGCAAGCTCAAGGTCAAAGTCATAAAAAACAATCCGCCCGTGAACGGCTGCGCGGCCTCATCAGGCGTCATAATTGAAGAATAGCGGATGACTGTCGCATTCCTGACCCTCGGCTGCAAGCTCAACTACGCCGAGACTTCGACATACGAGCGCGGATTCAAAGCTGCAGGCCTCCAGGTCGTTCCCTGGAGCGCCAAAGCCGGCATCTACCTGATCAACACCTGTTCAGTCACCGCAACCTCAGATGCCAAGTCCCGCAACCTCATCCGCAAGGTCCATCGCATAAATCCCGACGCCATCATCATCGTCACAGGCTGCTCGGCAGAACTCCGAAGGAAAGAAATCGAGAAGATCGAAGGAGTCACCAGGGTCTTCGGCTGCTACGAAAAACAGATCGTCGTCTCCGAGACCCTCTCCCTCTTACGTGTCCGAGGGTGGACACGGGTAGCCAGGGATGACTGCTCCGGACAATTTGCCGACGGGGTCTTCGCGGCGTATTCAACCGGAGAGAGGACCAGGTCGTTCCTGAAGGTTCAGGACGGCTGCAACAACTTCTGCAAATACTGCACTGTGCCGTTTGCACGCGGCAGGAGCAGGAACGTACCAATTTGCGAATGCGTGAAGATGGCAGAAGCGATAGCGGCGGACGGCGTGAAGGAGATAGTGCTGACCGGTGTGAATACAGGAGATTTCGGACGCACGACGGGGGAAAGTTTCCTTGACCTGCTTAAGGCGCTGAACGGGGTTCAGGGCATCGAAAGATACAGGATATCAAGCATAGAGCCGAATCTGCTTACCGAAGAGACGATAGACTGGATTGCCTCGGGGACCAAGTTCCAGCCTCATTTCCATATTCCTCTGCAGACAGGCTGCGACTCACAGCTCGAAAGGATGGGAAGGCACTATGACACTGCTTTCTTCGCCGCAAAGCTCGAATACATCAGGAAAGCTATGGAAGGCCCCGGCAAGCCGAAGGTGTTCTTCGGAATCGACGTAATGGTGGGACTTCCGGGCGAGACCGAGGAAAGATTCCTTCAGACCAAAGCTTTCATCGAAAGCGTCAGGCCTGCATTCATACACGTATTCCCGTACTCCAGAAGGCCGGGGACCCCTGCCGACCGGATGCCGGACCAGGTCAGTGAAGAGACAAAGAAACAGCGCGTTGCCGCCCTGGAAGAGCTGTGCGCACGGCTGAGTGCGGAATTCCGTGAGGCCAACAAAGGCATTGCCGAAAGGGTTCTCTTCGAATCGACAAACAGGAAAGGCACGATGGAAGGATACACCGGAAACTATATCAGGGTCGAACACGCATATGACCCCGGACTCGTAAACAAACTGGTTGATATAATACTGTGACACCGGAGGAGATACTGAAGCAATACTGGGGCTACGACAACTTCAGACCGATGCAGCGGGAAATAATCGGCGCTGCATTGGAAGGTCGCGACGTGCTTGCGATCCTCCCCACAGGAGGCGGGAAGTCCGTATGCTTCCAGGTACCCGGGATGATGCGCGACGGTGTGACGCTTGTCATCACTCCCCTTATCGCCTTGATGAAAGACCAGGTACAAGGCCTCGAGCGCCGCGGTATAAAAGCTCTCGCGGTGCACGCAGGTATGAGCAGGCGCGAAGTGGACCTTACCCTGAACAACGCCGCATACGGCGACTTCAAGTTCCTTTATGTATCCCCCGAGCGTCTTGGCACAGAGCTCTTCCAATCCTATATCGACGTTCTGAACATAAGCTATATTGTCATAGACGAAGCGCACTGCATATCACAGTGGGGCTACGATTTCCGTCCCGATTACCTGCAGATCGCGGAGATCAGGAAGATAGTTGACGCACCCGTCATCGCACTCACCGCAACCGCAACGCCGGAAGTCGCAGAAGACATCATGGACAAACTTGCCTTCCGCGAAAAGCTTATGCTCAAAAGCGGATTCGAAAGACCGAACCTGTCCTACATCGTGCGCCGCACGCCGGACAAATCAGGGCAATTGCTTGAAGTCTGCAAGGGTGTCAAGGGTTCCGGCATCGTTTACCTGCGGCACCGCCGCAAATGTGAAGAGGTGGCGGCGATGCTGAGAGGCAATGGCATTTCCGCGTCCTTCTACCACGCCGGCCTCGGCACGGAGGCGCGCGCCGAGAGACAGGAAGCCTGGAGAAAGGGCGACATCCGCGTAATGGTCTGCACGAACGCCTTCGGTATGGGCATCGACAAGCCGGACGTACGCTTTGTAGTGCATCTGGAACTTACCGACAGTCCGGAGGCTTATTTCCAGGAAGCCGGACGGGCCGGACGCGACGGGCAGAGGTCGTATGCTGTCCTGCTGTGGGAAAGCAACGATGCCAAGCGTCTGCGTCAGGTCGGCGAACTATCCTTCCCTGACCCGGAATATATCGAGGACATTTACCACAAAATACACATAATCAACCAGATACCATACGAGAACGGAATGGGGCGGCAGCTCAAGTTCAATCTCGACGAATTTGCGGCACATTACAAGCTCAACAAGGCATCGGTGCACTATGCGATGAAATATCTTCAGCAGTCCGGCCATATCACATATGCCGAGGACGTCGAGATATCAACCCAGGTGCGCATATCCGCAGACCGGGAGGCTTTATACGACATCGACCTTCCCGAGCCGGAGATGGTGACGCTGCTTGAGAGCCTGATGCGGGGATACACCGGCATTTTCTCATATCTGGTACCGGTGAATGAAGAGAAGCTGGCCTCGGCCTGCGGCACCACCGTGCCTATGCTGCGGCAGCTTCTTTACAAGCTGTCGCTCGAACACGTCATCCGCTATGTGCCTTGCGACCGCAGCAGCGTGGTATTCCTGCATCACAACCGGCTTATGCCGGGAAACGTCAACCTTCAGCTCGACAAGTATGAGTTCCTGAAGGAGAATGCGCGCAGACGAAGCGAAGCGATGATAGCATATGCATCGGAAGACGACCTTTGCCGTTCACGCTTCCTGCTGAAGTATTTTGGGCAGGAAGAGTCGGCGGACTGCGGGACCTGCGATGTATGCCGCTCGCACGCAGGCGATGCTGCAACCAAAAAGAAGATTTTGAAGTATTTCAAGGATAATCCGTCTGCGGACATCAGTGCGTTCAAGGCATTTCTGGTTGATCCGGCCAACGGGATGCCGGCAAATTCGGCTGCGGTGTACCGCAAGATGCTTGACGAAGGAGAATTATGAAAGCAAAACTGACATTCCTGGGTACTGGTACATCCCAGGGCATACCTATCATAGGATGCGGGTGTCCGGTCTGCAGGTCGGCTGACCCGCGGGACAGAAGGCTCCGCGCCTCCGCACTCGTGGAATACGGCGGGCTGACCATCCTGGTCGATGCCGGCCCCGACTTCCGCTACCAGCTGTTGAGGGCCGGAGTGTCCCATCTCGACGCAATACTGCTCACCCACAATCACAAGGACCACACGGGAGGACTCGACGACACCCGTTCCTTCAATCTGATAGAAGGGCACCCGTTGAACATCTTCTGCGAGCAGTATGTACTGGAGACCCTGCAGCGCGAATACTCCTACGTCTTCGCTGAGCCTAAATACCAGGGCGTGCCGGAATGGCATATGCACGTCATCGATTCCTCACAGCCATTTGAAGTGCACTCCAACACGCAGGACGAAAGGCTTCAATGGCAGCACGGGGTCGGCTACCTCCACCTTCCGCCGGTCAATCCCCTGCCGGACACAGCAACGGTGATCCCTGTCCAGGGATGGCACCACAAGCAGAAAAAGCAGTCGGTCCTCGGATACCGTTTCGGCAACATAGCCTATCTCACCGACATCAACCTGATTGACGACAGCGAGATCGAGAAACTGCGCGGCGTGGAATACGTCACGCTCGGCTGCGTCAAGATCACCGCGCACCACGCACATCCTTCTCTCGAGGAATGTCTGCGCTTCTTCGAAAAGGTCGGTGCCCGCGAATCCTACATAACCCATATGTCGCATCTGCTCCCGTCCCACGCGGAATTCGAAAAGATGCTCCCGCCCCACGTCCATCCCGCCTTCGACGGGCTTGTGTTGACAAGCGAGTAAATCACTGATTATTACTATATTTGCAACAATATGAAAAAACTGATAACATTTTTATCCATCATCGCCATCGTAGCAGCCATTGCCGCCTGCGAGAAGAAAGTACCTGATTTCGTGCCGCAAAAACAGGATCAGGGCCAACAAAAAGACAAGGACAAGGATAAAGACAAGGAGCCGACGCAGCCGGTACCTCTGTCAAAGGATTTCATAAGTGCCGGAAAGGTCATTGCCGAGATGGGAGCAGGCTGGAACCTCGGCAACACGTTGGACGCAAACTCGGGAGACACCACCAATATGTGGATCGAGTGCTGGGGACCGCACGGAATCGAAGATTACGAGAAGGCCTGGGGCCAGGTTCCTGCCACCCGGGAACTTTTCCATATGATGCGCGAGGCAGGTTTCCGCACCATCCGCGTTCCGGTGACCTGGTATCCGCATATGGGAACGGATTTCGATTTCACCGGACACCAGCCGGTCTGGTATCCTTCCGTCAATCCGTTGGGGTATACCGTGGACGAGGATTGGATGGCCAGGGTCAAGCAGGTCGTGGATGACGTGCTCGCGGAAGATATGTACTGCATAATCAACGTCCACCACGATACAGGCACCGCAAATACGCACTGGCTGGTCGCCAGCGAAGAGAACTATGCAGTCAGCAAAGACCGTTTCACAGGCCTGTGGAAGCAGATCGCCACTACGTTCAAGGACTACGACAACCGCCTTATGTTCGAAGGATACAACGAGATGACTGACGACGCCGACTCCTGGTGCTTTGCCTCCTTCGGCACGCCGGGGAATTACGATGAGGGAATGGCCACGTCTGCCTACAATGCCATCAACTCATACGCACAGGATTTCGTGAAAACGGTCAGGGAAAGCGGAGGCAACAACGACAAGAGGAATCTCATTGTGAATACATACGCAGCCTGCAGCGGCGACGGCAACTGGAACAGTCATCTGAAAGACCCTCTCATACGGATGAAGCTTCCTGAAGACCCGGCAACGGACCATCTGATGCTGCAGGTTCATTATTATCCGTCATTCAAGGCAAACGATGACTACGAAGGCAGTGTCAAGACCTTCATCAAGAATCTGGACGAGAACCTTGCATCGAAGGGTGCGCCTGTGATCATCGGGGAATGGGGCGTGTCAGACACTTCAGAGATAAGGTATGACCAGAACAATTCGAAATTCATCAAATTCGCAGAGTTCTTCGTAAAGACGGCCAAGGCACACAATATGGCCACGATCTATTGGATGGGCATCACCGACGGCAGCGACCGTGCCGTTCCGAAATTCACCCAGCCCGACCTCAAGGACGCCATCATCAGTGGAGCACAATAGAGCCTCCATCACGCCCTGCTGCCGCTGCGAAGCTCTGCTCACTTGTGTTCTGTGGAAGTAACTGATATAACAATAATTACGCGAAATGACCCCTCTGAATTTCGTGGGGGTCATTTCGTTTATTTTATTGAGTTATAGCAACTTGCTCAGAACGGAGGCAATAAGATATAAAGAAAGAGGATGACCTCAAAGTCTCTAGGACTTTTTAGATCACCCTCTTTTAATTCAGCGACTGAGGTCGCGTCAGACTAAAGCTGAGGGCCGGCGGCTACAAGTGCCTTGCCTGCCTCGTTGCTCTCGTACTTGTGGAAGTTCTTGATGAAGCGGCCTGAAAGGTCCTTTGCCTTCTCTTCCCACTCTGCAGCATTTGCATAGGTGTCACGAGGATCAAGGATCTTGGTGTCAACACCCTTGAGCTCGGTAGGAACCTCGAAGTTGAAGAAAGGAATCTGCTTGGTAGGAGCCTTGTCGATGCTGCCGTCGAGGATAGCGTCGATGATGCCACGGGTGTCGCGGATTGAGATACGCTTGCCGGTACCGTTCCAGCCGGTATTAACAAGGTATGCCTTGGCACCGCTCTTTTCCATACGCTTTACGAGTTCCTCGGCATACTTTGTAGGATGGAGCTCGAGGAATGCCTGGCCGAAGCATGCGGAGAAGGTAGGAGTAGGCTCTGTGATACCGCGCTCTGTACCTGCAAGCTTGGCGGTGAAGCCGCTGAGGAAGTAGTACTTGCACTGCTCAGGGGTGAGGATGGACACTGGAGGAAGTACTCCGAATGCATCTGCTGAGAGGAAGATGACCTGCTTTGCTGCAGGGCCCTGGCTGTATGGACGGACGATCTTGTTGATGTGGTAGATAGGATAGCTTACGCGGGTGTTCTCGGTAACGCTCTTGTCGGCGAAATCGATCTTGCCCTCAGCGTCAACGGTAACGTTCTCGAGGAGAGCGTCGCGACGGATTGCGTTGTAGATATCTGGCTCTGACTCCTTGTCGAGGTTGATGACCTTTGCGTAGCAGCCGCCTTCGAAGTTGAAGACGCCCTCGTCATCCCAGCCGTGCTCGTCGTCACCGATGAGGAGACGCTTAGGGTCGGTTGAAAGGGTGGTCTTGCCGGTGCCTGAGAGGCCGAAGAAGATGGCGGTGTTCTCGCCGTTCATATCGGTGTTGGCAGAGCAGTGCATTGCAGCGATGCCCTTGAGTGGAAGATAGTAGTTCATCATAGAGAAGAGACCCTTCTTCATCTCACCGCCGTACCAGGTGTTGAGGATAACCTGCTCTTTGCTTGTAACGTTGAAAGCAACGCAGGTGTCGGTGCGGAGACCGAGTTCCTTGTAGTTCTCAACCTTGGCCTTTGATGCGCAGTAAACTACGAAATCAGGCTCCTGGTCAAACTCTGCCTGGTTCTGAGGACGGATGAACATATTGGTGACGAAGTGTGCCTGCCATGCAACCTCCATGATGAAGCGAACCTTCATACGGGTGTCCTTGTGTGTACCGCAGAAACCATCGACCACGAAGAGGCGCTTGTCGCTGAGCTGGCTTACAGCAAGCTTCTTGACCTCTTTCCAAACCTTCTCAGACATCTCGTGGTTGTCATTAGGATAGCCCTCTGAGTTCCACCATACGGTGTTCTTTGAGTTCTTGTCCATCACGATGTACTTGTCCTTAGGGGAGCGGCCGGTATAAACGCCAGTCATGACGTTGATTGCGCCAAGTTCAGTTACCTGACCCTTGTCGAAGCCCTCAAGCTCAGGCTTGGTTTCCTCATTGTAAAGTACTTCGTAAGAAGGATTGTAAAGAACCTCGGAGGTACCTTTGATGCCATACTGGCAAAGTTTGATTTTTGATGACATAATATTATAGATTTAAGATAATTTCCTGCTACTGTTTTCCTGCAAAATCCGAGCCGTTTACAAGCCCTTTTTTCAGGCGTCGCAAATTTAGTATAAATTTGTCAATAGTCCAATGTATTTTTTTGTAAATTTGCCCCTGCTATGATAAGGGAAGAAACAGTTTTCGGGCCGATAAAATCGCGCCGCCTGGGCACCTCGCTCGGCATAAACCTGCTGCCCACGAAGGGCAAGTTCTGCAATTTTGACTGCATCTACTGCGAATGCGGATGGAACAGGGACGGACGTGACGACACCAGGCTGCCTTCGGCTGCGGAAGTGCGCCGGGCTCTCGAAGACAAACTCGCCGAACTGCTTCTGGACGGCACCCGGCTCGACTCCATCACCTTCAGCGGCGACGGCGAGGGTACCCTGAATCCGGAATTCCCACGTATAATCGACGACACCCTCCGGCTGCGCGACGCCTATTGTCCGGAAGCAAGGATTTCCGTCCTGTCCAACGCCACCCGCGTCCATATCCCGGAAGTATTCGAGGCGTTGCAAAAGGTCGACAATCCCATTATGAAAATAGATGCTCCAAGCAATGAGCTCATCGCCAGGATCAACAAGCCGGCCCCGGGCTACGACCTCGCAAGGGTGATTGACGGGCTTCGCCGCTTCAATGGGAATTTCATCCTTCAGACAATGTTCCTGCGCAGCTCGGACTATGATTCCTCTGAGCCGGCAGCAGTGGCAGCGTGGATGGATATCGTGCGCGACCTGCACCCGCGCGAGGTGATGGTCTACACCATAGACCGCGAGACGCCTCAGGAGGGATTGCAAAAGTTCTCCGTAGAAGAAATGAGGAATCTCGTAAAACCACTGATCGATGAAGGATTTTCCGTGCAGATAAGGGGATAAAAAAAATATATGCTATATTTGCACGCTTGTTATAAAGTACAAAACCTAATATGCCTGAATCATTCACTTACGATGTTCTGCGCGATTGCGGGCTTCTTGCCAAGGACAAATCGTTCAGAAATCTATACAAGCTCATCTGCGCTCACGGAGACATCCCTGCAGCCGCATGGCTTGAAAAGGACGTAGAGAAGTCTCTCACGTTCAATGAGTTGGCTCAACTCGCGGACAATTATGCCGCACGACTCCAAGATATTTTCGGTAAAGAAGGAAGAGTCTGCATCTCTCTCGACTGCTGCAAGGAATGGTTTCCTCTTTTCTGGGGCCTCACCCGTTCCGGCCACGACACACTGCTTCTGGACGCCTCGATGGCCGACGACAAGGCCAATGATATCCTCAGCCAGACAAAATGCATCGGTATGGTGTCCGGCAAACTCCACAACGTCGATCCGAAAATCAAACAGATCCTTGTCACAGACCTGGCGGATTGCCCGGAAGTGACCGGATACAAGCCGGTCTGGAGCCACGACATCGCTCTTTGCACCAGCGGCACCACATCCGACAGCAGAATCTTCATCTATGATGAGGAGACAATCTGTTACCTTGCACTCTTCTCAGCCAAGGTGCGTATGGACAACAGGAACCTCATCGACGACTGCAATTTCAGGGGTCTCGCATTCCTTCCGTTCCATCATATCCTCGGATTCGCGGCCATCTTCATATGGTGCCACTTCCTGGGCGACACGATGGTATACCTCAAGGACCGTTCTCCTCTGACCATCTCACGCACGGTGCAGAAATGCCGCGTGAACCAGATCGTGGCAGTCCCTCTCCTTGCCAACAGCATCGCCAAGACGCTCAAGGCAGAGGTCAGGAAGCAAGGCATACTCGAGCGCGCAGCATTCAATGCAATGCTCGGGATAAGCCTCGGCGTCCAGAGCATAGCCCCGAAGGCAGGTCTCAAGCTTGCAGGAAAGATGTTCAAGGGCGTGCAGAAGAAAGTCTTCGGCACCGAAATGAAGAGCATCGTGCTCGGTGGCAGCCACACCGATCCTGAAAGTCTCCGCATACTCAACGGAATCGGCTACTTCACCATCTGCGGCTACGGTATGACAGAAACCGCAATCACGGGGTTCAACTCTTCATACGTCCTCGAGAACCGTCTCACCGGCTCCATCGGCGCCCCTATGGAATTCACCGAATACCGCATCAAGCCTCTTGAAGGCGGCGCTTCCGACGGCAAGGAACGCAAAAACGCAAAGGCAGGCCGCACAGGTGAGCTTCAGATCCGAGGCAAGGGCCTTCACGACGCCCGCATAGTCAACGGCGAGGTACTTCCTCCAGACGTTGACGCAGACGGCTGGTTCAGCACCGGCGACATCATCCGCATCATCGATGCAAAGCAGGAATACTACATCGAAGGCCGCATCAAGGAGGTCATCATCAACGAATCCGGCGAGAACGTCTACCCTGACGAGCTTGAGGACGCATTCAAGGATCTCGAAGGCATCGCACAGTACACCATCGTCGGTCTCAAGAAAAAGAACAGCCACTACGAGGACATAGCCCTCGTGATGAATGTTGCCGACAAGATTGCCGACGAAGGATTCATCCAGTCTCTCAGCCAGTCCGTCCGCATCATAAACAAGGACCTCCCGGTATTCAAGCGCCTGAGCCGCGCAATCATCACAGGCGACTCCCTCCCTGTCGCCAACGGCTTCAAGGTCAAGAGGATCGCACTCAAGAAGATGATCGAAAACCGCGAGCTCAACCTCCGCAACCTTGACCTTTCTTCCAGGAACGGAGACGACACCGCCGCCGTTACGGCTCAGAAGGCATCCTCAAAGGCAGAAGACAAGCGCAACGAAGAGCTCAAGACAATGGTCAAGGGCATCTTCTCACAGGTTCTCAATATGCCTGCCGACAGCATCGACGACAACGCGAACTTCATCGACGACCTCGGCGGCGACAGCCTCCAGGTCCTCTCCATCATCACCAAGGCCGAAGAGACCTTCAGCGTGATGATCCCTACCGAAGCATACGGAAGGTGCGCTTCGATCAACGGTTCCGTCGAACTGCTCAGCGAACTCATCTACGGCTCCTCCAACAGCGGCGCGGCCACGGGTGCACAGCAGCTCGTGAAGCGCCAGCCGGTCACCGACTTCGAAGCCACCCCTGAATATCAGCATTTCCTCGAACGCCGCAAGGGTCTTATGGCCGACGGCGCGAAGGACCCGTACTTTGTCGTCCACGACTCCCCTCTTCTCGACAAGAGCGTCGTCGACGGAAAGGAATATCTCGACTTCGGCAGCTACAACTATGTAGGTATGAGCGGCCGCAAGGAAGTCAATGATGCCGCAAAGGCAGCCATCGACAGATGGGGCACCTCGGCATCCGGAAGCCGCCTGCTCGCCGGCGAGAAGCCTATCCACAGGGAACTTGAGGCTGCCATCGCAAAATGGAAGAACGCCGAAGCTGCGATCGTCCTCGTAGGCGGTCACTCGACCAATGTCACCGTAGTCGGCAACTTCTGCGGCAAGAACGACCTCATCCTGTACGATGCATTGTCCCACAACTCCATCGAGCAGGGCTGCCGTCTTTCCGAGGCCACGGCAAAGCCATTCCCTCACAATGATCTCCAGACCCTCGAGCAGATCCTGAAGACACAGCGTCAGTACTTCGAGAAGGTCCTCATCGTCATCGAAGGCGTATACAGTATGGACGGTGACGTCTCAGACGTTCCGGGATTCGTGGCATTGAAGAAGAAATACGGCTGCTTCCTGATGGTTGACGAAGCCCACAGCTCCTGCGTGCTCGGTGCACACGGCGGCGGCGTGGACGAATACTTCAACCTGGCCCAGGACGACATCGACCTGAAATACGGCACCCTCTCAAAGGGTCTCGGCACCTGCGGCGGCTATATCGCGGGACGCAAGTCCGTTGTGGAATACTTCAAATACAACCTTCCTGGTTTCGTGTTCAGCGTAGGCATCTCCCCTGCTCTCGCAGCAGGTTCACTCAAGGCCATCCAGCTGCTCCACGAGAATCCGGAGATAATGGACAACCTCCACCGCAACATCAAGTGCTTCGCCGATGAGGCCAAAAAGCGCAAGCTCGACATCTGCCTCGGCGGCAAGACGGCCATCCTCCCTGTATTGATAGGAAAAGACGAAGACGCCGTCGTACTCAGCAACGAGATGAACGCGCGCGGCATACTCGTTCCGCCTGCCGTATATCCTGCAGTGCCAAAGAACAAGGCGCGCCTGCGCTTCGACGTGATCAGCGAGCACAAGCCTGAACAGATCGTATTCGTGCTCGACACTCTCGTACAGGCTGCAAAGGATCTGGGAATCAAGCTTCCTGAAAGGGAATACTAATGTTATGATAACAAGGGCCCCGCCAATTCAGCGGGGCCTTTCAATATCAGGCTTGCAATGCAGTACATTGGTGAAATAATCTCCCTGCTGGTAGCGGTCTCCTGGACAATCACCGCCCTGGCGGCCGACGTGGCCAGCCACAGGCTCGGCGCGCTCAACCTGAACGTCATCAGGATGGGGCTCTCCCTGGCATTGCTGGCATTGTTCCTCTGGATTTTCACCGGTGCTCCATACCCGCAGTTCGCCTCCGCCAGGACTTGGTTATGGCTTGCCCTGTCCGGTCTGGTAGGATATCTGTTCGGCGACTGGTGCCTCTTCAATTCTTATGTAATCTTCGGCTCGAAGTACGGGCAGCTGTTCATGACGATCTCGCCTATGATCGCCGGCCTGTCCGCCTGGCTTTTCCTCGGAGAGACACTTACCTGGAGGTCCCTGCTCGCCATGGCCGTCACCCTCGGCGGCATCGCCCTCGCCATACTCGCCCGCAGCGACGACGGCCGGCGCCTCCGCGTCCGCCTGCCTTTGAAAGGCATCCTCTTCGGCCTCGGCGCCGGTCTCGGTCAAGGCCTGGGCCTTGTACTTTCCAAAATCGGCCTCGCCGAATACTCATCCAGCTTCGCCTCTGCGGCTTCATCCGCTATTTACAACGGACTGCTGCCTTTCGAAACGGCGATGCCTTTCGCCGGCACATTCATACGGGCCACCTTCGGGCTGCTGGGCTTCATCGTGATCGTCAGCTGCAAACACCGTTTCAGCAGCGTCGCCGGCAGTCTTCACGACCGCAAGGGAATGAAGTTCGCCCTCATCACCACCTTCTTCGGCCCGTTCCTCGGCGTCTCGCTCTCCCTCGCCGCCGTCTCCCACGCCCCCGCCGGCATCGCCTCCACCCTGATGGCCCTCACCCCGATGCTCATCATCGTCCCATACGCCATCATCAACCACCAGCGCATCTCCCTCCGAGAAGTCATCGCCACCGCGATCACCCTCACCGGCGTCGCCCTCTTCTTCCTTCTATAGATCATTATAGCTCCTCCCCTTTGCCTTCGGCATTTTGCCGAAGGCAACGAGCAAAAACCGCCTTGCGTTCGGCATTTTGCCGAAGGGAACGGGGGTAAGGGTGACAGAGGACGGAGGGATTTTGTATATTTGTTGTATGAAGAACAATAAAAAAGGCCTGGCGGAAAGCAAGATGTTTTCCAAGGAAGATGCAAAGTATATGAGAATGGCCATAAAGATGGCCTGTGACAACATAGACACAAACGGAGGACCGTTCGGAGCGGTTATCGTGAGGGACGGAAAAGTGATTGCGAAGGGGGCGAACAGAGTGGTCCCGAACAATGACCCGACGGCACACGCGGAGGTTATGGCCATAAGGAAGGCGTGCAGGAAGCTCGGGACATTCGACCTGAGCGGATGCACCATATATTCATCGTGCGAACCGTGCCCGATGTGCCTGAGCGCCTTGTACTGGGCAGGGGTCGAGCGCATCTGCTACGGCAGCACCAAGAAGGACGCCGCTGACGTAAATTTCGATGACTCATTCATCTACGACCAGCTTGAACTGAGCTACAAGGACCGCTCTATCAAGTGCGAGCACTTCCTGCGCGACGAAGCGCTGGCTTCTTTCAGGAAGTGGTCCGACAAAGAGGACAAAGTCGAATATTAGTATTAATTTTCGTATATTTGAAGGTTATGGGAGAATTGGGGAACAGCATACAGTTTCTGAGCGGAGTCGGACCCAAAAGGGCCGACCTCATCAAGCGTGAACTGGGTCTGGAAACCCTGAACGACCTCATACATTTCTTCCCGTTCAGATACATAGACCGCAGCGGAATACAGATGATCGGCGAGCTCACTCCCGACCTGGCGTATTGCCAGATCAAGGCCAGGGTTCTCACCCGCACCCTCTACGGGCCGTCCGCCTCAATAGTGTCGCAGGAAACGAATCCCATCCACTGGGGCGCCGTCAAGCGGCTGAGCGTAATGGTCGAGGACGAAAGCGGCCGCATCGAACTGGTTTTCTTCAAAGGTATAAAGTGGAGTTTCTCAAGGCTCACTCCGGGAAGTACCTTCATATTTTTTGGAAAGCCCCAGGAGTTCAACGGCAGACTCAACATCCCCCACCCGGAGATTGATGCACCGCAGGAAGGCACTATGGCTCAGAACACCCTCACAGGCGTGTATCCAAGCACTGAGAAGCTCAAGAACGGAGGCGTGACCGGCAAGCAGATGTGCAGGCTGCAGTCAGCGGCACTCGCCCTCTGCCTCCCTGAAATTCAGGAAACCCTGCCGGAATACATCATCAGGGACAAGGGGCTCGTCAGTCTACAGTATGCCCTCAAGAACGTGCACTTCCCAAAGGACAGCTACGCCCTCCAGAAGTCGGTCCACCGCCTGAAATTCGAAGAGCTCTTCTTTCTTCAGCTCTCTCTGCTGAAGCAGAAATACATCCGCTCGCGCGGAGAAAAAGGCATTCCGATGCCGAAGGTCGGGCCTGAATTCAATGCCTGCTACAATGCACTGCCATACTCCCTTACCGGGGCGCAGCAGCGCGTGATCAAGGAAATCCGCGCCGACCTCATTTCCGGCCACCAGATGAA
This sequence comes from Bacteroidales bacterium, assembly GCA_024401695.1. Lineage (GTDB taxonomy): Bacteria > Bacteroidota > Bacteroidia > Bacteroidales > UBA932 > Cryptobacteroides. Next base: position 31,236 of record JAKSKN010000013.1, read on the forward strand.
CCGGCTCCTCCAGGGAGACGTCGGCTCCGGCAAGACAATGGTTGCCGTCCTGAGCGCACTCCTGGCGATAGGAAACGGTTACCAGGCCTGCATAATGGCGCCTACCGAAGTCCTCGCACAGCAGCACTTTGCCAACATTTCCAGGTATCTGTCGCCGACAGGCGTCAAATGTGCACTGCTGACAGGAAGCAGCACGCAGAAGGAAAGGAGGGAAATCCACGCCGGCCTCGAAGACGGCAGCATCGGTCTCATCGTCGGCACGCACGCGCTGATAGAAGATGACGTCAGATTCAAGGCGCTCGGCCTTGCGGTCATTGACGAACAGCATCGTTTCGGGGTCGACCAGCGCGCCAAGCTTTGGGCTAAGGGCCCAAACGGCCTGCCACCGCACGTGCTGGTGATGACAGCTACGCCGATTCCCCGGACGCTGGCAATGACACTCTACGGCGACCTCGACGTCAGCGTCATAGACGAGATGCCTCCCGGCAGGAAGCCGGTGCAGACGATATGCATAGGGCAGAACCGCAGAAACGCGATGTACAGATTCCTTCGCGACGAAATAGCGCGCGGACGCCAGGTATTCGTTGTCTATCCGCTCATTTTCGAAAGCGAAAAGATTGACCTGCAGAACCTGCAGAACGGCTACGAGGAGATTGTGAACGCATTTCCGCTTCCGGACTACAAGGTGGCGCTGGTGCACGGCCAGCAGAAGGCGGAGGAGAAGAACTTCAACATGTCCGCCTTTGCGGCAGGAAGGGCCAACATACTTGTGAGCACGACTGTGATAGAGGTGGGAGTGGACGTGCCTAACGCATCGGTGATGGTGATAGAGAGCGCGCAGCGTTTCGGGCTCAGCCAGCTGCACCAGCTGCGCGGCAGAGTCGGCCGCGGCGCCGAGAAGTCGTATTGCATCCTCGTCAAGGATGTCAAGACGACAAAGGAGGCGCAGCAGAGACTTGACCTTATGTGCGCCACGGAAGACGGCTTCGAGATTGCCGAGGAGGATATGAAGATGCGCGGTCCCGGCGACCTGGAAGGCACGCAGCAGAGCGGCCTCCCGATCAACCTCCGCATCGCCTCGCTCGCGAAGGACGGCCTGCTTCTCAATGAGGCACGCGCCTATGCCCAGAGCGTACTCGACGCCGACCCGTCGCTGACCGAGCCTCAAAACAGGCTGCTCATCACAGAGCTCAGGAAAGACAAATACGTTGCCAAAGACTACAGTAATATCAGTTAAACAATCTAATACATTAAATTTATGACACTTATCATTATCATCGCCGTCATCGCGATCATCGTCCTCTGGGCCATCAGCCTCCAGCGCAACCTCGTATCACAGGACGAAATGTGCAAGAATTCAATGAGCCAGATCGGTGTCCAGCAGCAGAGCCGCTGGGATGCCCTCACCGCTCTCGTCGAGCTCGTGAAGTCATACAACGAGCACGAGTACAACACCCTCAGGGATGTGATCGCACAGCGCAAGGACATCAACGGCACCAGCACCGCTTCTGACGTCGAGGCTCAGGAAAAGGCTATGACAGGACTCCTCCGCGACATCAAGGTTGTCGCCGAGCAATATCCTGACCTCAAGGCCAACGAGAACTACGCCAAGCTTATGGACAGCGTCAACACCTACGAGAACCAGGTACGTATGAGCCGTATGGTCTACAATGACACCGCCACCAAGTTCAACACCACTGTCCGCCAGTTCCCTAACAGCCTCATCGCAGGTATGCTGGGCTTCAGCGCAAAGGATTATCTCAAGGAACCTGAGGGAAAGACCGAAATGCCTTCAATGAAAATCTAAGTCATTCATAAATGAAAAAAGCGTTTTTAGCATTAGCGGTATTTTCAATGATGATGAGCAGTTGCAATAACGACAAAGAGGCAGGCGGATACATCGGCCGGAGCGACATCCAGGTGGCCGATGGCAGGATGACGCCGGAGACCCTCCTTGCATTCGGCCGCCTCAGCGACCCGCAACTGTCACCCGATGGCAGCCTCATCCTCTATGGTGTCAGCTATACCGACGTCAAGGAGAACCGCAGCTGCCGCAACCTCTTCGTCTGCAAGCCGGACGGCAGCGCCCGCAAGCAGATCACACGCTACGGGAAGAGCGTGAACAACGCCCGCTGGAGCGCTGACGGCAAGTCGATCTATTTCCTCCAGGACGGACAGCTCTGGAAGGCGGCTTTCGACGGCAGCAGGCTGGGCAAGAAGCAGAAACTCTCCGACTTTGCCGCCGGCATCAACGAATTCACCTTCTCCCCGGACCAGAGCCAGATACTCTTCACCAGCACCATCAAGAACAAGTTCGTAGACCAGCCGGCCGATATTTGCGAAGACCTTGACAAGGCCCGGGCATACGCTACCGAGGAACTGATGTACCGTCACTGGGACCACTGGGTAACCGAAACCCCACGCAGCTACGTTGCCAACTTCCAGAACGGTCCGGTCACCGCCGACAATTCCGTCGACATCCTTGGCGACGAGCCTTTCGAACTCCCTACCGAGCCTTTCGGCGGAGTCGAACAGCTGAGCTGGAGCCCTGACGGACGCTACATTGCCTACTCCTGCCGCAAGCTCTACGGCAAAGAATACGCGTTCAGCACCAACAGCTGCATCTTCATCTATGACATCCTCACCGGCGCAACCCTGGCCGTCACCACTGACGGCGGATACGACACCGACCCAGCCTGGAGCCCTGACGGCGGCAAGCTCGCCTGGATATCAATGGAGAGAGATGGTTACGAGGCTGACCGTCAGCGGCTTATGGTAGCCGACCTGTCTTTCGTCACCGAGAGCGAAGGTCAATGTTTCGGAGTAATGGTTGACGCCATCCGCGAACTCACGACCGGATTCATCTATGATGCAGCCGGCATATTCTGGACTGACGACAGCCGGAACATAATCTTCAACTATACCAGGAAAGCCTGCGACTTCATCGCGAAAGTCAATGTCGAAGGCGAGCCTGTCATCGAGGACCTCACCGGAGCAGACTGGAGATATGGTTTCAGTGCACCGTTCGCAGCAGTCGGCAACAAGCTCTATACGACATACCAGAGTATGGAATTCCCTGCCGAACTCGCCTGCATAGAACTCGGGGAGGCCCCGTCCATCAGTGCCATAACCACTGAGAACAAACACATTCTCGACCAGCTAGGCCAGATCAGGATGGAGCAGATCATCCTCAAGACCCCCGAGGGAGAAGATCTCTACAGCTGGGTACTCTACCCTCCTGAATTCGACGAGAGCAAGACATACGCCGGCATCGAGATGTTCAACGGCGGTCCTCAGACCAGCCTCGACCAGCACTGGAGCTATCGCTGGAACTTCCTCCTGATGGCGCAGCAGGGCTACGTGGTACTTCTGCCGAACCGCCACGGCGACAGCGGCTTCGGACAGCCTTGGAAAGAACAGATATCCGGTGATTATCAAGGACTTAATATGCAGGATTATATCCTTGCAGGCAAGTGGTTCAAGGATCAGAAGTGGGCCGGCAGACTTGCAGGCGTAGGCGCCTCCTACGGGGGATTCTCCGTCTACAATATGATGGGCATCCACGGCGACCTCTTCGACTGCTTCATCTCCCACGCCGGAATCTTCGACGAGAGGATTATGTGGTACACCACCGAAGAAGCCTGGTTCGGCAACTGGGACAACGGAGGGCTGACCGAATACGCGTATGAAGCGGGCAAGGTCGGACCTGCCGGCGACGGGGTCACCTTCGGCGGACTCCAGCAGGCGGGAGCCCCTTATGCCAAGGGAGCAAAGGTTGCCGAGCATTACGGCAACGATCCGTCTGCAAAGGTCACCAAATGGCACACGCCTATACTCTGCATACACGGAATGATGGATTTCCGCATTCCTTACACACAGGGAATGGCCGCTTTCAACGCCGCACAGATGATGGGAGTACCGTCCAGGCTTGTCATCTTCCCTGAAGAGTGCCACTGGATACTTCAGCCTCAGAACTCGCTCTATTGGCACAGAGAGTTCTACAACTGGCTTGAAAAGTGGCTTTAGCCTGATTTGAGATGACGTCCAAGACCATTCAGAAGCTGGACCTTCCGTGCTATATGTTCGACTGCCGTGAATGTCTCCGGCCATCGTCCTTTATGGACATCGCCCAGGAACTCGCGGCAGCCGGCAGTGCGGACGGTGGATTCTCTGACCAGGACATCGCGAAACACGGGCTGGTCTGGATACTCGCAAGGATGAAGGTGGTATTCAACAAAGTACCTCACCGTTGCGACAGCGTTACCGCAGAGACCTGGCACAGAGGGCTCTCGGGACCATATTTCATCAGGGACTACCGTCTGCTCGACACAGACGGGGGTGTTGCCGTATCCTCAACCAGCACCTGGGTCATAATGGACACGGCAAGCCGCAGGGCCGTACGCGGCGACCATATCACCGACATAATCCCCTCTTCGCCCCAGTGCGACGAGGAGGCTGCCGGCGATCCGGCGGACAAGATCATTTTCCCGAAAAACGCTGCCGGCACCATAGTGGCAGAGCACAAGGTGGTATATTCCGACCTTGACTACAACGGCCACGCCAACAACGCCAAATACACCCTCTGGGCACTGGACGTCCTTCCTCCGGAGCTGACCACAAACAACACCCCGAAGGAAATCACGGTCAACTTCAACAACGAGGCCAGGCTGGGTGAGGTCGTGACACTGCTTCACTGCCAGCACGCCAACGTCCATATTGTCGAAGGCCGGTCAAACGGTCTCCAGGTCTTCATCGAAAAAATCATTTACTGATCATATGAAAAAAGTCTTTTACATTTTTGCCGCACTTATGATAGCAGCTTGTTCCACACCCGGAGAGAAATCCGAACAAGACCTGCAGAAGCAGGTTGATGAGGTATATTCACGTCTGAGCATCAACGACAAGGCAGCCCAGCTATTCGGATTCTATCCCAACGAACTTATTACGGACGGAAAGCTCGACCTTGAACTCTGCCGTCAGAAAATCCCTTATGGAGTAGGTCATATCTGCCAGTGCACCAGCTCGCTGGATATGGATGCAGACCAGATCAGGCAATTGGTGAAAGACATCCAGGACTACCTGGTCAATGAGACCCCTGCCGGCATTCCTGCCATCGTCCACGACGAAGCCCTGGCCGGCCTCACCGCCAAAGGTGCCACATCTTATCCACAGGCCATCGGCATAGCCTGCACCTGGAATCCGGAACTTCTCAAGCAGAAGACAACCCTCACCGCCGGGAAGATGCGCGCCGTAGGCCAGCAGCTTGCACTCTCCCCTATGGTCGACCTTATACGCAATGCCAACTGGTCCAGGATCGAGGAGTCCTGCGGCGAAGATCCATACCTCACCGCAGCAATGGGCGCCGCCTTCGTCCAGGGTCTCCAGAGCAAAGGCTTCAGGGAAGGCGTAGCCGCCACCACCAAACACTTCCTCGGCTACGGCGGAGCCAACACCCTGCCGTGGAAAGAAATATACGAGGAAGTCCTCTATCCTCACGAGGCCATCATCCGCACAGCCGGCAGCACCTCGCTGATGACCTCATATGACAAGTTCCGCAGCCAGTACGCAGTCGCCAGCGACACCCTCATCCGGCACATCCTGCGTGACTACCTCCATTACGACGGTCTCGTAGTCACAGACTACTACGCAATGAACCAGAATGACAATTCAGGCAAGATCGAGAACCTGAAGCGTTATGCCGTCGAAGCCATCAAGGCCGGAAACGACCTGGAATTCCCAGACAACGAGTGTTATCGTCTCATACCTCAACTGATTGAAGAAGGCGTACTTACCGAGAAAGATATAGAACCTTCCGTAAAGCGCGCCCTGCTTATGAAAGCCCGCGCAGGCCTTCTCGACAAGAGCCCCAAGCTCTTCGAAGAAGGGCCTCTGGACCTCGATCCTTCCGAAAGCCGTCAGACAGCCTACGAGCTTGCCGCACAGTCCATCGTTCTCCTGAAGAACAACGGCGAGCTGCCACTTGCTGAGGGAAAGACCGTCGCCGTCGTCGGTCCTAATGCCAATTCAATCTGGAGCATGCTGGGAGACTACACTTTCCAGAGCATGCAGAAGTTCTTCTTCAACCACGACGTCGATGAGTCAGCCCTCCCTGTCGAGACCTTCCTTGAGGCCTTCAGCGCCAAATATCCGGGCAAGGTCGCATACGAACGCGGCTGCGACTGGAGTTCCCTAAACGATATGCAGATTATGAAAGGCGGAGATGCACGCACCCGCCTCCTTCCGGTCCGCAGGCTCGAATCCGATGAACGGACCGACTGGGATGCAGCAGTCAGCCTTGCCTCTGAAAGCGACATCGTGATTGCAGCGATGGGTGAGAATGTCTTCCTCTGCGGTGAGAACCGCTCCCGCAGCAGCATCCGCCTCCCGGGTGAGCAGGAGCAGTTCGTCAAGGACCTCATCGCCACAGGCAAACCGGTCGTGCTGGTAATGTTCGGCGGACGCCCGATGGTCATTGACGCCATCGCCGACGGTTGCGCCGCCATCATCGAGGCCTGGTATCCCGGCGAGGAAGGAGCCAATGCCCTCACCGATATCCTCAACGGAACAGTCAACCCTTCAGGCAAACTCTGCGTCTCCTACCCTCGTACAGAAGCCGGGGAACTCTACTGCTACAACAACCAGGTCGAACCGGAGAAGGTCGCCTGGCCGTTCGGCTTCGGTCTCTCATACTCTGCGTTCAAGTACGACAATATGGAGATAGAAGGGGCTTCAACAGAATATCCAACTGACACAGAATGGATTACAATCGGCTGTGACGTCACGAACGTCTCAAGTGCCGCAGGAGCCGAAATAGTCCAGCTATACGCATCCCCTGCCTCAGGTCAGCCACTCAAGCCTCTGCAGCTCAAGGGCTTCACCCGCGTAGTCCTCGCCGCCGGCGAAACCACACACGTCACTTTCCGTCTCGCACTCGACCAGCTCGCCTGGTTCACGGTGAACGGTCCCGATGCTGAAAACGCCGGATTCTGGACCATATCAGACGGCGACTACACCCTGAAGATCGGAGGTTCAAGCGACTCACTGCCGCTTTCAGCCACACTGTCTCTTTCAGGCGCCCCGGTCACCAAGGCCCTCAGAGACCACTATTTCGCAGAATAGCTGACAGAAAGGGCATTGCTTCTGATGCCTTTCGATATAGATACCTATTTCCAGAAGGAAGTCGATGATCGTGATATCCACGGAGCATACAACTTTGAACTAATCTCTGATCTTCTTCCCAAGGTGGATATCTTCACCGGGGAGGAGATGGAAACAAGCGTACGGCACGGATTACCGGCAATGCTCTTCTCATAGCAGGAGGATACTGCCCGATGTCTTTCCGGAGTGTCGACTCGATTTTGCTGTTGAAAGTTACTTTTAGGAATGTTCGAGCCGGTAGCGGTACAGCCGAAATTGCCGGTATTGTCAACAGGAATGGCGGTCATCATCCGTAATCATAAAGACTACAGATTGAAATGCAGTCTGGTTTCGTAGTCTTTGTCCACGCAGACGGTTGCAGTATTTTTCGTGAGATTGTAGACCACTGACCATTGGGTATTGCTCGTGATTTCCTCAGGGTTGAGAAGCTGATGGACATCCTGCAGCAGCTGCATCGCTTCGTCTTCGGTGAGGATACGTTGTTTTTCCTGAAGTCTGTTGTGAATGATGTCATAGCGGTTCTGGCCAACGCCGAGATTCTGCCAGCCTTCTGTCAGGTAGAAGTTGGTAACATGGTCTTCATCGAGTACATTGAGAGTCCAGTCCTTGGCTTTCGCGTCCTCGACCGGAGCTTCTTCTCCAGGACGGAAGTACTCGATCACGACTGATTTGCCGCTGGCATCTGCAAGCAGGAAATGGTAATTGTTCGGAGAATCCTCGCCGTCGGCGAAGAAATTGTGGTTTCTGAACATCTCCACCGCCTCATCAACGTTCGCACATTCGTCCAGGGCGATGCGGATGGCGAGGGACGGAACGATGTCGGACTTGTTGGAATCGTGCTGAACAGCACCGCCGCCCCGCAGCGAAAGAACTCCGATGAACAGGCCGGCATCATTCATTCCGTCAAGGCAACAGTAAACGGAAGCTGCAGTAGGGACAGAAATATCGGTCGTGCCGTCGGAGAGCGAACCTGCGACAAAAGTCTTTTCGTCTAGATAAGGCATCGCTGAGATGCACATCGACTCATACGCACCCGGGAAGATGTTGTGGACAGCTACGTTAGCTGAGGATACGAATCGATAGTCGAAGTTTCTGCCGACTATGACATCCCCATCCGGAGACTTTACGCAAAAAGCGCTGCAACCATAGTCCATCTTGGAGTCCGATGCGCTCACTGGAAGATTAAGCAGGTTCTGAAAGACTTTCATGATCAGGTCTTCGCTCGATTTGGCGCCACCTTGGTCCATTATTTCATTCAGTTTGTAGTCTGCGGTATTTTCCATCGTGTAAAGATGACCTTCTTTGATGTCTCTGAGGGTAGCGGCTGTCGCTTTCTGAGCGTCAGTTTGGAGAATGGTGGCGGGATTGTCGGAAGGGACTCCTTCAATTTCCGAGAATCTGTGGCTGTTGCAGGATTGTATCGTTGTAAGAGCAGCCAGCACTATAAACAGGAAACCTTTATTCTTCATCATAAAAAATACTGCTATAAAAATATATATCTATGTCCTAAATCCAACCAGAAATTTTGAATACCTCGAAATCCTCGTCAACATAATTGAACGTGCTCCTGCAGGCCGCTGCAGAAAAGCTCGTCGCTATACATAGACTCCGGCTCCACCAGCCGGAGTCTATATGTTTCCGGCCATCACGGCCCAAGTCCTTAAGGTCCTGGAGACGTATTCCCTCCGATATCAGCGAATAGACGAACCCGGCATTGAAGTTATCTCCCGCGCCTATTGTTGACACGGTCTCGATCTGCTCCACAGGGAACTCCATCTCTCCGTCACCGGTGAACACCTGGACCGGGGCGGAGCCTCTTGTCAGTATGAAATTGCGGCATAAGGGGGCGATATGCTTCTCATATATCTCGCGTCCGTCACCCGTACCGAACAGAAACTGAAAATCCTCCGCCGAACCACGCACCACATCCGAGAAGCGGCAGTTCTCAACGATATTGCCCATTGTCTCCGGAAGGTCCTTGATATGATTCGGGCGGAAGTTGATGTCATAATAGATGATTGCACCGGATGCACTCGCCCGGGAGAGAAGTTCCCTTGTGTGTTCCCTGATCACCGGATTGATTGCAAAATAAGATCCGAACAGGACGATATCGTCCTTCTTGAACTCCACCGCCCCCACTCTTTCCGCTGACAGCCCGGCGTGGGCGTGGTCCTTGTAGAACTCGTAGCGGGCGTCGTTGTTCTCGTCCAGAAAGGCCATTGATATATGGCTCTGGCTGCCTTTGTTTCTGGTCACGGCATCCGTACATATGCCGTTCTTCTCCATAAAGGAAACGATGATATCTCCGATATGGTCATCTCCCACCTCTGTCACCATCCTGATTTCCGACTCAGGGCTGACTTTCTTTATAGTCCTGCCCAGAGAGACCAGGGCGTTGAAGGTCGAGCCGCCGGGGACGGCAGCCGTGGGGTTGTCATTTCTGAAAATCACGTCAAGGACGGTCTCACCTATTCCGATTATATTCCTTCCCATATGCAGCAGATATTATTCGGCAGAACGGATTTTGGCATACTTCAGAAGAAGAAGCTTCTCGCCGGATTCCTCAAAGTCAATCGTGGCCTTCATATCAGGTGCGATACCGGAAAGAGACCGTATCCTGCCATAGCCGAAACGGTTGTGCTCGATACGCTGACCGACGCGCAAGGTACGCATATCCACCGCAACGAAGTCCGGGTCCTCCACCGGAGCCGCCGTTCTGCGTACCGAAGCCGAAGACGGGCGTACCGGAGCCGGAGACGGGCGCCCCGCACGGGAGAGCTGTCCTCCCTGCCGGAAACTGCGCTGAACAACCGGCCCGAAAGAGAAGTGCGTCTGATCGGGCTCGTCCAACGGGTTCTCGATATAGCGGGAATCGATTTCCTTGATGAAGCGCGAAGGCGGATTCGACTCCGACTTGCCATTACGCATCCTCGTAGAGGCAAAAGACAATGTCACAGCCTTCTTTGCGCGGGTAAGCGCCACATAGAAAAGGCGGCGCTCCTCCTCAAGGTCGGCACGGGAACTTATCATAGTAAGGCTCGGAAAGAGGTTTTCCTCAAGACCGGCCACGAAGACGTATGGGAACTCCAAGCCCTTTGCCGAGTGCACGGTCATAAGGGCCACCTTGTTGCTGGCATCCACCTCGGCACCATCAGCATCCTCGGCAGACACGGGATTGTCCACGTTTGAAAGCAGGGAGACATTCTCAAGATAATCGTCAAGGGTGAAGACCACGGAAGCATCGGCGAACTCATCGTCCATCTCGTTGAACCTGTCGGTGACGAAAACCTGTACAGAGTCCACAAGTTCCTCGACATTGGCGGTGCGGGCCTGGCCTTCGATGGAGTTATCCTCCTTGTAGAATGCATACAGACCGCTCTCGTCCGCAATCCTCTTCGCCAGCTCATATGCATCCGTCGAAGCTACACGGGAATGCCAGGATTCAACCAACTGGCAGAATGCGGCAATCTTCAGACGAGCTGCCTCACGGAGGCCGAAGGAGGCTGTATCATCATAGGAAACGGCCTTGAAAAGTGCACAGCCGTGAGCCCGTGCGCAATCAAGCAGGGCGGCCACAGAAGTGTCACCGACCCCGCGTGCAGGCTTGTTCACGACACGCTTGAACGACTCCTCGTCAAGAGGATTGACAGCCAGCTTGAAATAGGCCATCATATCCTTCACCTCAGCACGTTCAAAGAACGAATTGCCGGAGTAAACCATATAGGGGATATTGCGCCGGCGCAGCTGCTCCTCAAGCGCACGCGACTGTGCATTCGTCCTGTACAGAATCGCGAAATCCTGATACCGGGCGTGATCGGTGCGCACCTTGTCCATAATCCCGGCCACGATCTGCACCGCCTCCTCTGAACCGTCGTAAGCTTTCAAAAGCTTGATCTTCTCGCCCTCGGAGCCAACGGAATAGCAGTTCTTCGGGATCCGTCCCTCGTTGCAGGCGATCACCGAATTCGCAGCTTCCACGATGGTGCTTGTGGAGCGGTAGTTGCGCTCAAGTCTGAAAAGCCTGGCCTCGGGATAGTCCTTCTGGAACTTCAGGATATTCTCGATCTTCGCCCCGCGGAACGCATAGATTGACTGGGAGTCGTCGCCCACCACGCAGAGGTTGCGATGCGCCGACGCCAGCTTGCGCAAGATCAGGTACTGCGCATAATTCGTATCCTGGTACTCATCCACCATAATGTGCGTAAAGCGCGAGCCGATGGACTCGAGTGCCGCAGGGCAGTCCCTGAACAAGTAATTGGTATTCAGAAGAATATCATCGAAATCCATCACTCCGGACTCCTTCAGCTTCTTCTGATAAAGTTCATAAAGGTCCACGATGCGGGGCTTCTTGTGCTGGAAATCCGCGTCCAGAAGCGCCTGATTCCCCCGGTAGCCCTGCACCGTCACGAGATTGTTCTTCGCCATCGAAATGCGCGACAGGACATCCTTGGGCTTGTATATCTTGTCGTCAAGCCCCATCTCCCTCACGCAGGCCTTCATAGCGCTCACCGAATCCGATGTGTCATAAATGGTAAAAGCCTGGGGATAGCCCAGTTCCGAAGCATACTCCCTCAAAAAACGTACGAAAACCGAATGGAATGTACCCATCACGACCCGGCGGGCGCGTCTCTCGCCCACCATCAGCGCAATGCGCTCCTTCATCTCGGAAGCCGCCTTCTTGGTGAATGTCAGTGCCAGGACCTGCGACGGCTCCACACCCTGCGCAAGCAGGTAAGCCACCCGGCTTGTAAGCACCCTTGTTTTCCCCGACCCCGCACCTGCTACTATCAGCACCGGTCCGTCCACACAGCTGACCGCGTTCTTCTGTTCGTCGTTCAGCCCTTCTAAGATAGCATCTACTTTCTCCATAATTATTAGGCGAAAATACAAAAAAAATGGCTACCTTCGCATCACTTTTAGAAATTCATATAACGTTATATCTCAATGTCACAAAACTTCGTTCTGAAAAAGGGCCTCGACATACCTGTAAAGGGTATTTCCGAGCTCCGAATCTCCAACGCGAAGACACCGGACATCGTAGCAGTCAAACCCACGGATTTCAAAGGCCTTGCTCCAAGGCTTCTGGTCCGCGAGGGTGACCCTGTGCTGTGCGGTTCTCCTGTCATTGCGGACAAGACGCACGCTGAGATTCTCCTGACCTCCCCTGTCAGCGGCAAGGTCAAGACCATCCTCCGCGGCGACAAACGCAAGCTTCTCGCCGTTCTCATCGAGAACGACCACGATTTCAACTGCGTCGAATTCAAGACTCCGTCCAACGCCGAGGAAGTCAGGCAGACCATCCTCGCCAGCGGTATGTGGCCTTGGCTCGTGCAGCGTCCTTACGGCATCATTGCCAATCCTGAACTTACCCCGAAGGGAATCTTCGTATCCGGCTTCAGCACGGCTCCGCTCGCTGCCGACGTCGACTTCTGTTTCGCCGACCAGTTCAAATTCATCCAGGCCGCCGTGTCAGCGCTCGCCAAGCTTGCGCCAGTCCACGTCTCCCTCGATGCCTGCAACCCGGAGGCAGCCAAGCTCAACAAGCTTGAGAACTGCACCCTCCATTTCTTCCAGGGCAAGCACCCTGCAGGCAATGTAGGCGTACAGATCAGCCACATCTCCCCTATCCAGAAGGAAGAGACGGTATGGACCATCTCCCTCCTCGGCCTTGCAGCCATCGGAAAGGTTCTCGTAAACAAGAAGGTTGACCTCACCCGCAAGGTGGCCGTCTGCGGCCCTATGGCAATCGAGCCAAGCTACATCGTCACTATGCCGGGTCTCCCTATGAAGGACATCACAGGCCAGTGGGGCACCCTCGCCGACGAGGCACGCATCGTTTCCGGCGATATGCTCTCCGGCGCCGCCATCGGACCTGACGGTTACCTCGGATTCTTCGACAACCAGGTCACAGTCATCAAGGAAGGCCGCGAAAAAGAAGCCTTCGGCTGGATCCGTCCTATCCGCTACAAGCAGTTCAGCACAGACCACAGCTATTTCAGCTGGCTCATGCCTTGGCGCAAATACGACCTCGACACCAACCTCCACGGCGGACCTCGCGCATTCCTTATGAATGACGCCTACTATGCCAAGGTTCTGCCGATGGACATCTATCCTCTCTATCTCACCAAGGCCTGCCTCGCAGGCGACATCGACAAGATGGAGAAATTCGGAATCTACGAAGTGCTTCCTGAAGACCTCGCCCTCTGCGAGTTCGTGGACCCTTCAAAGAATTATATCCAGGACATAATCGCAAAGGGTATCGACCTGATGCTTAAAGAAATGGCTTAAAAGTATGAAACCAATCTTCGAAAAAGGCGGAAAGTTGTACTGGTTGCACAGCACCGTCGACGCTTTTGAGACATTCCTCGCCGTCCCTGCCACCACGACCAAGAAGGGTGCGCACGTCCGCGACTGCATCGATCTCAAGCGAATCATCATCCTCGCCCTCATCGCCGTCTGCCCGGCAGCACTTTTCGGTGTGTGGAACGTAGGTTACCAGCACCAGCTCGCAATGGGTGTCACCGGCACATTCTGGGCCAACCTCTGGCCAAACCTCTGGTTCGGCATCCTCAAGGTCCTTCCTCTCTATCTCGTATCCTACATCGTAGGTCTCACAATCGAGTTCGGCACGGCACAGATCCGCGGGGAGGAAGTGAATGAAGGTTACCTTATGACAGGTTTCCTCATCCCTCTCATCATCCCTGTCACCACTCCTCTCTGGATGGTCGCAGTCGCCACAGCCTTCTCAGTCATCTTCTGCAAGGAAGTGTTCGGCGGCACCGGAATGAACTTCTGGAATCCGGCTCTCGTAGCCCGCGCATTCCTTTTCTTCTCATACCCTAACCAGATGTCCGGCTCCAATGTATGGATCGCCTTCAAGAAGGGTGAAACCATGCTCGATGCCTGCACAGGCGCAACTCCACTCGCATTGGACGGCCCTGCACAGTACGGCACCGGCTGGTGGGACCTCTTCCTCGGCACAGTTCCGGGATCAGTCGGTGAGACTTCCACCCTCTGCATCCTCCTCGGCGCCATCCTCCTCATCTGGACAGGTGTCGGCAGCTGGAAGATAATGTGCGGCTCCGTTGCCGGCGCCCTTCTCGTGGGCTTCCTCGGCAACCTTGCAGGTGCAACCGACATCCCTTGCTATATGCAGCTTCTCTACGGCGGCTTCGCATTCGGTACCGTATTCATGGCCACCGACCCTGTGACATCCTGCCAGACAGAATGCGGCAAATGGATCTATGGCCTGATCATCGGTATGCTCTGCGTCACCGTCCGCCTCTTCAACCCTGGCTACGCCGAAGGAATGATGCTCGCAATCCTGCTTGCAAACACCTTCGCTCCGCTCATCGACCACTGCGTGACCACCACGCACATCAACCGTAAGGCTAAAAAACTTAAAGCAGCATAGATATGAATACCAACAGTAACGTTTATACCGTCATCTATACTACCATAGTGGTAGTCATAGTGGCCGCTGTGCTCGCTTTCGTTTCACTCAAGCTCGGTCCTGCACAGCAGGCGAACGCCAAGGCCGAGACACTCCGCCAGATGATGGCGGCAGCACAGGTCGCATCCACCGACGAGCTCTACGCCTCCAACAACGACGCAGTCCTCACGATGTACGCCGACAATATCCAGGATGCATACACCATCAACCTCAAGGGTGAGAAAGTGGCAGACCTCGGCATCACCAAAGACAACATCGAGCTCATCAGCAACCTCAAGCCGCAGGACAAGGCCATCAAGGCAGGCGCAGACGCCACCCTTCCGGTCTATGTCTTCAAGAGCGGCGTGAGCGTCATCCCGGTCTACGGAGCCGGTCTCTGGGGACCTATCTGGGGCTACATCGCTTTCAATGACGACTGCCAGACCATCGCAGGCGCCTACTTCGACCACGAGTCGGAGACTCCAGGCCTCGGAGCCAAAATCAAGGACGAGCCTTGGTTCCGCGAGAAGTTCGCGGGCAAGAAGGTTGCCTTCGGCACCGACAGGTTATTCTCACTGGCAAAGAATGCAGAAGCCACCGGTGCGGACAATGCAGTTGACGCAATCACCGGCGCAACTATGACTTCAAAGGGTCTCAACGAGGCTCTCAACGTCTGGTTCAAGGCTTACGAGCCACACATCTCCGTGGCCGCTTTCCTTGCAGGCATCGCCGACGAAAACTCTAACGCAGAGGAGGAATAAGCTATGGCACAGAAATTAAAAGATACTATCCTCAATCCTATACTCAAGGGCAACCCGATCACCGTCCTGGTCCTCGGTATCTGCTCTTCCCTCGCAGTCACCGTACAGCTCAAGGGAGCCATCGTGATGGCACTTTCAGTCACCATCGTGACAGCCCTCTCAAGCCTTGTCTGCTCACTGCTCCGCAACACCATTCCAAACCGCGTGCGAATCATCGTCCAGCTTGTGGTCGTTGCATTGATGGTAATCCTCGTCGACCAGATCCTCAAGGCTGGCGAAGGCACCTACGCCATCGACAAGCAGCTCTCAGTCTACATCGGTCTGATCATCACCAACTGTATCGTGATGGGCCGCATCGAGGCATTCGCCCTCGGCAACAAGCCTGTCCCTTCTTTCCTCGATGGTCTCGCCAACGGCATCGGCTACGGCCTCATCCTCATCGTGGTCGCATTCTTCCGTGAACTTCTCGGAAGCGGCACCCTCCTCGGATTCCAGGTCCTCCCTGCCTCATATGTTCCAAACAACCTTGTAATCCTGCCACCGTTCGCGCTCATTCTCCTCGGATGCATCATCTGGGTACACCGCGCCTGTGACAAGGACCTTCAGGAAAAATAATCGCGACGCCCTATGGAATACGTAAGCTTATTCGTAAAGTCAATCTTCGTTGACAATATGATCTTCGCATACTTCCTCGGTATGTGTTCATACCTGGCAGTATCGAAGAACGTGAAGACAGCCAACGGCCTCGGCCTCGCTGTTATCTTTGTGCTCCTTTTCACACTTCCGCTCAACTACCTGCTGAACAAGTTCGTTCTCCAGCCGGGAGCGCTGAAGTGGCTCAACCCTGAATTCGCCAATGTCGACCTGAGCTTCCTCAGCTTCATCATCTTCATTGCCGTAATTGCAGCGTTCACCCAGCTCGTGGAGATGATCGTGGAGAAATTCCTCCCTTCACTCTACTCTTCGCTCGGTATCTACCTGCCTCTCATCGCTGTTAACTGCGCCATCCTCGGAGGTTCACTCTTCATGCAGCAGAAGGACTTCGCCAACTTCGGCGAGTCCGCAGTATACGCCCTCGGTTCCGGCATCGGCTGGTACCTCGCTATCGTCTGCCTTGCAGCCATCCGCGAAAAGATGAGCTACTGCAACGTGCCAGCCCCTCTCAAGGGCATAGGCATCACCTTCATCACCGTGGGTCTGATGGGTATGGCTTTCATGATATTTATGGGTATTCAGCTTTAGGAGGACCGCCATATGAATTCAACTATAATTCTTGCAGTAGTATTCATCGTAATCATTACGATCATACTCGTGGCGGCTCTTCTTATCGTCAAGAACGCCATCACCCCTAAGGGTACAGTCAAGATCGACATCAACAACGGCAAGAAGGAGCTCAACGTCACCCCTGGCGGCAACCTTATGGGCACTCTCGCCGGAGAGAAGATATTCCTCCCGTCAGCCTGCGGCGGCAAGGCCAACTGCGGCCAGTGCAAAGTCATCGTAGAAGAGGGCGGCGGCGAGATTCTCCCTACTGAAGTCGGTTTCTTCAACCGCAAGCAGATCAAGGACGGCTGGCGCCTCGGCTGCCAGGTCAAGGTCAAGGACAACCTCAAGATTCAGGTTGCAGAGAGCGCGCTGAGCGTCAAGAAGCTCGAGTGCGAGGTCATCTCCAACAAGAACGTGGCTACCTTCATCAAGGAGTTCACCGTCAAGCTTCCTGAGGGCGAGAACCTCGAGTTCAAGTCCGGTGAGTACATCCAGATCGACATCCCTAAGTATGAACTTGATTTCAAGGATATAGAAGTCGAGCCGGAATATCGCGCAGACTGGGAGAAATACGGTTTCTTCAACCTTCACTCATCCAACCCGGAGAACACCATCCGCGCTTACTCAATGGCCTCTTATCCTGGTGAGAAGGGCATCATCAAGCTGAATGTCCGCATCGCCACTCCACCGTTCGACCGCAGCGTTCCTCGCGAACTCGGTCCGAAGCTTCTCCCTGTCAACCCTGGTATCGCATCGTCATACGTCTTCACCCGCAAGCCGGGCGACAAGGTGATGATCAGCGGTCCTTACGGCGAGTTCCTCCTTCCGAAGAACGACCCGGACGACATCGAATACATCTTCGTCGGCGGCGGCGCCGGTATGGCACCTCTCCGCTCACATATCATGCAGCTCTTCAAGACCCTCAAGACCGGTCGCAAGGTTCACTTCTTCTATGGCGCACGCGCCCTCGTGGAAGCCTTCTATCTCGAAGACTTCGCCGAGATCGAGAAGGAGTTCCCGAACTTCAAGTTCCACCTCGCCCTCGACCGTCCGGATCCTGCAGCAGACGCAGCAGGCGTTGCCTACACCGCAGGTTTCGTTCACAATGTGATGTACGAGACATACCTGAAGCAGCACGACGCTCCTGAAGACATCAAGTACTTTATGTGCGGTCCTCCGATGATGACGAAATGCGTTGTCGACCTTCTGGATTCTCTCGGCGTAGCGCCGGAAAACATCCTCTTCGACAACTTCGGAGCATAACGACAAAAAATCCTGCGGTTCAGGCCGCAGGATTTTTTTTAAGAATGACTAAATTTATCTGGAGAATTTATTCTCCTTCCGATTTCTTGGTGTAGGTCTTGATCGCCCGACCTCCCTTGTAACAGGTGATCACGATATCCATTGAATACGGCTTGTAATCAGAGCCGGTATAAGGGGTGATCGCGCCGTCAAAGGCAACCTTGGCAAAATCAAACTCCTTGCCGATAAGTTTCACGCAATCCTTGCGAAGGACATCCTCAAGATCGATGGATGCCTGCTTCCGCTGTGCATTTGTCAGCTTTGGAGCATTCGTTTCGTAGAAAAATGAAGTGATTTCATAGGTTGCGTCCCCTGTAGCAGGATCATCTATGAGAGACCGCTCTTTTGAGCAGGAATTCAAGCATAGCGCCGCTGCGAACGTGCAGGCTGCCAGAATTATGGTTTTGAAATTCATAGTATCAGTGTCGTTTCAATGGTATATTTATGCAAATATAGAAAAAAGAAGTCCAGAAAAAAACGAAAACACATCAAAATAAAAACGGAATCCAAATATTCTTCGCTATTTGGAAAATGTTTTTGCAGATTTCATTGCGATGGCAGGCAGGCTCCATAGCTTTGCAACCGAGAGAAAAACTTTTTGATTATGGAACCTAAAGGCCGGAACAAAAACCCTCTCGCACAGTCTCCAGGTTTGGGCACTCTGCTCAAAAAGCTGTGCGCCGAGTCTTCTGCAGTGCTATTATTAATGAACGTCATTCCGGCCTTGACGGTTCTTTCCTGCCAGAGGGAGGACCTTCGGGTCACGGAAGACACATCCGGGCCGGAATCCTCCGACAGCACGGCCAACGAACTGAGCAGCGTCACGATCGACTACTATACAAAATGCAGGCTGGAGGATATCGTCATCGAGAGACTTGACATCTTCATATATGGCAACGAAGGCACCCGCAGCCTCCTCAGCCTTCAGAGCATATCCGAGGGCCTTGATCTCCAGGGACACCTGAATCTTTCATTTCCGGGAGGGGGCAACGGCAAGGCAGTGACCGCCGTTTTCATCGCCAACTGCCCCAAGGCCCTGAACATCCAGGCCCTCAGCCGTTTCGACTCGATGAGCATCCTGGAATCCAACTTCGCCGACGACCGTCCTGAAGCGCCGCTTCTCACAGGCTCTGCCAGCGTCATCCCCTCCGGCGGACCGGAATCCACCAGCCAGATAATGCTGACACCTATGCTCTCCCGGGTCATCCTGACAGCCGTTACCAACGGATTGAGCGGCTACGAGCTTCTAGAAGACCCGCAGGTCCTCCTCCACGACATCACCCCCTCGGCAAAAGTCCTTCAGCAGGAAGAATTCCGCCCCAGCGAGACGATAGAAAGCGGCAAAACGCAGCCACTCCCCTGCGATGTCGGCTTCTACACCCAATACCCCAACCTGAGCCTGTACTGCTATCCCAACGACACTCCCGAAACGACCCTCGGCAGTCCCCGCACAAGTCTCGAATTCACCTGCAGGATCAAGGGAGTCGAATGCAGCTTCCCCGTCGAGCTGCCACCTGTAGCACGCAACTCCATAATCCGCATCGAACTTACCGTCAACGGAGTCAACGACTACTCAAGTACCATATTGGAATGAAGCCGGCTTTGCACTTTTGCATAAAATATGTTACTTTTACAAGATAAAAGAACAACATATCACTATGCTCAACAACAAATCAGTCCTCATCACAGGAGGCACAGGCTCCTTCGGAAAGGAATTCGTAAAAACCATCTTCGAAAGATATCCCAACGTCAAAAGAGTGGTAATATACTCCCGGGGAGAGTTGAAGCAGTTTCAGATGAAACAGATTTTCCCAGAGGAAAAGTATCCGCAGATAAGGTATTTCATCGGAGACGTCAGAGATGCAGACAGGCTCAAGCGTGCCTGCGAGGACATCGACGTCATCGTACACGCAGCCGCCATCAAGCAGGTCGACACCGCCGAGTACAACCCGGACGAGTGCATCAAGACGAACGTCAACGGCGCCCAGAACGTGATCAATGCCGCCCTCGACTGCGGCGTACACGACGTCATCGCCCTCTCCACCGACAAGGCCTGCGCCCCTATCAACCTCTACGGCGCGACCAAACTCACCTCCGACAAGCTCTTCGTCGCCGCCAACAACATCAGCGGCCGCAAGGACATACGCTTCTCCGTCGTAAGATACGGCAACGTGATGGGCTCCCGCGGCTCCGTCATCCCATTCTTCATCGACAAGAGAGACAAGGGCGCACGCGAGCTCCCAATCACCGACAAGCGTATGACACGCTTCAACATCTCCCTCCAGGAAGGTGTCGAGCTTGTGCTCTTCGCTCTCAAGAACCATCTCGGAGGCGAAATCCTCATCCCAAAGATACCTTCATACCACATCACCGACGTAGCTACCGCCATCGCGCCTGAGCTTCCTCAGGTGGAGGTCGGCATCCGTCCGGGCGAAAAGCTTCACGAAGAGATGATCACTGCGACCGATGCGCTCAACACCATCGATCTCGGCAAGTACTACGCCATACTTCCGTGCGCTTCATACAACGGCAAGCGCTCAAAAGACGATTACATCAAGCACTACGCCGCCAAGCCTGTCCCTGAGAATTTCCACTACAGTTCCGACAGCAATACCGAATGGGAAACCGTCGAGACCCTCCGCGAAAAAATCAGCAGTCTATGATCGACCATCCGATTCCATATGGTCATCAGCATATAACGGACGAGGACATCCGGGCAGTGGTCGAAGTCCTGAAGTCCGACTATATGACTCAAGGGCCGAAGATTGGCGAGTTCGAGAAAAAATTCGCCAGATATGTCGGCGCAAGCTACGCGTGCATGGTCAGCAACGGCACCGCCGCACTGCACCTGTGTGCGATGGCACTCGACATCAAACCGGGCGACAAGGTCATCACGACCCCTATCACCTTCGTGGCAAGCGCCAACGGATTCCGCTACCTGGGTGCCGAGATCGTATTCTGCGACATCGACCCGAAGACCTACCTTATGGACCTCGACAAGCTCGAGACCATCCTGAAGTCTGAGCCGAAAGGCAGTTTCAAGGCTGTCGTACCGGTCGATTTCGCAGGCTATCCGATTGACGAGGAGCGCCTCCGCGAACTCGCGGTCGAATACGGCTTCGCAATCGTAATCGATGCCTGCCACGCACCGGGCGCCACTTTCACCGACAAGAAAGGCCGCATCCAGAAGGTGGGGGCCTGCAAGTACGCCGACCTCACCTGCTTCTCATTCCACCCAGTCAAGCATATTGCCACCGGCGAAGGCGGTGCGGTGACCACCAACAATCCTAAACTCTTTCAGCGCGTAAGCCTCTACCGCACACACGGCGTGACCAAGGACCCTAATCTTCTGACACGCATAGACGGCGGGTGGTACTACGAGATGCAGGAGCTCGGCTACAACTACCGCATCACCGAGATGCAGGCCGCCCTCGGCATATCACAGCTTGATCGGCTCGACTGGAGCATCAGCCGCCGCAACGGGATCGCAAGACGTTACGACGAGGCCTTCGCCTCGACAAAATCCATTCTGACCCCATACAGGGCCGACGGCATCACCCACGCATTCCACCTTTACATCATCCAGGTGGAGCGCCGCAAGGAGCTCTACGACTTCCTGCGCACCAACAACATATTCGCCCAGGTACTCTACATTCCAGCCCACACAATGCCATACTACAGGCAGTTCGGATGGAAGGAAGGCGATATGCCGGTGGCGGAAGAATACTACAGGCACTGCCTTGCCCTCCCTATGTTCCCATCGCTCACCGACGAGGAGCAGGACTGGGTCATTGAGAAAGTCCTCGAATTCACAAGCAGATGAAACAAGTTTCCAAACTTGTCCTCGGCACGGTGCAGTTCGGATGCCAGTACGGCATAAACTCCGCCGGCAGACCCTCTCAGGATGACGTGAAGGCCATCCTGGATGAAGCTTCTGCCAACGGCATAACGACGCTCGACACTTCCTGCGCATACGGTGATGCGGAGCAGGTGCTCGGCAGGACCGGACGGACCGGAAACTTCCGCATCGTCTCCAAATACCTGCGCACCCCGGGAACGACATTCGACGGTGTGTTCCGCCAGAGCCTTGAGCAGCTCGGAACCGACAAGGTTTACGGATATCTCGTACATCATTTCAGCGACTGGGCCGACGACCCTTCGCTCTGGGAAAAGATGCAGGCTCTGCGTGAGGAAGGACTCGCCGCACACATAGGATTCTCCCTCTACTCCCCCTCCGAGCTGGAAAAGCTGCTGGAGGCAGGCATAGACTTCGACATAATTCAGATTCCGCACAACATCTTCGACCGCAAGTTCGACCCTTACCTGCATCCGCTGAAAGAACGGGGGGTGGAGGTCCACGTACGCAGCACCTTTCTGCAGGGCCTGTTCTTCAAGGACCGCGACACGCTGCCGGAGAAGATGCTTCCGCTGAAGAAGTATCTCCTCGAACTGGACGATTATTCCAAGTCAAGCGGGATAGGGATATCAGAGCTGGCGCTGAACTACAACGCACAGAATCCCGATATCTCCGGCGTACTGATAGGTGTCGACAATGTGGCACAGCTTAAGGCAAACGCCGCATCGCTGTCGGACAGGGGGATCGACCTGGACATCAACGTAAAAGAACAAGAACTGTTAAACCCAGTCAATTGGAAATGAAGATATTAGCCATAACGCAGGCAAGATACGGCTCCACCCGCCTCCCTGCCAAGATACTTAAGGAAGTGGGCGGACAGACCCTTCTCGAAATCCACCTCAGGCGCATTCTGCAGGCAAAGACGATCGACAAGCTCAAGATCGCCACGACCGACGAAGAAGGCTCCAGATTCATAGTCGAGGTTGCCGACAAGGTCGGAGTCGAGTATTTCAAGGGTTCGGTCGACGATGTCCTGTCACGCTTCTACGGCACCGCGGAGCCTGAGAAGCCTGACTACGTAATCAGACTTACCTCCGACTGCCCTCTCATAGACCCGGCTGTCATAGACTACATCGCAGGCTACGCAGTGGAGCACGACTGCGACTACGCGAGGACCGACCCTGCAAGCTTCCCGGACGGACTCGACACCGAAGTAATGCGTTTCTCGGCACTTGAAAAGGCTTACAACGAGGCCAACCTGACCTCTGAGCGTGAGCACGTGACTCCGTACATCTGGAAAAACGGAAGCGCGGAAGGCGGCGACAAGTTCAAGACCGTCTATCTTCCGAACCCTCAGGGAACCTACAATGCCGGTGAATACCGCATCACCATCGACGAGCCTGAAGACTTCGAAGTGCTGAGTTCGCTCATCAGCGCACTCGGCATAGACAAGCCGTGGAAAGACTATATCGATTACCTGTGCAGCCACGAAGACATCCAGAGGCTCAACAGCCGCTTCGGTTACAACGAGGGCTACGCCAAATCTCTCAAGAACGACAAGAAAATCAAATAGAATAAAATGGGAAAAGGACAAGAGCTTTACAAAAAAGCCAAGACGATGATTCCCGGAGGGACATCGCTTCTCTCAAAAAGACCTGAACAGCTGCTGCCGGAGAACTGGCCTGCATATTTCAGCAAATCCAAAGGCTGCCACGTCTGGGACCTCGACGGCCGCGAATACATCGACTGCGGGCTGATGGGCGTCGGCACCAACACCCTGGGCTATGCACGTGAAGAGGTGGACGAAGCCGTGATGGAAGTCGTGAAGAACGGCAACCTCACCACCTTCAACTGCCCTGAAGAAGTCTATCTTGCAGAGCGCCTCATAAAGATGAATCCCTGGGCTGGCGGCGTGCGCTACACGCGCGGCGGCGGCGAAGCCAACTCGATGTGCGTGCGCATCGCACGCGCCTTCACCGGACGCGACAAGATCGCCATCTGCGGCTACCACGGATGGCACGACTGGTATGTCTCCGTCAACCTCGGCGACAGCGATGCCCTCGCAGGTCACCTTCTGCCGGGAATCCCTACCGGAGGCGTGCCGAAGGCACTCCGCGGCACCTCGATACCATTCCACTACAACGATTTCGAGGAGATCGAGAACATCATAAAGAACACCCCGGACCTGGCCGCCGTCAAGATGGAGGTCTGCCGCAATTTCGGTCCTGAAAAGGGCTATCTTGAGATGATACGCCAGCTCTGCGACCAATACGGAGTCATACTCATCTTCGACGAATGCACATCAGGATTCCGCGAGACCTTCGGCGGCATCCATACGAAATACGGCGTATACCCGGATATGACCATCTACAGCAAGACGATGGCAAACGGTTATGTCCTCGCCGCCGTTCTAGGCCGCAAGGATATAATGGATGCGGCGCAGGGTTCCTGGATCAGCTCCACCTTCTGGACCGACCGCATAGGACCGACAGCCGCCCTCGCAGCACTTGACGTAATGGAGAAGACAAAGTCCTGGGAATACATCACCGAAAAAGGCAGGCAGAACAAGCTCCGCTGGCAGGCGCTGGCCGACAAATACGGCCTCAAGATCAATCAATGGGGCATCCCGGCACTCGCAGGATATACCTTCGACAGCCCGAAAGCCCTCGAATACAAGACATACATCACTCAGGAAATGCTCAAGAAAGGCTATATCGCCGGCACCCTGATGTACACCTGCCTTGCCCACACCGACGAAGTCCTGAACGGCTATTTCGAAGCCCTCGACCCGATCTTCGCCGACATCCGCGACTTCGAGGACGGCAAGGACGTGATGAAAGCTCTTGAAGGCCCTGTCTGTCAGGCAGGATTCAAACGACTCAACTGATTGAAGAAGATTTATCTCAGAGCAGACGCGGGCCGCGCGACAGGGTACGGACATTTCGTCCGCACCTGCGCCCTCGCAGCTATGCTCAAGGACGAATTCGACTGCACGATTTTCTCCGCCGGGCCCGACGATTTCCAGCGCCGCGAGGCTGCGGGAGTATGCCCTCTGGTTGCACTGCCTGACGACGAATGCCGCCACGAGCAGTTCCTGAGCATTCTGGACGGCAGCGAAATCGTTGTACTCGACAATTACTTCTTCACCGAAGAATACATTTCAGAACTCAGGCACAAAGGCTGCAAGGTCGTCCGCATCCAGGATTTCTTCGAAGAGAAATCATCAGCGGACGCCATTGTCTTCCCCTGTCGCGACCCACGTCGGGCGTTGCTTCGCCAGCCTTTCTTTTCCGGTGTGAAGCCGGCCGGCAAAAAGGCGGGACGCTGGATCATCGCGATAGGCGGCACCGACCCCCTGGGCCTCTCCGAGCATTTCAAGCAGGAGATGGAGCAGAGGGGAATCGATGCCATTGTCCTGGGAGGCGGAAAGAACGCCGCAGAGGTGGCAGAACTGCTGCGAAGCGCGGAAGGAGTGGTCTGCTCGGCCAGTTCGGTCTGTTACGAAGCCCTCGCGTGCGGATGCAAGGTCTGCGCCGGATGGTACGTGGATAACCAGCAGGACTTCTACAGGCTGCTTTGTGACCGGGGACTGATACTCCCGCTTGGCGACCTGCGCAGCGCGGTGCTGCCAGAGGATCCGGGCGCAGCGCCGTCCGACCCGGAAATGGCAGATGAGATGGGACTGGCCCCAAAATTCTACAGGACCCTGTTCAAGTCCCTTGAGCTTGAAATGATAAATTACACGGCACTCACGGAGGCCCGGAGCAGAGAAGTCTGGGAGGTGCGCAACCTTGAG
The DNA here is from genome assembly GCA_024401695.1 of Bacteroidales bacterium. Classification (GTDB taxonomy): domain Bacteria; phylum Bacteroidota; class Bacteroidia; order Bacteroidales; family UBA932; genus Cryptobacteroides. The sequence continues at coordinate 56,807 of JAKSKN010000013.1, forward strand.
GAAATCAGGAAATGGATGACGAATCCGGACCCTTTCAGCTTTGAGTCCCATTCGCGCTTCATCGAATCACTCAGGACCAGAAAAGACAAGGAATACTATGCCTTCTATCAGGACGGGAAGCTGGTGGGCTCCTTCGATATGGTAAACATAATCGAAAACGATTCCGCCGAAACCGGTCTCTTCGTCAATCCGGCCGTCCAGGGCCGCGGAATCGGCAGACAGATGTTCTGCAGGATGGAGTCAAGGGCTCACCAGCTCGGGCTCGGCACATTGAGGGCCGAAGTGTTCAAGGACAACGAAAAGTCACTGAAGCTTCACCTTTCAATGGGATACAGGGCAACAGCCGGAAAGGACGGGATGCAATATCTTACAAAGACACTGTAATGGGAAAGACAATGATAGTCGCGGAGCTCTCCGCCAATCACGGGCACAAGCTGGAACTGGCTCTCGAGTCAGTCCGGGCTGCTGCCGCCGCCGGTGCAGACGCCATCAAGATCCAGACCTATACCGCCGACACTATAACCCTTGACTGCGACTCGCCCGACTTCATAGTCGGAGGAGGCACCCTTTGGGACGGGCGTACCCTTCATAATCTCTACGAGGAGGCGTTCACCCCCTGGGAATGGCACGAAGCCATTTTCGCGGAAGCGGAAAAAGCCGGAATAAAGTGTTTCTCGACCCCATTCGACAAGACAGCCGTTGACTTTCTCGAAGAGCTCGGCAACCCGATAATGAAGATAGCCAGCTTCGAGATAACCGACATCCCTCTCATCCGTTACGCTGCGCTCAAAGGCAAGCCAATGGTCATCTCCACCGGCATCGCCACACTTGAGGACATAGAACTGGCAGTAAAGACCTGCCGTCAGGCCGGCAACGAAGACATAACCCTGCTCAAGTGCACCTCCGCCTACCCCGCCCCCATTGAAGCTGCCAACATCCTGACAATGGACGATATGGCCGTACGCTTCGGCGTCAAGGCCGGACTTTCCGACCACACTACGGGCAGCGAGGTCGCCCTCACCGCAGTCTCGCTCGGAGCCACGATGGTCGAAAAGCATTTCATTCTCGACCGGTCCATCGGAGGCCCTGATGCCGCATTCTCAATGGAAGCTGCCGATTTCGCACAAATGGTTCGGGATATCCGCAAAGTCGAGGAAGGCGCGCAGAACATCTGCCGTGCGGCGCTCGGCCAGATCTTCTACCCAAGCGATGCATCCACCATCTCCGGCCGCCAGTTCTGCCGTTCCCTCTATGTCGCTGAAGACATCAAGGCTGGAGAGACATTCACGGAACAGAACCTCCGGAGCGTACGGCCGGGATACGGCCTCCACCCGAAGCACCTGCCCGATCTCCTGGGCAAAAAAGCCGTCAGAGACCTGTGCAAAGGTGAAAGGATGAAGCTGGAATACGCCAGATACTAATAATCCTTACGGAAATAGATCTTTGGGATTTCGGCAGAACGGAATCCCTTTTTGTATTTTGCGATTTCAAGAAGCTTGCGGTCATTCGCAGAATCCGAAAGCCCGTAATAATTGTCGCCCATCTCATAAATCTCCATTCCTGCAGCCTTGAGATGGCGGATAGCCTCCCATTGGAGTATATCGCCCACGTGCCCGTTCAGGAAGGAGGAGTCAAGTATGCCGTAAGAGGCATAGTATGCGGCTTTCTTGTAATGCATTATGAGAGCGGCCGCGCCATAGTCGGCAATTGAGTCAAGCCAGAGCATCACAAGGCATCCGCAGCCGGACGCCACCCACTCGTACATACATTCCCAGGAAGCATCGGTACGAGTCTGGCGGCCTGCGTCAATCTTATGTATCTCCTTGAAACGCAGCATCTTGTCCATAGTGATATTGGACTTGTCGAAGACATCCACACGGTAGCCCGGAGTCTTCATTATCTGCTTGATGGCTGCCTTGTGTCCCTTGCGCATCCTGCGGAGTATCTCATCCTCCGGAGCGGTGAGGTCAACCACATTAGTGGTGGAGAAACGCAGCGAAGCACCTTCCTCAAGCATATTGAAAATGGAGAAATCCTTGAAATAAGGCCGCGTGATCAGAGGGTCGATGATGAACTTCCCATATCTGATGCCTTCACGTTCCGCGATTGCTGCCATCTCCTCCCTTATCGCATCCACCACGCTGGACTTCTTCACCTCGTCGTCATTCGCAAACGCAGGAAGCGGGGTGTAGTCGCCATACATCGCAAAGCAGTCGAAATCCATCTCGGGATAGCTGTATTCCGCGAGCAGCGGCACTATCGCCTGGATGCGGCCGTTCTGCTTCACCATAAATGAAAAATTACGCGTATTGGAGTCAAACCTGCAGCAGGAAGAATACTTCTGCCAGGCCAGCGTATGCCTGAACCACGCAGAGTCGGACTCAAGCGCAAAGGCCTCCCATTCGCGGGCATTACTCTCATTCAGATACTCAATCTCCATATTTTCAATCAATTATCTTAGCAATTTTCTCCGCCACTCCGCCACCATCCTCGCAATATCTGCGGGCAGCGTCGCCTGCCGATGCAAGCCTGGAAGGTGAAGAAAGCATTTCGTCATATAAAGAACAAAGTTCAACGGCATCGTGCACGCAGAAGCCGGCACCGGCATCAATCATCCTGCTGCAATGCCAGACAGGTCCGAACTCCGGCCCGTAGCACACCGGGATGCCGTATGCGGCCGGTTCGATGATACTGTGCGGCGCGCCGTCGAAGCCGGCGCCAACATACGCCATAAAGCCATATCGGTATAGCCGCGACAACAGGCCGACCTTGTTGACGATCAGCACCTGTGCACCATCGTCGACAGTCCCGTCAGTGTAAAGGGCGGTACGCCCTTCGAACAAAGCCCTGAGCTGCGCCACTTCAGCTTCGCCCACCTCGTGAGGCACAACCAGGAATTTGTCGGCGGGATGCATATTCGCCAGTTCGCACACGAGCGCGGCATCCTCGCCCGGCAGCGTGCTGCCGGCAACGAAAACCTTCCTGCCGCCAGCCCAGGCGTCCACCACAGGGTCATTCCAATCCTCTGAAGCGAGGGCAAGCACACGGTCCATCCTCGGGTCGCCCGTCAAGACGAAATTATCGATTCCATTGGCTTCCAGGACCTCCGCCGACTCCGGAGTATTCACAAAAAGCTTTGTGAAACAATGCTTGAAACAATAGCGGAACGGCTTGCCGAAAGTTCCGAAATAGGACATCTCCGCATTGAAGCGGCCGGACACCAGATAAGTCTCAATGCCACGCCTGTGCTGTTCGCGAAGGAAACTCGGCCAGAAATCGGCAATGCAGATTATCATCTTCACCGGTCTGACGGCCGACAGGAACCATTTTGCATTCCAAGGGGTGTCCAGAGGCATATAATACACAAAGTCAGCAGCAGGGTCATCCTTCAGATGCTCATATCCCGAAGGCGAGAAGAAAGTGAACAGGAACTTGTACTCCGGATGGATCTTACGCATCACGGACAGCACAGGCCTCACCTCCTCCAACTCGCCGTATGATGGTGAATGAACCCACACTATGTTGTCAACACCCGCACAATCAGCTTCCACGCGGGCTCTCAGCCCACGTCTCCCTTCGAAGAACTTTCTTGTCTTTTCAGATAACAGCGCCATAGGACTATACCATCAAATATATTTCGCAGTCACGCATTCCGAGCCCTTCAGGTCTTCAGGAGTACCTGCAAAATCGACTTCACCGCCGCGGTCTCCGGCATCCGGGCCCAGATTGATTATCCAGTCGGCATTGCGTATCACATCAGGATTGTGCTCGACAACCACCAGCGAATGTCCTGCAGAAAGCAGGGCGTCGAAACTCTTCAGCAGTTTCTCCACATCATAGAAATGCAGGCCCGTCGTCGGCTCGTCGAAGATGAACATTATCCTGTCCTTCGGCGCCTTGCCTGTCCCTCTGCCGCCAGCACTGAGCGACAGGAAATAGGCAAGCTTCACGCGCTGGCTTTCACCGCCGGACAGCGTCGAACTGCTCTGGCCGAGGCCGATATAGCCGAGGCCGACATCCTGCAGAGGACGCAGTTTCGCAACGACGGCCGCAGCCTCCGGCTCGCTTCCCCCACTGAAGAAATCAATCGCTTCATCCACAGACATTTTCAGGATATCATCAATGTTCTTGCCACGGTAGCGCACCTCCAGTACTTCGGGCTTGAAGCGTTTGCCTCCACATTCCTCGCAGACCATCGTAACGTCCGCCATAAACTGCATCTCAATCTTCACCACGCCATCTCCCTGACACTCAGGGCAGCGTCCGCCATCAGCATTGAAGCTGAAATAATTCGGGCCGAAACCATTGATCCTGGCATACTGCTGGTCAGCCATAAGCTTGCGTATATCGTCATACGCCTTCAGGTATGTCACCGCATTGGACCGCGAGCTGCGGCCTATAGGATTCTGGTCAACATACTCAACGCGCGTCACGCGGTCAAGGTTCCCCTCAAGCCCCCGGAAGACGCCCGGGAGATCACCCGCCTCATTGATATGCCTGTACAGCGCCGGGTATAGGATATCACCCACCAGCGAAGATTTCCCGGAGCCGGAAACACCCGTCACCACGCACAGCACTCCCAGAGGTATCTTCACATCGATATCCTTCAGGTTATGCTCCATCGCCCCCTTCACGGTGATGGAATACTGCCACGGCCGCCTCTCCCTCCTGTACCTCCCCCTCGTCCCGCGAAGATACGCCAGAGTCAGGCTTTGCGCAGCATCAGTATCCTCACCATCAGTACGTACAATGCCAGAATAGACCACCTCGCCGCCGTTCACTCCGGCACGGGGACCCATATCGATCAGCACGTCGGCGGCACGTATTATATCTTCATCGTGCTCGACGACAATCACGGTATTGCCTATGTCACGCAAGCGGCAGAGCACCGAGATCAGCCTCTCGGTATCGCGCGGATGCAGGCCGATCGACGGCTCGTCGAGAATATACATCGACCCCACCAGTGAAGAGCCGAGAGCCGTCACAAGATTCACGCGCTGGCTCTCGCCACCGGACAGGGTATTACAGGTCCTGTTCAGCGCAAGATACCCCAGACCTACATCCATAATGCATTCCAGACGCGTTATTATCTCACGCAAAGGCTCATCCACAATCGTCAGTTCATCAGATGAGAGCATCGCAGGCATATCCCGGAAAAAAGACAGAGCCTCCTCACAAGTCATCTCAAGCACCTCAGCGATCGTCTTCCCCGCCACACGCACATACAGCGCTTCCTTCCTCAGCCTCGTCCCGCCACAGGCCGAACAAACCGCCCTGCCGCTGAATCGGCTGAGCATATACTTGAACTGTATCTTATATCTCTGAGTCTCAACCCATTCGAAGAATTCATTGATACCCACCAGCGACGTCTCATCCCCCTCCACGCTCCGGGCATTCCAGATCAGGTCCCTGGCCTTCTGCGGCAGATTGCAATACGGGTCAAAAATCGGAATCCCATATTTCCCCGCCACAGCCACAAGATGATCCTTGAACCACCCCATCTTCTCACCTCTCCAGCAAGCTATCGCGCCGTCATACAGACTCTTCGACTTGTCCGGCACCACCAGATCCTCCGAGATCCCTATCACCTTGCCCAGTCCTCCGCACACCGGGCAAGCGCCCAGCGGGCTGTTGAAACTGAACAGATACTCATCAGGCACACAAAAATCCATCCCATCCAGCTCAAAACGCGAACAAAAACGCCTCATCCCCCCACCATCAACCGCCACATACATCACCCCATCACCACGCGAAAACGCATCACCGACAGAAGACAACAACCTGTCCCTGTCCGACAAATCCGAAAACCTGTCAACCAGCAAAAACGCCTCCCCCACAACATCCGCCCCCGCCTTCAGCACCTCATCAATCCTCACCGGCTTCCCATCCACAAACAGACGATTATACCCCTCCCCCTTCAGCCCCAACAGCACCTCCGTCCTATCCGTCCTCTCCACCCACTTCAAATCCGCCAGAATATAAAACGTCTTGTCATCCGACTTACAAGAGAGACTGTCATCCGACTTACGGAGACAGCTGTCCGATTTCGGAAGGCTAGCCGCCCTCGGCTCTAGAGGGAGGGGCCCGCCGCATTGCGGTGGGAGGGCCTGGCCTGGAGAAATTGGAGCAGCTGCGTAGTTGTCGGATGACAAGTCATGATGAAGCGAAGCGGAAGTTTCATCAGTCAGGTTGCTGCGAAGTGTAGTCAGATATGACAGAACATCGTTAACTGTATCTGAGTGAACCAGATTACCAGAAATTGGAGAATAGGTTTTGCCGATGCGGGCAAAAATAAGACGAAGAAAATCGTAAATCTCTGTAGTCGTAGCAACTGTAGATCTAGGATTCTTCGTAGAAACCTTCTGCTCGATCGCAATCGCCGGCGGGATCCCGTCGATAGAATCCACATCCGGCTTCGTCATTCGCCCGAGAAACTGCCTCGCATACGAAGACAGGCTCTCGGCAAAACGCCGCTGGCCCTCGGCAAACAAAGTGTCGAAGGCCAACGAAGACTTCCCGGACCCGGAAATACCGGTAATCACGACAATCTTGCCCCTGGGTATTTCCAGGCTAATGTTTTTTAGATTATTAACCCGTGCGCCCTTAATGGAAATACAATCCTCCACGGCGGAATTACTCTTCCTTCAATTCCTTCAACTTAGCCAACCAGTCACGTCCCCACAAAACCCACACGGCAGAAAGGCAGAAGCCAAGGAAAATAAAGATTGCAAGCGTCTTCGCCCCGGACTCATTGTCCTTCAGAGGAGTCGTGGCCGGAGTCAGGACTGTGCAGACAGGAGTCTCACGCTGTACCTGAGCCTTGGCCATCTGCACCTGCTGGGCACAGGAGTTATAAAGATTATACTTGAGCTGCATCTCGTTCTGAAGACGCTGCTGCTCGGTCATCACACTCTGGCGGACCATTCCCTGGTTCATATCCACATAGCGTGCATAACGCTGCTGTGCATCGAAATAGTCGGCCTGGGCCTCTTCATACAGCTGCTCATAATACTCAAGGTCCTTGCGGGACTTCTCGGTACGATACGAGGTGATGAAGTTGCGCAGATTCTCAATGATGGTCTCAGACAGCTTCATCGCAATGTCAGGGTCCTGGTCCGTGACATTCAAGGTGATGACAAAGGTCTTCTTGTCTGTAGCGACGGAGATATTCTTCCGCATACCCTCTATCACCTTCTCCTGAGCCTTTGTAAGCTTGGTATTGTCAACCTCGCCGAGTTTCTTGAAGCCCTTCGGTTCCTTCTCCTCCTTAGGCTGGAAGATACCGAACACGGCCCCCAGAGCTTTGCCTGGAAGCGATGTCACATAGGTATACCAAGGAGCCTTCCTGCAATTCTTCAGATACTCATAATAATTGCACTGGATCTTCTCACCCTTGTACTCCGCCTCGACAGGCATATAGAAAAGATCTGTCAGGAAAGGGACGGAAGACACGATTTCGGGATAAAGGTCCGGAGAGATGGCATCAGCGCCGGCAGACATACTGCCAAGGTTGATTCCGGCAAGGCTGGCAAGGGAACTGAGCTGACCGCCACCGCTTTTGGTGGACTCAGGCGACATCTTGGTGGTGACAGTATAGGTGCTGACGGCACTCAGCGCGGCAATAACCCCGACAACTGCTGCAATGCCGCACCACTTGAGCACAAGTTTCCATTCCTTGACGAACTTGCGCACATATTCCATAATATCTATCTCGTCGTACTGCTCCTGAGGAACGTTGTTGATATTCTGATCCATAGTGAACTACTTTGAAAGCATATTGACAAGAGAAACTATCATAGTTGCAAGCGATGCGGTGGAAGTACCGATGCTCATAACCTCAGTAGCGCTCATAGCCTTGCGCTCCGGCTTGCGAGGGACTATGATTTCGCACCCGGGCTCGATCCTTGCGCCTGCAGCCCTGGACACGTTTCCATTCATATAGACGACATAGGTCTTGCTGCGTTTTGCCCTCTCTCCGTAACCGCCGGCCATATTGATGTAGTAATCAAGAGACTTGCCCTGCTGGAACACGACAACATTAGGATACATGACCTCACCGCCGATGGTCACCGTATTGGTATTCTCAGGAATGATGATGCGGTCTCCGTCTTCAAGTATGATATCATCGACAGACTTAGGATTTCCGATTGCTTTCGTCATATCAATACCGACAGTATAATGATCACGCATATCAATCTTCGAGACATCCACAGAATCACTTGCCTGCCTCAGGAGGCGACGGGTAGCGGAATTGCGTGTCTGGTCTTCAGCGGATGCGCGACGCACAAGAAGGCCGCCCCTCAGATATGCCGAAGAGTTGACTCCGCCGGCACGCTTGATGACGTCGGAAATCGTCTCACTCTTCGTGAGAAGTACATAATCTCCAGGGAATGGAACCTCACCTTCGACGGTGACGAACCTCTGGGCCTGGAACGCAGGGCTCTTGCGTACTGACACCACGTCATACGGCTCAAGATAGAATTTGTCGGCGCCGTCGACCGCCAGTCCGTCCTTGATCGAGAAAGAGAAGGATTCACCGATGGTTTCCTGTATCTCAAGGGAATATGGATCCACCACGCGGCGTGAGACCTCAACCTTGGCCATTGAAGCACCGTCAAGCAAACCGCCCGCAAGCACGATGAGGTCTTCGACCGTAGTCTTCTCGGCATAGTCGAAGACACCCGGAGCAGAAACCATACCGTTGATCGTCAGGGTTCCACGGTCCTCCATCTCATATTTTCCCGGCACCGTGAGCACGTCCCCCTTACGGAGAGTGACATCAGGGCGGGTGCCATTCATTATGCCGCCAAGGTCAACTGAAAGCGTTTCATATGTCCTGTCGGCCTTTTCTCTATGGAGTACGGCACGGCCGGTGAAGGCATCTTCCTTGAGACCTCCGGCAGCAGAGACGAGCTGCTTGACGGTGGTAATGCTGCCTCCGAGTTCATATTCACCCGGATTGACCACATAGCCCCTGACCTCAAGCCTGTTGGCAAAATACTGAGGGTTCACGCCCACCGTCACCTCGTCGCCATCCTCAAGCACGACATTGTATCCTCCATCCTGGGAAGCGGTGAGGATCTGCCTGCTGGTTCCGGAAGTGCGGAGCACGCTCACATTGTCACGGAACGCACCGCCGGTGAAGCCGCCGCAGTATTTGAGGAGGTCGGCCACGGTTTCGCCTTCGGCCATCTCATATCTCATAGGACGCTTGACGCCGCCCAATGCCCTGACCACGTTGACGTAGGCCGGCACAAGGATGACGTCGCCGTCCTGCAGACGTACGTCATTGGTGGACTTGCCGTCGAAGATGTAGGCATAGATGTCCACGACGGCAATCTTCTTTCCGTTGCGGACTACCTGGATCGCACGGAGCGAGCCGGTATCAGACACACCGCCGGCCGCGTAGAGTGCGGAGAACACGGTGCTGAATGAAGACATCCTGTATGCGCCCGGATAGTCGATGTCGCCCATCACGTTCACCTGGATGGTGCGGATGGCACCGAGGCTCACGCTGACTTCAGTGTTCGGGCGGTCGCCGCCTATGCTTGAATACTTCGAAGAGAGTACCTTCTTGATCTTTGATTCTGCTTCCTTGACGGTGAGCCCCGTGAGATAGACCGGGCCGACCATCTCGATGTTGATCCTTCCTTCCGGAGAGATGGTCTGCTGAATGTTCGCTTCGTTGTAGCCCCAGATATCGATCACAACCTCGTCGCCGGGACCGAGCTTGTAGTTGTCAGGTGTGGCGACATTCTCGTTCGGCTCGAAAGAGATGCCATCTCCGCGAGGCTGGAATATGTCGTGTCCGAAGATGGCTGAAGAGTCGCGGACGGGCCTCTGAAGAGCAGATGTCTGCTCGTCCGCAAAGCCACCGAAATCATCATAGTCAGCCTGGCCGGCAGGCCTTCTGTCAGAAGTAGGCTTCTTTGCCTGACGTGCATTGCCTGAAGCTGATGCATTCGCACCTGTCTTCGCGCCATTGCCGGAAACACCTCCGTTCGCATACCTGTCCTTCAATCTGTTCACCTGGTCCATCGTGACCCCCTTCGCGAGCAGTTCCCTGGAAATCTCGGTCTGGCTCTTTCCCTGCGCACTTGCCTGCTGAACATACTTAACTACCTGATCATCAGTCATCTGCGCGTAAACATCCTGCACTCCGGCACCCGTCAGCGCCAGGCACACGGCAATAATCAAAAACTTAGTTCTGGTCATATTTCAAGTAAAATTTTGTCTATTTATCCAATAAACAGACAAATATAGCCATTTTACACCGTTATTCAAAGAATAAGAAGTCCGTCCGCCGTGCCGCCGTGTGCGCCGGGGACATCGAGCAGTTTTTTCGCCTTGCGGGTCAGGAACGGCCACAGATCTTCATTCAGTATGGTGAATTCGACTTCACCGCCGACGCAGGACACCAGTTCCCCATCCTGATACTCGAATACCAGTCCGCCCTCAACCGGCCTCAGCGAGCGTTCCGGGAGTTGGATCACACCATTCTTCGTATGGGCATATCCGCGAAGGATGTCCATATCATCCTCCCCCAGCGCCTCCGAAAGCCCTTCCCAAAGCAGCGGCTGCAACCCGTTCAACCGGTATCTCTTCAGGAATCTGTCGAAGATCTGACCATTCGACTTGTCTATCACGACAGTACCGCCGCTATCTTCCTGATAGTAAACTTCATATCTGTCAGTCTCGCGCAGCAGATCCTCACGGCAGACTCCCGCCAAATCCCTGCCATCGCTTCCGCAGGTCCCGCTGCAGGCGTTCAGCCCCATCGCAAGCGCCAGCGCCACAATTATTCTGAGTGAAAATTTCATTCCTTTTTTCCAATCTTCCCCCAAGTTACGAACAATCCGTCAAAAAAAGAAGGGCACCTTTACGGCGCCCCTGACTGCCATCAGGCAATCCCGATCAAACCTCGAAATTCCAATCCTCATACACTCCCTCCATCGGGGTTTTGACAGTGACAAAGGTATCACTCAAAATCATCAAAAACCCGTCTCAAAAAACAACGAGGCAAAAAGAATCATATATTTCTTTCCGCATCATTCTTTCGAATCGTCATCCTTCTTGAGTGGAGAAGCCTGCGAGTATTTGCGCTCAGCCATAATCTGGTCAAAGTAATACACAGGCATATCGCGGAGGGTGTTGATGGCATCGGTGACGGACTTTTCCTCCTCGACCTGCTCGTCGATGAACCACTGCATACGGCTCATCGTCGCGAAATCATCCTCTTCGTATGCCAGCGAATAGATTCTGTTGATCATCTCGGTCACCTTCCGTTCCTGGACAAGGGCATTTTCCAGCATATCGAGAAGTGATTTCCATTTGTTAGGAACGGACTCGATCGGGCTGAGGACGACCTTTGCTCCGCGGTCGTTAAGGTAGTTCTGAAGGATGCGGGAGTGATCCTGCTCTTCAAGCCACTGGACAAAGAACCAGTTTGCAGCGCCCTGGAGAGCCTTGCTCTCAGCATCAAGGGACATTGCAAGGTAGAGATACGCTGACCAGAGTTCAGCATTGATCTGCCTGTTGATTTCAGCCTGCATTTTATTGGAGATCATAATAGTTCGTTTTTTTAGAGTGATTTAAGGAATGATGAAAAAATAAGTTGGTAAAGATTTATGAGGGATTGTTTATGTATTTTGGATATGGAATGAAGGAGCGTAGCCGTGCTACGTGACTGAATGACATGTTCAAAAGACAAAACAAGAACCATAAAGATTACCAAGTTATTTTTTAAGAATGACTAAGGTTATTTTGCAGCGCAGCACGATTTCGCTGCTTTCTCGCAGTCGTCAGGCTGCTCGACAGGGAGCTTCCAGAGGCCGTGGATGTTGCAGTAGGCGTAGATGGCGGTCACCTTGCCGGTGCAGCCGTAGAATTCCACACGGGCCGGAGCATCCGGTTTGAGATACTGGAGCTGGCATCCGTTGGTGGTCTCGAGGTAGATGAAGCAGATGTGGTGGGCATCCGTGGCAGGATGAGGTTTGGCACCGATCTCGACGACGATCGTACCGTGGTCAGTGTGGTGGAACACAGGAACGTGGTGCTCCTCGGAAGCGTCGATCGTGTTTGGCTCGAGCTCGGTCATAGTCTTGCCGCAGCAGACCGGAGTGACGTTGCCATCCTCGATTTTAAGGATCAGGTTGCCGCAAATCGGGCAGAGATAAAATTTTGTACTCATAATTAAAAAAATGGTTAATTGGACACCGGCTTTCTTAACTGCCGGCATTGCAAAGGTTGAAAGTATTTTACTATTTGCAATTTGCTTTTTATACAATTTTTCTATATTTGCTATTGAAAATATCAATAGTTACCCGAACTCTATGGAACTCAGGCAGATAAGATACTTTATCGCAATAGCGGAGACTCTGAATTTTTCAGAAGCAGCCAAGAAATTGTTCATCACCCAGGGGACGCTCTCCCAGCAGATCAGGCAATTGGAGGGAGAACTCGGGGCAGAGCTGTTCGAACGGAGCTCGCACAGCGTACGTCTGACGGAAGCGGGCGAAGAACTGCTGCCGCTGGCGCGCAGGATGATGGAGACATCCGACGAATGCCGGATAAAGATTTCCGACCTGCGGCACGTGCTGTCGGGAACCCTGCGCATAGGTGTCACACATTCATTCTCACACCTTCTGCCCGAGCCGGTCAAGATCTTCCTCCGCGCGCACCCGGGCGTAAAGCTGGAAATCTTCTACAAGACCGCATCCGAACTGGTGGATATGCTGATCGCCGGCACGGTCGACTTCATAATCACATTCAAGCCGTCGCTGGAATACGAGTGCATCTCGTGGGAATCCATCATAAAGACGCAACTGTCTGCCGTTATGTGGAAAGAGCATCCTCTGGCCGACAGGAAAACACTGACAATCAATGACATCTCACGCTACGGCATCATTCTGCCAAGTGCAGGACTGCAGTCAAGAAAAGTATTCGACCGGTTCACGGACGTCGACACCAGCAGTCTGAACGTAAAGATAGAGATCAACGAGCCCAACATCATCCTGGACATCCTTTACGGCACACAGTTGATAGGCATCCTGTCTTCGCTGGCCACACGCTTCCACACCTCGCTTGTGGCAATCCCGGTGGAAGAGTTCCGACAAGGTCTGACAGGCTGCGTACAATGGCTGAACACAACATACCAGAAGCGTTCCGTCAGCGCTTTTCTGGAAATTTTCAGAGAGAGCCTTCTATAAGTTCAAGGCCATGATATAATCATTCATATAAAACCCGTTCCCTATCGGGAAATCGCCCGAACGGGCGCGGGTCATCCCAAGATGCTCATAAAAGCCGAGGGATGGGTTGCCGCGGTTGACGTTCAACTCAAGAAGAGCCCTGTTCTCACGTGCCTTCACCCAACCGCAGGCCGTCTCGAAAAGCTCCTTGCCAAGACCGGTCTTCTGCGCTTCAGGCATCACATAGAGTTTTTCGAGATGATAGCGCGGCATACCGTCGGATGTATTGCCGTCGGGACGGACCGACGCATAGCCACGCCCGTCACAGATAAAGAAAACACCATCCTCCATCTGCTTCAGAAGGCTTTCTTCGGAGTACATCATATCCATCATATACTCCATCTGTTCCGGGCTCAGTATCTCCTTGTACGTCCTCCGGAACACCACTTCCGCCATTGCACGGATGAGCGGGATATCATTTGTCGAAGCCTGCCTGATCATTGGAACGGACGCGGGCACCCCGCGTCACACAGCTATTTGCCGGCAACGGCGTCGATCTCGACGAGGGCGCCTTTAGGGAGAGCGGAGACCTGGTAGCAGACGCGGGCAGGTTTGTCTTCGGGGAAGAACCCGGCGTAAACGGCGTTCATCGCGGCAAAGTCCTTGATGTCAGCGAGAAGAACGCAGGTCTTTGCCACATCGTTGGCACCCAGACCGGCCTCGGAGAGGATGGCGAAGACGTTTGTCAGGGACTGGCGTGTCTGGGCCTCAATGCCCGAAGGCATTTCGCCGGTGACAGGATCGACAGGGAGCTGACCGGAGACGAAAAGGGTTCCGTTAAGCTCGACGGCCTGTGAATACGGGCCTATTGCCGCCGGAGCGGCCGGAGATGCTATGATGCGCTTCATATTAAGGAGTGACTAAGGAATGATGAAAAAATAAGTTGGTAAAGATTTATGAGGGATTGTTTATGTATTTTGGATATGGAATGAAGGAGCGTAGCCGTGCTACGTGACTGAATGACATGTTCAAAAGACAAAACAAGAACCATAAAGATTACCAAGTTATTTTTTAAGAATGACTAAAGTTGGTTCAGGAGATCAAAGACAAGAGCGCGGACTTCCTCGATGGACTTGCCATCACCGTTGAGCTCGTGATATTTGCCTGCGGCCTTGTAGAAGTTGATGAGAGGCTCGGTCTTCTGGTGATAGGTGGCGATGCGGTTGGAGATGGTCTCTTCGTTGGCGTCGTCGGCACGGCCTTCGATGGCAGCGCGGCCCTTGAGACGCTCGCGTATGGTGGAGTCGGAAATCATCAGGGAGATGACCGCGTCAACCTTTTCGCCGCGGGCGGAGAGCATCTTGTCGAGGTCTTCGGCCTGGCCGAGGGTGCGAGGGAACCCGTCGAGGAGGAAACCGTCAACACCCTTGAGAGTGTTGAAGAGGTTCTCGATCATTCCTTCGACGACTGAGTCAGGGACCAGGTTGCCAGCCTCGATGAGGGTCTTGGCCTGCTGTCCGAGCTCGGTGCCGGCAGCTATCTCGGCACGGAGGAGTTCGCCGGTGCTTACGTGCTTGAGGTTGAATTTTTCTGCGATTGCGCCGGCCTGTGTGCCCTTGCCTGCGCCCGGAGGGCCGAAGAGGATATAGTACTTCATATTCTAATTGAAAATTATCGTTTTATTCTTGTAAGTCAACACTTTGCGTTCTATATGCTTGGTTACGGCACGACTCAGGACGATCTTCTCAAGGTCGCGTCCCTTGAGCTTGAGGCTGTCCGGGGTGTCCTTGTGGGTGATGCGGACGACATCCTGCTCGATGATAGGGCCGGCGTCGAGTTCGGCGGTCACGTAGTGGCTGGTGGCACCTATGATCTTCACACCGCGGTCGAAAGCCTGCTTGTAAGGATCGGCGCCGATGAAGGCCGGGAGGAAGGAGTGATGGATGTTGATGATATGGTGCGGATAAGCGGCGATGAGGTCGTCGCTGAGCACCTGCATATATCGTGCAAGCACACAGAAAGTGATGTTTTCCTTCTGGAGGAGTTCCATTTCGGCGGCTTCCACCTCGGCCTTGTTGGAATGGTCCTTGTTGATGGACCAGACGTGGTAAGGGATGCCGAAACGTTCTGCGATCGGACGGAGGTCTTCGTGGTTGGAGATGATGCACGGGATGTCGACGGCCCACTCGCCCGCTTCATAGCGTGCCAGGAGATCGTAGAGGCAGTGGCTCTGACGGCTGACGAAAATGGCCATCCTCGGCTTGACATCGCTGAAATAGATATTGAATTCGAGGCTGTAGCGGGCTCCGAAGAGAGTTCTTATATAGTCTTTGATTTTCTCGCGCGGAATCAGGAACCCGTCAAGTTCCCATTCGATACGCATAAAGAAACGTCCTTCGATACGGTCGACATACTGGTCGAGGTACACGATATTGCCCCGGTTGTCGGTGACGAACTTCGTAATGTCCGCAATGATGCCCTGCCTGTCCGGGCAGTGAAGGAGCAGAATTACAGTTGGATTCATAAAAAGCAAACTACTAACTCTTACAAATATAGTTAAAAATATTTATGGTTTCTTGAAGTTAGTCATTCTTTCCCTCATAAATCTTTACCAACTTATTTTTTCATCATTCCTAAATTAAGTGCAGCGAAAAAAGTTGGTAAAGCATGCCGAGTATTATTGAGGGCATATCTTGCTCTGAAGAGGGGACATAGCGGGCTAT
>JAKSKN010000014.1 GCA_024401695.1 Bacteroidales bacterium
TCTCACCCTCGGAAGCATACTTCGCAGTTATCACGCCGTTCGCAGGCGCAAGGATGTGGCATTTCTCCATAAGGGTAACTACGCCCTTGATCTGAGCATCAAGACTCTCCACATTGCCTGAGGCGGCATTATTGGTGTTACTTATTGTTGCCCGGGTAGCCTTGATCTGGCTTTCCAGTACGGAAATCTCGGCCTCCAGATTCTCCTGTTGCCTGCGCGGAGCCGCACCAGAAGCAACCAACCGTTTCGTGGTCTGTAGGTCTCCTTTCAACTTGGCAATCTGCTGCTGCAAGGCTGCGGTTTGCACATCAGCATCCGACTGCACCATTGCAGCCGCTTTCCTCGCCGCCTCAAGGTTTTCTTTCTGGACGGCGAACGTGACTGTGTCAATAAGAGCAAGTTCCTGTCCCTTGATGACTTTATCTCCTTCCTTGACATAGAAGGCGAGAATCTTTCCGCTATTCTCAGCTCCGATGCTGACGGAAGGAAATTCGAACACTCCGTGTGCATCGGGCTCATTGCCTTTGCAAGAAACAAGTGCTGCGCCAAGGAGCAGGGTCGCAAATAATTTCGAGTTTTTTATCATAATCTTTGAATTCTATTCGTTTTCTGCCTTCTCCTGCCTGTACAGGGCCTGGAGAAGTTCTATCTGATGGATGCTCTTCTGAAGCGAGGCATCTGATTCTTCATTGATCTTCTGCAGAAGGTCCGAGGCATCAATCACACCGCCCTCCAGCCTTTCCTCTGCGGCCTTGCGCACGTCGGTACGGAGTTGGAGTATCTCCGAGTCATCCTCCAATGTCTGGCGCAGGAAGAGTATCTCCTGCGATGCGCCGGTATTGCTCAGCTTTGTCTTGAAGTCCAACATATCCTTCTGAATGTCCAGTTCGCGCATCTGCTGATTGATGAGGGCCTTGTCATTCCTGCGTGTGTAAAGAGGATACAGGTTGAACTTCAACTGTATGCCCAACATAGCATTGAATGACGGGTTATGGTCTGTCAGTCCCTTGAAGATATTTCTTCCAGGGTAACCGTAATAAGCATCAGCAACAAATCCAATCTTTGGCGACAAGTCAACATCCAGTTTCTTCATCTGCAACTCCAGCAACTTGCGATTGCTCTCAATGAGTGCGTACTCCGGACGCGTCTGGATCATGTCTGGTACCGCTGGGGTTTCCAGCTGTTCACTGCTCAAGTCCATCGATGTCAGCAGGGACAGCGACAGACGGGAAGAATTGATATTGGTTCCAATCAGCCTGATCTGCTGCCTTGCAGACTTGACTTCGGCTTCCATCGACTTGATATCCATCGTTGATATTCCGCCCTCGTCATAGATGAACCTCATCTTCGCAAGATTGCTCTCCAATACCGACATCCTGCCTTCTGCCTGCTTGAGACGCTCTTCGAGCAGCAATATGGAAAAATAGACCTCATCTACCTGCCTCCGCAGGTCATACAGTGACACTTCGAGTTCAGCTTCATCCTTTGCGGCAACGGCTTCAGCGGTCTTCTTTCCCAGAGCTGATGCGCCTCCGTCCCAGATGTTCTGGGTGACGCTGGCGCTGACCTGATACCGCCAGGGTTGTTCCTTTTTGCCGGTAAGGTCTATCATCGAAGCCAATTGCCCGAGTATCTCTCCCAGATCCGCGGCATCGGTGACATTGTTGAGCCAAGCCCCGCCACCACCCAGCTCCAAACGGGGCAGCCAGGAAAGCGAAGCGTTGTGAACATTGCATTCCTTCGTGGCGCGGATAAGGTCGTACTTGCGCACGAGCGGATAGTTCTCACGCGCCTTGTCCCGGCACTCCTGAAGGGTGACGGATGCGTTCGCAGAGATTGTAAAGGCCAGAATGGCCACTGATATGGTGAAGAACCGATTCATTGTTTGATGATTATCCAAATTATACGGGCGATTGTCCCTTTCCCGGCTGATTATGACAAATGTACTCAAAAATAATGAAGTAATTGCATACACAAGCAATGGTAACGAACATCTGTTCGATCCCGACAAAAACACCGAAGAAGCACTGGAGAGTGCCTACCATAACATCATTTCTCCTTGAGATAAGTCCAGAGCACTGTGGAAAGGGTGAAGTCGGAATCGTCGGCGCCGCAGTCCCATATCATTGCGCCGCGAAGATGGTTCTTCTTGATATACAGGCACTTGGCGAAGATCGACCTCTCGTTGTCATAGGAGAATACTATATCTCCGGTGATCTTGTTGGCGACGTAAGGCACCATTGCGTCCTCGTCCCAGAGCACCTCATAGTACCGCCCGTCGACCTTGAGGTCCTTGTAATCGACGCTTTCAGGGAAGAATATCCTGTCGCCGCGGCCATAGAACGGGATGCCGACCACAAGCTTGGACTTCGGCACACCCGCCGCAAGATGCTCGCGTACGGACTTCTCGACCGTCTGGCCATCGTGAAGTCTCGAATTATGGAGTGCTGCATTGAACTTGGGTGCACGGCCCATATCGTAGGTCATCACATTTACGAAATCGGCATAACCGACAGCAGCGGCATAGTCGATGTATTTCGTCTCGCTTGAGGCTGCGAATGAAAGGAGCGCGTCTTCGCCGAGGACGGAGCGCAGGTCACGCATCAGCAGCGCGAAGTTATCCTTGTCATCCGGCGAGCAGGAGATGCCGCCGAGGTCGGAGGTAGGATACTCCCAGTCGATGTCGATGCCGTCAAGGCCGAACCTGTCGACCGCAGCCTTGCAGCTTGCACAGAAGGCCGAACGGAGCGAGTCGGACGCTGCCATTTCGCTGAAATTGCCGCTCTCCCACCCACCGACAGACAGGAGGACCTTGAGCGAAGGCTTCACATCCCTCAACGCGGCGATTTCGGCCAGACGCGGCTCGTTGTCAATCGTCAGAGAGTCAAAGCTGTCGGCAACGTGCCCGAACGCATAGTTCAGGTGGGTGACGAGAGAAGGGTCCGGAAGCGTGGTGCCCCAGGAAGTCACATATCCTGTTATGACTCTGTCCTTTGGAGAATCAGCGCAGCCTGATGCCAGCAAGGCGGCTGCGACCATTGCAAAAATCATCTTTTTCATAATGCCCGAAAGTTCGCAAATTTTCGCGACCCGTACAAAAAAATCATTATCTTGCACCTGTAAAACATTCTTTCATATGCTGAAGAAAATCTCTCTCCTCTTTATCCTTGCAGCCATCACATTCACGGCAGCGGCCCAGTTCAAGGTCACATCCTGCGAAAGCACATTCAATGAAAACGACAGCTACGAGCTGAAATACATCGTGGTAAGCGACAGTTCCGTATTCATCTACGGCACCTTCACCACCCCGAGGGTCAGCAGGTTCGCCCTGAACCAGACCATCGCCGTCTATCAGAACGATATGAAATACAAGGTCAAGAGCTCCATCCATATGCCTGTATGGGACGAAGCCGAACAGCAGAGGGTGGTGTTCACCGAAATCGGCGAGAAGATCAACTTCATCACCGAATTCGAGAGATTCTCCCCTGACAAGCCATTCGACGTAGTCGAGAGCGAGAAGCCGAGAGAGGACGGCATCTACCTGAACACCTACGGCATCAGGACGGAAGCCATCGACCCTGAGAGCATACCGGAAGCAGGCAGGTTCCTCGACAGATACCCTGTCACGATGTACGGCTGCTACAAGGACAGGGGCGTCAATGTCCAGTACATAATGCACGACGGCGTGTACGTATCCTGCCGCAGCACCGCCTGCGAGGGCGGGCTATTCGAGCCGGACTACTACCGCTTCCTTCTGGAGATCAACAACGACACCACACACGGCATAGCCTTCGACTTCGACAAGTTCTACACCGTTGCCAGAAGGACCGTCAGAGGCAATCTGGAAGAGAAGGTGATGACGAAATACACCCCTGACAGCTTTGCGGACTATATGGCCGCAGAAGACTATCAGGAGGCGAAGAATGCGGTCGGCGGCGGGCTGAGCGAGGTTGGCAGCAAGCTCCATACGGCATCGCTGGACAGCAGGAACAACGAATGGGCCAATCTGGGACTGAAAATGCTCAGCAACCTCGCAAACGAGGCTGCCGAGCATAACATCCAGGAATATCTGGCGGCACATCCGAAAAACCGTCCTGACGTACTCCGCAGCCAGAGCATAGCCTCAGGCGACGGCATCAGCGGCTACATCGCCGTGGAAAAGAAGAAGAACGACTCCTACGTCGTCCACGTGCCTGTTGACGGCTACGATTTCACCTTCAGCTGGAATTAGCTAGAAGTTCTCCTTGTGTACCTCAAAGTAGGCCTGAGGGTGTGCACATACAGGGCATACGTCCGGAGCCTTGGTTCCGACCACGATATGACCGCAGTTGCGGCATTCCCATACCTTGACCTCTGATTTTTCGAATACCTGTGCGGTCTCGACATTCTTCAGGAGTGCACGATAGCGCTCCTCGTGACGCTTCTCGATAGCTGCCACTCCGCGGAAGCGTGCGGCAAGCTGAGGGAAGCCCTCGGCCTCGGCTGTCTTGGCGAAGCCTTCGTACATATCAGTCCACTCGAAATTCTCACCGTCAGCGGCTGCGGCGAGGTTCTCGGCTGTGCTTCCGATTCCGTTGAGTTCCTTGAACCAGAGCTTTGCGTGCTCCTTTTCGTTGTCGGCCGTTTCAAGGAAGAGAGCTGCTATCTGCTCGTATCCCTCCTTCTTTGCCTTTGAAGCAAAATAAGTGTATTTGTTTCTTGCTTGTGATTCACCAGCGAACGCTGCTTCCAGGTTTTTCTCGGTCTGGGTGCCGGCATATTTGTTTGCCATAATGTAAAGTGGGTATAATGGTTAAAAGCGTACAAATATACTAAATTTTTGCCGCAAGATAAACACCCGCAACTATTGTGATGCATCCGACCAGCTCTATTGCGGAGAGGGTCTCCCCCAGCAGCAGCGTCGCGAACAGCAGCGTAAAGAACGGGTTGAGATATACGTAATTGGTCGAAGTGAAGTTGCCCAGCCTGGCTATCACCTTGTTCCAGAGCAGGAAGCATACAAGCGAAGCGAAGACGGCCAGGAAAAGAAGGTTGATGAGCACGGTGGGGTTCGTAAGCGTGGCGAGCGACGGCGGCTCCTGCGACAGCAGGAAAGGGATTATCGTCAGCAGTCCGTAGAAGAAGACCTTGCGTGTGAGGAAGAGTGAGCCGTAACGTGCGGAAGCGGGACCCATCAGTATGGAATAGACGGCCCAGCAGAGGGCAGCCGCAATGGCCAGGATATCCCCTTTCGGGGAGAAGTTGACGCTTTCGCGCCCGAAGATGGTCATCGCCATTCCGGCCAGCGCCAGCAGCGTGCCGATGACGATTTTGGGCGAAAGGCGGACATCTTCCTGACCCTCGTTCTTTCCGGCCCGCCGCAGTAAGAGGCTGAGCAGAAGTGTCCAGAGAGGCGCCGAGCATACGAGGAACGACACATTGCAGGCCTGCGTGTTGGCCAGGGCGTGATTCTCGGTGAGGAAATAGAATGAGCCTCCGGAGACGCCCAGCGCAAGGAACAGAAGTTCTTCCTTCAGGCTTCCGAAAAGTTTCAGGGAAGGCCCTTTCTTGATGAGGCATATAGCCCATATCCCGAGATAAGCGATGATGAAGCGCAATGCGAATATCTGCGCGGGGTCAAGTCCGGCTCCGATCAGCACCTTGGTGCAGACAAACGTCACCCCCCAGATCGCAACCGTCACGAACGCCAGTATGTGATATATTATTCTCGGCTTTGCCATAGTCAAAAACAAAGGGCCCCGGTCCAATTGACAGCCGGGGCCCCTTGATCTTCCTGAATCAAATCAGATGAGTTTGAAGTCAACAGGCATAGTGTAGTTAACTGCAACCGGCTTGCCGCCTACCTGTGCAGGGGTCCAGTCCGGAGCTGAAGAAACTACGCGGACAGCCTCTGCGTCGAGAGACTCTGAAACGCCGCGGAGAACCTTTACGTCACTGATCTTGCCATCCTTGCCGACAGTGAAGTTGACGAGGACCTTGCCGGACTCGTTGTTTTCCTTGGCAACCTCAGGATACTGGGCGTTCTTCTGGCACCACTGCTGGAAAGAAGAAGCGTCGCCGCCTTCGAATACAGGTTTTACCTCAACGGCAGCCTCTGTGAAGATGCCTTTTGACTTGAGCTCGCCTGCAAGTGAGGTCTCGGCCTCTGAAGCGATGCCATCAAGCTTTGAGAGTGCATCGTGCTCTGCGCACTCGCCCTCGATTTCACATTTGCCATCCTTGCATTTCTCGCAGGTTCCTTCGCAAACCTCTTCCTGAGCGTCAGCGTCCTGGTTCTGGCCCTTGCCATTCTTGCAGGATACAACCATCAATGCGCAAGCGGCAATGATGAAAAGTGTAAATAATTTCTTCATAATCTTTTGTTTATAAAAATAGTTCCTTTCAAGGCAGTTCGCAAAAGTAAGCATTTTTTTGTATATTTGTATGTACCTATTGATTTCACTATGAACAACGAATATCGGGAAATCCGGCTGACCAATCTTGACAAGGCCTATCCCAACCTCATAGACGGCGATCTGTCCAATGACCTGTACATTTCAGCCGTTTGCAACGGCAGCGGTCTGGAACTGCTCAAATATCCAAGCAGGTTCGACTGCTATATCGCCTTCTACTGCATCAAAGGCAATTTCAAGGTCAATATCAACCTTAAGGAATTTGAAGTCACGGACGGCACGCTGCTGTTTTACGTGCCGGGGTGCATAATCTGCGCAGACAGGGATGTCGATCTCACAGGCTGCGAATTCGTCCTGATAGCCATCTCAAGAGGCATCCTTCAGAACGCCAAGGTCAATTTCTCCCGCCTCTACGATGAGGCGATGCGCGTGATGGCCAAGCCGTGCATCTCCCTGAACAAAGAGCAGCAGGTCATCTGCGGGCACTATTACCATCTGACCGAGGCACTGATCCAGACAAAGTCACATAACATCAAGGATGCGGTGATAGACCTCTATTCCTCACTCTCCCACTATCTCGGGAGCCTGTGGATAGACACGCTGTGTTCCGATGCCGACGGCGCGGACAGCCTGCGCAGCAAATCCTGCTTCGAGAAGTTCATGAAGCTCCTCGCCGAGCACCACAACGACGAGCACGAGGTCAGCTTTTATGCCGCGAAGCTTAACCTGACCCCAAAATATCTGTCCCAGCTCATCAAGAAGACAAGCGGCAAGAGCGCACCCGACTGGATTGCTTCGTTCGTGATACTTGAAGCCAAGAACTATCTCAAATATTCGGACCTGGACGTGAAGGAGATCTCATACAGGCTGAAATTCAGCAGCACCCCGGTGTTCTTCCGCTATTTCAAGACACATACAGGGATGACACCCCTCGAATACCGGAAAAGTTGATTAACTTTGTGTACCCAACAACAAGCCACGAATGATGGATAACGAACTCCTTGAATACAATCTCGGCGAAGGCGTGAGAGCCTTCTCGACAATGAGAAATGCAGAACTGCCATTCCCTGTCGTCACCGGACATCAGGTTCACGGCTACTGTGTCGCAAAGATTGACCGTCCGGGAATAGGACGCGACGAACTTCAGGGATACGATGCCTTCGTGACCAACGTCCCCGGTTGCGCCATCGGTGCGCGCAGCGCCGACTGCGTTCCTCTGCTTATGTACGACCCCGTCCACCGCGCCGTCGCCGCCGTCCATTCCGGCTGGAAGGGCACGGTCCAGAAAATATCCCACCGTGTGCTTACTATGATGAACCGCGAATACGGCACTCTGCCCATCAATCTCCACGTGGTGATAGGCCCGAGCATCTGCAAGGAGCATTTCCAGGTGGGGAACGAGGTCATCCAGTTCTTCAAGGAAGCCTGCTTCCCCATAGAGCAGCTCTGGACCTGGGACGGCGTCCGTGATGAATCAAGCATGGCGGGCGGACACCATATCGATCTCGCCGCCGCCAACAAGTGGCTTCTCACCGAAGCGGGGGTGCTCGAGGACAACATCCACCTGTCCGGCATCTGCTCATACGAAGACGACCGCTTCTTCTCTGCCCGCAAGGAAGGCTTCGAGTGCGGCCGCACCATCAACGTAATCCAGCTTCTTTAAGATTTCATCCGTTCAACGGAAGATAACCAAGGCGGCCGACATTTTTGACATAGAGGCGATAATTTGGCAAATTATCGCTATCTTTCCGAGACCAATCGCGACAACACTGTCAATTAGGAATGATGAAAAAATAAGTTGGTAAAGATTTATGAGGGATTGTTTATGTATTTTGGATATGGAATGAAGGAGCGTAGCCGTGCTACGTGACTGAATGACATGTTCAAAAGACAAAACAAGAACCATAAAGATTACCAAGTTATTTTTTAAGAATGACTTAATAACACTATAATGAAAAAAATCTTTGTACTCATTGCAGCTTGTGCGCTGTTTGCCGGCGCAGCCGCTGCGCAGAACACAAGCAGGACCTTCGCAAACCCTCTTGACGTGATTATCGGGAATGAGCGCGCCTACAGAGGCGGCGAACCTGTGGTCATCATCTTCCAGGACGACTATTATCTGTTCGTCTCTCACCGCAAGGGCTATTGGTACTCCCCTGACTTCAGGAACTGGACCTATGTGGATGCCCCCGGCTATCCGGGAGGCGTGGTCTCCGTCGTAGAGCAGAACGGCCAGCTGATCGGCTGCTCGATGAACAACAAGAATGTCTACAGGTGCCTTGACCCGAAGAAGGGACTTTGGGAGAAATGCGGCGAACTGAGCAGCGACAGGTACGGCGACGCCAACCTCTTCGTCGACGACGACGGCCGCGTGTATCTGTATTTCGGCTGGTCCCAGATAATGCCGTTCCAGGTCGTAGAGCTCGACCCTGTGACATACAAGGAACTCCACGAGCCTATCCCTCTGTTCTTCAGCGATATCAAGAACCACGGCTTTGAGGTCCGCAAGCCGGAGGATGTCATCTATTCGATCTTCAACGGCCGCCGCGAATACAACCCGGAGGAACTCCCTTGGATCGAAGGCCCGTATATGATCAAGCACAACGGCAAATACTATCTCGAATACGCCGCCATCGGCCTTGAGTTCATCTCATACTCCCACGGCATCTACGAATCAGACAGTCCTACCGGTCCGTTCACCTATTCCGAGCACAACCCTCTGACCTTCAAGACCAGCGGCTTCCAGGTAGGCGCCGGCCACGGCAGCACCTTCCACGACAAGAAGGGCAACCTCTGGACCATCTGCATGATCCCTTCTCAATACGGCGGCACCGGACGCGGCTCCGAGCTTGCGATCTATCCGTCGGCGGTAGATGCCGAAGGCGTGATGTATTCCAACACCGCACTCGGCGATTATCCGCAATTCTACCCTGATCTCCGTCCGGAAGGCGGTGTCGACAACTATGCCGACTGGATGCTCCTGTCCAACGGCAAATATGCAGAGGTATCCTCAACCTTCGAAGGCTACACCTACGGCAAGGCACTTGACGAGAATTTCCTCACCTGCTGGACAGCCGCCACCGGCGACCCCGGCGAATTCTTCCTTCTTGACCTCGGAGGCCTCGCTGAGATCAACGCCATCCAGCTCAACTGGGACCACATCGGCGCAGCTCCTCAGGCCCCTGCCGGTTTCGGCGCCCCTGCATCCTACCCTGACCACTACCAGTGCTACACCGTAGAGATCTCCAAAGACAAGAAACACTGGACAAAGGTCATCGACAAGAGCAACAACAAGATCGAGCTCAAGCACGACTACAACGAGCTTGCAAAGGCACAGAAAGCACGTTATGTCAAGGTAACCAACGTCGCCACCTACGACGGGGCGAAGTTCAGCATCAAGGACCTCCGCGTATTCGGCACCACGGACAAGATGAGCCGCACCATAGTCAAGGACGTCAAGGTGGTGCGCAATCCTGAAGACCGCCGTGAGGCCAATCTCCTCTGGGACGCTGTCCCGGGGGCAGACGGCTACGTAGTCCGCTATGGCATCGAGCCCGACAAGCTTTACAACAGCTACATCGTCTATGACAAGACCACTCTTTATATGCACAGCCTGAACACCGCGCCGGAGTACTACTTCCAGGTCGAGGCCTTCGACTGCGGTCTTGACTATTATCGTGAGCCATACCTCGCCACACTCGGCAACGGCGCCGAAATCCAGGTCGCCAAGCGCACCAGGAACTTTGCCCCTGGCGCATACCGCCAGAACCAGGACACCAAGATCCTTATGCTCAAGGAGGGCGTCACAGAATACGTATTCGAAGACATCGATCCGGGAATGTGGGTTCTCAACCATTCGTACGGCCCTGTCCTCTGGTCCGGCGAACTCACCGAAAAGGAGCTCATCTCAGACAAGAAGAATCCGAAGCCTACCGTCCAGGCCTTCCTTACCCGTCTCGGCAAGGGCACGGAAGTCACCGGAAACCTGATGATGAAGGTCATCCCCGGCAAGGAGAAAGGAAAGATCGTGGTGACGATTGAAGACAAATAAGAGACTGAAAACAAGAAAACAGGTTGAGCGATGAACTCAACCTGTTTTTTTTTACCGGCTTATTCCAGTTCCTTAAAAGTGAAAAGTTACAGTAAGGTGCCCACAAACTTACTCCTACGTTCCTGATTCATCCGTCTGTACAAGTGACAGTAACGTGCCCACAAACCGGACGGACTTCGATACCTCGAAATCATAAAGCGATGCGGCCCTGCTCTGTCTGTCAGAGGTTGAAAAAATCCAGCGCCCCGCGGGCGCTGGACTATGGCTTTCAAGGTTTTTAATTTGGTCACCTTGCCTGTGGCCTTGCGGCCTTGGGCAAGGTGGTTTTATTATTTTGATTCTGTGACGAGACGAACTGAGTAGGCTCGGTAACGATTGTTGAAGTCTGCCGGAAAGACAAGGTCCGAATCGAAGCTCAGGAAGAACGCATAGCCGTCGCCATGAGGAGTAGAGGACCAGTAGTTGCCGTCGTGGCCGACAAAGTAGATGTCCGTATCGCCGTCGCTGCCACCGCGACCGCCGGCCGCAGGGAGAAAGACCGCACCGGCAGCCTGCATCTTGTTCCAACTGTCTCCTTGAGAATAGGTATTCTGCTCCCAGCCTGTTGACGATTTCGGGACAAATTTCTTTTCAACACAAGCTGAACTGTTACTTTCGTTTGTCTTCGGATCCTCGAATTCATCCGGAAGGAGAAGGAGTCCATGCATTCCGCATACGGTTGCATATCCGATTTTGGTTGCTGCGTCTGTTCTTTTTTCGAGCAGATAGTTCCATTCATCTTGAGACAGGGTACGCCACGTGTTTCCGTCACCTACTTGTTTCCCCCAGTCAGTGAAACCACCGGATTCATAAGATGTGGTTTTCCAGTCTGTTGACCAACTGCCGTATCCCCAGGTGAACAAAGATACCTGATCTTGATTATGTCCTTGCTCATACTGATTGTCGAAGAAACACCACGATTCGAGATTTGATGTATATCTGAGATTGCCCGGTGAGAAGCGGACCTTCTTGCAATTGTCAGCAGGGCCTACGGAGAACTCGCTTGAGAGAATCGGTTCTTCAGTGGGTTTAACGGTAACTGTACAAGTTGCGGTTATTCCTCCTACCACAGTCGTAGCTGTTATGTCAACTTTCCCTTCTGACTTCACAGTAACTCTACCGTTTTCATCAACTGTTGCTACAGAAGGGTTGCTACTTGACCAAGTGACATTTTTATTTAATGCGTCATCCGGCAACACGGTAGCACTGAGTTTGAATGAAGAACATCCGACATAAGCGGTGAAGCTTGACAAGGATAAGTTTATGCTTTCAGGTCTTGGATATCCTATTGTTGCGGTAATGTCGGAAGAAATATCTGAAATGGTAAAAATGTATGAGAATAGATTTATCTCGTCATATAAATAAGGATGAAAATGAAAGATTGTGTTAGTTCTCGTTTTGCAGGATGCCACACCGTCCAGATAACACCCAATTCTTCTTTTCTGCGACTTTGAATAAGCCTCAATCATTACATTGCTGCCATCCACTTTTATCGCTGTCAGAACATCATCAGCAATACCATCATCTTCTGTATTGCTTGAGAACTTTACTGTCACCCTGTGTCCGTCAACCTGAACTTCCTGCGAATCTACTTCGCCCCATTCACCGACTCCTACACCGCTGACCTTGATGCCGGTATCTTCGACGGTGAGGGTGACGTTGTTCTGGATGCCGGAGCGGATGTCGATGCCGTTCTCGCCTGAAAGGGTGATTCCTGCAGGTTTGCCGTCAATGAGAAGATATATCGCTATGTCCTTCTTGCCTTCGCTGTTGTCGGCCGGAACAAGGAGGATATCTTTCTCTATGCCTTCTGCGGTGATTGTGCCGTCAGTTGCCAGTTCGACAGTGCCGGTCTCGTCCACTCCCTTCGAAGCCGTGATGGCTCCGGTGGTAATGTCCATTGTGCCTGTTGCATCAATGGCCGTGCTCTTGAGGGTGATCTTCGACAGAGGTGCACTGGCGGTGAAGTTCGCGCCTTTCTTGATGGTAAGATGAAGTCTTGAGAGGGCGTGGTTCATCTGCAGGGACACGTTCTTGTTGGAGTGGCTCACGGTCTGAGGCTCCGCATACAGATAGTCCGTGCCGTTCAGCGAAGACTGGACAGGAATAGCCCTGAGGTCATTCGCATTTGAGTTGTACGGAAAATAGCCGTAGAGCTTCCCCTCGGTGTCGGACAGATAGACAGGTGTCGCGGTGCTCCACCCGCTGCCGCTGTTGGCGAAGTTCACATTGGTGTAGCCCTTGTCGTGGCCGTCGTAGGCGGAGCCGTCGGATGCTGTCACGAAGATGCCTATGCCGGTGGCGGCGTCACTGTCCGGCAGCGTGTTGCCGGTGATGACCGCCTTGGTGGTCAGGGCGAACGGTGAGATGCCGCTGACAGACTCAATCTGCAGGGCACTGTCGGGATTATGCTGGAATTCTTCGCTCTTGCTGCAGCCCACAAACGCGAGGACTGCAAGAAGGATGATTGCTGATTCTGTATATCTTTTCATAAACGTTGTTTGCTGTGAACACCCTCGCGACCTACAGCCTTGGGCAAGGTGGAGTTATTATTTTACATCTGTGACGAGACGAACAGAAAGCCGATAAGAGCGATTGGATGAGACAGACGGATAGAAGAAGCCACTAGAGAAACTTGTGTTGTACGCTTCATTCGCCTTCTCCTTGTGGGCGGTAGAGTGCCAATATTTGCCAGATTCTGACTGGTATTGGTCATCACCGTACAAATAGCCAGCCACAGGGAGAAACACCGCTCCTGCAGTTTCCATTGCCTCCCAGTTTCCTCCTGCCGTATATTCGTTGTCGGTAAATTCGGGATAGTCGTTTGGGGCTGCCGACAAAGGCGCGAATGCTTCGCTACCCTTGCTTTTCATGGGGTCGGTGAATACATCAGGCAGAAGAATAAGCCCCTTGACACCGCATACCGTTGCATACCCGGATTTGCCGCTCGCATTTGTTCTGCTGTTTAATAAAAATATCCATTCGTCATTGGTGAGAGTGCGCCATGTGTTCCCGTCACCGATATTACTGCCCCAATCAACAAAATCACCCCCTTTTTGACACCCCCAAGTAAACAGTGATAATTGTTCCGAAGTGTGGCCATACTCATACTGATTGTTAAAGAACCACCAAGTATCTCCCTCAGGTGTATATTTGAGATTGCCCCGTGAGAAGCAGACGGTCTTGCAATCCTCAGCAGGTCCTACGGAAAATTCACCGGGAAGGCTAGGTGTAAAGGGCTTTACCGTGGTCTTGCAGGTTGCGACCAACTCTCCCACCTCAGTCGTTGCCGTAATATCGGTCTCTCCCTCTGCCATCGCCGTCACCTTGCCGTTTTCATCCACGGTTGCTACGGAAGCGTTGCTGCTTGACCAAGTGAAATTTTTATTAAAAGCATCTGCCGGCAACACCGTCGCACTGAGTTTGAATGTGCATCCGGCATAAGTAGTGTGATTTGACAGGGTCACGCTAATTTCTGTCGGTCTTGGATATCCTATTGTTGCCGTGACATCCGTGGAAATGTCCGAAACGGTGAATATGTGAGACAAAAAAATCACTCTGTCTAGATTAGTTTGATAATCAAAGAACCATGGTCTTGAGATTGTGCAAGAAGCCTCACCGTCAAGATCACATTCAAGTTTTTTCTGTGATTTAGAAAAGGCTTCTATAATAACATTGTTATTTTCCACCTTCACTGAACCTAATAGCACATCATTCCCCACTTCCGGAAACTGTTCTTCATCAAGTTTTACCGTCACGGTATGTCCGCTGACCTGCACTTGTTGCGAGCCTCCTTCGCCCCATGCACCGACTCCTACGCCGCTGACCTTGATGCCGGTGTCCTCTATTGTGAGTGTAACGTTGTTCTGGATGCCGGAGCGGATGTCGAGGCCGTTTTCATCCGGGATGGTGATTCCTGCGGGTTTGCCGGCAATCATAAGAGATATCGAGATACCCTTTTTGCCATTGCTGTTGTCGGCAGGAACGAGGAGAATGTCCTTTTCAATGCCTTCGGCGGTGATTGTGCCGTCAGTAGGGAGCTCTACCGTGCCCGTTTCGTCCGCTCCCTTCGAAGCCGTGATGGCTCCGGTGGTGATGTCCATCGTGCCTGTGGCGTCAATGGCCGTGCTATTGAGGGTTATCTTCGACAGAGGAGCATCGGCTGTGAAGTTCGCGCCTTTCTTGATGGTAAGATGAAGCCTTGAAAGCGCGTGCTTCATCTGCAGGGACACGCTCTTGTTGGAGTGGCTCACGGTCTGAGGCTCTGCATACAGATAGTCCGTGCCGTTAAGCGAGGACTGTACAGGAATTGCCCTGAGGTCATTCGCATTTGAGTTGTACGGAAAATAGCCGTAGAGTTTCCCCTGTGTATCGGACAGATAGACAGGTGTCGCAGTGCTCCACCCGCTGCCGCTGTTGGCGAAGTTCACATTGGTGTATCCCTTGTTGTGGCCGTCGTAGGCGGAGCCGTCGGATGCCGTCACGAAGATGCCTATGCCGGTGGCGGCGTCACTGTCCGGCAGCGTGTTGCCGGTGATGACCGCCTTGGTGGTCAGGGCGAACGGTGAGATGCCGCTGACAGACTCAATCTGCAGGGCACTGTCGGGATTATGCTGGAATTCTTCGCTCTTGCTGCAGCCCACAAACGCGAGGACTGCAAGAAGGATGATTGCTGATTCTGTATATCGTTTCATAATTGGGGCTTTTTTAAACTGTTATTTGATTGCCTGAATCTTGTCACCGAAATTTTTCCAGCCGTTCGCAGCCTTGTAGGTGCTGACACTGGCTGAAGGAACGTACACGGTGGTCTTTGAATAATCATCGAAATGGAATACCGTTTCAACCGTTTTATCACTACTCAAAAGACACAGGTCAGGAGGTGTCGCACTCTTTGACGTTATGGTCGTGATCCCGCATTTCCAAAACATAGTATTTGCCGGATTTGAGCCATCCTCAAATATCACATTCGTAACAGTGCCGCCATAGAAAGCTTCGGTATTTATGGAGCTTTTCAAGTTTGAACAAAGCGTGACGGTCTTGATTTTAGAACTTTCAAAAGAACGAGGGCCCAATGAAGTAAGAGACGCAGGGAGTATAAGGCTCTCGACTTCACTGTTCGACCCTAAATTGTAGAAAGCATCTTGCCCAATAGATTCCAAATTATCCGGCAATGTCAATGACGTTACTCTATTGCAATTACGAAAGCATTGTATGGGAATATCCTTGAGATTTGAGCAGCCGCTCAGGTCAATGGCTGTCAGGTAATAGCATTCCTGAAATACTCCTATTGCATATTTATAATCGCCGTACGCTTCTATTGTTGTGAGCGTGGTCGGGAATGACACCGAGGTAAGATTTTCGCATAAGGTAAAGGCTCGTTTACCTATCGACAACACACCCTCTGGGATTGTGATGCTCTGTATGGTCTTGTCTGCGGTGAAACCATCTGAGAACATCTCTGCCGGAATCTTCGTCGGCACTGCCGAGCCCTCGCCGATGAAGAACCATTCGCCCTTGCCGGTGTCGGTGTCGTAACGGGAGGCAGACTCGTCGATGACGTATTCCGTATTGGCACCCCAAGAATAATCGGTAGGATTATCTTTAGTCTTGAGAGTGATTTTGGCTGTGGCGGTGTATGGAATGAGCGTCACTGTCGTTCCTTCCTCTCTGATGATGCCGTTGGCGATGTCCTTCCACCAGTCAGCCTTCTTGTAGCTGAACAGGGTGGCGTGGCCGCTAGTTTTCGGAACTGCGATGCCGCTGGTCTTTGTCAGGTCAGTGTCAGTGAAAATGTCACCGTCCTGTATGGTCGGTGCCGTCTCTCCCTTGAAACTGACGGCGGTCAGGTCGTTACACTTCTTGAATGCGCCTATCCAGATTGTCTGAAGTTTCGCATTGCCGGTGAGAGTCTTTATCCTGCACTCCTCGAAGGCATAGCGCTCGATTGTCGTGAGGTCTTCCGGAAGGACAAGGTCGGTGGTCTGAGAGGCACTCTTGCCCGCCCTGCGGAATGCGTACTTGCCGATGTATGCGACCGAGTTCGGCAGCGTAG
This sequence comes from Bacteroidales bacterium, assembly GCA_024401695.1. Classification (GTDB taxonomy): domain Bacteria; phylum Bacteroidota; class Bacteroidia; order Bacteroidales; family UBA932; genus Cryptobacteroides. The sequence continues at coordinate 16,535 of JAKSKN010000014.1, forward strand.
GCAGCACGAGGTTGTGGCACTCGTCGAAAGCCGACTGCCCGATGGACGTGATGCCCTCCGGAAGAGTGATGCCGGTAAGGGCGGTATTGCCGTTGAAGGCATTGTCACCGATTGCCGTCAGCTCGCCGTCTATGGCTATTGTGCCGCTGGTGCCGTTGAACGTGGACTTCTCCTCGTTGAGAGGAAGGCCGGCGATTTTCTTGTCCGTGGGCTCCACCTTCGCGGTTGCGGTATATGGGATGAATGTGATGTTGCCAAGGCTCAGGTTGAAGTTGACATCCGTCGTCACGTCGGTGACGGTGATGGTGTGGGCGGCCTTGTCTATCTTGAATTCGCAGCCCGATGCCGGTCCTTCCACAGAGAGGAACTTGGCCTGGGGCACGGACGGGGCGCTGCCGTCATAAGAGAACGTGAGGATGGACTTCAGCGTGCCGGAGGTCTGCTCGTCGAAGCTGCCGGATGCCTCCTGCTCAAGGTGGAGATTGTATATCAGGCCTTCCGGGCAGGTGAAGGTGACGGTATGACCGTCCACCTCAGCGGTGCTGCCGCTAACCTTGTCGTCCCATCCGTCCACTCCCACGGAGACGACTTCCATCTTGCTGTCACTGTCCTTGATGTTGAGAAGGATGGTGGATTTGGTGTTGGGGCTGATGATGACTCCCGGGACGGTGGCTTTCCGCACCTTGCCTCCGAAGCTGCAGCTGATGGTTATTGTCCTTTCATTGCGGCTGCCGTCCACTGGCACGAGAAGGCCGTCGGCAACGACTGAATGGTCGGAAACGGAAAGTTGCAGTTCTGTCGGCGAAGCGAGCGGAGATGTCTCGGAGGGTGCGTCGCCGCTGTCGGGGGTCAGTGTGCCGTCCTTGGCATTGAGACTGCCGCCGAACTTGAAACCCTCGCCGTAGAGCTTGATGGCGCTCATCTTGAGATTGTTCATCGTATGGTCGAAGCCGTAGATGTCGAATGTTATCTCCACCAGCGCGAGCGAGTGGTTGAACTTCAGGTTGACCGTAGGATTGGTCTTGCTGACCTTTCCGACAGGCTCCGCCCACATCCAGTCGTCGCCGCAGACGGAGGAAGCGACAGGAATCTGCTTCACGTCGGATATGCCCTCCTTGTACGGATAGTAGGCATAGACCGTGGCCTCCGACTCCAGCAGTTCGGTCAGGGGGATGCTCCAGGAACCGGCGCCGGCCATCTTGATGCACTTGATGTTCTTGTAACTGTCACTGGTGTAGCCTTCCCCCTCAAGGAAAACGCCGATGCTCACCGGCTGGTCAGTGGGGAAAGTTGTCACGGAACCTATCTTCAGGTAAGCCGCCGGTACATTGTCTGAAGGGGTGATTTCGCCGCCATTCTCCTGCTTGGTGCAGGATACTGAAATGGCCAGAATGGCCGGCAGGACCATAACGGCCGCACGCCCTGCAAGTTGCTGTATTCTGTTGATTGCTGATTTCATAGCCGTAAATTTAATCCATATCATATCCGTATCCGTTGTTGTCGCTGCTGCTGCCATCCTCCCGATATCCGGTGATGCTGCTCTGTAGGATATTGGAACTTGTTGCAACCGTGAACATCTTGATTCTTGGCGGAACGTACCGTTCGTTTGATTCTGAATTCTTTTTCATGCGCATATATCGAAATTGTCGAGTATAATCCTAAAGTAACAAAAATTCAATCAATAAACAAGAAAAAGGCAGGTCGCAATTCCTCCCAGAAACTGAAGATTTCTGGGTTTCCTTGCGACGAGTAATATGAACGCTCCGGCTGCTGTTTATTTCTTGCGCTTGCCGTTGACCGCGTCGATCAGCTCTTCTATCTCGAACGGCTTCGGGATGAAGGCATCCGCACGCACTTCCCTGCCCAGGTTCATCGTCTCCAGATCGGCCTTGGCCGTAAGCAGGATCACCGGGATATGCTTGAAGTGGTCACTGAACTTGATTGTCTTGCAGAGGGTTATCCCGTCGATCTCCGGCATCATGATATCGGTGATGACCACATCGACATCGTGGCTCTGGATGGCCTTGATAGCGGTCCTTCCGTTGTTCGCCGTTATGAGCTTGCGGCACAGAGGGCCAAGTTCTTCCATAATGTATTCGCGGAGGTCTATGTTGTCGTCGACATAGAGGATGCATTTGTCGATCATCGCCTTGTTCGAAATCTTTTCGGCGCGGTTGTCGATCTGCTTTATTATCTGCTCCGTGGTCTTGATCGATTCACGGTCGGCAGGAAGCTCAAACCAGAACGTCGCCCCCTTGTCATCTTCGTTGTTGCTCGCGGAGATCGTGCCACCGTGGGCCTCAATGATCACCTTGGCATATGAAAGCCCGATGCCGAAGCCGGAGTGCTCCTCAGTCACCTTGAAATATTTCTCGAAAAGCTTTGACGGATCGGTCTTGCCGATTCCCGGACCGTTATCGCGTATTCCGACCCTGACCATACCCTTCTCCCTGTTCCAATTGGTCCACACCACGATGTCAGTTCCAGGAGGATTGTGTTTCAGCGCATTTGACATTATGTTCGAGAACACGACGACACATAGTCCTTCATCCATCATTGCAGCACCGATGGTCGGGTCCAGTTTCAATACAATGCCCATTTCGTGCTCGGCCGCCTCGTCGCGGAAGTCTTCCGCCAGGTTGGCGACCCAGGAGTTGACATCCACGGAACGGAGGTCCACCTTGGTCGCGCCAGCCTCGATTCTGTCGGAGGTGAGAACCGTGTTCAGAAGGTCGGACATTCGTGAAGACTGCTGATAGACTCTGGTCAGAGAACTGCGCTGCTCATCCGTAACCGACTTGTCGCGGAGCATACGCTTGACCGGTCCCTGGATCAGTGTGAGCGGAGTGCGAAGTTCGTGGGCGACATTGACAAGGAAATTGTACCGCTCGTCGGAAGCTTCCTGCTCATGCTGTTTCTCCCTGATTCCGCTCCTGTGCCTCATCATAATATGCAGGCCTGCAAGGAACAGCAGAAACATCCCGAGGACGAACCATACAGACCTGTACCAAGGCTTCTTGACAGTGAACGAATACACTTCCTGCATCCCGGTCATCCCTCCGCCGGAAGTCGTGACGGACATCGACACCGTATATTTGCCGGGGGTAAGCCTCAGGAATGTCACTACAGGCTCCGTGACATACTCGTCATAATTGAGGCTCGGGCCGCTGGCGACGATGTGATAGAACTTGTCCTTGAGGATATCGTTCGAATGGGCCAGCATTCCGATCTTTATCTGGCTGTGGTGGTACGGGACCACACAATTATTGAAATCGAATATTTCCCTGTTGTCCACGAAAACCGAACAGGTGGTGATCTTCACGTCCTTTTCAACACCACCTTTAAAGTCACGCCCGACACAGATGAACCCGTCGAGGCCGCCAAGGAACAGGTCTCCGTTGGAAGCCTGAAGGCAGGCTCCGGACCTGTACTCGTTGTTGAACACACCATCTATCTCACTGAGGAGAAACACCCCTTTTGTCGATGGATCATAGACATACAGCTTGTTACTTGTCCCTATCCATAACCGGCCGTCAGAAGCAGCCATCATCATATGCGGCTCACTCTCGAAAGAGCCGAAGGCCAGTTCCGCCTCACCGGTCGTAGTGTCATAACAGTAAATGTTCTTTCCGGCAGATATCCATATCGAACCGTCCTCCGCGAATGTGGCGCAACGTACCCGGCCCTCCGACGACAGGTCCAGAAGCCGGCGCGTCTTGGTCGGCGAAGTCTCCTCCCAACGATACAGGGATGCATCATCGAACATATACTGGGCGTGTGAGCCGTACACCGGCCGCAGATAGCCCTTCACTCCATCCACCTGGGAGAAATAATCGAATGCCCCGGTGGGATAGTAACGGGAAAGACGGTCGGTGAATATGATTACATTATCATCCTGGTCCTTGCATATCACAGGACTGCAGTCCGTCGAGAAATACGACAGCTTGGACTCAAGGTCAAATGAATTCTTGCGGATATCGTACGTCTTTGGATTGAATACGTATATTCCCTGGTTCGGACAGGACAGCACAAGTTCACCGCTCGGGATGGATGAGATGGAATGGATGTGCATATTTCCGGTAGCCGTGTAGGTGTGGAACATTCCGGTATTGAGGTCATAGCCGACGAGTCCGGAACCGTTGGTCCCAAGCCATATGTTCGGATCACCTGGGATCTGATAGAACGAGCATATTCCCCTGTTGTCGATCGGCGGCTCAAAGACACCATTCTGGAACTGCTTTACATTTGATTCCGAAACCACGAACGCCCCGCCTGCCGCACGGCCGCACCACACGTTGCCGTTATGGTCGCAGAACATCGTGGAAACGATATTGGAAGGGCACGAACTCGGATCATCAGGGGCATTCTGCAGCACAGTCACATCACCGGTTTCCGGATCCAGGATATTGATTCCTCCACCATCGGTGCCAAGCCACATCTTACCCTCACGCTCTACGAAACAAAGGACTATGTCGGAGTTCATTTCGGAATTCTTCGTACTGAAATGCTTCAGGGTGGTGCCGTCGGCCGCGATGTTGAATATGCCCTGCCCCAATATTGATATCCAGAGAGTACCGTCACTGCCGATATATGCGGTGAAGAAATCGTTGCCGCCGTTGAAGCGGGACGGACGGACCTGCCGCGTCGCCAGATTGCATATGGCCATCTCCCTGGAGAAGTCGCTCACCATAATCAGGTCATTGCTTCCGTTTCCATAACCGATGAGCAGGTGGTTCACGGTGAAACGCTTTGATGAGTCGAAGGTTATGATCTCGCTGAACTGTCCGGTCTCGTGACTGTACATCCAGACTTTGTTCTCACCGCCGAAATAGACTTCCTTGCCCTTCGAGATAACGCTGTACGCCACAGTCTTGCCGTCAAGGCCGGTCACTATCTTCGGATTTTCGGAGTGTGCGCGGGAATTGAACCCATAGAAACCGGTGTCGGACAGTATCCAGAGCATATCGGTTTCATCACAATATATTCCGGTGACATTGCTCCCTGCGGGATAGCCCTCATCACGGTCGTGATGGACGAAATAATTGTTGGAATAGAGCTGGTAGAGTCCGTCGTCAGACCCTATCCAGGCAAAGCCGTCCTTCTCGACGTAGATGGAATTGATCCTGGACGGAAAGCCGTCAGATGGCGAAAGCATCGTGAATGAGAAATTCTGGCTGAAGAGCGTGGTCTGGACCAGCGACAGTGACAATGCCAGCAGGACAGGCAATTTTCCGGCAAGTTTCATATGGTATCAATAGTGGTTCTAACAAATATAGCTATATTTGCGTTGATTGATAACACTATTATGAAGAAACTTGTCATTTCTCTTGTCACAGCCGTTTTGATGCTGTGTTCCTGCAATGAAAATCCACTCGTCGTAAAGACTACCGGAGGTATGGTCCAGGGCTTTGAGCAAGAAGGTACAATGGCCTTCCTGGGCATTCCCTATGCATCCGTGACACGCTTTATGCCGCCTCAGAGGGCACCTGAATGGGAAGGCATCCGCGTATGCGACCACTGGGGTCCCCAGGCGATGCAGAATGTATGGGGACGCGAACTCACCGAAGATGAAATGTCAGAGAACTGCACGGTCCTCAATGTCTGGACGACCGACGTCAAAGCCAGGAAGCCGGTGATGTTCTGGCTGCACGGCGGCGGCTTCGATTCCGGCACTTCCGAATGGAATCCGGGGATGGGGCTCGCACGCGAGGACGATGTGGTCGTGGTCAGTGTCAATCATCGCCTGAACATAATGGGCTTCCTCGACCTGTCGGCCTGCTCACCGGAATACAGATATTCCGGCAATGTCGGAATGATGGATGTCATCGCCGCCCTCAAATGGGTACGCGACAACATCTCCCGCTTCGGCGGCGACCCTGACAACATCACCGTTTTCGGCGAATCCGGCGGTGGCGGGAAGGTGGGGACCCTTCTCTGTATGCCAGAGGCGAAGGACCTGTTCCACAAAGCCATAATAATGAGCGGAACCATCCTGAACGTCAACGACAAGGAAATGTCCGAATCCCTCGGCAAGGCCGTCCTTGACGAACTTGGCATCCCTGTGGAGGAGATATCACGCATCAACGATGTTCCGTACAAGGAACTTTATGCCGCCGGCCAGCGCGCAATGGCCGCAAGCATCGGCACCCGTGCGCCCGGGACTCCGATGATGTGGGGCTTCGGTCCCACCCCCGACGGCGAGGTGCTGCTCCAGCAGCCTTTCCAGCCGGGTTTTGCAGAGTTCTCCGACTCCAAGCCAATAATGATAGGCACCACCTTCAACGAGCTCCAGAGGCTTTCCTACGGGCGCGAGCTCAATGAAAAGGAGGTCCGCAGCGAGCTCGAGGGCATCTTCGGCGAGCGCACCGACGACTACATCGCCGCATTCACCGAAGCATATCCGGACCACTCCCCTGCCGACCTTCTCTCGATCGACAGGCTGTTCCGTCCGAAGACCCTCATCACTTCAGACTACATCTCCGCGACAAGGAATGCGCCGACATACGTCTATATGTTCACCTGGAAGTCTCCGGTCAACGGCGGTTCCGTCCACGGCCACGAACTCAAGTTCTGCTTCAACACCCTTGACCACGGGCTGAACGAGCTCCCGGAGCCGACCGATGAGGACCAGGCGCTTGCCGACCTGATGAGCCGCTCCTGGGCCAACTTCGCCCGCACGGGCAACCCTAACGCCGAGGGCCTTCCTGAATGGCATCCGTACACCGCAGAAAACGGCGAGATGATGATCTTCGACCACGAGTGCGGAATCCGCCACAACCCCGACCGCAAGCTTCAGGAAATCCAGAACGAGTTCTGCTTCAAGCAGCTTGACAAGTTCAAGGCAGAGCACACGAAATACTTCAAGGTCGCTCTCGGCGAATGCGCCCACGGCAGCGTGGAGGTCACTCCTGAGATCGGCACCGAAACTGCTGAATTCCCTGCCGGCACCGTTTTCCACGTCAAGGCGACCGCTGACCCGGGCTATGAGTTCGAGTGCGGCTATGACGCTATGGGCGGCCAGTTCGGCTTCTACAACGAATACTACACCACCGAGTTTGACGTCAAGCTGAAGTGGAACTGCACCATTGGCGCTTCCTTCGTGGAGCCGGAGAGGCTCCGGGGCTACACCTGCCTGCACGACATCGTCTACGCCAAGCCCGGCGTCAAGGAGCTCCGCTACGACGCATACATCCCTGACGGCGCGGAGAATCTGCCGGGCATCGTCATCATCCACGGAGGCGGCTGGCGGATGAACTGCCAGAATGTGATGAAGGGGCTCGCCCGCGAGCTCATCGCCGACGGCAGGTATGTCGTGTTCAGCATCGACTACCGCTGGGCCGGAAAGGCCGACGGCGATGCAGAGCCTAACTCCATCGCCGACATCATCGGTGACTGCTATGGCGCCATCCTGCATATCCAGGAGCACGCATCTGACTACGGACTCGACGCCTCACGCCTGGCCGTGACCGGTGACAGTGCGGGCGGACACCTCTGCACCGCAGTCTCAAATATGATCGAGATGGTCGGTGACCGCGGATTCGGTGCGGAGCCTGGCATCTACGAATATATGCCTACATATATGCCAAAGGGCTGGAGCATCAGGAAGGCCCGCAGGAGCCTGCTCGCGATCAAGGCCGTGGCCCCTAACTACGGCATCTTCGACGCGCAGACGATGGCCCGTTTCACCGGAGCTGCAGACGCTGCCGCCGCCGAAGCCCTCGCCCCTATCTGCCATATCCCCGACGCTTCCGTACGTCCGATCCCGCACTGGATCAACCGCGGCACGCTCGACCCGATCATCTCGGAAGAGAGCACCGCAGAGTACTATCAGGCGGTTCTCGATGCAGGTCAGGTGGCATACAACGTCCAGGTTCCGGGCGCAGTCCACGCATACTACGACTGGAAGCCTGATTCCGCAACCAAGGAAACCTTCGACAGGTTCGGCGCTCCTTACGCCCGCCAGATGGAGGATTTCTTCAACACAGTCTTCTATCCGGAAAAATAAGTCCATCAATATATCCACAACACTATGTACGGTAACTTCCAAAAATATCTTCAAGACGAACTCAAGGCCATCGAGGAGGCCGGTCTTTATAAACGCGAAAGGGTGATCTGCTCCCCGCAGTCGGCGGTGATAACCCTCGCTGACGGCAGCAAGGCGCTTAATTTCTGCGCCAACAACTATCTCGGTCTGGCCGACAACCCGCGCCTCATCGCGGCGGCAAAGGCCGCAATGGACGGCCGCGGCTACGGTATGTCCTCGGTACGCTTCATCTGCGGACAGCAGGACCTCCACCAGCAGCTCGAAAAGGCCATCGCCGAGTTCTTCCACACAGATGACACCATCCTCTACGCATCCTGCTTCGATGCCAACGGAGGCGTGTTCGAGCCGCTTCTCGGCCCCGAAGACGCCATCATCTCCGATGCCCTCAACCACGCGTCCATCATTGACGGCGTGCGCCTCTGCAAGGCCGTGCGCTATCGTTATGCCAATGCCGATATGGCCGACCTGGAGCGCTGTCTGCAGGAGGCCCAGGCCCAGCGCCACCGCATAATCGTCACAGACGGTGTCTTCTCGATGGACGGCAACGTCGCTCCTATGGACAGGATCTGTGACCTTGCCGAGAAATACGGTGCACTCGTGATGGTTGACGAAAGCCATTCTGCCGGCGTAGTCGGTCCTACGGGCCGCGGCGTGGCCGAGCAGTACGACTGCTACGGACGCATCGACATACACACGGGAACCCTTGGAAAAGCATTCGGAGGAGCAGTAGGCGGATTCACGACAGGACGCAAGGAAATCATCGATATGCTGCGCCAGCGCTCGCGCCCATACCTGTTCTCCAACTCCATCCCGCCTATGATAGCGGCCGCCGGCATCGAGACCCTGAAGATACTCTCAGAGAGCAGCGCCCTGCACGACAAGCTTGTCGAGAACGTGGAATACTTCCGCGACAAGATGATTGACGCCGGCTTCGACATCAAGCCTACCCAGAGCGCGATCTGCGCCGTGATGCTCTACGACGCTCCCCTTTCCCAGAAATTCGCTGCCGAAATCGCTAAGGAAGGCATCTTCGTGACAGGTTTCTACTACCCTGTCGTACCTAAGGGGCAGGCCAGGATCCGTGTGCAGCTCTCCGCCGCCCACGACAAAGCCCACCTCGACAAGGCCATTGCAGCCTTCATCAAAGTGGGCAGATCGCTCGGCGTCCTGAAGGGATAATCAATATTCGTCCCAGGACTTGATCTTGAGATCTTCAAGGGACTTCGAGCAGAAGGCCCTTATGTATGCTGTGGCAAGACGGCTGTTGGTGATGAGCGGCACGTTGAAGTCAATGGCGGCACGGCGCATCTTGTAGCCGTTGGTCAGTTCGCCGTGGCTGAAATCCTTGGGGATGTTCACAACGAGCTGGACGGCGTGATCCCTGATAAGCTGTACCGCAGGTATGCCGGCGCCCTTTTCTGTTTCCTCTTCGGAAGGCCAGAGGGCGCGGGAACATTCGACGCCGGTGTTGACCAGATATTTATAAGTGCCGCTGGTGGCAAAAATCTTATATCCGTTTTCAACCAGGATTGAGCACGCCCGGAGCATCATCGCCTTCTGTACCGCATCGCCGGAAGACACCAGCACGGCACTTCCCTTTTCAGGAATCACGTGACCTACTGAAATCATCGCCTTCAGCAGCGCCTCGTCGAAGTTGTCCCCGATGCAGCCGACCTCGCCGGTGGAGGCCATATCGACGCCCGGCACAGGGTCAGCAAGGCCCAGGCGGGAGAATGAGAACTGTGATGCCTTCACTCCGACGTAGTCGAGTTCAAAGGCATCGCAGGACGGCTTTGCCGGATGCTCTCCGAGCATACAGCGGGTGGCCAGCTCTATGAAGTTCACCTTCAATATCTTTGAGACGAACGGGAAGCTGCGCGAAGCGCGGAGGTTGCACTCGATGACCTTGACGTAGCCGTCGGTAGCCAGGAACTGGATGTTGAACGGACCTGTGATACGCAGCTCGCGCGCAATCTTGGAAGCGATCTTCCTGATGCGGGCTATGGTCACGCCGTACAGTTTCTGCGGAGGGAACTGGATGGTGGCGTCGCCGGAATGGACTCCGGCATACTCTACGTGTTCCGACACGGCATAGGCCATTATGTCACCGCCGTCGGCGACTGCATCGAACTCAATCTCCTTGCTCTTCTGCATAAAAGAGCTGATCACGACAGGATGCTCGTCCGACACCTCAACCGCAAGTTCGAGGAACTTGTGGAGGTCTTCGTGCGAGTAACAGACGTTCATCGCCGCTCCGGAGAGAACGTATGAAGGCCGCACGAGCACCGGGAAGCCAACCTTGTCGACGAAGGCGTCGACATCGTCGAGTGTCGTAAGCTCGTTCCAGAGAGGCTGGTCAATCCCGAGTTTGTCAACCACGGACGAGAACTTGCGCCTGTCTTCAGCGCGGTCGATATCGGTTGCGGAAGTGCCGAGAAGGCGTATTCCGCAGTTTGAGAGAGGCAGGGCAAGATTGTTCGGGATCTGTCCGCCCACACTCACGATAACGCCGTAAGGGTTTTCGAGACGGCAGATCTCAAGCACGGTCTCGAGGCTGAGCTCGTCGAAATAGAGCCTGTCGCTTATGTCGTAGTCGGTGGATACCGTCTCGGGGTTGCAGTTGACCATCACGGCCTTGTAGCCGCTTTTCTTGAGGGTATGGATGGCATTTACGCCACACCAGTCGAACTCGACGCTGCTGCCGATGCGGTATGCTCCCGACCCCAGCACGATGGCGGTATGCTCGCCTGAGCTGAAGCTGACGTCGTGCCCGTCGGAATTGTATGTGAGGTAGAGGTAATTCGACTCGGCGCCGGGAGTCATCATCAGTGTGTCAATCTGCTTGACAAACGGCTTGAGACCCAGGGAGAGGCGCCTTTCGCGCACGGCAGCTTCGGACACGCCGAAGATCCGCGCAATCTGTATGTCGGAGAAACCGGCCTTCTTTGCAGAGAGGATGGTGTCTTCCGGGACTGCGGCGAGCGATTCATATGACTCGAGCCAGCGGTATATGCTTTCGATGTTCTGGAGCTTGCCCAGGAACCATCTGTCGATCTTGGTGAGGTCGTGGATGCGGTCCACCGTGTAGCCGCTCTCGAATGCGGCGGCAATGGCGAAGATGCGGGTGTCAGTAGGGTGCGACAGTGCATAATCAAGGTCGGCGGCCTTGAAAGGCTTGTTGCAGACGAACCCGTTGGCACCCTGCCCTATCATACGCAGACCCTTCTGTATGGCTTCCTCGAAGCTCTTGCCTATGGCCATCACCTCGCCGACGCTCTTCATCGAGGTGCCGATCTCGCGGGAGACGCGGCGGAACTTGGCGAGGTCCCAGCGCGGCATCTTGCAGACGACATAGTCGACCGACGGCGCCACGGCGGCGTTTCCTATCTCCTCGAGCGCATAGCCGAGGCCGATCTTGGCGGCGACAAAGGCAAGCGGATATCCAGTGGCCTTGGATGCCAGGGCGGAAGAGCGGCTGAGGCGTGCGTTCACCTCGATCACGCGGTAGTCCATACTGCCGTCAGGGGCAAAGGCGAACTGTATGTTGCACTCGCCCACTATGCCGAGGTGACGGACTATCCTGATTGAAAGTCCGTGCAGAAAATCAAGCTCCTGCCGGGTCAGCGACTGCGTAGGAGCCACGACGATGCTCTCGCCGGTATGGATGCCGAGCGGGTCGAAATTCTCCATATCGCATATCGTCAGGCACTTGTCATTGGCATCACGGACAACTTCGAACTCAATTTCCTTCCAGCCCTTGAGCGATTTCTCCACAAGGACCTGAGGTGAGAATGAGAACGACTTCCTTGCAGTGGCGACCAGTTCCTCCTCGTTGTCGCAGAAGCCGGAACCAAGCCCGCCAAGCGCATACGCCGCGCGCAGGATGACAGGATAGCCCACATCGCCGGCAGCAGCCTTCGCCTCTTCGAGGCTCTCCGCCGCGTGCGACTTTATCGTCTTGACATCGATCTCGTCAAGCCGTTCCACGAACAGTTCCCTGTCTTCCGTGTCGATGATCGACTGGACCGGAGTGCCGAGCACCTCCACGCCGTGATCCTTCAGGAATCCGCTTCTGTAGAGCTCTACACCGCAGTTGAGGGCGGTCTGGCCGCCGAACGAGAGAAGGATGCCCTGAGGCTTCTCCTTCTCGATCACCTTCTCGACGAAATGCGGGGTCACGGGCAGGAAATAGACCTTGTCCGCGATGCCCTCGCCCGTCTGGACGGTGGCGATGTTAGGATTGATGAGGACAGTCCTGATGCCCTCTTCGCGAAGGGCCTTGAGGGCCTGGGAGCCGCTATAGTCAAACTCGCCGGCCTGCCCTATCTTGAGTGCGCCGGAACCGAGTACAAGTACTTTCTTGAGATTCTTCTTCATATCACCACTGCGCCGCCTCTTCCATCAGGGCAGCTATCTGTTCGTTGCAAAGATTTCCTATACTTCCGATATGTGTGTGCTTCAATTCCCCGTTGAAATGGAACCTTCCCTCATTGACCTCGATTCCCACCTGCCTGTAGGCATCGCGGAAAGGAGTGCCGGCAAGGACCCTGCGGTTGACCTCCTCGACGGTGAAGAGGTGCTCATAGAGAGGGTTGTCGAGAATGTGTTCGTTGACCTCGATGTATCCGAGCATATAGCGGGTGATGCCGAGGCATCTGTGGACAAGCTCGAGTGCAGGGAAAAGTATGTCCTTGAGCAGCTGGTATTCACGATGATAGCCGTGGGGCATATTGCTGCAGAGCATTGATATCTCGTTCTCTGCGGAGAGAATCATATTGCACTTCCCGCGGACCATCTCCCACACGTCCGGATTCTTCTTGTGAGGCATTATGCTTGAGCCTGTGGTAAGGGAATCCGGGAAATGGATGAACCCGAAGTTCGGGCACATATACTGGCAGCAGTCTGCGGCGAACTTATTGAGAGTCAGTGCGACAGACCCTATCGCAGCGGCCACGCACCTTTCGCTCTTGCCGCGGCTCATCTGGGCGGCCACGCTGTTGTAGTCGGGCGAAGCGAAGCCCAGCAGCCTCGTGGTCATCTCACGGTCAAGCGGGAATGAATTGCCGTAGCCCGCCGCAGAGCCGAGAGGGTTGCGGTTGATGACCTTGTATGCGCCTTCGAGCATATGCATATCGTCAACGAGTGCCTCTGCATACGCGCCGAACCACATACCGAAGGAAGACGGCATCGCAATCTGCGCGTGGGTGTAGCCCGGCATCAGCACGTCCTTATGCCTGTCGCTGAGTTCCTGGAGGGTGCCGAAAAGCTCCAGCACCTCACCGCGTACCTGCAGCAGCTGGTCCTTGAGGAAAAGCTTCACGTCCACCAGCACCTGGTCGTTGCGGGAACGGCCGGAGTGGATCTTCTTGCCCACGTCGCCGAGCTTGCGGGTAAGAAGTATCTCGACCTGGGAGTGGATATCCTCGACGTCATCCTCGAGGACGAAGGTCCCCGCCTCGATGCTGGCGGCTATCTCGTCAAGTCCCGCAGTGAGCTTTTCAAGCTCATCAGGAGTCAGGAGCCCTATGCTCTCGAGCATCCTGATGTGGGCCTTGGAGCCGATCACATCGTATTTCGCAAGCTTGCGGTCAAGTATTCTGTCGTCGCCGACAGTGAAGTCCTCGACGATTTCGGTGGCTGCTGTGCCTTTATTCCATAGTGTTGCCATAACTTTCGAGAAGTTTGAGGTAAATGTCCACTGCGTCCTCGATTTCGCTGACGCATATATATTCGTCGGCCGAATGTGAACGGGACGACTGCCCCGGGCCGATCTTTATCGTCTTGAATTCCGTGATGACCGTCTGGTTGGAGGTGGTCGGAGAGCCGAAGGCCTCGAGTCCGAGGGCCAGGCCCGCCTTCACGAAAGGATGCTCCATCGGGATGCTGGAGCTGTTGTGGAGCATCGAACGGGGCTGCACGTCGCAACTGACGCTGGCCCTGACCATATCCACGATCTCCTGATTGGTGTATTCGCCGTTAGGGCGTATGTCCACGGTGAACACGCACTTGTCGGGCACGACGTTGTGCTGCGTGCCGGCATTGATGATGGTCACGGTCATCTTGACCGGACCGAGCTGTGGATTCACCTTCGGGAAACTGTAGCTGCGGAACCAGTTGATGTCGTCAAGCGCGGCGTAAAGGGCGTTCACGCCCTCGTTGCGCGCCGCGTGGCCGCTCTGCCCGTGACTGGTGCAGTCGAGCACCAGCAGGCCTTTCTCGGCCACTGCCATCTGCATTCCCGTCGGCTCGCCTATTATTCCGAGCTCCACCTTGCCGATCTCCGGGAGGATGCTTACGAGCCCCGTCGCCCCGCACACCTCCTCCTCGGCGCTGGCGCTGAACACGAGGCGGTACGGCAGCTCCTTTCCGTTCAGGCGGAGAAACACTTCCAGCAGCGACACGAGGCTGCCGCCGTCGTCATTGCTGCCGAGGCCGTAGAGGCGGTCGCCTTCAAGCGAAGGGGTGAAAGGGTCGCGGGTGTAGCCCGGCGCCGGTTTCACCGTGTCGATGTGGGCGTTGAGCAGTATGGTCGGCTTTGAGGATACGGCTTCGGTCTCCACCCACAGGTTGTTGAACTTGCGGTGGACCTGAAGGCCCCGCCCTTCCATCCATTTCTGGAGGCAGTCGGCGGCAGCGCCTTCTTCGCGGGAGACTGAAGGGATCGCGATCAGCTGTTTCAGAAGTTCTATCATTCTATCACTGTCCCGGAATTTTCGGTTCCGAGGGTTTCCGTGTTTGTAATGACCACCCTCGACACTCCGCCGGCAATGGCGTCGAAAGAGTTGTCCAGTTTCGGTATCATACCGCCGGAGACCACGCCCGAAGCCTTCAGGGCTTGGAAGGTCTCCCTGTCGATGCGGCTGATGACCTTGTCGCCGTCCATCACTCCCGGCATCTCGAAACAGAACGTGAGGGTCACGTCGAAATGCTTTGCAAATGCCTGTGCGGCCTGCGAAGCGATGGTGTCGGCATTGGTGTTGAGCAGATGTCCCTTCCCGTCGCAGGTAAGAGGCGCAAGCACAGGAACCACACCGCGGCCGACAAGGTCGGCGAGGATGTCGGCATTGACTTCGCGGACATCGCCCACCCAGCCGTAATCGACGGTGGTCACAGGGCGCTTGTCGCTGATCATATAGCCGAGGTCGGCTCCTGTCAGGCCCAGGGCATTCACGCCCGCCGCCTGAAGCCTGGCAACGATGTTCTTGTTGACGAGACCTCCGTACACCATCGTCACGACGTCGAGCATCTGCTCGTCCGTGACCCTGCGGCCTTCGACCATTCTGGTCTCTATGCCCAGTTGCGAGGCGATACGGGTGGCCGCACGGCCACCGCCGTGTACCAGAGCCTTCGGGCCCTTTATGGCCGCGAAACGGGCCAGGAGAGCCTCGAGGGTCTGCGGGTCTTCGACTACCGCTCCACCTACCTTGACTATGTTGAGTGCCTGCTTCATCTGCTATCCAAGGTCTTCAAGTATCCTCTTCATCACCACCTGGGCGGAGATTTCCCTGTTGGCCGCTTCAGGAATCACGAGGCTCGTGGGAGCGTCGATGACATCGTCGGAGACTATCATATTGCGGCGCACCGGCAGGCAGTGCATGAAATATGCGTTATTGGTCACAGCCATATGGGCGGCGTCGACAGTCCAGCCCATATCCTTGCTGAGTATCTTTCCGTAATCCTCGGGGTTGGTCACGCCCGGGCAGCTCCAGTTCTTCGCATAGACGAAGTCCGCGCCCTCGAGCGCCTTCATCTGGTCATATTCTATCCTGGCATTGCCGGCGAACTTCGGGTCAAGTTCGTATCCGTGAGGATGGGTGATCACGAAGTCCACGTCGGCCGCGTTCATCCATTCCGCGAATGAGTTCGGGACGGCCTGGGGAAGAGACTTCGGGTGCGGGGCCCAGGTCAGGACGACCTTTGGACGGGCAGTCTTCTTGTATTCCTCGATGGTGATGAGGTCGGCGAAGGCCTGGCACGGATGCACCGTGGCGGATTCGAGGCTGATCACAGGTTTGCCGGAGTACTTGATGAACTGGTTCAGGATGGTCTCTGCGTAGTCGAATTCCCGGTCCGTGAGACCGGCGAACGAGCGCACGCCTATGATGTCGCAATAGCTTGCCATCACGGGAATGGCCTCGCGCAGATGCTCCGACTTGTCACCGTCCATCACGACACCCAGTTCGGTCTCGAGTTTCCAGCTTTCCTGTCCGATATTGAGCACGATGGTGTTCATCCCCAGGTTCTGGGCCGCCTTCTGGCTGCTCAGCCTTGTGCGGAGACTGTTGTTGAAGAACACCAGCATAATGGTCTTGTTCTCCCCGAGTTTCTTCCAGGCGAACCTGTTCTCCTTGACCTGCTTCGCTTCTTCCAGCGCCTTCTTCAGGTCACCTATGTCCTGTACGTTGAAAAATGTTTTCATCTGAGTCTGTTCAATGCTTCTACAAATGTCGCCGCCTGCTCTTTCTTCAGGCAGAGAGGAGCCAGAAGGCGTATCATATTGGTACCGGAAACGCCGGTGAATATATGTTCCTCGAAGAGGAGTTTCCTGCGGATGTCGGCAACAGGGACGTTGAATTCCATTCCGAGCATAAGTCCGCGTCCGCGCACTTCCTTGATCTGAGGCAGGGCCGGAATATTTGCCTTGAGGTACTCGCCCACCTCGTATGCGTTATTTATGAGGTCCTCCTTCCCGATGATGTCGAGCACGGCAAGCGCACCGGCCATTGCGAGGTAGTTCCCGCCGAAAGTGGTGCCGAGCATACCCTTCTTCGCCTCGAATTCCGGAGAGATGAGGATGCCGCCGCAAGGGAAACCGTTGGCGATGCCCTTGCCCATCGTGATGATGCCCGGCCTGATGCCGTTCCACTGATGGGCGAAGAATTTGCCCGTGCGGCCGTAGCCGGACTGCACCTCGTCGAGGATCAGCACTGCGCCGTACTTTTTGCAGAGCGCCTCAAGTTCCTTCATGAAAGAGTCTTCAGGGACATTGATGCCGCCGCAGCCCTGTATGCCCTCTATGATGACTCCGGCGACGTCGCCCTTCTTGAGCTCGGCCTCCACCGCTGCAGAGTCGTTGAGATTGCAGAAGGTCACCTTGTGGTTCCTGTTGAACGGGGCCTGGATACCGGGGTTGTCCGTCACGGCGACGGCACCCGAGGTGCGGCCGTGGAAGCTCTTGTGGAATGCCACGATGCGGTCTTTCCCGGTATGGAAAGAGGCAAGCTTGAGGGCGTTCTCATTGGATTCGGCACCTGAATTGTCCAGGAAGAGCGAATAGTCCTCATAGCCGCAGGCCTTGCCGAGCTTTTCAGCGAGCTGCTCCTGCAGAGGATTCTTCACGCTGTTGGAGTAGAAGCCGATATTGGCGAGCTGTTCGGAGATCGCCTTGACATAAACCGGATGGCTGTGGCCGACGGAAATCACGGCGTGACCGCCGTAGAGGTCGAGGTATTCCTGCCCCTTGTCGTCCCAGATGCGGCAGCCCTGTCCCTTGACAGGCACCACGTCATATAAAGAGTAAACGTCGAATAGATTCATCAGAATGCACTTGCTTTAAGATTCAAACCTGTCTTCTCCGGAAGGCCGCACATAAGGTTCATATTCTGGACAGCCTGTCCGGAAGCGCCCTTCAGGAGATTGTCGATAACGGAGGAGATCACGAGTTTGCCGTCGTGTTCCTCTATGTAGATCAGACACTTGTTGGTGTTCACCACATCCTTGAGGTCGACCGGGCGGTCGGAAACGAATGTGAATGCAGCATCCTTGTAGTAGTCCTTGTATAATTTGGCCGCGGCCTCCGCAGTCATATCGCTTTCAGTGGTGGCGCTCACGAAGATGCCGCGAGCAAAATCACCGCGCATCGGCACGAAATTGACAGGCGGCAGGCCGAGTGTCGGCTGGCTCACTATGCCAAGGTTCCGGCGTATCTCGATGAGATGCTGGTGCTCGAACACCTTGTATGTGGATATGTTGTTATTCCTCCAGCTGAAGTGCGTGGTCGCTCCCGGCTTCACACCTGCCCCGGTGCTGCCTGTGATGGCCGTCACGTTCACTTCTTCGGTAAGAGCGTGCATCGCGGCGAGCGGCAGCAGGGCAAGCTGGATGGCGGTCGCGAAGCAACCGGGGTTCGCCAGCCTGGCGGCAGCCTGGATCTTCTCCTTCTGCCACTCCGGCAGACCATAGACGTATCCGTCGTGCTCGTCACGGAAATCCTGGGCAAGGTCGATGACCTTCAGACCTTCCGGCAGCTCGTGCTCCTTCCAGAAGGCTTCGCTCTTGCCGTGGCCGGAGCATAGGAACACGACATCTGCGCCTTTCAGGTCAACATCCTCGCAGAACGCAAGTTCAGTATCGCCCAGAAGCCCCTGATGCACGTCATACACCTTGTTCCCGGCATTGCTTGAAGACTGCGCCCAGGCAATCTCAACCTCAGGATGATTGACCAGTATCCTGATCAGTTCACCCGCGGTGTAGCCTGCGGCACCTATGATTCCGACTTTTATCATCTAGAGTTCCTTTTCAATTTTTTCTGCTTCGTCCTTATGGTTCGCATAGTATGCGCGGAGAGGAGTGGCGGACACCTTGATGAAGCCCTTGGCATCATCGCTGGTCCAGCCCTTCTGCATCTCGCCGTATTCACCGAACTTGTTCTTCACGAGGTCGTTAGGGCTGTCAACACCGACTGTCGAGAAGGTGTATGGCTGAAGTTTCATCGTCACCGTACCGGTCACGTTGCGCTGGCTGCTCTCGAGCATTGCCTCGATGTCACGCATTACCGGCTCGAGGTACTGGCTCTCGTGCAGGAACATCCCGTACCAGTTGGCCACCTGGTCCTTCCAGTACTGCTGCCACTTGCTGAGGGTGAACTTCTCGAGGAACTTGTGTGCGGCGATGATGAGAAGCGGTGCCGCAGCTTCAAACCCTACACGTCCCTTGATGCCGATGATGGTGTCGCCGACGTGCATGTCGCGGCCGATGCCATAAGGGGCGCAGATGGATTCGACCATCTGGACAGCCTTGACGCCGTCAGTGAATTTCTGGCCGTTGACGCCGATCAGCTGGCCTTCGGCGAACTCGAGGGCGATCTCTTCGCTCCCCTGCTTCTCGACCTGCTTGAGGTATGCAGATTCAGGGAGGCCCTGCTTGCTGTCAAGGATCTCGCCACCACAGATGGAAGTGCCCCAGAGGCCGACGTTGTAGGAATATTTCAGCTTTGCAAAGTCTGCGGCGAAGCCGTGGTCGTTCAGGTAGTCAACCTCCTGCTGGCGGCTGAGTGCCATATCACGGGTAAGGGTGATGATCTCGAGCTCAGGTGCCATGACCATGAAGGTCATATCGAAACGGACCTGGTCGTTGCCTGCTCCCGTCGAGCCGTGGGCTACTGCATCGGCGCCGATCTCCTTGGCATAGCGCGCGATGGCCATAGCCTGGAAGATACGCTCCGATGATACGGAAATCGGATATGTGCCGTTGCGGAGGACGTTTCCGTAGACCATATACTTGATGGTCTTGTCGTAATATTCATTGGTGACGTCGAGAGTGACATACTTCTTTGCGCCGAGCTTGTAGGCATTCTCCTCGTTCTGCTTGAGCTGCTCCTTGGAGAAACCTCCGGTGTTGGCACACGCTGCGTAAACCTCGTAACCCTTCTCCTTGGCGAGATACATTATGGTGAACGATGTGTCAAGGCCGCCGCTGTAGGCTACCACGACCTTCTTTGGCTTCGGGGAGTAAAGCATACCGGTGCAGAGGCACCTTGTGAAATTGTTGCGGGTAAGCACGTCGTAATTGATACAGCTCTCGCAGCCAGCCCAGAACTTAGGGTCATTGGTAAGGTCCTGGAAAGTGACCGGAACGTATCCGAGTTCAGTGTTGATCTTCATTACGGCAGCACCGGTGGTGAGGCCGAAGATCTTGGCGTTAGGGAACTTCTCGCGTGAGAGGTCGAATGCCTTGTGCTTGATGCGCTTTGCGAGACCGTGGCCGCGGTACTCCTCCTTGACGATAAGGCCTGAGTTGGCTACGAAATGCTCGTGATCCCAGGACTCGATGTAGCAGAAACCGGCGAACTTGTCACCGTTCATTGCGATGACGGCCTTGCCTTCGCGGATCTTCTGCTCTACATATTCCGGCTTGCGCTTTGCGATACCCGTGCCGCGGACCTTGGTGGCATCTTCGATGGTTTTGAGAATCTCGGGGATGTAAGGGATATGCTTCTCTGAAGCTACCTCAACTGTAAAAACACTGTTTTCCATTATATTAATTTTGTTTGTATTCCTGATATGAATCTTGACACGGCATCAAGCACCTGCTGACGGGTGTATCCTTCGCGGACGATCAGAAGGACAGTGTCATCACCGGCAAGGGTGCCGGCGATCTCACTGATGACATTGTTGTCGATAATATATGCCACCGCACTTGCGAAGCCCGGATGGGTCTTCACAACTGCAAATGAATTGGAGAATTCTATGCTCCTGATACCGTCGCTTGTGATATGGGAGGCATTTGGTGCTATGAACTTGGGCGTCTGGCTGTTCAGCTTGTACACATAGCCGCAGTCCGCATCGTGGACCTTGACGACGCCAAGTTCCTTGAAATCACGTGACAACGTAGCCTGGGTCACATTGAACCCATCTTTCTTGAGCAGGTAGAGGACATCTTCCTGGTTGCCCACCCGATTGTTCTCGATGACCCGGCGCGTAGCCTCAAGTCTGTCATTTCTTGCACTCATTTCGAATAATTATTCAATTGCGAGTGCAAATATATGCATTGAGATTCAATTATCCAAAGAAATATTCGGATAAATATTCAATAATTCTTTATTTTATTCCAAGCTTCAGACGAAGATTGACAATCATATCGTGGGTCATCGTCTCAAGGTTGTAGGAAGGGGTCCACCCCCACTCCTTGCGGGCGCAGACATCATCCATCCTGTTCGGCCAGGAATCGGCGATGGACTGGCGCACCGGGTCAACCTCATAACGCATCCTGAAATCAGGGATCTCCTTGCGTATGGCAGCGGCTATCCCCTCAGGATCGAAGCTCATCGATGTGATGTTGAATGAATTCCTATGTACCAGATAACGCTCCCTTGCCTGCATAATATTGACGGCGGCCTTCAGGGCATCAGGCATATACATCATATCCAGATAGGTGCCGGGGGCCAGCGGGCAGACGAATTCCTCGCCCTTGACGGCAGCATAGTAAATCTCAACCGCATAGTCGGTGGTGCCGCCGCCCGGGAGGGTCGTGTACGAAATCAGGCCCGGGAAACGGACCGAACGGGTATCGACACCATATTTGATGTGATAATAGTCGCTCAGCAGTTCCGTAGCCACCTTGGTCACACCATACATCGATGTCGGCCTCTGGATCGTATCTTGAGGAGTATTGTCGCGCGGCGTGTCGGGGCCGAATGACCCGATGGATGACGGGGTGAACACGGCGCAATGCTTTTCACGGGCGATCTCAAGCACATTGATGAGTCCGTTCATCTGGATGTCCCAGGCCTTCAGCGGCAGGCGCTCCGCCGTGGCGGAAAGGAGTGCCGCAAGGTTGTAGATCGTGTCAATGTCGTATTTGTCGACGATTTCGGCTATCTGTTTCGCATCGCAGACGTTGCATTTTTCAGCAGGTCCGCTTTCAAGGAGTTTTCCTTTCGGTTCTGATCCGGGGATATAACCCGCGACCGTAACACCACCGGGGAGGTCGTGTCTGAGTTTCATTGTCAACTCGGAGCCGATCTGTCCGGTTGCACCAATGACAAGTATGTTCTTCATGTTTTTATTGTGTGGCTACAATCAGGCTCTCAGCCTTCGCAATGAGGTCGTCAATGTCGAACGGCTTGGAGATGAAGGCGTCTGCGTGGTCATTGTAACCCGCCGCCTCGCTTTTCTTATCCGCTCTCGCGGTAAGAAGTATGAACGCAATGCTGTGGGTCTCAGGATTGCGTTTCACGGTCCTGCAAAAAGTAAGACCGTCCATTTCCGGCATCATCACATCACTGATTATCATATCCACGGCCGGGTTTGCCTTGAGCATATCCAGAGCGTCGGTACCGTCACGTGCGACAAGCACGGTCATAAAATACTCCGACAGCTCTTCACGGATGTATATGCGTAAGTCGGGGTCGTCATCGACAAACAATACGACGGCCTCCTTGAGACTTGGAACTTTCCTGAGGTCGGCAGACGGTTCGAACGACGGCGCTGCAGCCACTTCAATCTGTGACTGCGGCGCGACGTCCTTCTTTCCGCCGAACAATTTCCCGAAGAAAGAGTTCATAGGGAATCACTTATTTAAGTTCCTTGAATTTGGCAGAAGTGATCTTGGTGGCCTTGAGCGAAACGGTCTCCTTGAGCTTGGCGAGAACCTTCTGGTCTTCGACCTGCTCGATAAGCCTTTCGACCTGCTTCTGATCCTGAAGCATATTGACAGCAGCCTCCTTCACCATATCCTGAGGCACGTTGGCAAGGCCATACATCGCATACTGATATGCCACGAAAGCCTCTGCTGCCTCGCGAAGGTCCTTCTCCTCAACCTTGAGGGCGAATTTCTCCATAAGGTAGCCGCGTACGAGCTGCCACTTGAAGTCCTCGCAGAAACCCGCGAAATCCTTCTCGATATCCTCCTTGGTCACCTTGCCGTTATTGGCAACGAAGAGCCAGCGCTTGAGGAAATCCTCAGGGAGCTTGATATCGGCCTTCTTGACAAAATAGTCGCGGATGTCCTTTGAAAGTCTCCATTCGGCCTCGTTCTTGAACTGGTCGGCAAGACGGTCTGAAGCTTCCTTTTCAATATCTTCCTCTGATTTCTCCTCCTTGCGCTCCTCATAGAACTTCTTGAGGTTCTCAGCCATCGTGGTCTTGTCCTTGGCTGCAACGGTCACATTGTATGAAGGTATCTCGTCGGTCTTCTCAACTTCGAACTTGACTTCCGGAGAAAGGGCGATGTCGAAGACGAACTTGAAGTCGTTGCCGTCTTTCCACTCATTCTCAGGCTGGTTCTCTGATGAAAGAGGTTCCCCGAGGATATGGAGTTTGTTGTCGGTGATATGCTTTTCGAGCTGGGTCGAGATGACCTCGTTCACCGCCTCGGCAAGGCACTGCTCGCCAAAAACCCTCTGAATCATTGAAGCCGGAACCATTCCTTTGCGGAATCCCTTGAAATCCGCCGTACGACGACGTTCTGCGAGCTTCTTCCTCTCAATCTCTGCATAGTCTGCCGCTGCAATCTCGAGAGTGAGCTCGCGATTCAGCGCATCGATTTTCTTTTCTGTTACGTTCATATCAATTATTGTTTTGTTTTGATTTGTTTCTTTGCGGATATACTATTCTTTCGTGGTGCATCTGCGCCAGATAGTTCTTAAGGGTCTCGCGCAGGACGGAAATCTCGCGTATGGTTATGTCTGCCTCCTCGAACTGCATTTCATCCATCTTGGACTTGATGATCCTCTCGACGAAGGCCGATATTGACTCCTGGGAATAATCCTTGAGCGTGCGTGAAGCAGCCTCAAGACTGTCACAAAGCATCAGGATGACCTCTTCCTTGCTGGCAGGGCGTCTGCCCTCGTAGGTGAACCACTGACTGTGGGATGGGTCACCGCCATTGTTCAGATAAAGGTTGTAGAAATAACCGACCTTCGATGTGCCGTGGTGGGACCTGATGAAATCGACGACGACGTCCGGAAGGCCGTTGGACTCGGCGAGGCTGACACCGTCGGTGACGTGCCTGATAATATCCTGCGCGCTCTGCTCAGGAGTGATCGAAGCGTGATATTTGTCGGCCTCCGCCTTGTCGATGAGAGATTCGTTTTCGACGAAGCACTGAGGGTTGTTGATCTTTCCTATGTCGTGATAGAGTGACGCTGCGCGGACGAGATTGACGTTGGCGTCGATCGAACGCGCCGCGGCATCGGCAAGGTTCATTACCTGGAGCGAGTGCTGGAAGGTACCTGGAGCCTTCTTTTCCAGCTCGCGGAGAAGAGGGTTGGAAGTGTCACAGAGCTCGATCAGACGCGAGCTTGACACGAGGTTGAACATCTTCTCGAATATGAATACAAGAGGATAGCCGAGGACGTTGAGCAGCGATGACAGGAACAGTGACATCATCACCCTGAGAGGTTCCTCGTGAACTGCATCAAGGAGACGGAACGCGAAATATACAACTGCCAGGACCGCAAAGCTGAGCATTGCAGAGACGAACTGGCGCCAGCCCTTGTGGAACCTCTTGAACACGAATATGGACACGGCCCCGGAAGTGAGGAACATCACGAACAGAACCATACCGTTGTGTGCATAGACAAGCAGAGGCAGCAGCGACACGATGTACACCGCTATTATCACCTTCGGTCTGAAGAATGCATTCAGGAACAGAGCCGAAAGGGTGAAAGGCACGAGGTATAGCCAGGATTCGTTGAAGCGCACCACTATGAGTGTGACTGCCGCGAATATGAAGAACAGCAGCAGAAGGTAGTAGAACCTCTTGTCGTACAGCACGCCCGGACTCGTGAAACGGATTACGAAATAGAATACCGTGAGCATTGCGACAAGCACCAGGAGATTGCCCAGCCAGAAAAGGAATCCGGAGCCGGAACGTCCGAGGCTGGCCTCATACTCTTTCTTGTAGGAATCGATCATCTGGAACACCTCGGCGGTGATTATCTCACCATTGGAGACAATCAGCTCCCCGGAACTGACGAAACCTGATGTCGGTGAGACGGCGTTGCCCTCCCTGGCGCTGACGAGGTTGGTTGTCTGCTCGTCGAATATCAGATTCGGCACAAGCAGGTCATAGACGCCAAGGTCCTTGAAAAGCGAATCAATGGCGTCGTCTGAAATGGCCCGGATGTCCTCGAGCAGCTTGGCGCGGGCATCGGAAAGCCTGTATACATCGGTGGCCGGACGTTTTGACGCCCGCTTGTCCTTCTGGACATAGATGACATCGACATTCTCCCCCACTCCGTCATCACCTACGATACCTTTCTCGTAGATTGCACGAAGTTCCGAGATGACCGCACTCTTGTATTTCCCAAGTTCAAGCCTCTCCGCCTGCCGGAGGGCCTTGTTGACCCGATCCGAAGAGAACTTGTAGTAAGGGACGACCTTTTCCCGGAAGTTGATCTTCTCGGTGAGCAGCTGTTCCTCTGATTTGATTATCGGGAAATCGAACTGTGCGTAAAGATTGTCATATTTCCAGGGCTGGCCCTTCTTGTAATCGTAGGAGAAATGTGCCGTATCCCGAACCAGGAAGGTCAGGATGAGCGCCACTCCGAAAAGCGACAGGAACACTCTTGCAAGAGGACCGATATTCTTCATGACTTATGCGTCGATGTTTGCGTAATGTGCATTCTCCTCGATAAACTGGCGGCGTGGCGGCACGTCATCGCCCATAAGCATCGAGAATGTACGCTCGGCCTCGGCAGCATTGTCGATGGTGATCTTGCGGAGACGGCGCTTGTCAGGGTTCATTGTGGTGTCCCAGAGCTGTTCGTCCGACATCTCACCGAGACCTTTGTAGCGCTGGACGGTGTATCCCTTGTCAGAGCCCTTTCCGAGGCGGAGGGCCGCTTCTTCGCGCTGGGCCTCAGTCCAGCAGTAGACCTCCTCCTTGCCCTTCTTCACGAGATAGAGCGGCGGTGTGGCGAGATATACGTAACCGTTCTTGATGAGATCGAACATATAGCGGAAGAAGAATGTCAGGATAAGGCAGGCGATGTGGGAACCGTCGACATCGGCATCGGTCATAATGATGACCTTGTGGTAGCGGAGCTTGCTGAGGTCCATATGCTTCTCGCCCGTTTCGTCTTCCATTGCGACGGTCACACCGAGCGCGGTGTAGATGTTCTGGATCTCCTGGCTGTCGAAGGCACGGTCCTGGGCCGCCTTCTCGACATTGAGGATCTTACCGCGGAGCGGGAGTATGGCCTGTGTCTTGCGGTCGCGTCCCTGCTTTGCGGTACCGCCTGCGGAATCACCCTCGACGAGGAAGAGCTCGCACTTCTCAGGATCACGCTCCGAACAGTCGGCGAGTTTGCCCGGCATACCCGCGCCGCCCATAGGACTCTTGCGCTGTACCATTTCGCGCGCCTTGCGTGCGGCATTGCGTGCGGTCGCGGCAAGCACGATCTTTTCGATTATGATCTTGGCAAGCTTCGGATTCTCCTCAAGGAATATGTCCATCGCGGCGGAGGTAGCCTGCGATACGGCTGAAGTCACTTCGGTGTTGCCAAGCTTGGTCTTGGTCTGTCCCTCGAACTGAGGTTCGGCCACCTTGACTGAAATGACGGCTGTGAGGCCCTCACGGAAATCTTCCGGAGCAAGCGGGTCCTTCAGCTTCGCGAGCATATTGTTCTTGTCGGCGTAGTTCTTCAGAGAACGGCTGAGGCCCATCTTGAAACCCTGAAGGTGGGTTCCGCCTTCGATGGTGTTGATGTTGTTGACGTATGAATATATCTTCTCGGAATAGCCCGTATTGTACTGGAGGGCTATGTCGATAGGGATTATCTTGTCGGAATTGACCGAAATCGGGTCAGGGATGAGCGTCTGTGCACCCGCATCGAGGTATTCGATGAATTCGCTGAGGCCCTTCGTAGAGAAGAACACGTCCGAGCGGTAGATCTGCTTTCCCGTGGCCTTCGACTCCCCGCTCTCGGGATCCTTGACGAATTCGTCCACGAGCTCGCGCTTGTCGGTAAGCCTGATCCTGATGCCTCTGTTAAGGAATGAGAGCTCACGCAGACGTGCTGCAAGCGTGTCATACCTGTAGACCGTGGTCTGGGTGAAGATGGTCTCATCCGGGTGGAAAGTGATGATGGTACCGGTATCCTCGCAGTCACCGATCACCTGCACCGGTCCGAGAGGCTTGCCCTGGGAATACTTCTGTTCGAAGATATGTCCCTCGCGGTGAACCTCGGCCACAAGACTGTCGGAAAGTGCGTTGACGCAGGAAACACCGACACCGTGGAGACCGCCGGAAACCTTGTAGCTGTTCTTGTTGAACTTGCCGCCGGCGTGAAGGACGGTGAGGACGACTTCAAGGGCAGAGCGATGTTCCTTCTCGTGCATACCCGTAGGGATACCGCGGCCGTTGTCCTGGACGCGGATCGAGTTGCCTTCGAGTATCTGCACGTCAACGGTGTCGCAGAAGCCGGCCATGGCCTCATCGATACAGTTGTCGACAACTTCATAGACAAGGTGATGGAGACCGCGCTCCGAAATGTCGCCGATATACATTGAAGGGCGCTTGCGGACCGCTTCAAGTCCCTCGAGCACCTGGATACTGTTCGCGGAATACTGCTCTTCCGCCTTCATCATCTCTTCCTTTTCGATCATATGACTTATTCTATCTGTTTTCGTTTGTGAAATATCTCGCAAAGATAGTAATAAATTATAAATAATTTATGCACTAAATATTCAAAGTGACTCCGAGCGTCACATACGGACCTCTTTCCACATAGCCCGGGATGCGCTGTACCCTGTGGCCGAGAAGGTTGCCCCCCTGGATCCAGAAGCCGACGCCGCTGACAAGCCTGTATTCCGCATACAGGCCAGGGCTCAGGTACCACGAAATGAACTCGTCATCGGACCAGGAACTCTTCCTGTCGCTGCAGAAGTCCAGCCAAAGACCGGCGAAGATGCGCCTGTTCCAATTGTACACGGCACGGGCATTGAACCTGAACGCCGGCTCGAGATATCCCATCGCATTCTCGTCAATCGTGCTTTTCGCATATTGCATCGATCCGTCGACCTGAAGGTCTTCGGACTTCCACCCTGCACTCAAACCGAAGTAGAGCATTGCCATATCGCCTTCATTGAAAGTACAGAACGGAAGCGGAGCCTTCTCGACTATCTTGTAGCCGCCTCTCAGGTCATAATCGAAATGACGGCCGATCTCACCCTTGAAACCTGCGTATGCATCGAACTGGGTCTTGGAGATCACAGGAGACGCCGCAGTCCTGAAGTGATAGTGGTTCATCTGCTTGAGATCGGAATACGAATGGAGTTTCTGCCCGCCGACAAATCCAGCATAGATGTTGAAGACATCCTTCGCCACCGCAAGGGAGGCCCTGACATCAGGCGACATCGAGAACTGATTGCCCCTTCCGTGGCCGAAATCGAACCTGGCACCGGCATCGATGAAAACCGGACCGAGGGTGAAACGGAGACGAGGGGTTGCGTTCAGCAGGAAATACCCTGCGCCACCAAGTCCGGAGAAACTGTCCTGAATATTGTCGTAGTCGAAATTGAAATCGATCAGAAGACGGAATTTCTTCTGCAGCACGGGACCTATGCTGCCCCTGAGTGCAGCGTAATTCTCCCCCACACCTCCATCGATGCCGAAGTCATCCTTGGCATAACGGTAAAGGACACCCAGATCGTAATACAGGAACGAAGGGCCGTCATTCCGCGCCTTGATGTTGAAATCAAGATATGCAGAGTTGTACGCCGACGTACGCTCGTATGACCTGGTGAAAATGCCGTCCCAGCCGGCATTGAGCCTCACGAAGGAATTCTTGTTTATCCAGTCCGCCTGCACTCCCAGCCGGTCATACAGATCATAGCCGTCATACTCGGTCCCCTTGCCGTCGCCATACCCGGTGGCAAGCCTGCCCGCATAGCCGCGGCCCGTGTTATAGACCGACAGCGAATTCCCGTCCGTCAGGACCGGAGTCCAGTACAGGTCCAGCTCCGGATGGAACGAATAGCCCGCTCCGGCACGGAGATACAGCTTGCGGAAATCGGCCGTCGACTTGGACGGATTTGTCTTGACATAGTAAGGCGAGAACTCGTATGCGCCCTTGTACGGCGATTCGAACACCGAATAATCGAACTTGTAGTCAAACTTCATAAGGGAATCCGGCACGGGCAGACTGATGAATTCCTTGTCAATCACAAGGGCCAGGCTGTCCTTTGCCGCCTCGCTCTTCCGGTCGCAGGTGGCAAGGCGGAACTCCGCATCCGTGGCCCAGGTGCTGTCGCCGGAGTCGATGTAGGTCTGGAACCACTTGGCGGCGGAATCGTAGTTCTCCTGCTTGAGATATGAATAGGCGATGTTGTACGGCAGCATCCTTCCCTCGGGACGGTCATAGAACGCATCGGCGTTGTAGAGCTCGAGATACGTGCGTGCAGCCTCCTTGTAGTTCCCGGTACGGTAGTATGAGTCGGCCATGCAGTAGCGCGAGAGCTGGCCGAAACGGTCATTCCTTCCCAGGTAGAAATTGCAGGTGCGCAGATAAGGCAGAGCCTCTTCATACCTGCCCGCCTTCATCAGTTGCTCCGCCCGCAGGAAATTGGCCTTCGTATAGTTGCTCTTCATATCATTGCCGAGCTCATCGATATTGTCGTAGGCATTCACGGCCCCCTCATAGTCACGGTCCACCAGCTTGGCCAGCGCCATATAGCTGTATATCATCTCGCCCTTGTTGTTCGGATATTTCCGGATATATTCCGAGAAGCCGGCCGTATCCTTGTCCAGGTCATATGCAAGCTTTGCATAGTTGAACAATGCGTCCTCCGTGATCCTGGCATCAAAATCCACCGCACAGGCATCCTTGAAAGCCTTCATCGCCTGCTTCATCCTGTCGGTGCGCAAATAGGAGTTCGCAAGCTGATAATTTGCTATCTGCCCCAGGGAGTCCGTCCTGTCCGGCATCTGGCTGAACAGGTCTATGGCGCCCTCGTAATCCTCCACGGCATAAAGGACGGATGCTGAATGGAAAATATCAGACCTGTTCAGGTCGGTATGGGACGAACCCTCGTAATAGTCACGCGCCTTCTCGCTGTCGCCCTGGACCAGATACGAGCCCGAGATGATGCGGGCCAACCTCTCACGCCTCTCCTTCGGAGCCTTTTCGTACAGGGCCTCGCCCTCCGCTATCGCATAGTCGTAATTCTTGAGATTGAACTGACAGTCAACAAGATAGAAGCGGGAAAGATCCTTGAAGCGGCTGTCATCCGCCGACACTTCAAAGCGCTTGACGGCTTCCGCGAACTCCTTGCGGTTGTAAAGTATGGTACCGTGCAGGAAATATGCGCAGGCGGTATAGTCGCAGACCGGGCGGTTTTCGAGACGTTCGAACGCAGTCAGCGCCTCTGCATAGCGCTTGCAGGAATATTCGGAAAAACCGCGTCTGAACCAGTACTCCGACTGGAATTCTTCCGGGAGGTCATATGGGTTGACCTGCTCGAACTCCGCTGCCGCCTCGTAATACTTCTCCCCGTCGAAGAGCAGCCTCGCATTCTCGAACAGGATGTCATTGGCCAGACCGGCGGACGGATGCGCCTTACGATACGCCGAGACAAGGTCGGGATAGTCCGCGGAGCGCATCTTCAGCGCGCAGAGGACAATGTAACCGTCCGACACGGCATCGGGCTCCACCGTTTCCAGAAGGTTCTTCGCCCCTTCATACAACTGGTTCTGATATAGATTGAGTGCCTGGCGGAACACCTTGTCGCGCCCCGGATGCGAGGCACTTGCCGTGCAGACGGAAACAAGCGAAAGGAATGTGGCCAGAATTAACTTTACTCTCATAAGACAAACTTTTTGCGTAGTTTACAAATTTACTCATTTTTACGCTATCTTTGTAGGAAGTTATCAACATTTTTTCAGAAAAAGCAATGGCAAATGTCGAGTCTGAGCTGACCCCCGTCATTTCTTTTAGAAATGCCGACATAATTAATGGCGAAACGCCCGTGGTTTACGGGCTCAATATGGACGTGATGCCCGGCGAGCGTGTCTACATCATAGGCAAGGTGGGTACGGGCAAGACTTCCATCATCCGTACGATCATAGCCGAGAACCCTCTGCGCAGCGGACGGGGCATAGTGTGCGGGTACGACCTTTCAGACATTTCCACCGACGAGATTCCCTATCTGCGCCGCCGTCTGGGCGTTGTCTTCCAGGACTTCCAGCTGCTGATGGACCGCACGGTATGGAAGAATCTTGAATTCGTCCTCCGCGCCACCGGCTGGGGCGCCAATGACGACATCGACGGCCGCATCAACCTGGCCCTCGAGGCCGTCGGGATGTCCGACAAGGCACACAAGATGCCTCACCAGCTGTCCGGCGGAGAGCAGCAGCGCATCGCCATCGCCCGCGCCATCCTCAACGCCCCCGACGTCATCGTGGCCGACGAGCCTACCGGCAACCTCGACGGGGAAACCGCCGAAGGCATCCTCCAGCTCCTCGACAGGATCAACAAGCTCCGCCATACCGCCATCGTGATGGTCACCCACAACCGCACCATCTGCATGCGCTACCCGGGCCGCACATTCGAGGTCGCAGACGAATCCTGCAAGGAGATCTGACACCCACCAGGACGAAGCGGATGAAACTGAACGAACGATACGGCGTCATCCTGAGCCTTCTTCAGGATCTCCACCCCACAGCACAGTCGGAGCTGAATTTCAGCAACCCGTACGAGCTGATCGTATCCGTCATACTGTCGGCCCAATGCACCGACAGGCGCGTCAACCTGACCACGCCGGCCCTTTTCGCGAAATTCCCTACGGTCAGGCATCTGGCCGAGGCCTCGTTCGAAGAAGTCTTCGAACTGATACACAGCATCTCATACCCTAACAACAAGGCCAGGCACATCATAGCGATGGCACAGCGCGTAGTCTCCGGATTCGGCGGAGAGATCCCGACCGGCATCGATGACCTTATGTCCCTGCCGGGCGTAGGCCGCAAGACAGCCAACGTGGTGGCCTCCATCATCGATTCAGCCCCGGTAATCGCAGTCGACACCCACGTATTCCGCGTGGCGCACCGGCTCGGTCTCAGCAAGGGCACGACCCCGCGTGCCGTAGAGCTCGACCTTGAAAGGCACATCCCGGCAGAGATGCGTCCCGACGCGCACCACTGGCTGCTTCTCCACGGACGCTACACCTGCACCGCAAAAAAGCCGCAGTGCGAACACTGCGGCCTCAAACCATATTGCAAATCAGCAGTCTAGCAGAACTGCTTCTTCAAAGCCTCGATCTTGGCGTCGGCATCATCGCCCTTTGCTCCAAAGTAGAACTTGATCTTAGGCTCCGTACCTGAAGGACGGACAGAGACGACATCCCCCGCCTCGGAGAAGAACTGCAGCACATTGGACGAAGGCTGTCCGGTCTTCTCCGGCTCAAGGTAGTCAATGACCTTGACGACCTTGCTTCCGCACATCTCCGCAGGAGGATCGGCACGGAAATCAGCCATCATCTTCTGAATCTCCTGGGCTCCGGAAATACCTTTGCGCACCACGGAGACCAGACCCTCCTTACGATATCCGAACTCAGCATATATCCTGTCCATAAGCTGATAGAGCGTCAATCCCTGCTCTGCAGCCCACGCAGCACATTCGGCTATCATCATACAGCTGACCTGGGCATCCTTGTCGCGCACGAACTGGCCTACATTGAAGCCGTAGCTCTCTTCGCCTCCGCAGATGAACTCGCCGTCCGCCTCGTGGCGCTTGACGACCTCGGCTATGTATTTGAAACCGGTAAGGACATTGTAGACAGGCACGCCGAAGCCCTTGCAGATATCTGCTATGAGCTCGGTCGTCACGATGGTCTTCACCACATACTTGCCCTCGCCCAGCTTGCCAAGTTCCTTCCACCTGCGCAAAATGTAGTAAGTGAGAATGGATGCGGTCTGGTTGCCGTTGAACAGCACCATCCTGCCATCGTTGTCACGCACCGCGATACCCATTCGGTCAGCGTCCGGATCGGTCGCCATCACGATGTCAGCGCCGGTCTCGTCCGCCTTTGCAAGAGCCATCTCAAGTGCAGAATGCTCTTCCGGATTAGGAGAGATCACCGTAGGGAAATTGCCGTCGGAGACATCCTGTTCCGGAACGTGAATGATGTTCTTGAATCCCTTCCGCTTGAGGATTTCCGGCACTAGACGCACACCGCAGCCGTGCAGAGGGGTATAGACTATCTTGAGGTCGGAATGTTTCTCACACGCCTCGGGACTGAGGCAGAGCGAGAGAAGGTCGCGCAGGTAGCAGGCGTCCACGTCGGCTCCGATGGCCTCCACCTCACCGCACTTGTCCCCCGCCTTGAACTTGACCATAGACGGATCCGACACCTTGGCAACCTCGGCGACAATCTCCTTGTCGACAGGAGAAGTCACCTGACCGCCGTCAGACCAGCTGACCTTGTAGCCGTTGTACTCCTTCGGGTTGTGGGACGCGGTGATCATCACCCCGGCCACGGCGCCCTTGAGGCGCACCGCATAGCTCATCTCGGGCGTTGGCCTGATATTGTCGAATATGAACACGTGTATGCCGTTGGCGGACAGCACGTCAGCCGTGATGCGGGCGAATTCCTTGCTATGGTTGCGGGAATCATACGAGATCACCACACGCGGGTCATCGCCGTCATAATGGGACAGGATATAGTTGGCCAGGCCCTGCGTAGCCATTCCCACGGTATATTTGTTCATTCTGTTGGTACCCACACCCATGATGCCGCGCAGACCGCCGGTGCCGAATTCGAGGTTCTTGTAGAAGGCGTCCTCGAATGCTGCCGGGTCGGAATTGCGAAGCTGCATGACTTGGATTCTGGTTTCCTGGTCGAAGTCTCCTTCAAGCCAGCTTTGGGCTCTTGATTCGTAATCTTTCATATCACTGGTTATTCGTTTCTTGTATGTCCTCAAATTTACAAAATAAAAGGATAAATTGCTACATTTGCGAGGATGAAAAAGTCATTTGCAGACATATTGAGCGGCATCGACGAGCGCCGGGACAAAAAAATCGCCGCAAAGCTGCCCGAATGGGCCGCGGCCGGCTCCCTGCAGATACCCTCATCCCTCGCTCTTGAGCAATGCTCCTCAACCGCCACAGCCCTCTACAAGGCGGAAATCCTCCGGAGAGAGACCGACGGCATCCCCGGCCCGGTCGTGTGCGACATCACGGGCGGCCTGGGGGTTGACTCCTGGGCGTTCTCCCGGGTCGCCGGAAAAGTATTCTACTACGAGCGCAACACCGAGCTTGCAGCCGCAGTGGCCAGCAACTATGAAATACTGAGAATCAACAACGTAGTCATCAACAACGAAAGTGTTGATGCAGCTACCGGGCTCCCCTGCTGCGACCTGATCTTCGCCGATCCGGCAAGGCGCAGCGACACCGGGAACAAGGTCTTCCTCCTGGAGGACTGCACCCCTGACATCCTGCAGCTTCTGCCACGCTTCCGGCAGCATTGCTCCACCATACTCCTGAAGCTCTCGCCAATGGCCGACATCAGTATGCTCTCCAAACGGCTGGGACCGGAATGCAGCGAGATCCATACGGTAGGCCTGGACGGCGAATGCAAGGAGGTACTGTGTCTCCTCAAAAAAGACTTCACAGGCCCCTGCCTCATCACAGTGGCCAGTCTTGACACCGGCGGGCGCCTGTCATTCCATCCGGAAGAAGAACGCGAAGCCGTGCCGCGCTACAAGTCCCCGACCCCCGGAGACATCCTTTTCGAACCTTCAGCCGCACTTATGAAGGCCGGCTGCTTCCGTCTGATCTGCAGCCGTTTCGGAATGGACAAGCTCTCCCCGTCAACCAATCTCTACACCACCGGCGAAGTACCGGCAGACCTCGCCGCACTCGGCAAGAGCTACAAGGTGCTGGAAGTGCTCCCGTTCAGCAACGCTTCAATCAAGGACGCCGGCAGACGCTACCCGCGTGCGGAAGTGACTGCACGAGGTATCCCCCTGTCCAGCGATGAACTGAGAAAGAAAATGGGCGTCCGCTCCGGAAGCGACGCCCACATATTCGGCTGCACTGCCACGGACTCGCGCATCCTGGTCATCTGCCAAGCAGCCAGGTAGTCCAGAAGCGGGAGGCATTTTCGACATCGTGCCGGTGCTGCGCATCACGGTAGCCGTGCATTCCGTCAGGATATATCATCAGTTCAAACTGATATCCCGCCTGCTGAAGGGCATCCACCAGCTGGAGGGTGTTCTGGAAATGGACATTGTCATCGCCGGTTCCGTGCGTAAGCATAAGCGCACGCGGCAGAGGCTTCCTGCCGTCCTCTTTCCCGAACACTTCGGGAACGAATGTCAGAGGAGAGGCCTCGGCATAACCGTCCGGGTTCGCCTGCGGCGTATCCATAAACCTTTCGGTATAATGCGAATCATACAGGCGCCAGTCGTAGACCCCGCCGCCGGCTATGCCGCAACGGAAGTACTCAGGATACCTGAGTACCAGCATCGAAGTCGTGGTCCCGCCAAATGAAAAGCCTTCTACACCTATTCTTGAACCATCAACGAAAGGCTTGGCCTGCAACCACTTGGCCCACGCCACATAATCCTGCAATTCAATCACAGTCATTCTGCGGAAGGCCTGGTCCATCCCCCGTCTTCCGTTTTCTCCGGAAGAGCGCGGGTCGGCCACGATGTAGATGACCCCATTGTCATAGCACCACTGGTCCGAAGCATCGCGGTCGCGCCATCTGTCGCGCACATACGGAGTGCCCGGGCCGCCATACAGCTGCATCAGCACGGGATACCTGCGGGACGGATCAAAGTCCTTGGGATATGATATGAGGGCATAGAGGTCGAATCCGTCATTTTCTATCTTCACCAGCTCGGGTTTCGGAGCAGACGGATTGTCGTCCGCCACTGAGATGTCCCGCAGCTGATACCTGTCCATCCGTCCCTCTATTGTCCTTTTCGGGCTCGAGGCGGTGGACACGGCGGCGGTGAAGGTCTTCCTGTCATCGCTGATCTTCAGATTCTCCAGATGGAAATCAGGGTCGGTGAGAGGCGTCACCCTCCCCTTCCTGTCAAGCTTGTAAAAAGAAGTATGGACCTTCGAGTCCCTTTTTGCAGTGAACCATACGTCGCCCTTCTTCTCGTCGACGGCCTTCAGCGATATGGCCCAGTTCTCACCGTCAGAAAGCCTCTTCAGAGTGCCGTCATAGCCCATAAAATATATCTGCTCCCAGCCTGTCTCGAAGTCACGGGCCATATACAGGCCCTTGTCGGTGAATATCATACCCTCGATCCAGTTTATCCACGTAGGATACTCCTCGTGATATACCGGCCTCCTGGACCCGTCCTTCACGCTCACGGCATACACGTCAAGCATACTCTGCCTGCGCGGCATCCTCGACACATAAAGCTCCTCACTGTCCTTACCCCAGAACGGAGTCCCGAAATACTGTTCTGAATCATACTCGAAATCGGCCCATACTATGCCTGCGGAGAGGTCTGCAAGACCGATGCGGACAGACGGATTGACTTCGCCCGCCTTCGGATACCGGGTCTGGTTGAGCACGCCGTCCTGGCCTTTCG
The DNA here is from genome assembly GCA_024401695.1 of Bacteroidales bacterium. GTDB lineage: Bacteria > Bacteroidota > Bacteroidia > Bacteroidales > UBA932 > Cryptobacteroides. The sequence goes on from JAKSKN010000014.1 coordinate 52,851, forward strand.
GCGAATAGATCGGGAACATCGGGACCCTGGAGTTGTCGAAACGGTAAAAGGCTATCTTCCTGGAATCCGGACTCCACCAGAATGCACAGTACTCCGACTGGCGGCCGAATATCTCCTCATAGTACACCCAGGACGCATATCCGTTCAGAATCAGATCGCTTCCATCGAATGTCAGCCGGGTTTCAGCTTCGGTAGCGACATCCTTCACATACAGGTCATTGCCTTTTGTGTATGCGATTTTGGTCGAGTCCGGCGAATAGGTCGGATTCAGGACCGCGAGTACAAGGGCAAGCAGCAGTTTCATACAAAAAACTTATCGTTGAAATTTACAAGATATACTTTCTCCACAGCACGGGTAAGTGCCGTATACAGCCATTTCAGGTCATCCAGGGTCTGTTCAGGCATCCAGAAGGGGCAGTCTATGAATACGCAGCGCCATTGTCCGCCCTGCGACTTGTGGCAGGTGATCGCCTCGGCATATTTCAGCTGGAGCGCATTGAAATATTTGTCTTCGCGCACGGCATCCCAGATTTTCTTCTTACTCCCACGGTCGGCATAATCTGCAGAGACACCGTTGTACAATGCATTCTGCTGCTCGTAAGTCAGCGATGCCGATTCGGATTCAAGCGTATCCAGGCACACCTTCGCCTTGATCTCCACATTGTCATAGTCCGGGAATTCCAGGGTCGCATCGGCGAAATGCAGTCCGTACCTGTCTTCATAATGGCCGATCTTCACCAATTTGGCGATATCCCCATTGGCTATGTAGTCCAGCCCGGGCACATCTTCCACGAACTGATAGCAGTTCTTGACTATCATCAGCTTGTCATCGCGCACAAGACGTTCTTCCTTGAACTGCACGGTGGACCGTATGCCAAGGTTATAGCGGATGGCGCGCCTGTTCGAGCGGCACAGCACCACGGTCTCGTCCTCGCCGTATTCAGAATACGCATCGGTGAGTGTCTCTATCAGCTCGGAACCGCTCACGCGAACTATGTCGTCAAAGCCGTCAAGCGTCAGCCGGATGTCATCAAAGGTCTCGTCGGCACCGGCTGCGGATATCCTTTCGCGAAGTGCGGTGGCATTCACCAGGATGCCCGATTCCTGCGCCTGGCGCACCACGGTGCTGAGCGTCACATAACGCACTCCGCCGAAGCCGTCCATAAAGTCACCGGAGAGCGCCGGAGAAGCGTCCAGGCCGACCGGAGGCAGCTGTGCGGCATCTCCGACCAGCACGAGACGGCATTCATCGCCACTTCGCACGAAGTCAACGAGATCCTCCAGCAGGTTGCCGGTGCCGAACAGGGCGGAACCCTGCTTCTCGGCCGCCTCTATGCCTATCAGCGACACCTCGTCCACTACGAACAGCGTGCGCTTTGCCTTGTTGGGGGCAAGGGAGAACTGGCCGTAGCCATCCGAGCCGACGGATTTCTGGCGGTATATATGCTTGTGAATGGTGAAAGCAGGACGGTGCGAGATGCCCGAAAGCACCTTTGCTGCACGGCCCGTGGGTGCCAGAAGCACAGATGGCGTGCCGACATCGCGCAGGGCGCCGATAACGGCCGAGATGGCCGTGGTCTTGCCCGTTCCGGCATAGCCGTTCACCACGAGGATATCGGCATCGTCACAGGTCACGAAATCCGCGACGCTGCGGAACAGCCCGTCCTGGCAGGACGTAGGCTCGATCTTGAATTTCTCAACGAATTTCTGATAAAGGAAACCAGCCCTGTCCATACTACATCCTGCGGCGGTCAAAAAGCATCGCCACGACAGCGAGTATAGGATATATCTCGATACGTCCGAGGAACATATCGAACGTGTACAGAAACTTCGCCCCCGCCGAGATGGAATTGAAGGAGCCCATAGTCCCGAGGTCCCCCACTGACGGGCCCACATTGCTCAGGCAGGCGATGGAAGCGAAGAAACTGTTGTTGGCATCGACACCCAGGGCGAATGACAGAAGCACCGCCACGATTATCAGAAGAGCATACAGGGCCACATAAAGGAGGTGCGGGGCCACATCATCGTCCCGGAGGAAATGGCGGCCCATCTTGACTTCGTTGACTGCCGTCGGATGAAGGATGGTATTGATCCTGCGGCCCGTAGCCTTGAAGAGCAGCAGCACCCTGTCGGCCTTGAGGCCGCCGGAAGTCGAGCCCGAGCATCCGCACATTATCGCCATGAACAGCGTGATGGAGCACACCGACATAGGCCAGAAAGCATTGTCAAGAAGTGCAAAGCCGCTGGTAGATGACACGCAGAGCACGTGGAACAGGCTGTTCCACAAAGCGCCGGCCCAATTTTCACATACTCCGCTGCCCTTCAGCCCTATGGCCAGGAAGATGGTGAACACAGCCACCATCCCCGTGAAAAATTTGAGGACCGGATTATTAAGCGGCTTGAGCGAGCGGCTGACGATTGAAAGGTATATCAATCCGAAGTTGATGGAGCACAGATACATGAACACCATCGTCACAGCCTCAATGGCACGTGAGTCGAAGGCGCCTATGGACGCGTTGCGTGTACTGAAGCCTCCCGTGGCCACCACGCTCATCGCGTGGCATATGGCGTCAAACGGGTTCATTCCACACAACACATACGCCGCAAAAGCAAGCGGAAGCATCCCCAGGTACACATATGCGAAGATCTTTACGATCTTGTTAGCCCGTGTAGGGACATTGCCCTTGGTGAGCGAACTCAGCTCCATATTCGTAAGGCGCATCTTGATGGGGCTGGCTCCGGGAATGATCAGGAGAAGGAACACAACTACCCCCAAGCCGCCGATGAAGTGCGTGGAACTGCGCCAGAACAGAAGGCTCTTCGGCAACGCCTCAATGTTGTCCAGTATGGTGGCTCCCGTCGTGGTGAAGCCTGAAACACTTTCAAACCAGGCGTTCTGTATTGTGAACGGACCGCCCCAGAGCGCATACGGCAGCATCCCCACCACGAAGGACAGGAACCACGACATAGTGATGATGACATAGCCTTCCTTCAGTGTGATCGCATTCGTCTTCTTCACGAAGATGAAAGGGAATACACCGACGATGAAAGTGATTGTGAAAGAGATTATCAATGCGGCGAGAGCGCTGTCATTGCCGTTCAGCATCGACACGACGATCGACACGAACATAAACAGTGCACTGACAAGCAGCGCGTACCCGACGTTTCTGAAGATTACTTTCCAGTTCATTTCTTGAGCGCTGTGATCCGCTGCCGGAGCATCTGGTTCTCGTTTGCCAGTTCCGTGATGTCCTCATTCAATTCGGCAAGCTGGTCATCACCGTCGAACCTGTAATTGTATTTCTTGTCATTCGTACGATAGGCCTTGAGCGAATCAAGCATCTTGTAGATAGGATTCACGTAATCCGAAATGACGAAGAACAGAAGCATAAGGACAAGGAGAAGCCCCACACCCACGGCAACGATGCCCGGGATGACGCTCCTGTAGAAACCTCTTTCAAAAGTGGCGGAATTCTTCTCGAGATCCTGATAGATCGCGCCGTTAAGCTTGTCTATGTCAGAGCGCAGGCGCGCGAAACGCGGCTGCAGGCGCTCGAAATACCACGTGCGCGTGTCTATGAAGTCGGACTGCATCACGTCCTCGAGCTCCATTGCCGTCAGCATATAGGCCGAATATGAATACATTATGGAATCGGCATACGGCTTGATGAAATTCCCTGCCTCGGAAGCGCGGAGCTGGTCACAGTGCGTCTTGAAGAAGGTCTCGTCGAACTCCGGTATGCTGGTTGACGTCTCGTCGCCGATAACGGCAAGTATTTCAAGATTATACGAGTTACTCTGGTCAGAGAGCCTGTTTGCCACGTTGACGCTGCTTATGTCATCCGCGATCAGGCTTGAGACATAATCCCTCATACTCGTGTACTCCATATACGAAATGATGCAGGACACAAGCAGGATCGCGGCGATAGCCAAAAGACTCAGCGTAAGTTTTGATTTCATTTTAAATTTTTTTCAAAACAACAACAAATGTACGAAAAAATTTCATACTTTTGTACGTACCATTACTAAACCGGAATGCCAAATAACTTTCTAAACGACACTACCAGCAAGAACTCACTCATCAAGAGGGAGATACTCAGGCTTTGCATAGACCATACCAATTTCAGCATAGCTGACTTCAGCAAAAACCTGGGAATCAGCGTCCCGACCATCACCAAGCTGCTTGGCGAACTTATCGAGGAGGGCTTCCTGCAGGATCTCGGCAAGCTCGGCACATCCGGCGGGCGCCGTCCAAGCGTATTCGGACTCAACCCGGAAGCGGGCTATTTCGTAGGCGTGGACGTGGCGCGCCACCATTTCCACATCGCCGTCTGCGACTTCAAGGGGGAGCTGGTCAAGTTCATCCAGGACATCGAGTTCGTGCTCGAGGCATCCCAGGAGTCATTCCGCAATATGTGCCGTATGGTCAAGGACGAGATCACCGGCAGCGGCATCCCGTGGTTCAAGGTACTTGGCGTCGGCGTGAGCCTCTCCGGCCGCGTAAACCCCGAAAAAGGCTACAGCCTGACCTATTCCAACAATGAGGACTTCCCTCTCAAGGACCTCTTCCAGAAGGAATTCAACGTCCCCGTGACAATCGAGAACGACTCCCGCGCAATGACGTATGGAGAATATATGACGCTCGGCCAGAAAGCCGACAAGGATATGGTCTTCATCAACCTCAGCTGGGGCCTCGGAATGGGAATGATACTCGACGGCAAGCTCTATTACGGCAAATCCGGCTACTCCGGCGAGATAGGCCACTTCCCTCTCCTCGACAACAATGTCATCTGCCGCTGCGGCAAGGTCGGCTGCCTCGAGACGGGCGCATCCGGCTCGGCACTCCACAGTATGATGGTCGATATGCTCAAGTCTGGCCGCCAGTCATCCCTTTCAAAGAGTTTCAGCCGCAAGGGCGATATCGAACTCGAAGAGATTCTCCAGGCGATAGGCGACGAGGACGTGCTTGCAATCGAATGCATAGGCAAGATCGGCCGCACCCTGGGCCGCGGTATCGCCGGTGTCATCAACATCTTCAATCCGGGACTCGTGGTCATAGGCGGACGCCTCATCGTCGGGAAGGAATATCTCCTCCTGCCTATCAAGACCGAAATAAACAAACTATCCCTTCATCGCGTAAGCAGCGATTCAGAGATAGTCCTGTCAGAGCTCGGACGCCGCGCCGCTTCAGTGGGAGACTGCCTCCTCAGCCGCAGCAAGATCCTCGGTCTTATGTGATCTTAAGAGTGACTTATTCCGGTTTGTAGGAATCTTTCAGGGAGACTGTCTTGTTGAAGACGGTCTTTTCTTTTGTACTGTCGGCATCCTTGATGTAATAGCCGGTACGTTCGAACTGTACTGCAATGCCGGAGGCATCGTCAAGAAGAGCAGGCTCGGCCCAGCCTCTGCCGAGAGTGAGAGAGTCGGGATTCAGGAAATCCTTGTAGTCCTTGTCTTCCGGAACCTGGCTCATATCGGCCAGCGTGAAGAGGCGGTCATAGTTCCTGAGCTCGATTTCCCTGGCAAAATCAGTGGATACCCAATGGATGGTTCCCTTGACGCTGCGCCACTCGCCTCCGCCGGGCTTTGTAGTAGGGTCATAAGTGCATTCCAGCTCGATAACATTATTGTTACAATCCTTAACAACTTTGTTACACTTGATGATATACGTGTACTTAAGCCGTACTTCCCCATTAGGTTTAAGACGGAAGAACTTGTTAGGTGCATCCTCCATGAAATCGGCCCTGTCGATGTAAAGCTCGCCTGTAAACGGCACTTTTCTGGTTGCTCCCTCAGGTTCCGCAGGGTTGAGCGGACAGTCAAACCACTCTATCTGACCGGCCGGCCAGTTGGCGAGCCTGACCTTGATCGGGTCCTGTACTACCATATAGCGGTTTGAGCGTGCATTGAGGTCCTGACGCACACACCACTCGAGCAGCTGGATATCCATCAGCTGGTCGTGCTTGGTGACACCGATCTTGTCGCAGAACATCTTCAGGGCCTCGGCGGTATAGCCGCGACGGCGAACGCCGCAGAGGGTTGGCATACGAGGGTCGTCCCAACCTGAGACTATCCCCTTCTGGACAAGCTCAAGAAGCTTGCGCTTGCTCATAAGGGTATAGGTGAGATTGAGGCGGGCGAATTCGTACTGATGCGAAGGATAAATGCCCAGGGTCTTGATATACCAGTCATAGAGCGGACGGTGGACGTCGAACTCGAGGGTACAGATCGAGTGAGTAATATGCTCGATGGAGTCACTCTGGCCGTGGGTATAGTCGTACATAGGATAGATGCACCACTTGTCACCGGTACGGTGATGATGGGCGTGCTTGATGCGGTACATTATCGGATCGCGGAACTCCATCTTCGGATGTGCCATATCTATCTTGGCGCGGAGCACCTTCTCGCCGTCGGCGTACTTGCCGTCACGCATCTCACGGAAGAGCTTGAGATTCTCCTCGGGTGTACGGTCGCGCCACGGGCTATTCTTGCCCGGAGTCTCGACTGTTCCGCGGTTTTCGCGCATTTCCTCCTGCGTCTGGTCGTCAACGTAGGCGAGGCCCTGCTGTATCATCCATTCGGCCCACTCGTAAAGCTGGTCGAAATAATCGGACGCATAGCACTCCTTCTCCCACTGGAATCCGAGCCACTTGATGTCCTCCTTGATGGCGTCGACATATTCGGTATCCTCCTTCGTCGGGTTGGTATCATCATAGCGGAGATTGGTTTTTCCACCATATTTTTGCGCAAGTCCGAAATTGATACACAGCGACTTGGCATGTCCGAGATGAAGATATCCGTTAGGTTCTGGAGGGAAGCGCGTAAGGATGCTCTCCACCTTGCCTGACTTGAGGTCGTCTTCAATGATTTCTTCGAGGAAATTCAGTCTTTTTACTTCTTCTTCCATAACACTACTCTTATTGGGGAAAGCAAATTTAGAAAAAATCCTTTAATTTTAACCGTATTCGCGCCCCCGCGTTGCAACAAAAAAGCTACAGGGAGAAACTGAAGCGTCTGGTTGTATCCCGCTGCCAGCAGTAAACAGCACCCGGCTCAGTGAGGTTGAACAGCGCGGTCCATTGGGTCCCGCCGTGCACATTGTTGGCTTCATCATCCCACGACTGCCAGGCAACCGACATTGCGTCAAGCAGTTGCTCGGCTTCCATCGAGGCATTGAGAGAGTCGCGCACGGCTTCAAGTTTCTCGAAGCGGCAATCCCCCTCGTGGAGTCCTGCGCCGAAATTCTCCGGACAGAGATAATGATTGGTGACGATAGGCGTATCCGTCACGACAAGCCTGTCGCCCACCCACTCGGCCACGACGCTTCTTCCCGATGCATCGGCTATGGACAGATGGTGCAGCGCACCGATATCGGAGTGGTAGTCGATCCCTTCGAGCAGGGTTATCGCTTCGTCGACAGAAGCTGCAGTCTTCAGAAGATACTTAATGGCGCAGGTTGTGGTCATATCCGGCTTACCGTTGTCCTGGTGCGTTTCGCTCCCCTCGCCGGCCACAAGGTTTGCGACAGCCAGTCCCTTTTCATTCACGCCGTCAAGCGCGCAGAAGAGGCTGGCGAGAGCCAGATACTGATTGGCGAAGCCTTCCGGCTTCCAATCAGGACCGAAACCGAAGAAATCAGGATTGAACGCCGACACATACCTGTATCCGCCCTTCGGATTGACTTTTGCGATTATGCAGCGGCAGTTGTTCCAATCGAAATTACGCCCCATAAGTCTTTGGCCATCAACGGTTTCTACAACCATTGTGGAGCAGCCGAAATCTTGTTCCACCGGTTCAGCCTTCGGTGGTCTCGAGAAGCCGCGGGACATGAATTTCGTGATGTATGCCGACAATTCAATCGGTCCGGCGGCGCCGCCCTGCTTCAGGAAGCCGTCAAAACCGTCATTTCCGGAAAACTCATAGCAATAGATGCCCTCATCAAGTTTTTCCACAGACCACGCTCCCTTTACAAGCGGTCCGAACATAAGCCAGGTGACAATTACAGCTGACAGAATGAAGCTCAAAAAACGGAATACTTTTTTCATAGCCGCAAAGATAATCATTCAAACGCTATAACCCGAGCCTTGTAACCAAGTTTGTTGATGGATTTGCGGAGAGCAAGCGTGTCGGTCTTCGCAGCATCGAAAACCACGGTCACCTGCTTGGTCGGGACATCAACCCTGAGGTCCTTGACTCCTTTCTCGAAGGACACATTCTCCATAATCTTCTTAGCGCAATTCTCGCAATCGAGAGTTGTCTGATAGACTACGGTCTTTGTGGACGCCTTTGGTTTCTTAGGCGCGGCCGAAAGAGTGGCAAATGCGCAGCAAATGGCCGCAAGAATAATTAAAGTAATTCTTTTCATAATCTATATCAATTTTCTGTTTTCCAAATAGTTAATCTTACACCACCATATATCTTGATTCCCATCAGAGGGCCCCATACACAGCTGGCATCGAAATCGGGTCCATAAGGATTGCCGGCACCGATTATCGGCGAAGGCTGACGGTAATTCGTGAGGTTCTCGCCTCCGATATACAGGTCCACACCCTTGAACCTTCTCGTGACCTGCGCATACAGCAGAGGATAAGCCGGCGTGTAACCCGAAGCATACGGACGATTTCCGTCCACCACGATATCCTTCATAAAGTCCCACACCTTGCAGGGACCGTTCACGGAAGCGGTGAAGTCGAATATCCACTTGTTCAGATGCGTCGCATACTGAAGATTGAGCACCCCCTTGTACCTGCTCACCATCGGTTTCACGTCATCCGTCTGCCAGGAGAGCGACTGCCTGGCATCGGTATAGCGCCCTGTAAGCGTCAGGGTGAAGCCGTCGAACAATTCCGAAGAGAAATCCAGCTGCAGGTTATTGGTATATGACCAGCCTCCACCCAAGTCTCCAAGTGTATAGAACCTTATGCGGCTTGCGGAATAGTCGACCAGCATCTGCTCGGTGAAGCGGGTATGGAAATAATCAAGGCTGACATAGCTTGATTTGCCGAAAGGCAGATACCAGGTGGCATTGCCTCCGAATGTCCACGAATCCTCGAGAGGATGGCTCAGATAGTCGCCTTCTAATACCTTTGAAGTTGACAGGACGCCGATATTGTCAATAAGAGGCGTGCTGTACCGCAGGCCGCGGCCGCCGTTGGCGCGCAGCACCATCCAGTCCACCGGCTGCCACTTGAGCGTAAGCCGTGGCGAAAGACGGAAACCTGCCCTGTTGTACCATTCCCCTCTCAGGCCCACGATGGCGGAAAACACTTCCCCATTGTGGTATGTGTATTCACCGAAAGCTCCCAGGTTGCTCAGCACAGTACGGCCGGACTCGTTGTAGATGTCAAGCATCTCGCTCAGGCCCAGCGTGAAGTGATGCGCGTCACCCTCCAGATTCTGATACATAAGGTTGGCGAATGCGGTGTGCTGGCCCGCATCAAGCCGGTTTGCGCCGAAGTTGGACTCCAGGTTCTGATACGTGTAGTCGAGCACAGCCGCAACGCTGCGGTCGCCGTCGTCGGAGATCGGCACCCCCACCTTCACATAGCCGTTCAGGGATCTGTTCAAGATATTGGAACGCCACGCCGGCATCGAGAAACTTCCCGGAGCAGGATTGCCTTCCTCCTCCATCTGGCCGCCCGTTCGGATATCCTGGATAGCGCGCACACCGAACCGCACCTGCACGCCGTCCTGGCCGAAATACAGCCAGCGGTTGCTGAGCGCTATGTTGAGCTGGCGCGGATCGTCCATAAAGCCGTCGCCGTTGTGGTCCATAGCCTTGAAGTTGCCGTCAACGTGGGCAAGGATGACCGTGCTCCAGGTAGACAGTTCATCAAGCTGCAGGGCGCTTATGACATTCAGGTCGGCTTTGGTGTCGTTCATATACGAAGCCGTGACATACAGCGGTTTCTCGTCCGTAGGCTTGCGGTGTTCCATATTGATCTGCCCCGTCATCGACTCCACTCCGTTGATGACAGAAGTCACACCCTTGGCGATCTGTATGCTTTCGAGCCACTGTCCGGGCACATAGTTCAGTCCCCACGGGGCGGAAAGGCCGCGCATCACGGGACGGTTTTCGTCAAGCATCTGGGTATACACGCCGCTCTGCCCCAGAAGACGGATCTGACGCGCCCCCGTAACGGCATCGGAATAGCCGACAGTCACGCTCGCGGAATTCTCAAAACTCTCCGCCAGATTGCAGCAGGCCATCTTGCAGAGACCTGCGGCAGTAATCACTTCCGTGCGGATGTCCTTGCCTTTCGGCAAATAGTTCCCAGCTTGCCGGGCCACTATGGTGCCCGCCTCCAGGCTGTCGCGCTTCTCGCCGTAAAGCTCCGCGGTATCAACCTGGGCAAATGCGGAAACGCTTGTCAGAAACGCAGGTATAATACCTGCTAAATATTTGATTTTCATTGATTTGTGCTTTTTAGGATACAGTAATGGTTCAGGTTCTTGATTCAAGGACCTGACACACTAAACCCTAAGCACACATAGACTGTTCAGCAGCACACGGGGCGGAGACTTGAACGCACGCTCCAACGGAGCGGAAACCACCGGCGCAGATACGAAGGATTCAGGAATGATGGCCTCACATATCATCACAGCGGGGACCGGGACGGACTGCTGCAGGGAATTACCTGAGCCGGTGATGGCGAGATAATCGGATTCGTCTTCACAGTCATCGTGGTCGCAGTCCTCGCAGCCGCATTCATCTTCCGGATGGATATTTTCGCAGGAGAGGTTGGACAGGAGGGAAACTACATAGGTACAGTCATCGTGATGGTCCGTGTGGATATCGAATCCCACGACAGACATCAGATACCAGCCGCACAAAAGAATGCAGCACAAAGCCTGTATGATGCTCCCCTTTCTCATTATCACAGCAAAATTACGAAAAATTCCTTAATTTTGCAGCAACCAAAATCAGTACCGGAATGATCAAATCGATGACAGGCTACGGCAAGGGCGTGGCTGAACTTGAGGCGGGAAAACTCACCGTGGAAATCAGGACTCTCAATTCAAAAAGCGCTGACATCAGCATAAAGTCGTCAATTCTCCCGAAAGACAAGGAGATGCAGATGCGCGGCAAGATAGCCGCCGCCCTGGTGAGAGGCACCGTAGACGTCTTCATCAACTGGGAGCCGAATGCAGCCGGAAGCGCAAAGAAGATCAACGCGGAGCTTGCCCTCGATTACTATCGTCAGCTCGCCGAACTCGGCAGCAAAATAGGTGCAGCCAATCTTCAGCTCAGCAACCCCAACGACTTGCTGTCCAACATACTCCGTATGCCGGACGTAATCGACGCCGGTCGTCAGGATATCATCACCGACGCCAACTGGCCTCTGGTGGAGAAGGCATTTGACGACTGTCTTGAAGGCGTGGTCAGATACCGCAGCGACGAAGGGGCCATCCTGTACAAGGACGTTACATCCCGCGTAGCCAAGATCCTCTCCCTCTATGACGAAGTCGAAAAATGCGAGCCCGAGCGCATCACCGCCGTCCGCGAGAAAATCCTCAAGGCAGCGGACGACCTCCAGGTCAAGCTTGAGCCGGAGCGTTTCGAACAGGAGATGATTTTCTACCTCGAGAAGCTTGACATAAACGAAGAGAAAGTCCGTCTGCGCCAGCACTGCAAGTATTTTATGGACACCATCGACGGAGAGGAATACCCGGGCAAGAAACTGGGCTTCATCATCCAGGAAATGGGCCGCGAGATCAACACGACCGGCTCAAAGGCCAACTTCGCGGCAATACAAAAGCTCGTCGTTCAGATGAAGGACGAGCTTGAAAAGATTCGTGAGCAGTCGATGAATATCCTCTAGCGGACCTCTATTTCGCCTAACTCGAGTCCCCATCCTCCATCCTGAGTGATCGGGACTTTTTTGTTGTCGGCATCCTCGACGTAGATGAAATCATCCACGTATGTATGGGAATGTCCTCCTATCACAAGGTCCACACCGTGTGTGGAAGGGATTATCTTCTGGTCATTGTCATACCCCGCGTGTGAGAGCAGGATGACCATATCGACCTTCTCCTCTTCACGCAGGTACGCCGTCCACCTGTTGACGCTTTCGACGTCATCCAGCTGCTGGATGCGTGACGAAATGGTCCGCGACACGTTATGGAGCAGATCCGATGCAAGGCCTACGAAGCCTATCCTGAGACCCCCACGTTCGACGACTGCATACGGCTTGACATATTCGCCGACCTCGAATGGGGTGAGATCGAGGTTGGAGCATACCACCTTCGCGGTTTCCAGCCTCTTCATCATCCCGGCAAGAGCCTCCAGGCCATTGTCAAATTCGTGATTGCCAAGAGTGATGACATCATAGCGGAGGTCATTGATGAGGTTGATTTCAATCTCCCCTTCAAGGACCGTATAATATGAAGTACCCTGGACGAAGTCGCCGGCGTGCACGAGAAGCACCTTGTCCTCTCCCCTCCTGTTACGGACGGAATCGATGAATGCAGCGCGTTCGATGACTCCGCCGTGACCGACATAGTTTCCCGTACGCATAGGTTCAAGATGGCTGTGTGTATCATTGGTATGGATGATCACAAGCTTTGCCTTCGGCTGGCAGGCACACAGTGCAGCGGCAGCCGCAAATATCATAAGAAACCTTTTCATTCCGCATCCTCCTTTATTACCTGATAACGCCCGTCCGTCTCATATGCAATCGGAGCCGGGGCGAACGCCTTCGCCTTCGCCAGCATCACGTCGCCTACCTTGACATCGGTGATGACCAGCTCCCTCGCATTCTTCGCAAGGTTGTGACCGTCTCCGCCGTCAAGAAGAAAATCTATCGTGGCCAGAGCGTACTCCTTCCTCTCATCGAAAGGCTTGCCGCCTATTTCAAGAGACTGGATACCGCCATCCTTCACAACAAGACGGGCTCCGCCGAAAGCCTCGACCCGGCCGGAAGCGAACCTCTCGAAAATAACCTTTACATCCTTGCCGGAAAGACGGACATAGGATACATAATTCTTGAACGGAAACATTGACACGAGATCATCCTTGAGCACCTCGCCCACTCCGAGGCTCGTACGGATGCCGCCGAAGTTGAGGACAGAGAAATCCGCCTTGCGGCCGGTCGCCTCCTCCATAGCCTCCAGAAGCATATCCGCAGCCCAGTCGGAAAGGTTGCTCTCCGGGCGATGGGATCCCATCGGTTCCTCGCAGAAGCCGATCACACGCTTGAGGTCTGCCATCTGAGGCTGCACGGCAAGCATATCATACACGGCGGCAGGAGTTGAACCGCACTTGAACACCCTGCCGTTAGGAGCGGTGTACACGCCATCCTCAACGGTGCCGAACGCCTCTGCCACATTGTCGGCATTGGCAGCAGTGACCCCGGTCATATGGCCATCTATCACGTGCTTCCTCCAGGTGAACACATATCCATCCTCAGGCTTGCTGCAGCAGCCGGCCGCAACTGCAAGGACAGAAATGAAAACAAAAAATCTCTTCATATATCAAATTACATTTTAAGCCACTTCCAGAGGTCCTTCCAGGAAGATTTCTTGCCGAACATAAGTATTCCGACCTTGTATATCTTGGCGGAAGCCCAGGCGCAGACCGCGAATGTACCCACAAGCAGTGCGATGGAGAGCACGAGCTGCCACATAGGCACTCCGAACGGCAGTCTCGCGAGCATCACGATAGGCGAAGTGAACGGAATCATCGAACCCCAGAACACCAGAGCGCTGTCCGGCGCCTTGAAGGCATAGATCGCGATGAAGAACGCCAGAAGGATAGGTATGGTGACAGGCAGCGAGAGCTGCTGGGTATCCGCCTCGTTCTCAACAGCCGAACCGATGGCGGCATACAGAGAGGCATACAGCATATAGCCGAAGATGAATAACAGAAGGAAGCTGATTCCTATCGTGCCCCAAGGCATAGACTTGATGGATGAAAGTACAACCTGAAGTCCGTCCTGCTCCCCTGATGCCTCAGTGACAGCACTCACGATCGCATCCGCCTGTTCTCCGTTGACACCCGCCATCTGGACGAGTTCGGTCGGATCAGAACCGCCGAGAAGGCTTGAACCGGTGATTGCACCTACTATGCCCACGATAGCACCGGTAAGGACTATCCACAGGACAAACTGCGTGATGGCGACAAGGGCGATGCCGATGATCTTGCCGAACATCAGCTCGGTGGCCTTGACCGAACTTACGAGCACCTCGACCACGCGGCTGGACTTCTCCTCGATGACTGAAGACATCACCATACCGCCGAACAGCACGATGAACATATAGATCACTATGCCGAGTATCATTGACACAGCCATATATACGCCCGACTCGGAAATAGTCTCCTTTCCCTCTTCATCAAGGGTGTATGTCTTCATCTTGACCTTTGCCTTGACGGATGCCATAAGTTCCTTGAGATTCTCGACCCCGGACTGCTCTATCCTGTAGGCCTCGACGCTGCTGTTGATCTTGTTGTTCATATTCTCGGACATATCCATCCCGAGAGGCTTGCTGGAGTAAACTTCAGCAGTAACGGTCTGGTTTTCGGTGTCAAGCTCGGAAATGCTGAGCACCGCGTCGTAGTCGGAATTCCTGAGCTCCGCCTTGAGTGCATCGACGGACTGGCCGGTGCAATCCTCATACGAGATGGTCTCGGTATTCTCGAGGTTCGGAAGGACTATGCCCGACTTGTCGACGACGGCGACCACCTTGCCCTCCTCCTTGGCCTTCAACATAATGACGCTCGGGAGTATGCAGAGCGCCGCAAAAAGGATAGGCGCCAGGAATGTGATTACGAGGAAACTCTTCTTCTTTACCTTGTTGAGATATTCCCTCCTGATGATGATGCTTGTTCTCTTGAAATCCATAGCTTATTCCCTCCCTGTTACGAGTTTGATGAAAATGTCGTTCATACGCGGCATAAGTTCCTTGTATGAATTGATCTGAACGCCCTTGTCGATATAGGTCTTGAGGGTGGATGCACCGTCGGTCTCGCGCGGAAGGACCTCCTCGTGACGGCCGTCGGCGTCGGTGTACACAAGCTCCACGTTGTTGTTGCCATACTTGCGGCGGATATCCTCGACACCGCCGGTTATGACGAGCTTGCTCTGGTTGATAAGCGCGATATTGTCGCAAAGTTCCTCGACGGACTCCATATTATGGGTGGAGAGTATGATGGTCGAGCCCTCCTCCTTGAGGCGGAGGATCTCCTTGCGGATGATTTCGGCGTTCACCGGGTCGAAACCGGAGAAAGGCTCGTCGAGAATCATCAGGGACGGCTTGTGCACGACTGTCGTGATGAACTGGAGTTTCTGCGCCATTCCCTTTGAAAGTTCCTCGACTTTCTTGTCCCACCATTCGCGGATGTCGAAACGGACGAACCAGTCCTTCAGTTCCTTCCTGGCCTCGGCGTCACTCATTCCCTTGAGCTGCGCGAGGTACATAGCCTGCTCGCCGACCTTCATCTTGCGGTAAAGGCCGCGCTCCTCAGGCATATAGCCGATCTTCTCGACATCCTTCTGCGTAATGGGGCGGCCGTTGAAAAGGACCTCCCCGGAGTTCGGGATGGAGATTCTGTTGATGATACGGATCAGGGTGGTCTTGCCGGCGCCGTTCGGGCCGAGCAGACCGAAAATCTTTCCTTCAGGAACGTCTATGCTCACGTGGTCCAGAGCCACCTTCGGCCCGAAACTCTTGCAGACTTCCTTGCATTCGATAATTGCCATTATGAGTTCAATATTTTAGTTGTCAATTCTACCAGCAATTCATCGGGAGTGGCAGCGCCGCCGTCGCCGCCTTTTCCCAGGTAATCATATTCACACAGCAGCGCCATCACGCCCATCACGCTTTTCAGCGGATAGTTGCGCACCGCAGCGTCGTATTCCTTATAGAAATAAGGGTTGACTCCGGCCAGCGCAGCAGCCTTTTCCTCAGGTGACGCAGCACCCCTGGAGAGCAACGCCGCATAACGCAGGATGCGGCTGAAGTGTGTGTAGAAGGCGCTCACTGCCATCGGCATCGCGAATTTCGCGGACGAGCCGAGGTGTGCGGCGATCTTCAGGGCTTTCGCCGAATTCTTGTAGGACAGTTCCTTCGTCAGCTCGAACACGCTGTACTGACGGGATATGCCCACGTTCTTCTCTATATCTTCCACGGTGACGCGGGTCACGCCTTCCGGAAGGTTCTTGAGCAGCTTGTCGGTCTCGACCACTATCGTGGAGAGTTCCGTCCCCACCGACTCGCCCAGCAGGGCTGCCGCTGCCGGTTCGATCTGAAGCCCGCGGGAGCGGTAGTACTCCGATATCCACCCCTGCACTTCATAATCGCGCACCGCCGGCGAATCCACTACGACACCCGCTTTCTGGGCCGCCTTGTAAAAGCCGCGGCGCTTGTCGACCGTGGCCTTGTGCAGCAGCACCACCAGCACCGTCGAGTCGAGCGGTTCCGCACAATACAGCGCGAGATTCTCGATATCCTTGAGCATCTGCGCCTCCTTCACCACTATCAGCTGGCGTTCGGCCATCATCGGAAACCGCCTCGCAGCGGTCACAATCTGCTCTGCAGTAACGTCAGCACCATAGCAGATGGTCTCGTTGAAGTCCCTTTCATAGTCTTCCAGACAATTGTCTATGACCGACTGGCAGACCATCTCCGGATAATACGGTTCATCCCCCATCAGGAGATACACCGGAGCGAAGACCCCGTTTTCAACGTCGGAAATGATTTTCCGGCACTGCTCACCTATATTGACGCCACTTTTTGCCATAGACTACAAAAATAGTAAAAAAAATGCAGTATCTTTGGAATTCGACACACCAATACAATCTATCATAATGCACAAAATCACCACTATTCTTGCAGGCATCGCGCTCCTCTGCGCATCAGTCAGCCTGCACGCCCAGGACGCCACCATCCGCATCCACGATGAAGGCACCGGCGTAACCATCCCGGCAGAAATCTACGGACAGTTCTCAGAGCACCTCGGCCGCTGCATCTACGGCGGACTGTGGGTCGGCAAGGATTCCAAGGTTCCTAACGTGGAAGGCTACCGCAAGGACGTCTTTGAAGCACTCAAGAAGCTCAAGGTTCCCGTAATGCGCTGGCCGGGCGGCTGCTTCGCCGACGACTACCACTGGATGGACGGCATCGGTCCCCAGGAGAAGCGCGCATACATCGCCAACAACAACTGGGGCGGCACCCTCGAGGACAACAGCTTCGGCACGCACGAATTCCTCAACCTCTGCGAAATGCTCGGCATCGAGCCGTACATCAGCGGCAACGTGGGTTCCGGAAGTGTTGAAGAAATGGCGAAATGGGTTGAATATATGACTTCCGACGCCTCCAGCAATATGGCTGACCTCCGCCGCGCAAACGGCCGCGAGAAGCCTTGGAAGGTGAAGTACTTCGGCATCGGCAACGAAGCTTGGGGTTGCGGCGGCAATATGACTCCAGAGTACTACTCCGATCTCTTCCGCCGTTATGCGACCTATCTCCGCGACCTCGGCGGCAACCACCTCTACAAGATAGCCAGCGGCGCATCCGACTATGACTACAACTGGACAAAGGTCCTGATGAACAACATCGGCGCGGAAAAGGGTATGAAGGGCATCTCCCTCCACTACTACACCAACATCGGCGGATGGGTAGGCAGCAAGACCTCGGCGACACAGTTCTCCGACGCCACCTATTATACCACCCTCTCCAAGACCATCGAGATTGAGGAAGTGCTCCAGAAGCACATCGACATAATGGACACCATCGACCCTGAGGGCCGCGTGGACCTTCTCCTCGACGAGTGGGGCACCTGGTTCGACGTTGAGCCGGGCACCAATCCGGGACACCTCTATCAGCAGAACACAATGCGCGACGCAATTGTGGCAGCCCTCAACTTCGACATCTTCCACAAGTACACCCGCCGCCTCAAGATGGCCAACATCGCCCAGGTGGTCAACGTGCTTCAGGCTATGATCCTCACCAACGAGACGGAGATGGTGCTCACCCCGACCTACCACGTGTTCGAAATGTACAACGTACACCAGAACGCCGAGTTCGTGGCTTCCGACATCCTCACCAAGACCGTCAAGTCAGACCGCAAGTGCCCTGTCCCTGAGGTTGACGCTACCGTTTCACGCAAAGACGGCGTGATGAACATCTCGCTCGTCAACACCGACCTCAAGAAGGCCAAGAAGGTCCTCATCACCTTCGACAACGAGAAGGCCGTCAGCGCAGTCACCGCTGCCCGCGTCCTTACTTCAAAGGATGTTCACGACTACAATGACTTCGGCAAGGCAAACGTCGTGGAGCCTAAGGCATTCAAGGACTACAAGCTGACCAAGGCCGGCCTCGAGGTAACCCTCCCTCCTTGCTCGATCGCAGTCCTCGCTGCAAAATAAAGATTAGCAAAAAAGAGGAGGTCGACACTAAAAAGGGTCGGCCTCTTTTTTGTTGATGAGCGGAGCTCCGCAGCGGCAGCAGCTTGCCTCTGAGAGGACTCCGCTCACTTTGTTCGCTCCGGACCCTCCCATCGTCATCTGCGTCATCGCTATGCGATAACTTGCTGCCGACGGGCCCCTCCCGCTTCCCGTGTGCGCGGGAGCACACGCCTCTCAGAGGCAACTGCTTACCGCCTTGCTGCGCATCCGCTCTACTGCAATGTATTTCCTGAGATTATGTGCCAGGGCCACGAGGCCGAACTCGATCTTAACTTTGGCGTTAGACTTCAGTCTGAAGCGTTTGGCTTCAGCCTTGTACTCATCGGCCTGATGGTTGACATCAATTTCTCTGTACGGGGCCTTCCCCTTGTAGCATATCCCTCGCAGAGGACATCCCTCACAAGATTCTGTACGATAAACACTTATGACGGACACATATCCAAGGTCCGATTTCGACACCGTGTCTCTTGTATGGTGTATGTGCCGTCCCATAGGACACACATAGTAGTCTTCCGCATGGAACATGTTGTACTTGACATACGGCACGATTCCATTACCGAACATATGTGCATAGTTCTGCTCGCTGCCGTAACCCGAGTCCGCGCACACTTCGTCGCTCTGCATGCCGTACCTGTCGCTGAACGACGTCAGGAACGGTATCAGCGTACCTTGATCATTGGGACGCCAGAAGATGCCGTAGTTGGTGATGAACGGGTTCTCGGTGGCTATCTGGATATTATAACCAGGTTTCGTCTGGCCGTTGTTCATCGCATCCTCCTTCATGTGTTCTGAGCAAGTTGCTATAACTCAATAAAATAAACGAAATGACCCCCACGAAAT
>JAKSKN010000015.1 GCA_024401695.1 Bacteroidales bacterium
CCCCCTGGCATCGGGCGGGCAGCCCTCATCTGCCAGTATATTTGGTTTTGCAGGTTCCGGGACCGTACCCGCACGGCGTCACCGCCGCACGTCGTGAGCTCTTGCCTCGCGTTTTCACCCTTGGATCCTTGCGGACCCGGTTGTTTTCTGTTACGGTGTCCAAAAGATTACTCCCTTCTGCGATTTCCGCAGCGGACTGCCCTGTCCTGTCCGGACTTTCCTCAGCATTGCTGCCGCGACAGAAGCGCTCCACCTTAATAGTGTCCGCAAATTTAGTCATTTTTAAAATATATGTGCATAGGAAACGACAAAGCCTCGCTGTCTCAGCGAGGCTTTACGGTTAGTTAGTAGTGTATTACCTATAAGAAGGTTAATTATTGTTGGTTAGAAGTCTCCGGCATAGATACCGGAGCATGAGTTGTATCATTTCCGAAGGCAAAGATACTGCTTTTTTTAATTCCAACAAATTTTTTTAGAAAATTTTTTGATTTTTTCACTTATTATTTTTAAAATTATTTAATAAGTAATTCGGGTCTCAGCAGTTTCGTGCGCTCCAGTGCCTGCTCATCTTGCCATCTTTGAATAAGTTTCGGGTTGCCGCTGAGCAGCACGTCGGGCACTTTCCATCCGTTGAATTCTGCCGGTCTCGTGTAGACGGGAGGGGAGAGGAGGTCGTCCTGGAAACTGTCGGAGAGTGCCGAGGTCTCATCCGTCAGGGCTCCGGGGATGAGCCGGACTATGGAGTCGGCCAGGAGGGCGGCCGGGATCTCACCACCGCTCACCACGTAATCGCCTACGGAAATCTCCCTTGTGATGAGGTGCTCCCTGATGCGATGGTCTATTCCCTTGTAGTGTCCGCAGAGTATGATGATGTTTTCGTGCAGGGAGAGTTCATTGGATATTCCCTGGTTGAGGCGCTCGCCATCCGGCGACATATAGATTATGTCGTCGTAATGCCTTTCTGCGGTGAGCTCCTGGATCATCTTGAAGACTGGCTCGACCATCATCACCATACCGGCGTCGCCGCCGTATGAATAGTCGTCGACGTTGCGCCGCGGTCCGATCCCGTATTTGCGCAGGTTGTGGACATTGATTTCGACCAGGCCCTTTTTAATTGCACGGCCGACGATGGAGTGGCTGAGCGGACTCTCAAGGAGTTCCGGAACTACGGTGAGGATGTCTATTCTCATAATTGGAAGTGAATTCTACCACAAAATTACGGATTTTACCGAAATTTCTTATATTTGTGTTCTTTAACATTTGAAAACTCTAAGAATATGAGCGAAAAGAACATTCCTGAAAATATCCAAGAGGTAGTTTCAGACGTAGAAAAGGAAGTGGTTGAAGAATCACAGAATCTCGCGGGCAAGACTCTCGCCGAATTGTCAGAACTGTTCCAGTCTCTGAAGGACAGTGCAGAGAGCATGTCAAGGTCGAAGGAGGCAGAGGCCATCAAGTCTGCTTTCTATAAGCTTCTGGTAAAGCTCAAGGGCGAATCGGGCGCTGAGGATGAAGATGAGGGATCCAGCCGTAACAATCCGTTCGACGCCGTGGAGCAGAACTTCAAGGCACTTTATTCGGATTACAAGAAGGAAAGGGCGGAATTCAACAAGCAGCAGGATGCCCAGCGCGAAGAGAACCTCGCCAAGAAGAAGGCAGTCATCGAGGAACTCAAGGCTCTCGTGGAGGGCCAGGAGGACGTCAGCGCACAGTTCCCTGCATTCCGTGAGCTTCAGAACCGCTGGAGAGACGCCGGCCCGGTTCCTGCTACGGCGTTCCGCGACATCAATGATACATACCAGTTCTACGTAGAGAAGTTCTACGATATGGTCAAGATCAACCGTGATCTGCGCGACCTGGATTTCAAGAAGAACCTTGAAGCCAAGGAAGCATTCTGCAGCGCGGCCGAGAAACTTGCCGAGAACGAAAACATAGTGAATGCTTTCCACGAACTTCAGAAACTTCACGAGCAGTGGAAGGAGTTCGGCCCGGTAGCGAAGGAAAAGCGTGACGAGATATGGAACCGGTTCAAGGCTGCCACTGCTGTCATCAACAAGCGCTATCAGGCTCACTTCGAAGAACTCAAGGGCCAGCAGGCCGAGAACCTTGAGAAGAAAGAGGCTCTCTGCGTGCGCCTCGAAGAGATAACCTCGAAGGAGGTCAAGTCAAGCGGGGAGTGGAACTCCATCTCAAAGGAGATTGAGGAGATCCAGGCCGAATGGAAGAAGATTGGCTTCGCCACCAAGAAGGAGAATCAGAAAATATACGACCGCTTCCGTGCTGCGTGCGACGCGTTCTATGCGCGCAAGCGCGAGTTCTACACCGAGTTCAAGGGCAATATGAACGAGAATCTCGACAAGAAGCTTGACCTTATCCGTCAGGCTGAGGAGCTCAAGCTCAGCACCGAGTGGAAGAAAGCCACCGACCAGTTCATCTCCCTGCAGAAGCAGTGGAAGGAGATCGGCGCCGTGCCTCGCAAGAAGAGCGAGCAGCTCTGGAAGAGGTTCCGTGCAGCCTGCGACGAATTCTTCGCTGAGCGCGACAAGAACGCCACTCCTGAGAATGACTTCTACTCAAACTTCAAGAACAAGAAGAAGCTTGTGGCCGAGATCCTGGCATTCGAACCGACGGACAGCGAGACCGCAAATGCAGAGAAGATGCGCGAATTCGCTGACCGCTGGGCGGAGATCGGACACGTTCCTTTCAAGGAGAAGGACAACATCAATGCGGCATACAACGATGCAATGCAGCAGAAGTTCCCTCTCTTCGCACAGCAGCGCGTATCAGGCCGCGGCCAGTTCTCAAAGTCCGCCCGCAACCCTAAGGACCTCCTTATCGACAAGTATCACGCCCTCCAGCAGGATATCATTACCTACGAGAACAACATAGGTTTCTTCTCCGCTTCCAAGAACAGCGAGCCTCTCATCAAGCAGATGCAGGAGCGCATAGAGCAGGCAAAGGCCGAACTCAAGGATCTGGAAGAGAAGATCCGTCAGGCAGAGGAGGAGCAGCAGAATGGATAAGAATTCCGTCATCGGCTTCTCTCTCATCGCACTCGTAATACTTGGCTTCGGCATCTTCCAGTCCAACAGGGCCAGGAAGTATGCGGAGGTGCAGGCACAGCAGGACTCCATCGCACTCGCGCAGAAGATAAACGACATCGTTGATGCCGCAGAGACTTCTGCAGCCCTGCCTCTTCAGACAGCCGGGGCTGATTCATCAGACAGAGCAGCTTCGATCTACAAGGATTCGTCTCTCGAGCAGGCGTTCAATGCCGAGGCTCAGATACTTGCCCTTGAGAACGACAGGATCAGGATAGAGTTCAACACGAAGGGTGCCAGGCCGCATTCCGTCCGTGTGAAGGACTACTTCAATTACGACAGCACTGACCTCTACATCTTCAAGCCGGGCAAATGTGAGTATTCCGTCAGTCTCTATACAGGCGAATTCATCCAGACCAAGGATTTTGTGTTCGAGGTCGCCGAGCAGACGGACAGCAGCCTTGTAATGCGCCTTCCTTTCGCAGGCGGCGGTTATATCGAGCAACGCTATGTGCTTCCTGAAGACAGCTACAGCGTGAACAACCAGCTCTCCTTCGTCGGGATGAAGAATGTCATCCCGCGCAACGTGAGCTCGTTCGACCTTGATTTCAATGTGACCGTTCCCCGTATGGAGAAAGGCTACAAGAACGAGAGCCAGTACTCGAAGCTTGATTACTATTTCGCCGGAGACAAGAAGCCGGAGGAGATCGGCAGGGGACGCAGCGCAAGCAAGCGCGTGGATTCCAAGTTCAGCTGGTTTGCATTCCAGCAGCAGTTCTTCTCTGCAATAATGCGCGCGCCGGAATCGTTCTCAAGCGCTCAGCTGAGCATCAACTTCGCCTCTCAGGACGACCCTGACCGCAACCTTATGGACTGTTCCGCGGCCATACGCCAGGAGTTCGTCCCGTCTGACAATGTTTCGATCCCGTACGAGTTCTATTTCGGACCGAACCATTTCCAGATACTCAAGGGTTACGATCAGAAATACGAGAAGATAATCCCTCTGGGAGGATGGCTCGTCGCGTGGTTCACACGTTATGCCATCATCCCTATGTTCAACTTTTTCAGCAGGTTCATCGACAACTTCGGTATCATCATCCTCCTGATGACGATCGTGATCAAGCTTGTCGTGTTCCCTCTTATGTACAAGTCCTACTCGTCCTCCGCCAAGATGAACGCACTCAAGCCGGAGATCGAGAAGATCAATGCCAAGTATCCGAAGCAGGATGACGCCATGAAGAAACAGCAGGCCACGATGGACCTGTACAAGCGGGCGGGAGCCAGTCCTATGGGCGGATGTCTTCCAACCCTGCTTACGTTCCCTATACTCTGGGCTATGTTCCGCTTCTTCCCTGCGTCGATCGAGCTTCGTCAGCAGCCGTTCCTGTGGTGTCACGACCTATCTGCGGCCGACACATTCATTGACTACGGGACCAGGATCCCTATCTTCGGAGACCATCTCTCGTTGTTCGCGCTCCTTATGGCCGTGACGATGTTCCTGTACTCGAAGATGACTATGAGCAACCAGCCTTCGGCAAACGATCCGTCAGCCGCTTCAATGAGATTCATGAGCCTCTGGATGATGCCGATAATGATGTTCTTCATCTGTAACAACCTTTCTGCGGCATTGAGCTATTACTACCTGCTATCCCAGCTGATTTCAATGCTTCAGATGTGGATTGTGAGGAAGTCGGTCAATCCTGCCGAGGTCCTCGAAAAGGTGCGCAAGTCGGAGGGCAAGCCTCTTCCGAAGAGCAAGTGGCAGCAGCGCCTTGAAGAGGCACAGAAGATGCAGGAGCAGCAGCTCAAACAGCAGAGACGCCGATAATGATAACTGAGAATCTTGAAAATATTACCCGAAAACTGCCATCAGAAGTGAAACTGGTGGCAGTTTCCAAGTTTCACCCCAACGAGGATATAATTGAGGCTTACGATGCCGGCCAGCGTCGCTTTGGCGAGAACCGCCCTCAGGAGTTCTGCAAGAAGGTGCAGGAGCTTCCGAAGGATATCGAATGGCATTTCATCGGGCATCTCCAGACCAACAAGCTGAAGATGGTACTGCCTTATGCCAGCCTTGTGCAGTCCGTCGACACGCAGCACCTGCTTGATGCGGTCAACGAATGGGGCCGGGATAACGGCAAGGTGATAAACGTGCTCCTCGAACTTCATATCGGCGCAGAGGAGACGAAGCAGGGTTTTGTTGAGGAGGATATACTTGACATCCTTTTCCGTGCAGAAAGCTACAGGAACATCCGTTTCTGCGGGCTTATGGGGATGGCCACACATACCGATTGCGAGGAGGATATCAGGGCGGACTTCTGCAGGATCAGTTCGTTTATGGATTATCTCAAGGACCTTTTCCCTGAATATGAGGATTTCAAGGAACTGTCGATAGGTATGTCTGAAGACTGGCACCTGGCGCTTGAATACGGCGCGACCATCGTCCGAATCGGTACCGCAATTTTCGGTCCCAGAGCGTGATAGGTTGAAAAGTTTTTTATATATTTGTGCAAACACTAACCAATCAACAAACATAATTATGGGCAAATTCGTAGTAACCACCCGCAAGAACGGGGAATTCCAGTTCAACCTCAAGGCAACCAACGGCCAGATCATCCTCACCAGCGAAGGCTATACCACCAAGGTGGCTTGTCTCAACGGTATCGAGTCCGTTAAGAAGAATGCAGTTGATGATGCAAGATACGAGATAAAGGAAGCCAAGAACGGCAAGCCTTTCTTCAATCTCAAGGCATCTAACGGCCAGGTTATCGGCAGCAGCCAGATGTATGCTTCAATGGACACCCTCAAGGTAGGTATGGCTTCCGTCAAGAAGAATGCTCCTGATGCACCAGTCGTAGAGGAACTTCAGTAACCGGGTGTCTCAATTGATACTGAAAAAGAGTGGCCATTGAAAATGAGCCACTCTTTTTCGATTCAGTTCAGAATATGCTTTCAATCCTTTGAAAACCATACGATGCGCTCGTCTGACCTGACGTCGCCAACTTTCACTACAGCCCCTGTGCCTTTTATTGTGACGATTCCGCAATCGCCTATCCCACCCAGACAATCTGCATTCAAGGTAATAGTTCCGGCAGATTTGTCAAAGTTGTATTCCTGTCCGGTGAATCCTTCGCTCAAGGAGATGCTCTCTACGCTTGAAGCATTTTCCAGATAGATTGTAACGTTGCTGCACGAACTCCAGGTCCCCTTGCTGTAGGTGACCGTCGTTTCTTCGGGCGCCTCGTAAGCCTTGGCGATATCGTAGGAGTATGAGCGGAACAGTACATAATGTCTGCATCCGGACTCGGTAATAGCTTTTATGTCGGCTCTCAGGCTTTCATTGCTGGCCGGTTTATACGCCTGCAGGCTTGGCATCGTGTTGTATCCGAGATTGACAATGTATTCGTAGCAATTCTGCACCCAATTGGAATCCTCTTCGAAATCAGCAGAATAGAGCATAGGGCTCATATGGTCGAGAATGTATTTGCCGTTGCACACGGTACCGTAATGCAGCGCAGCGTATGGACTTGGATAGCATATCTCAGGCATACAGCAGAATATCATTGTCTTGCCGTTCCTTTCATTATACAGTTTCGTCGAGAAATCATCTATGCAATTCACTCTCATATCCATGAACGCCTTGACACACTTCAGGTCGCTGGAGTTGAACAAGGTGCTGTTGTCTGCTTCGTAGCTTAATTCCGGATCATCTGATTCATAGACGTATCTTCCTGCATCATTCTTGCTGATGGAATATCCGAAAGTCTTTGCGAGGATGACCACTAGTTCGTTATATTCGTCAAGTGACAGGCCATACTGGGTTGTCAATCTATTATAATCCTGTTCGGACCACCCGAAATATGCACCGGAATACCTGACGTGGTCAAGTATAAAACCGTCAACATCATAGTTCTTTTCAATTTCCCGTATGGTGTTGCAGCAATACTCCTGATACCCTTCGTCCTGGAGTTCGACGAACTGGTCACTGAGGCCTGTGCGGAAATGGTATATGCCCGATTCCGGATGAGCATTGAGATACGCTTTGTCTTCGCTGAAAAACAGCCATGCATAAACCTTGATGTTATGTTTATGCATTACCTCAATGGCGGTTTCCAGACAGTCTAATGTAAGCCAGGCATGCGGAGCATCTGTAAGATCGGTCTTGTTGTACAAAGTTCTTCCGGATGTCCCTTTGCACAGATAATATACTTCGGAAATGCCATTTTCCTCATACATCTTTGCAAGAGGCTCGAACTCGTCCCATTCCGACATATTGTCATCATTCAGATATGTTCCTACGATGGTCGCCGGCTTTGGATCTTCTCCCTGGAGCTTTTTCAGAACGAATTTGGCTGAATATGGCGTCCCGTCCGGTTTCTGTCTGGATGCGGTCCATATCATCTGCGAGTCGTCACATACCTCAAGGTCCCAGGATTCATAATAAGAATTGCCCTTGTTGTCCTGCCATATAGTCATCAGCCAGTCTCCATCCACATAGTATGTGTTGGATACATTCGTACTTGGCACCCATCTGTACCGGTCTCTTGTATAGTAAACATATGAGTTGTCTTCCATATAGCCCCAACGGTGGTCTTCTCCTCCGTAGTCGGACACTCCCTCCAGGGAAACTCCTTCCCAGAGACCGATGATGGCAGAGGCATATTCGGCCCTGACACGTTCCAGCTTTGATATTGCGCCGTTTTCCGGTGCGGCTTCTCCGGAAAAAGCCTGGAACTCAAATGTGCCGCCATTTATTTGCTTGATCAGCCATTTCTCAGCGATGCTTCCGTTTTCAAGCTTGATGGAAATGACATTTTTTTCGATGGAGAAAGTGCCTTTCCTCTTGGGAACAAATGCTTCGGAAAGGGATCCATCTTTGCCAATGGCTTGAGAAACCGTCATAGAGCAATCGGAATTGAATGTATAGATTGCCCGGGAGTTCGTGTTGACCTCCTCATTCCCGATGACGGCAAGCTTCCATTTCCCTTCAATTTCGGAGGCCGTGTAAACGTGAGAGGGCTCAATAGGATTCTTGCTGCATCCGGCAATAGTGGAGATGAGAAGCAGAAATAAGAGTTTGAGATTTTTCATATTGTATCTTTTTAGTGTGTATCACTTCCGAAGCTCTTCGATCATTGCGCGGGCGACGGCGCGGGAGGCACCGGTGCCGCCGAGCAGATTGCGGATTTCGGTGTAGTCGGCGAGCATTCTGTTGCGGTAGGCTTCGTCTTCGGAGAGGCGGCGGACTTCCGCGCACACGTTCTCCACGGTGAAATCGCCCTGTATGAGTTCCTTGAAGGCGAGCCGGCCGAGGCAGAGGTTGCCGAGCGAGATGGCCTTGATGCGCCTGTCGACGTGAAGTATATGTTTCGCCACCAGATAGGTGATCCCGGAGGTGCTCCAGCAGACGACCTGCGGGGTGCCGATGAGTACCGCTTCGAGCGAAGCAGTGCCGGAGTTTATGATGGCGGAGCCGGCGAATCTAAGGATGTCGTAGGTCCTGCCGAAGAGAAGATGGACGTTGTCGCGGCTGCCGATGTATCCGCGGTAGTCGTCCTCGCTGCGGGCAGGTGCTCCCGCGATGACCACCTGGCAGCCGAGCCTGTCGGCCACCTGCATGCATACGGGCATCATCCTTGATATCTCGCCCTTTCTGGATCCGGCCAGGACGGCGATGTACGGGCCCTCGACGGGTCTTTCGTATTCGTGACTGTCAACGGCGTCGACTAGGGGATTGCCCTTGTATGTGAACGGTATGCCCTTTTCGGTGAAATATGGGATCTCGAAAGGGAAGACGATGAACATCCTGTCGACCCATTCCTTCAGCTTCCGGTTGCGGCCCTCGCGCGAGGCCCAGGTCTTCGGGGCGATGTAGTAGAACACCTTGATGCCGGCCTTGTGGCAGAATTCCGCTATCCTCATATTGAAGCCGGGGTAGTCTATGAGTATCACCACGTCGGGGCCCCAGGAGGAGATGTCGTCCTTGCAGAAGCCGATGTTCTTCATAAGCTTGCCGGCTTTTGCGAGAACGTCGGTGACGCCCATCACGGCGCCTTCCTTATAATGATGCACGAGATCACCGCCGGCTGCTGCCATCAGGTCACCTCCCCAGAAGCGGATCTCCGCCCCGGGGTCTTCTGCCCTGAGGCCCTTTATCAGATTGCCGCCGTGGAGGTCGCCGGAGGCTTCTCCCGCTATGATGTAGTATTTCATTTCCTATTTTTTACAAATATAATTGATTTTCAGTAGATTTTTTGGTAATTTTGTGAGCCCTTTCGGGGGCCTGGTTAGAAGACAAGTGTTTAACTACAATAAATTCAACAAAAAATGGTAAAACTCGGTATTAACGGATTCGGTCGCATCGGCCGTATGGTATTCCGTGCAGCTTATGAGAATTTTGCAGGCCAGATCGAGGTCGTAGGTATCAATGACCTTCTCGATCCTGATTATCTCGCTTACATGCTCAAGTACGATTCAGTACACGGAGCATTCAAGGGCAATGTATCAGTTGAGGACGGCGCTCTTGTCGTAGACGGCAAGAAGATCCGCATCACCGCTGAGATGGACCCTGCAAACCTCAAGTGGAACGAGGTGAACGCAGACGTTGTCGTTGAGTCAACAGGTTTCTTCCTTACTGACGACACCGCTCGCAAGCACATCCAGGCCGGCGCTAAGAAGGTCATCATGTCCGCTCCTTCAAAGGATGCCACCCCAATGTTCGTATATGGTGTAAACCACACTACCTACGCTGGTCAGGACATCATCTCCAACGCATCCTGCACCACCAACTGTCTCGCACCTATCTCCAAGGTCCTCAACGACAAGTTCGGTATCAAGAGAGGTCTCATGACAACCGTTCACGCTGCTACCGCTACCCAGAAGACCGTTGACGGCCCTTCAAAGAAGGACTGGAGAGGTGGCCGCGGTATCCTCGAGAACATCATCCCTTCATCTACCGGCGCTGCAAAGGCTGTAGGTAAGGTTCTTCCTGCTCTCAATGGCAAACTTACCGGTATGTCACTCCGCGTCCCTACTTCAGACGTCAGCTTCGTTGACCTCACCGCTGAGCTCGAGAAGCCTTGTACCTATGAGGAGATCTGCGCTGCAATGAAGGCCGCTTCAGAAGGCGAACTCAAGGGCATCCTCGGATACACCGACGAGTGCGTCGTATCAACCGACTTCCGCAATGACTCACGCACCTCTATCTTCGACGTAAAGGCAGGTATCCAGCTCGATCCTACTTTCGTAAAGGTTTGCGCATGGTACGACAATGAGTGGGGTTATTCAAACAAGGTTTGTGAAATGGCCAAGGTCATCACAAAGTAAGTTTGTACCTTCATACTTTAAAACCGGGCTTCCAGAAGTCCGGTTTTTTGTTTATTTTTGTAGATAGATAAAACTAAAGCACATATACTACAATGAAAAAGTTTTTCACCATTATTGCAGCATCGGCGCTCTGCGTCTCTGCCCTTGCTCAGGCGACAAAGGCCAAATTGCCGGAACTTCAGTTTGAAACAGTAAAGGCCAATCCTATCACCCCAGTGAAAAACCAGGCCAGCAGCGGCACTTGCTGGTGCTTCTCGGGCATCGGTTTCTTTGAATCCGAGGCAATCAGGATCAACAATATCAAGAACGAGTCGGATTATCCTGATTTCTCCGAGTTCTTCATTGTTAGCAATTCATATATGGAACGCGCCGTCAAGTACGTCCGTCTTGACGGAAAGCTCGGCTTCAGCGCCGGATCATCAAGCGGCGATGTGCGTGAGACCATCCGTGAATGGGGCCTGGTCCCGAATGCGGATATGACCGGAATGCAGTATGGTACCCCGCTTCCAAAACAGGCAGAACTTGACGCCGTGCTCAAAGGCTATGTCGATGCCGTTGCACGTATCCCGAACAAGACCCTTTCAACCGCGTGGAAGAATGGTTTCCAGGGCATCCTTGATGCATACCTTGGTCCTAAGCCTGAGACATTCACCGTCGGCGGGAAGACCTACACCCCTCAGTCATATCGCGATGCTCTCAAGCTTGATATGGACGACTACGTCGACCTGACCTCCTTCACCCATCATCCTTTCTACACGATGTTTGAAATCGAGGTGTGCGACAACTGGCGTCACGAACAGTCATACAACGTCCCGATAGATGAACTTATGTCAGCCCTCGACAATGCCATAATGAACGGCTATACCGTCGTCTGGGGCGCAGATGTAAGCGATCCAGGTTTCAGCCGTGACGGTGTGGCGATGTTCGTCGACGTCGATGCTTCCGCCAAGGCCGGTTCCGATCAGGAGCACTGGCTCGGAAAGGAAGAGGGCAAACCTGCACCAGTAGTCGTAGTTGAGAAGCAGCCTACACAGGAGAGCCGTCAGATTGACTTCGACAACAAGACTATGACCGATGACCACGGAATGCAGATTTATGGCATTGCCAAGGATCAGAACGGCAACAAGTTCTATATGGTCAAGAATTCCTGGGGCGACACTGGAAAATATCACGGATTGTGGTATGCCAGCGAAGCATATGTCAAGGGCCAGACCCTCGACCTTATGTTCAATAAGGAATCCCTTCCTAAGGATCTCAGAAAGAAACTCGGTATCTAGATGAATATCAAGAAACACATTCCGAACTTCGTCACCTCGCTGAATATCGTCTGCGGTATCATCGGGGTGGTGTTTGCTTTCAATGGCCGTCTCGACATCGCTTTCTATCTGATGATTGCGGCGGGGATCTTCGATTTCTGTGACGGTTTTGCCGCACGCGCGCTCGGCGCCTATTCGGATATGGGCAGGGAGCTTGATTCCCTGTGCGACCTGGTAAGTTTCGGTGTGCTGCCGTCAATAATGCTGTACACTGCGATGCGCAACTGCTCGTTCGGTGACAGCTGGCTCTGCTGGGTGCCGCTGACGATTGCAGTGTTCAGTGCGCTCAGGCTTGCCAAGTTCAATGTGGACCCGAGGCAGACCAGCGGCTTTATCGGGCTGCCGACTCCGGCGTGCGCGCTGCTTGTGGGCGCCCTGTGCTACTATGTCTGCTTTGATCCGGCGTGTTTCCTTTCGATGTGGCTTGCCGGCCCGGTCTTCGGTCCGGTGCTGAGCCTTTGCCTGAGTGCCCTGCTGGTATGCGAAATCCCAATGTTCTCGTTGAAAATGCATAAGGATGATCCTCAGGTGCTGAAAAACAAGCGACTGGCGTTTGCCTTCATAGTGCTGGCTGCGCTGATTGTCTGTCTGATCTGCAGGCTGAACTGGTCTCTTGCCGCCCTGCTGGTGTTCACCTGCTACATAATCAAGAACATTGTTTACGCAATCTTCAAGATATAGGAATCTGTTTTGTATCTTTGTACTCCTGATAAGTTGTAAATGCGAATTCAATCGATATTGCTTTCTCTTCTGGCATTGGCCGCCGTATCCTGCAAACCCAGCGAACAGGTGGGCAGAAAGACGGTGCCTCTGGTAAGGGAGATTATTTCCGACAAGGACTCTCCGTACAACGTGCTGGTCAGCGGCCGTACCGCCAATCCTTCCGATGATATCTGCATCATCGGTTCGGAGGCGGCCTGTGGCGTTGTCGCAGATGCAATGCTGAGCGTTGACCGGCGGGACAATGTCGATGGGAAGGTGTTTTCCGACGGGCTCCTCGACTTTTCCGGTGAGACTGTCTGCTGCATCATCGATTCGGCTTCTCCGGATTACCCCGGGAATATTTCAAGGCACGAGGATGTGTCGGTCCGCGAGGGGGCTGTAAGGCTTGCGCTCTCAGCCATTGACACCACTTATCATCTCAGCCCGTATGATCTGAGCGGCCGCGGCGGCAAGGTGCCGGCAAAGGTGATCGTGCTTACGGACCCTCATCTTATCCAATACTCCGCTTTTGACATCGATACCCTTTTCCGGGCTACCGGATGCGGCATCCCGGTCATCTCATCACTTGATGTGATGTTCGATGAGGTGTTCGAGGCAGCTTCCGGCCGGAGTGTCAATGTGGGGGTGCTCTGCGATTCCGCAAATGTCCATTCCGTGTCTTACAACTCCATCTTCAATGCCGCGATGCACCGCAACGGAGCCAGGAATTCGGGTTGTGTCGTAATACCTGCACGGTCTGATGGAAAGGGTACGATGCTTGACTTCCTGGATGACTTCATCGGGACCGGAATCGAACTGCCGCTTGATTTCATAGTCGTGGACAGCTATTCTGTCGATATCGATGAGATGAAGGCGGACCTTGCCTCCGCCGTGTCAGTGATGAATGAGGAGTCGATGACATACGGCAAGCTGATCTCTGAGGAGTTTGCGTTTGTTGAACCTGCCGCTTCCGTCAGCCGCAGGTGCTATGACCTTCTCAGAAGGGAGAATCTCTTTACACACAATATATCAAAGCCACAGGCGGTTTTTTATTATTCTGCGGCCAAACCGGGCGCTGATGATAATTCAATTATCCTGATATCAGGCAATTATGTACAAAATTAGTATCCAGCCCGAAGAAATAGAAAAGATGCCTCTGGGGTCGTTTCCCGGAGACATCAAGGTGATTGACAAGACGGGGCTGGAATATGCACGTGCCATAGCTTATCTCAGTTCTCAAAAAATAATAGGCTTTGATACGGAGACCCGTCCCGTTTTCGAGCCGGGGAAGCCTCACCACCACGTGGCGCTGCTTCAGCTTTCCGGTGGAGGCAGGGCGTTCCTGTTCAGGGTGAACAAACTGGGAATGCGCAAGCTGATGTGCTCCATACTGTCCAATCCGCGCATCATCAAGGTTGGCGCGGCAGTCCACGATGACATCCGTGGGCTTCAGTTCTATACGAAATTCACACCCAAATCGTTCGTCGACCTGCAGAAAATCGGCTGGGAGTGGGGCATCAAGGACAAGAGCGTCAAGAAAATGTCTGCCATCATCCTTGGCTGCCGTATTTCAAAAACCCAGCAGCTGTCAAACTGGGAGGCATCAGAGTTGTCTCCTGCTCAGAAAATGTATGCGGCCACCGATGCGTGGATATGCCGTGAGATGTATCTGAAACTCCTTTCTTCGGAGAAGAATCCTCTCACTCCTGAACAACTGGCTCCAAATCCGCCACAGAACAATGATCAAAGTATTCCTAAAGAAGGGTAGGGATGAGTCGCTCAGAAGATTCCATCCGTGGGTCTTCAGCGGCGCCATAGCCCAGATACAAGGTTCGCCTGCTGAGGGCGATATCGTTGCCGTTTATTCCGCAGAGGGCGATTATCTTGCCTGCGGTCATTATCAGGTAGGTTCAATCGCGGTCCGCATCCTTTCGTTCGATGCCGACCCGACGGCGCCGGAGTTTTGGACGGACTCAATCGGAAGGGCTCTCTCTGTCCGCCGTGCTGCGTTGCCGAAGGACGGAATGACAAATTGTTTCCGGCTGGTTCACGGAGAAGGTGACGGTCTGCCGGGACTTATCATAGACTGGTATGATGGTGTATGTGTGATGCAGGCTCATTCCGTGGGTATGTTCAGGGCGAAGTCTCAGATCTGCGAGGCGCTCAAGAGCGTGTTCGGCGATGAACTGAAGGCTGTGTACGACAAGTCCAGCGGCACTGCGCCATTCAAGGCCGGCCTCGAACTCATCGACGGGTATCTGTACAAGGCTCCCGGTTTTGGGAACGCCGAGAATGTCGTCCTCGAGAACGGCAACAAGTTCTACGTGAACTGGGAGGAGGGCCAGAAGACCGGCTTCTTCCTTGACCAGAGGGACAACCGTGCCCTTGTGGGCAGGTATGCTGCCGGCAGGAAGGTACTGAACCTCTTCTGCTATACCGGCGGCTTCAGCATATATGCGCTCAACAACGGCGCCGTCTCGGTGGATTCGGTGGATTCATCTGCAAAGGCCATGATGATGGTTGACCGCAATGTCGCACTCAACGGATGCGGGAACCATACCTCCGTCTGTGCGGATGCCATTGAATATCTCGGGAAGGTTGAGGCAGGGAAGTATGACCTTATGATAGTTGACCCTCCTGCATTTGCCAAGCACCGTGGAGCTCTGAAAAACGCGCTCCGCGCCTACCAGCGTCTCAATGCCGCGGCCATCAGCAAGGTCGCTCCGGGCGGGCTGGTCTTCACCTTCAGCTGCTCGCAGGTAGTTGACAAGATAACTTTTGCCAATACTGTATTTTCCGCCGCAGCCCAGACAGGGCGCAGCGTGCGTATCCTTGACCGTCTGTGCCAGGGCGCAGACCATCCGGTGAGCATCTACCATCCGGAAGGGGAGTACCTGAAAGGCCTTCTCCTCTACGTGGAATAGCTGTCTATCAACTCCAGCAGTCTGTCTATCGCTTCAGAGTCCGGGATGTGCCGCATCACGGGTTCTCCTTTGTGGTAGATTGAGACCTTGCCGCCTCCTTCTCCGACGTATCCCCAGTCGGCATCGGCCATCTCGCCGGGGCCGTTGACTATGCAGCCCATAACGGCGATAACCATACCCTTCAGGTGAGACGTCCTGGACTTGACCTCCTCGAAGGTCTTCTGCAGGTCGTACATCGTGCGGCCGCATCCCGGGCAGGCAATGTACTCAGGTTTGGTGAACAGACGTCTTGCGGCCTGCATTATGTCGTCTTTCCAAGGACTGTCGGGCATATCGTCAACTTCGCGCGTGAGCAGTTTCGGACCCCATTCAATCGCTTCGTCAAGCATTTTCCGGCAGTCCGACTCCTCCAGACCCGTGCCCACCCTCGGGCACGTTAGAGGGGGGACCGCCGGCGAAGCCGGTGGTGGGATGAGCGAAGCGAAGGTCCTGGAGGAGTCTGACTGCTGGAAATGAGAAGCGATATGAATGGCCACCGGAATCTCGTTGACCGGTGGCTCTGTCAACGACACGCGGATGGTGTCGCCTATGCCTTCGCGAAGCAAGGTCGCTATGCCCACGCAGGATTTGATGCGTCCGGTGTCACCGCCTCCGGCTTCCGTGACGCCGAGATGCATAGGGAAGACGACTCCGCGCTCCTGCATCATACGGGCGAGCTCCCGATATGCTTCAACCATCACAACGGTGTTGGATGCCTTGAGGGAAACGACTACATTGAGGAAATCAGCTTCGATGCACATCTCCAGCCATTCCATTGCCGCAACCGCCATTGCGTGCGGCGTGTTGCCGTAGCGGTCGGTGATATATTTGCCGAGGGATCCGTGGTTCAGCC
The DNA here is from genome assembly GCA_024401695.1 of Bacteroidales bacterium. GTDB lineage: Bacteria > Bacteroidota > Bacteroidia > Bacteroidales > UBA932 > Cryptobacteroides. The sequence goes on from JAKSKN010000015.1 coordinate 16,202, forward strand.
CCACGCGCACTGCCGTGCCGTGTTCGCGGCAGACTTCAAGGAAACGAGCGAACTGCTCGCGGGCCCTGGCGTGGTCCGGGTGGAAATTCCCAGGGTTGATCCTGACCTTTTCAACTATCGGTGCAACTGCGATGGCGGTTTCCGAAGAAAAGTGAATGTCTGCAACTATCGGTACGTTGCAGCCGGCGGCGCGCAGTCTTTCCTTGATCGCAGCGATGTGGGGGACATCTGCAAGACCCGGGACAGTGATGCGGACTAGCCGGGCTCCGGCAGCCGCAACTTCAAGGCACTGCGCCACAGTGCCGTCTACGTCGTACGTATGCGTGTTGCACATAGTCTGGACGACAATGGGATTGCCGCCTCCTATGACAAGATCCCTACCTATTCTTACCGGAAGTGTTTTCAGTCTTTCCATATACCTTTTCCCTGGCTTCGCGACGAAGCATCGCAGTCGTCTTGCCAGTACGTTTCTGAAGTTGGAAATAAACGCCTACCGTGGCCATAATGTCTACCGGATTGGCGAAACGATAGAAATAACTGCTGTGGTAGTCCGGTGCGTAAAGCGTTGACCAGGACCATCGAAGCAGACAGTTGAAGTGGATCTCAATCGGGTCCAGCATGATGCCGAAGCCGGCGCCGCCCTGCATCCCGTAGTCGAAGGTGTTCTCGTAGTCCTTGAATTTATGGGCATAGGTCTCGTCGAAGTCAGGCGCAATACCTTTGCGTTCTATGCTTCTGCGGTATCCGCCATAGACGCCCACGTTTGCCAATATCTTGAACGGCTCCATATCGATGTGGCATTGCATCATTGCCGGAATCTCTATCACGTCCATCGAACACCAGGTGGCGCCATCGACGTGCTCGGTGTATCCCGTGCTCTCGTTTGCCTTGAACGCATAGCCTTCGTGCCCGTAGGCGACACCGACCGTGAGGCCGAAATACGGCAGATAGTCGAACAGCTTGCTGTATTTGGTGTACATTATGGAAATGTAGTTGGGTGTGGTGACCCAGGCCCGGCCGTGTTTTGAAGGGTTGAACACGGTGTTCGAGAAGGTGACGCCATAGTTGACGCCTATCATCGAATAGTCGTTGATGAGCGTCCTGGTGACTTCGGTGCTGTCGGATTCCTGTGCCTTGAGGGCCAGGCCGGAGGACAGCAGGGCGATTATGAGCAGTATCTTTTTCATTCTCATTTGATCAGTTCGCCAACGTTGACTGTCTGGACCATCTCGGCGCCTTCCAGCACCTCGATGTATTTGTCGCCGTTCAGCTTGTAGAAAACGACCTTTTCCGGCTGCCTCCTTTCAAGCACGGAGCCGGTGTCCACGAATGAGTTCTCGTTCCTGTCTTCGGTCAGGCGCAGACAGTATTTCCCCTTGTTGAGATAAGGGAACCTGAGCGTGCAGTCCTTCGTGATTATGTACTTGCGCTGGACTTTTGTGCATTTCTCGTCAAGGAGCTCGACGATGACCTTGCGGTCGACGCCTGTCATCTCGCATTCGATGCTGCCCAGTTTCTCATCTTTCGGCAGTGTGACCTTCACCTCCACGCTGTCGCAGTAGAATCCGTTGATGTCGCGGAACGCACCCTGCGGCACCTTGAGGTAGTAGTCGTATCCGGGGAGCAGCTGCTCTCCCGGGATGATGGAGTAGTGTCTCAGGTTAAGAGAGTCACGTTCTACGGAGAACTTCCCGGTGAATTCCTTCTGCCGGGGGTTCACGTACCTGAAGACCAGGGAATCGAATTTCTCGTTGATGATCGGATAATTGAACATAAGGTCGAAGCCGACCTGCTCGACCGTTTTCGGGTCTGCGGACAATTTCATCACGCAGATTGTGTCCTCGTGGCTAATTTCGCGCCTTCTCCCCCTGTTGGAGGATTTGGATTTGCCCTCGGGATACTGCAGGTTGATCTGCTCCAGGACTGCTTTGAGCCTGCCGAGGGAGTCGGTCTTCCTGTAGTTGACCATCAGCTTCAGGGTGTCCGGGACCGGACCGCGGTCATTGAGCCAGACTTCAAGGCTGTCGTTTAGGATGTTGAACTGCGAGATGGTCCTGTCCGGCTTGTATCCTTTGATCCAGAGAGAGTCGATCCAGGCATTCGGTGCCATGAACGTGATATATCCGGCGCGGTCAGCGGTGCGGACTTTGTTGACGACGTGCTGCTTGGCAGGCTTTTCCCTGAACAGGCGGATTTCGTACTCGCTTTTGCGTTCCAGGCAGCTCAGCGTGTCCTTCATATCGTATTTGAGCATCTCCTTGATGGTGTCGTGGGCCACGAGGACAGGCTTGATGGTGTCACTTACGAATCCGATGAGTTCTGTGTCGGGGTCGTAGATGTTGTTGTTGTTTTCATCCTTTATGGCATAGAGCCGGTAAGATGTGTCCGCGATGAAAGGAAGCGCGAAGAACCCCCAGTCGTCAGTCTTGACGGCAGCATACGGCCGGCGCAGGAATACTGCCGAATCGGTGAGGTCTCTGTACAGGAGGACAGTCGCTCCCTTGACGGGGTTCAGCGTGTTGCAATTCTCTACTGTTCCGGTGATCATCATCGAATCAATCCTGCTGCCGGTGGAGAATACATAAGTGTATCCGGGGAACTTGTTGCCTTCATTGTTGTCGGCTATGGCATCCGTGAATGTCAGGGTATAGGTCGTGTTGGAGTCCAGGTTGTCTTCAAAATAAACGACCAGGTTCTTTCCCTTGAGCCTGTGCTTCGGCGCCTTGACCTGTGGCGGCGAGAGAAATATGTTGCGGGGCTCCTTCACAACAACGTATTCGTTGAAGGTGAACGTGATAGTTGCGCCCTTAACGGGGACACCGGTGCTTCCCGGAAGGGGAACGATGTCAGTGATGTATGGAGGGATGGTGTCCTTCTTTCCGCCGGTCGGTGACTCCGTGGTGTTCGCGCAGGAAGGCGCGAACAGGAGCGGGCCCAGCACGGCGGCGACTGCCAATATCAATGGAATGAATTTCTTCATAACTAAATGTCTGTTCTTACAACATCCTGGACGCCCTTGATCTTGTTGAGCCCGGCAACCATATTGTCGAGGTTCCTCTTGTCCTTGACGAGGAGTTCGATATATCCTTCGAATACGCCTTCGTCGGTGCTGAGCTGCAGCTTGCGCATATTGATCCCGAGGGTCTGTGAGATGAAACTTGATATGTCGCTGAGAAGTCCCACGCGGTCAATCCCCTTGAGGGATATACGGATAGGGTATTCCCTGTCGGAAATCAGCCACTTCGGGATGATGACGCGGTCACCGAACTTGCTGGCAAGGCTTTCGGCCACGACGCAGGACTTCTTGTGAATAGTCACGGACCCGTCGGCTGAAAGGAAGCCGATCACCGGGTCTCCCGGAATCGGGTTGCAGCACTCTGCCATCACATATTTGCGGTCGCCGCTGTTCCCTGAGCTGATGTAGTATTCGTCAGGCTTCTGAGAGCTAGCGAGGGAGTCTTCGTTGATGATGCGGTAGAAATCCTCCGGCCCGAGTATGCCCAGCCCGACGCGGAAGTAAAGCTCTTCCGTGTCGTGGAGCTGTGAGTAGTCGAGGAATTTGCGAAGTATATCGTTCGATGGGTTGATGCCCATTGTGGAGAGTCTCTCGGAGAAAATCTTTTCTCCGGATGCTGCGATTTCGGCGTGATTGTCGCGGAAATACTCGATGACCTTCGTCTTCGCGTGGCGCGTCTGCAGGAAGCTGAGCCATTCCATCTTCGGCTTGGCGTTGGCGGCGGTGATGATCTCAACCTGGTCTCCGGCCTTGAGAGGGTGCGACAGCGGAACGAGTTTCATATTCACCTTTGCTGCAATCGCCTTCTCGCCGATGTGGGTATGGATCATATATGCGAAGTCGAGGGCCGTCGCTCCGTTGCGGATGCTCTTTTGCTCGCCCTTTGGCGTGAAAACAATCACTTCGGAACTGATGAGGTCCCTGTGGATGATGTCGAGGAACTCCATGGCGCCGACTTCATCGCTTACCAGGATCTCCTGGATTTCGGCAAGCCATTTGTCCATCTCGGAGTCGTTCTCCGTTATGAAGCCGTCGTTCTTGTAGGCCCAGTGCGCGGCGATACCTTTCTCAGCGATGTCGTTCATTCGCTTTGACCGTATCTGAACCTCGATCCAGACGCCCGCGTGGCTCATCAGGGTGCAGTGAAGCGCTTCATAGCCGTTGCTCTTCGGCTGGGATATCCAGTCGCGGCGGCGCGAAGGGTTCTCGCTGTAAAGGTTTGTGATGGTCGAATAGATGAGGTAAGCCTCGTTTCGCTCGGTCTGCGGCTTGTCGTCCCGTGGGTTGTAGACGATCCTGACCGCGTAAAGGTCATATATCTGTTCGAACGGCACGTGCTTGGTGCGCATCTTGTACCAGATCGAATATGGCGTCTTGATGCGCTTCTTGATGGATACGTTAAATCCGCTTGAGCGCAGGGCATCCTCGATAGGGGCCACAAACTCCTCGATGTCCTTGCTCCGCTTGGCAAGGTCCTGGGTCGTTTTCTGGGATATCTCGTTGTATGCTTCCGGCTCCTTGAATTTCAGCCAGATGTTCTCCATCTCGCTCTTGACTCCATACAGACCGAGCCTGTGGGCCAGGGGAATGAAGATGAACATCGTCTCTGAGAGAATCTTGTCGCGCTTGTGCTCAGGCATGCTGTCGATGGTCCGGCAGTTGTGCAGGCGGTCGGCCAGCTTGATGAGCACGACGCGCACGTCGTCTCCCATCGTGAGCAGGATGCGTTTGAAATTCTCGGCCTGGAGGCTCTCGGAAGCAATCATCTCGCCGCCGAGCCGGTCTTCATTGTCGAGTGCGGTCTTGATCTTGGTCAGGCCGTCTACGAGCGAGGCGATCTTGTCGCCGAAAAGATTCCGTATGTCCTCGACAGTATAGGAAGTGTCTTCCACGACGTCGTGCAGCAGGGCTGCGCAGATCGACTTGTACCCCAGTCCGATCTCGGTGATGACAATCTTGGCCACTTCGATCGGATGTATGATGTACGGCTCGCCGGAACGGCGGCGGACATTCTTGTGTGCGCTGTTGGCGAAATCGTAAGCCTTGCGTACGAATTCTCTTTCTCTCTCGTTGCGGCAGCGGTTGTGCGCTACCTGCTTCAGCGAGTCGTAAGCCTCGTCTATGAGTTGATAGTCGTGCTCTGAAAACTCTGAGAAACTCATTTTATTGTGTCTTCACTTTCCCATTCAGGGATGTTATACTTGTCTACATTCTGGTAGCCGTAAGTGAGTTCGGCTCCATATATGATGATCTGCCAACTGAAGTTGAGCCAGATGAGGAACAGAGGGACGGCAGCGATGACTCCGTACGCAGTGTTGAGGCGGCCTACGAACATCTGTGTCTCGAGGTAGAGATATTGGAACAAAGAGAAGACCACTGCCGTGAGCAAGGCTGACTTGAATGCGAAGCGGTAGCGTACCGGCGTCGCAGGGATGAACTTGTACATTATGGACAGCGTCATCACGCAGATGATGTAGAATCCGAGATAGAGCAGCAGTTTCGGGAGGAACGAAATGTCCGAAAGGTCGAGGCCGATGAGGTTGGTGACGTTGGTATAGTAGGCGATGCCGGTGCCGAACACGATCACCAGGAACGGTGAGAGGATGAGCACGAGGAAATAGAAGCCGAAGCGCTTGTATATCTTGCGCGGGATCTTGCTTATGCCCCACACGTTGTTGAATACGCGCTCTACCTGGAACATCATCCACAGGACGGCCCAAAGAAAAAGAAACGCCGAGATGATTCCTACGCCGCCGCCTTTTGCGACGTTGAGTATGTTGTTGGCCTTATCCATCACGGTGTCGATCAGTTCCGGGTAGCTCGGGAGGAATTGGTGAAGAGCGTCGGACAGCAGGCCGGAAATACCGAGACCGCCGGTTATGGCGAACAGGAATGCGACGAACGGAATGATTGCAAGTGTGACGAAATAGCTGAGTGCGACACACTGGAATCCCATCTTGTTCTCGAAGAATGTGCTGATGGTGATCCGGCACAGCTTGATGAAGCGGACAAGTCTGCGGTATGCCTTGGAGCAGCCTGTGGTGTCGATCGTCCATAGGGAGTCTGAGAAAAGGTCTGTGAATCTGTCCGATTTGGTCATAATTAAAACAGGGTTGGTTCTTCGAACAGGCTTCCTTGCGCAGGATGCGGTTGCGTGGGAGGGTTCTGGACGTCCGGCAGCATGGCGAGGAAGTCGTCTTCGGTTAGTACAGGTATGTCCAGCTGTTCGCATTTCTTCAGCTTTTCAGGACCCGGCTTGCTTCCGGCCAGGAGAAAGCTTGTCCTGGCGCTTATGGAGGATCCGGCTTTGCCGCCGTGTGCGGCCACAAGCTCCTTCATCGCATCGCGGCTGATGCTGAAGTTGCCCGAGATGACGATGGTCTTGCCGCTCAGGACGTCTGATAAAGCTGCCGCATCGCCGTTGACTGCAAACTGAAGTCCCTTTTTGCGGAGGCGGGATATCTCGCTGATGTGGGCGGGGGTGCGGAAGAAGTCGAAGACGCTCCGCGCAATGATTTCACCCACGTCCTCCACCTCCAGCAGTTGCTCCTCGGTGGCGGCGGCCAGTGCGTCTATGTCGCCGAAATGGCGGGCAAGGGCTTTGGCCGTAGTCTCACCGACATAGCGGATACCAATGGCGAAGAGCACCCGCTCGAAAGGAACGGAGGCCGATTCGGCGAGGCTGTCGATGAAGCGCTGGGCGGACTTGTCCTGCCAGCCCTCCAGGCTCGTCAGCTGGAATTTGTTTATGTCATAGAGGTCGGCGACGCACCTGGCGAGCCCGGCCTCGTAGAATTGTTCGATTGAAGATTCTCCGGCGAGGATGTCCATCGCCTTGCGGCTGCAGAAATGAAGCATCCTGCCCTTGATCTGGGTAGGGCAGCCGTCACGGTTCGGACAGAACCATCTGGCTTCGGCTTCGGCCTTCACGAGGGGCGCGCCGCAGTCTGGGCAGCTGCCCGGAAAGACAGGCTTCAGTGCATCCGCAGGCCTCCGGGACAGATCCACCCCGGTGATTTTAGGGATGATCTCTCCACCTTTCTCGACATAGACGAAGTCTCCGACGCGGACGTCCAGTTCTTTCATCCAGTCTTCGTTGTTCAAGGTTGCACGCTTCACTATGGTGCCGCTGAGCTGGACGGGGGAGAGGTTGGCCACGGGAGTGACCGCGCCTGTGCGGCCCACCTGGAAATCTATGCTCAGAAGCCCGGTGCAGGCTTGCTCGGCCTTGAACTTGTATGCGACGGCCCACCGGGGCGACTTGGCCGTGTATCCGAGGCTGCGCTGGGCGGAGAGCTCGTTTATCTTGATCACGCACCCGTCTGTGGCGTATGGCAGGAACTTGCGCTCCTTGTCCCAATAGTCTATGAAAGCCTTGATCTCGTTGATGTTCCTGCAGAGCCTTCTGCTGTCAGCGACCGGTAGCCCCCAGGAAGCGGCTTTTGTCAAGGCTTCGTCGTGAGTGCTGAAAGTGACGCTTTGTGCGGGGATGTGGTACAGCGTGCACATAAGTCCGCGTCGTCCCACTTCGGCGGGGCTGATGAGCTTGAGCGAACCGGAAGCGGCGTTGCGTGGATTGGCGAACGGCGCTTCTTCGTTGTCCTCCCTTGCCTTGTTCAGCGCGTCGAATGCGGCGTATGGCATAAGGATTTCGCCCCTGATCTCGAATTCTTCCGGATAATCGCCGTGCAGTGTCCGGGGGATGTTGGCAATATGTCTTGCGTTTTCAGTCACGTCATCTCCCTGGACGCCATCTCCTCTCGTGAGCGCCTGCACGAGCTTTCCGTCCTTGTATGTGAGGCATATGGCAGTGCCGTCGAACTTGAGCTCGCAGCAGTAGGAAAACTCTTCCGTGAGAAGCTTGTCGGCTCGGGCGGCGAAATCTTCAATCTCGGAGATGCTGTATGTGTTGCCGAGCGACAGCATGGGATATCTGTGCGCTCTCTTCACGAAATCATTGCCTGCAAGGGCCTCGGCGTTCTCGCCCATCGGAGCGTCCAGGTCGGAACCGACCTTCTGGGTAGGGGAGTCCGCTGTCCGGAATTCCGGCCATTCGTTCTCAAGGCCTTCCAGCTCGTGCATCAGCCGGTCATACTCGAAATCGGATATTACCGGCGCGTTGTCCACATAGTAGCGCCGGCTGTTCTCCCAAAGCAGTGCCTTGAGTTCTTCGATTCTGTATTTCGCCTCCGATTTGAGCATAATCTCACAAATATAGTCATTTCCGTTTAATTATTGTATAATTAAAAGCTGCAGAGTATCTTGCTTCGGAAAGCTGTGGTGCGGGCACCGACATTCTGCGACAGCTCGCTCCGCTCGTTCGTCTCGAAGTCGAACCGTGCCCGCACCACACTTTCCTGTGCGGCGATACTCTGCAGCTTTGCAATAAGCAGAAAGGGCCGGCCAATTTTTGGCCAGCCCTTACAATGCTCGGAGTGAATCAAGCTATTTCTGCTGCTCGAGCTGGAGAGTCTTGGTGGTCTGGTCACAGACTTCTGAAGGCCCCCAGTACTGGATGGAACCCGGATAGAGGTAGCAGGTGTTGACCGCCCACTCTTCGCGATTAGCTGCGAAGTACTTGAACGGAGCACCGTCCAGCTCGACGAGGGCTTTGCGGATAACCGGCTTGAACTTGCCGGCGCGCTTCTCGAGATTCATCATCATTGTAATAGGGACACCGCCGGCAATCCATTCGGCTGCAGGTGCTGTGGTGTTGCGGATCACTGACATATAGCCGGTCTTGCCTGTGGAGATGAGGCGTGAAGCATTGAAACCGAGTGAGTAGCAATAGTCTGCATCGAAGTTTGAAGGGGCTGCGCAGCGGCCTTCGTAGCCGAAGAAGTGGTGCTGTGTGCTGAACTTGCCGACATACTTGCCTTCCTTCTTCCACTCTGCGAGCTTCTTGCCAACCATCTCGGCGAGGAGCTGCTCGGTTTCGATGAGGGAGACCTGAACGTTGCCGTGAGGGTCGCGGTCAAGTGCGAGCTGGCTTGCAACGCCTGCAGGGAGGCTGTTGAAGGTTGCGAGGTTGGCTGCGTTGAGGTGAGCCTTTACGTATTCGATCTGATTCTCGCGTGCCACTGCCTTTGCTTCGTCGGTGGCGAGGATGTCATTGAGCTCGGAGATGAGCTTCTTGATTGCCGGGATGAATTCGATGAGGCCTTCAGGGATGATGACCGTACCGAAGTTGTCGCCCTTTGCAGCGCGTGCTGCAACTGCATTGGCAATATAGGTGACGATGTCGTCGAGGCTCTGCTCCTTGGCTTCGACCTCCTCGGAAACAAGGCAGATGTTAGGCTGGGTCTGGAGTGCGCACTCGAGGGCGATGTGGGATGCTGAGCGCCCCATCACCTTGATGAAGTGCCAGTACTTGCGTGCTGAATTGCAGTCGCGCTCGATGTTGCCGATGAGCTCGGAATATGTCTTGCAGGCAGTGTCGAATCCGAAGGAAGCCTCGATCTGCTCGTTCTTGAGGTCGCCGTCGATGGTCTTTGGACAGCCGATCACCTGAACGCCGTATTTCTTTGCAGCGTAATACTCTGCGAGGACGCAGGCGTTGGTGTTGGAGTCATCGCCTCCGATGATTACGAGAGCCTTGATGCCAAGTTCGCGGAGTATCACGATGCCCTTCTCGAACTGGTCAACTTCCTCAAGCTTGGTGCGGCCGGAGCCGATGATGTCGAATCCGCCTGTGTTGCGGTATGCATCCATGATCTCGGAAGTGATCTCCATATACTTGTGGTCGACAAGTCCGCCAGGACCGAGGATGAAGCCGTAGAGCTTGTTCTCAGGGTTGAGTGACTTGATGCCGTCGAAAAGGCCTGAAATGACGTTGTGTCCGCCTGGAGCCTGACCGCCTGAGAGGATGACGCCGACGTTGAACTTGGCGCCTACAGCCTTCTCGCCCTTTGCGAACTCGACTACAGGCATTCCGTAGGTGTTCGGGAAGAGTTCCTTGATTTCGGCCTGGTTGCCGACGGATTGGGTGGCAGCACCCTCGATAGCTTTCACAGGACCCTGGAGAGCCTTTGGAAGCTTTGGCTGATATGCAGCGCGAGCTTTCTGAAGATTCGAAATAGATGTCATGATATTTTGATGAATTACTAGTTGCTGACCGTAAACTAACCGGAACGCAAATTTAGTAAAAATTAGTTATTATCCGCGCCTTTTGAACTCTGAAAGAGTTATGGCGGTGGCGACGGCCACGTTGAGGGACTCGGCTCCGGAACCGCCGAATGAAGGTATGAGCAGGCGTGCGTCGACTTCGGCGGCGACAGCCGGGCTGATACCGTTGGATTCGTTGCCCATCACTATCAGTCCTTCGCTTTCCAGACGGCTGCGGTAGATATCGTCTCCATCGAGGAATGTCCCGTACACCGGCTTGCCTCCGGCCTTGTACCTGCGGCAGAGCTGTGGTATGTCGCAATGGATTATTTTCTTGCGGAAGATGGCTCCCATCGTTGCCTGGACCACTTTGGGGTTGTAAGGGTCAACGCAATCGGGCGAGCAGAAGATGAAGCTGGCGTCGAACCAGTCGGCAAGGCGTATGATAGTGCCCATATTGCCCGGGTCGCGGACAGAATCCAGCGCGACGGACAGGCCTTCGAGAGATTCGGGGACTGGATCGGAAGGGATCCTTACCACCGCGAGCACGGGTGACGGGGTGGTGAGATGGGATATCTTCGCCATAGCGGCTGCGCCGATCTCCTCCATACGGTACACGGCGCTTACTTCAAGCGCGGAATCCAAGGCTTCGCTTACCATTTTTTCGCCTTCGACCACGAACAGTCCGAGTTCATCCCTGAACTTCTTGTCCTTGAGCGAACGTATGGTCTTTATCTCATTATTTGTCAGCATAATATTCCGCAAATATAGATAATGTTTCGTACATTTGTGGAATATGAAACACTTGCCGGCACTGATATTGGCCCTTTTTACACTGGCTTCCTGCAGCACTACGAGGCTGCTTACCGGGAACCAGAGCCGGCTCGTGGAGAACAAGGTGCATTTCAACGGCAGAACGGAACTGAAACCGTCATCGCTTTCGGCGTATGCCAAGCAGACGCCGAACACCCATACCTTCTTCAAATGGAGTCCCGGACTGAGCATCTACAACTGGGCGGACACGACAAAGGCCGACAGCGGCTGGAACAGGTTCTGCAGTAAAGTCGGCATCGCTCCCGTCATCTTTGACGGAGGAATCATCCCGAATTCCATTGAGAATATGGAGAACAGGCTGGAGTATCTCGGCTACTATGGATCGAAGGTCACCGCTGTGCCGGAGACCAGGAACAGGCTGACGACTGTCCATTACTATGTGGACCTGGGCAAGCGTTACAGGATAGATTCAATAGATTTCTCCGTGCCGGAAGGCGTGTTCTCGGACGAGTTCGCGGATGATATGAAGTCCGTTTCCGTAAAGCCGGGAGACTGGCTCTCCGAGTCAGCCCTTGAAGAGGAGAGCATCAGGAGTACAGCCTATTTCCGCAACCTCGGATACTACGATTTCAGCAAGAGCAACTATTTCTTCGAAGCCGATACCCTGGGCTCGCGGAACATACTCCATTATGCGATTAAAAACCATACCCGCAACGAGACGGGGGAGGATGCCCGCCCGATCGAGAAGTACCGGTTCGGAGACATAAGCATCTCTCACTCGAAGGATGTCCCGTTCAGCGAGACCCTTTTAAGGAAGATAAACATCCTCAAGCCCGGACAGCTTTATAGCGAAAAGGCGGTGAATGTCAATTTCGCCCGCTTTTCCACCTTGCGCGTGTTCAACAGCGTCGGCATAGAACTGCAGCCTCAGCCCGATCATACCCTTGACTGCAGCATAGATCTCCGTGAGTCCAAGATGCAGGGCGTGAAGTTCAATATCGAGGCTTCCACCAACTCTTCGGCACTGGTCGGCATAGCTCCGAAAATAAGCTATTTCCACAAGAATATATTCCACGGCGGCGAGCGCCTGTCGATAGACTTCTCCGGTAATTTCCAGTTCAAGCCCAGGACAGACCTGCGGTCAACCGAATACACTGCTTCCGTGGCGCTGAGCCTGCCACGGTTCGTGGGGCTTCCGATGAGGGTCTTTACCGGTCCTAACATCCCCCGTACTGATTTTTCCGCATCATACAGCTTTCAGGACAGACCTGAATATGTGCGCAACATCGCAAGTTTCAGCTATGGCTATAACGGCCAGATCGGAGACCATTTTTTCTATCAGGTGTCGCCGGTTCAGATCAATTACGTGCGTCTCAACAAGGTCAGTGATTCCTTTCAGGAACTGCTCATACAGGACCGCGGTTTGAGGGCAACTTTCCAGAGCCACTTCAATGCCGGACTGACCAGTACGTGGTATTATACGTCCGATCCCGCCCTGGTCCCGAAAGCCTCCTATTATTTTGTCCGGCTTAACATTGACGGGTCCGGTAACGTGCTCAGCCTTTTCAACAAGGCTATGCCTGTGGGTGAGTATGGCGAGAGATTGATCTTCGGCTCGCCGTATTCGCAGTTCGTGAGAGCGGAACTCAATCTTGGGAAAACTTTCAGATGGGGTGCCGAAAATGGCCAGGCGCTTGCGATGAGGCTTGTCCTGGGGGCCGGGGTCGCATACGGGAACTCCAGCGAGATCCCATATGAAAAGCAGTTCTTTGCGGGAGGCGCAAATGGTATGCGTGCCTGGAGGTCAAGGTCTCTCGGTCCCGGCTTTGACCCCGTGTCCGATTTTTTCTCCATCCCAAGCCAGTCCGGCAACTTCAAGTTTGAATTTGATATGGAATACAGATTCAAGATGTTCTGGAAGCTGGAGGGCGCCCTGTTCGCGGAAGTTGGCAATGTATGGGACAATCTCGTCGATTACGATGTCATCCGCAGCCTTGCCGGCGACTGGGGCCTTGGCTTGAGGCTTAATCTTGATTTCATCCTTGTACGCCTTGATGGCGGTTTCAAGGTATATGAACCAAGCCGTGATGAAGGTGCAAGGTGGGTTGGACCAGCACAGTGGTTCAACAGGGACGGCTTCGCCGTTCATCTCGGCATAGGATATCCTTTCTGATATGAAGCACATTGTCTATCAGGTTCTGCCCCGGTTGTGGGGTAACGGCCGCTTTTCTGCCTGGAATGCGGCATCGTTCCGTTATCTGTCATCGCTGGGGGTCGATTGCATCTGGTTTACCGGAGTCCCGCGTCACGCGTCCGGAAAGCCTTTCGTCAAAGGCAATCCCGGATGCCCGTATTCAATATCCGACTGGAAGGATGTCAATCCATACCTTGCCGACGACCCGGACAACAGGATGGATGAGTTCGAGGCGCTGGTCGAGCGTTGCCACAAGGCGGGGTTCAAGGTGCTGGTCGACTATATACCGAATCACGTGGCCTGTGATTATGAGGGAGACATCCGGCATTTCGATTATTGCGACGGCGACTGGACGGACACCCTCAAGAATGACTGGAGTGACCCGCGCACTTTCGAGGCGATGCTTGATATTCTCAGTTTCTGGGTTTCCAAGGGCGTTGACGGCTTCCGCTGCGATATGGTCGAACTGGTGCCGGCGGATGCATTGCGCGGCCTGATAGCCGCGCTCAAGTCGGAAAACCCCGGCCTCCTCTTTGTCGCAGAGGTGTATGGCAAGGAGAACTATCCCCTTTATTCCGAAACTGTCGGATTCGACCTCCTTTATGACAAATCCGGGATGTACGACAGCCTGCGTGCCATCTGCTGCGACGGCCACACCGCCAGATCGCTGACCTGGGACTGGCAGTGGCTGGGCCCTCTGCAGCCCCGGATGATCAACTTCCTTGAGAACCACGACGAGCAGCGTGCCGCTTCTCCGGAGTTCCTCGGCAGCGCTTCGCGCGGATATGCGGCCCTCGCCGCCTCTCTGCTTTTCAATACTGCTTCCTTCCTCCTCTATTTCGGTCAGGAGGTAGGGGAGAATGCCGCAGAAGGCTGCCAGGGCAGGACTTCGATTTTCAACTGGTGCCGCCCGGCATCCATCGGCCGTCTGGTTGATTCCATAGAGTCCGGCAAGAGGCTTCCGAAAGCGGAGGCCGAGGTGCTGCGCAGGTATCGTGAATTGCTGGGCTATGCAGGTATCGATGCTTTCTCCAGGGGGAATGTGTGGGACCTGTGCTACTGCAATTATGGCTCGAGAGGGTTTGATGCTGACAGACATTTCGCCTTCCTGCGCTATGATGAGGGCAGCGCGTGGCTGGTGGTATGCAATTTCTCGGATATTCCGGCAGAGATGGACATCGTCATTCCCGCCGAGGTGCAGCCCGCCTGCGCTTGCACGGGCAGGGCGGTATGTGCCGATCCGTGGGATGCGGCTGTCGTGAGATTGAAATAAAATTTGGGGATTTCGAATTTATCCTTATCTTTGCAGTCCCAAAACCAAAATGGTGGGTTCGTATAACGGTTAGTACTCGAGATTCTCAATCTCGCAATAGGAGTTCGATTCTCCTACCCACTACTAAAAAAGAGAAAGTCAGCGACTTTCTCTTTTTTAGTAGCTATGCCTCCCAACCCTCTGTCGCTTCGCGACATCCCCCTTTCAGGAGGAATGCGGCTTCACTTCCGTTCCGCCGGCGACTCCCGTCGTTCGCATCGCTCACTCCTTCGTCGCGGCCGCTGATGCGGCCTTCGCTGCTCCGCAGCTCAAATGGCGGAGAACTCTACGGAATTCTCCGCTTTTGCGTTGCAGGCAGTTCGCGTTCTGTGAAAAATCATTACATTTGCGAAACCAATGTCAATTTCAGAATGAAAAGAGTCTTTATAATAGTCGTTTCGGCGCTTATGGCAGTATCCTGCTCCACAATCAGAAATGTAGTCGATCCCGTTCATACACAGATAGTTCGCGGAACTGTTCTGCCGGAAGTGGTCGGCATCTGGAACAATGACGAAGAGATCAAGGGAGATGACCGTACCGGCAAGGTACACGACAGCTATACATTCAAGTCAGACGGCACTTTCCGCCAGAAAGGCAGTATGACAATCGTAATGGAGAAGGAAGCCGGCACATATACCTTCGAGATTTCTGCTGCAGGCGGCGGCACTTATGGCATAGAAGAGGGCAAGATTTTCTTTGACTACGACCCGAGCCTCGCCGCTGCGGATCTGGCGGGCTTCGATACGAAGGTGAAAGGCAAGTCATCCGATGTGAACAAGGAAACCTTCAATATCAAGAACTTTGTCATCAACCCTATGAAGGCTTCGATAAAGTCCACGATGAAGGCCGACCAGATCTACACACTCGATTCCGTCAATGAATCGGAACTGGTCATCACGAACACAAAGGGCAGCGACAAGCAGCCGCAATCCTTTACCAAACTCAAGTAATTCAAATTAATTTGTCTCGACCTCGTAGATTGCGAGGAAATCCTTCTCGGAGATATTCCCGTGAAGCTGGAACATCATATTCTCATCGGCGCCGTCATAGATGACCACGGCTACCAGATTGTCGTTATTGTCGTTTACGCCGAATACGTAGCTTGCTTCGGGATCGGCTTCTTCTGCGCCAAGAAGACTTGAAAGGTCGCTTTTCAGAGAACTCAGGCTGTCGTCCGGGAGAAAATTGAAATTGGACCGTATGACCGTCTCCACGTCATCAAATGAATGGCAGATGTTGCGGTATGCACCGTAGTCCAGGCTGTAGCGGAAGTAGTGGAGCAACTCGGATTTCCATATGCGGAGGGTCATACCTTCCTTGATCTCATAACGTGCCTGCGGAAGATTGGCGTATTTGTTGAGGAATTCATTGTATGCATCCTCGGAAATGACTTTTGTGTCGAGAACGAGGGATGGCTCGCTGTCGTTTTTCGATCCCGAACGCATATTGGCTCTCTGATTGGAATCGTTTACGACAAAGACTCCGAGGCCGAAGAATACCACGGCTACGAGAGTCAAAAGTAAAAAATGTTTCAGATTGCTTGACACGTTATTTGTCGTTATTGTTTTCATAACAAAGGTATCTCGGATAGACAACAAAGACAAATTTATCGTTTTTATTATCACAAAAGGTGGCTGAAAAATCACAAACTACTGATTTTCAAGCCATTGTGAAGGTGTAGCATGGTAAAGAATCTTGAAATTCCGGGTGAATGACGACAAGGAACCATAGCCGCTGTCAACCGCAATGCTTTTCAGAACCACATCTTCTTTCCGTTGTGATTTCATCAATTTCACGGCGTGCTCGATACGGTATCTGTTGACAAAGTCGGAAAAATTGCCGTTGAAGTTGCTCTTGATGGCTTTTGATACATAGGTGCGGTTGGTACCCAGGAATTCGGAAAGAGAGATGATAGTGAGTTCCGGATTCTTCCATAGCTCGTGCTCGGTCATTGCATTCGTCAGCCTTGCA
Source organism: Bacteroidales bacterium (assembly GCA_024401695.1). GTDB lineage: Bacteria > Bacteroidota > Bacteroidia > Bacteroidales > UBA932 > Cryptobacteroides. Next base: position 32,573 of record JAKSKN010000015.1, read on the forward strand.
GCCAGTGAACCTTCGTCTTCATCCGGTTCGGATCCGTTGTGAACCGTCTCGGAATCAAGAAGGCTCTTCAAATTCTCGGCAGTATATTGGATTCCGCTCAGCAGATATGAGACGATGCCTATGAACAGACATACTATGATCATATAGAGCAGTATCCTCCACGTCGGGATGAAGGAGTAGTGGGGCACGGTGAAGATTGCAAGCGCATAGATGATTGCGGCGAGGCAAAGCCCTACGAACAACAGGGTCTTGTTTGTTTCCTTGCCTTCACGGGTGGTGTAGACATCGTCGAGAAGGGCGTAATATTTCCTTATCTCAAAAATGGCATAGACCAGCACGGAAACTATCTGCAGCAGGATGACCGCCTTGAAGAACCTGTGCCCGAGGAACTCCATTATCTTGAAAGGGAGGGAGGTCTCCATCTCTCCGCTTTCGCCCTGGATCACGTGCCCCATATAATAGATCTGCTCCGGTTCGGTCATACAGAGCACTACGGCTGTCAGCAGGATGGCGTAGATAATTGACGGGATGAACGGGATGAAGTGCCTTGCCCTCAGTCCGCGGTAATCCGTGAGCGTCTTCAGGAACAGAAAGAAAACGGGGGCTGCAAAGGAAACCGTTATCTTCAATCCGAGGTCAACCCAGATCGAGTACAGGAAATTGGTGTTGTAATATTGGGCGTAGAAGAAGAGCGAAGCAGCAACCACCAGGTTCAGAATCGAAGCCATCTTCTGGGCAGCATTGAGCTTCCCGTCCTTCATCTGGATGAGAATGAATCCCAGGAAAGCGGCAGCTGCCGGCAGGAGATATATCGCGAGAAGCCCCATTTTTCAATTGATGCTTATCCACAAATGTAAATAATCTCCCCGAAAAAATCAAGATTGTGCGAAATTGTGTAAATTCGAAGGACTTTTGATACAAGTATTTGATACAAGATTATTTAACCTGTAAATGAATATCACCATGTCAGACAAACCCATCCTTGCAGCCCTGGCGGCACTCGTACTGATTTCCTGCAACTCTAACGAGGCATCAAAATATGCCCGGGATACTTTCAAGGCCGAGAACGGCACTGAAATCACTTTTACATACTACGGTCATGCCTCCATCGGCATTGAAGCATCGGGGAAGCACATCTACGTGGATCCGGCGGGAGGAAATATCGACTGGGAAGTGGAGCCGGAGGCCGACCTGATCCTGATCACTCACGATCATTCCGACCACCTTGACACCAATGCCGTCAAGGTCCTTGCGGGAAAAGCTGACGGATACACGCGTATGGCCGTCGGTACGACCTTTGAACCGTTCGAAGGCATTGCCGTGGAAGCGGTTCCTGCCTACAACATCAGTCCTGAGCAGCTTGCTTTCCATCCGAAGGAGAGGGGCGATGCCGGATATGTCATCACCATCGCCGGCAAGCGCATATATGTATCCGGCGATACCGAAGACAATGAGGATGTCCTTGCCATAAGGGACATTGACATTGCCTTTGTCTGCTGCAACAAGCCATTCACAATGGATGCCCGGCAGTGCGCGAATGTGGTGAAGTCAATCCGTCCGAAGGTGTTCATCCCTTACCACTACGGCGGCACGAACATCCCTACGGACCTCGATGCGCTTCAGGAGTCACTGAAAGATGTGACAGAAGTCCTCATCCGTCCGCTCGAATAGTCAATTCCAGGCCAGGCCCTCAAGGCCTTCCTTGATGTTCTTTTTGATTTCTTCCTTCTGTGCCGGAGCAAGCTCATCCTTGAGCTTCCATAGAATGATATGGTGTGTCTACTTTTTCGAGAGCAGCAAAATACTTAATAGGCTGCTTCTTGATTGCAAACCAGTCATTGTGGGAATGCGCGTCGAAAAAACCGGAAGAAACGCTCAATCCGCTGATGTCAACGGTTTCCGCTTCGGAGTCGTGAATTGACGGCGCGACCTCCAGTATTCTTTCTCCCTGGAACAGAATGTCACCGACAAAGGTTCAGAGGCGGTTCCGTCATAGATTTTTTAGTCTTTTGACATCAAAGTCCTGATGTTTGAAGATTTGTCCTAACATCTGTTGTCAAAGATAAGATTATTTCTGCATATATTGACGGTGTAGAAGTTGGTCTGTCAGTAATTATCCCAGTGTTGATGAATTTTATGACGGATCAGAGGCAAGCTGCTGCCGCTGCGAAGCTCTGCTCACTTGTGTTCTGTGGAAGTAACTGATATAACAATAATTACGCGAAATGACCCCTCTGAATTTCGTGGGGGTCATTTCGTTTATTTTATTGAGTTATAGCAACTTGCTCAGAACGGTCTTCTAAAAAATGCATACAATTTATAGATTGCCATCTCCGATCCGAGAAGACCGTCCTTCTCTGCCGCCCTTAAGGAGGGTCCTGGTCTCTTTCATAAAGCAAATATGTCTATTAGCCCAATATATATATATCATATGCTTATGATTACAAATACAATCCGGGCGCGGAACTTAATGTTTCTGCGCCCGGATTTTTGTGTGGTGCTGGGAAGAATCGAACTGCCGACACAAGGATTTTCAGTCCTTTGCTCTACCATCTGAGCTACAGCACCGTTGTTTTGGGATTGCAAAGATAGGTAAATTTCGGGAAGTACCAAAAAATATTTAACTTTACTTCGGCTATGGGACAGGTTCGGTTCATAGAGGTTGTTTTGCCGCTCAGACTTGAGTGGAAGCCCGTTTATTCCGTGCCTTCAGAAGTCTTTGATACTCTGCATAAAGGGTCCCGGGTCCGGGTATCCTTCGCGCACAGGGAGTATGTCGGCGTGGTGAGCGGACTCGATGCCGTGCCGTCGGTCGACGAGTCGAGGATCCTGCCGGTATCCGGTATCGAGACCGGTCTGCCTGATATTTCGGAGCAGGAACTGAAACTTTGGGAGTTTATCTCCGATTATTATCTCTGCTCGATAGGGGAAGTGTACAAGGCTGCTTATCCCGTTCAGAAAGTCAGAAGCGAGGAGGTGGCCGTGAATGCAGCCGAAAGGGCAAGACGCACGCAGGAGAAACTTCTCGGTGCGGCACGGAAGCGTGTCGAAACTCTCCGAGGGAGGCTGGCGCGGAAGGAAGAGGACCTGGGGCGGCGGCACTCGGAGCACGTGATGGCGCGCCTGCGCGAAGAAAAGGCCGGATTGCTGGCAGAACTTCGTGCAGCGGAAGACGCGGCACAGAGGCTCGAGGGTGCCGGGGTGCCTGACCTTCGCGGACCAGTCGCCAAGCCTGCCCGCAAGGCTGGGAAACCGCTGCTGCTGACTTCTCCCGACAGGCGTTCCCGCTATATGGAGATGTGCCGCAAAGCTCTTGCAGATGGATGCAGCAGTCTGGTGCTTGTGCCGGAAAATGACTATGCGGACATCATTGAAAAGCAGTTCCGGCAGGAATTCGGCGACAGCCTGCTGGTATTCGGTTCAAGGAAGACCGCCGTCCAGCGCAGGCGTACCGCTGATCTGTTGAGGGAAGCGGCGGAGCCGTATGTGGTTGTGGGCACGCGCTCGGCGCTGTTCCTTCCTTTCGCCGACCTTGGGCTGGTTATCGTTGACGAAGAACAGGACCCCCTGCACAAACAGGCGGAACCTGCGCCCCATATCAACGCCCGCGACTGCGCGGCGATGCTTGCCAGCATCCACGGTGCGCAGTTCATCCTGGGCTCCGCAACCCCTTCGCTGGAGACCCTTTACAATTGCCGCACCGGCAAATATTCGCTTTCCGGGGAAGCTGCTGCAAGTGCTCCCTCAGAGGTGATAGACGTTTCCGACGAGCGCAGGAAGAGAGGGATGGCCGGGCCGTTCTCATATAAGCTCAAGAACCTGATAGACAATACTCCGGGCGAGGTGGTGCTGGTGCGCGGATGGGAGAATGCCGAAGAACTTGACGGCTGGATCAAAGATGTGTTTGCCGACAGGGAACTGACTGTAGTCACTCCCCAGACGGCCAGGAAACTGCCGCATAAAGTGCCTCTGCTGGCGGTCCTGCAGGCTGATGCGCTATTCCCGCGCGATGATTTCCGCGCTGATGAGCGCGCCCTGCAGATGCTGCGCCAGATCGGGGAATGCACTGGCAGACTGGTCGTGCAGACCGCAAAGTCGGCGCATCCCGTTTTTGCAGCGCTCGCCTCGGGCTTGGACGCTTCTTCGCTTCTTGATGAACGCAGGGAATTCAACCTGCCCCCGTTCTCCAGACTCATTGACATCCGTCTGGATGATGACAGCGAGTCCCGCAGGGAGCTGATGACGCACCGCCTGCTTAAGGTTCTGAAAAGCGGCGGCCTGCGCCTGACATTGAACCGTGACCGGCAGCTCGCGGAGCGGAAACGCGCCCTGTACCGCGAAATACTGGCCTTCGAAAAAGAAAACAGATACCAGGACCACATCAAAATCGACGTTGATCCGTGACGGACTTGCAGAGTTCAAAAAGTTTTTCCTATATTTGCAGTCCCAATGGGGTATTAGCTCAGTTGGTAGAGCGTTTGAATGGCATTCAAAAGGTCAGGAGTTCGATTCTCCTATGCTCCACATCAAGACTTGACTTTGTCAGGTCTTTTTTTTATTTTTGCGATAGTTAGTAGCATTATGAAAACAATCAGAGTATTTGCACCTGCTTCCATCGCAAACATGGGTTGCGGTTTCGACGTCATGGGTATGGCAATGGATGCCACCGGCGACGTCATCTCGATGAGCGTCGAGGATGGGCTCGGGCTCTCCATCGAGAACAGAAGCGGAATAGATCTTCCAGTCAATGTCGAACAGAATGTGATGACGCCGGCCATAATGGCATTCCTCGCCGAGTATGGCAAGCCGCAGAAGGTCAGCGTCGTCATAGAATCCAAGATAAATCCCGGCAGCGGAATAGGCTCCAGCGCGGCATCTTCGGTCGCGGCTGTGTTTGCCCTTAACGAATTGCTGGACCGTCCGTTCTCCAAGGAAAAGCTCGTGGAGTTCGCCATGGAGGGAGAAAAGCTTATCAGCGGCGGCGTGGCTCACGCCGACAACGTGGCTCCGTCCCTGCTGGGCGGTGTCGTGCTGATCCGCGGATACAGGCCGCTTGATATCGTCAAGTTGCCGGTACCGGAGGGATTCCATTGCTCAGTCGTGCATCCTGACATTATGGTAAGCACGAAGATGGCCCGCGAGGTGATGCCGAAAGAGATTCCGGTGCGTGATGCTGTGCGCCAGTGGGGCAATGTGGGCGGTCTTGTGGCCGGTCTCACTCTCGGTGATGTCGATCTGGTCGGCCGTTCTATGGTTGACGTGGTGGCCGAACCTTGCCGCCGCGGGTTCATCCCGGGTTTCGAGATCCTTCGCGAGAAGGTTCTGAAGGCCGGCGCTCTCGCGATGAACATTTCCGGTTCGGGTCCGTCTGTCTTTGCCGTGTCGAAAGACGAAAGGACAGCGGCTGACGTGTGTGAGATAATGAAGGAGCATTTCGCTTTCCTTGACATTGATTCCAAGGTTTACGCTGCAAGCGTATCAAATAACGGCGCAAGGGTATTATGATGTATTTCAGCACCAGAGACCGCGAACGCAAGTCTGCGTTCAGTCTCTCTGAGGCGGCTTTCCGCGGCCTCGCACCGGACGGCGGACTTTTTATGCCCGAACGTTTCCCTCAGGTCGATATGGAGAAGGTGGCGGCCCTCGCCGACATCTCCTTTGCCGATATGGCGTCCTACCTCGCCCGGCAGCTTTTCGGTGAGGACGTGCCTGCAGCGGATCTTGATGCGCTGGTGCGCGACGCCTTCAACTTCGAAGTCCCTCTTTATCCCGTTTCCGAGGGATTCAGCACACTCCAGCTGTTCCACGGCCCTACCTTCGCTTTCAAGGATTTCGGCGGCCGCTTCATGGGACGCATGCTGGGCCTGCTGAACAAGGGAGGGGAGCCGATCATAGTGCTTACCGCCACGTCCGGCGATACGGGCAGCGCAGTGGCCCACGGCTTCTGGAAAGTGCCCGGCGTAAAGGTCGTCATCCTCTATCCGGACGGCAAGGTCAGCGACTTCCAGGAGGCGCAGATGACCAGCCTCGGCGAAAATATCTACCCGCTCCGTGTCAGCGGATGTTTTGACGACTGCCAGCGCCTGGTAAAGGAAATGTTCGCTGACAGCGAATTCCGCAGCAAGGTCAGGATCACCTCGGCCAATTCAATCAATGTGCTTCGATGGATGCCGCAGTCGTTCTATTATTTCTACGGCTGGTGCCAGTGGCACAGGACCCATAAGGAAGACCCCGACATAGTGGTGCCGAGCGGCAACTATGGAAACATCACTGCAGGTATGCTCGCCCACAGGATGGGGATGCCGGTGCGCCGCTTCATCGCCGGTGCCAATGCCAACGATGTCGTGCCTCAGTTCCTTGCCGGCGGCAGCTATGATCCGCGTGCTTCCGTGCAGACGGTGGCCAATGCGATGGACGTAGGTGCTCCGAGCAACTTCGAGAGGATGATTGCGCTGTATGATTACGACGAGGCTGCGGTGCGCAGTGCTGTCGATGGATACAGTTATTCCGATGACGAGATACGCAGGGGAATAGCCGAGTTGTATGAGAAGTACGGCTACCTTTCAGACCCTCACAGCGCCGTCGGCTACCTTTCATACCGCGATGCCGGTGCAGCCGGTTTCTGGCTTTCCACCGCACACGCCGCCAAGTTCGACAAGGTCATAGGCGAGAGCATAGGCAAGCTTCCGACCCCTCCGGATGCGTTCAGGCGCATAGCGTCGCTGCCGCGTCATTCCGAACCGATGAGTGTCTCGAAGGCCGAACTTGCAGCCTATGTGAAAAGCATCTAGGGATTATTCCTGATCCGCGAAAGGATCGAACATCGTAGTACTGAGGTACTTCTCCGCTCTATCCGGGAACACGACAACGATGTTTCCGGATTTTACTTTCTCAGCCGTGCGTATTGCGGCGAGAAGGGCGGCTCCGCTGGACATCCCGGCAAAGATTCCTTCCTTGGCGATGATCTGGCGGGCCATTTCGATGGCCTCCTCGCTCTCGATCATCTCCTGGCAGTCGATTATGTCGGGGTTGTATATTTCCGGGACGATGGCATCCTGCATATTCTTGAGGCCCTGGATGTAGTGGCCGCGGATAGGCTGCGCGCACACGATCCTGATGTCGGGATTCATTATCTTGAGGAACTTGGTGAGTCCCATCAGAGTGCCTGAGGTGCCGATTGCGCCTACGAGATAGTCGATCTTGCCGTTCATCTGCTGCCAGATCTCGATGGCCGTGTTCTTGTAGTGGGCCATATAGTTGCTGGCATTGGAATACTGGTCAGGCATGAAATATTTTTCAGGATTCTCGTCAACCATCTTGTGTGCCAGGCGGATGGCGCCGTCGGTGCCCTGGTCGGCAGGGGTCAGGATGACTTTCCCGCCATAGGCGCGTATGATCTTGCGGCGCTCGATGGAGACGGCCGAACTCATTACGATCTCAACCGGGTAGCCCTTGACTATGCCGGCAATCGCCAGACCGATGCCGGTGTTGCCGGAGGTCGGTTCGATTATGGTCTTGCCGGGATAGAGCTTGCCTTCCTTTTCGGCCTGCTCGACCATTGCGAGGGCAATGCGGTCCTTGATGCTGCCGGTAGGGTTGAAGCCCTCCAGCTTGGCGAAAATCTTGACGTTTGGATTCGGATTCAGCTTGTTGATACGCACCATCGGCGTATTGCCTATTGCCTCGAGAATGTTCTTACAAGTCATGCTAACTAACCTTTTGCGCGTTCAGCGCGTAACTAACCTGACAAATGTAAATAAAAAAACTTAAAAAGTGCTAATTTTGCGGCGCGAATGAGTGAATACAGGTACACGTTCAAAAAACTGGTCAAGGACTGGATGCTGATCATCGGTATGGTGACCGGCGCCGGGATGTACCTTATATACCATTCCATCCCCTGCATCCATTCCGCAGGCCCGTTCCTTGAATCCTTTGCAAAGACCCTGCAGCCGGTGCTCCTTTTCTGTATGCTCTTCCTGAGTTTTTGCAAGATCGAACCTCATCAGATGCGTCCGCATAAATGGCAGGCACGGCTTCTGCTGGTTCAGGGAGCATCCTTTGCGGGTCTGGCGCTCCTTGAACTCTGGGCTTTGCGTTCCGGCGGAGCTGCAGGCGGGTGGGTGCTTGCACACAGGATCCCGCTGGAATCTGCGATGATCTGCCTCATCTGCCCGACCGCCACCGCCTGTGCTGTGGTCACCGGCAAGCTCGGAGGCAATATGGCCGGCGTCGTGACATACACGGTCATCATCAACATTATGGTCGCCCTGCTCGTGCCTCTGATGGTGCCGCTGCTGTATCCTTCAGGTGAAATGTCATTCGGAATGGCGTTCAGCCGCATCCTCGCAAAGGTTTTCCCTCTTCTCATAATGCCTTGCATCGCCTCCTGGATAGTCCGTTACCTGATGCCGAAGTTCCATTCCCGGCTTCTGAAATACACCCACATATCATTCTATATCTGGGCAGTGTCGCTGGCTCTGGCCATCGCAATGAGCACCCGTGCGCTGCTGAACGCACAGAGCGGCACGTCGGTTCTTGTGGAGATAGCACTGGCCTCGCTCCTCTGCTGCGCCTTCCAGTTCTGGATAGGGAAGCGCATAGGTGCGAAATATGGGTGCAAGATATCCGCCGGCCAGGCACTGGGTCAGAAGAATACCGTTTTCGGCATCTGGACGGGATATACATTCTTCGATCCGGTCACATCCGTGGCCTGCGGCTTCTACAGCATCTGGCACAACTGCTACAACACCTGGCAGCTGTACAGAAAGAGGAAGGAAAACGAGGCTAAAGAGCTTTCTCGAGACTCTCAAGAGCAGCTTTGAGCATACTTCTCGGACAACCGACGTTGAGGCGCATGAATCCGTCTCCTTCGGCACCGAACATTGCCCCGTCATTGAGCGCAAGATGCGCCTTGTTCACGAACAGATCTATGAGCCCGTCGTGGCTTAGGCCAAGCTTGCGGCAGTCCAGCCAGATCAGGAAAGACGCCTGTGGACGTACCGCGCGAATGCCTTTCACGTGCCCGCGCAGCCAGGAGTCGACGAAGTCGATGTTGCCACTGACATATTCCAGCATCTCCTGCCTCCACTGTCCGCCCCTGGTATAGGCCGCCCTGGTGGCTACGATCGAGAAGATGGATGGAAAGTCTATTTCGCAGGATGCGATGTAGTTGAAGAAACGATCGCGTATGCCTGCGTCTTCTATGATGCAGTATGAACTTACTATGCCGGCTATGTTGAAGGTCTTGGACGGAGCCATGAAGACGATGGAGTTGGCGGCGGCATCCTTTGAAACGGATGCGAAAGGGATGTGCAGGTTGCCGTCCAGCACCATCTCGCCGTGGATCTCGTCGGAGATCACAAGCACGCCGTTCCGGCGGGTGATTTCGGCGATGCCCTGCAGGGTTGCGGCATCCCAGGCGATTCCGCACGGGTTGTGGGGGTTGGCGAGAATCATCATTTTTACGGTAGGGTCCGCACAGATGTGCTCCAGTCCGGCGAAGTCGACTTCGTAGCCGGTAAGGTAGCCTTCGCTGTCATAGACAGGGAGCATGGGATTTTCGACGACCTCAAAGCCACAGGCGAGGGTGGTGTTGCGGAACGGGTGGTATACGGGAGGCTGGATGACGACCTTGTCGCCCGGATGCAGGAAACAGCGTTCTGCGAATGCGATGCCCTTGACTATCCCCGGAATGTAGCGGATGTGATCGCTGTCAACCTGCCATCCGTGAGTCGATCCGACCCATCCCGAAATTATCCGATAATAGTCGTCGGGGACGCAGGGATAGCCGAAGATCGGATGTTCCAGACGTTTCTTGATCGCGTCGGTGATGAATCCCGGTGTCCGGAAATCCATATCGGCAATCCAGAATGAACCGAGGTCATCGCGTCCGTATGTATTGAGAAGTGAATCGTATTTTATGCAGTCTGTGCCCTTGCGGTCGATGATTTCATCGAAATTGAACATAAAGTTTCAGTGTTGGTTATTGGCTTGCAAATTTACTTATTTTTTTGCTTATATTTGCGCCCAAGTTCAACTAAACCCCTTTTTATGGTTAGAAATGAAGAAAATACTATCATTGTCCGCAGCCATGCTGCTATGCTTCCTTGCGCATTCGCAAGAGGCTGAGAACCTCGGTAGTTATGCCGAGGTGAGCATCATCCCACGTCTGGATTTAAATCCTTATTATTCTTCAGAGGATTCAAAGTTGGGTTTCACCCACGGCAATTCTTCAGTTTACACCCTTTTTGAAGGCTCCGTCGGAGAGCATTTTTCCTGGACACTGGCCAATCACTGGATTTCTTCCTTGAATGTGCCGGCTTCCGATGAATTCAACTATGCCTGGCCATACAAATACCTGGGCTATTCCGATTGCACCAACTGGATCGACTACTGCAAGGTGGACCTCACCTTCGGCAACTGGGCGTTCACTCTTGGCAAGGACTGCCTGAGCACCCTCGGTTTCGAATATGAGGATTGGGACTGGGATGTCCATTTCGACCTTACCACTCCGTTCTGGGACGCCGTGGCGGCATACCAGTGGGGCGCCAAGGTGGCATATACCGTTGCCGACGCCACCACATTCTCCCTCCAGATGACATCTTCGCCGTATGGCGAGCACCCGTTCGCAAGCGGACTCTGGGCGTATTCATTCCAGTGGCGCGGTGAATATGGCTGGTTCGAGCCGATCTGGAGTTACTCAGCCTTCCAGTTCGACAAGAGCAACGGTGCATTCCAGAACATTGTCTCATTGGGCAACAAGTTCAACTTCTCAGATGAATTCAACTTTGTCCTTGATTGGACGGGCTCGTTCGTGAAGAGCGAGTGGCAGAGCGAATATTCCAGCTTCAATCAGTTCCGCGGCGTATTCACATACGCTCCGTCGGATCGTTTTGACATAGCTCTTCACGGCATATTCTACAAGGCTTTTGAAGCGGATCTTGAGTCCAGGCTGGGTGTCGTTGCGCAATTCTATCCGCTCAAGGACAGCCAGGACCTCCGTCTCCACGCCGGATTCACATATTTCATAAGCGAGAAGGTGCCTTCGCTTACAGTAGGTGCGCGGTATGACATCCGTATCAAATGCTGGTAGGGGAAATGGCCGCTTCCGAATACATCATCGAGATCCAGAACCTCTGCAAGTCATTTGACGGCATCAAGGTTCTGGAAGACATCAACCTGAAAATACGCAAGGGAGAATTCGTAACCCTGCTCGGCCCGTCGGGCTGTGGCAAAACCACGCTTCTCCGTCAGATCGCCGGATTCATTGCTCCGGACTCGGGTACAATCCTGATGGACGGCAAGGATATTTCCGGCATCCCTCCTTACAAGCGTCCGCTGAACACCGTTTTCCAGCGATATGCGCTGTTCCCTCATCTCGACGTTTACGAGAATATCGCCTTCGGCCTCAAATTGGCAGGCGTGCCAAGAGCCGAGATTGACAAGCGCGTGAAGAAGATGCTCAAGCTGGTCAGCATGTCCGACTATGAGGACCGTGCGGTTGATTCCCTCTCCGGAGGTCAGCAACAGCGCGTGGCCATTGCCCGCGCACTTGTAAACCAGCCGAAGGTGCTTCTCCTGGACGAGCCTCTCGCCGCCCTTGACCTCAAGATGCGCAAGGATATGCAGATCGAGCTCAAGGAAATGCACCGCAAGCTCGGAATCACCTTCATATATGTCACTCACGATCAGGAGGAGGCGATGACGCTGTCTGATACCATTGCCGTCTTCAACGAAGGACGCATCCTTCAGATAGGCACACCTACTGACGTTTACAATGAGCCCCAGAATGCCTTCGTGGCCGATTTTATCGGCGAGTCCAATATTCTTGACGGCCGGATGATATGCGACCGCAAGGTCGAATTCATAGGAAACGAGTTCGAATGTGTGGACGAGGGCTTCGGTGAGAATGTGCTTGTGGATGTGGTTATGCGTCCGGAAGACATCGAAATCCGCAGGGACCAGAGCAAGGCTGTGTTCTTTGGCACGGTGACGTCCTGCACTTTCAAGGGAGTGTTCAACCAGATATTCGTGAATACCGATGAGGGCTACGAGCTGATGATCCAGAACTATCGCAAGTACGAAGTGGGCGAGAGGGTCGGAATGATGATTCAGCCGGGCAACATTCAGGTGATGCGCAAGGAACGCATCTGCAATTCCTTTGACACTTATATGGTTGACGAGACTCACGTCGAGCTTTTCGGTGAGTCGTTTGAATGCTCTCCGGTCGCAGGAATAAGTGCCGGGGACGCCGTGACAGCAGAATTCTCATTCCGCGCGGTTGACCTTCAGGATCATCAGGAAGACGGAGTCGTAGGCGCAGAAGTGCATTTTATTCTCTACAAGGGCAACCACTATCATCTTACCGTTGTAGCGGATGACGGAACTCACGTATATGTTGATACCGACGACATCTGGGACAAAGGTGACCTGGTGGGTATAAATATCAAGGCCAAGGACATCAAGATACGCAAGCGAAATGACTAAGAGAAGCACCTGGAGCATCCCTTACCTGGTATTTCTGGTAATATTCGTTGTCCTGCCGCTGCTGCTTGTAGCGATTTATGCCTTTCAGGACGCCGGCGGCCGGTTCACTTTCTCGAACATACTGCGGTTCTTCAGTGACGGCGATGCGCTGAGCACTTTTGCCGTATCCATCGAAATTGCCATCGAGAACACTCTCATCTGCATACTGCTCGGCTATCCGGCAGCGTGGATACTTGCCAACAAGAAGCTCAACCGCAGTGCGGTCACTATCATACTGTTCATCCTTCCGATGTGGATCAATGCGCTTATGCGCACCCTGGCCACGGCGGAGCTGTTCAATATGTTCGGCATCCCGCTGGGGAAGGGCACGCTCATATTCGGTATGGTCTATGACTATCTGCCTTTTATGATTTATCCTATCTACAATGTACTTGAAAAGATGGACAAGTCATATTCGGAGGCGGCCCAGGACCTTGGGGCAACCCCTTGGCAGGTGTTCTGGAAGATTACGGTGCCGATTTCAAAGCCGGGTATCATAAGCGGAGTGATGATGGTGTTCATGCCTACGGTAAGCACCTTCGCCATTTCCGAGTTCCTTACAAACAGCAAGATTAAGCTGTTCGGTTCCATCATTCAGGAAAACATCAACTCTTCGATGTGGAACTATGGAGCGGCTCTGGCGTTCATAATGCTCATCATCATCGGAATCACGTCGCTGCTTGCGGGCAATGACGATAAAGAGGCTGCGGGAGGGCTTATATAAGGTATGAAAAGATTTTTTGCACAGGCATATATATGGGTCCTGCTGATTCTTCTCTACTCTCCGCTGATTCTGATCGCGGTGTTCTCATTCACTGAATCAAAAGTTCTCGGCAGCTGGACTGGATTCTCCACAAGGTTGTATGAAAATCTGTTTGCAGGGGGCGGCTCCGGAAGCGGTTCACTGCTTTCCGCCATTGAGAACACGCTGCTCATCGCGCTTGTCGCCTCTGTGGTTTCAATGATACTCGGCACCATAGCAGCCATAGGCATTTTCAACCTCAAGGGACGGAAGAAGCAGGCGATGACATTCCTTAACAGCATCCCGATGATCAATCCTGATGTCATCACCGGTGTATCCCTGTTCCTGCTCTTCGTCTTCCTTCATTTCACCCAGGGCTATGTGTCTGTGATTCTGGCACACATCACGTTCTGCACGCCATACGTCGTGCTCAGCGTTATGCCGAAGCTCTCGCAAATGAATCCGAATATCTACGAAGCTGCGCTCGACCTTGGGGCGACCCCGTCGCAGGCGTTGCGCAAGGTGCTGATTCCGCAGCTTCGCCCCGGAATGGTCTCCGGACTCATCCTGGCATTCACGATGTCGCTCGACGACTTTGCCGTGACATTCTTCACGAGAGGCACCATAGGCCTGGACACCCTTTCTACCTATATCTATACGGATGCGAGAAAGGGCGGTCTGACCCCTGAACTGAGGCCTCTCATGACATTGATTTTCCTATTGGTACTAATACTCCTGCTTGTCATCAATATCAGGCAGGTCAAAGCAAAAAAGAAAGCAGAGAAAAATGAAAAAGTTCGCAGGTATTTTAACAGCCGCGCTTATTCTGGCAGGCTGTAGTACTGACCGCAGCAAGGAACTGAAGGTCTACAACTGGTCAACCTACATCGATGAGACCCTTATCGAAGAGTTCGAACAGTGGTATCTGGAACAGACAGGAGAAGAGGTCCACGTCATCTATCAGACATTCGACGTGCTCGAGACCATGCTTTCCAAGATTGAGAAAGGCCACGAGGACTACGATGTCGTCTGTCCTTCAGACTACATTATCGAGCGTATGCTCCAGCAGGATCTGCTCCTTCCTATCGATACTACCGTTTTCGGAGATACTCCGAACTACATAGCCGCCAACGTTTCACCTTTCATAAAGGGCTATTTCGACAAGATTGCCGGCAATGGAAAGAATGCCAACGACTATGCGGTCGGGTATATGTGGGGAACGACAGGCATTCTCTACAATGCCAAGTATGTCACCGATGAAGAGGCTTCAACCTGGGAGATTCTTCATAACCCGAAGTTTGCAGGCAAGATATTCATCAAGGACTCCGCCCGAGACGTGAGCTCGCAGATCCTTTTCTGCGTACGTCAGGACGACCTTCTCAACGGCACCGTCACAGCCGACGGCCTTATGCTTGACTCTTCTGACGAGTCGCTTGCAAAGGTGGAGGGATGGCTCAATGATGCAAAGCAGTACATTGCGGGCTGGGAAGCCGACTTCGGCAAGGAGCAGATGATAATGGAGCGCGGCTGGGTCAATGTGAACTGGAGCGGTGACTCCGAGTGGGCCATCGAGGAGGCCGCTGAAGTCGGTGTCGATCTCCGTTTCGCCACACCGAAGGAAGGATTCACCATTTTCTTTGACGGATGGGTGATCCCGAAATATGCCAGGAATACCAAGGCGGCCAATTATTGGATCAATTTCCTCAGCCGTCAGGACATTGCCATCCGCAATGCCGATGAGATCGGCTATGTTTCCTGTATCGGCGGACAGGAAGTGCTTGATTATTTCACTGACGATTCATTCGACCCTATTGATGTCTCATACTTCTTTGGCGCCGAAGCTGATTCCGTACGCATAAATCCGGTCCTCTATCCGGATATCGAGGATGTCAACCGCAGTGCTATGGAGCACGATTGGGGCCAGGATACCGAGAAACTCATTGCGATGTGGAGCCGCGTGAAGGGCAGCAATGCCAACGCAACCACCGTTATTGTCATCGCAGCAGTAGTGGCGGTGCTGATTTTCCTCATCGTCCGCTCACGCGTCGCCGCTTCCCGCAAGAAGAAATCTCACCGCAGGAAATAAGCAGGACCAAGGTTCCCAACAAAAAGAAGGCGACTAATATGTGATTATTGGTCGCTTTCTTCGTAGATGGCTGCGGCTCCACGGCGAGGCTGCTCGCCTCCTTGGGAGTCAAAGATAATGTTCTGTGGAAGTAACTGATATAACAATAATTACGCGAAATGACCCCTCTGAATTTCGTTGGGGTCATTTCGTTTATTTTATTGAGTTATAGCAACTTGCTCAGAACGGTCTTAACAATCGCTCATAAATCTTTACCAACTTATTTTTTTATCTTTCCTATAATAGCAATGTTCACAATATTTTATATCTTTGAAGGTTATTAATCAAATCATCCTCTATGGAGACTATTCGGAAAAAAGATAGGAGAGACCGTTCAGACCGTATTTACCTGAAAGATCTGGATGGCTTCCATATCATAATGCCTTACCTCGTTCCGGGAAGAACAAACAATGAAGCCGTGCTCACGGAAGTCATTGACATTGCAAGAATCAAGGAATATGTAGAGAGGAAGAATGCACAGAATCCTTCATACAAATACAGTTGGTTTCAGGTCATCACCGCTGCGGTCGCCAAGACAATCTATCTTCGTCCGAAGATGAATTATTTCATATCAGGCCGCAGATTCTACCAGAGGAGGGAAATCCAGACCGCCTTTGTGGTGAAGAGGACCTTCGATGACCGTTCCGAAGAATCTTGCGCTAAATGGATACTGGATCCCGAAGGATCTTCTCCAATTGAGCAGATGCACGCCTACCTTGAAAATTTCGTAACGAAGGTTCGCGTCAGGAAAGAGATAGACAAGTCTTCTCAGTCGATGGATTTCTTCAAACATCTCCCGGAATTTGTGCTTGGCATCGCTTTCTGGGCGTTGAGACTCCTCGAGCGTTGGGGACGTTACCCTGCAAGTCTCCAACTTGATGATCCCTGCTATTGTACGGTGTTCATTTCAAATCTCGGCAGCATCAAGATGAATGCCGACTATCACCACATCTTCAACTGGGGGACCAATTCCTTCTTCATCGCAATAAGTGAGATGAAGAAACGCCTTATCGTCAACGATGACGGCACTACCGAGGTCAAGGATACGATAAAACTCGCCCTGACAATAGACGAAAGAATCGCTGACGGTTTTTACTTCGCAAAGAGTGTACGTTTGCTGAAACATCTGCTTCAGAATCCCGAACTGCTGGACAAAGATGTAAAAGAGCCTGTTGAAATAGACTAAATCAAGACAATGAATATACCTAAATCCCCTTGGGTCAGCAGCTATGGTGACCTTCCTTTCCACTTGCACTACAGTGAGAAATCAATAAGCGAAACCGTACTTGACACTGCTGCAGCAGACCCTGAATTCACAGCCCTTTCATTTATGGGCAGAAAAATTTCCTATAGGGAACTTTCCTCGAACATTGAATCTACCGCAAAGGCATTCTACAACTTTGGCGTCCGTGCCGGGACGAGAGTGCTAATCTGTATGCCTAATGTACCACAGGCCATCTATTGCCTGTACGGACTGAACAGAATCGGAGCCACCTCGGTTATGATACATCCGCTGTCTGCAATTGAAGAAATTGTCTTCTATCTCAACGAAGCCGATTGCGACATAGCGATAACCCTGGATCAGTTTTATGACAAATTCCAAAGCGTAATGGCCAAAAGGCCGGTCAAAAAGCTTATCATAGCCAAGGTATCTGATGAGTTGCCTCTTATCAAGTCGTTGGCAATGAAATTGCTGCAGGAGCGCAAGTTCAGCAAGCTGCACAATGACGGAATCGCAATCTGCTGGAAGGACTTCCTGAAATATGCGGCCCAGCCGATTTCCGGAGAGTATATCGCAAAAGACAAGGATATCAACACCGAAGCCGTAGTGCTGTTCTCAGGCGGAACCACAGGGACCACCAAGGGAATAAGGCTGTCAGACCGCAATTTCAATGCCCTTGCTCTCCAGACTGCCGTGATGAGCCACGAAGAGATACGGCATTCCAAGATGCTTGCGGCAATGCCGATATTCCACGGTTTCGGCTTGGGAGTCTGCATCCACACTATGATGGTGGCAGGAGGTACATCCATACTCGTACCCCGCTTCAATGTAAAGAGCTATGCTCAGCTTATCAAGGCCAACCGCCCGAATTTCATTGCCGGTGTGCCGACTTTGTTTGAGGCGATTGCGCGCAATACCTACCTGGACGGAGTTGATCTCTCCTGCCTGAAAGGCGTATTTTCCGGAGGCGACTCACTTTCAATCGAGCTGAAGAAGAAGTTCGACGCCTTCCTTGCCGAGCACAACGCAAAGGTCCGTATCCGAGAGGGTTACGGTACAACTGAGTGTGTCACCGCGAGCTGCCTTACCCCGTATGACAAAGAGAAGGAAGGCAGTATCGGTATCCCATATCCGGACACCTACTTTATGATCTGCGATGTTGGTACAAATGAGGAAGTGCCTTACAACACCGAAGGCGAGATCTGCCTCTGCGGCCCATCCGTGATGTTAGGCTATATCAACCACGAGGAGGAGAACGCAAATACGCTCCGCCTCCACGCGGATGGCAATATCTGGCTGCATACCGGCGACCTCGGGTCTATGGATGAAGAAGGTTTCATCTACTTCCGCCAGAGAATCAAGAGGATGATAATCACGAACGGATACAATGTTTATCCGTCCCAGCTGGAAAACGTCATCGACGCTCACCCATCAGTGAGAATGAGTTGCGTCATCGGTGTCCCCGATCCATATAAGATGCAGAAAGTCAAGGCTTTCGTTGTTCTGAATGAAGGCGTCAAGGACACTCCTGAGGTGCGAGAGGATATTATGGAACATTGCCGCCGGCACATCGCCAAATACGCGTTGCCGTATGAAATCGAGGTCCGTGACGATCTTCCAAAAACTCTTGTCGGAAAGGTTGCCTACAACAAGCTTTCTTAGGCGGGCAGCCCAATTGCGTATCCCCGATTCATTCCGGCAGAAATAAGATACAGTATTCTTCATCAAGCCCGCTTTCTGGCGGGCTCTTTGAAGAGTATCATGAAGGCGATGCCGACGACGAAGGCGTAGGCGGCGAAGATGAACCAGGCCTTTGGCCAGCTCGGGGCAGTTGCGTTGTAGACGCAGGCGTCGACGACCGCACCGGCAGCGAGTGTGCCGATGGTGGCACCGAGACCGTTCGTCATAAGCATGAAAAGGCCCTGGGCAGAGGAGCGTATCTCCTTGCCGGCATTCTCATTTACATAGAGCGAACCTGATATGTTGAAGAAGTCGAAGGCGACACCGTAGACGATGCAGCTGAGGACGAAGAGGAGCACGCCCGGCATATCAGGGGTTCCGAGGCCGAAGAAGGCAAAGCGGAACACCCAGGCGAACATTGCGATAAGCATAACCTTCTTGATGCCGAATTTCTTCATACAGAATGGAATGAGAAGTATGCACAGGGTCTCGGATATCTGGGAAAGTGAAATGAGCGCATTGGAGTTCTTTACGGCGAACGTGTCGGCGAAGGCCGGATTCTCACCGAATGAACCGAGGAAGGTGTTGGCGTAGCCGTTGGTGATTTGCAGTGATGCGCCGAGGAGCATCGAGAAGATGAAGAATACTGCGAACTGCGGGTCCTTGAACAGGGCGAAGGCCTTGAGGCCGAGGGATTCGGCAATGCTCTGCCCGGCCTGACCCTTCTTGGTAGGACAAACCGGCAGGGTGAGGGCATATCCGCAGAGGACGAGACCGAGGATGCCGGATGAAATGAGCTGCGTGTAGGAATCCTGCATCGCCACACCGTCAATCTTGAGGAAGTTGGTGAGAAGCATACTGCAGATGAAACCGATGGTGCCGAACACTCTGATCGGAGGGAAGCTCTTCACTGTGTCCTTGCCTGCAAGTTCAAGTGCGTTGTAGGCAACAGAGTTGGAGAGCGCTATCGTAGGCATGAAGAAGGCTACGCTCAGGCTGTACAGCAGGAAGAGCGGCGCGAACTCAAGCGCGGCTCCGGCATTGTGGCAGTAAAGCCCGGCGCCTATCATGAACGCGCCGGCGAGGCCCTGGCACAGGGAAAGAACCTTCTGCGCCTGTATGTGGCGGTCGGCTACGATGCCCATAAGGGCCGGCATAAATATCGACACGATGCCCTGCATCGCATAGAACCATTTGATCTGAGGGCCCATGCCGATCTGCCCGAGATAGCGTCCGAGAGAGGTGAGATATGCGCCCCAGACCGCGAACTCGAGGAAGTTCATCACGATGAGCTTGAGTGAGATGTTGCTATTCTTCATTATGTAGTGTGTTTTGGTTTTCGTTACGTCAACAAAATTACAAGTTTTTCGTCGATTCTCCGTATATTTGAAAGATGAAATTTACGAAGACAGCTTCAGATCCCGCCTCAAGCGCCAGATGCGGTGTCCTGGAAACGGACCACGGCAGCATCCGGACCCCCATCTTCATGCCGGTAGGCACGGTGGGCTCGGTCAAGGGCGTGTACCACAGGGACCTGAAAGAAGATATCAAGGCCGAAATCATCCTCGGCAACACATATCACCTTTACCTCCGCCCGGGGCTCGAGACGCTCAAGGCTGCGGGCGGTCTGCACAAGTTTGAGAACTGGGACCGTCCCATCCTCACCGACAGCGGCGGCTTCCAGGTCTTCTCTCTCAGCCCGATACGCAAGCTGACGCCTGA
The DNA here is from genome assembly GCA_024401695.1 of Bacteroidales bacterium. Taxonomy (GTDB): domain Bacteria; phylum Bacteroidota; class Bacteroidia; order Bacteroidales; family UBA932; genus Cryptobacteroides. The sequence continues at coordinate 52,589 of JAKSKN010000015.1, forward strand.
AGGCTGCACCTTCCAGAGCCACATAGACGGCTCCCGTCATCAGTTCACTGCCGAGAACAACGTCGAGACCCAGCGAATAATCGGCGCCGACATCTGTATGGCGCTGGATGAATGCTGCCCGGGTGACGCAGACCGCATCTATGCACGCAAGAGCCTGGACCTGACCAAAAGCTGGCTTGAGCGCTTTGCGAAGCATTTCAGGGAGACCGATCCGGTGTATGATTACCGGCAGACATTCTTCCCGATAATTCAGGGTTGCACTTTCCCGGATATGCGTGCCGAGGCAACCGAACACGCGCTTCAGTTCTCCGAAGTCGGAATCGCGATCGGCGGTCTGGCGGTGGGCGAACCTGCCGAGGTGATGTACGAAATGATAGAGACGGTATGCCCTCTGATCCCTCAGGACAGGGCACGCTACCTGATGGGCGTGGGCACTCCTGCCAACATACTTGAGGCGATATCCCGCGGCATCGATATGTTCGACTGCGTGATGCCTACCAGAAACGGCCGCAACGGTATGCTCTTTACCTGGAACGGTGTGATGAATATGCGCAATGCGAAATGGGCGCAGGATTTCTCTGAAATCGATCCTGCGGGCGCATCGTTCGTTGACCATACGTATTCCAAGGCGTATCTCCATCACCTGTTCGTGGCGGGGGAGATGTTTGCCGCAATGCTTGCAAGCGAGCACAACCTGGCCTTCTACCTTGACCTTGTCCGTCAGGCGCGCTCACATATCCAGGCCGGGGATTTCAAAGCCTGGAAAGACTCAGTAATGCCTAAAATCACATCCAGGCTATGATCAGGTGGAGACCGAAGATAATTGACAAGTACATTGCCAAGAAGTTCATCGTTGCCTTCCTGATATCGATGCTGCTCATCATCGGCATCGTCATAATCTTCGACCTCTCCGAGAAAATTGATGATTTCGTGAAGAATGAGGCCTCCCTCAAGGCCATAGTCTTCGACTATTACGTCAATTTCATCCCTTACTTCATCAATATGTTCTCGCCTCTGTTCGTGTTCATCACGGTCATTTTCTTCACATCCAGGATGGCTGCGAACACCGAGATTATCGCCATCCTTTCAGGCGGCATCAGCTATCGCAGGATGATGGTGCCATATCTGGTCTCCGCCGCCCTCATAGCGCTTCTGTCGCTTGTCCTGAACCTCTATGTCATCCCGCGGGCCAATGCCACGCGAATAGACTTCGAGGCGAAATATGTCAAGCACCACAACGAGTACAAGGATTCGAACATACATTATCAGATAGCCCCCGGACAATTCGTCTACATCGACTATTTCACATCCTGGAACAACACGGCCCGGCATTTCACCCTCGAGTCCGTTGAAGGGAACAGGATCGTGAGCAAACTGACGGCCGACGCTGCCGTATGGGACAGCACTTCCAGGTCGTGGAAGCTCAAGGACTATTTCATCAGGGACTATACCGACGGACTTGAAGATTATGTCACGAGCGGCGAAGTGAAGGATACGACCATCGCGCTCACGATCGAGGATTTCTTCCGGAACGAAAAGACGGTCGAAACCCTTCCCGCAAAGAAGCTCAATGAACTCATTGCAGTTCAGAAGCTGCGCGGCGATGAGGGCGTGATGTATGCCCAGATCGAGAGGACCAGGCGATGGACGCTTCCGTTCTCCGCGTTCATCCTGACCATAATGGCGGTTGCACTGACGTCCAGGAAGAAGAGGGGCGGCATAGGATGGAACATTGCCATCGGAATAGGCCTGGCCTTCCTCTACATCCTCTTCCTGCGTTTCAGCGAGATGTTCGTCTATACCGGGACGCTGCCGCCGGGAATAGCACTATGGCTGCCTAATGTCGTATATACGATAATAGCGGCGGTTTTGTACAGACTAGCACCAAAATAAAATGAAAGTCAAAGTGATCAACAAGTCCGGGACCGCGCTTCCGGCCTATGCGACAGAGTTTGCGGCGGGTATGGATGTCCGCGCTTCCATCAGCGAACCTGTCGTTCTCAAACCTCTCTGCAGAGCTATGGTGCATACCGGGCTCTATCTTGAAATACCTGCAGGGTACGAAGTGCAGGTGCGTCCTCGCAGCGGACTGGCCGCGAAGAAGGGCATCACCGTGCTGAATGCTCCGGGCACGATAGACGCCGATTATCGCGGTGAGGTGTGCGTTATCCTCGTCAACCTTTCAAATGAGGATTTTGTCATCGAGAACGGTGAACGCGTCGCACAGCTCGTCCTCGCAAGGCACGAGGTCATCGAGTGGGAAGAAGTTGAAGAACTTGCCGCATCCGGGCGCGGAGAGGGCGGCTTTGGCAGCACTGGAACAAAATGACGGACTTATATTCAAAATATGTGGAATGTGGCTTCAAGGTCACTACCGACAGCCGCGCAATCAAGGGCGGTGAGATATTCTTTGCCCTGAGGGGAGACAATTTCGACGGTAACGACTATGCCGTGAAGGCGCTGGAACTCGGCGCTGCATGGGCTGTCGTAAACGAAGACGCCGACATCCCGTTCGACAAGAGGCTGATCAGGGTCTCCGATCCGTTCACTTCACTGAAATATCTTGCGATGGAGCACCGCTCCAATCTGAAATTCCCTGTCGTGGGGCTTACCGGTACCAATGGCAAGACCACCACAAAGAATCTCATTTCTGTCGTCCTTGCCAGGAAATTCAAGGTGTCAGCGACCGAAGGCAACCTTAACAACGATATCGGAGTGCCTCTGTCAATACTGAAGATTGTCCCTGACGAAACGGAGATCGCGGTCATTGAAATGGGCGCGAACCACCCTGACGACATAGCCAAGCTTGTGAAGGTAAGTCAGCCCGACTATGGCCTGATCACCAACGTGGGCAAGGCGCATCTCCTCGGCTTCGGCTCTTTCGAAGGCGTCAAGAAGGCCAAGGGAGAGCTCTACAAGTGGCTTGGTGCACATCCTGGATCCCTTATCTTCCTGAATGCCGATGACGCTGACCTCCGGGAAATGTCGGCCGGGCTCCCGTGCCATTTCTTTGAATATGGAGTGAAATACCAGGGAGCGGAGGTGCTGCCGTCAACCCCGGAGAATCCGTTCTTGAGGATCAGGCTTGGCGGGGACGTGATCAACACCAGCCTGGTCGGAGCCTATAATGCCACCAATGTGCTTGCCGCAATAGCAGTGGGTGAGTACTTCGGGGTCAGCCGCGCAGATGCGATTGCCGCGGTCGAATCATTCGTGCCGACAAACAACCGCTCGCAGATGACGCGTACCGGCAGGAATATCCTGATTGTGGATGCATATAATGCCAATCCGTCCTCGATGGCGGCGGCGCTTGACAATTTCACGACAGTGGATGCCGCGCGCAAGGTCGCCCTTCTGGCCGATATGCGCGAGCTCGGCGAAAATTCCGTCGCCGAGCACGTCAAGGTCGTCCGCAAGCTTGTGGAAATGGGCATTGATGCTTTCCTCGTGGGAGAAGAGTTCCGCAAGGCTCTTGATGCGGAGGGGGCTGCCTTCAGGTGGTTCGAGTCTTCAGAGGCTCTTGCCGGCTTTCTGTCCGCCGATACCCTGAAAGATGCTGTCATCCTTATCAAGGGCTCTCGTGGGATACAGATGGAGAAGGTGATTCCCGCCTTGTAGCAAGGCTCGGGATTTTCAAGGTATACTGCAACTTCACCTCAAAGCGTGAAGGCTTGGGTGCGGGCATCCACAGGTAACTTGTGATGCCCGCCCTTGCGTGGATGGTGTGCTGCCGGGAGAATTTGAGTGCGGCCACGAGGGAGGCGGCGAAGCCGCGCCCGTACAGCGCCGGGACATTGAACGATCCCGGCGCGTCGCGTTCGTAAACGTATATCCTGTCGTCCCAGTTGTCGACGAAAAACACCGTGCCGCGGGCATAGACAGCGAATTTTCCATTCTTGAAACCTCCCTCAAGATATCCTGCACAGGCAAAGTCCTTGCACCACAGGCAGTTGAAGCGCAGATGCGAAATCCACACGCCGCCTGCTGCTTCGATGTCGGCCCGGAGGTCGGTGTGCCAGGGCGACGGATCCTGCGGCTTCAGCCTTGCAGATATCCTGATTGCCGGGTCGATTGTCCAGCTTCCTGACTCAAAGGAAGGTGAGGATGATATGACGAGTTTATAGGTCTCCTTCATCTTGTTGTAGTCAAGGTCGGCCTGGACTGAAGCGACCAGATATTTCGTGTCGGCGCAGAAGGCGGCGGTAAGTTTGTTTTCCTTGAACTTTGCGAGCGCCGCGAATTTGCTGCCGTATTCCGGAATCCAGACTGCTCCCGCCAGGGCCATCGGCGCTCCGTCCCATCCGGCCTCGCCGTACAGGCTGAGCCCGGCGAGGCTTATCATCCAGTCGAAGGAAACGGCCTTCGAGGTGGCTGTGAGGCCGAAAGTGGCCGTCTCTCCGACGCGAGTGACGTTCGCGACCGGAATCCTTTCGGAGATGGAATAAGCCCCACTGACGCACCACCTTCCGAAGCGCAGCTCGATGCCGAGCCCTTTGCTCGCAGATGTGAACGAGGCATTTGGGGACAGGCCGGATGCGTTGCGCCTGAATGTCTGGGCGGTTGTGTATCCGCTAAGGCTGAATCCGGTCCAAGCAGTGAGGCCCTGGCCGAAACGGGCGCTGAAGTCGCCCGCGACGACCTTGCTCAGACAACCGCGTCCGTACCAGGCGGCACTGATCGTCCCGGCTTTGAAATTTCCGTCATCATATGTGGTCCTGGTCGCCCAGTTGAGTTCAGCCCTTTCGCCCCACTGCAGGCCATATTTGATACCATAATTGAATTCCGGTTCCGATTTACCGGTCTGCCGTGCGGCGCCGCGCAGAATCATTTCCTGGCTGACGGCGTTCCGTTCTGCCTGTCCCGGAGGCCGTCCGCTTTCAAGCTTTACGAATTCTTTCAGCGCCGTGACCAGCTTTTCGTTGAAACCGTTCACAAGTGCAAGTTCTGTCCAGGACAGGATGTCGCCCGTCTGCTGCCTGTATTCAATGAGCGCGTCTATCTGGAAAGGGGAGAAGAGACCGCAGGCCTTCAGCCTGCCTGGACCGGCGGCATTCAGGTCAAGCGGATGTGCGGCAAGGGTGCGGTAACGCTCCATCTCATCCTCTGCGAGATCCTCGACTTCCGCTGCGCCGCTGACAGCCAGAACGGCTTTCTCGAAGTCTCCGTCCGCAGCGGCCAGCAGGCAGAGAACGCACATTATCACACTCCTCATACGTCGCGAAGGTATCGAAAGGATTCATCAAAAACACAAAGATTCATCGCACGTGTTTTTATTTTATGTTTTTAAGTCAAATTATGCGTACTTTTGTCGTATGGAAAACAATAGGATCAGACTTTGGGACAAGACTTTCAAGCCTTATATCCCGGCCGAAAAACTTGATGAGGCCATCGATGCGGTTGCTGACAGGATCAATGCGGACTTTGCAGGCTGTGAAGACATTCCGGTCGTGCTGTGCGTACTTAACGGCGCCATAATGTTTACAGGTGAACTGATGCAGAAGTTCACTTTCCCGTGTGAGCTTGTGTCGATCAAGCTGTCTTCCTATCAGGGCACGCAGTCGACCGGTACCGTGCTCAACATCCTCGGCCTTACGGCTGATGTGCGCGGCCGCCGTGTGATCATATGTGAGGATGTCGTCGACACCGGCAACACTATAACCGCTCTCAAGGAGCTTCTCCTTGCCAAGGGGTGCGGAGAGGTCCGTATCTGCACTATGCTTTTCAAACCGGATGTCTATAAAAAGCAGGACAAGATTGACTATGTCGGTATGTCCATACCGAATGAATTCATTGTCGGCCACGGACTCGATTATAACGAGCTCGGCCGCAACGGAAAGGACATCTACGTGATAGACAACGACTAAGTTGCCTGCCGGATGGCCTGCAGCTGATTTCCAAACTCACATTCCCGCTTCTGATGGTCCTCGCGGGACTTTTCTTCATTGACTGCTGCTCGTCGCAATCTGCCTTGCAGCCCTTCTTTGTGCAGTCTTCGGACTGATTCGAAACCTTGTGCCGAAAATTTAAGCCAACTTACTCTGAGAATCGCTTCAAATCGTAGTACATCAGCACTGTGTCTTCCTCATCATCGCTTGAAATAAGCCTTTCGAAATGATTCTGCTGATAGAAATCCACTGCTGAACGAAGAGCATCAACAGTGATATACCGGCATCCGGCTCTATTGTCAGAAGAATACCACTGCTTCACAAGACCGAGAATTTTGGAGCCGAATCCATGACCCTTATATTCTTCACTCACAGCAAGACGGCCTATTTTGATGGCTGGATATGAGCGTCTGCGCTTCGCATTGGGAATCTGCCTGGAAAGACGATTCCAAATCGTTTTGTCAGCAAGGTCATGCTCAATACGGTCGTGTAGTAAACTGAAGTAGGGACATTCTCATTTGATTCCAACAAAAAGCCATTCAAATCGGAATCTCCGCAATCGAATGGCTTGATGATATCTGTTTGGGGATTGAAGCGCTTGAATTTTATTTCCATCACAAAGCAAATGTTGCTACCGACTGGAAAAATTCATATGCTTTTTTCGCCTCCTCCTTCTCTTCCTTAGAGGCCGGCGAAACATTCTGCGATGCCATCTCAAACTTGAGGGCATCTTCTCCGGTAAGAACCGGTGTTTCTCTGATAGGTTTTGCCATAGCTTCTATATTATTTTTGCAATAATAAGAAGATTTCTTCAATCCACAATACAACAATCCATAGAAAAAACCATAGACGCCAACTGGAGTCCAAGAATTACCCCGAAAACCCTCGTCCATTAAGACTATTAGGGCACTTCGGAAAAGAATCGTTATATTTGCAGCATTATGGCAGACAGCAATTTCATAGACTATGTCACAATGCTATGATTTTCAACCATAGCGAAAAATACAAAAACATTGAATTACGGCCTTTCAAGGCCGTTTTTCATTTTTGCCCACTTATGCTTACCTATGCTTAAAACTCGTTTTCAACTACACTTTTGTTACTATTTTGTTACTCAAAAATAGGCCAAAAACGCAATTATATACGCATACAATGCGGTTTTTGCTGAAAAACTGTAAACAAAATCCTATTGCGTATTCCCACAATTATTGTCTATCTTTACCTATATTTAATAAGGTTTAGTTGCTTATGAGAGTGAAAGAAGACAAAGAGAAAAGCCCTGTGACTATAAGATACAAGGCTCTCAAGAACGGGAATCAGTCAATCTATCTTGATTGCTATCTCGGTAGTGGACAGAGAGAATACAAGTTTCTGAACCTCTATCTCCGTCCTGGGAAATCAAAGGAAGACAGGGAGTGGAACAAGACTCAGATGGAACTTGCGACTGCCATCAAATCTCAATATATCGTCGATATTCAGAATGGAGTGTACGGATTCAAGGACCTCAACCGCACGCGCAAACTCAACTTCATCGACTATCTGCAGAGGATGTCTGATGATTACGCGAAATCTGGCCAGAAAGCCTGCCACACCCTGATGGAAAGCACAATCAAACGCCTCATCCGCTACAAGGGCAAGAACGTTAACTTCAATCAGGTTGACAAAGAATATCTCATCGGCTTCATTGATTACCTCAACCACGAGACCAACGATTTCGACACTCGAAAGGCAGACCAGGGGCGAGTGCAGAAGCCACTCAGTGACGTTTACAAGGAAGCTCTGTTCGCAAGAGTAATGGTGGCCCTCAACAAAGCTGAACGCGAAGGCATCATCATCAAGAATCCCGGCAAAGACATTGATCACAAACTCAAACCGCACGCAAAAGAATCAACCCGCTGCTATCTTACCCTTGAAGAGGTCAAGAAAATCATCGAAACGCCATACTGGCCAAAGAATGATGTCAAACCGGCATTCCTCTTCTGTTGCTTCAGCGGCCTTCGCCACTCAGATCTATTGAAACTGACCTGGGGAGAAATCAAGCAGACCGCTGACGGCCAGTACCAGATTGAGACGATGATGAAAAAGACGAAACACAGTGTCGCAGTACCTCTCTCGGAGAACGCTCTGTCTTTCCTGCCGGAACGCGGAGAAGCCAAAGACAGCGACCGTGTATTCCCCAACCTTCCTGACCAGCCCGGCAATGCGGATGCCCGGCTCAAAACCCTCATCCGTCACGCGGGCATTGACAAGAAAGTCTCATTCCACGTCGGCCGCCACACCTTTGCAACCCTCACACTGACCTACGGAGCCGACCTCTACACCGTCTCCAAACTCCTCGGCCACTGCAACATCCGCACAACTCAGATCTACGCCAAAATCGTCGACGAGCAGAAACGCAAGGCGGTCAACTTGATACCGAAGCTATGAAACAGGAACAAAGAATTAATTCATTATATTAGCATTATAAAAAACGAAAAAACAAGAGTCGTGAGAATTCACGATGTGCAGATTGAAGTGCTGGTCCAAGCTAAGAAATTTCGGGAGCAACTCCCTTCCATTGAAGAGTGGAAAGAAAGAATTCGAATCCCTGAAGAATAATAGAAAATCTACATAGACTTCCATCGGAGTCAAATCCATATATGAGCAGAAAAAGTCATTTTTGCGAAAATCTGTCGATCTCTTTTATCTTTTTTGCTATTGAAGTTACTTTCTCCAAATAACCTCTCCTTTTTTCTTAAAATCACCAAACCCTGAGAATTCAGCATACTCTTCTCCTTTGTACAACCTTGCAGCTTGTAGCCATGATAGTGCTCCATCTGGATTCTCTAAAGCATAATCACAGCATAACACAAAAGTACCACGAGGAAAAGGTTGTGTCGGTATAATCGACTTTTTCTCATATATCCCTCGATTAATAGAACCATCTGCACCGGGTCTATAAATACGCATAATTCTGGCCTCTCCGTTTGTGCTTTCTTTTTCGAGTTGAAACATAATATCACAAATTAATTAACAACTTTCATTCTGTCATGAAATACGTCGAGATGCGTCATTTCTGAACTTAAACATTCCTGTCTCGTGGCTTATTCTTCCTAAAGCAATCCATTTGTTATACCCATTACCTTGCGCCCACATTGTGTATAACCTTTGAATCTGTGCCGGATATAACTGCACTTCAGGAATCTTTTTCCATACGGAATCAGGAATCAAAGCATTTGCAGCGAAGGAATTTGCAGCTTTCTCTTCCGGGCTCTCGTGGTCATAATCCTCAAGATTAACGCGTCTATCTTCGTTATCGTGATTTTTTACATGACCGAGTTCATGCATTACTGCGAAGGCAAGGTTATCAATACGGTTATATCGTGTTGTAACAACAATACAAGGATTGCCATTATAATCAAATGAATAACCATCAATCGAAGCGCCATCGACTTTTTCTACAACACCAAACAGAATACCATACTTTGCGAATGTGCGTGTAAGATTCTCAATGGTATTTGTATTTGAATGAAGGATAGAACTAATCTGGGGGATCAATTCATCAAGACGTGATTCCTCATAATTAGCATAAAAATTGCTTGAATATGCAAAATGCTTAGCAAGAAGCATCCAGGTCATAATCATACGAGGATCTTTGCCAACCTTTGCAGATTTCTTGAAAAGTCCATCTGTCTGCACCTGTAGTCTTGCTGGTTCAGGAAGTAGAAATGACTCTTTTATGAATGATAGAATCTCTGAACACAAAGTGGATTTAAAGTTCAGACGGGTTGTCAGAACTTTAATGTCTACCAGTTTATTGTATTCTTGAAGCTCATCGCGTGCAGCCGTCTCCGCGATTTGCCTTTCTTTGTTTTGAGCAGTGTCGTAATCAAATTTGGTCTGAAGATTAACCCAATCAATGGATGGAATTCCAAGGATTTCTTCCAGTTTGTCCGCTACCGGTTTTGTGATAGAACGTTTCCCTTTTATAATCTCGCTAAGATGAGAAGGCTGCATCTTGATGTCCTTTGCGAAAGTCTTTTGGGAAATGCCACGTTCTATGAGTTCCTCCTTGAGAATGCTTCCTGGATGGATAGCCATAAAGATAGGAGCCTCAATGTTTGTTGCCATAGTGGTCATTATTTAATTCTATAATAGTAATTTCAATACCTTCTTCGATTTCTCTGAAAAGAAGCCTCTCGACTCTTCCATTGACAACTCTGACGGAACTTAAGCCAACATTATTCCTAAGTTGTTCATAATGCAAATAACTATATGCCTTTAGTCCTTCTGCTTTTTCAACGACAAGCATAATTTTGTACGCCCTCGCCAAACCCTCCATAAACTTCTTATCCTTGGAGTACTTTTTATACTTATTGTTATGGCCTGTTTCTATCAATTCCTTCAGGTCATCATCAGCAATATTAACTTTCATACAGCATAGTAATATATTTATTGCAAGCCACTGCAAATATAGGTAAAATTCCCAAATAATGGAATTTTTTGTAAAATTTTATTCCGAATCTGAATAAAATAGTTACCTTTGCAGCCCCAAATATATGATTATGGCTCAGAATAAATTCCGAATTACTCAGAAAGATTTCCTTATTGCAAATCGCAGAGCATCACGACTTGAGGAAATTGAAGCTCATGGCCATCCGGTTATTTCCAGAACCATGACCCACAAGTCAAAAAAGATCTATGACCGAAAACAGTTCAAGAGAGCTGCCATCAAGAGCGATGACAGCTCTTATTGTTTCCAATCATCCATAGAAAAATCATCATAGACTCCAACTGGAGTCCAAGAATTACCCCGAACGTACCAATTGACTAAACACTACGACACTCTGGTACTGTCGAAAATTTTCGTGGTATTAGCCTTAGCAGTGTTTTAATCTCCACGCATTTATCCTTATCATATAGCCAAAACGCTTCTTGTTTATTCTGTTTAGAAAGTTACTCTCCAGCTGAAGTTCGGCATTATCGGAAGGATGGCGATTTCGTTCCAGGTTTCCGTCGTTCCGTCGAAATACAGCATGAACGGGTTGAAGTGGTTGGTGACGTTGCAGACGCCCAGATTCACCTTATGTCCTACATTACCCGTCTTGAACTCGAACTGGTATCCCAAGTCAAGGCGAATGACCGTCGGCATCCGGTAGTTGTTTACGCTGGCGAAATACTTTGCCGTCCAGTCCTCACCGGGGAGGTGTAGATCATACGTCTCTGCAGCCCCGTTCTCCCAATTGCCGCTCTGAAGGATGAAGCCGGCGCTGAAGCCCTTCCACTGCGCCATCGCGTTCAGGACGTGCGGACGATCGAAGCGGGCGTGGAAGGGTTGTCCGTCATTAGTCTCTAAGAAGCCGTGCCTGTCCGTCCTTGAGAGCGTATATGCAAGCCTCGCGTAGAAGTCCTTCCCGAGATATTCGTACAGAAATTCCCCGCCGAATGCAGTTCCCTTGCCAAAGTCAACCTGAGTCTCCCACTCTGCCAGAGCACCGCTGAACAGCGACTGTGCGTACTTGTAATAAATCAGCCCGTCCATAGCCTTGTAGAATCCTCCCAACGAGACGGAGTGCCCACCGAACTTGGCTGTAAAACCTGCATTGCCCTGCAGGGATGTCTCCGGAGCCACTACCAGTCCTGACGGAACAACCATATCCAGCGACCATCCAACAGGCATTCCCTCCAGAGTATGGTAGTACTGAACCATCCTGTCCCCGGTCAGTTCCATCGACAGCCAGTCAGTCAGGCCTATCTGGGCGGACACACTTCCGTCCGGATCGAAACGCCATCCACCATCGGCTGATAGATTGCCGTACAAATGCCCGCGCGCCACTCCCTTCACCGTCAGCCTTTCGCTGACGGCATACTCCGCCTGGGCCCACAGGGTCGAAAGCATTATAGGCGTGACATTATTCTTCCCCACCACCTGCCCCGGGGCGAACTGAGCGAAGCGGACTTCCATACCTTCGCTCAGAGTCAGGCCTTTAGGCTGCAGTGTATGTTTCAGATTCCCAGACAAGGAATACTCATTCAACTGGGAGCGCAAGGAAAGCACGTTCCTGATATCCCGGAAAGTCTTGTCCTGCTCCTGGCTGGTGCCATAGAGATTTGCTGACGCTGAAATCTCCAACCTGGTCCTGTCCCAGTAACTCTGGAATCGCAGAAGTCCCACTACGTTGTTCCAGTTCATTACTTCAGACGAATACGTCTCACCAGGTATATTGAAGCTATATCGGTCAATGCTTCCCAATACTGATGCGGACAGAGAACTGTGCGCCCCCATCTCCAACCTTAATTTCGCGTACACGTCCCCGACTGTGGTGGAAAAGTTGCTCAGCCCGTTCACAAGGTCGGGGAGCTGCTTCTGCAAGGCGCGGTATTCATAGGTCAGAGGAGACCAGCGCGCCGAAACTATATATGAAAGCTTGTCCCCTATCGGGCCTTCCATCTCGGCGCTGACAAGGAAATTGTTGAGAGACAAATTTGTCCTTTGAGCCAATGCAGGTTCTTTCGAGACCATTCGGAGATGTGCTGCGGTGAAGTTGCAGTCGCCGCCGTCGAAGCCGCCCTTAGCCAATGAAGCACCCTGAACGACTTCGGAAGGAATTATGGTGGTAAGGCCGAGGATGTGCGAGTAACCGTAGACAGGCACTCCGTCAAGGGAGAAGAGATTGTTGCCGGAACCTCCGCCGCGGACGAACATCGACGTTGTGCCGTCCGCTCCGGAAGTGACGCCCGGTAGGCTCTGTGCCCAGTGTATGGCATCGCCCTCACCCAGCGGCGACGCCATCAGGAGGATGCCTTCAAGCCCGGTTCGCAGCCGTCCCAGACTTTTCTCCACGTGGCGAGCCTCGATCTTAACCGCGGCCTGCAGGGTATCTTTGCGTTCAGCATCCTGAGTACGTCCTGTTATCGCAATCAGAAGCAATACTGTTACTGTAAATAAACGTTTTATAGGCTTACCCATCAATAATGAACCTTGTTGTTGAATGATATTCCCAATTCCGGCAATATATTGTCATC
>JAKSKN010000016.1 GCA_024401695.1 Bacteroidales bacterium
CCGGCCTTACCCACGGTATCGGCTGGTGCGCTCCTCAGCAGGGTTGCTGCAAGCTCACACTCAACGTTAAAGACGGTATCATCGAGGAAGCTCTCGTCGAGACCCTCGGTTGCTCAGGTATGACCCACTCAGCCGCTATGGCTTCTGAGATCCTCCCTGGCAAGACCCTCCTCGAGGCTCTTAACACCGACCTCGTCTGCGACGCAATCAACACCGCGATGCGCGAGCTCTTCCTTCAGATCGTTTACGGCCGCACACAGTCCGCTTTCTCAGAGGGCGGTCTCCCTATCGGCGGTTCACTCGAAGACCTTGGCAAGAATCTCCGCAGCCAGGTCGGCACAATGTACGGCACCAAGGCCAAGGGCAGCCGCTACCTCGAGATGACCGAGGGCTACTGCACCAAGATGGCCCTCGACGCCAACAATGAGGTTATCGGCTACGAGTTCGTGAACCTCGGTAAGCTTATGGACGCTCTCAAGGGAGGCGCTACCGGTCCTGAGGCCATCGAGAAGGCAAAGGGCACATACGGCCGCTTCAATGACGCTGTTAAATATATTGACCCACGCAAAGAGTAAGAGACTATGGCACTTTTCGAAAGCTACGAGCGTCGTATTGATCAGATCAATGCAGCTCTCAACAAATACGGTATCAAGGACATCGACGAGGCCAAGGCTATCTGCGAGGCCAAGGGTATCGACCCTTACAAGATGTGTGAGGACACTCAGAAGATCTGCTTCGAGAATGCAAAGTGGGCTTACGTAGTAGGCGCCGCCATCGCTATCAAGAAGGGTGTGAAGAACGCAGCAGAGGCTGCAGAAGCCATTGGCGAAGGCCTTCAGGCATTCTGCATCCCTGGTTCTGTGGCAGACGACCGCAAGGTCGGCCTCGGCCACGGCAACCTCGCCGCACGTCTTCTCCGCGAGGAGACCGAATGCTTCGCATTCCTCGCCGGTCACGAGTCATACGCTGCCGCTGAAGGCGCCATCAAGATTGCCGAAATGGCAAACAAGGTACGCCAGAAGCCTCTCCGCGTCATCCTCAACGGCCTCGGCAAGGATGCAGCCAAGATTATCAGCCGCATCAACGGTTTCACATATGTACAGACCCAGTTCGACTACTATACCGGTGAGGTCAAGGTTCTCTCTGAGACCAAGTACTCAGACGGTGTACGCGGCGGCGTTCGCTGCTACGGTTCTGACGACGTACGTGAGGGTGTTGCCATTATGTGGAAGGAGAACGTTGATGTGTCCATCACCGGCAACTCAACCAACCCTACCCGCTTCCAGCATCCTGTTGCAGGTACCTACAAGAAGGAGCGCGTACTCGCAGGCAAGCCTTACTTCTCAGTGGCTTCCGGCGGCGGCACCGGCCGTACCCTCCATCCGGACAACATGGCTGCAGGTCCGGCATCCTACGGTATGACCGACACCCTCGGCCGCATGCACTCAGACGCCCAGTTCGCAGGTTCTTCATCAGTTCCGGCACACGTCGAGATGATGGGCTTTATGGGTATGGGCAACAACCCTATGGTCGGCGCCACCGTTGCAGTCGCCGTTGCAGTTGCTCAGGCTATGTAATTGATTTACATAATTTTGAATATCCCTATGGTTTTTGCCGTAGGGATTTTTTTGTGTTTATGAAGATACAATCGCTGTCTTTCCCAGTTCGCAGGTTCTTCATCAGTTCCGGCACACGTCGAGATGATGGGCAGCATACCCGTTCCCATTCAGTCCATCAAAATATCCCGTTGGCCTCGCAATAATCGCTGAGCGCTTTCACGTAGTCCCAGGAGGTCAGCCCCTTGCCGATTGCGACATTAAGATACATCAGATTGTAGTCATAATAGTCAGCCTCGAGAAAACCTTTATACTCAAGAATCTTTTCGAGCGGAGTCAGACCATACTTCTCTATGTCCGCCGCCTTCTTGTCGGCATCAAACTCCAACTGGGAATCATACTCGAATATATTGGCAAGCACCTTGAATGACCCGTCGCTCATAGAAAGCATACCGTTGGACAGATGGTTAAGATGCCCGCTGGTTACGATTGTGTATGCATCGACGCTTTCGTTTGACAGCTTGCAACTCTTCAATTCAAGCCAGCGGCCATTGTCGGCATCGTAGAAATGATGCCCGATATAGTCTTTGGCATTTCGAGCATTGATAAAGGCGTATTTCCTTTCATCCTTATCGTAGAATCCGTGTTCCTCGATGACAGTGACCTCCACCTCGTCTTCGAACGTGAGAGTGAAGGCATTCGACGCATTTTCGGTCTTCCAGATAAAGCAGACTGGGGCTGAAGAGACTTCTCCCGTCTTATGGTCAACGGTACGGATCACATCGCCCATCTCCAATTCCTCAACGACCTTTTGGCTGCCATCCCCCATAGTAATCTTCGTTCCGGCCGCGACGCAGCCTCCTTCCTCGTCGATTTCTATAGCGGAGAGATCCATCGAATAGATGACGTTCCTCCGGAGGTCCTTGCTGTCCTTTTCCGCCGAACCGTGTTCATCTATCGTGTAGCAGGTGACTGCCGCGTCTCCGGTGGTTACGGGAGCTGCAGCGAGATAGAACGTGTTGTCCGAATGGGCGGATGAAAAAAGTGCGGAGACAGTCTTCCCGTCCAGAGAATCGGTGTCAAGCTTGACGTCGTTACCTTCGAACGTTGCGGTGACTGTGCCTGCGATGGGGTTGGCTGCAGCAACGTCAACTTTTACCACGTCGGCGGGAGTTGTAATCTTCAACACCGCTGTGGCGTTGCGAAAGATGAGATTGTCCTTGTTGGTCTCATCTTCTTCCGTGCTCTTTGCGACGCAGATGTTGGCGCTGGCGAAGGTGCCGTCCTGTTCTGTACGGATGGTGAAGGTGATTTCGTCCTCAGGGCAACTTTCCATTGAAGTGGCAGTCGCGGGATAGACGGCATAGAGGGTACCTTCAAGGGAGGTGGTGAACGTTATCTTGTTATTTGTAATGTCACCGTCCGAAAGGGTCACGTACTGATAGTTTGTTGCATTGAGGATGAGGATTTCATCACCGCCTTTCCACTCGGGGGTCACGCCGTCAGAATTCAGGGTCGTCTTGGTAGCGTTGTTCTCGAATTCAGCGGTGATGGTACGGACACCGTTTGCTGATCCGTTGTCCCGAAGGCTCTCCTTCTGGCAGGAAGAGAACGCGAAGAGGGTTGCGATTGCAACTGATGCAAGTATTATTGTCTTTTTCATTGTCTTTCTCTTTTGGGGTTCAACTATCACCAGGTGTCGGTTCCATATTGTTCCGGGCTGTTCGGATTGCTCCCGCAGAGCACCCTCTGCACATTGATTTCCACGACCTCCACTTGAGGAGACACGTATGGAGTCTGTTGTTCTTTTACCATTTTATGTTTTAGTGTTTTCTTCTATCAAAGGTAGCCATTTTTTTCAGAAGGAAAAAATGTTCATAATAATTCAGCAAATCTTCTATCTTTGTAATATGTAACTTTTGTCAAAAAACGCCTGTTGATTGCAGGTTTCGAACTGAAAACAAAGAGTATTTGATATATGAAGGCAAAATCTTTATTCACTTGCGCACTTGCCCTCCTCATCGGAGCCAGTGCTTTCGGCCAGGGATTTCACTTTGGCGTAAAGGGTGGTATCTCAGGCAACTGGATGCCCCGGACAAACATCAACATTGATGATACACCCGTGATGAACGTCGGTTTCTATGGCGGTGTGGCCGGTACCCTGTTCCTTTCGGATATGTACTTCCTCCAGGCAGAGGCCCTCTACACCCGCAAGGGCGTATCCACCAACAGTGAATTGACCGGAAAATATTCCCGCAACATCTCGTATATCCAGGTACCGGTATTCTTCGGCCTCGCCCTGGGCTCCGACGATGCGCTGCGCTTCATGCTTGGACCGGAGTTCGGCTTTGCCGTGGGCAACCAGGTGGTAACCAACGCCGCTCTGAATCCTGCCGGAGGAGACAAATACAAGCCGGCCGATTTCAACTTCGGCATCGGCTTCCAGATATCATACTTCATCACCGACGGCCTTGCAGTGGACCTCAGGTTCGACAAGGGTTTCACAAAGACCCTCAAGCCTGCGGCATCCACGACAAGCGAAGACAAGGGTACCAACCTTGGCGTAATGCTCGGCGTCAGTTATATGTTCGGCAACTGATAATCCACGACAATAACCGATATGAAAAGAATCACAGCCTTTGCCGCCGCAGCTGCGGCACTGTCTTTTGCAGTCGCCTGCAATCAGGTTGACACCTCCGACGTCCAGGTGGGCCCGTACACCGTTTCGGTAATAGAGCCTAACGTCTACCATATCCAGGACTATAACGACGAAAACCCTGCCGGCGAGACGTTCGACGCCGAGGGCAACAAGACTCACTTCAACAACTGCTCCGATATGTATCTCGTGGTCGGCCGCAGCAAGGCTCTCCTGATAGATCTGTCAAACAACATCAAGTGGGCCGACAATGCCGCCGAGTCGCTTCGCAGCATCATCTCCGAGCGCACAAAGGGCAAGGACCTCATTATAACCTTCACCCACAACCACGGCGACCACACCGGAATGTGGAATGCCTACCGCACCGACGCCGATGTCGCTTTTGCATATCCGATGGCGGATTTCCAGAATCTCGTGACTCAGGACGAGGCCGCGAAATGGCCTCTCTACAACGAAGGCTTTGAATTCGACCTCGGCGGGATGAAGGTCCAGACCATAGCTGTCCCGGGACACACCGCGGGCTCTATGGTATTCTACCTCAAGGGCCACAATATCATCTTCAGCGGCGATGCCATCGGTTCGGGCCACGGAGTATGGATCTTCAACCGCGACGCGTTCTACAGCTATGTGTCCGCAGTATATCATCTGGTTGCTTTTGTGGAGGATCCTGCAAACGGAGTTGACAAGGACCAGCTCAAGTTCTATGGCGGACATTACTGGCAGCGCGACTGGCTCGGCTATGCCGAAGGTCAGGAGCAGGGCTGGCAATATCTGTCCGATATGAAGGAACTCATCGACCAGATAGAGCGTGGCGAAGCCGCGACTGAGCCGTCGAATCTCGGCAGGCCGAATCTGGATACATATTTCCGCAACGGTGAAGCCATCATTACCTGGAATGCCGCCGAAGCCGAGGCCTACAGGCAGGAATACAGCGAGAAAATCGTATATCGCGACGAAGACCTTGTCTTCCGTCAGATTGACGAGCATACCTGGGAAGGCAACGGCCATATGGTTTACAACGAGTCCGTCTATCTCATCGAAGGTGAGGAGAAGGCGCTTCTCATTGATGCCGGCACTATGCTCCGCCACCTCGACAAAGCAGTGGCGGCACTTACCGACAAGCCTGTGACACTGGTTGCGACCCACGTCCACGGCGACCATACCGGAATGGCCATCAACCTGTTCCCGGAACTCTACATCAACCCTGCCGACGTAGCCCAGTTCGGAATGAGCCTGAGTGACGCCACGGCGGCCACTGCGATGACAAAGTGCAAGATACGCTTCCTCCAGGACGGAATGGTGTTCGACCTTGGCGGACGTGAAATCGAAGTCATCTACACTCCGGGCCACACCCCGGGTTCCACCACATTCATCGACAAGGCACACCATTATGGCTTCAGCGGTGACTCATTCGGCTCTACCAACCTCCTTCTGACCACAACGTTCTCCACCCTGGTCGGCACTACATCCAGGATGGAAGCCGCGATGCAGAAATACGGCATAGAAAAGTTGTATCCGGGCCATTACAACAATGGCAACCTTGAGACCCTCCAAAGGGTTCAGGACCTCAGGAAGATGGCCCTCGAGATGCTTGACGGCACCCGTACCGGTATCACCGAAGAGGGAATGCTCGGCCTCAATTCTGCAATCAACGACTTCGGTGTCACCGTCAGGTACAACTATCCAAACGCGGTAAAGTAAGATGAAGGCCATATTCAAGCCCGTCATCCTGGCTCTTGCACTGCTCCTGCCTCTGCAGGCCGGTGCCACCCGTTTCATCGAGCTAAAGGTGGTCGACAAGGATTACCTGATGCTCCGTTTCCGCGACGGTGAGGTCCACTACAGAGACGACGCCACCGGCCCGAGCGCATACCTCGGACACTCCTTTGCCGCAGGCGACGACACGATGCTCGTTTTCGGCAAACGTCTTGACACCGTCTGCGCCGCAGATGCCGGCAACTGGACGGTCAGCTCCTCCGACAAGTCTTTCGGCCGCCTCGCTCCACTGTCGGTCAGCCGCAAGTCGAAGCCGATGAACACCGACAACACCCTGTCCAGCGAACTTGACCACTGGATATTCCTGCAGCTGCCCAAGCCAATGAAACAGGGCTGCACATATACAGTCAGCATCCCCGATGCGCTCGGCGCAGATGTCTCCGAGGCCAGTGTCCGCTTCGATATCTGGAATTCACAGTCAGAAGCCGTCCACGTCAATATCATAGGATACACTCCCCGGGAACAGACTCACGCTGCGGACCTGTACCTCTGGCTTGGTGACGGCGGTCAGCGTGATTACAAGTCATTCGAGGGCCGCAAGGTCTTTCTTTACAACGTTGCCACCGGCAAGAGCAGACAGGCCGGTTCCGTGAAATTCTGGAAAAGCCGCAGCGCGAGCGAATTCGAGGCCGGCGGGAAGGACCTCACGGGTTCTGACGTCTGGAACGTCGATTTCAAGGGCGCCGCTCCGGGACGCTACCGTCTGGTCGTCGACGGCGTGGGCTGCAGTATGGACTTTGACATATCCGAAGAGGTCTATTTCCAGCCATACCGTTTCAGCCTGCGCGGCTATTACTATATGCGTCTCGGCGAACCTGTTGACCCTAAGGTCAGCCCGGTTCCACGCCAGCCGCAGTTCATCCCCGAAGTTGACCCCAAGGGCTTCACCGTCTACAAGACCGACCTCCAGCCCTGGCATCCGGACTGGCGCAAGCTGCGCGGCGACGTATGGGACGAGCCTCACTTCAAGCCGGCTCTCAGCTCTGCTTTCTGGCAGCACCGCCTGCCGGGCAGCCCTGTCAATACGGAGGTCCGCGGCGGCCACTCCGACGCGTTTGACTGGGACCGCCACCTGGCCCACGTCAGCAATATCTACGATCTCCTCCTGCCGTATATCCTCACCGGTGGCCGCCTGTCCGAAGACAATCTCGGCATCCGCGAGAGCGGCAACGGCATCCCGGACCTCATAGATGAGGCCCGCAACGAGGTCGACTTCTTCCTGAGCATCCGCGACGGCGAGGCATACTCCCAGGGTGTGACCAATCCGTCCGTCGAGTGGACCATAATGTTCCAGGCCGGATGCACCACGATGGCGGCCTGGGCCAATGCTGCCAACTGCGCCATTACGGCAGAGGCGTTCCGCATCAGCGGCAACGTGGAGCTCTGCGACTATTATACCTCCGAGGCCATCAAGGCATACCGTTTTGCCGGCAGGCAGGAGAACCTGCAGCTCGATGACCTTCAGGATGTGGGCAGCGCCAGAATGCGCGGACGCGACTTCCGCCAGATGGCGGCGGCCTTCCTCTATAATGTCACGGGTGAACGCGAATGGGAGGATGCGATGGCCAAAGACTGCGTCGTGAAAGGTCCGGACAGCCATCTCTTCGAGAAAGGCTGGCAGGGGGCCTGCTACCAGATATGGGGTGCCGCGGCCTATCTGGCCTGTCCTCACGAACGCCACTATCCTGAACTCTACGCCAATCTGAAGGCTTCCGTCGCAGCACACGCCAGGTCGAACAACGTCGATTTTGCGGTGCAGCGTCCTTCACGCCGCACCGCCAATGACGAGCGCTGGCAGGTGTCTGAGAATCTGCAGCTCGTGATGATGGCGCACTATTGCGCCGGGGCGGCAGAAAAGGCGGCGCTTGAGCGTGCGATGTACCTCGAAGCCGGCTGGGGTCTTGGACGCAATCCTGCCAACACCGTAGAGATGACCGGTCTCGGCGAACGCCATATCACCGACTGCTATTCTACCGGACGCAACGACGGCACCCCCGGAACCCATCCGGGGCAAACCCCGTTCAATGGCACGGAGACCTGGTCTCCGGGCAATGGTGGCGACGCCAGAATACTTCTTGACCGTTGCTATCCGAGCTGGTACGACGGCGGCTGGCCCCGCCAGGAGTCATTTTTCAACCAGCGCTACCTCTGGGTGAACGGTGAGTTCACTCCGCGTGAGACAATGCGTGGCAAGATGGCACTGCTTGCATATTTGTATGGAATCAGAAAATAATATGAAGATTGATATTGAAGAAAGGCGCCGTCGTGCGATGCAGCTTTTCCACGAAGGGTACAACTGCTGCCAGTCGGTGGCGCTTGCGTTCAGCGATGTGTTCAAGGAACGCGAAGGTCTGGATGAGCAGCAGATAATGGCGCTGGCCAGCGGCTTCGGTGGCGGAATCGGGCGCCTGCGCGAAGTGTGCGGCTGCGTGACGGGAATGACCCTCGTGGCCGGAGCATTGTGCCCGGCTCCTGCCGGAAGTCCTGCAAGGACAGAGAATTACGCTCTGGTGCAGGAGCTTGCCGAGAAGTACAGGCAGGAGAACGGCAGCATTGTCTGTCGCGACCTGCTGGGCATCAGGGCGGCGCAGAAAGAGTCTCCCGTCCCATCCGAGCGCACCGCCGAGTATTACAAGGCCCGCCCTTGCGAAGAACTTGTCGGATGCGCCGCCGGAATTATTGCAAGCAAGTTGAGCGAGTCCTGAACTTGGCAGCACGGTAAAAAATTCGTAAATTAGCGGAATTAATCAAGCTAAGCTGAAATGGCAGAAATAAAGGGACATATTTCTCAGATCATCGGTCCTGTGGTCGACGTTCATTTCGAACTCGATTCGTCAAGGGACCAGACCAAACAGTTACCTGGTATTCACGACGCTCTGAAGGTCATCCGCGCCGATGGCCACGAGCTCATCATCGAAGTTCAACAGCATATAGGCGAAGATACCGTGCGCTGCGTTGCGATGGATTCCACCGACGGACTTCAGCGCGGCCTTGAGGCCGTAGCCCTCGGCACGCCTATCTCAATGCCTGTCGGCGCCCAGATCCGCGGCCGCGTGCTCAACGTCACCGGCGATGCCATCGACGGTATGGCCGATTTCGACCGCGACGGAGCGCTGCCTATCCATCGTGAACCGCCGAAGTTCGAGGACCTCACCACGTCCCAGGAGGTGCTCTTCACCGGTATCAAGGTCATCGACCTGCTTGAACCTTACCTGAAAGGCGGCAAGATCGGCCTTTTCGGCGGCGCAGGTGTGGGCAAGACCGTGCTCATCAAGGAACTCATCAACAATATCGCCAAGAAGCATAACGGCTTCTCCGTCTTCGCCGGAGTGGGTGAGCGTACCCGCGAGGGCAACGACCTCCTCCGCGAGATGATAGAATCCAACGTCATCCGCTATGGCGAAGAATTCAACAAGGCTATGGAGGAGGGCCGCTGGGACCTTTCGAAGGTGGACAAGTCCGAATTGGAGAAATCCCAGGTCGCGATGGTCTTCGGCCAGATGAACGAGCCGCCTGGAGCGCGTAGTTCCGTCGCCCTTTCCGGCCTCACCCTTGCCGAATCTTTCCGCGACAGCGGCAGTGCCGACGGCCCTAAGGACATCCTGTTCTTCATCGACAACATCTTCCGTTTCACACAGGCGGGTTCGGAGGTGTCTGCCCTTCTCGGCCGAATGCCTTCCGCCGTGGGCTATCAGCCGACCCTTGCCACGGAGATGGGCCAGATGCAGGAACGCATCACATCCACCAAGAACGGTTCAATCACTTCCGTACAGGCCGTCTATGTGCCTGCCGACGACTTGACCGACCCGGCTCCTGCGACCACGTTCAGCCATCTGGATGCAACCACCGTGCTCAGCAGAAAAATCGCGACGCTCGGTATCTATCCGGCGGTTGACCCTCTGGAATCCACCTCCAGAATCCTCGACCCTAATATCGTTGGCGAAGCCCATTATAATACCGCGCAGCGCGTGAAGCAGATCCTGCAGCGCAATCAGGAGCTTCAGGATATCATCGCCATCCTCGGTATGGATGAACTTTCCGACGAAGACAAGCTCACCGTAAACCGCGCCCGCAGGGTGCAGCGCTTCCTCAGCCAGCCTTTTGCCGTTGCCGAGCAGTTCACCGGAGTGAAGGGCGTGATGGTGGATATTGAAGACACCATCAAGGGCTTCAATATGATACTTGACGGAGAATGTGACCACCTTCCGGAGCAGGCGTTCCTCAACGTGGGCACGATTGAAGAAGCTATCAAGAAGGGCGAGGCCATACTCGCCGCTGCGAAATAATGAAAATCAAGCTGAAGATTCTGACACCCGGATGGAGCAGGGAAGTGGAGGCAGACGCAATCTTCCTCCCGGGCACCGTGTCTCCTTTCGAAGTCCTTCCAGGCCACGCGTCTATGGTCTCCGCACTTGATGCAGGAGATGTTCGCTGGCGCAACAACGGTGAAGAAGAATGCCTCGCCGTCAAGGGGGGCGTCGTCAGAGTCGGACGGAACGAGATCGTAATCTGCGCTGAGGCATGAAGAAACTGCTTCTCATATTGACCTGTCTCCTGCTCCCGCTCGCCGCGGGCGCCCAGGACGACGAACTCAATGTGGAGGAATATCTTTTCGGCCATATCGCTGACTCATACGAATGGCACATTTGCACCGTCAACGGGAAGGAGATTGCGATTCCGCTGCCGTGCATCATCATCGAGGACGGAGTTCACGTCTTCACGCTCCACAATATGGCAGAGCACGGCTATGCCTTGAATGCAGACGGCAAGCTCGTCAATGCAAGCACGGGGAAGCGCCCGTTCTGGGATATCTCCATAACCAAGAATGTGCTCGGACTTCTGGTGGACTCCATCCTGCTGGTCGTGCTGATACTTCTGTGCGCCCGCTGGTACAAGAAGCACGATGTGCTCAAGGAGACCCCGTCGGGGGTGGCAGCTCTGCTGGAGCCTGTCATAGTCATGATCCAGGATGATGTCATTAAGGATGCGGTTGGTCCGGAGTACAAGAAATACACTCCGTACCTGCTCACAGCGTTCTTCTTCATACTCATCAACAACCTGATGGGCATCATCCCGATATTCCCGGGCGGCGCCAACATCACCGGCAACATCGCGGTGACTCTGGTCCTCGCCCTGTTCACCTTCTTTATGGTGAACCTTTTCGGCAACAAACATTACTACAAGGATATTTTCTGGCCTGACGTGCCGCTGTTCCTGAAAGCGATCCCGATTATGCCGCTGATTGAAATCATCGGTATGTTCACCAAGCCGTTCTCGCTTATGATACGACTCTTTGCCAATATCCTGGCGGGGCATATCATGATCCTGAGCACCATCGCGGTAATTTTCCTTACTGCGAAGATGGGCGCCGTCCTCAATGGCTCACTGACAGTGATAGCAGTCCTGTTCGGCATCTTCCTTGATTGCCTGGAACTGCTCGTGGCATTCATCCAGGCATATGTATTCACGATGCTCTCGTCCGTATTCATCGGCCTTGCGCATCAGAACCCTGAAAAACATTAAACAATTTAAATTCATAAGATTATGATCGGAACAATTCTTCAGTCATTGGTATTCGCCAAAGTTGGTGGCGCAATCGGAGCCGGCATCATCGCAATCGGAGCTGCCATCGGTATCGGTAAACTTGCTCAGTCAACGATGGAGGCATCCGCCCGCCAGCCTGAACTTTCCAGCGGCCTCCGTACCACAGCAATCATCATCGGTGCGCTTATCGAGGGTGTCTGCCTTTTCGGCGTACTCGTCTGCCTGCTTGCAGTTCTTGCTAAGTAATTCACGCGATGTCACTCATTACACCGGAATTCGGTCTCATCTTCTGGATGGTCATCATCTTCGGGGCGGTCTTTTTCGTGCTCGCGAAGTTCGGTTTTCCGGCCATCACCAAGATGGTCGACAAGCGCAATGACCATATCTCAAGTTCTCTGCTTGCAGCCGAAGAGGCTCAGAAGAAGCTTGAGAATATGGCTCAGGAGCAGGCCAGAATGATAGAAGAGACCAGGCTGGAGCAGAGCCGCATCCTCAGGGAGGCATCGGAGACCCGCGAGCAACTGATCTCGCAGGCCAAGGCTGATGCATCCGCCGAGGCGGCCAAACTGCTGGAGCACGCAAAGATGGAGATTGCGGCCGAGCGCGAAAGCGCAATCCGCGATATCCGCAAACAGGTGGCGATGATTTCGGTTGAGGTGGCAGAGAAAATCGTACGTAAGGACCTCGACAAGTCCGACGGTCAGATATCAATGATTGACCGTATGGTTGACGAGGCCTCGAAGGCTCATTTGAACTAGGACAATGAATACGGGCATCATATCATCCAGGTACGCCAGGGCCCTTCTCAGATATGCTGAGGAGACTGGTGGAGCAGAGCGCGTGGCCATACAGGCCAGGCAGCTGCTCGAGCACCCGGAGGTGAAGTCCGTGAGGCTCGAGCCCGAGATCGAGCGTTTCGTCACCCTTTTGGTTCGTAATGGGCGCATAGAGGACGTACGGCTTATGCTACGCACCTACATCGCAATGTACTACGAATCCAAGGGGTTCAAGCTGGCTCATCTTGTGACCGCCGTGCCGGCACCGGGCCTTGAGGCCAGGATGCAGGCTGTGCTGGAGCAGAAGTTCGGCTGCGGGGTCCTGCTCGATTCCAGTGTCAATCCCGAGCTCATAGGCGGCTTCACCGTCGAGATCGGTGATTATATGCTCGATGCGAGCGTCAAGAATCAGATTGACGTAATTCGCCGCGAGTTCATCATTCAGAACAACAGAATAGTATAATGGCGCAGAATAACATAAAGGCAAGCGAGATTTCCGACATCCTTCTGGACAACCTCCGCGGGGTGGATAATTCGCTTAAATATGAGGAGATAGGCACTGTACTGACAATTAGCGACGGCGTTGCCCGCATCTATGGTCTTGCAAAGGCTGAGGCGGGTGAGCTGATTGAATTCGCATCCGGTGTCAAGGCGGTGGTGATGAATCTCGAGGAAGACAATGTGGGAGCCGTGCTTCTCGGCCCTACCGACCTTGTCAAGGAAGGTATGAAGGTCCGCCGTCTCGGCCGCATCGCCGGCATCCCTGTGGGAGAAGGGATGGTTGGCCGTGTGGTTGACCCTATCGGTATGCCTCTTGACGGAATGGGCCCCATCGCGGGGGAAACGGTGGAGATGCCTCTTGAACGCAAAGCTCCGGGAGTCATCTATCGCGAACCGGTGAACCAGCCTCTTCAGACGGGTCTCAAGGCCATCGATGCAATGATCCCTATCGGCCGAGGACAGCGCGAGCTCATCATCGGTGACCGCCAGACAGGCAAGACGGCCCTTGCGATCGATACCATCATCAACCAGAGGGAAGGGTATCTCAAGGGCGATCCCGTTTTCTGTATCTATGTCGCTGTGGGCCAGAAAGGCTCAACCGTTGCATCCATTGTCCAGACCCTCCGCGCCAAGGGTGCGATGGACTACACGGTCGTGGTTGCGGCCACTGCGGCTGACCCGGCTGCAATGCAGTATTATGCGCCTTTCGCCGGCGCCGCCATAGGCGAATATTTCCGTGACACCGGCCGCCACGCTCTCGTGGTCTACGATGACCTTTCCAAGCAGGCTGTTGCCTATCGTGAGGTGTCCCTCATCCTGCGCCGCCCTTCCGGCCGCGAGGCATATCCGGGCGATGTGTTCTATCTGCACAGCCGTCTTCTCGAACGCGCGGCTAAAATCATCTCCCAGCAGGAGGTCGCCGAGCAGATGAATGACCTTCCTGACTGCCTGAAAGGCAAGGTCAGGGGAGGAGGTTCGCTTACAGCGCTTCCTATCATTGAAACACAGGCGGGCGACGTGTCCGCATACATCCCGACCAATGTGATTTCCATCACTGACGGTCAGATATATCTTGAGTCCTCGCTTTTCAATGCCGGTTTCCGTCCGGCCATCAACGTGGGTATCTCGGTTTCCCGTGTCGGCGGTGCCGCACAGGTCAAGTCCATGAAGAAGATTGCAGGTACGCTCAAGATCGATCAGGCTCAGTACAACGAGCTTGAGGCTTTCAGCAAGTTCTCGTCCGATGTCGACAAGGTTACGGCAATGACCCTCGATAAGGGACGCAAGAACAACAAGCTTCTCATTCAGCCTCAGTACTCCCCGATGCCGGTAGGTGAGCAGGTAGCCATCCTCTATTGTGGTACACACGCTCTTATGGCAGGCATCCCTATCGACAAGGTCCAGGAGTTCCAGAGGATGTTCCTCGACAGGATGCGTGCATCCCATTCTGCCGAGCTTGGCTTGCTCGCGTCGGGCAGGCTTGACGATGCGGTTGTCAAGGTAATTGAGTCCGAAGCAGAGGACGTATGTCGTCTCTTAGAGAAATAAAAGACAGGATCGGTTCGGTCCGCGGGACGCTGAAGATCACTTCGGCGATGAAACTCGTTGCTTCTGCGAAGCTTCGCAAGGCGCAGCGCACCATCGAGTCCCTCCTCCCATACGAGCAGGAGCTTGATTCCATACTGCATTCCTTGCTGAGTAGCGGGAACTCTCCCCGATATAACCCGTGTCCACTAGAGAGTTGCCCGCGTTCAGCAGGGAATGCAGTGATAGTGATCAGCAGCAACAGCTCGCTGTGCGGGGGATTCAATGCGAATGTGGTGAAGAAGGCGCTGGAGGTGATCAATGGATCGGAAGGGGCGGTCGAGGTGATTGCGGTCGGCAGGAAGGCTGCGGATGCGATGAAGAAAGCCGGATATGTTCAGGATGCCGACTATTCCGATATCATCGGACATCCCGAATATGAAAAGTCAGCCGAACTTGCCCACTCTCTGATGGAAAGGTTCCAGTCCGGAGAATTCGACCGGATCGTGCTTGTCTACAACCACTTCGTGAATGGCGCGACCCAGACTCCCGTGGCGCAGACGTATCTCCCGTTCAGCTATGAGCCGGATTCGGTTCCAGGTGAAATGCCCGAAGACCTGATCATAGAGCCGGACCGTGAGGAAATCCTGAAGACCCTCCTGCCGCAGGTCATCACATTGAAGTTCCACACCGCCATCCTGGATTCCGCCGCTGCAGAACACGCAGCGCGCACAATGGCCATGCAGACTGCCACCGACAATGCGGAAGACCTTCTTTCCGAACTTACATTGGAATACAACAAAGGAAGACAACAAAAAATCACCGCCGAGATTCTCGACCTTTTGGGCGGTACAGCTAAATAAAAACCTACAGATGAAAAAGCTCAGTATTTTATCAGCTATTTTATCAATAGCATTGATCTCCTGCGAAAAAACGACAACCAACACCGACCCAAAGCCGGCTCCCAAGACTGATCCTGAGGCCTCTCCGGATTATAAGGCCAATAAGTATTTGAGGAAGGAGTATATGGATGTGTATTATTATTGGGTAAATGAGGTGAAAGAGGCCAACAGCAAGCTTGATTTGAGCAAGTATACGATTTACGATGCTTTCGACGCCATGCTTTACAAGGATGACCGCTGGAGCTGGATGGAATCCGGAGAATCGTACATCTCGACAGAGTCGGGCGAAGTGAAGGGCTCCTGGGGCGTGTCATTTGTCCAGCGTGATGATTGCAAGGAAGCCGGCGACTATAACGTGTATGTCCGGTTCGTTTACCCTGAATCCCCTTTGGTGAGACACGGCGTGACCCGCGGAGCAAAACTGACGGGAATCAATGGCTTTGTTATGCCTGAACACGGTTTTGAGTCGAACGAGCAGGTGGATTATTTCAATGAACATATCCAGGACAGCCCGCAGACGTTCACGTTCACCTTGACCGATGGTGAAAGCGTCACGTTTGAAGAGACTCTTCCACGATCGGTCAGCACGAACTTCATCTTTTCCGAGCAGGTATTTGATGCCGATGATTTTGATGGCCTGACCGAGCCGGTAGGATATTTCAATCTGCTCTCTTTCAAGGCAGGCTTCATCGACGACATTGACAAGGCTTTCGCCAAGTTCAAGAAAGCAGGAGTCAAGAAGATGATCGTCGACCTCCGTTATAATGGCGGTGGAGACTCCAATGCAAGCCAGCGGCTTATCAGCTACCTTGCGCCGGCCGGCCTGGAGGGAAAGCCGTATGTAACCAGGTCACACAACAGTCTGCTGGCACCCTCCCTTGACTTTACGGCGTATATCGGACTTTTTGAGAATAATAAGTATTCCGATATGGCTATCGGACTTGATGAGATATTTTTCATTATGGACCACAGTTCAGCTTCGGCTTCCGAGATGGTGTTCAACGGACTTCGCCCTTATTTGAAGGACAAGCTCCATCTTGTCGGCCGTCAGACATACGGAAAGCCTAACGGTATGTATATTCTCTTCTATCCGGCAGACGACGAGGCATATAAATACTATAATGCCGGCAATTACTCCAAGCTCGAGTGGGTGTTCTATCCTATATGCTTCTTCAATGTGAATTCAGAAGGTGAATCTATCCCGTACGGGCAGACGACCGCTTCCGGTTTCGTCCCTGACAATGAGCGTCCGGACGATATCCTTCACGACTTCGGTGTAGAAGAAGACAGGGTCAAGGCCTGCCTCACCTACATTGTGACCGGCAGCTATCCTGCCCTCCCTGTCACAAAGAGCACCAATTCCGTCTCCAACGGCATTGAGAACAAAGCCTTTGCTCCTGAGTGGAAGACGAACCCTCACTACGGAACTGACCTTGTCAACAGGCGCTCCCTGACCGAGACGTTCTGAGCAGGTTGCTGTTGAGCAATGATTTACGCAAAATGACCCTCCTGAATTTCAGGAGGGTCATTTTGCGTTGTTACCTTTAAATCAATGGTTTCCTCAGAACGGGATTACCAGATGCCCTGTTCGGTGAGCCAAGCCTCAAAGCTTTCCTGTGATCTGCCAGGGAGGCAGAATGCGATAGGATAGTTGTTTGTAGGCCAGCCACCAACGTCATCGATGTAGAAGCAAGGCACGAGGACGATGATGTCATTCTCCCAGAAGCCACTGTATGCTTCTTTCGCTGCATAGCTGGCGCTAAGGTCACTTGGCCAGTATGCCTTGATGTATGAGCCTGCACCATCGTAGTCGTAACCGGTGTTGTAGGTGTTCCACTTGACGTTGCCGTCTTCGTTGATGACCCAGATCTCGATATATTCCGGCTTCTTTACGCTTTCTGCTGAAGGACCGTATGGATTGATGAATCTGTATCTTTCAAATCCTTCTGCCTTGAGAACCTCGCACTCGCTGAAGAATCCCTCCCAGAATGCTTCGCAGAACTGGCCGGTTCCAAGAGAAACCCAGGTGTACGCCTTTGCAAGGTTGAAATCAAGACTTGCGATGGCGATATCTTCGTTGTATTCACCGTCGGCGATGCTGATAGTGCCGCTGTAGGCCTCACCGACCTCCATACCTGTGATGTCGAGGGAAACGACAGTGGAATATTCGCCTGCCGCGAATGTTGCGGTGGAAGGACATACGACGCCTGCAGGAATGTCGTCTCCGACAATGTTAACGGTAAGAGCCGAACTTGCATTGCCTCTTGCGAGGGCGATGTCGTATGTAGAAGCTGAGGCTAAAATTTCAGTATCATCTACAATCCCCTGGACAAAGGATACTCCGGATGCGTTGGTAGGACTGTAGGTAGGATTGACCTTGTCAACGTTACAAGCTGTGGCAAACAGTGCAGATACAGCTGCAACGATAAATATTTTGACTGTTTTTTTCATAATGCTTGCTTTTTTATGATTGAGCTGCTGGTTTTTCCTGAAGTGCAGGGTCGTCGCCTTCCTTTGCCTTTCCATCAGGGTAGCTTCCTACAGGATTCTGGAGGACATACTTGTTTGCATCAACTTCCTTTGCAGGAATCGTGAGAACCCAGTCGAATGATTCAGGATCATCGCAGTGGAGCGTGGTGAGGAGTGAGCTTGTAGGGTGGCCCATTTCCTTGGTGCGGACGAAGCCCTGACGGAGTCTCTTGATGTCATAGATGCGACCGAACTCGCCCCAGAGCTCGATGCGGCGCTGGATGAGGATTTCCTCGAGGAGAGAACCGGTGAGGTCGGTTGTAAGTGCGCCAAGAGCTGTGCCTGAAAGTGCTGAGCAATCATAAGAGGCGTCACGCGTTGCCATAAGGGCATTGAGAGCTTCCTTTGCTTCAGTCTCGTTACCGAGGCGGCAAGCGGTCTCAGCGATGATGAGCTGCATCTCAGGAGCACGCATAAAGATATGGTCTGCGTTTGTCGTAGGGTCATCGAGGTTTCCGAATAGGAACTTGTACTGCTGATAGCCCATTGTCTTGCCGTCGGCGAGCTTTTCGTATGCCCACCAGCTGGTGCGCTTGTCGTTTTCACCAATCTTGTCATAGAGCCACTCGGAGCAGCATTTTCTTGCTGTGCTGCCGTAGCCGCCCCATCTCCAGTCCATATGAGCAAGGAACTGAGGGTTGGTTGTGCCCTGGTCGGTGATGATCTCTGCACCCCAGAGGACGCTCTTGTCTGTCGCGTCGTTGTAATGGAAGCCTTCATCGAATGCAAATGTGCCGCCCTTGACAGCAATCAAAGCTGCGTCGTGAGCTACCTGGTAGTCACCCATATAAAGGGCGATACGGGCCTTGATGCCGTTGGCAACGTACTTGTCGATGTGTGAGCAGTGCTGCTGCGGGAGGTCTGCAAGGAGAGTGACCGCCTTATTGATGTCGCTCATAGCCTGGGCGAAGACATCCTTGTTGGTCGCACGTGGCTGTCCCTGGGTGCCGGCTACGGTAGGTTCGGTATAAAGAGGAACGCTGAGCCTGTCTTCGTGGCCGATATAGCTGCGTGCGAAGATCATTGCGCAGTATGCCTCTGCGTATGCGCGCAGGGCGTATGCGTTACCCATAATGTAATTTACATCATCAGAAGCGCCTTCCATTGTCTCTTCGGCGGCAAGGATATAGTTTACATTTGAAATGAGGGTATAGTAGAAATTCCATGCATCGTAAGATCTCCAGGTCGTGGAGTTCCAGCGGCTCTTGACATTGTAGTTGTAGTCATACCAGAACCAGCCGCTGCCCTGTGCAGCCATTACCATATCTTCACCCATAAGGTCTGCCATCAGGTTGTATGACTGAGGGCCGAAGCACTGGTGGTAGTTTCCTGTGGTGGTGGAACCCCACTGCCACAAGAAACGGATAGTACCGTTGAGAGCCATATATCCACCGTCGGTGGTGTTCATCATAGTGTCTCCGGAAACTGCGTCTGAAGGAGCAGTCTCGAGGAACTCTTTATTGCAGGAAGCGAATGAGAGGGCAACGACTGCCATCAAAACATATAATATCTTTTTCATGTTCTTTTCCTCCAAAAATTAGAAATTGATGTCAACACCGAAGGAAATGGTCCTGGTCGGAGTGTATGACCAGTTGGTACCGCCGGTGATGTTGTACTGAGGGTTGAAACCGTTGAGCTTGCTGAACATGGCGAGGTTGTCGGCTATACCGAAGATACGGAGTGACTGGATGCCGGCTGCCTTTGTCCATTTCTGAGGGAGAGTGTATCCGAGCTGGATGGACTTGATGGCGAAGTAAGAAGCGTCAACGAGCCATCTGTCTGCGCTGATGTTGGTTGAACCGATTTCGATTCTAGGGACATCGGTGATGTCACCCGGCTTCTGCCAACGACGGAGAGCGTGCTTGCTCCAGGTGTCGCCTGCGTAGGAAACTTCCATTGCGCTTGCGTAAACTGAATCGTAAACCTTGCCGCCTACAGAGAATGTGGTGAGGAAGCTGAAGTCAACAGGACCGAGCTGGAAGTCAGAACCGAATGAGCCCTGGATCTTCGGCTCGCGGCTGCCGAGGTAGTACTTGCTGTTGGTAGCCTGAGAGGTGCTGCTGGTAATGTATTCGGTGCCTTCCTTCATATTGCCGTTGTCGTCCTTCTCGTATGCCCAGTAGAGCATCTGGCCGTTTGCAGGGTCAACACCGGCTGCCTTTGGTACATAGTATGTGTAGATAGGCATACCGACCTTGATCACATAGCTGCCGGATGTGATGGTGTCGTCGCTTGTGAGGGCGAGAACCTTGTTGCGGTTGAGATATCCCATAAGGGTTGAGCTTGCGCGGAAGTTGCCCTTGTTGAGCCAGTTGAGCCTGATGGTGGCCTCAAAGCCCTGGTTCTCCATAGAACCGACGTTTGAGTTGTAGCCTGTGAAGCCGGTAGATGCTGCCATAGGGAATGAGAGGAGCATATCGGTGGTCTTCGCGTTGTAGTACTCGAGGGTGAGGTTGAGGAAATTGTGGAAGAAGGTTCCTTCGATACCTGCGTTCCAGCTGCCCTTCTTCTCCCAGGAAACTGAAGGATTGGCAAGTGATGAAACGACTGCACCCGGGTTGCTGGCGTTAGGGTAGGTCAGGTCGTAGAATGACTGCCAGGCATAATATGTTCCGAGCTCATCGTTACCGAGCTGGCCATAAGAGAGACGGAGGGTCATGTTGTCGATCCAGGAAGCCTTCATCCAAGGCTCTTCAGAGATACGCCAGGATGCACCGGCTGACCAGAACTGGCCCCAGCGGTAATCCTTGTTGAAGCGGGAAGAACCATCGGTACGCCAGGTGGCTTCGATGTAGTACTTGTCTGCGAAGTCAGCGGCGAGACGGCCGAAGAATGACTCCATACGATAGTTGTCGGAGTATGAGTTGTTGCCTGTCACATTGGTTGCAGGAGCGAGCTCGGAGATACCAGGATAGATACCGGTGCGCTCTGCATACAGATATTTGTAATTGTATGAGTAAGACTCGTGACCGGCCTGTGCAAGCACGTGGAACTGGTTGAATTTGCGGTCATACTTGAGGATCTGGTTCCAGGTCCAGGACATTGTGCGGGTTGCATACTTGTCAACTTCGCCGCCTACGGATGCACCGTCACCGTGTACAGGGTTATAATAAGAGGTGATGTAGCGGTTGCTGATATCTGCACCGAAGTTGGTCGTGAGGCTGAGTCCGCGAAGGGCGCCCATAACGTCCTTGTCGCCGCCGAGGGTTGCATATGCGCGGACACCGGTGTTGTCGCGGAGGGTCTCGTACATATTGTCATAAAGGTCACCGACTGCATTGAACTTGGCTGCCTTCGGACGCTGACCGATCTCATTGCCATAGTCGAAGAGTTTGTTGCCATTCTCGTCGAGTACAGTAGATCCGGCCATATCCTTGAGATATACAGGATAGATAGGAGCCATGAACTGAGCGGTATACCAGGCGTTGCCGGTCTGGGTGTCGGAATACTGCGAGCTGTTCTGGTTGGTGTAGGAGTAGTTTGCGCTTGCGCCGAGAGTGAACCAGTCGGTGACGTTGTGGTCAACGTTTGCGCGTACTGAGTAGCGCTGGAACTTTGTGGTCACGAGAACGCCCTTGTCGTCGAGATAACCGAATGAGAAGGCGTACTTGGTCCTGTCGTTACCTCCGTTTACGCCGACCTGATATTCCTGGCGGATTGCGTTCTTGTTGGTGAGAGCATCCATCCAGCTTTCGTTCCATACCGGTTTGGCGCCTGCGACAAGCTTGCCGGTAGCAGGGTCGATGACCTCTGACCAGTCAAGTCCCTTGTATGGGTTGTAAGCTTCGCCGCCGAGCTGTGCGCCGAGACCTGCAGAAGCTGCCTGGGCGGCACTGTCCCAAGAATAACCTCCGTTGAAATAATAATTGTTGCGGAGAGCTTCCCAGGTGAGTTCGGTGAATTCGTCCATATTGACCATGTCATAGTCCTTGAGAGAACGTGACTGGAAGCCGACGGTAGCCTTGAGGTTGACGTTTGCACGACCTTCGGAACCGCGCTTTGTGGTGATCATAACGACACCGTTTGCTGCACGTGAACCGTAAAGAGCGGATGCAGATGCGTCCTTGAGAACTGTAAGGCTCTCGATATCGTTAGGGTTGATTGAGCTGAGTGCGCCATCGAACGGGATGCCGTCAACTACATAAAGAGGAGATGATGAAGCATTGATTGAACCGGTACCGCGGATCTGGATCGAAGCACCTTCACCAGGCTGACCTGAACCGGAAGTCGTGGTGACACCTGATACAAGACCTTCGATAGCCTTGGATACGTTGGAAACGGTACGTTTCTGGAGGCTCTCGCTCTTGACTGTGCCGGCTGAACCGGTGAAGGAAGATTTCTTCGCCGTACCGTAAGCAACGACGATGGTTTCCTGAAGCATTTCGGCATCAGGCTCGAGAGCAACATTGATGACAGCGCGTCCATTGACGGCGACCTCTGCATCTTTGAAGCCGATGGTTGTGAAACCCAATGTGGCGTTTGCAGGGACAACGATGCTGTAAGAACCATCGCTACCTGCAACCACACCCTGAGGTGTACCCTTAACGAGGATAGCTGCTCCTGACAGAGGTTCCCCGGTAGAGCTGTCAGTAACCACACCCTTTACGGTGATGTCCTGACCGTAAGCCAGGCCACACACGAGAGTGGCTATTGCTACTAAAAGCATTTTGAATTTCTTCATAAGTTGGGAATTAATTAAACAATAAAATAAACCTATTACTACTAATCTTTTCTTTTTTGCTACTGTTGGTACAAAATAATGAGCCTTAAAATGGGCAATGGCCCGCAAGGTCGCGTTTTTTTATGAAAAAAACAAATTCAGCAAAACCCCATCAGAATAACATCAGATGCGGTTTTTGCCGAATTTGGTGATTTAATTTATGCAAATCTTTCGATTTTTATTAACAAATTGTTAGGATTTTTCTCAAAATAATTATAAATAGTAATAACAAAAATTTTTTAAATTATTTAAAATCGGCTCCAATTGATCTGGTTACGGATAAAAAAAAGCTATTTTGAGTGTCAATTATTCTGCGTTCTGAATTCCTTAAGAATGACTTAATGGGAGACCTGTCGAAAAAAACGCCTCCTGAAGGGCTAAATTTTGACAGGTAGGGGTAAAATCAGGGTACCTGGCCAAGAAACTCGCATTCTGAACCATATTTTTCGACAGGTAGTAAGTCATTCTTAAAAAATAACTTGGTAATCTTTATGGTTCTTGTTTTGTCTTTTGAACATGTCATTCAGTCACGTAGCACGGCTACGCTCCTTCATTCCATATCCAAAATACATAAACAATCCCTCATAAATCTTTACCAACTTATTTTTTCATCATTCCTAAATTAAGTGCAGCGAAAAAAGTTGGTAAAGATTGCCGAGTATTATTGAGGGCATATCTTGCTCTGAAGAGGGAGCGTAGCGGGCTATGTGTCCGATGAAGAGCGAAAGTTATTTTTTGAGAATGACTTAAGATAATTCGACAAGGTATTCCGGTGAATTCCGTATTGTAGATCGTCGCGTTTCATCTTTCGAAGCAGCCGTCCGAGACGCCTCTTCTCCACAGGCACGGTTCCCGACACAGACTCCGTCACCCATTTATCAATACTGACACTTCCCGATTTTGCCCATTTTGAAATCTCGAATCTCTGGCTTGACCCCGACTGCTCGGCAGTGCTGACCCGAATGTACGCATATACCATATTATTAATAATGCGCGCGTATTCGACATAGTTTTCTATTTTTTGTACATTTGCATCTCGTATGAAGATTGTTTCGAAAGCTTTTGTTTTGTCGGTAATGTGCCTCTGTGCCTGCACAAGGGAGTTTGAGCCGGCAGTGACGGCGCCTCAGCAGAATGAGGAGGCCGCGATTTCAGAGAATATCATCCCCGGCCGCGTCTATGTCGAGTTCTCAGATGAGATGGCTGAAAAGATCGAATCCGGTGCCGTTGATTTCATAATCCCCGGAATCGGTATGGGATCGTACCGCAAGCTGTTCCGCGAGGATCCGGGTGATGACCGGTTCAGCAAGCGTCACCACGAAGCCGGCCTGGACAGGTGGTATGCCGTTGACTTCGACAAGGCCGTCCCTTCGACCAAGGCGGCGACGGAGTTGAACGACATTGAAGGTGTCGTGGCTGTCTCGTATCCCCGCAGGATGAAGAGACTTTCCAATGGAATTCCGTTCAATGACCCGGGAAAGGGCAGGCAGTGGAATCTTTTGAGCGACGGCTATCTCAACAGGGAACTGAATACTACGGATTTCAAGGAAGGATGCGATATCAATGTCATCCCCGTGTGGGAGGAATTCACTGCCGGGAGCGGGGATGTCATAGTCGCAGTTATTGACGAAGGCGTCAATGCTGAACACGAAGATCTGTCCGACATTGTCATTCCGTTCGGCCCGGGAGGAAGCAAGGATTTCGTGACTGACTCATTCGATTCTCATCCCGCTGACCACGGGTCCCACGTCGCCAGCATCATTGCTGCCGTAAACAACAATAGGAAGGGATTCTGTGGGGTAGCGGGCGGCTCTGACGGGACAGGCGGTGTAAGGATTATGTCGTGCGATATTTGCGATGATGATGAGTGGACCGATGATGAAGGCACACTTGCCGCTTTCGTATGGGCGGCTGACAATGGAGCCGTGATATGCAATAACAGTTGGGGCTATGTTTTTGAATCTGAGGAGGAAGCAAAAAAGTACGCTTATGCTTACACCCACGAGGACAGCCCGATCAAGACGGCGATTGATTATTTTGCGAATTATGCCGGATTCGATGCAGAGGGGAATCAGACGGGACCTGTTGCCGGCGGTACGGTGATCTTCTCTGCCGGCAATGACGGCTATGCCTATGGAGTTCCTGCCTGTATTGACAGGGTCATTGCTGTAGGCGCTTGCGGACCAAGCTATAATTTCACGTCTTATTCCAACTATGGAGAATGGGTTGACATTGTAGCGCCGGGCGGGGATTATGGTGGCAGATATTCCTATAATGAAGTCTATCGCTATGTCTTGGGCGCCTCTATTGAAAATGAAATGTATATTGGGATGGCCGGAACTTCACAGGCCGCTCCTCACGTTGCAGGTGTTGCCGCCCTTCTCGCATCGTATTTCGGTGGCCCGGGCTTTACGAGTGATATGCTGCAGGAAAGATTGATAGAGGGATCCCGCAAGGGTGTGCTAAGCGGCCGGATGAGCGGCCCTCTGCTTGATGCGTACGGAGCATTCACGTGTACGCTCGGCGGGCCTGTCACCATTTCAACCAAATATACCGGCGACTATACCGTAAAGTCTCACGAGGAGTTCTCGATCAGTTATTCTATCGGAGGCAATATTACGAAGCATCTTCCGGTTGAAGTAGAAACGGACTGCCCTGCTCTGGAATGGGGGTCGACGACTAGCTCTGCATCAATAACAGTCAATGCTCTTAAAACCGATCCGGGCCAGTATAATGTCACGATTTTCGTCGGCAAGGGAACCGGTGAAGAGGTATCGGAGTCATTCGTGCTGACCATCCTGGAGAATCACGCTCCTACGGTTGCCGAGGAGATTGATGATATGGTCATCTCGACATCCGGTGCCAGTGTCTCCATAGCCAGCGTATTCACCGATCAGGACGGCGAGATGCTCACGTGTACCGCATCTTCGTCTAACGAAAGCATTGTCGGTGCTGAGATGAATAATGGTGTGCTGTCGGTTGTACCAATCACGTATGGTATGGCCGAGGTTACCGTCACGGCACGCGATGCCAGAGGGGCCGGTGCGTCCCAGACCTTCAGGGTGCTTGTCAGAAACACATCCAAGCCATATGATGTATATCCTAATCCTGTGACGGACTATCTGTATGTGCGTCCGGGCAGGAACTCCGTTTCGCTTGATATCGAGGTGGTCGGAGATTTCGGCCGCAAGGTCATCACCAGAACCGCCACCGGCACGCCGTTCGAGCCTGTCAAGCTTGATATGACCACACTTGCACCGGGACAGTATATGCTTATGGTCAAGGAGTCCTCAGGCAATGAATTCACTCAGAATATCGTCAAGCTTTAATCTCCCGCAAATATGAAAAAGACAGTAATATCGGCATTGGTTACGGCAGTATGCCTGAATGCGGGAGCACAGAGCCTTCCGTTCCTTCTTTACAATACAGACGCCAGGGATCTGGCTGTCGCATCCGTCGCCCAGGAAGGGAACGCCGCCTCCGCCGCATTGAGCGGCAGGACGCTCGACATATCCGCTTCATACGGAATGTGGGCTCCGGAGACGACATCGAGCAATATGCTCGGATTCTCAGGCTACGGCAATTTCGGCAAGTTCTCCGCCGGTCTTTCCGCAAAGTACAAGATAGGTGGCGAATATGATATTTTCGGTTCCGATTCGAGGTTCCTGGGCACATTCAAGACGGGTGGTGAGCTGGCTGTAGGTGCCAGCTTTGCCTGCAGGATTGCGCCCTCGTTCTCAGCCGGCGTCCGTGTGAACTACATTTCGTCCACTCTGGCAGAGAATGCCAAGGCTTCGGCCGTCGGTGCCGACATCTCCCTGGCCTACGCCAGGAATGGCTTCCAGGCCGCTCTTGCGGTACGCAACATTGGATCAAAGGTCAATTATGGCGGGAACTCCTACAACCTTCCGGCTCTGGCCTCCGCAGGTGCGTCGTATGCAATCAAGTCATTTGCCGCCCACGTTGAGGCTGGATATGTATTCTCCGGTTCATTTATGGCAGGCGTCGGTGTCGAATATACGTTGATCGACATTTTCACTTTCCGCGCCGGTTTCCACTATGGCGATGCGAAGTCTGTTCCGACTTTCGCTTCCGTGGGCCTGGGAATCAATTTCCACGGTGCTATGGTCAACGCGACGTATCTCCCGGCCATCGGCGGGAACGGCAGCGCGCTGCTTGTAGGCGTAGGGTATTCTTTCTAGTCGAGAATTATCAGCACGGGAGCCGGGTGGCTGAGAGTCAGTGAAACCACGTCTTCCGAAGCAATGTTCAGCGTGGCCTTCCACCAGTTGTCGAAGACTACGTTGTCTGTCGGCCATTTAAGGCCGGCTGACTTGACGTTCAGCGAAGGGTCGGGGGAGAACAGCGACATCCTTCTTCCCGCCCCTATGTGAAGATCGCAGCTGTCTGCAATTGCAAAGGCGGTGCAGTAGTCTGAGACGATGTCGGCGTTGATGCCTCTGGCTGACAGGCCGTATCTCTTTTCGTATTCCATCAGCAGTGACAGGTTCCCGATGGTATGGGCTTCCGACATTCCTGTGGCGCCGATGATGTGGATTGCATCGATGTCGGTGTAGTGCGACATCACATAGTCGAAAGCCTTGCTCAGATCGTTGTTCTCCTGGTTGGAATCGTGAATCCTGATACCCTTGAAGCGGCCCAGGGCGTGCTGGCAGATGGAATCCAGGTCACCGATTACGACATCGGGCACTATGCCGCGCTTCTCGAGCGCGGCAAGCGCGCCGTCGCAGCATACGACGGCGTCGGCGGATGAAATCAGATATCTGGGATATTCCTTGCGGGGGAAGGCCCCCTTTGCAATGATGGCTATGTTCATACCCTTGCTTTTGCCAGTTCGGCGAGAGAGCTGCCTGCTGTGGTCTTATATGATCCGGGCTCGCGGAAACCCAGCAGGAACGCCTTCACGTCCATACGTTTCTTGCCGCTCAGCTGAAGTTCCTTGATGGAGATGGCCCCGTCCTTCGTGGCGATGGCAAGGTAGCTCTTCCCGTCTGAAAGAATCTGCCCCGGAGTGCCCTGGAGGTCTGATTTCTCGGCGGAGAATATCTTGAGCTGGAGAGGCTTCGCCCCATCCTGCAGTATCTCGGTAAAGGCAGTCGGATATGGGCTGAGACCCCTGATGAGGTTGTAGATGCTGTCCGTGGTGTCGTTCCAGTCGATGTGGCAGAGTTCACGGGTGAGCTTCGGTGCCGGTTTCAGAACCTCGGAACCCTGAATGAACGACCTTTGCACGCGAGTCTCAAGACTGTGTTCGATGATGCCCTCGACGGTGCTGACAACAAGGTCGGAGCCTATGCTCATAAGCTTGTCGTGAACATCGCCGGCCGTATCTGTAGGGGAGATCCTGCTCTCCTGGCGGAGGATTATGCCACCCGTATCAATGTCCTTGTCAATCATAAAGGTGGTGACGCCGGTGATTTTCTCTCCGTTGATGACCGCCCAGTTGATAGGGGCTGCGCCTCTGTACTGAGGCAACAGGGCGGCGTGGAGGTTGAATGTGCCCAGTTTCGGCATACTCCAGACCTCTTCCGGCAGCATACGGAATGCCACGACTACGAACAGGTCCGCCTTGAGTGCGCGGAGCGACTCAAGGAACTCGGGGTCTTTCAGCTTGACAGGCTGGAGGACAGGTATCCCGTGCTCGACGGCATATTTCTTGACGGCGCTTTCGTTCACCTGAAGGCCGCGTCCGCTCGGCTTGTCGGCGACGGTGACCACGCCGGCAATATGGTATTTATGCTTGATGAGGTTGTCCAGCGGCGCGACGGCAAATTCCGGCGTACCCATATAGACAATGCGGACAGGGTGGAACAAACCGGCAATCCTGCTCTTGATTTTTCTCCACCAGGACTTGAATGAGTCAACGTTGTCGAACACTTTGGAATCGTTGACCGCTTTCCACGTAAGATATGCTCCGATTGGCATCAGTACAATTGCTGAAATGAATACTCCGATAGTGGCGGAAACCGCGCCGTCACGCGCAAGCTTTGAGCCTGAGATGTCGATTACCCAATACAGGACGAAGAATAGGGCCGACACGATGGCGCTCATACCCAGTCCGCCTTTCTTGATGAGGGACCCGAGCGGAGCTCCTATGAAGAACAGTATGAAGCAGGCGAGTGCCTGGGCAAACTTCTTCAGCAGGTCGATATCC
Organism: Bacteroidales bacterium; assembly: GCA_024401695.1. Taxonomy (GTDB): domain Bacteria; phylum Bacteroidota; class Bacteroidia; order Bacteroidales; family UBA932; genus Cryptobacteroides. Next base: position 28,660 of record JAKSKN010000016.1, read on the forward strand.
ATACGCCTCAGCCAGAACAGGGTCTCGTAAGAGTCGCGCTGGAATCCGGTTACATCGCCGTTGAACCATTCCGCCTTGCCTACTGCAGACATATAGGCATCCGATTTCTGGTCTATGGATTCCCAGCTGACACCGAGTTGCGGATCGTCGAATATGCTGCGGGTCTCGTCAAGGTGCTTGGACGTGTCGAGCTGGCTGATGTAGCTGAAGGCACTGGTCGAAAACGACTGCCCGAACTGTTTCTTATGGATGCGTGCGAGGTCTTTGGTAAGGGAATCGTGTTCGTGCTTGAGCTGCTTTAGGTTCATCGACTTGCTCTGGTCGCCGTAGCGGCTGGAGTCCGATTTCTCAAAGGTATAGTTGGCGAGAGGGATTACAAGTTCCTGGCGCTTGAACTCTATGCGTTGCAGCTGCCGTGTCATATCGCCGTTCTTCCTCTGGTTGTCCTCCTTGTAGTTGGTCCCGTTGAAGAGGGTGAACAGCAGGTAGTCCTTGTTGGAAGAGATGTTGATCGTTGCAGAGTCGGCGAGCGTCAGCGAGGTGTTCTGCTTGTTGCTTGTGTGGTCATAGACCATAACGCCGCGCAGCATCCCTGTCTCATCGTTCTGGTCGTCAACGCGGAGGATGTATCCCTCAATCCCGTCATAGAAAGTACCTGAGGGGATCTTGATCTTGTCCTTGGTCTGCCCGATGTCATCGCGAAGCGTGAAGATCTCGTTGTAGGCCTTAGGCACAAGGTCATTGCCGGCATAGAAAGCTCCTATGCTGATGATTACAGAAGCAATCGTAAGAGGGATGAGGACGCGTCCGAATGACACGCCGGCTGAGCGGATGGCAAGCAGCTCGTTGTTTTCGGCCATCTGGCCGATCGTCATCATCGATGACAGAAGCGTAGCGAGAGGAAGAGCCAGAGGCAGTATGGTGCAGGCTCCCCACATCAGGAATTCCAGGATGACACGCAACCCGAGGCCCTTGCCGACGAGTTCGTCGATGTATATCCACAGGAAATCCATCATCAGAATGAAGACCACGACAAGCAGGACCGCGATGAACGGTCCTATGAAAGCTTTCAATATGAACTTGTCGAGTTTCTTCATCCTTTATTTCGTAGCGGCTTCGATCATTGCATCGAGAGCGGCCTTGAGTCCGGCCGTATCCTTACCGCCAGCGCTTGCGAAGCCCGGCTGTCCGCCGCCACCGCCCTGTATGAACTTGGCGGCATTGCGGATGTCCTGTCCGGCGTTCTTGCCGGCGGCAACGAGGTCCTTGGTGTACATCAGCACGAGGTTAGGCTTGCCTTCGAACTCGAAAGCTCCGACGACCGCCATATTCTCCTGGTCTTTCTGAATGAGGGTGATAATCGTGCGCACGAGGACAGGGTTGCGGTGGCTGTCGGTATATTTGACGAGTTTGATTCCGCCGACGACCTCTGCAGTCTTGGCGAACTCTTCGGCAAGATGACGGGCTCTCTTGGCTTCATCTTCTTCGGCCTGCTTCCTGTAGGCGGCGTTCTGCTCGATGAGGTGCTGGAGTGCGCTGAGGAAGTTCTGCGGGTTGCCAAGCATACCCTTCGCCTCCTTGAGGGTGTTTTCAAGGCCGGCGACATATTCGGCCGCACCGACACCGGTGACCGCTTCGATGCGGCGCACTCCGGCGGCGATTGCGCTTTCGCTGAGGATCTTGAACAGGCTTATCGTGCCGGTCGCCTTCGTGTGGCAGCCGCCGCAGAGCTCGACGCTCGGGCCGAACTTGACGACGCGCACGAATTCGCCGTACTTCTCGCCGAACAGGGCGATGGCGCCCATCTCGCGGGCCTGCTCCATCGTGGCGTTGCGGTTTTCTTCAAGTGGGATGTCTTCGCGGATAAGCTCGTTGACGCGGGCTTCCACAGCGGCGATCTGCTCTTCGGAAAGCTTTTCGAAGTGGGAGAAGTCGAAGCGGAGGCTCTTTTCGCAGACGTACGATCCCTTCTGCTCCACGTGGCTTCCGAGGATTTCGCGGAGAGCCTGGTCGAGAAGGTGGGTCGCGCTATGGTTGTTGGCAATCTGCTGGCGGCGCTCCGCATCGACGACGAGGGTGAACTCGCCGCTGCAGTTCGCAGGCAGACGCTCTGCGATGTGTATCGTAAGGTTGTTCTCCTTGACGGTGTTGAGGATCTTGATCTGCTCGCCGTCGGCGGAAATGATGTAGCCGGTGTCACCGACTTCGCCGCCCATCTCTCCGTAGAACGGAGTCTTGTTGAAGACGAGCTGGAGCATCTCCTTGTTCTTCTGGACAACGGTGCGCTGCTTGAGAAGCTTTGCGTTGACGACGGTGGTCTTGTCGTATCCGATGAATTTGCTCTCGCCCGGGAAGTACTCCTCCCAGTCGCCGAATTCGTTGGCGGTGGCGTTGCGGGCGCGCTCCTTCTGTTTCTGGAGCTCTACGTTGAAGCCGTCCATATCGACCGTGAAGCCGTTCTCGGATGCGATGAGCTGTGTGAGGTCGATAGGGAAGCCGTAGGTGTCGTAGAGAGTGAAGGCGTCGACGCCGCTGACAGCCTTTTCAGCGTCATCGTTGTGGGCTGACATATATTCGCTGAGGAACTTGATGCCACGGTCGAGAGTGCGCAGGAATGCCATTTCCTCCTCGCGGATGACGGATTCGATGAGTTTCTGCTGGCCGGCAAGCTCAGGGTAGGCTTCGCCCATATCGTCGACGAGCTGTGGCACGAGGCGGCAGAGGAACGGCTCGGCGAGGCCGAGGAAGGTGTACCCGTAGCGGACTGCACGGCGCAGGATGCGGCGGATGACGTAGCCTGCCTTGACATTGCCCGGCAGCTGGCCGTCGGCAATTGAGAAGCTGATGGCGCGGATGTGGTCGGCAATCACGCGCATTGCGACGTCGGTGTCCTTGCTCTCGCCGTATTTGTGGCCGGAGATCTCGCCGATCTTTGCGAGCATTCCTGAGAATACGTCGGTGTCGTAGTTGCTGTTCTTGCCCTGGAGGACGGCGCAGAGGCGCTCGAAGCCCATACCGGTGTCGATGTTCTTGGCCGGAAGCGGCTCGAGATGTCCGTCTGCGAGACGCTGGAACTGCATGAATACGAGGTTCCAGATTTCGATGACGTGAGGGTCGCTCTGGTTTACGAGGTCGCGGCCGGGTATGCCGGATGCCTTTTCCTCAGGGGTGCGGATGTCGATGTGGATTTCGGAGCAAGGACCGCAGGGGCCGGTGTCGCCCATCTCCCAGAAGTTGTCGTGCTTGTTGCCAAGGACGATGTGGTCCTCAGGAAGGTGCTTGAGCCAGGCTTCCTTGGCTTCGGTGTCCATCGGGCACTCGTCGGACCCTTCGAAGATGGTGGCGTAGAGGAGGGACTTGTCGATTTTGTAGACCTCGGTGAGGAGTTCCCAGGCCCAGTCTATGGCTTCCTTCTTGAAGTAGTCGCCGAAGCTCCAGTTGCCGAGCATCTCGAACATCGTATGGTGGTAGGTGTCGTGGCCGACCTCTTCAAGGTCATTGTGCTTGCCGCTTACGCGGAGGCATTTCTGGGAGTCTGCCGCCCTATAGAATTTTGCGCCGGCATTGCCGAGGAAGATGTCCTTGAACTGGTTCATGCCGGCGTTGGTGAACATCAGGGTAGGGTCGTTCTTTACGACCATCGGAGCAGAAGGCACGATGGTGTGCTTCTTGGAAGCGAAATAGTCAAGAAATTTCTGACGGATTTCTTTTGAAGTCATATGCTTGAATTTGTTGTTTTTGTTTCAAATCGATATATCCCACAAAAGTAGTCATTTTTGGTCTAAATATAAAATACGCGCGCGTACTTTAGGTAAGGGTTCGTAATTTGCGAAAAATGAGTATATTTGCCCTCCAATGCAAAAACGGATAACCAGATATCAGTACAATCCTGACACCCTTCTTTATGAGGAAAAGCTTGAGCCAAAGGGCTTCAAGTACCTTGAGGCGGGCCTTCAGGTCATTGCGACGATAGGTCTTGTATGCCTGTATTTCTGGCTTTACACATCCGTTTTCGGCTGGGATCTCCCGAAAACCGCCATACTGAAGAAAAAGCACGCCGAATGGGAGTCGAAGATGGTGCTCCTTGACCGTCAGCTTGACCTCTATGACCAGACGCTAACCGGCATAGAGGACCGTGACGACCACGTGTACAGGTCCATTTTCGGACTGTCCGAAGTCCCCGACGAAATCAAGAAAGCCGGTTTCGGCGGCATAAACAGGTATGAGTACCTCGACCGCTTCGGGGCAAACAACGACCTCAAGGCCACGATACGCAGGATCGACATACTGACGAAACGCACTTACGTCCAGAGCCGGGCCCTTGATGAAGTTGCCCAGCATTCGGTCGGAGCCGGCGATATGTTCGCCTGTGTTCCGAGCGTTCCGCCACTCCTCCCGGAGCCGGGCTCGTTCCACCTTTCCAGCCCGTTCGGAGGCCGGCGCGACCCCGTCTTTGGCGGGTATGAAAATCATACCGGCCAGGACTTTGCGAGCTCCCGCGGCAACCCTGTCTATGCGACGGGCGACGGTGTGGTTGAGAAGGCGAAATCGCAGTTCGGCGGCTATGGCAATGAGGTTGTGATCAACCACGGATATGGCTACAGGACCAGGTATGCCCACCTCAGTGTGATATTGGTGAGGGAGGGCGTGACCGTGCACAGGGGTGACCAGATAGGCGCTGTGGGAAATACCGGCAAGTCAACTGGGCCGCATCTTCACTATGAAGTCGAGTACAGGGGCAACAGGGTCAACCCTATGAAATATATGGACATCAATATGCCTGTCGATGAATACAAGGCAATGATTGAAAGGCGCGGTGAACTTGCAAAGGACAAGCAGTCCAGCACGACGGAGCTCCTGCGGAGAAGGAGGATGAGCGATGAGTGACCATAAACTGGAGTTTGACCCGAGGAACTTCACTTTCAAGAAAGCAGGCGTCAGGACGTGGCGGCTGATCAAGAAGATGCTGCTGGTCGTTCTGGCTTCGCTTACCGCCACGGTGTTGATCTACGGCATCGTAGCCTTGTTCCACAGCACGAAGGAAGAAAAGACTCTGTACAGGGAAAACAAGATGTATGAGAAGATGTTCCCGACACTGAATCCCAAGGAAAAACTGCTTGAGGACGTCATCGCCGGGCTTCAATACAAGGACAACGAGATATATGAGCAGGTGTTCCACTCCAATGCGCCGAACGTCGATCCGATTTCTACCCTGGACTTCCTGTATGCAAGTGACACCATCCCTGACTATAAGCTGGAATCATACACGCGGGAGAAATCACAGATGCTTATGGAGCACAGCCGTGATGTTGACGCGGCGTTCGACAGGATATTCGCTTCGATATCCGACACGGCTTTTGTCCTGCCCCCTATGACTATGCCTGTCAAGGATATTTCATACCCTCAGATCGGCGCCTCCACCGGACGCAAGATGAGTCCTTTCCTGAAGGCGTATGTGTACCACAACGGGATGGATATAATCGTCCTTCGCGGCACGGACGTGTACGCGACCGGAGACGGAGTGGTTTCCGACTGCGGGAACAGCAGGTCTGACGGCCATTACGTGGTCATCTCGCACGAGGGTGGGTTTACCACCAGATTCAACCATCTCGAACAGGTGGATGTCAAGGATGGCCAGAAAGTTACGGCCGGGCAGAAGATCGGCACCGTCGGGATGTCGGGCAAGTCGTCGTCCCCTCATCTGCACTATGAGGTGCGCCGCAACGAACAGGTGGAGGACCCTGTGAATTTCCTGTTCGCCACGGTGGATCCGACAGAATATGCCAACTTCCTCTATATGGCTACAAATACTTTGCAATCAATGGATTAACTAGATATGGAAAAGCTGTTTTACTCTATCGGCGAGGTCGCCGGAATCCTTGAGGAGAACATCTCTCTCGTCAGGTTCTGGACAAACTATTTCTCAAAGTTCATCAAGCCGCAGCGCACTGCAAAAGGCAACCGCCAGTATACCAGTGATGACATAGAAACGTTGAAACAGATACATTTCCTTGTCAAGGACAAAGGCCTGTCCCTCGAGGGGGCGGCAAACCATCTTTCGGGAGAAAGGGCTTCCGTCAGCAGCAGCGTCAAGGCCATCGATTCGCTCAAATCCATCAGAGCCCAGCTTGTGGAGATAAAAAATTCGTTATAAACGAAATAATAATTACATTTGCAGTCTGTTCGCTCCGCGCGAGCGCACGCGCAATTATAGACCCAGATTCAAATTTTTAGTTTAGATATGGCTACCACCAAGAAAATCACAAAAGTTCAGACTCCTATCGATGAGCGCGAAACCTTCGTCTCTCTGCAGAAGTCATTTGCAGAAACCGAACAGAGCACCCAGGAGAAACTCAAGGTCCTTTATGAACTCCAGAAAGCTGACAACGCTATCGAAGAGCTTGTGCAGCTTCGCGGCGAGCTCCCTGCAGAGGTTGCAGTGCTCGAGGATGAATTAGCAGGCCTCAAGGCCAAGTATACCCACATCGAGCAGGTAATCGATGGCTTCAACCAGAATATCGAAGAGGCCAGGCAGCAGATCGTCGACCTTGATGCCGACATCGAAAAGTATCGCGGCCAGCTCGAGAACATCACCAACAGCCGTGAGTACGACTCCATCAACAAGGAGCTCGAAAACCAGGGCCTCCTCCGCGCTATCGCAGAGAAGCACATCGGCGAAGCCCGCGAAGCCATCGAGGAGAAGAAGGCTGAACTCGAACGCCTGAACGACAAGATCGCTACCCGCGAGGACGACCTCGCAGCGAAGAAGGAAGAACTCTCGACGATCGTAGAGTCAACATCCAAGGAAGAGGAGCTGCTCCGTGAGAAGAGAGACGCCTGCGCTGCAAAGATTGACGAGCGTACCCTCAGCGCTTACGACCGCATCCGCGCCAGCGTATGCAACCACCTTGCAGTGGTTCCCGTTTACAACGAAGAAGCCTGTGGCGGCTGCTTCAGCACCATCACTCCGCAGCGCCTCATCGATATCGCTTCCTGCAAGAAGCTCGTCATCTGCGAGCACTGCGGTCGCATCATCGTTAATCCGGAACAGTAAATCCCTATGGCGGATCAGCAGAAACAGCGCGCTCCGCGCAAAAAGGACCAGCCGGTCAATCTCGACAATCTCGGCCTTGAGATGGGCAACAAGCCACCTCAGGCCATTGATGTCGAGGAAGCCGTGCTCGGTGCGATGCTCCTCGAACCGTCCTGCGTCGACGAGGCGATGGAGGAGCTGGGCGCGTCCTGTTTCTACGATCCGAAGCACAAGATGATCTTCGAGGCAATGTCCTCGCTGGTCAACGAACACGTCTCTGTGGACATAATCACCGTGAGCAACAAGCTCAAGGAGAAGGGTAACCTCGAGGCCGTCGGCGGTGCCGTCGCCCTTGCGAACCTCTCCGAGAAGGTCGGCTCCGCGGCCCACATCGAGTACTACATCAAAATCCTCAAGCAGAAGACCATCCAGCGGGACCTCATAACGGCCTCCTACGATATCCTCCGCGATTCCTACGATGACTCCATCAAGGTTGACGAACTCATAGACAAGGCTCAGACCAAGGTGTTCAATGCCATTCAGAGCAATGTCCGCAAGGAAGTCCAGGACATAGGCTCCGTGATCAACAGCGCGATGTCCGACATCGAGAAGATGCAGGACAATACCGGCTTGAACGGAGTGCCGTCCGGTTTCGTCAGCATTGACAGGATCACGATGGGCTGGCAGAAGTCCGATCTCATCATCCTTGCCGCCCGTCCTTCCGTAGGTAAGACCGCATTCTCCCTGAATCTAGCCCGCAACGCCGCCGTCGACCACCATATGCCGGTTGCGTTCTTCTCCCTTGAAATGTCGGCCATACAGCTTGCCAAGCGACTTATGACCACAGAGTCGGGTCTGAGCCCGGACAAGATCAAGGGTGGCGTGAAGCTCGAACAGTTCGAGTGGGAGCAGCTTGAGTATAAACTGAAAGCCCTTACAAAGGCACCACTCTATATTGATGACACACCGGGACTCCAGTTGATGGAATTCCGTACGAAAGCCAAGAATCTGGTCAAGAACAAGCAGGTGAGGCTGATCATTGTCGATTATCTTCAGCTTATGCAGGGCCCGAGCGAACTGAAGGGTATGCGTGAGCAGGAGGTTGCGGCAATATCCCGTACCCTCAAGGCAACCGCCAAGGAACTTGAAGTGCCTATCATCGCACTCTCACAGTTGTCCCGTCAGGCTGTCCAGCGCCAGGGTGGCGGCGGCAAGCCTCAGCTTTCCGACCTTCGTGAATCCGGATCTATCGAGCAGGATGCAGATATGGTACTGTTCATCCACCGGCCGGATTACATCGGTCTGAGCGACAATCCTGAAGACAAGGAAAAGACCCAGATCATCATCGCGAAGCACCGCAACGGTGAAACCTGCGATATCGATATGCTCTTCAAGAGCGAGCAGGTCAAGTTCATAGAGTTGGATGACGCTTTGGATGTAAGAGCATCCTCGATGACATTTGATTCTGCAATGAACAATGAGTTCGAATAACGTAATCTCACATCGCGGTAAAATCGTTGATATCACACCCGAGTTCACGACGGTCGACATCATATCCGAGTCGGCTTGCAGCGCCTGCCATGCAAAGTCTCTCTGCACTCTTTCGGAATCCAAGACAAAGCAGGTTGTGGTCCCCACACGCGGGTGGATCCCGTTCGAACCCGGCGAGGAAGTCAATGTCCAGCTCAAGGCCACAATGGGTCTGAAGGCTGTATGGCTCGCATACGTGGTGCCGCTGTTCATCCTTCTTTCCGTGCTGCTGGGCCTGCACGCCGCGGGACTGGGCGAACTTGCCTCCGGTCTTTCCGCCATCGGCGCCGTAGCCCTCTACTACCTGGTCATCTGGCTTTTCAGGAAAAAACTTCAAAACGAATATATCTTTAATATTGAAAAACTATGACAGACACTATCATTTGGACCATAGTGATATTGACTGCCCTCGGTCTTGTACTTTCTCTCGTCCTTTTCTGGGTTGCGAAGAAATTCAAGGTTGAGGAAGACCCCCGCATCGACGAGGTCGAGAAGGTTATGCCGGGAGCCAATTGCGGCGGCTGCGGATTCGCAGGCTGCCGGGCTTTCGCGGATGCCGCGGTCAAGGCACCGAATCTCGACAACAACTACTGCCCTGTGGGAGGTAATGAGGTAATGAAGAAAGTAGCGGCCATCCTCGGTTACGAGGTCAAGGAAAAGGCACCGCAGGTTGCCGTTGTACGTTGCAACGGCTCTTGCGCCAACCGTCCCCGCACCAATGCCTATGACGGCGCCGCATCCTGCAGGGTCAAGGCGGCCCTCTACAGCGGTGACACGGGATGTCCGTTCGGATGTCTCGGCTGCGGCGACTGTGTCGAGGCCTGCCAGTTCGGCGCACTCAGCATGGACCCGGACACCGGGCTGCCGGTAGTCGACGAGTCGAAGTGCACCGCCTGCGGTTCTTGCGTCAAGGCTTGCCCGAAGCATATCATCGAACTGCGCAACAAGGGTCCGCGCTCGATGCGCGTCTTTGTCTCCTGCGTCAACAAGGACAAGGGAGGCGTTGCCCGCAAGGCCTGCTCCGCAGCCTGCATCGGCTGCGGCAAGTGCGCCAAGGTCTGCGCCCACGACGCCATCACCATAGAGGACAATCTCTGCTATATCGACTTCACGAAGTGCAAGCTTTGCAAGAAGTGTGTTGCCGAATGCCCTACAGGCGCTATACATGCCGTGAATTTCCCGGTGCTGCCGCCCAAGCCGGCCGCAGCCCCGGAAGTAAAGAAGGAGGCTACAAATGAGTAAGATAACATTCTCTATGGGTGGTGTCCACCCTAATGACAGCAAGCTGGCGCGTGAGAAGGCCATCGAGGTCCTTCCGCTGCCGGGCACCGTATATGTTTCAATGGCGCAGCACCTCGGAGCCCCGGCCAAGCCGACGGTTGAGGTGGGTGCAAGCGTGAAGGTAGGTCAGGTCATAGCCGAACCGGGCGGTTTCATATCCGCATTCGTGCATTCTCCGGTTTCCGGAACCGTCAAGAGCATAGGCCCGCGCAAGGATATCGCCGGCAACAATATGACCCATATCGAGATTGCCGTTGAAGGAGACGAGTGGGACGAGTCGATAGACCTTTCCACCGAGCTCGTGACCGCCATTCCTGAAGACAAGGCTGCCATCCTTGACAGGATCAAGGCCTGCGGTGTCGTCGGCCTTGGAGGTGCGACATTCCCGACCCACGTGAAGCTCAATCCTGCTCCCGGCAAGGTTGCCGAGTGCCTGATCATAAATGGCGCCGAGTGTGAGCCTTATCTTACCAGCGATTACCGCATCCTAGTGGAGCATCCGAAGGAAATAGTCGTGGGCGCTGCAATAATGCAGAAGGTCCTGGGCGGATGCAAGTGTGTCATAGGAATCGAGGAGAACAAGCCGGAGGCCATCAGTATCGTGAAGGCGGCCGTTGCCGAACTCGGATATTCCGGCATAACGGTGGCCACTCTCAAGAAGCGTTATCCGCAGGGTGGCGAGAAGCAGCTGATCGACGCCGTGATGCACCGTCAGGTGAAGTCAGGCGGACTCCCGATCGACGTCGGCGCTGTCGTGCAGAACGTGGCGACCGCCCTCGCGGTCTATGAAGCCGTCCAGAAGAACAAGCCTCTTATCACCAATACGCTCACCATTACAGGTGACTGTCTTCCTGTCGACAAGCAGCACAACTACCTTTTCCGTATCGGAATGCCGCTTTCCTATATTGCAGAGTATGCCGGAGGAGTGCCTGAAGGTGCTGCCAAACTTATCAGTGGCGGTCCTATGATGGGAAAGGCCATTGCCAATCTCGATGCTGCGACCGTCAAGGGCTCATCTTCCATCCTCTATCTGTCAGAAGCCGCTACGAAGCGTCACGCCGAAGGCGACTGCATCCGTTGCGGACGCTGCGCCGATGCCTGCCCGATGGGCCTCGAGCCTTTCCTCCTGAACAGGCTCTACAAGGCCGGCGACATCGAGGGTCTTGAGAAGAATGCCGCGCAGGATTGCATCGAGTGTGGCTGCTGTCTGTACAGCTGCCCTGCATTCATCCCTCTCCTTGACTACATCCGTCAGGGCAAGGGCCAGGTTATGGGTGTCATTCGCGCCAGGGCGGCAGCAGCCAAGGCTGCAGCCGAAGCTGCCGCGGCACAGAAAAAGTAAAAAAGTCGAACTATGGATAAATATTTAGTATCACCAAATCCGCATATCCATGCGCCGCGCACCACATCTTCGCTGATGGGTGACGTCTGTCTGGCGCTGCTGCCCGCGACTGTGGTTTCCGTCCTCTTCTACGGATGGTCGGAACTCCTCATCCTTGCTGTCAGCGTGGTCTCCTGCGTGCTCATCGAGTGGTTTATCACCAAGTATATGCTGAAGCGTGAAGGAATTTTCTGCGGAAGCGCGGCAATGGTCACGGGACTGCTGCTCGCATTGAACCTTCCGTCAACCACCCCCTGGTGGATCGTGTTCCTCGGAGCGCTTTTCGCCATAGGCGTCGTCAAGATGACTTTCGGCGGCCTCGGACAGAACCTCTTCAACCCGGCCATTGCAGGCCGAGTGTTCCTGCTGATCTCTTTCCCTCAGCAGATGACCAACTGGACGGCTTCACAGGGCTTCATCCACGCTACGGATGCCATTTCAGGAGCCACACTCCTTGGAGTGTATGGCGAGGGCGGAATGGAAGCGCTCCAGGCGCTCGGATACCCGGAGGTTCACAGGATGTTTATGGATATCGGCGGTTCGGCCGGCGAGATTTCAGTAATCGCGCTTCTTGTCGGTTTCATATATCTCCTTGCGCGCAAGGTCATCAAGCCTTGGATTCCGCTCAGCATTTTCGGAACCGTCATCGTCATCTCCGGAATATTCTACCTCTGTGACCCTTCAACCTATACCGGACCGGCTTTCAATCTTCTTACCGGCGGTATAGTCCTGGGTGCCTGCTTTATGGCGACCGACTATGTCACTTCGCCTATGAGCACGCTCGGAGGTGTAATATATGGTGTGGGCATCGGTATAATCGTAATGATGATACGCTACTTCGGTGCATATCCTGAAGGTATGTCCTTCGCGATTCTCATTATGAACTGCGCGGTGCCTCTGCTTAACAGGATCCATCAGAAAAAATACGGGAGGGCATAGATATGGCAGCTAAATCTACACTTTTGAATATGGTTCTCTGCCTGTCGGCGGTCTGCCTGATCTGTTCGGCTCTCCTGGCAGGTACCTATGCGATGACCAAGGAACCTATCGATGCGGCTCAGGTTGAGAAGACCAACAAGACCATCGCGATGGTGCTTCCTGCATTCGAAGGAGATGCTGTCGCTTCTTCAATAGAGGTCGGCGGTGTCAGCTATGATTACTATCAGGCCCCGGGTGCCGGCTATGCGATCGTATCCACAGTCTCCGGTTTCGGCGGCCCTCTTAGCGTTATGGTCGGTGTCAATTCTGAAGGCATCGTCCACAACACCAAGGTTCTCTCGCACAGCGAGACTCCGGGCCTCGGTGCCAAGTGCCAGACCGATGTGAGGTTCCTCGGCCAGTTCCAGAACTGGAATCCTGCTTCGAAGAAACTTGCAGTCAAGAAGGATGGCGGCGATGTCGATGCCATAACCGCTTCGACCATCACTTCCCGTGCTTATACCCTTGCAATCGCAAATGCGGTTGAGGTTTACAATAAAATAGTGGAAGGAGGACAGACAAATGAGTAAGTTTTCTCTGATCACCAAGGGCTTTATCAAGGATAACCCTACGTTCGTGCTCGTGCTCGGTATGTGCCCGACGCTTGCCACCACAACTTCAGCAATGAATGGCCTCGAGATGGGTCTTGCGACAATGTTCGTGCTCATACTCTCCAATATCTTCATTTCACTCATCGCTCCCGTGGTCCCGGACAAGGTTCGCATCCCTGTTTATATCGTAGTCATCGCGACCTTCGTCACGGTGCTCCAGCTCGCGATGCAGGCTTTCGTGCCTGATATCTACGAAACCCTCGGCCTCTTCATCCCGCTGATCGTCGTGAACTGCATCGTCCTCGGGCGCGCGGAGGCTTTCGCCAACAAGAACAGCGTGGGCGATTCCGCTCTTGACGGCATCGGGATAGGCCTCGGCTTTACTCTCTCGCTTACTGTTATCGGCATAGTCCGCGAGATACTCGGCTCCGGCTCCGTCTTCGGGTGGAAGTTCATCGCCGGCGACGGTATCCTTGCTTTCGTTATGGCTCCGGGCGCATTCCTTGTGCTGGGCTATCTTATGGTATTGTTCAATAAATTCTTAGCCAAGAAGTAATTATGGAATTCCTGCTTATCATCATCTCAGCGATATTCGTCAACAATATCCTGCTCGCTCAGTTCCTCGGCATCTGCCCGTTCCTTGGCGTTTCCAACAAGCTTTCCACCGCGACGGGAATGTCCGGAGCAGTATGCTTCGTCATAACCCTTGCCACCGTGGTCACATACCTTATCAACCAGTATCTCCTCGTGCCTTTCAAGCTCGAGTTCCTTCAGACCATCGCCTTCATCCTCGTGATCGCAGCGCTTGTCCAGATGGTCGAGATCGTGCTCAAGAAGATCAGCCCGAGCCTCTATCAGGCCCTCGGCATCTTCCTGCCTCTGATCACCACGAACTGCGCGGTTCTGGGTGTCGCCCTCACCGTCGTCACCAAGGAGTTCACCTTCGGAGGCGAGGCCCATATGCTCAACCTCGGAGAGGCTACGGTCTATGCGTTCGCAACCTCGCTCGGTTATGGACTGGCGATGATACTTTTCGCCGGCTTGCGCGAGCATCTTGCATTGAACAATGTCCCTAAGGCTTTCCGTGGTCTGCCTATCGCCCTGATTACCGTCAGCATCATGGCAATGGCCTTCCTCGGCTTCTCCGGAATTGTATAGTCCGAGATTCTGATTGTAGAAAGAAAAGTCGTGAATCCGTGGGATTTGCGACTTTTCTTTGTATATTCGTAGTCGGTTAGTCAGTATTCATATAAGAAGATCGGAATGAGCAGGTTAAGATTTGACGTTGTTCAGGATGCCTTCAAGAAGAAAGCCGTGGCGGTTGATATCCCGGCGGAGAAGGTGTCCGAGTATTTCGGGGAGCTCGTATTCAACAGGGACAAGATGCAGAAGTATCTCGACGAGAAAACGTTCGGGAGGCTTGTCAATTGCATTGACAACGGCGAGGCACTGGACCGCAAGACGGCGGACCTGGTTGCTGCCGGGATGAAGACCTGGGCTCTGGAACATGGGGTGACTCACGTCACACACTGGTTCCAGCCGCTTACCGAAGGCACCGCCGAGAAGCACGACTCCTTTATGGAGTACGACGGCAAGGGAGGTATGATAGAATCTTTCGACGGAAAATCCCTCGTGCAGCAGGAGCCCGATGCGTCTTCATTCCCTAACGGAGGCATCCGCGCCACTTTCGAGGCACGCGGCTATACGGCCTGGGATCCGACATCTCCCGTATTCATCCAGGATGACACCCTCTGCATCCCGACCGTCTTCATCTCATACACCGGCGAGGCGCTTGACTACAAGACCCCTCTCAAGAAATCAATCAAGGCTGTCACGGAAGCAGCTCTTCCTATATGCAAGCTCTTCAATCCCAAGGTAAAGAAGGTTTTCTCCTACCTTGGCTGGGAGCAGGAGTATTTCCTCGTGGACGAGGACCTTTTTGCCGCACGTCCTGACCTTATGCTGGCCGGCCGGACCCTGATGGGCCACGCCGCCTCAAAGAACCAGCAGCTCGACGACCACTACTTCGGAGCCATCCCGTCCCGCGTCGCCGCCTTTATGCGCGACATCGAGATAGCCGGCTACAAACTTGGCATTCCTCTGAAGACCCGCCACAACGAGGCAGCTCCCAACCAGTTCGAACTTGCCCCGATCTACGGCGAAGCCAATCTCGCGAATGACCAGAACCAGATGATGATGAACGTGATGAATACGATTGCCCGCAAGCACGGCTTCGTGGTTCTTTTCCACGAGAAGCCGTTTGAGGGAATCAACGGTTCCGGCAAGCACAACAACTGGTCGTTGGGCACCGATACGGGCACTCCGCTTCTTGCGCCGGGCAAGGATGCCAACGGGAATCTGCAGTTCATCACCTTCTTCGTGAATGTCCTGGCGGCCGTGCAGAAACACAATGCGCTTCTCAAGGCAAGCGTGGGCTCAGCAACCAACGAACATCGCCTTGGCGGTGGGGAAGCTCCTCCTGCAATCGTTTCGGCCTTCCTTGGCAAGACAATGACCGACGTGCTCCGCAAACTCCTGACGGTCCCTTCAGACACTCCGATAGAAATCGTGGGCAAGAAAGGCGCCTCTGTGGGTCTGGTGGAGATACCTGAGATATTCCTTGACAATACCGACAGGAACCGCACTTCGCCGTTTGCCTTTACGGGCAACCGTTTCGAGTTCCGTGCGGTCGGAGCCAGCGCAAACTGTGCGGGAGCGATGACGACGCTCAATTCGGCGGTTGCAGAGCAGCTTCTCGACTTCAAGCAGGCCGTTGACAGGGAGATGGCATCCGGGAAGGCGATGAACATCGCCGTTATGGATTGCCTCAAGCCAATCATCAGGGATGTACTTGATGTGGTCTGCTTCGACGGCAACGGATATTGTGAAAAATGGAAGATAGAGGCGGAGCGCCGCGGACTCGATACTGAAACCAATGTCCCGAAACTTTTCAAGGCATTCACCGAGAAGAAGTCGGTGGATATGTTCACCCGCCTTGGCGTTTTTTCTGAAGTGGAGCTTCAGGCGCGCAACGAAGTCAAGTGGGGGACCTACAGCAAGAAGGTGCAGATCGAGGCCCGTGTCGTGGGACGTATGTCGATAAACCACATCATCCCGGTGGCTCTGGAGTACCAGACAAAGCTGCTGAAGAACATTGACCTGATGCGTGCATCCTTCCCTGAAGAATATAAGGATATGGCTGCAACCCAGATAGGCATAGTGCGTGAGATCTCAGCCCTTGTGACCGACGTCAGGACCAAGGTGGACGCGATGATAGGCGAGAGGATAAAGGCCAACGCAATAGCAGACGAATACAACAAAGCTCTTGCCTATTATGAGATAGGCAGATCGCTCCTTGAAATACGAAAGTCTCTCGACCAGCTCGAAGAGATCGTTGATGATGACAGGTGGCCGCTCCCGAAGTACAGGGAGATACTGTTCATCAATTAATGTGACGGTGGCGGCTGTGCTTGTTCCAAAGGCCGTAGACTTCGCTCACGTTGCCGGCTGTGATGAACGCCTGGACCTCGTTCTCGCGGAGCCATTTCATAAGGTCGGCGAACTCGTCCTTGGTGAGGAGGCTTTGGATCTCCTCATTGACATCACCGCTGAAGCCGCCCTTGACCTGGTAGATTGAGCAGCCGCGCCCGATTTTGTTGATGATGAAGTCACGGATGACCTCCGTGTCCTTCGAGATGATGCAGACACGCTTTTTGCGGGAGATGCTCATCATGAAGTAATCAACGATGAGGCCGTTGATCCAGGTGCCGATGAGGCCGATGATGACCAGGCGGAATGGGTTGACGAAGAATGCCGTGCAGCAGATGATGACGCCCGCGATGGTAACAGACATCCCTATGTCGAAGTGAAAGTATTTGTTTACTATCTTTGCAAGTATGTCGAGACCTCCGGTTGAGGCGTTGATGCTGAACATTATCGCCTGGGATGCGCTCAGGATGAGCACGAAGCAGATGAGGTCGAACCAGAGGTCGCCCATCACCGATGGAATGGCGGAACTGGTGTCGATGAGGTTGGCATAAGGGTAGATTTTCTCCCAGATGTCCATCATAGGGCCGAGGATGAGGGCGGTGTATGCCGTTTTGATGCCGAATTCCGATCCTATGAGGAAATAGGCCATGATCAACAGTATCGCATTGATTATGAGGACAATGGTTGATACTTTGACGGCTATTCCGGCATTGGTGAACAATGCGCTCAGGACGATGGACAGACCGGAGATGCTGCCGACGACGAGCTTGCTCGGGACAAGGAAATAGTACACGCCCGCTGCGGCGATGAACATACCGATGGTCATTATGAACAGTTCTTTCCAGAACTTGCCTGTACAGACCGCTTTGCAGGCAGTGGAGAAGGCTGAATTAAGCTTGGTCATCATTAATTAAATGGTAAGCAAATATACGAAATATGTATCAGATTTTAACTAAAGAAATGTTGACACCTAACATCTGTAGGATGAAGGTGTCGGCGCAGAGGTTGGCTGCGGCTGCACAGCCCGGCCAGTTCCTCATTGTCCGCGCGGATGAGAAAGGGGAGAGGATCCCTCTTACCATCAGTGATTATGATGCCAAGGAAGGTACCGTCACGATCGTTACCCAGAAAATCGGCGCCTCAAGTTCGGATATCATCGCACACGAACCGGGCGAAGCTTTTTCCGACGTGGTCGGCCCTCTCGGCAACGCTTCTGACTTCTGCTCGATGCCGGCGGAGGAACTCGCGGGCCAGAGGTACGTATTCATCGCCGGTGGCGTGGGCACTGCGCCCGTCTATCCGCAGGTGAAGTGGCTGCACGAGCACAATGTGCCGGTCGATGTCATCGTCGGTGCAAGGAACAAGGACCTTCTCATATATGTCGAGGAGTTCCGCAGCGTGGCGGACAATCTGTACATCTGCACGGATGACGGCTCCGAGGGCTTCCACGGAGTGGGCACGGCAATGCTTGAGAAACTTGTCGCTGAAGGCAGGAAATACACCCAGGCAGTCGCCATCGGCCCTATGATAATGATGAAATTCTCTACGCTTACCTGCAAGAAACTGGGTATTCCTATCATCGTCAGCCTCAATTCACTTATGGTGGACGGCACGGGTATGTGCGGCGCCTGCCGTGTGACTGTGGGCGGAAAGACACGCTTTGCGTGCGTGGAAGGCCCTGAATTTGATGGTTATGAGGTCGATTTCGATGAGGCGATGCGCCGTCAGGGCCAGTATAAGTCAGAGGAGGCTGAGGCCAATGAACATCACGTATGTAAAATAGGGAGGGGAAAATAATGGCAAACAAGATACCAAGAGTGCCTGTACGCGAACAGGATCCAAAGGTCCGTGCGACCAATTTCGATGAAGTGTGCCACGGCTACAACAAAGAGGAAGCCATGCTTGAGGCAAGCCGCTGCCTGCATTGCAAGAACCCGCGCTGCGTGGGTGCCTGCCCTGTGAACCTGCAGATTCCGGATTTCATTGCCAAGGTGGTGGAAGGGGACATCCAGGGTGCGGCTGAAGTCATTGCCCGTGACAGTTCGCTGCCGGCGGTCTGCGGACGCGTGTGCCCGCAGGAGACCCAGTGCGAGGGCAGCTGCATACTCGGCGTCAAGGGCGAGCCGGTTGCCATCGGCAAGCTGGAGCGTTTTGTCGCCGACAACAGCGAACACGTTGCTTCCGGTGCAAAGGCTACAAAGGCGAAAGTGGCTGTGATCGGCTCCGGCCCTGCCGGACTTGCCTGTGCCAGCGACCTGGCAAAGTGGGGCTATGATGTCACTATCTTCGAGGCTCTGCACAAGGCCGGCGGTGTGCTGGAATACGGTATTCCGGAGTTCCGTCTGCCGAAGGAGAAAGTCCTCAAGAAGGAAATCGATGCTGTCCGCGCCCTTGGCGTTAAGATCGAGACCAACGTGATCATAGGCAGGACAATCACCATCGACAAGCTTATGGACGAAGAAGGTTTCAAGGCTGTTTTTATCGGCACTGGAGCCGGTCTGCCGAAATTTATGGGCATCCCGGGCGAAAACCTCTGCGGCGTATTCTCCGCCAACGAGTTCCTTACCCGCAACAACCTGATGAAGGCTTACCGCGAAGATTATCTCACACCTATCCACGCCGGCAAGAAGGTCTGCGTGGTCGGAGGCGGCAACGTGGCTATGGATGCCGCACGCACCGCTCTCCGTCTGGGTGCCGAGGTGCATATCGTATACCGCCGCACCGAGGCTGAGCTTCCTGCCCGCAAGGAGGAGGTCCATCACGCCGAGCAGGAAGGCATCATCTTCGATATGCTCACCAACCCTGTGGAGATCCTGGGCGATGAAAAGGGATGGGTGCGCGCGCTCAAGTGCGTGAAGATGGAGCTTGGCGAGCCTGACGAAAGCGGCCGCCGAAGCCCTGTCGCCATCGAGGGCTCCGAGTTCGAGATTCCTACCGAAACTGTGATCATGGCGCTCGGTACTTCACCTAACCCTCTCATTTCCAGAACAACCGCCGGTCTTGACGTGACCCGTCGCGGCTGCCTTGTCGCAGATGAGAGCGGTGCCACCACCCGTCCTGGCGTGTTCGCCGGAGGTGATGCCGTGACCGGTGCTGCAACCGTCATCCTTGCTATGGGTGCCGGCCGTACCGCCGCCCGCGCCATTGACGAGTATCTGAACAAATAAGGGCGCTTCGCCCATTGTGATTCTGCCCGATTCCGCCGGTTCGTCGACGAAATCGGGCAGTTCGTCTAAATTCGGCACAGAAAGGTACGGTGTGTGTCTAGTTTTGCACCAGAAACAAAAAAACAAAACAGACACACATATGAAAAAGATTTTCTCAACCCTCATCGCAGCACTTTTCTGCACTTTGGCACTCGCTCAGAATTCTGTAGTCAAGGGTGTCATCATTGACTCTGAAACCAATGACCCCGAACCGTTCGCAGTCGTACAGTTCATCAATATCGACGACGAAAAGACCGTAATGGCCTTCACTATGACCGAAGAGGACGGTTCTTTCAGTCAGCAGCTTCCGACCGAAGGCTGCTACATCCTTCTCTTCAACGGCGTCGGCCGCAAGGAGATCCGCTATAAATTCTGCTTCGAGGGTAAGCCTGAATACGATTTCGGCGATATCCTCATCGAATTCGACGCCGAGACCCTCAATTCGGCTTCAGTCGTCGCACAGGCCAATCTCGTGAAGATGGATGTCGACAAGATGACATACAAGGTGTCCGACGATGTTGATTCAAAGACCAGCACGGTGCTCGATATGCTCCGCAAGGTGCCTATGGTCTCTGTCGACGGCAGCGACAACATCACTGTCAACGGCAGTTCCAACTTCCAGGTTTTCGTCGACGGCAAGCCTAACCAGATGCTCTCCAGCAACCCTTCGGCGGTGTTCAAGGTTATGCCTGCAAGCTCCGTAAAGTCAATCGAGGTCGTCACAAACCCCGGTGTGAAGTATGATGCTGAAGGTGTGGGCGGCGTGCTCAACATCACCACGAATATGGAAGCTACCGGCGGCGCATCAGCGGCAGACGGCCAGTACGGCACCGTACGCCTCCAGGGCAGCAACCGCGGTTTCGGCGGCGGCATCTTCTACAACGTGCAGAAGGGCAAGTGGAGCTTCGGCGTAAACGCAAACGCATCGATGAACAACAGCCCCGGCACCGTTACCGACGAGACCCGCATCCAGAAACTTGCCAGCGGCCAGAACGTGACCACCAACCACACCGAGGGCCTTATGAAGACCCCTATGATAATGGGCAACCTCAATGCGGCATACAACATCGACAACGAGAACACCATCTCCCTTACCGCAGGCCTTATGCACTTCGGTATGAACAACGACGGCACCACTTCGATGAAGCTCCTTACCGCTGATGGCCTGAACTACGGATACAACGGTTCTACCAATATGGTCAACAACCGCAACAACATAACCGCTTCACTCGATTACCAGCACAACTGGAAGGACGTCCCGGCACGCACCCTCGTATTCTCATACCAGTTCTCAGCAATGCCTTCAGTCAGCAACAGCACCACTCTCTACGGAGGCGCACAGATTCCCGGATATGACCTCACCGACAGAAAGACAGAAGGCGGCAGCGACTCTGTAAACCACGTGGCACAGCTTGACTTCAGCACTCCTCTCGGACAGTACAGCACACTCAACACCGGCGCAAAGTACCAGTTCCGCCACAGTTCATCAGACCAGACCAACTTCCTCTGGAACGGCTCAAGCTTCGTCCCTACATCCGTCGGAAGCCTTGACTATCACTTCCGCAACAGCATCGTGGCAGGATATCTCGAGTATGAAGGAAACTTCGGCGCAATAGGCGTGAAGGGCGGCATCCGCTACGAGCACACCTTCCAGACTGTGAACTATCTTTCCGGCAACGGCCAGGACTTCAGCCTGGACTACGGCAATCTTGTCCCAAGCCTCAGTTTCCAGTGGAATATCGCCCAGAACCAGAACCTCGGTCTCTCATACAATATGAGGATAAGCCGCCCGGGCATCACATACCTCAACCCTTACGTTGACATCACCAACCCTACCTCAATCAGCTACGGCAACACCGACCTTCAGGCAGAGAAGACGAACAACGTCAGCCTTGTCTACAACCTCTTCACCGCAAAGCTTATGGTCAACGCGACGCTCCGCCACAGCTTCTCACACAACGGCATCTCGTCATACAGCTTCTACGATACCGACAACGTGCTCAACACCACCTACGGCAATATCGTCAAGACCTGCAGCACCGGACTCAACCTCTATGCGATGTACACCCCGTGGCCAAAGACCAGGATAATCGTGAACGGCGGTACGGCATACACCAACATCAACTCTGATTTCCTCCAGCAGGGCAACGCAGGTTGGTCATACAACGTGATGGTTGGCCTCCAGCAGACTCTCCCTTGGGATCTCAGGCTTAGCGCAAACATCATCAGCGCAGGCAGCAGCGTCACGCTTCAGGGTTCATCCAGCGGCATCAGCCTCGCGATGGTCGGTCTCACCAAGTCCTTCCTTGACGACAAGCTCAGCATCTCCATCAACGGTGTCGGCAGCCTTAAGGGTATCACGAATATGGAAATGTCAACTCACTCCGAAGGCCCCGGCTTCGTAAGCGATATGGTCTCAAGAATCCCTATGGGTCAGATATCCGTCAGCCTCAGCTACTCGTTCGGAAAGCAGTCGATGGGCGGTGGGATGAAGAAGAAATCAGGCCGTCACGCCGATGACGATGAGATCCTCGACACGCAGAGCATCTCTCAGAGTATGGGCAGTATGATGAGTAGTTTTTAAATTACTATATTTGTACTGATGAAGACCTCGAATTCGAATATCGTAATAATTATTGCACAGGTAATCGGCTGGGTGGTGATGTTCGCCACACCAGCCATTACCAATATGTCGATGATGGGCGACTACGCCCGTCTTTCGAGTGCGATACATATGTCGCTGATGACCGTCGGCCCTCTTTGCGCGCTGTATTTCCTCAATTATTTCCTTCTGGCGCCAAAGTTCCTGTTCGGCTCCGATCCGAAGAACAAGGTGTGGTTCTTCGTCGTCAATGCAGTCATCGTGGCAGCCTGGCATTATTCGAGATACCTGATCTCACGCAGTCAGATTCCGTCCGGCCCGCAGAGCGCTTTCACGCCTCCGTCATTCCATACCCTGATGTGGGTGCGTCTCGTGACCCGCGTGTCGATAGACGCTCTTGTGATTGCGATTGCGGCAGGTATAAAGAAGATCGTCAACTCCAACAAGCTGCTCATCAACTATGAGCAGGAGCGCCGCAATGCCGCCGAGGCCGAGCTGTCCTGGCTGAAGAACCAGCTGAATCCCCACTTCCTGTTCAACACCCTGAACAACATCTCCTCACTGACCCAGATCGATGCCGACAAGGCGCAGGAGAGCATCTGCCAGCTGAGCGACCTTCTCCGCTATGCACTGTATGACAGCGAGAGGGAGTTCGTGCCGGTTGACGGCGAGATTGACTTTATGGACAATTATATCCGTCTAATGCGGCTCCGCTGCAACAACCTGACCACTGTCGAGTGCAATATGCAGAAGCCGGAAAAGCCTGTCGAGATTGCTCCGCTTCTGTTCATCTCGCTCATAGAGAACGCTTTCAAGCACGGCGTGAATGCGCGCAAGGAGTCGTTCGTACGCATTGATATGCATATGGACGGCCACGACCTTGTATTCCGTTCCGAAAATTCCCTGTTCGAGAAACAGACATCGGACCATATCGGTTCGGGCATCGGACTTGAGAATATGAAGAAGCGTCTGGCCCTCATCTACCCGGGCCGTTATGAGTATCTGGCAGAGGGGATGGGAGACAGGTATGTGTCAACAGTACGTCTTAAGAACATCGCCTGATGAGGGATTTGCGCTGCATAGTAGTTGATGACGAGCCTCTGGCAGTGAAGATGCTGGAGAACTTTGTCGCCAAGACGCCGGGCATCGAGCTTATGGCATCTTTCACCGACTCCGTGCAGGCATTCTCCGAGATTACTTCAAGACATCCCGACATAGTGTTCCTGGATATCCAGATGCCTGATCTGAATGGAATGGAATTGTCAAGGATGATTCCTCAGGACAGCCGTATCATCTTCACCACCGCGTTCAAGCAATATGCATTCGAGAGTTATGAGGTCTCGGCGCTGGACTTCCTCCTGAAGCCGATCAACTATCAGAAATTTCTTGAGGCCGTGCAGAAAGCCCGCCGGTGGTTTGAGATGAAGGAAGCCGCAACTGCCGCGCCCGCCGCGGCCGATGCGCCGGAATCCGGCACCATATATCTGAAGGCTGACAAAGCCCTTCAGAAAGTATCCCTTTCCGATATTCTATATGTCGAGGGTATGAAGGACTATGTGCTGGTGTATCTGGCCGGCAAGTCCCAGCCGCTGGTCACCCATACCACTATGAAGGCTATGGAGGACCTCCTGCCGGCATCGATGTTTATGCGTGTGCACCGCTCGTACATCGTCTCCCTCAAGCGTATCGACGCCGTCTGCCCGGGAAATGACCTTCAGATCGGCACGGCCCTCATCCACGTCTCCGACGCCTACCGCGAGGCCTTTGAGGCTCATCTTGCGTCAAAATCTTTGCGGTAGTGGGGGAAAACCCCTATTTTTCTGCTTGTCAAATAATGGGAATTTTGTATCCGGAAAACGTTAATACAAAATTATACCTGTTATGAAAAAGATTATTGTAATCCTCGCCGCTGCAATGAGCATCCTTGCAGTCGCTTCCTGCGGAAGCAAAGAGCACAAGTACACCGAAACCGAACTTCTCCTTGTCGACAAGAACTGGGCCCCTGACGTTAACGCCAATCTCCAGAGCGGCAACGAGGCTTTCGAGTCTTCAACCGGCATCTCTTCAGACATCCAGCTGGGCGGTGACGTGAAGACCATCGGTGAGTTCCTTTCAGGTAAGTATTTCTTCGGAAAAGACACTGAGAATCCTTCAATCCTCGTCTATTCAATCACCACAGGAAAGGGCCTCCTTTCAGCAACCACCGGTGCGGGCCGCTGGGAAATGTCTGCCGACGGCAAGACTCTTTCCCTCACTCCGTACGACTACGAGGCAGGCGCATACGCCGAGACCCCTACAAGGTATGAGATTGTCGAGCTCACGGCTGACAAGCTTGTCTGGAAAGAGGAAGGTTCCCGCGTGACCAAGACTTTCGTGGCCGAGTAGTCCCGCCGCTCATCTCAAACACACAGCGCGCTGCCTCATCCCGGGGCGGCGCGTGATATGTTTGGGATGGGGGTGGGCTGCACCAGCGGATGGCCTTGGTGTTTGGCAGGGATGTCAAGCCGATCTTCCAACGTTTTCATCGATTTGATTGAAATACATAGTGGAAATTTTTGATTTAGATTCTTGACGATACAAGAAATAGTTGTACTTTTGTGCTGTTTATTCTCCGGCGAAGGAGGTTTTTACATAATTCAGCAGAGATTATGGCAAAGATAATAGGAAGAAAACAAGAGGTTGAAGAGCTTTTAAGGCTTTATAATCGTCCTGAAAACCAACTTGTTACGGTGCGTGGGCGTAGGCGTGTAGGCAAGACATTCCTTATAAGGGAGACATTCAAGAACAAGTTTGCCTTCTACCATACTGGCTTGAGTCCTCTTGAACTCAAAGGAAAGAGCCTGCTTAAAGAAGAACTCAAGGCGTTTGGTATCTCGTTGAGAGAATACGGAGATCCGCACAAGAGGCGTCCCGCTGACTGGACCGAAGCTTTTCTATGGCTGAAGGATCTGCTGAAACAAAAGCCGGAAGATGAAAGGCAGGTGGTATTTATTGACGAGATGCCGTGGATGGATACTCCCCGCAGCAATTTCGTCACGGCATTCGAACATTTCTGGAATGGATGGGCCAGTGGGCAGGACAATATCATGCTAATAGCCTGCGGAAGTGCCAGTGGGTGGATACAGGATCATTTTATAGATTCGCCTGGCGGTTTTTACGGCAGATCAAACACCGACATCCACCTTCCTCCCTTCACCCTTCAGGAGTCTGAACAATTGTTGGAATACCACGATATTCAGCTAAGCCGTTATGACATTGCTGAACTGTATATGGCAGTCGGAGGCATACCGTATTATCTGAATCTGACAGCTCCGGGAGATAGCGTGGCACAGACCATTGACCGCCTGTTTTTCAAGAAGAAGTCCAAACTGGGTGACGAGTTCAACAGGCTGTTCAACTCAATCTTTGTCAAAGGAGAAGCATCGAGAGCAGTCATACGTTTACTTTCCACCCGTCGCGGTGGATACAGCAGGGAAGATATCATCAAAAAGACAGG
>JAKSKN010000017.1 GCA_024401695.1 Bacteroidales bacterium
GCCAAGAAGAACGAGCCTAACAATGCTTCTCTCTACTATGTCGAGGGTAACATCCGCTCTCAGCTTGGCGACGCCGAGAAGGCTATCGCAGCCTACAAGGAGTGCAGCACCATCGATCCTAACTACGAGTATGGCTACATCGGTGAGGGTATCCTCTATTACAACCAGGCCATCGATCTCCAGGACAAGGCTCAGGCAGAGCTTGACGACGCCAAGTACATGGCTCTCGTCCAGGAATTCGAGGTTGTCCTCAAGAAGTGCATCGAGCCATTCGAGAAGGCTTTCGAAGTCAGCAAGGATGACAGTGTAAAGAGCACTATCGCTGAGTACCTTAAGAACACCTACTTCCGTTTCCGCGATCAGGACGACAGCTACCAGAAGGGCTACGAGAAGTACAACGAGTACATTTCAAAGTAATCAGCAGATCTGGTTTCAAGATAAAAGACAGGTCGACCGATCCGGTCGACCTGTCTTTTGTCTGCATAAGCCTGTGCGTCAGTATATCGGAATGACGTATGGCCCTCCTTTTCCCTTGACGTTGATGCATTTCACTTCCAGTTTTGTGCCTTTGTTCGTTTCGGCGTCGATCTCGATTGTGAGTGTGCTTCCTGTCGTAAAGGCCTTGAACGTTCCGCTTTTGAAGCTTCTTGCAAAGGCTGTTTCCACACCGCTGTCCGTTCGCATTTCGATCCGGAAGTCGCATGTCGAGGTCATCTGGATCGTAGTGATGTCCCACGTCTTGTCGTTGCAGTAGGCGTAGGGAACTGACATCCACAGCCTGGATTTCGTGTCGGAAGTATTGTCGCAGATTGAGTAGTAGATGCCTTCATCTTCATCGTTGTCGAAGAAATTGAAAAGTGATGCATTATAAAACTCATCATTGATCTTGATGTATGGCGCGTCTGCGAAATCAGGCTTGTCTATCTTCTGGCAGGAGACTGCGCTGCAGCTCATCATGGCTGCTGCAATCATGAGCGTAACGACTCTGGAAATTCGTTTCATGTTGTTTTATCTAAATATATATGGTAGTCGGTCTCGGGCAAAAATAATAAAAAAACAAGAGGATTATCGCAATGATAATCCTCTATTTCCAGTTGGGGTGCGATGTGGGGCTCGAACCCACGACACCCAGAACCACAATCTGGTGCTCTACCAACTGAACTAATCGCACCGTGTTGGAAGGGACGGCAAAGGTACGCAATTTTTTGAAATATCAAAATACCCCTGCAAATAGCATTATCAATTTTTCTTCGTAACTTTGGAAGATTTCGCACATCAGCAAGAAAATAGTTAGTATTATGGCAAAAGAAGTAAAGTTCTCTCTGGTTTACAGAGATATGTGGCAGTCATCCGGCAAGTATCAGCCGCGCGTCGACCAGCTTGTCAGAGTTGCTCCGGCAATCATAGAAATGGGGTGTTTCGACAGAGTCGAGACCAACGGCGGCGCCTTTGAGCAGGTCAACCTCCTCTACGGCGAAAACCCTAACGTCTCCGTCCGCAAGTGGACGGCGCCATTCCACAAGGCCGGCATCGAGACCCATATGCTCGAACGCGGACTCAACGCCCTTCGTATGAATCCGGTCCCCGCCGATGTCCGCGAATTGATGTTCAAGGTCAAGAAAGCCCAGGGCACCGACATCGCACGCAGCTTCTGCGGCCTCAACGACCACCGCAACCTCAAGCTTTCCGTAGAGTACGCGAAAAAAGCCGGGATGATCTCCCAGGCAGCCCTTTCGATCACCCACTCCCCTGTCCACACCGTGGAGTACTATATGGGCGTGGTTGACCATCTGGTAGAATACGGCACCGACGAAATCTGCCTCAAGGATATGGCCGGCATCGGCCGTCCGACCGACCTCGCAAGGCTTGTCAGCGAAATCAAGAAGAAATATCCGCACATCAAGGTGCAGTACCACGGCCACTGCGGCCCCGGCTTCTCGCCGGCCTCAATGCTTGAGGTGGCCCGTGCCGGTGCAGAATACATCGACGTCGCCGTGGAGCCACTCTCCTGGGGCAAGGTACACCCGGATGTCATCACCATCCAGCAGATGCTCAAGGCCGACGGCTTCCTCGTCAAGGACGTCAATATGGACGCCTATATGGAAGTCCGCTCCCTCACCCAGGAATTCATCGACGACTTCCTAGGCTACTGGATAGGCAAGACCAACTCCCAGATGACATCCCTCCTCGTCGGCTGCGGCCTCCCTGGCGGAATGATGGGCTCGATGATGGCCGACCTCACCGGTTTCAAAGCCGCCATCAACGCCTCTGAGCGCGCCAACGGCAAGCCGGAAAGCAACCTCGACTCCCTTATGGTTCAGCTCTTCAAGGAAGTCGAATACGTATGGCCACGTCTCGGTTACCCACCGCTTGTGACCCCTTTCAGCCAGTACGTCAAGAACACCGCACTTATGAACCTCCTCGCGATGGCCCAGAACAAGCCTCGCTTCAGCACCATAGACAAGGACACCTGGGGAATGATCCAGGGCAAGATGGGCAACCTTCCCGGCCCTCTCGCACCAGAAATCATCGCTCTTGCCAAGGAGAAAGGGATGGAGTTCCACACCGAAAACCCTCAGGACAACTATCCTGACGAGCTTCCAAAGTTCCGCCAGATGATGAAGGAAGAAGGCTGGGACTGCGGCCAGGACGACGAAGAACTCTTCGAACTCGCCATGCACGAGCGCCAGTACCGCGACTACAGGTCCGGCATCGCCAAGGAGCGCTTCAACAAGGAACTCGAGGACTTCCGCGCAAAGGCAGGTGCTCCGATCATCGTGAAGCGTCCTGTCGTCGAGATGCCTGAGTTCGACATCAACGCCCTCACTGCCAAGTACCCGAAGGCCACCCCTATCCAGGCTCCAGCCAAGGGCAAGATGCTCTGGCAGGTCGATGTGATTGACGACTCCAAAGCCCCTGCAGCCGGCACCAAGGTCTCTGCCGACAAGCCTTGCGGTTATGTCCAGACCTATTACGGGATGGAGGAAGTCTTCTCCGCCGTCAACGGCAGGATCATAGCTGTCACCGCTCCTCAGGGCAAGGATGTCGCCAAGGGAGAAATCATTGCTTTTGCGGAATAATCCCCTCCCCTCATACTCGTTTACAGCCGGCTGCTCCCCAGCCGGCTGTTTTTTCTTGCACGTCAATGGCAGCGTCGGCCCGGCAAATGTAAAAAAATGTAAATCAATGGAAGAAAATGTAAAAATATTTTCTAACTTTGTGGATGCGTATAAGAATTTATGGTCACGTTCATCGGAAAATACACATCCAAGGTCGACGACAGGGGCAGACTGGTGTTCCCGGCGCCGTTCAAGGGTGCCGTACCTCCGGGGAGCGACCTGAGGTTTGTCATCAAAAAAAGTCTCTACGACAATTGTCTTGAGATGTGGTCCTACGCCGAGTGGGAACGCGAATCGGACAAAATCCGCGAGAGCCTGGATTTCTTCAACCCGGAGCACGTCAAATTCTGGAGAGAATATATGCGTGACTGCGACGTTGTGGAGCCTGACGCCAAACTCGGGCGCATCTCGATATCCCGATATCTTCTTGACGCAATCGGTGTTGACAAGGAAGTGGTTTTCTTTGGCATCAACTTCAAGATAGAAATCTGGGCACGAGAGAAATTCGAGAGTTCACAAGTTTCTAAAGAAGATTATGTTGCCATTGCAAAAAGCCTCTCCCGCAAATAGAGGGCAGCAATGAGCGAATATCACAATCCCGTTCTTCTCAAGCAAAGCGTTGACGCCCTGGTCCTGAACCCGGACGGCTGCTATGCCGACGCCACATTCGGCGGAGGCGGCCACAGCCGTGAGATCATCTCCCGCCTGAGCGGGAAAGGCCGCCTGATGAGTTTCGACCGCGACGAAGACGCGCTGGGCAACGCCATCGACGACCCACGCTTCACCCTTGTCCACAACAACTTCCGATTTATCCACAATTACACCCTGCTCAACTTTCCGCAGGGTCTCGACGGAATCCTCGCCGACCTCGGCGTAAGTTCCCACCAGTTTGATACCGCGGAGCGCGGCTTCTCATTCAGATACAGCGCTCCCCTTGATATGCGAATGAACGTGCAGGGCAAAAAAACCGCTGCCGACATTGTCAATTCTTATACGCAAGAAGAATTGGAAAAAGTTCTCCGGCTCTACGGAGAGGTTGACAATTCCCGCCGGGTGGCGCAGCTCATCGTTGCAGCCCGCGCGGTCAACCCTATCCAGACAACCGATGACCTGGACAATGCCATAGCGGCTGCCCTGCCAACATTCGCTGAACACAAGTACCTCGCAAAGGTCTATCAGGCCCTCCGTATCGAGGTCAACGAAGAGATGCGCTCACTCGAGAAGTTCCTCGCGGGAGCCGCCGGATCCCTCAGACCGGGAGGCCGCCTTGCCGTCATCACCTACCATTCGCTTGAAGACCGTATGGTAAAGAATTTCATCAAGACCGGCAACGTGGAAGGCGAAGAGGTCAAGGATGTATTCGGCCGCAGCAGCGCCCCCCTGAAGGCAGTCAACCGCAAGCCGATACTGCCGGAAGAGGATGAGATAGAGACTAACACACGCGCCAGGAGCGCAAAGCTCAGGATTGCAGAGAAAGTATGAAAACCTGGAAGATAGCAGACATATGGACCTTTATCAAGAATAGCTTCACAGCTATCCTCAAGGGCGAATTTCTGCTCCGACTGAACATCGGCAGGTATTTCGTGCACATAGTATATACCTTCTTCCTGTTTGCGATGGTCATCTGGCTCAGTCTGATGATCGAGACAAGCATGGCGAAGGTCGAGAAGAACAAGGCCATCCTGAGGGAGCTGGAGATCCAGCACTCCCAGAAGACCTTTGAAGTCGTAAAGCTCAGCCGCCGCTCCGAAGTCGAGAGCGAGCTGAAACGTCTGGGGTCCAACATAGGCGAGCCGCAGAAGCCCGCCACGGTACTGAAGTAAGTTATGGCAGAACAGGTAACAAGAAAGAAGCGCGACAGGATAGGGGTTGTACTCTACCTTGTCTATATCCTTCTGCTCATAGCTTCAGTGCTGCTCATAGCCAGGATAATCCACATCCAGATATTCTTTGATCCCGGGCAGAAGATGACGGACGCCCTCACCCCGGCGAACGTCGCCAACACCGTCGACCCGGCCCGAGGCAACATCATCGACTGCAACGGCCGTCTGCTTGCAATGTCCTGCCCTATCTATCAGATATGTATGGACTGCACCGTGCGCCGCGACAGCAATTCTCCGGAAGAGGAGGAGAAATGGCTCGACAAGGCCCGCCAGCTGAGCGCAGGTCTCTCCGAAATCTATGGTGACAGGACGCCTGAGCAGTATTATGACCTCATCCGCGGAGCGCGCCTGTCAGGCAAGAAATACCTGAAGATAGGCAAACCTGTCGACCGCAACGCGTACAACAGGATAATAGAGCTCCCGCTCTTCTGTGAAGGGCGCTACAAGAGCGGCCTTATCGTCGAACAGGAATCCATACGCCAGTACCCGTACGGCAAGCTGGCACGCCGCACCATAGGATTCGTCCGCAACAACAAGTCCAACGTGGGCAACACCCACATCGGTCTTGAAGGCAAGTTCGATCACATCCTCCACGGCACCGACGGCATAGAGTGGCTGCGCGTCACCGACTTCGGCCGCGTGCGCAACAGCGACAGCGTCTATACACGCGCCGTCGACGGCCAGGATCTCCGCACCACAATCAACATCGATTATCAGGAAATCGCCGACAAGGCCCTTCGCGAGCAGATCCAGAACGAGGCTGACCTCGAAGGGGCCTGCTTCGTGCTGATGGAAGTCAGCACCGGCGCCATCCGCGCGATGGTCAACCTCTCGCGCGACAGGGACACGCACACCTTCGAGGAAATCCAGAACATGGCCATAGGCCGCAAGGGAGAGCCGGGATCCGTCTTCAAGACCGTCACCCTGATGTCTGTCCTCAACGACGGATACATCCACAGTCTCGAGGAGACTCTGCCGGCAACGAACGGAAACGTGGCCGGGACCACCATCAAGGACCCTCATATCCCCGAATTCGTCCATTCCCACCACACCAACAGGATCTCTGTCATCGACGGCTTCAAGATATCCTCAAACTATGTCTTCGCCACTCTCGCAGTGCAGAACTACGGTGTAATCCGCAAGGGCAAGAAAGTGGATTACGAAAGGACAGAGAAGTTCCTCGGGAACATCTATGCCTATAAGCTCGGCGATGCCTTTGACTTCGACCTGGACGGCCTTCAGACTCCGACCATCCCTAACCCGAAGACCCGCTACTGGACCGACACCGACCTCGGCTCAATCGGATTCGGATACAGCACGGAGGAGACCCCGCTTCACATACTCACTTTCTACAACGCCATCGCCAACAAGGGGAAGATGATGAAGCCTTACCTCGTGGAGGACTTTGAAGTCGACGGGAAAGTGACGACCAGACGCGGCCCTAGCATACTCACCGCCGCCGTCTGCACAAAGGCGGTAGCCGATACCATCACACGGGCCCTCAAGGCCGTAACTGAAGAGGGTACGGCAAAACGGCTGAAGGATGCGAAGTGCGCCGTCGCCGGCAAGACGGGAACCTCATTCGGCACCTACGAAAACGGTCAGTACGTCAATGCGGCCGGTCAGCGCAAATACCAGGGAACCTTCGTCGGTTTCTTCCCGGCAGATGCCCCGCAATACAGCGTGATCTGTATGGTTTACTCCAAGCCGACCAACCAGCAGTTCCAGGGCGGCGGAATCCCCGCCCGCGCTATTAAGACAGTGATAGACAAATTATACAATATAGACCCATGCTTCCGAGAGAGTATCCAGCAATAACCTGCGACTCACGCAAAGTCACCCCGGGCTGCCTTTTCATAGCGGTCAAGGGGGCGAACGACGACGGCAACAAATACATCGACGCCGCCATGAAAGCCGGCGCGGCCGCCTATGTCTCCACTGACAGGCTCGGTCTCGCCCGCATTGCCGACGAGTTCTACGGCCATCCCAGCGGGAAACTGAAACTCGTGGGCATCACCGGCACCAACGGAAAGACGACGACCGTCACCCTGCTGTACAATATGATGCGCAGCCTCGGTTACGAATGCGGTCTGCTCTCAACCATAGCCAATTATGTCGGCTCGAGACGCACCGAGACCACCAACACCACCTCCGACCCTATCACCATCAACCGCCTGCTGGCCGAAATGGTTGACGCCGGATGTGAATACTGCTTTATGGAGGTCAGCTCCATCGGAGTCGAGCAGCAGCGGGTCGCATATCTGGAATTCGCCGTCGGCATCTTCTCGAATCTCACCCACGACCATCTGGACTATCACGGGACATTCGCAGAATATCTGCGCTGCAAGAAGATGTTCTTCGACGATCTGCCGGCAAGCGCAACCGCCATCACGAACATCGATGACCGCAACGGCGCCGTGATGGCCCAGAACACCAGAGCAAAGGTTGTGACATATTCCTGCCACAGCGCAGCGGACCATACCTGCCGCATCATCGAAGAGAGTTTCGACGGAATGCTTCTGAAGATGGACGGAATCGAGGTCTGGACAAAGCTGATCGGAGCGCACAACGCATACAACCTGCTCGCCATCTACAGCGCAGCCATCGCCCTCGGCACCCCTGTGGAGGAGGCCCTCATCGCGCTGTCCAAGCTGGAGTCTGCTCCGGGGAGGCTCGAGAACCACCGCGGCCCGCGCGACCTCAGCGTCATCATTGACTACGCGCACACGCCGGATGCGATGGAGAACGTACTCAAGACACTGCGTGACGTTGCGCCCGAGCGCGAACTCATCTGCCTTTTCGGCTGCGGCGGCGACCGTGACAGGACAAAGCGTCCGGAGATGGCAGGGGTTGCGGAAAAATTCGCAGACAGGATATTCGTAACCTCGGACAACTCACGTACCGAGCGCACCGAAGATATCATCGAAGACATAAAGAAGGGCTTCACGCCGTCAGGGCTTGCGAAGACCATATGCATTTCTGACCGCAGGGAAGCAATACGCACAGCCATTATGCTGGCACCGGAAGGCGCGACAATACTTCTGGCGGGCAAGGGACACGAGGATTACCAGATTCTCGGCACCGAGAAGCTGCATTTCGATGAAAAGGAAATTGTTGAAGAAGTGTTTAAATCCTTATAAGCTATGATATATCATTTAGTCGAATGGCTCAAGGAACTTGGAATTGACCTGCCGGGATCAGGTTTGATGGGGTATCTGTCCTTCAGGGCGATGCTCGCAGCCGTGATCAGTATGATCATTTCATTCTTTGTCGGGAAAAAGATCATCGGGCTGCTCCAGAAAAAGCAGATCGGAGAGACCATACGCGACCTCGGTCTGGAAGGGCAGATGCAGAAGAAGGGGACCCCGACAATGGGCGGCGTCATCATCATCCTGTCCGTCATAGGTTCTGCCCTGCTGGTGTGCAGGCTGGACAGCATCTACACGATGCTGCTGATTGTCACGACCCTGTGGTGCGGAGCCATCGGCTTCACCGACGACTACATCAAGGTGTTCAAGCATAAAAAGGAAGGAATGAGCGAGAAAGGCAAGCTTGTGCTGCAGTTCGGCCTGGGCCTTTTCATCGCCCTTATGTGCTGCATCAGCCCCGAGATCCATTCAGACAACCTCATCACCACCATCCCTTTCGTCAAGGCAAATGAGTTCGATTACTCGTGGCTGTCGCCATTCAAGGGCCAGCTGGGCGTCTATTGCTCCTGGGGTATCTATATGCTGATGATCATATTCGTCATCCTTGCCTGTTCAAACGGCACGAACCTCACCGACGGTATGGACGGCCTTGCTGCCGGCACATCTGCGATAGTAGGTGTCGTGATCGGCGTGATGGCCTGGCTCAGCGGCGATGCACTTGATGCCAGTTACCTCAACATAATGCACATCCCGGGTGCCGGCGAGGTCGCGATCTTTATGTCGGCCTTCGTCGGAGCCCTTATCGGATTCCTCTGGTACAACACGTTCCCCGCCCAGGTATTCATGGGCGACACCGGCAGCCTTACCATAGGCGGAGTCATAGGCGTCAGCGCCATTCTCATCCGCAAGGAACTCCTTCTGCCTCTGCTCTGCGGAATCTTCCTGATGGAGAGTCTGTCAGTAATCATCCAGAGGACCCATTTCAAACGCACCAAGAAGAAATATGGCGAAGGACGGCGCGTCTTCCTGATGGCACCGCTCCATCACCATTACCAGAAAAAAAACATCCCGGAGCCTCGTATAGTCACTCGCTTCTGGATTGTGGGAATATTGCTCGGAGTGGCATCACTTGCTATTTTGAAGATCAGATAATATGAGAGTCGCAGTATTGGGTGGCGGCGAGAGCGGAGTAGGTTCCGCCGTCCTGGCAAAAGTCAAGGGCTTCGATGTCTTCCTCTCAGATATGGGAGCGATCAAGCCCGAATATATCAAGACCCTGGAGGAATGGCACATCCCTTACGAGCAGGGCCGTCATTCCGAGGACCTGATCCTCAACGCCGACGAGGTGGTGAAGAGCCCGGGCATCCCATCCACGGCCCCGATGGTGCGTGCGATAGCCGAGAAGGGCATCCATATAGTGTCCGAGATAGAATTCGCATCACGTTTTGACAGCGCGAAGAAAATCTGCATCACGGGATCGAACGGCAAGACCACCACGACATCCCTGATCTACTACCTCCTGAAGGAAGCTGGTCTGAACGTCGGTCTCGGCGGCAACATAGGCAAGAGCTACGCTATGCAGGTCGCAACCGAGAAGCACGACTACTATGTCCTCGAGATCAGCAGTTTCCAGCTTGATGACACCTACGATTTCAGGCCCGACATCGCCATCCTGATGAACATCACGCCAGACCATCTCGACAGGTATGACCACAAGATGGAGAACTACACACTCGCCAAATTCAAGATCACTCAGAACCTCCGTCCCGAGGATTGCTTCATATTCGACTCCGACGACAAGATTACCATAGGGCATCTCAGCAAGATCGTCCTCAAGGCAAAGATGCTTCCGTTCACACAGGAAAAGGAGGTAAGTCAGGGCGCTTTCATCCGCGACGGGAAGATTGTCCTGCGCTATGGCGAAGATGAAACCGACATTTATCTCAACCAGCTTGCGCTCGGCGGACGCCACAACATCTACAATTCAATGGCAGCCGCCCTGGCAGCAAAGGCATCAGGCATCGATGACGAGGTCATCCGCAAGTCGCTCAGGACATTCTCGCCTATCGAGCACAGGCTCGAGCCGGTGTTGAGCGTCAGGAACGTCCTCTATATCAATGATTCAAAGGCAACGAACATCGACTCGGCGTGGTATGCGCTCGAGTGCCAGACCAGCCCTGTGATATGGATTGTGGGCGGCAAGGACAAAGGCAACGACTACAGCATCCTTGACGAACTTGTAAGGAAGAAGGTCAAGGCGATCGTCTGTATGGGCGTTGACAACAGCAAGATACACGCTGCATACGAGAAATTCGGATTGCCTATGGTGGACACCGGATCTGCCGAGGAGGCGGTCCGCGAGTCCGCGAAACTCGCCAGTCCGGGCGACGTCGTGCTGCTCAGCCCTTGCTGTGCAAGCTTCGACCTCTTCGACAACTACGAGGACAGGGGCCGCAAATTCAAGGACGCAGTCAGAAAATTATAAGCATATATGGCAGAGACAAGAAAGACAGGCAGGCCGTTGGCCGAGAGACTTGAAGGCGACAAGGTGGTGTGGATCATCGTGATGATGCTCCTCCTCATCTCCATCGTCTGCATGTTCTCATCCACCTCCAGACTTTTGCGCGGTGATATGACAAGGCTCGACCTCGTCAAGAACCAGCTGTTCATGGTGGGTGCGGGGCTTCTTGTCATCATAGGCTGCTACAACATCAAGAACATCGGAGTGTTCCGCTGGTGTGCCAAGTTCGGATTCCTGATCTCGTTCGCTCTCCTGCTGATTCTTGACCTCCATATCAAGACTCCTTTCATCAAGGCCATCAACATCAACAACGCCTGGCGAATACTGTCGGTCGCCGGCGTGCAGATCCACGTGTTCGAGGTTGTCAAGGTTGCGATGGTGCTCTACTTCGCCTGGGCGATAGACGCCTTGAAGGAGGGCCGCCTCAGATGGCCGGGGAAGCTGCTCTGGCAGAAAGCGGTCTATCTCTACGCACCTTTCCTCATCACCTTCGTGATGATCATCCCGGGCAGCAACTCCAGTGCCCTGTTCATCGGCGGGATAATGTTCATCGTGATCCTGCTCGGCGGAGGGAACGCCCGCGAGCTGTTCCTCCTTGCGGCAGCCGGAGCACTCATCATCGCAATATGCGTAGGCATCTTCAAGATCTCCGACGGCAGATTCATGTCGCGCATCGGCACCGGCATCGAGCGTGTTTTTGAAGATGAAGATTGGGAGAGCCAGTTTGAGGCGGCGCCTAAAGGCAGCAAGGAGTATCAGGAAGCCCTTGACGCACTTCGGCAGCCTATCAGCGCAAAGATCGCCATCAAGGAAGGAAGGTTCCTCGGGAAGGGGCCCGGGCAGAGCACCCAAAGGTATGTCGTCCCGGATATGTCCGAGGACTATATGTACAGTTTCATTGTTGAAGAATATGGCATCTGGGGCGCAGCCCTGGTGATTTTCCTATATGTATCACTTCTTGCAAGAGCATCGCTCATAGCCCGCAACTGCGGCAGCGATGATTTCGCCAAGCTTACGGTGGCCGGTCTCTGCCTGCTCATCACAGGTCAGGCCTTCCTCCATATGTTTGTCAATGCCGACATCGGGCCGATGACCGGGCAGACGCTTCCGCTCATCAGCCACGGCAACTCCGCCTTCCTCTGCTTCTGCCTCGCATTCGGAATAATCCTGAGCATAAGCAGGATAGCGGCCAGGAAAATCGAGAAGGAATCCCTTATGGCCGAGCCTCTTGTAGAAATGCACGAAAACCCTGAAGAAAAACCATCAAATGATGAACTATAAAAAATTACGTGTCATTATCAGCGGCGGCGGTACCGGCGGTCACATTTTCCCGGCGGTATCCATTGCCGGCAAACTTATGGAAGTGAATCCGGAGACTGAAATCCTCTTCGTCGGAGCAGAAGGCAAGATGGAGATGGAGAAAGTGCCGCAGGCCGGATACAAGATCGTCGGACTCCCAATCGTCGGCCTCCAGAGGAAGCTGACGCTGAAGAACATAATCAATGACATCAAGGTGCCGTTCAAGGTCGTCAGCAGCTATACGATGGCCAGAAAGATCATCAAGGATTTCAAGCCGGACGTAGTTGTAGGCGTAGGCGGTTATGCCAGTGCGCCGCTTCTGTTCGCCGCCACGTCAATGAAAGTCCCTTCCCTCATACAGGAGCAGAACGGATTCGCAGGCCTGACCAACAAGATGCTCGGGTCAAAGGTCGACAGCATCTGCGTCGCATACGACGGGATGGAGAAATTCTTCCCGAAAGAGAAGATTGTCTTCAGCGGCAACCCCATCCGTCCCGAGATGCACCGGTACAACGAGGCGGACAAGCTCCGCGGAATCAGGTTCTACGGTCTGGATGAGAACAAGAGGCACCTGCTCATCGTCGGCGGAAGCCTGGGTGCCGGCACGCTCAACCGCGCAATGAAGTCCTGGATCGAGGCGGGATGCCCGGGAGGCGACGATGTCGAGGTCCTCTGGCAGTGCGGCAAGTATTACAAGGCCGGAGTTGACGAATTTATGGCAGGACGCAATCTTCCTCATATCCAGGCGACCGATTTCATCGGAAGGATGGACCTCGCCTACGCGATGGCGGACGTGGTGATCAGCCGCAGCGGTGCATCATCAGTCTCCGAGCTGTGCGCCACCGGCAAGGCCTCCATCTTCGTGCCGTCGCCAAACGTAGCCGAAGACCACCAGACGCACAATGCAATGGCCCTCGTAAGCAAGGATGCGGCTGTGATCGTGAAGGACGCAGAAGCCGGCAGGAAACTCCTCCCGGTCGCAATGGAGCTCATCCACGACCCGGAAAGGATCACCAGAATAGAAAACAACGCTCTCAAGCTTGCCAAGCTTGATGCTGCGCAGACAATCGTTGACGAAGTATATAAGCTTGTATGAAAAAGTCTTATTCCCACATCTATTTCATAGGCATTGGCGGCATAGGTATGAGCGCCATAGCCAGATATTTCAAGTTCAAGGGATACGAGGTCTCAGGATATGACAAGACACCGTCGGAATTGACCGCCGCCCTCGAAGCGGAAGGCATCCCTGTCCATTATGACGACGATATCAGCCGCATCCCGAAGAAAGTCAAGAGCACGCTTGTAGTCTATACACCTGCGATTCCAGCCAGCCTCGGCGAACTTCAATATGTACTCGACAAAGGTTACCGCGTGATCAAGCGTTCGCAGATGCTCGGAGAGATCACAGCCGGGCAGACCTGCCTCGCCGTTGCCGGCACACACGGCAAGACCACCACATCGACTCTTGTAGCGCACATCATAACCGAAAGCGGAGAGGGCTGTTCAGCGTTCCTCGGCGGCATCTCCAAGAACTACGGGACCAATATGCTGATGAGCCACACCCCTACCGTGGTCGTGGAAGCCGACGAGTTCGACCGTTCATTCCACCAGCTCCATCCCGCCATCACCGCCATCACCGCTATGGATGCCGACCACCTCGACATCTACGGCGACCTCGAGCACGTGCACGAGGCGTTCCGCAAATACGCTTCACAGGTAAGCGAAACCATCATCCTGAAACTCGGCCTGCCGATCACTACCGATAACACGCAGGCAAAGATATTCACATATCACTTCGACAATCCCGAGGCCGATTTCCACAGCACGAACCTGCGCCTCGACGCAATGGGATATTATACCTACGATCTCGTATATCCGGGCGGAGTTCTCACCGACATCAAGGTGGGCGCACTCGGCTGGGTCAATGTCGAGAACAGCATCGCAGCGGCAGCCGTCTGTCTCTGCCACGGTGCAGACGGGCAGAAAGTCCGCCACGCCATCGGCACGTTCGAGGGCGCGAAGCGCAGGCTTGACGTCCACCTCAACTCGCCCCGCCTCACCTACATCGATGACTATGCCCATCACCCGGCCGAACTGGCCAGCGCAATCTCGTCGATACGCAGGATATTCCCGGAGCGCAAGATAACCGGAATCTTCCAGCCGCACCTGTACACCAGGACCCGCGACTTCGCCGACGAATTCGCCGCAGCGCTCAGCC
This sequence comes from Bacteroidales bacterium, assembly GCA_024401695.1. Lineage (GTDB taxonomy): Bacteria > Bacteroidota > Bacteroidia > Bacteroidales > UBA932 > Cryptobacteroides. The sequence goes on from JAKSKN010000017.1 coordinate 14,190, forward strand.
GCGTCGACAAGCTCATCCTGCTGGACATCTATCCGGCCAGGGAAGAGCCTATCCCGGGCGTCACATCACAGATAATATTCGACAAGGTCACCGCACCGGAGAAGGTCCTGATGCGCAAGGAAGAACTTATGCCTTATCTTGAAAAGGAAAAACTTGACGTGCTCGCGACCTTCGGGGCGGGCAACATCGACAGATATATAGAGCCGATAACCCAGTTGCTTTCACACAGGATATAGAGTATGAACAAGATCCTCAGATATTCTCTTTCCGGAATTCTCGCCGCGGGCTTCTGCGTCGGGATGTGGTTCCTCGCGAGGGAGACCAGGAGCGAACGCGTATCCCTGGCCTGCCGCAGCCTGGAGATCACATTCCGCGACTCGCTGGAGTTCGTCTCGAAAGAGGATGTAAGAGGATTCATCAGCAACGGTTACGGGGCATATCTCGGCCAGCAGCTTGACAGCGTCAATCTCGGAAAGATCGAGAAGGTTCTGGAATCCCAGAGCGCAGTGCTGAAAAGCGAGGCGTGGGTGACTGATGACGGTGTCCTGCACGTGAGCATAACTCAGAGAGCTCCAGTTGTACGTTTCCAGAATGGCGAGGTCGGCTATTATTCGGACGACCGTGGATTCATTTTCCCACTCCACCCGAGGTATACTGCAGATGTACCTCTGGTGGAGGGAGCCATTCCAATCGATGCCGACGGGACCTACAAGGGTATGGCCGCCACCGAGAAGGAAAGGCGCTGGATGGAAAGCGTCATCGCTCTTGTACATTATGCCTGGGACAGTCCCGAATGGAAAGGACGTTTCAACGGCTGCCGGATCGGCGACAACGGAGATGTCATACTGCTTCCGAGCAGCGGAAAAGAGGAATTCATTATCGGCGACCTTATGGGCATCGAAGACAAATTCAACAGGATAGACAAGTATTATTCACATATTTATGCCCGCAAGGGAGACTTCTACAGCATAGTAAATTTAAAATATAAAGGTCAAATCATATGCAGGACGAAAGATATGTAGCCTCAGCGGACCTGGGCTCAGGCAAGATTGCCATCAGCGTCGCCAAGATCGTCGGCGACGACATCCAGATCATTTACTACAAGGAGACACCTTCTGAAGGTATCCGGCACAGTCTCGTGTTCAACCCCAAGAAGGCATCCGACTCCCTCAGGCTGGCCGTCAGGGAAGCCGAGAACGAGCTGAACATCAAGATCAGGCAGATCGTCGTAGGCCTGCCTCGCTGCGACATCCACCAGGAGGTCGCGCCCGCCCGCCTCGAACGCAGCGAACCGGACACCTGCATCACGCTCGAAGAGATCGTCGCGCTCAAGAATATGGCCCTTGACGACTACCCCCTGCAGGATGCCTCAAAAGAGGAGATCTACGGCGCCGTGGCCCAGTCGTTCTCTGCCGAAGACCTCATCAACCAGACAGAAGACGACATCACCGGAACCATCAGCGACATCCTCGAAGGCAACTTCAAGATCTTCGTCGGTTCAAAGTCGGCGATCAAGAATATCAATATGATGTCCACCCTTGCCGAGATTGCCCTCGGACGCCAGTATTTCGTCCCTGACGCCGTAGCAAAGGCAGTCCTGACCAGCGGAGAGATGGACAACGGCGTGGCCCTCGTCGAGATCGGTTCAGGCGTCACCTCCCTCACCATCTACCATGGCGGCATCCTCCGGTACTATTATGCCATTCCTTTCGGCGGCAACATCATCACCACCGACATCAAATACGAATGCGGCTTCAAGGAGGCTCTCGCAGAGAACATAAAGCTTGCATTCGGTTCCTGCCAGCCCGACAAGCTGCAGACTATGAGCGACAAGATACTTCAGATCAACGATGAGGAAAGCGGCGGCTACGAGCATCTCTCCGTCAGCTACCTGTCACAGATCATCAACGCCCGTGCACAGGAGATCATCGAGGCGATACTCTTCCTCATCCAGGAAAGCGGCTATGCCGACAAGCTCCGCGACGGCGTGGTCCTGACCGGCGGCGGCGCAAACCTTGTCGGTCTCAGCAGCCTGTTCAAGGAAATGTCAGGATACTGCGTCCGTATGGGTTTCCCTCGCATCAGCAAATTCTGCTCGGCAGCCTGTCCCGGCGTCGGCGAGACGAGCGCAGCTGCTTCCATCGGCCTTATACTCAAAGCCAAGGAAGACAAATACATCAACTGCATCGAGGACCGTCCTGTCATTGTCAAGGACGAGGAGGCGGAAATCGAAGAGGAGATCAAGGACAGCGTATTCGACAAGAACTACGGAGTCATCGAGCCGAGCCGCGAAGGCGAAGGCAACCACAAGAAGCCAAAGAAGCCGAAGGGAAAGATCACCTGGGGCAGCAAACTGGCAAGCAAGCTCAGCAGCGCATTCGAGAGCAGCACACTGGGCAATCTTTATGATGAAATGGGAAAAGAGTAAAAATTCAACGTTATGATAGACGACACCATAGAAGTAATCGCCCCTAGTGATTGGGTGATATCCGACGAGATCATCAAAGTCATCGGCGTAGGCGGCGGCGGTTGCAACGCTGTAAACTATATGTTCCGCCAAGGCATCAAAGGATGCAGTTTCGTAGTCTGCAACACTGACTCACAGGCCCTCACGGGCAGCCCGGTACCGGTCAAGATACAGCTCGGAGCCGGTCTCGGAGCCGGCACCGACCCTGTCAAGGGCCGCAATGCCGCTCTCGAAAGCCAGGACGAGATTGAAAAGGTAGTCATAGACAGCAACACCCGTATGCTCTTCATCACCGCCGGTATGGGCGGCGGTACGGGTACGGGTGCCGCTCCCGTCATCGCCAAGATGGCAAAGGAGAAGGGCATCCTCACGGTTGCGGTTGTGACCCTTCCTTTCCAGAACGAGGGCAACGAGGCGCTGACCCGCGCCATCGACGGCGTCCACGAACTCGAGAAGAACGTTGACTCCCTGCTTCTCATCAACAACGAGAAGCTCCACGAATATTTCGGCAACCAGCTCATCCAGGATGCCTTCCCTCAGGCAGATGAGGTTCTCTCCACCGCGGTGAGGGGCATCATCGAGATCATCAAGAAGCCGGGCTACATCAACGTCGACTTCAAGGACGTCGAGACTATGATGAAGAACTCCGGAATGGCATTGATGGGTGCAGGCACAGGCTCCGGCGAGAACCGCATCGAAGATGCCGTAAAGGCCGCCTTCGAGTCACCTCTCCTCAACGACTTTGACCTCAAGACGGCCAAGAAGGTGCTCATCAACATCACCTGCGGTCACAACGAGCACGGCCTCACGATGGACGACCTCAACGAGATCAACAACAAGATCGACGAATACACCGGCCGCGCCAACAACTTCAAACGCGGTCTCATCTGGGATGACGACCCTAACATCGGCGACACGGTCCGCATCACCTCAATCGTGACCGGCCTCAGATTCTCCGACATCCTCGGCCCGAACAAGGAGATAGGAAACTACATCAACATCACCAAGAGTTTCGTCTATGACCGGAAGGCCGCGGCAAGCGAGGGCATCTCGCTCGAAGACGGCGGCATACGCAAGATAGGATTCAACTCCAAGGACAACGTCCGCACATTCAACTTCGACCTCGACAAGAAGCCTCTGCTCCTTGTCAACAAGGGCGACAACCGCGCGGACATCGAGAACACACCTGCAATCAGAAGACAGCATTAAAATGAGACGCACAAGAGTAAGATTCGCACCATCCCCTACCGGACCGCTCCATATGGGCGGTGTCCGCACTGCACTATACAATTATCTTTTCGCAAAGAAGAACGGAGGCGACTTCATCCTCCGTATCGAGGATACCGACTCGCACCGGTTCGTGCCGGGCGCCGAAGAATATATCATCGAAGCACTCCGCTGGTGCGGCATCGTGCCCGACGAGGGCGTCGATGAAAACGGGAAAGTAGTGGAAGTCGCTTCAGAGAAGCACCCTCACGCTCCGTACCGTCAGAGCCAGAGGCGCGGGATCTACCGCCAGTACGCCGACCAGCTGGTCGAAGGCGGATTTGCATACTATGCCTTCGACACATCGGAAGAACTTGAGAAGGCTCGCGCCGAAGCCGAAGCCAAGGGAGAGACATTCATCTACAACTACACCACCCGCAAGACGCTCCGCAATTCGCTCACCCTGCCGGCCGAAGAGGTTGCCAGGCTTCTTGAGGAGCGCACCGACTGGACCGTACGCTTCAAGATGCCGGAAGACACCGTCGTCAAGATGGACGACCTCATCCGCGGCCACATTGAAGTGAACACATCCACCCTTGATGACAAGGTACTCTGGAAACGCGCCGACGAGCTGCCGACATACCATCTGGCAAACATCGTGGACGACCATCTTATGGAGATCACCGAGGTCATCCGCGGCGAAGAGTGGCTGCCGTCGCTGCCTCTGCACTACCTCCTCTACCAGTCTTTCGGATGGACCGGCACTATGCCGCGCTTCGCTCACCTTCCGCTTCTCCTGAAACCTGTCGGCAACGGCAAGCTCAGCAAGCGTGACGGCGACAAGATGGGATTCCCTGTATTCCCTCTCAACTGGAAGAATTCCGAAGGAGAGACATATCACGGCTACCGTGAGGACGGCTATTTCCCGGAGGCTTTCGTCAACCTTCTCGCAATGCTCGGCTGGAACCCGGGCACCGAGCAGGAACTCTTCAGCCTCGACGAGCTTGTGGAAGCCTTCTCAATCGACAAGGTCAGCAAGAGCGGTGCAAAGTTCAACCCCGACAAGGCGAAATGGTACAACAAGGAGTACCTCCGTATGAAGGACGACACCGACCTTGCGATGGCATTCATTCCTGTCCTCGCTGAGAATGGCATCAACGAAGCTTCATTCGAAATGGTCAGGGACGTTGTTGCTCTTATCAAAGAAAGGGCTACCTTTGTAAATGATTTCTGGGGCATCTGCTGGTATCTCTTCACGGCTCCGAAGGAATTTGCAGAGAAAGATGCTGCAAAGTTCTGGAAGGAAGAAAACGTCGCAATGGCTGAAGAAGCCTTAACCGCCACCGCTTCCGCCGAGGAGATGGAAGAGTACATCCGCACGAAGGAATGGCCTATGGGCAAGGTGATGAACTGCATCAGGCTTTCTCTCACAGGCGCTTCAAGCGGACTCGGAATCGCTGACATTATGAAATTCATCGGCCACGACGAAGCCGTGCGCCGTTTCAAATACGCAAAGGAGACTATAAAATGAAAATTGGAATTTGCAGCGACCACGCCGGCGTTGAATACAAGTCAAAACTGATCAGCTATCTTCTGGGCAAGGGTTATGATGTCGTGAATTTCGGTACTGACAGCACCGACAGCTGCGACTATGCAGACTTCGCTCATCCTATGGCTTATGCCATCGAGGAAGGTGAGGTCGATTGCGGCATCGCAATCTGCGGCACAGGCAATGGAATGGCTCTTGCGCTGAACCATCATCAGGGAATCCGCGCCGGACTTGCCTGGAACAAGGACATCGCCCATCTGGTGAAGGAGCACAACAATGCCAACGTTCTTGTGATGCCTGCAAGATTTGCCAGCTATCAGATGTGCAACCTTATGGTCCGCGAGTGGCTCTCAACGGAATTCGCAGGCGGACGTCATCAGAGACGCATTGATAAAATACCTGTCAAATAATATCGAAGACTATCCTGAAGGGATAGTGCTGCCCATTGACAAGCCTTACAGGTGGACGTCTGCCGATGTCATCCGCAAGGTGAAGTTTGCGGCAATACGTCATTTCGGGAAGAAGAACCTGAAGGTCGGCCACGCGGGGACGCTCGATCCCCTCGCGACCGGCATTCTTCTTGTGTGCCTCGGCCCTGCCACGAAACGGGCTGAAGAACTTCAGCGCTCCGCAAAGCAGTACGTGGCCGGAGTCACCTTCGGTGCCACGACACCGTCCTATGACCTTGAGAAGGATATCGACCGGGAGTTCCCCCTGGACGGAGTGTCCGAGCGGGCCGTTCGCGAGATACTGCCGGAATTCATCGGCGAGCAGGACCAGGTCGCCCCGCTGTTCAGCGCCAAGTCGGTCGACGGCGTACGTGCATACGAGACAGCGCGAAAGCTCTACAAGGCCGGACAACTCACTGAAGAGAACAATATCCTCCAAGCCAACCGAATCAATATTTACAATCTGGAATTATTGTCTTTCGATTCCCCCGCGGCAGGAGAATTCTTTGTCTCACTTGAAGGACCCGTGTCCACCCTCGGACACGTTAGAGGGAGGGGCCCGCTGGATACAAGTTCCGAAGGGACGCAGGAGACAGTGGGAAGGATGGAGCGAAGCGGAAGGTCATCAAGTGAGAGCAAAGAATTTTCCAAAGCGGGGGAATCGAAGAAGAACAGGATCAATGTCGCGGACATATCGGGATACAATTTACCGACGGCTATGATTCAGGTCGACTGTTCCAAGGGAACATATATCAGAGCCCTCGCCCGCGACCTGGGCGAAGCGCTCGGCAGCGGAGCCTTCCTGAGCTCGCTGCGCCGCACAAAAAATGGAGGCTTCGACATCGCCGAAGCCCTCACTCTGGATCAAGTCATCGCCCTGCTGGACTAGAAATTGAAGAAATTCCTGGCGTTGTTGTAAGACACGTCCTCCACCATCTGACCGATAAAGTCAAGTTCCGATGACGGCAGTCTGCCGCTTTCAACATCGGCTCCAATCATATCGCACATAATGCGGCGGAAATACTCGTGACGAGGATACGAGATGAAGCTGCGGGAATCTGTGAGCATACCTACAAACCGGCTGAAGAGGCCAAGGTTCGAGACGGTCGTCATCTGCCTGCGCATTCCGTCCTCCTGATCGAGGAACCACCAGCCGGCACCAAGCTGCATCTTTCCGGGGCAGCTGCCGTCGTTGAACGTGGCGGCCATTGAAGCCATAACCTCGAAATCCTTCGGATTGAGACAATAAAGTATGGTCTTTGCAAGCCCTCCGGCCAATGTAAGCCTGTCAAAGAACTTGTGTCCGTCCACAGAAATCTGGTGGTCAAGTATTGAATCGAAACCGGCATCCGGCCCGAAATCCCTGAACATCTTCGTATTGTTGTTGCGGCTCGGACCCACGTGATACTGCTGCGTCCACCCCGCCTCGGCATCCATAACAGCCTGGTCGTAGAGGAATGCGCTGCGGAACTTCTCGACCTCGCGAGGGCCCGGTTCGAATCCGAGGAGGACTTTCTTGAAGATGGCCTCAATCTCAAGGGCCGTATAGTCCTCGGCGTAGAACTTGTCCATACCGTGGTCGGACAGGCGGCAGCCCATCGAGGCGAAGAAATCGTGACGGACCTGAAGCGCGTCCATAAGGTCGGAGTAGGACCTTATCTCGATTCCCGAGGCCTCCCCGAGAGCGGCAAGATATGCCTTGTAGGCCTTTGGATTCTCTATCGCCATTGCCTTGTCCGGGCGCCAGGTCGGAAGAACCTTCGTTCCGAAAGGATTGTCAAGTATCATCTTGTGCCAACGGAGGTCATCGACCGGATCGTCGGTAGTGCACAATGCATCGACATTGAATCTGCGGATGAGCGCCTGGCCGCGGAATTCGGGCAGCGCGAGCTTGGCATTGCATTCGTCGAATATCTCGCGTGCCGTCTCCGGCTTGAGGATCTTGTCTATGCCGAACACACGGCTGAGTTCGAGATGGGTCCAGTGATAAAGCGGATTGCGCATTGCGTGCTGGATGGTATCCGCCCATTTCTCGAATTTCTCCCAGGAAGAGGTTTCGCTGCCGGTGATGTAATCTTCCGTGACACCGTTCGCCCTCATCGCGCGCCATTTGTAATGGTCGCCCGCCTTGCCGTCCACCAGCCAGAGCTGCGTGATGTCGCGGAACTGGATGTTTTCTGCTATCTGCTGCGGAGAGAGATGGCAATGATAATCGATGATCGGCATTTTGGCCGCGTGCCCGTGATACAGCTTCTCAGCCGTACCGTTGGTGAGCATAAAATCCTTGCTGATGAATGACATTATTTATTTGTTTTATAATTTTTTCATTGTCTCGCCGACGGCCTTCTCGACTTCGGCGCGGTCCATCTTGCCGTCGAAGCAGATGAAGGTGTACTCGCCCGGTTCCTTGACGAGGAATACGAAGCTGTCAATGATCTTGTCGGTACCGGAGGTGTACATCCTGACGGTCTCTCCGTCATCCTTGGCTTCCATCAGCATCTCATATTTGCCCTTTGAAATCATCCGTTCCGCTTCGCTCTTGAGGGATGAATTTATGTCCTTGTTCTCGCTGTTTATGATGTACATACCCGTGAGGGAGCGCACGAAGGCGCCGAGGTTGAAGGACTCGCCGTCGGTTACTTCGATGTCCGGGAGGCGGCCCATAAGGCGGAACATTGCCGGAGAGATATAGACGGCGCTGACGCCGGCCTCGTCTGAATATTTGTTGTAGATGCTCTTGCCGTCCTGGGCGAAAGCGCTTGCGGTCATAAGGATTGCCGCAGCTATGATGATGATCTTTTTCATTCTAATAAGTCCTGTTGATTGTGTTTGACATTATTTCCAAAGGCTCCTGGGAGGCGGCTTCCGCCATCTGGATTCCCTTGTCCATCTTCTGGGCTATATAATTGAAAGTCTTTTCCAATTCCGCATAGGCGGCGGCAGGATCGTCAAAGGTGTCTTTAGGGGCAGTACGCTCAGGAGCGATGAAGACAATGGCGGCGCATACTGCCACTGCCGCGAAGGCGGACACGTATGGGAGCCAGGCGAAGCGGCGCTGCGCCTTCCGCTTCGCGTCTTCAGCCGCAGCAGCGGCCTCGATCGTGGCCTTTACGCTTGCCTGAAGCCCTTCAGGGACACGGATGCTCCCGTCGGAGGCTATCCGTTCCAATTCTTCGAAACTGATGTTTTCGATGTCTTTCAGTTCTTTCATAACTGTCGCTTTATTGCCTTTCTCGCATTGCTCAGGAGGACTCTGAGAGAAGTATAGCCCAATCCTGTCTTCTCCTGGATTTCCTCGTATGACAAGCCCTGCATTGTTTTCATTTCCAGAACAGTCCGCTGACTTTTCGGAAGTTTTTCCATAGCCTTCCTTATCCTGTCGAGCTGTTCTTTGTAAATCAGTGAGTCATCTGCACGTTCATCCGTACTGACATCATCCTTCAATTCGGCGTTGGGGCGCCGGGATGCCTTGCGTATGCGGTCGATGCAGAGATTCCTCATCAGAGTGATGCAGTACGCCCCGGGGTTGTGTACCGCATCCAGAGTGTCCCTTGAGTTCCACAGCTTGACATACAGGTCCTGCACGGCGTCCTCAGCATCAGAGCGCGACTCCAGAAGGTAGTACGCAACCCTGTAGAGGCTATCGCTCAGCGGAGTGTATATGTCAGAGAACTGGCGGGCGGTCATCTGCTAGTAATTGGCTTCAATGAGCTTGCCCACTGCGTCAATGCTGACGGAGCCGAACATACAGATTACCGCATCTTCGGATGGGACATAGAAGATGAAATCCTTGATCGTGGAGGCATCTTCGGAAGGCACTCCATAAATGGAAACCTTGTCACCGTCATCCTTCGCCTCCAGGAGAAGTTCGGATCCACGCAGGCAACCCTTAAGGCTGTTCCTGAACCTATCCTTGTCAGAATCAGATGCGTCTTCGAATTCCATCACAACCAGCCTGTCAATGCCCTCGGCGATGTTGGAAACGAGCTTGATATCCTCATCCTCCTTTGCGGCCCTCTTCATGATTGATTTTGCAATCGAGGTTCCGAGGCTTCCTATCCTGATGACGTGAAAGCCGTCCGTATGCCTGAAATCATTGACAAGGGATGCGAGCTGCCCGCTGTCGGCAACCGTCTCCTTCTTTTCACTGTTAGCCCCGCTGGCGCAACTTGTAAAGGCCACGAGACACATAAATGCAAATAGAAAAAACTTTTTCATAATATTAAAACGTTATCTGCATTAATGACGCAGGCACTGCTTATTTGTTAACGTAAAATTCTTTTCTTGCGTAAATCGGCGACCCGTCAGAGGCAAGCCCTTCCACTGTGACAACGAATCTGCCTGTATATGCGGGAATTTCGACATTGAGGTTCAGGACCTCCCCGGCGGCGATATCTAGCATAGGGTGCCAAAAGGCGGTCTGTCGGTAATCGGGATAGTTTCCGCTATGCTGCAGGCCGCTGCAGGTGAATGCCACAGGCAGTGACGGTCCCTGGAAATCAACTATTCTGACATTTTGGCTGAACTCCATCGAAGGCATATTGCCCTTGAAGGTGACGAAGTTCACCACTCCTCCGAAAACACGCATTCCGACACCGACTACCTGCGGGAATATTTCGACGGTCTTGATCAGCGCAGGGTCATATGAGAGTATTTTCCGATGGTCAAAGACCGGGACGCCATCAAGTAGGACAAGAGTGGCGCCGTCAGCGAAATGGACTCCCTGATGAAGGTCCTGGAGCGTCACCTGAATCTCGGTCTTTCCGTTTCTCCTGCGAGTCCTGAGTTCCGCGAGGATTTCGATTATCAGCTCATCCATCGTCGGGAATCTGGTATAGTCATCGAGGATATATGTCTTTGCAGGGGCACCGAAAGACAGATTCGGCCTGTGCGGAAGAGCCGCGAAAAGAGTATCTGAATCGAAGAGTTTCTCTATCTGGCTCGCGGTCCCGCGCTTCTGGATACGGTCAGCATATCCGGAGAAAAGTTTCAGGGGCTCGATCTCACCTGCCGGGGCGTCGACAAAAGGAGAATCCAGCTCGAAATGGCCCGGCATATATTCATCTATATTCTCAATCTCACATACAAGGTCATCGTTCCCATATATATTGCTTGTGTAGAATGAGAGCGTACCATCCTTTGCGACACCTGCTGAATACACGTTGTCGGAATTCCCCGGGGTGGAGATGAATGCGTAGTACCCCGATATGGAATCAATCTGTGCCGGGCTGAAGCCGACGACCCTGCCGGAAATGATCTCACCTTCATATTCGGGGACGGCCTTCCTGCCGAAGCCGGTTCCCGGTTTTATGCCGGACTTGAAATCTGCAATGGATATCTGTCCGGGAGCCGCAATGCCGTCATCGTGCCATACAGAAACGCTGACCGTAGCGTCTTTGCTGCTGCTCAACTGTATTGTTGCGGAGCGGGAGGAATGCGGTTCGGTAGGCATTGCAGCCGTGACCACTCCGGTATTGACTGGTGCAGATGCGCGCGATGGTTCCTCCTTCACCACTTCCACGCCACCCGCGACACGCGCTGTGGAATACGGGTTGAACACACTGATTGTCTTTGCGAATGCGGAGTAGTCGAAATTCTCTTCGTTCTTGTCCTGTGCAGTATAGGCCAGCAGCTTGTAATTACCTGTAGGCAGATTGGAAGGAAGGGGCATAACGGTTGCACCGCGGCCCTTGACGAGCGCGACCTTGGCCGTGCAGGCCAGGCCAGAAGACGAATGCAGCTCGATATAGGCTATGCTGCTGAAATCCGTGAATCCTCCGGTAGCCGCATCAAGGCAGAATGCCGAACACCAGACCCTGTCTCCTGCCACATAAACCTGACGGTCCGTGGTGATATATGTCCTCTCGGACAATCCTTGCGCCGACAATACCGCAGACACAAGCAAAAGCAATGATATCGTGATTATTCGCTTCATATCCTATTCGTGTGATGTCGGCCAGTCGGCCGGTTTGTTCTTCGTACCTCCCAACAGCCTGCAGTCGATGCATTCCGCAGGGCTCACCCACATATCACCTTCCATAAGGATCTTTTGGTAAGGGCGCCAACCTCTCAAATATTTATCAAAGTATTGGTCAGGGCTGACAGCTTCCTGCTGATACTCCGGGATTTTGTCCCTGTGGTAAAAATTGTCTGTTTCCTCATCGGATATGTAAAGCCGGGCCTTCTTCGGGAACACAACGGCAATATATCCATATACCAGTTCTTCAGGATCTGTGACGGACGAAAGGTTTCCTCTCATTGCGCTCGGGATAGGAGAGAAAAGGTCGCCCGAAGATGACGAGATGCTCTTCAGGTTCTCATAATACTTATAGCTGCCGGCGGATACCGGATAGACCGTCAGGTCGATACGGTACATCAACGAAATCTTGGTATCGTTGTGATGGAAAGTCTTGAAAGGATAGTCAACGAGTCTCGACTCGGACATCTTCTCGGTCGTGGCCAGGTTGATGCCTCTTGACTCGCTGTGTTTCCAGCAATAATATATGTTCTCCGATGCATTGAATGATGCAGTCTGTCCGTATGGATTCATTTCCGTCGGCATGATATAATACTCCGTGGCGCGCAGATATGAAGTATATTCCCAGTCCTCTTCATAACTGTAGCGGAAATGCTGGCTCAGGCCTCCGGAATGAAGGCTCATTCTGATTGCCAGCTCGTCCTTGGCCTTGTCGACGCTGAATGAAAGGTTGTCAAGCACCATATCCCCTTCAGGTTTTATCCATTCGGAGACATATTCCTTGCCTCCGCCGGGATTCACTCCGTTGATAATGGTATTGTCAAGTACTACCCTGAGCCTGTATGAAGCAGAAGCCTGACCCGGCTCATTCTTGATATCAGTCAGATCGGCTACGCTCCGGAATTCATTGTTGACAAACTCTTCCACGGCTTCCTTGGAATATCCGTTGTCGCCTTCCACGAAAACGCGGGCCGGGATTGTCTGGCGGCTGCTGTATGGAGCATCCAGAGGCTGCACTTTGGAGATCTGGAAATATGACTTCTCACCGAGCAGAATATCCCCCTCGACCACAATGTTGTCAACCGATTTCTCCGGCATAGAGTCATATGGATATACGCAGGAAACTGCAAGCAGTGAAAGGGCGAAAATGTATATGAACTTCTTCATTAGAATTTCAGATTAAGATTGACATACGGGATCGGGCACGCGAAAACCGAGAGCATATAACCGTTGACTTGCGTCGTGTTGTTTGACGTGAAATATACCGAATATGCATTCTTCCTGCCGGTGACATTATAGACGCCGAGGGTTATGGAGAAATGCGTCAATTGCTTCAGGTAGTGGCTTGGCTCGATGATGAAGGCCGCGTCCATTCTGAAATAATCCGGGATTCTGTGTGAGTTCCTTTCTGAATAGGCAAGGACATAGGTGTTGGCGAACCAGTATTTGCCGACAGGCACGGTGATAGGGCGGCCTGTGGCATAATCTACGTTCAGCGAGAGGCTGAAACGATGGGTGAACTTGTAGTTCATCACCATCTTGAAGTCGTGCGGCTTGTCGTGGGTCGTGCTGTACCACTGACCGCCATTGATGGTCTGGCCTCCCCTTTCGCTCAGGTCACGCAACTGGGAACGGGAGTAGGTGTATGACAGCCAGCCATTGAGCTTTCCAAGATTCTTCTTCACCATGAATTCGACACCGTATGCGCGTCCCTCGGTTTCCAGAAGATAGTCAGGCAGGTCCGGATTCATCACGAGTTTCGCACCCGGCAGATAGTCCAGGTAATGCGCCATCTTCTTGTAATATCCTTCAAGCGAGAGGTCAACCTGACCGACGGTCCAGTAAAGACCGGCAGCTCCCTGCCATCCGGTCTGAGGACGTATCCTGTCATTGCTCAGCTGCCAGGTATCCATCGGCGAGATGGAAGTATTGTTCGAAATCAGATGGATGTTCTGGCTCATCGTATTGAAACCGGCCTTGAGCGAAAGATTGTCACGGATTGAATATTTTCCGGACAGACGGACCTCGGGATAGAAATAGAACTTCTTCGGGTTCAGTGACATATATCCGTCGAGGCGGACACCGTATTCAAAGGCAAGCTTGTCGGTGGCACGCCAGGAATCGCTCATATAAAGCGCAAGGTCAACCGCCTTCTGCCTTTCGAGGTAGACAGGGACCACGAGCGACCTTTCAAGAAGCGGAGTATACGACCCCGGATTCAGGTTGTAATAGATGCCGTTCAAGCCATACGAAAGCGTATGGTTCCCGATGACTGACTTGAACCCGAGCTTGGCGTATCCCTGGTTGATCTTCGTGGCCATCTCGTAAGACTGAGGCTCATAATGCGTTTCCTGCAGGGAGCTTGCAAAGCTGTCATATCCTCCCACAAGGGTCATCGTGTTGCGCTCGTTGATGTGGCTTATCCACTTCACGGAAGCATTGAGGTTCGAGTACCGGAACGTGGTGTCGGTCGAAAAGCCGAAACGGTCGCGCGACCAGTAACCGGTCACGTGGAGGGAATTGTCGTCGTTGAATTTATGGGTAAGTCCGACATTCACATCGCTGAAAGAAGCCGAACCGCCGGAATAGGCGCTCTCTTCCTTCGGGATCGCCTTCAGTATCCAGTCGGAGTATGTCGTACGGCCGCCGACGATGAATGTGGTCTTCCCCTTCTTGATCGGTCCTTCGATCATAAGATTGCTGGTGAGAAGGCCGAGGCCGACGGAGCCCGTGACCTTGTTGGCGTTGCCCTCCTTGCCACGGATGTCAAGGACAGAAGAGATGCGGCCGCCGAACTCGGCAGGGATCGAGCTTTTGTAGAGTTCGACGTCGTTGATGACATCTGCATTGAAGGACGACAGCACGCCGAACATATGGCTCGGATTGTAGATGGTCCCCTCGTTGAAGAGGATAAGGTTCTGGTCAACGGCACCGCCACGGACATTGAATCCGGTCGCCGCCTCGCCCGCCGTCTTGACTCCCGGCAGGGTCAGGACCACCTTGAGCACGTCAGGTTCGCCGAACACTGCAGGCACCCTCTTGATGGTGGCCAGGTGTATGCGCTCGATGCCCATCCTGGCATCACGGTGCGCCGACTGGTTCTCGGCGGACACCACGGCGCCCTTGAGGGAGATGACCTTTTCCTTCATCTGCACGTCCAGGCCTCCGTCATTGTACACAACTAGGTTCAGCTTAAGGTCCTCCATAGAGTATCCGCTGAAGCAGAGGACATTCTCGCCGACAGGCAGTTCCACACGGTAGAGTCCGTTGACGTCGGTGAGAGAATATGCGCCCGTCTTTTCGTCATAGACGGACACCCCCACAAGCGGCTCGCCGCTTGAAATGTCACGTACGCTGCCTCTCACATAGGCTTTTTTCTTGCCTGGCACGGCGCGGTCGCCGATCTCATATATCTTGTTGCGGAATGTGGCGAGCAGGTTCTCCTCCTCGTGAAGGACAGTCATCCCGTCTTTCTCCGGCTCCTTGACTCCGCTTGAAAAATATTCAGGAGGAAGGGAGGCGACTTTGAGTGACTTGCCTGAAGTGATGAAATATGCGCCATCGTAGTTAACGACGGAATAGCCTTTTTCCTTGAGGGCCTTGAAGGCGGCGTCAGAGAAATCTTTTCGCAGGGTTTCGATGGTATATGACGCCACGTCTTCGGCATCCTTGAGGAAATAGATCGTATGCCCCAGTTCCTTGCGGAGGCAATCGACCACAACGTCCGACGGGACGCGCTTGACTGCAAGGGAATCGTTGGCTAGAAGTCTTTGCGGCAGGATCAGCGCTGCGCCGAAAAAAGCTGCCAGGATGAACTTACTTTTCATTTATCAGCTTTTCGGCCTTGCGGCGGCCGATCTTTACGAGTTTATCGTTCCTGACAGTATAGTATTGGCGATAGATCATAAAACAGGTATATACATCCGAGCGATAATTCTCATCGACATATCCGATCCCCGAGTAGCCGTTGTTGTTATTGACCATATTCGAGGACAGGAATTTCGACACCCTGAAGAATATCGGGTTCTTGCCCGATTTCTTCACGGCATAGAATCCGGGCTCGGCATTGGTTATGACGCCATCCCTCTGGAGATTAAGGAACCTTTCACCTCCGATTTCGAACCATTCCACATAGTCGCGCAGGAGGTTGACCTCCACAGAACCGACATCGGCCCTGGTAAGCAGCTGCTGCCCGTATGCATCGATATTCAGGAGGACATTGTCATAGACCCTGCCATTGAAGCACACCGAGCCGGGCTTATAGTCACGGCTGTCCCAGAAATAATGCCCATTGTAAAGGAAATTGTATTTTTTTGGCCCGGGGCCCCGGTACAGAATAGATTTCGAGCCTGCAGATTCAGCAAATACGGCATATTCCGAGGGTGTCTGGGAGATTGCCGCAAATGGAATCAGCATAAGAAACAATATGAGTATCCTGCATTTTTGCATAGAACGATATTTTTTTACGAAAATACTAAAATATATCCGTAAATTTATAGGCTGAAACAATATTTATATAGGATATGGCAAAAGTTATCACTTTCGGGGAGATAATGCTCAGATTATCCACCCCGGGATATTTGAGATTCGCGCAGGCCAGACAGTTTGACGCCACTTTCGGAGGCGGAGAAGCCAATGTTGCAGTCTCTCTCGCGAATTACGGTATCGATACCGATTTCATCACCAGACTTCCCGACAATGACATAGCACGTTCCTGCGTGCGCGACCTCCGTTCATACGGAGTGGGTACCTCCAACATAGTTTACGGAGGCGACCGCGTGGGCATCTACTTCCTTGAGACCGGTGCCGTCGCACGCCCGAGCAAGGTCGTCTACGACCGCGCAGGCTCTTCCATCGCCACCATCCAGAAGGGGATGATAGACTGGCCGGCCGTCTTCGCCGGGGCGGACTGGTTCCATTGGACAGGCATCACCCCAGCCCTCAGTCAGGGTGCGGCAGATGTCTGCCTGGAGGCCATACAGGCTGCGGGCAAGCTCGGCCTTACCGTCAGCTGCGACCTCAACTACCGCAAGAATCTGTGGAAATACGGCAAGAAGGCCTCTGAGATAATGCCGGCACTCGTAGAAGGATGCGACATCATCCTCGGCAACGAGGAAGACGCCGACAAGGTGTTCGGCATCAAGCCGGAAGGATTCGACGTCACCGCCACCGGAGGCGCCATCG
The DNA here is from genome assembly GCA_024401695.1 of Bacteroidales bacterium. Lineage (GTDB taxonomy): Bacteria > Bacteroidota > Bacteroidia > Bacteroidales > UBA932 > Cryptobacteroides. The sequence goes on from JAKSKN010000017.1 coordinate 31,022, forward strand.
ACCAGAAGCGATTCCAGAGTGTAGGCGAGCAGCTCATGGCCCGCTTCCCTCGCGCAAAGAAAGTCATCATCACCCTCCGCGGCTCCATCAACGCCAACCACAACACCTGGGGCGGAGTGCTCTGGGACGGCAGTACCCTCTACCAGTCGCCACGCTACGACATCACCCACATCGTTGACCGCGTGGGCGGCGGCGACTCCTTTATGGGCGGTCTCATCTACGGCCTCCTCACCTACAAGGGCGACGACCAGAAGGCGCTGAACTTCGCCGTTGCAGCCTCCTGCCTCAAGCATACCATCTTCGGTGACTTCAACCAGGTCACCGTCAAGGAAGTCGAGAACCTTATGGCCGGTGACGCTTCCGGCCGCGTAGCACGTTGAACACACGCGAGTCACTCGCGTCTGTACGGAAAATATGGACAAGCAGATAATATTTGATACAATAGCGGGGACCGGGATGGTCCCGGTATTCTACAATCCCGACATCGAGATCAGCAAGAAGGTGCTCAAGGCCTGCTATGACGGCGGCGTAAGGGCTTTCGAATTCACGAACCGCGGCGACAAGGCTGCAGAGGTCTTTGCCGGACTTGCACAATATGTCAAGGACCTCCCCGGAATGATACTCGGAGTCGGCTCCATCTCATTCGGCAGGGATGCACGCAGGTTCATCAAGCTCGGCGCGCAGTTCGTCGTGAGCCCGCAGTTTGTGCCCGACGTGGTCACGGTGTGCCGCTGGCGCCGCGTTCCGTATATGCCCGGCTGCGGCACCGTATCCGAAGTCGGCCGTGCCCAGCGCGCCGGCTGCGAAGTCTGCAAGGTCTTCCCCGGCGACGTCCTCGGCCCCGCCTTCGTGAAAGCGCTCAGAGCCCCTATGCCTTGGAGCAAGATTATGGTCACCGGCGGAGTGAAGCCCGAAAAAGCCAACCTCGAGGCCTGGTTCAAAGCCGGAGTCACCTGTGTCGGTATGGGCTCCAACCTGTTCCCGAAGGACGTGATCGCCGCAGGCGAATGGGACAAGATCACCGAACTTTGTAAAAACGCATTGGAAATAATAAAAGAAGTCAGATAAATGTCAACCACTCAACAAAAACTGATGACCAACTGGCGTTGGTGGCTCTGCTCGCTGCTCTTCGTGGCGACAACGGTCAACTACCTCGACCGCCAGGTGCTCTCCCTTACATACGAAGAATTCATCAAGCCCCAGTTCCACTGGACCGACGCCAACTATGGCACCATCACCAGCTTCTTCTCCATCTTCTACGCCATTGCGGTCCTCTTCGCCGGCAAGTTCATTGACTGGATGGGGACGAAGAAAGGCTACCTCATCGCCATAGGCGTATGGTCCGCCGGCGCCTGCCTGCACGCGCTCTGCGGCGAAGCCACCAGCCTCATCATCGCCAAGAACGCGATGCTGGCCATCTCTACGGTATCCGTCTATCTGTTCCTCCTCTGCCGGGGCATTCTCGCCCTCGGCGAATCGGGCAACTTCCCGGCCGCCATCAAGGTGACCGCAGAATACTTCCCGAAGAAGGACCGCGCCTTCGCAACGTCCATCTTCAACGCCGGTGCATCTGTCGGCGCCCTCGCCGCCCCGCTCTGCATTCCGCCTCTTGCCGTAAAGTTCGGCTGGGAGATGGCATTCATCATCATAGGTGCGCTCGGCTTCGTCTGGATGTTCTTCTGGGCCTTTATGTATGAAAAGCCTGAAAAGAGCAGCCACGTGAATGCCGCCGAACTCGAATACATCCACCAGGACGATGCCGAGGAAGCCGCAGCCAAGGCAGCTGCAGCCGCACAGGCGGCCGAAGAGAAGACCATCCCGTTCTTCAGATGCTTCACCTTCAAGCAGACCTGGCAGTTCATCGTCGGCAAGTTCTTCACCGACGGCGTCTGGTGGTTCTTCCTCTTCTGGGCACCGTCCTACTTCAGCAATCAGTTCAATGCCCCGGCCACCTCGACACAGGGTCAGTGGCTGATATTCACGCTTTACGCAATAGTGACGGTTGTCTCCATCTTCGGAGGCTACCTGCCTAAGATATTCGTTGAAAAGAAAGGTATGCAGCCGTACAACGGCCGAATGCTCGCAATGCTTATGTTCGCATTCCTGCCTATCGCCGCCCTCTTCGCGCAGCCTCTGGGCATCAACCTGAACACGCCCTGGTGGCCGGCCATCCTGATCGGACTGGCGGGCGCGGGGCATCAGGCCTGGAGCGCCAACCTCTATTCCACCATCGGCGATATGTTCCCGAAGAGCACCATCGCCACCATCACCGGCATCGGCACGATGGCGGGCGGGCTCGGATCGATGTTCGTTCAGAAGATCGCAGGCAACCTCTTCACCTATGCCGAGAAAGCCGGCGAAGCCTTCTCCTTCCTCGGTTTCTCAGGCAAGCCTGCAGGCTACTTCGTGATGTTCTGCTACTGCGGCGTCGCCTACCTCATCGCCTGGTTCATAATGAAGGTCCTCGTGCCGAAGTACAAACCGATAGAGGTATAAGACGGAGCATATTGTCAATCTTTCTTCGCGCCCTCACGCAAAGTCCTGAGGGCCTTGGTAATCTGGGCGTGGACGGTATGCTCGGAGATTCTGAGCTCTGATGCGATTTCAACATAGGTCATCCCGTCACGCTTGTTCATAAGGAGTATCTCCCGCCTCTTTTCAGGAAGTTTGCCGATGGTCGTCCAGAGTTTTGCCCAGATGAATGAACGGTCCTCGGCTTCCTCATCTACAACGTCATATCCGACGCCTTCGATTCTGCTCGCATCTGTTTTTCTCAGTGTGTCAAGGCACTTGTTGTGAACCGACCTGTAAAGATATGACTTTGGAGAAGACGGGGACACCCCCTCCTGAAGCTTGTTCCAATAGGCTATGAATGATTCCTGTACCAGATCTTCCACGGCCTCCGGATCGGGGATGAACTTTGAGGCATAAAGACACAGAGGCCGGTAGTACAACCGGAACAGAGATGCTAAGTTCTCCAATTTGCCCATACCTCCAAAAGTACTAAATTCCGCAAAACAAAAAAAAGGACAAATCCTCACAGAAGACTAATGCATCATTCTAGGGTCAATATAGCCATCAACGTCCTCGATGATTTCTGACCGGGGAATTCCTGAATCGACATAGGAATACGCGGCCGCCCAAGGATATTTTCGTGATATGCACGCGCCGAAGATTCCAATTCCACCACTGATATTCGAATACAGATTGTCCCGTATATAAATGCTGGAAAAATCCGTGGAACCATTGATCTTGATCTGTTTGTACGCTTCCAAAAGGTACTTGTCCAGATCTTCTGATACAGTTGAGAAAACCAGGAATCCCTCATCTTCAGCTATTTCCCCCGCTTCTGCCCATATCCCATCCTGAGTTTTACAATATTTACCATTGAAACTTCCGGACAAATAAAACACATCGGCAGTCTCTTCAGTGAACCGGAGAAAATAATCATGCAGCGGTTTATTTGATAGTGTCGGATACAATTCCATCGTATGGGCGGAATGATATGTCTCACCATATTTTTGCTCATATGGAAGACTTAGTTTGTATGGCGGATTCGGAGCTTCCAATGTTAATGGTACATATACAGCATCATATGCATTTTCATTTGAGACAGGGTATGAATCAGTACATATCCTTTCTGCAAGTTCCCGTTTCCCAGTATCGGTATTATAGTTCATTGCATAGACCCATACCGGTGACTTTGTTGAAAACAAAACATATAAATATTCCTCGTCAGGATATTCTTCACTTTCCGGCCAACTTTCATATCCCATATCGTGAAGATCATCCCAACGAATATCCCACCCGGACCAGGGCTCAATACAATTTTGAAACAAAGTATATTTGACAGAGCGAACAGCCGCACGTTCCATTGGCATACTCTGAGTTGCCGTTATTTTGTCGTACCCGGGAACATCGATTTCAAGTCGATACGACAGGCACGGTTTTGGCGTGAACTCCAAACGCCAGTCGTTATTCTCCGCTCTTTGAAATTCTCCAACAAACACATTGTCTTCATACAGAATGGCAGACGCCTCCGTGAGCAGCGGGGCGCTGCTCAATGAAGCCCCTTTAGTAAACGACAACCTCAGTTTCTGGACAGGATCTTCATCATTGAGAATGCATACAACAGCAACCCTAGGTTTTTCCTTGGCATCCAGAGTCACATCCTTCACACAGGAAGAAAAGGATAATGGAATGAAACAAAAGCAGATAGCTAAGTACTTATTCATAGTCTTTCATATAGTAATATATTTAGAATGATATTCTATAACTCAGGTTAGGCATTATCGGGAGGAGAGCCATTTCTTTCCAGGATTCAGTATTTGTGTCGTAATAGAGCATAAACGGATTGAAGTGGTTTGTAACATTGCAGATACTGAGATTCAGCGTATGGTCCACTTTGCCTGTCTTGAAATTGAACTGATACCCCAGATCGAGCCGGATGACTGTCGGCATATGGTAGTTGTTGATTCCTGAAAAGAAATCGGCTTCAAAGTCTGTTCCGAGGAACGGCATCTTGTATGTTTCCGCAGCACCGTTCTCCCATCCGCCGCTCTGAAGGATGAGCGTTGCCGTCAGGCCCTTCCACTGTGCGGTTGCGTTCAAGACGTGGAGGCGGTCAAAGCGCGCGTGGAACGGAGCGCCGTCGTAAAATGACGGAAAATCCTCTCGTGTAGTTTTGGACAATGTATATGAGACGCGAGCATACCAGTCACCCTTCGCGTACTCATATAGTGCCTCCAGACCATATGACCGGCCATTCCCCAGTTCAACATCCTGCTCCCACGTCGACAGAGCACCGGAAAACAGGGCTTGAGAATATTTGTAGTATATCAGGTTTTCCAATCTCTTGTAAAATCCTCCAATGGAAATGGAATGCGCCCCAAATTCCCCCGCAAAATTCACACTGCCCTGTTCAGACGACTCCGGCAACACACTTTCGCCCGTAGGCACAATCATATCAAGTGACCAGCCTATAGGCAGGCCCTCAAGGGTATGATAGTACTGGAACATCTTATCATATGTTGCTTCGAAGGCGAAATGTTCAGCAATGTTCCACTTAAGCGATAATCCATATTCGGGATTTGTATGCTTGCCGGGAACAACACGGAACGGCTTGGCGAGACCCTCTGTGGGGAGAAGGTCATAGTTCCTGAAATGATTCAATCGAAACGCGCCCTTGACATACAAGTGATCCGGGATTTTGAATTCACCTTGCAGCCACCCTGTTGCAAGCAGCGTGTTTATGCTTCTGGTTTCTTCTCCAACCTGTCCCGGAGCAAAAGTGGCATAACGGAGGTTGATGCCTTCGCCCAACGTGAAACGACCATTTAGAAACGCGTGGCTGAGTCCGGTCTTCAAACCATATTCCGTCAGATTGGACTGCAGGGACAGATGATTATCCGTCTCTCTGAAAGTCTTATCCTGCTTCTGTTGGGAACCGTATTTGTTTATTGATGCCGTTACATCGAATTTCGTGATGTCGCCTTCCCATCGGTATCGCAGCATTCCAACCATATTGTTCCAGCCCATAACCTCGTGGGAGGAATCCGGAGTGTCGAAGCCATAGTTGTCTATGCTGCCGAGGAAAGAGGCATCAAGGGTGTGGCGCGAAGTTATTTTATATTGCAATTTTGCATAAGCGTCACCGACGGTTGCCTTGAAATTATCCAGACCGCTGAGGATTGAAGGCAATGCTCCGCGTACCGCCTTATATTCAAGGCTGAGCGGGGAGATGCGCGCAGATACTAGATATGATAATTTATTTGAGATCGGTCCTTCCGCACTGGCACTGACAAGGAAGTTGTTGATGGCAAAGCTTGTCTGCTGCCTTTCTGAAGGAGCCTTGGATACAATGCGAAGATGGGCCGAAGTGAAGTTGCTTTCAGCGCCATCGAAACCGCCTTTGCTCAATGCCGCACTCTCCATAACCTGCGAAGGGACAATGGTTGTCAGGCCGAGGATATGGGCGTAGCCATAGACCGGCACATCATCCAGAGAGAAAAGGTTGTTGCCCGAGTTCCCTCCGCGGACATACATCGCCGTGGCTCCGTCGGCGCCCGTGGTCACGCCCGGCATTGCCTGTGCCCAACGGATGGGGTCGCCCTCGCCAAGGGGCGAAATTATCCCCCTTATGCCTTCGAGTCCGGTCTGCAAATGTCCGATACTGCGGTCCAGCCGCTTTGTATCAGTCTTCACCGCTGCCAGAAGGGTGTCCGCATCCGGCACTCTGTCGGATATGGTAGCATAAATTTCAATTGGAATTTCCGGCTTCGCGGCCGTCAGAACAACGAACTGTTTTCTCTTTTCCCAAACGATGCCCGAGCCCTTGAAAAGGCTGGCCAGGTTATCGTCAAGACTGCCTCTGGACAGGCTCCGCCCATTATATGGCGAATCGACAGGCAGCGACGGGTCGTACACGAAATTGATTCCGTGCCGGTCGGCTATCTGCACCATCCCGTCCTTTATGGTCATCTGTGCCAAGACCGGGATAGAGAGAACGATGCCCAATATGACTGTCAGCAGTCTTCTCATCTCTCGATCGTTATTTCAATGGACAGAGCCGTCTCAATCAGGGACACGATAAAATCGATGTCGTCATCCGGGAATGTTGCAGTAAGATGCTTGTCCGTCTGTCCGGTGGTGAGAGTGCAGTAATAGTATGAGGAGAGTTCAGCCAGCACGTCCGCTATCGGGGCGTCATCGTAAACGAATTCGTGAGTAACGGCTACGTCCGGATTGAGGACAACAGTTTCCTGCGGCCGAGGCTCCACCTGATGCCTTTCATTTATTGTAGATACTATCCCAATGCCTGCGGCGAATGCAATCGCCACAGAAGCGGCAGCCGCCGCGGCTGTAGTCCACCAACGGCGCCGACGTCCGGCCTCCGACGCCGCAGCCTCGTTGAATCTGGCTATCGCCTTCTTGGTGTCAAACCTTTCCTTGTCATACCTGGATGCTACAAAGCGCAGGTCTTCTTCGTTGAATTCAGTCATAGTAAAATGTTCTTCTCACTACTATGACGCAGAAGTTTCAAGAAGTGGCTACTCTATGTGCAAAAAAAGAAGGTGACTTTGAGACCGTTCTGAGCAAGTTGCTATAACTCAATAAAATAAACGAAATGACCCCTCTGAATTTCGTGGGGGTCATTTCGCGTAATTATTGTTATATCAGTTACTTCCACAGAACACCTTATCTTTGACTCTTCTTTTTTATGCCAGCTTCGAGAGGTCTTTCTCTTCGAAGTATTTAAGCTTGTTGTCAAGTATGACCTTGGTTGCCTTCTCGGCGTTGTCGGTGCGGAAGATCAGCACGCCCTTGCCGCCGAGGAGGAAGGAATAGAGGTATGCGATGCTGATGCCTTCGCGCGAAAAGAGTTCGATGGCGTCGGCCGCACGACCGGGCTCATCATCCAGTTCGATGGCGAAGACGTCGCAGAGAGACACTGCGACTCCTGCCGCCTTCAGGACCTCATAAGCTTTAGCAGGGCTGCTGCAGATGATGCGGCAGATACCATATTCGGCAGTGTCGGCAATCGTCGATGCTATAAGCTGGATACCTTCATCTTTCAAAGTCTTGAGAACCTTGACAAGGGTACCTGATTTATTCTCAATAAAGATAGAAAGTTGATTTACTGTCATAATTATGGCTGGTTTATTGGTATTGTTTTCTTAAATCTTTTACGCGGACAGCCTTGCCTTCTGACTTAGGGAGGGAGCCCTTTGGTACGAGACGCACCTTCGGAGTGATGAGTATCTCATCGCGGAGCTGACGGGTGATCTCCTTCTCAAGGCGCTGGAGTGCACCGTAATCGTCGATGAACATATCACTGAGTTCAACTTCAACTGTCATAGCATCGTTGTCGTCGAGAGTCTCGAGCGTGATGAGATAGTCGGAAGCAAGCTCCTTGAACTGCATAAGGATGGTCTCGATCTGAATAGGGAAGATATTCACACCCTTGAGGATGATCATATCGTCAGAGCGTCCCTTCATACGGTCGAGGCGCTTATGCTGGCGGCCGCAAGGGCAGTCGCCCGGCAGGATGCGGGTGAGGTCGCGGGTGCGGTAACGCAGGAGCGGCATCGCCTCGCGGTTGATGGTTGTGAGCACGAGTTCGCCGACTTCTCCGTCAGGAACCGGTTCGAGGGTGTCGGGGTTGACGATCTCCACGATATAGTAGTCCTCCCAGATGTGGAGGCCGTTCTGCTCCTTACATTCGAAGGCAACGCCCGGGCCGCACATCTCACTCATTCCGAATGAATTGTACGCCTTGACGCCGAGCATGTTCTCGATGCGCTTGCGGGTGTCTTCGGAGTGAGGCTCGGCACCGATGACGAGTGTCTTGAGCGCAAGGTCGCGGCGTGGGTCGATGCCCTGCTCGCACATCACCTCATAGAGACGGGCCGCATACGACGGGATGGCGTGAACCACCGTGGTGCGGAAATCCTTGAAGAACTTGAGCTGGCGGAGGGTGTTGCCGGCAGCGGCCGGAACGGTAAGCATTCCAAGGCGCTCGGCGCCATACTGGAAGCCAAGTCCGCCTGTGAACATTCCGTAGCCGGAAGTGTTCTGGAAGACATCTTCAGGACGGCAGCCGACCATATAGAGGCAACGCGCAACGGCGTTGGCCCACTGCTCAAGGTCACGCTGGGTATGAAGGACCACGGTAGGATTGCCTGTAGTACCGGAAGAAGAGTGCAGACGCACGCACTTGCTCAGAGGCACTGATGCAATGCCGAAAGGATATGTGTCACGAAGGTCCTGCTTGGTGGTGAAAGGAATCTTCCTGAGATCATCGAGAGATGTGATGGAAGACGGCTTGATGCCTATGGAATCAAGACGCTCGTGGTAGAACCTGGAGCCTGCATAACAGTGCTCCACTGTATGCTGCAGGCGTTCCAACTGAAGATTTTCAATCTCGGCGCGGCTCAGCGCCTCAAACTCGGGGTTGTAAAATTCGCTGCTGCTCATTGTATCTTTCGGTTATCTATGACAAATTTACTCTTTCCTTCGCTTCTTGCAAGCGTTCCGGGCTGCTTGACTTCAACTTTCGCCGAGATGCTGAGCACGCTCTTGAGCTTGGCGGCTATTTCCTTTTCAAGACGGATGATAGGCTCGAAGGTATCAAAGCCCGATGCGAAGAACTCCTGACGCATCTCAACCTGGACGGTGAGCTTGTCAAGATTGTTCTCTCGATCCACGACGAGAAGATAGTGAGGCGCGCACTCAGGCATACTCAGGATGACGCTCTCGACCTGACTCGGGAATACGTTGATACCACGGATGATGAGCATATCGTCGCTTCTGCCGAGGAGACGGCCCATCTTGACGGAAGTGCGTCCGCAGGAGCAAGGTTCGTCATACAGGGTGCAGAGGTCGCGTGTACGATAGCGAAGGAGAGGCATACCTTCCTTGGTGAGCGTGGTGAACACGAGCTCGCCGGACTCGCCGTATGGAAGCGGTTCAAGGGTGTCAGGCGATATTATTTCAGGGAAGAAATGGTCTTCGTTGACGTGTGAGCCGTTCTGTTCTTCACATTCATAGCTGACGCAAGGGCCCATTATCTCGCTGAGACCGTAGAGGTTGTATGCCTTTATCCCAAGCTTTTCCTCAATTTCCTTCCGCATATTCTCCGTCCAGGGCTCAGCGCCGAAGACGCCCACGCGAAGCTTGATATCGTCCTTGGTGATACCAAGTTTCCCCATCGTTTCAGCAAGGTGGAGTGCGTAGGAAGGAGTGCAGGCGATGCCGGTGACTCCGAGGTCACGCAGAAGCCTGATGTGCTTCTCGGTGCTTCCGGTTGACGCCGGGAGAACTGAAGCGCCGAGCGCTTCCACTCCATAATGCACGCCGAGGCCGCCGGTGAAGAGACCGTAGCCGTAGGCGACGGAGAAGATGTCCCCGCGTGTGATGCCGTATGCTGAAAGGCAGCGCGCCATACATCCGCTCCAGATTCCGATATCCTTGCGGGTGTAGCCGACGATGGTCGGGTTGCCGGTGGTGCCGGAGGATGCGTGGATGCGGATGATCTCGCTCTGAGGAGCCGCCATCAGGCCGAACGGATAATTGTCGCGTATGTCCTGCTTGGTGGTGAAAGGCAGTTTGACTATATCGTCGATAGAGCGGATGTCATCCGGCTTTATGTCCATCTGCTGCAGTTTGTTGCGGTAGAACGGGACATTGTGATATGCATAGTCCACGATCTTATGCAGGCGCTCACCCTGAAGGATGCGTCTGTTCTCGCGGGACATGCACTCTTTGGTTTCGTTCCAGATCATAAGCTATTTGCTTCCGAGGTCAAAACATTTCAGATTGGCTTCAACCACGGCTTCGCCCTTGGCGGCGAAGATGGTCTTGATGGCCTCGCGCAGTTGGGCCGCATCGAGGATGCCGAGGTGGGCCGCAACCGCACCGAGAAGAACCATATTGGCGCCTTTCGGATTGCCTGCCTCGAGGGCAAGAGCGTCAATGTCAAGTTTGAACACCTTCGGCTGGCTGTCAAGCTCTGCCTGCAGGGCCGTCTCATCCGGATAGTTCGGTATATTCACGAAAGGCTTGGATGATGTGATGATCACACCGTCTTTCGAAAGATATGGCAGATAGCGGAGAGCCTCCATCGGCTCCATCGAAATGATGACGTCGGCGCCGCCCTTGGCGATAAGGTCGCTCCAGATCGGCTCTGTGCTGAGGCGGAGGTTGCTCTGCACGTCACCTCCGCGCTGGCTCATTCCGTGTACTTCGGCCTGCTTGAGCTGGAGACCCGCCCGTGTGGCGGCCTCGCCGATTACGGTGGCGATAGAGAGGATTCCCTGTCCGCCGACTCCGCAAAGAATTATATCAGTCTTCATTTCTTGTGTCTTTTTAGGGTCTGGAGGCATTCGCGTCTCGGGATGATGACGGAAACGCCCTTGTAGTTGATTTCCTCACGGAGGATGCGTGTGATTTCAGGCATGTTTGCAGGGAGCGGAACAACCACGTGGAGATGCTCGGGCTCGACGCCGAGACCAAGGCAAATCGCCTCGAACTTGGATGTTCCCGCACTGTCCTGACCACCGGTCATAGCCGTGGTGAGGTTGTCGGAGATGATGACCGTGATGTTGGCGTGGTCGTTGACTGCGTCAAGTAGACCGGTCATACCCGAATGTGTGAAAGTGGAGTCGCCGATGACTGCGATTGCAGGGAAGAGTCCCGCATCGGCGGCACCCTTGGCCATTGTGATGGATGCGCCCATATCTACGCAGCTCGCAAGCGCGCTGAATGGAGGGAGGGCGCCAAGAGTATAGCAGCCGATGTCACCGAAGATGCGCGCGCCGGGGAATTCGGCGGCGACTTCATTGAGAGCCTTGTAGACATCGCGGTGGCCGCATCCCGGGCAGAGCTGCGGCGGGCGAGGGGCGAGGCACTGCGCTTCGGCAAGTGCCTCCGAAGGCTTGATGCCGAGAGCGGCGGCAACGCTGTCCGGAGTGAGTTCTCCGGTACGCGGAAGTGCACCTGTAAGGCGTCCGGCGACCTTGTAGTCAACACCCAGAAGCGCACGCACGTCCTGTTCAACGACAGGCTGGCCATCTTCTACCACAAGTATCTTTGAGCAGCGGGCTGCAAGATAGCGGACCGCGCTCTGAGGGATAGGATATTGGTTGATCTTCAGAATCGAGGCTTTCGGAGCGGCTTCCTTTACATAATTGTAACCGATGCCACAGGCGATTATGCCGAGCTTGCCCTCGCCCTCGATGGCAGCAGCACGCTCGCTCTCGTCGAGGATGTCCTTCTGCTTGTCGATGAGCTCGGCGTATTTCCTGCGGGCGATTGCAGGCAGGAGCACCCAGCCGCGGTCATTCGCCGGGCGGAACTCATTCTGCGCACGCTCCTCGCCGACCTCGACAGCAGCGCGCGAGTGCGCGAGACGTGTGACGACGCGGAAAAGAACCGGCAGCTTGACTCTTTCTGACAGTTCGAATGCCTTGCCTATCATATCATACGCTTCCTGCTGGCAGGACGGCTCAAAGATCGGAACCATTGCGAACTTGCCGTAGAAACGGGAGTCCTGCTCATTCTGGGAAGAATGCATCGACGGATCGTCGGCAGCCAGGACCACGAGTCCTCCTTCGACTCCGGTGATGGCGGAGTTCACGAATGCGTCGGCACAAACGTTCATACCCACGTGCTTCATACATACCAGAGCACGCTTTCCGGCATAAGACATACCGAGAGCCGCTTCCATTGCGGTCTTCTCATTTGTACACCAGCGGCTGCGGATTGCAGGCGCGTATTTCTGAATAAACTCGGTAATCTCGGTGGACGGGGTACCGGGATATGCATAGACGCCGGAAAGACCGGCGCGGATGGCACCCAACGCGACAGCTTCGTCGCCGAGCAACAATTTCTTTTCTGCCATTTCTATTTCTTGAATTCAAAGTCGTCGGCGTCGTCGAGGACAGGGAATTTCTTGCCATATTCCTCAAGATGCTTCAGATCCACTATACCAGTAATCAAACCTTCAGTATTGTCCGGCACGGCTTCCAGCGTGTCACCGTACGGATCTATAAACGCCGTGCCGCCCGTATATTCGCAGACAGGGTCGGAACCGGTTCTGTTCGCTGCAAGCACATAACACTGATTCTCTATCGCACGCGCACGGAGAAGCGTGTCCCACGCAAATCGGCGCGGCTTCGGCCAGTTGGCCACGATGAGCATCGCGTCGTAGTCTCCGCGGTTGCGAAGCCATACGGGAAAACGCAGGTCGTAGCACACTGCAAGCAGGATGCGTACGCCTTTGTATTCCACTATCTTCCTTTCGCTGCCGGCATTGAAACGGTGATGCTCGCCGCCGTACTTGAAAAGGTGACGTTTGTCGTACTGGACGAAAGTGCCGTCCGGACGGACAAAATAAAGTCTGTTGACAAGTTTGCCGTCGCCAGAGTCGAGGGCGACGCTTCCGGCGAATGCCGCATTGAACTCAGCCGCCTTTCGTTTCATCCACTGAAGGGCAACGGACGGTTCTTTCTCTACCACTGCGTCTTCCTGGGTAGCGAATCCAGTGGTGAACATTTCGGGGAGAACATACAGATCTGCGCCCTGAGCGCCGGCCAGCAACTTGTCAAGATGCTGGACATTCTGCTCGGGCGAGCCCCACAGTATGTCCTGTTGAATTATGGTAACCTTCATTATACTATACTAACTTTCACAAATATAGTAAATGCGGTTCCATTATCCAAACAAAGACAGCGTCAATTCGATGCGCTGCGTGTCCGGAGTACGGGGACCGTGCAGGCCGCGGTTATGAGAATCGCGGCAGCCAGCAGGAACCAGGTCCTATAAGTCATCAGGAACACGAAGAAACTGCTGTCAAGCAAAAGGTAGAACTCTCCGAATGTGGCAGGGGCGAGAAGGATGAACGCGGCCAGGAGACCGCCGACGACTGCTCCGGCAACAAGGGCGATGAACAACACCCTGCGGTACTTGTGGATCTGACGCTCGTGATACACCTTGACATCTTCAACCACATCCAGCTTCTCGTTGAGCGAAGCCATAAAATCGGCGCTGTCAGTCAGTTCCGGCTGATAGTCACTCAGTAATTCTTTGATTTCAAGATCTTCTTTCATAGCTCATCAATGTCTTTAAATGTTCGCGCCCGCGCGAGAGATGTGATTTGATTGTCCCTTCAGGGATGCTCAGGATTGTCGAGATTTCCTTTATCGGCCGGTCTTCCATATAGAAGAGCAGGATAACGGCCTTTTCATTCGGAGGAAGTTTCTCTATGGCCGCGTAGAGGTCCTGATGTTCGAAGCGGGAGTCAGCGCGGCTGTCATCGGCCAGGTTCTGCGCTTCAGGGGATGTCTCGTCAATGGTATTCGGCTTTTTCTTCCTGACGTAATCAATGAAGCAGTTGTAGGCTATCCTGTACAGCCAGGTGGAGAACTTGACGCGCGGAATATAGTCTGCCGAGGCGACGTAGGCCTTCACGAGCGCGCTTTGCGCGAGGTCATCGGCTTGCGCCCTGTCACCCCCGCACAAAGCGAGGAGGAACCTTCTCAGACCCTCCTGCTCTGCAGTCACGTTCTTTATGAACTCCTCGCGTGTCACTTGAAATTACTCGTCAAGCTTGTATTTCTTTCCGACAAAGAATGTCAGGACCTTGCCAAGTCCAACGGCGAAAAATACGGAGCCGGGGATAATCGTGACCCACTCGGTGATTCCGGTGGTAAGACCGATTATGATGAAGGCAAGGCCGATCAGACCGACGATGCAGCCACCCTGGAATTGGTCTTTGGCAGACTTCTTGGCCTGGGACTTGATTTCATTCCTGGCCTCGTCCCCAACTGCATTTTTATAATCGTTGTTTGCCGTCATTTCTTCAGGTCTAACGCCTTTTTCAAGCGCGGCAAGATAGCGCTGGGTTCTCAATTCTTCGGTACGCTTTCTGGCGGACATCACCAGTGCTACGATGGTAATCGGAAGTGCGAAGCATAAAAGAGACACTACCAGAAGGTCTTCCAGATCGTACCAGTTGATTGCAAGTAACTCACTCATTGTAAATATGTTTTAGTAATCGATTATCTATTGAATCTCACTGAACCCGAGCCTGAGATATGACTCTCGAGCCCACCTGTCGCAAGTTTGCCGGAGATGTTGCCCGAACCGGAAATCGAAGCATCAACAACACCTGTAACCTCTCCGTTCAGTTCCATTCTTCCGCTGCCGGAAATACGTAGGTCGACATCTCCGTCAGCATAAAAATTCTCGATATCAACGTTTCCGCTGCCGGAAATCCTGAAGGAAGCGTCCTTGCACTTGAGAGACTCGGCTTCGATCCTGCCGCTGCCGGAAATGGAGAAATCAAAATCACAGCAATTTATTACGCCAATCTTGAAGATACCGCTGCCTGACGAGGAATAGGATATATCAGAATTTGACTTATGTCCCTTGTCATCAATAAAGTTGCCGCTGCCTGACTTGGAAACCGACACAATGTCTGGAGAATAGACAGTGACGCGAAGCACAAGAGAATTGTATCTGCCGTCCTGCAGCTTGACAGTCAGAGTAGCGCCTGAAACTTTAGTAATAAGTTTCTCGACATCTTCCTTACGACCTTCTACAAGCACCTTGGATTCATCGGACTGCACATAATACACGTTAAACGGACCTGAAATGGCAAGTCTGTCGAAAGAGTCCATATTACGAAACTCAGAAAAGTCAATACCTTTCTCAGTATAGTTTCCGACGAGAGTCACACCGGAATTCTTAAAAATCCTGATACCCTTTCCTTCACCTGCGAACATACAGGAAGTAGCAATCAACGCGATCAAAATTGAAGTAAAAATCTTTTTCATAATATCACTTTTTATATTGTTATCGAATCATCTTTCGCAATATAAACGGAACATCATATCCAAAGGTTGCAATAATATACAAAAAAAACAATTTCGGAGCGAAGCGACAAAGCCCCTTCCTGGGAAGGGGTTTGGGGTAGGGTAGTTGACCACAGGCAGCTGACGCTGTTTTTATGCCGACAGGCATAAAATGAGAATGCCCGGCTGGATTCGTCCAGTCGGGCATTCGAAAAGCGGCAGCTGCCTACTCTCCCACTTGGTGTAGCAGTACCATCGGCTCCGGTGTGTTTAACTTCTCTGTTCGGGATGGGAAGAGGTGGGACCACACTGATATAACCACCGCAGTATTTTACTTGAGAGAGATCCTTCCGGTAAAGACGTCCGGCTACAAAAAAGATTTCGGGCTATTAGTACAGATCGACTGAACACATTGCTGTGCTTACATCTTCTGCCTATCAACGTGGTAGTCTCCCACGACCCTGTAAGGAAGTCTCATCTTGAAGACGGCTTCGCGCTTAGATGCTTTCAGCGCTTATCCTGACCCAACGTGGATACCCGGCGGTGCAGCTGGCGCCACAACCGGTATACCAGAGGTTGGTCCGACCCGGTCCTCTCGTACTAAGGTCAGTCCTTCTCAAACTTCCAACGCCCACAACAGATAGAGACCGAACTGTCTCACGACGT
>JAKSKN010000018.1 GCA_024401695.1 Bacteroidales bacterium
TCGATATCAAGCTCGAACAGGTAGAGAAAGATGTACACTCCATCAATGAGTACCGTGTCAATGGAATCGTCAACAACATAGATGACTGGTACCAGCTTTATGACGTCACTTCGGAAAGGAAGTTTTTCCTGGCCCCCGAGCGCAGGGTCCACCTCTGGTAACACGCTTTAAGCGAAATGGCCCACCTGAAAAAATCAGATGGGTCATTTCGCATATTCTGTCCTGTGGTTATTTGAACTCGATCCAGTCAATATCAACTGCGCCCTTGAGGCACTTGAGAGTGAGGTCCTGAACACCGTTGAGAGCTTCGGTCACAGGGAAAGTAACCTCCTTCCACTTGGATGTTGAAGGAATCTTCACCGTGGCAAGGACCTTGGCGTGGTCGACGGAATTGTTGATCTCGAGTTCGGCACCCTTTGCCGAGCGGACGCGGAGGGTCACGGAAGCAACCGGTGAAGAGAAGTCAACGTAGTTGTAACGGACTGAAGCAAGTGGCTTGCCGAGGGTTACAAACCAGCCTTCCCAACGGTTGTCGGCATTGACGAAATCGATTGAGGTGCCATACGGATAGAGCTGGCTGTAACGGTCAACCTGAATTCTTGAGCAAGCCGGGCTTACGCCTACGCCGCGGAGGGTCGGAGTAACCTGCTGGATGGTGCCGTCTGCATTGAAACGGATCTTGTCGATACGTACGGAACGGTTCTTGTCGAATTCAGGTGAATAGTCGTTGTGATGATAGAAGAGATACCACTCGCCGTTATACTCGACGATTGAATGGTGGTTGGTCCAGCATCCGGTAGGTGATTCTTCCATAATGAGTCCCATGAACTTGTATGGTCCGAGAGGGTTGTCGGACATAGCGTATGAGAGGGTCTCGGTCTTCTGCTGGACCCAAGGGAAGGTAAGATAATACTTGCCGTTGCGCTTGAATGCGAAAGGTCCTTCACGAAGGCCTCCGCGAGGGAACTCACGGTCAAATACAGTGACGGTCTCAGGGATGATGGCGGTGAAGTCATCGTTGAGCATAGCGCCGCGGAGTCCCATTCCGGACCAGATCAGATAATTCTTGCCATTGTCGTCGCGGAGGATGCAAGGATCAATGCCGCCGACGCCTGCAAGAGGCTCTTCACGGACTGTGTATGGTCCTTCCGGCTGGTCAGCGACAGCGATGCCGATACCGAATCCACGGCCGGTCTTCGTACCGTTAGGGAATACGAAATAATACTTTCCGTCCTTCTCGACACAATCAGGAGCCCACATCGAATCTCCGTTAGGATTGCCCCAAGGCACGTTCTCCTGGCTGACGATAACACCGTGGTCGGTCCAGTTCATAAGGTCTTCCGAACTGAACACGTGGTAGTCCTGCATCCTGAACCAAGGTTCGCCGGTGCGGGCCTGTACGCCGCCCGGGATGTCGTGTGAAGGGAACAGATAGACCTTACCGTTGAAAACGCGGGCGGTAGGGTCTGCGGTGAACTGGTCGCGGATCACAGGATTCTGCGCCATCATCGTGCCTGCAAGAAGGGCGAGGCTAGCAAATGTCAATAATTTCTTCATATAACAAGATTTAGTATTTGTTGATTCTGATTACGCCGGCGCTGTATGCCGGTACTGAAAGTGATACGGAGTTATCTGATACCGGAATCGTGCTGTGCTGCAGCTTGACGGCATCCTTCTGCTCCATTGAATTCGCAGCCATCAGGTCGCCCGGGGCATAATAGTCGTAAGAAGCACCCGTGATGGATGTCCAGTCGCCTGAAACGGCAAAATCGACCGCCTGACCGCCAGGATTCACCACCTTGACTATGATGTCACGTCCGTTCTCCGACATCGTGGTGCTCACACTGAGCTCCCCCGTGTCTCCGGTGTATGACACAAGATATTTCGAGAAATTGTCATACCAGAGCTTCGTCACCTGATAATTCGGTGCCACGAAGACATCCTTGTAGTCGAAATTGATGAAGGCATTGTTCCAGTCAGGAGAGTCGGTGCGGCGGATGAACAGCGCTGCAGCGCCCATTGCGACCACATCCCGCTTCTCGCACTCATTGAGGAAGCCACCGGCAAACAGGCCCGTGCGCCAGTCTATGCTCTGAAGGTTCCACTCTGATATGAAGAGCCTGATGTTCGGATTCGGACAGGCGGCAATCATCCCGGCATACCTGTCATATTGCTCGCCGAGGCGACGCGGCCCGGTCGCATAGCCATTCTGGTTCTCATAATGATGCAGGCTGAGATAATCGAAGTATGTACCTGAACGCTGCAGGAAATCGGCATCTTCCTGGAAGCCGCCGCAGGCGATGATTTTGATTGAAGGGTCAATCCCGCGCATCGCAGTCGAGAACTCGCGCACGCAGGCCTCATACTTCTCGATCCCCATCTCCCACATCTCATTGTCAATCTCCCAATACTTTACGTTGTATGGTTCCAGATGGCCGTTTGCAGCACGTTTCGCACCCCATTCGCCCGTCGCCGGCTCATTGCAGTATCGCAGCCATTCACAAGCCTCACGGAGCATCTTTGCATGCTCGCTGTCCGGTCTGTCAAAGCCGACGCTCACAACCATTACAGGCTCGCTGTCCACCTCACGGCAGAACTTTATGAACTCATCCGTGCCGAAGCAGTTCTGGTCATAATCCATCCACATCCAATGCGGCCAGCGCTGGCGGTCCTTCTGCGGGCCAATGCCCCATTTCCACTCATACTGGGCGACATAACCGCCACCCGGCCAGCGGAGACAGGTCGGATGCAGTTCCTTGACGGTCTTGAGGATATCCGGACGGAATCCGCCCGCAGCGAGACCGGAGGCGGAGCTCAGGGTCGCCTGATCCACCTGGACGCTGCCGTTCTCCACATAGATTGCAAAGTCAGCATCACCGGCATAGTTTCCGGCATCAAGCGTAAACTGGAATTCCTTCCACCCTGCGCCCGGTACGCCGAAAGACTGAGTCGCGACAAAGCTGTCTCCGGAGCGCAGGCCCACGGAAAGCTTTCCATCACCCCTGGCATATATCGACCCGCAATATTTCTCGCCGGGCACTATGCTCTGAGGGCCCTGGGCGATGCCGGACACTCCCCTTGACGAAATCCTCTGCGAGTATTTCATATTGACCGCGTCACCCTTCACGAGGGCGAAATCCCCCTCTCCGAAGGACGTCCACTGGGGAGCTACGGAAGGGATGCGCACGTCGGCAGGAGTACCTTCGAAATAGACGGTCCTGCCATTGGCTGAAGTGACCCTGATATTGCGGTAGAGCGCCTCGGTATAATTGACCCAGAACACGATGTCGTTCTTCCCGGCAGACTCGAGGCCAGAGCGGGAGAGGACTTTCCTGCCGTCCCACCACACACTGACGGAGCCCTTTCGGCAGGCAATGCGCAGCTTGTGCCAGTCGCGGTTCTCATTGATCTGAGAAGCGTCGGCCAGCTTGGACACAAGGGGTTCAAGCATCTTGACCTTGACCATCCTGTTGCCCCAGGACTGCATTTCGCGCTCCGCCATAGTGGCTATGGCAAAATACGGCTCGGTCAGGCTGCCCTGGGCCCGTGCGCGTGCATCGGCCTGGCTGGCGGCATCGCGCTGCGACTCCGTCTGGGACATATGCATTATGCGGGCCTCATAATAAGGGTTGTGGATACGGACATAATACGGTTCTCCATCCGCCTGGTTCTTGCAGGCGAAGCGTATGTCGAGCAGACCTCCGCTCCAGGCACGGCGCGCCAGTCGGTATGAGCGCCAGTTCACATCCATCGTGATGTCATAATCATCCGTCCCGACAGAAGTCACATTGATCGGCTGCTCGTAACGGGTCGGAGAGTGAAGCACATCATCATCGTCCATGAACCACCCGTCGAAATAGCCGTCGCGCGGCGTGATTCCCGGATAATGTTCCGGCTCGAACGAACGCTCGAACAGCATCTCGTTCCACACACCATTGTTGGCGGAGAAATAGATGTGTTCGAAAAGTTGTCCGTAGAGCATTCCGTCGATGGTTCCGGACGCTTTCTTCGACTGCACGTCGATGGAGACCTGGCCATAGGACACGGCGCAGGCCAGGATCAGCAAATTGGTTATCAGTTTCTTCATATGGTTCAAATCAGTTTCTCTCGAACACCGGGATTGCGTTCAGGTCGACTGAGACGGTTACGCGTCCGCTCTCATAATGTGACCCGTCCCTGATATCAGTCCAGCCGCCCCCGTTTTCAGGCAGATAGACAGACATCGAAGTGACACCCGCCGCAAGCACAGGACAGACGAGATACTTAGGGCCGAACATATATTCGTCCGAGATGCCCAGTGCTTCGATATCATCCGGAAAATCAAAATAGAGCGGTCTCATAATGGTATATCCTTCCTTTGCGACCTTTGCGGCACACTCCTCGATGTACGGTTTGAGCTCATAGCGCTGATTGATTGCATCGACGAACAGACTTTCGGTTTCAGCAGGATATCTCCAAGGCTCTGTCTGGCTCATATAGCCGTGGACACGCATAAGCGGCAGCCATACGCTCGTCTGTATCCAGCGTATCATACGCTCCTGATAGTCGGCGTTGGTGTACTGATCGCCTGGACGGAAGAATCCGCCGGCATCATAGGTCCACCAGGGAAGTCCGCAGGACATAAGTCCGAGGCCGCCGGCAATCTGGCGCCTGAGCGTCTCCCAGTCATTTCCGATGTCTCCACTCCAGCATACAGCACCGTATCTCTGGATTCCCGGCGCCATACTTCGCGTCAGTATCACAGGCTCTTCCTTAGGGTTGACCTCCTTGAGGCCGCCATATATCGTTTCGAGAACCTTGAGCGGATAGACATTGCGGTATTCTTCGTATCTCCCGGCGAGGTCATCGTTTTCCGGCTCGGTCGCATCGAACCACCACGCATCTATGCCCTTGGACACAAGAGAGTCACGGAAATTCTGCCAATAGAATTCCGCAGCCTCCGGCTTGAAATAATCGATCCAGTCAGTATCCTCGATATAGTAGCCCTTTTCGGCTATCTGCTTGCCGAGGACGCTGTTGCGGTCAACCTTCGACCACACCGACACCATAAGTTTCATATCCAGTCCGTGCAGTTCTTCAACCATCGCGGCAGGATCAGGATATTTGTCTTCGTCGAAACGCATCGCGTTCCAGCCATACTTGCCCCACCATTGCCAGTCCTGGACGATCACGTCGACAGGAATGCCTTTTTCCTTGAATGAATGTGCATTCTCGAGCAGTTCCGCCTGGGTGTTGAACCTCTCGCGGCAATGAACGTATCCCAATGTCCAGGAAGGCATCAGCGGTGCTTCACCGGTCAGCTTGCGATATGTACCGACGACTTCGTCGGCAGAGCCTCCGAAGACAGTATAATCGACCTTCTTCGCGTTAGGCGAAGAGAAGCAGGTAGTATTGTCAACTTTGCGCCAGCCGACGGAAGGTTTGTCACCACGCACACCCTGGACCTGAAGATCGTGCTCCCCCGCCTCAAGATGACATATTACGGAAGTGGTAGGAGGCAGCCAGGCATTGTTGACGTCTGTCAGGACTACATCGTCGACCTGAAGGAAATGCTTGCGGGCCATACTCTGGCCTACGTCGAGAAGGAGCGCGTAGTCCCCTTCTTCAGCAACGGTGAACCTGCCGCTGAAAGATTCGAAGAAGCGTCTTTCACGGCGGTTGCCTGAAGTGCTCGTCGCGTTCACCACAGCCGAGCCGCCTTCATCAGCCTTCTGGAGCTCGACAAAAGCCTCACTAGGGTTGAATTCGGTAAGGCCATAACTGTTCCACAACAGGCCGTAGCCCTTGCTTGACATCACAAAAGGAACTGAGATCTGCGTATTGACCTGCGTAAGGCGGCGGCTGAGGCCCCTCACGTCAAGATATCCGTCCTGAAACTGGCCGAGACCATACAGGTGCTCGTCTGACGGAGATTCAAAGGTCACTGAGGAGCCCTCGCGCGAGAGATCGCTGAGAAGCAGCAGCTTTTCCGCAGTGTAATAGTCTATCTTTCCGGAGTCCTTGAAATAAGCGGTGACCAGCCCCTTCTGGTTGATGCAGATCACGTCATCAGTCTCCTGGACCTCGAATTCAGGAGCCTTTACCTTTTCGGTATAGAACAGTTCCTCCAGCGGTTCCGCCTGCACGGCATTCAGCTGGACGCGGATTGAATTGTCGGTGAGAGGGGTGAATGTGAGGGTTCCCTGCTCTGTCTCGATCTCATAAGAGCGCGGTCCCGAACAGGAAACGGCAAGAACCAGCGCCGGAATCAAAATTGAACGTTTCATATTTATCTGATTTGCCACCAGTCCCAGTTGAAACCGGAATTCTTGAATACGAAGAACAGATCGTGCACGCCGGAGGCGCCCTTGAGCTTGCAGCTGTAGTTTGCATAGCCCTTGCCCGGCTTGAGGTTCATAGTACCTGCAAGCGGTCCGTCAACGGCATCGATGTGGATCTCGACGACTGCATTCTCCTTGACATCGGCGTTCATTGTAAGAGACTTGGCACCCTTGCCGAAATCAACGCCCATAAGCTGCAGATATTTGCCCTCGGAGATATTTGTGATGACGATTCCGGTGCCCTCGAGCGCGGTCTTGAGGCCATAACCCCAGGCCATTGTCTCGGCCTGGACCTTGCGGTACGGATTGAAAGGCTCTATCTGTTCGAGCTTGTTGTCCTGCCAGTACGGCACTTTCTGAATGGAGCCGTCGGCATTGTAATGCATCTCCGCGGCGGAAACACTGCGGCGCTCGTGATGATAGAACGTGTCGATGTGCATCAGCTCATAATTGAGGCCGAAGACATAGGACCTGCCTTTATAGTCAATGATTCCCGGATGGTTTCCTCTGGTGCGCCAGGTACGGTCCATTATGTGGCCCATCGATTTCCACGGACCCTCCGGGCTCTTGCTCATCGCATAGCCTATGCCCTCGGGACAGCAGGTTGACGCAAACGCGAGGTACCACCAGTCACCGTGCTTGTAGAGCCAAGGCCCTTCCTGATAATAATCGATGTGGTAGTCAAGCTTGTTGATCGGTCCTGCAAGGGAAATCATATCGTTGCCCAGCTTGCACCAGTAAGTGTTCGGATTGCCCCAATACATATAGGCCTGACCGTCTTCATCGATCCAGACGGTAGGGTCAATGTCATCCCAATGCTCCTTCTGCCATACAAGAGGCTCTCCCAGAGGGTCGACGAATGGACCGAAAGGAGAATCGGAGACCAGGACACCTATCCCGTGACCGTGGATAGGACAATACATATAGAATTTGCCGTCACGTTCCACAACCTGCTCGGCCCAGGCTCCGTTGTCACCGTCGTACCACTTGAAATCCTTCAGTGAAGCCACAGCGCCGTGATCCTCCCAGTTGACCATATCCGTGGAAGTATAGCAAAGCCAGTCCTTCATTACAAAGCCGTTGGCATAGTCTTCGTCGTGTGTAGTATAGAGATAGACCACTCCGTTGTAGACCATCGGAGCCGGGTCTGCCGTATATTTCGTCTGGATGAGAGGGCGGTTGACGTGAGAGTTGAACTTCCACCAGTCAAGGTCGAACAGTTCTTCGTCACCTCCTCTGAAGATGATGTAAAGGTCGTGCTTCCCTGTCACGCCCGGGCGTACGGGAGCAGTCTTCATCATATTGTCATCGATGATGTCGATGGAAGCTATAGGGCGTCCGCCGAGCTCGTCGAGATAGAATTCAATCACGCCATCGTGCTTGAAATTGAGCATTTCAATGGAAACCATCGTCGGCTGCTCGCTGCCGAAATCCACTTCCCGGACCTTGATCCAGTCACCGTTGTGGATGGATGTGACATAATGCCTGTCACCCGCCAGGCGGTCATACTTGATGCCCCAGCTCTGGGACATAGTCTCGGCCTGGACAGTTTCGTAAGGATTGACGGTCCCGACAGGATCGACACCCTTCTCTGTAAAAGGAATGAACGGAATGCTGCCGTCTGCATTGTATTTGAACTCTTCGACTGCAGCCGAACGACGGAAGCCGGTGCCGTTCGGCAGCTTTCCGTTGTGGTAGAACATATAATCGTGTCCCTTGTAATTGATGGTGCCTCCGTGGATGGTGAAACTGTTGAGGGCTTCATCCATTATGCGGCCGCGGAAGGTCCACGGACCGTTGATTGAAGGCGCGGTGGAGTATCCCATATATTCAGGGACTCCGCCGGCAGGATACGAAAGATAATAGGTATCGCCCCTGCGGCTTACCCAAGGCCCCTCTTCGTACTGGGTCATAGGTTCGTCGTGGCCTACAAGCCAGTTCATCTTCATCTGGATCTCGCCGAAGCAGGCCGGGTCGTGATATCCCGGCACCTCGCTGTATCCGTCAACGAAAGAGATCATATCAGGATTCAGCTGACCATACCAGAGGCCCTTGTTGCCCCAGAACAGCCAGGCGGTGCCGTCATTGTCAATGAAAACGGTCGGGTCGATAAATCCCCAGCCGGTCGCGAGCGGACCACCTATGGCGTCCGTCCACGGTCCCTGGGGATTATCGGCGACCGCTACTGCAAGCGCGTCCTTTCCGTCCGCAGTGTTGCAGCAGAGATACCAATACCACTTACCGTCTTTCTCGACAGCCTGCGATGCCCAGGCCCTGTCACCCTTCTTCGCCCATTCGAAGGTTTCTGTCGAAACCTGGGTTCCAAGATAGGTCCAGTTGACCATATCCTCAGTGCTGAAGACCACCCAGTCCTTCATCTTGAAGTAAAGGGCATCATCTTCATCGTGATCGGCAAAGAGATAGACCTTGCCGTCGTGAACATAAGGCGCAGGATCAGGGGTGTACATCCCGCTGATTATCGGATTCTGGCCGAACAGCGATGCCGCCGCAAGCGCAAGCGTCAAAGAAAGAACAGTTTTTTTCATTGTGGTATTGTGTTATAGTTCATAATGTCTTTTTATTTGGCTGGAGCCATAGGCATTCCAGGGAAGCCTCCCCTGCTCTGGGACTTGATAGGAGTGCCCATTGCAGATGCCTCGGCATCATTCTCGTCAAGCTTGAAGACCATAAAGTTCGGATTCTCCTTGGTGCATACGGTCCACTCGCCGTCTTCAGCTCCGTTAGGATTTGAATACTTTGCGAAGTTGGTCCAGGCTGTGAGCATCTTCTCGGAGAGATCCCAGTCACCCTGGGTCCAAGGACGCCAGCAGTGCTGGAGTGACTTGAATACGAACCAGAGGTCTGAAGAGTGGAATGCACCCTTGAGATAGTCCTCAGGATGGCTGCCGTCGTCAGGAAGAGGACGTGCGAACTGGTAAGCCCAAGCCTTCTGGGTGCCGACTTCCTCACGGTTGGCGCAGAATGCTGCGATGCCGTCGGTCATATCGCCCATATCATCCATTGTGAAACCGATCATATAAGGTACGTCTGCAAGTGAGCCGTCCTTTGCTGCATCGTCAAAGCTCTTGAGGCTTACATAGTTGTCGATGATAGGCATACCGCCCATCATAGCGAAGTTGCCTGTAGCGCCCTGATAGATGGTGCTGAGTGCCTGGATGGTCTCGGTAGCTGCACGGCGCATCTTGGTGAGGTCGGTGAGACCTGCCCAGTCCATGATCTCCTTGGTAGCTGCCTCAGCGTCCTTGAGGGTAAGTCCGCCGAACATCATCCTGCGCATACCTGCATTGACAGGTGCGCCGGTAGGCATCTTGAATTCCTGACGAGGAGCCACATTGAGGCCGTTGGCGCTCATGATGACTGCCTTGTGGAAATATGGCTTTGCAAGAGGAGACTCGCAGAGGGTCCTGACGCTGCCGCCGCCGGCGCTCTGGCCGAAGATCATCACGTTGTCAGGGTCACCACCGAACTGGGCGATGTTCTTCTTGACCCACTTGAGAGACTCGATCTGGTCGAGGATACCGTAGTTGCCGGAAACACCGTTCTCGCTCTCAGCTGAGAGTTCAGGGTGCTGGAGGAAACCGAACACGCCGAGGCGGTAGTTGATGGACACGAGGACAACGTCCTTTGCAGCCCACTCCTGTGCGTCGAACTCAGGTTCTGAGCCCCAGCCTTCGCGATAGCCGCCACCGTGGATCCATACGGCAACTGCACATTTCTTGTCAACCTGACCAGGATATTTGGTCCAGACGTTGAGATACAGACAGTCTTCGCTGCACTGCTTCTCCTCGCCATAACCCCACTCTGTGAAGTATCCGCCAGGATAATGAACCGCCTGATAGCTAGGATGGCCGAATTCGCTTGCGTCGAATACACCTTCCCAAGGAACTACCGGCTGAGGAGCCTTCCAACGGAGCTCACCGAGAGGTGGAGCTGCGTACGGAATTCCGCGATATACGTAAACGCCTTCGATGTCGGCCTTTACGCCCTGAACCTGTCCGCCCTCGATGTCGAGGATAGGACTCTTGGTGTCAGCAACCTTGCAGCAGCCTGCGAAAAGGAGGGCTGCAGAAGCTGCAAGAATCAAAAACTTTTTCATTTGGAATTAGTATTTAAGTGATTTAAGGTTCCACTTGCAATTGACATTGTTGAAGTCATATTTGCCAAGGGTCGGCTTGGTGTCGGCGATTGAGATGAGCACGAGCTCTTCGTCGCAGCCAGGGACCTCCTTAGGCATGATACGATAGGTGCCGTCGGTGAGCATTTCGATTCTCCAGAGCTGCTCAGGAGCGCCAGTGAACTCAGGAACGGTGACGATTTCCTTGTCAGCGGTAGCTGCAAGGGCCCTGTTGGTGCCGGAGATGACAATCTTGCAGTATGGACCGCCAAGATAACCGCCTGCCTCAGGGACAGCCTTGATCTCCCACTTCTGGTTAGGACGGAACATATTGTCCATTGCACGGACTTCGATATTGCCTTCCGGCCAGCCACCGATGACGTCCTCAAGCTTCTGGTCCTCGACGCTGACGACAGCCTCGTCCTGACGCATGAAGAAACCGCGCATACCGCCGTTGAGACGGACGAAATCAACTGAGAGCTCGAGAGCATAGCCGCGACGCTCTGAGATGATTGAATAGATACCGTCCTCAAGAAGTTCAGCTGCTACAGGCCAGCCGTTCTT
This sequence comes from Bacteroidales bacterium, assembly GCA_024401695.1. Lineage (GTDB taxonomy): Bacteria > Bacteroidota > Bacteroidia > Bacteroidales > UBA932 > Cryptobacteroides. Next base: position 11,020 of record JAKSKN010000018.1, read on the forward strand.
CCATACGAGAGGGCGGATTGCAAGGGTGCTGCGGCCGCTGAGGTCAAAATCAGCCTCCCAGTGGAATGATGCCTTCTCGACACCCTTGTCGATGATCTCACGGCCGAAGTGGCCTGCACCTACCCTGCGCTGTTCTGCAGCAACTACCATCTTGCCACCGCCACGGTACATATCACGGCCTAACTCATCGAGGAAAGGACCATTGACGTTGCGTGAGCGTCCGCAGACAATATTATATGTAGAGTTGGTGCCGTCGCAGCAGGTACCGTGGGTACCGAGGAGGTAGTACCATCCGTCATTATAGATCATATCGGAAGCCTCGCAATCGATGGCGACAGGAATGTCCTTGGTGCCTTCGAGACGCGCACCGGTCTTAGGGTCGAGCTCGCACTGGCGGATCTCACCGAAATAGGTTCCGAAGGTGCAGAAGAGACGGCCGGTGACAGGATCGAGGAAGAGACCGATATCGATGGCGTCGCAGTCCTCGTCAACGTTTGACTCGGCGACTACGATAGGATCGGTGTATTTGAAACGAGGGTCTGAAGGGTCGAGGGTCTCGTTCCACATAGTAAGAATATTGCCTGCGTGTCCACCTCCGAGGCCACCGCCTGTTGAGCTGAAGCCGACAAGGTAACGGTCGCCGATCTTGATAGCGTCAGGAGCAGCGCCGCTGTGCGGACGGATAGCGCCTGAGTGCCAGTTCCAGCCGTCCTCTGACATAAGGCCGTTGGTTCCGGTACCGAAGGTGAAATATTTGCCGTTCGACTCCATGATGGTTGATGGGTCGTGGATATAAGGAGCGCCAACCTGGGCGAAAGCTGCTGCAGAAATAAGGGCTGCAATGCCCGCGATCAATAATTTCTTCATGACTACTTCGTGTTAACGGTGAAATTGGTTACAGGCTTACCCTGCTCATCTACGAAACGGACGCACATATCGCTCATACCAGGGCCGTTGATGACTGCACCCCAGATATAGTTGCGACCCTTCTTGAGGGTGATGCGGTCAGACATTGCGTCATCGGCAACCATACGGCGGTCGTTGGAAAGAAGGAGAACGTCCTCTCCGTTGACCCACCACTGTGAGCCTGCGTTTGAACCTACAGAAAGACGTACATTCTGGATCTCTTCAGGGCAGTCGACAACGGTTACGGCCCAGAAAATGACACCATAAACGTCGGTCTGAAGTCCTGAAGCGAAGCGGAAGAGCTTGACATTGAAACGCTTGCTGTCAAGTGCGTGCCACTTGAGAGTGCGCTTTTCGAACTTAGGCTCAACCTTCTGAGGCTCCTGGCCAGGCATAGGGAATCCCATTGTCTGAGGAGTCACGTCAACCTCAACCTTCTCCTTCTGGCCGTCCTTCGGGAGTTTGTCGGTTGCAAGCTGTCCCTTGAAGTACTGCTTTGCAAATGCATCGCGGATGTAGCTGTCAACGAAAACAGTGTTGCTGCGATTAGGTTTTGCGATAGGCTCAAGGAGAAGCCAGCGGCGGATGAAACCATCCTGGTCAGGTGTGGCGGCTTCTGCCGTTACAGGGGTGAAGTAATCCTCCAGTTTAGGAGAAACAGGGGTTCTGCCCGGGATGACTTCTGCCTGACGGGGACGCTGCTGCATCTGAGGAGCGCCTGCAGGTCTGCCCGGTGCTCCCGGTGCTCCTGCCGGAGCCTGGGCGAATGCGCTGAATGCTCCGCAAAGAGCAATCGCACATGCACATAGTTTGTTGAATTTTGTCATAAAATTTGGAATAAATTGGTTGATAAAAAATAGATTCTTAGGAATGACTTATTTCTTGAAGAGGAGCGGTGCGACAGTGTAGAGCGCGCGGCGCCAGGTAAGGAATTCGTGCGCCGTACCGTCGGAAACGTGGCTTGTGGCATTGTAACCGGCAGCCTTCAGGTCCTCGACCGCCTTGATCACACCCTCAGGATTCTCCTTGCTGCCGCAGCTGATGAAGATGCCCTTAGGGGCCTGCAGTCCCTGAAGGTCGGCAGGAGAATAAGTTCCGCCGCTGAAGAGGCACCAGTAGCCGAACACGTCAGGACGCCGGAGAGTGATGAGCCTTGTGGTGACACCACCCATTGAAAGACCGGCCATAGCGCGGTGGTTGCGGTCGGCAATGGTCCTGAAATGCGAATCGACATAAGGGATAAGCTCGTTGACAAGCACTTCCTGGAACTCTTCTGCGGTAAATTCATTAATATGGCCGAACTTGATGTCATTTGTCATACCATAGGTCATCACGACGATGAAAGGCTCGATCCTGCCCTCGGCAATCATATTATCCATAATAAGGCCGGCCTTGCCCTGCACAGGCCAGGAGGTCTCATTCTCGCCCCATCCGTGCTGGAGATAGAGTACAGGATACTTCTTCTTGCCTTTCTCGTAGCCGGCAGGAGTATAGACATTGGCCACGCGGCATTCCCCGGTGCTTTCACTCCAGAAAAGCACCTGCTGCACGTTGCCGTGAGGGACATTCTTCATTGCAAAGAAATCCTGGTCGTGTGAGGGGATCTCGATGCCGCTCTCCCAACGGCAGGAACCATAGAAGAAACCGGTGCCCGGATCATTGAGCACGCCGCCGTCCACGATGAGGTGATAATAATGGAAGCCCTCATCCATAGGGCCATCGGTAGTACCGGTCCAATAGCCGTCGGCGCCCTTCTTGAGGGCGGTGCCGCCACGGCCGCCGAGGCCGAGGGTAACGACAACCGAACTGGCTTCAGGAAGATGCACACGGAAGCGGGCATAACCCTGAGAATTCACCATAGGATAGTCCTGACCCGGCTGATTGAAGCTTGAAGGAACGAAATCCTCCCTGATGCGGCTCTCATTGTATGCAGCATTGAGAAAGTCAACCATAGCATTGAGATTGGCCTCAGTATACATATTGAATCCGTGGCCGCCCTCCGGTTCGAGATGGAGTTCAGTGCGGATTCCGAGCTTGTTGATCTCGTCATAGAGTTCGACGCCCTGGCAGAAAGGCACGACGTTATCCTTCTGGCCGTGGAAAACGATAAGAGGAGGGTCGGACGGGTCGAGGTAAGTGATAGGGCTGATGGCGCGGAACTGCTGTTCATACTGCTCTTCATAATCGTGGCCTACAAGAGCCTCCTCCGGGGTGCCGCCCCATTTGCGAGGCTCGTCACAGTTCATCTTGAACATATCGATAGGGCCGGACCAGTCGCAGGCTGCATTGACGCGGCTGCTGAACTCGAGGCACTCACCTACCGTTCCCTCAAGCTGGCGTACGCCGCCTGAAGTGGCTGCGAGAGAGGAAAGATGGCCGCCGGACGAGAAACCGGAAGTGGCTACGAAGGTCGGATCAAGCTTGTATTCGTCGGCGTGTGCTCGCACGAAACGGATGGCAGCCTTGATATCGTTGATCTGGGCCGGGAATTTGGCATCCGCCGATGAGCGGTGGTTTGGAGTCACGACAGCGTAGCCGTTGTCCAGAAGTTTCTGGACTATGGTGCCGAGGTCGGCCATTCCCTTGGAATTGTTGCTGAACCACGCGCTGCCGTAGATGTGGACGACTACCGGATAGACATCCTTCTCCACCTTAGGCAGGTAGATGTCCATATTGTGGTACACTTCGCCGTCGCCGGCATAGTTGACGTCGGCGAACTTCTGCGAATATTCCATCTTGATTTCAGGCATCTGCCATCCGCCGAAACCGTTCGGCTGGGCGATGGCAGCTGCTGCGGCAAACAAAGCCGCAATGGTGACAAGTATCTTTTTCATAGAATAGAAGTTATTAGAAAATCATCTGTACGAACTGATTCAGGCAGCGGCGCCAGGTGAGCCATTCGTGGGCGGTGCCCGGAGACTCGAAATATGTGGCATTGATGCCATAGTCCTTGAGCATCTTCGTCATACGGTCGGCACCGAAGTTCTCGACGGAGCCCATACCCATAAAGAGGGCGTGGACGTCCTTGTTGAACCTGGCGGCATCCTTGAAGGCACCGTCATAAAGATCCTCCGCCTTCTGGCCGGGCATCAGGAAGATGGCCCCGCTGAACGCTCCGATATATGCAAACTTGTCGATATGGTGGAGTCCGATGTCGAAAGACTGCTTGCCACCCCAGGAAAGACCGGCGATCGCACGGCTGTTGCGGTCTGTCCTTACACGGAAGGTACTCTCGACGAACGGGATGATATCCTGGAGAAGGACCTTTTCGAAACTGGCGCCAAAGTCATTCATGGACTCGCCCGGCTTGGATCCGAAGCCATAGTCGCAGTTGCCGTTGTCCATAACGACGATCATCGGCTTCGCCTTGCCGGAGGCGATGGCATTGTCAAGGATGTTCGCCATCTTGCCCTGGGTATGCCAGCCGGTTTCGTTCTCGGCCATACCGTGCTGGAGGTAAAGGACAGGGTATTTCCTGCCACCTTTCTCATATTCAGCAGGTGTATAGACATAGCAGCGGCGCATCCTGCCTTCAAGTGCCGACCAATACTGGCATTCACGCACCTGACCGTGGGCGACGTTCCTGTCGAAGGTGTAGTATGCGGCGGTGGCGTCATCCTCAGGTATCTCGATGTTGCTGGCAAAATAGCCGCAGCCGTAAACAGCCTCGGATGCAGGGTCGTTCACGCGGACGCCGTCCACATTGAGGGCATAGTAGTGGGGGCCGACCACAAGAGGGTCCGTCTTGACGGTCCATACTCCCTTTTCATCCCTTGTCATAGGATATTTCTTGCTGCAGATGTCAACAAGGACCTCCTTTGCGTCGGGAGCGGCGATCTGGAAGTAGGCGCAGCCCTGTTCATCAACCATAGGATACTGTGATGCCGGCACATTCGTGGAAGCCGGCTTCTGTGCGAAGAGGCACATAGGAACCATCAGAAGGATGGAGAAAATGATCTTTTTCATTGAGTGATATTCGGTTACTTGTTCAGTTCTAGTGCACGCACGCGCAAAGCGCGCGCAAGTCCTTGCGAAGATAATAAAAAATAAGCAAAAATCATTCCTGATTTTTGCTTAATCTCACCTTGTCATACTGTACTCAACTGCTTGTGGATGCCGCCTATCATCTATGGAAAGATATCCAAATGTGATGATTGCCCAAATAAGTCCAATTAACCATATCGTCATCGGAGAATCCGATGAATAACAAACAATAATACTTTACTGGCAGCCAGCCACACATCCATGAATAATCACTACTCGGAACCGGCCTTTACGCTTCCCAGCGCGCCGGAGCAGAAGAGCACAATAAGCAAAGAACTTTAATTAAAATTTAAAGTACATCCGCAAATATAGTATTTTTATTTATTATATCCAACTATCTTTTAATCCTTGCTTTAATTTCCCAGGTGCGGATTCTATCTTTATACAGATTGTTTGCATTGACCTTCTCTATGTCGAGAGCTGCATCGGAATTATCATCCCAGCGGCGGCAATTGTACAGCACGTCCCAGATGCGCCCTATGCGGTAGTCGCGGCTTATACGGAGCGCCACGGCATAGTCCTCGCCATATTTGGTAGTAGGGAAATTGATGGAGCGGGCAAGCGGGGTCCAGAACCCGCGCGGAGCGCCCAACCCATTGATTCTCAAAGCATTGTTCCGTCCATTTTCAGGAGTCCATTCCTTATGGTCAATAATTCCCGGAGGTATGGTTTCAAGATTGAAATCAGTAATCCTGTAGGTTCCGATGACCATTGCACAGTTCTGTCCATAGAAGGCATCGACGAACTTCTGAACGGTGTTTTCATCGTAATACATATCATCGGAATCAAGCTGAAGGGCGAAACGCCCGCACTTCGGATGATGCAGGGCGGCGTTCCAGTTGCCGCCTATCGCGTGGTATGACTTATCCTGGGCGATATATACCAGCTTCTCGTCATCAAAGCTCCTGATCACATCGACCGTACCGTCGGTCGAATTGTCATCCACCACAATCACGTTGTATCTGAAAGAGGTCTTCTGATTCAAGGCCGAACGTATCGCGTCCCCTATCGTGCGCACCCTGTTCCTGCAGGGAATGACGACCGAAGCCTCATACTCGAACTCCCCTTCTTTCAGGTCAACCTCCTTGAATTCGGGCGCCAGATAAGCGCCTATGGCCTTGAGGTGCGACGTGCAGGCCTTCTCCATTTCAATCTGGACAGCACGGTTGCGGGGATCGACATAATCGAACTGCTTCTCCCCGGACTTCCGGGTATCAAGTTCGACTTCGTAATAGAGAAACTCATTGATATGTTCGATAGCACCTTCGCGGGAAGCACGCAGCCGCAGGTCATACAGGCCGGCGAATTCATATTCCTCCACCATCTCGGCGGCAACCTTCCTGAGCACCGAAGTCCTGTACAGCTGCACTCCGCCGAAGTCGAAATCATCGCGGAGCGCACCGGGCTGGCAGTCAATGACAGGATAAGCCGTGACCTTGCCGTCGATCTCGGCAAAGTGGTCGGCGTAAACCATTGCGGCACCCGTATCCCCGGCAATCTGGATCATACGCTCAAGCCCATAGTTCACCCAGCGCAGTCCGGTCGGTTTCGTATATATCAAGGTGTATTCCTTGTCGCTCGCTGCGGCAATCTCACGGATGCGCGCTGTCGAGACCCTTGGAGAAATGTTGAAAACAGTGGTCATATGACACAAATATAGTTAAATTCACACGAATATTGCTATATTTGTTCATCTATACGAGAATATGAAAAAGCTGGTCATAATCCCTACCTACAACGAAATCGAGAACATCGAAAAGATCTGCCGTGCAGTGCTTTCCCTGCCGGAAGCCTTCGACATCCTCGTGATAGATGACGGTTCGCCGGACGGCACCGCCTCCGCAGTCAGGCAGCTCCAGGCCGGATGCGAAGAAAGACTTCACCTGATGGAGCGCAGTGGCAAGCTCGGGCTGGGAACCGCGTACATCGCCGGTTTCAAATGGGCCCTCGGGCACGGCTATGACTATATTTTCGAAATGGATGCCGATTTTTCACACAACCCGGACGACCTCCCGCGCCTCCTCGCAGCCTGTACGGAAGGCGGGGCGGACCTTTCCGTCGGCTCCCGTTACTCGGACGGCATCAATGTGGTCAACTGGCCTTTCGGCCGCATCCTCATCTCATACTGTGCCTCCATCTATGTCAGGCTGGTCCTTGGGGTCAGGATCTACGACAGCACAGCCGGTTTCGTATGCTATTCCAGGAAGGTGCTCGAAACCATCGACCTTGACGACGTGCGGATGAAAGGCTATGGTTTCCAGATAGAGATGAAATACACCGCCGCAAAATACGGCTTCAAGCTTTCAGAAGTTCCCGTCATCTTCGTCAACCGCAAGGAAGGCACGTCCAAGATGTCCGGCAGCATCTTCGGCGAGGCATTCTGGGGTGTCATAGGCCTCCGCTTCCGCAAATTCCATAAATGAAAGAGCTATATATCAACCACATAGCCGACTATCTCCAGCTTAAGAGCTGGCAGGTCGAGAATTGTGCCGTCATGTTCGAGGACGGCGACACCATCCCCTTCATCAGCCGCTACCGCAAGGAAAAGACAGGCGGTATGGACGACGCCGAAGTGGCAGAGGTCAAGCACTGGATCGACGTCTTCACCGAGATGGAAAAGCGCAAGGAGACAGTCCTCAAGACCATTTCCGAGGCCGGGGCGCTCAATGATGAACTCAAGGGGAGGATCGAAGGATGCGTCTCTGCCACCGAGCTGGAGGACATCTACCTGCCGTTCAAGCCGAAACGGCGCACACGCGCGACGATAGCCAGGGAACTGGGCCTCGAACCGCTTGCCGACGTGATGTGGAACGTCCGCTCACGCGACATCATCGCTTCGGCCAGGCCCTTCGTCAAAGGCAAGGTCGGCAGCGTTGAAGATGCCCTCGCGGGCGCACGCGACATCGTTGCCGAGCGCTTGAGCGAGACGGCGGGCATACGCGAGAATCTGCGCGCAATCTTCCGCCAGCGCCGCATAGTGTCTGCGGTCACGAAAGCCGGAAAGGAATCGCAGGAGGCCGACAAATACCGCCTGTACTTCAATTTCTCGATGCCTCTCAACCGGATCCCTTCACACAATCTCCTCGCAATGCTGCGTGCCGAGAAGGAAGGCTTCCTGTCAATAGGCATTGACGCCGACCCGGAGAAATGCGGCAGCAAGATCTACTACGATTTCTGCCAGGAACATTCCTATCCGTCCGGAGAGCTCTGCAACCAGATCAAGGATGCCGTCGCCGACGCGTTCAAGCGCCTGCTCGAACCTTCGATCTCGGGCGAAGTGATACGCGAAGCCAAGGAAAAGGCCGACATCGAGAGCATCAAGGTCTTCGGTGAGAACCTGCGCCAGCTGCTGCTTGGGGCTCCTGTGGGCCAGAAACGCACGATGGCGATCGACCCCGGCTTCAGGAACGGCTGCAAGATCGCCTGTCTCGATGAGCGCGGGGCGCTGCTCCACCATACGATAATATTCCCGCATCCCCCGCAGAACGAAAAAGTGAAATCCATCGTCTGCGTGCAGGAGATGCTTGAGAAATACAACATCCAGGCAGTTGCGATAGGCAACGGCACAGCATCCCGCGAAACGGAGGAATTCATGAAAAAGATATCCCTCCCGGAAGGCTGCAGGGTCTGGACCGTCAGCGAAGACGGCGCATCCATCTATTCAGCTTCAGAAGTAGCACGGAAGGAATTCCCCGACGAGGACGTGACGGTGCGCGGAGCCGTGTCCATAGGACGCCGGCTGATGGACCCGCTCGCAGAACTCGTCAAGATTGACCCGAAGAACCTCGGCATAGGCCAGTATCAGCACGACGTCGACCAGGCGCTTCTGAAAGAAAAGCTGGACAACACCGTTGAGAGCTGTGTGAACGCCGTGGGCGTCAATCTGAACACAGCTTCGCCATACCTTCTCGCCTACGTGTCGGGCATAGGCCCCGCACTCGCAGAGAACATCATTGCATACCGCAGCGCCGAAGGCGGCTTCAGGAGCAGGGCTGAATTGAAAAAGGTTCCGCGTCTCGGCTCGAAAGCCTTCGAGCAGTGCGCGGGTTTCCTCCGCATCCGCGGAGCCGAAAATCCCCTGGACAATTCTGCCGTTCACCCCGAATCGTATCCAATAGTCGACAGGATGGCGCGTTCGCTCGGTGTCTCCACCCGTGAGCTTGTGGGCAATGCGGAGCTCTGCGCCAGGATATCCGCCCGGGATTTCGTAACCGACGAAGCCGGACTGCCGACAATCAACGACATACTGAAGGAACTTGCCAAACCTGGGCTCGACCCACGGGAGCAGGCATCAGAATTCGAATTCGCCGAAGACATACACTCCATAGAAGACCTCAAGGTGGGGATGGAACTGCCGGGCATCGTCACGAACATCACCAATTTCGGTGCATTCGTCGACATAGGCCTTCACGACAACGGCCTCATCCACGTGTCACAGATGGGTCCGCGCGGTACGGATCCGACGAAGGTAGTCAAGCTGCACCAGCAGATAAAGGTAAGCGTCCTTGGAGTAGACCTGGAAAGGGGAAGGATATCCCTTTCGCTGAAGAACGGGGTCAGTCGCCGCTAGTAATCTCCCGCAATTCCGCCCTGTAGGCCATCAGGAGCCTTGATTTGGAAATGAATCCGAGGTACCTGCCATCGGCGCCGACGACAGGCAGACGCCAGGCCTCGGTCCTCTCGAACTTGCTCATCACGTCTTCAATCCTCTCCTCTTCCCTTACGATTTCAGGAGCGGATTCCATCAGGTTATAAACCTTCGTGGTATTGTACAGATCAGAACGGAAAAGATATTTCCTGACATTCGCCACATCTATCATCCCCTGGAACGACCCGTCATCGCCAAGGACGGCAATCACGGCGGCATCGCTGTTGGATATGGCTTTCACAAGCTTACGGAGGCTGTCATTGACGCGGACACGCGGATATTTGTCACGGATGAGGTCCTTCGTGCGGAGCAGGGTCATCACAGCCTGGTCATTGTCGTGAGTCAGCAGATCACCGCTTTGGGCGATACGCTTGGTATAGATGGAATATTTCTCGAATATGCGTACAAAGCCGAAAGAAACGGTGGATGTGAGGATCAATGGGATGAGAAGCTCATATCCGCCGGATATCTCCGCGATAAGGAAGATTGCCGTCATCGGGGCCTGCATCACCGAGGCCATAAGCGCAGCCATACCCACAAGGACGAAATTCTGCTCAGGCACGCCCGCTCCCAGAAGATTGAGGCTGCGTGCCACGGCAAATCCTAGGATCGCACCCGAAAACAGGGTCGGACCGAACGTTCCGCCGACTCCCCCTCCGGCGTTTGTCAGAGTCATCGCAAGCACCTTGGCAAAGAAGACAAACACGAAGAAAATGACGACCCCCCACGGAGAAGCCATCAGGAACGACAGAAGAGAACCGCTCTCAAGCGATATCTCGTGGCCGTTCAGCAACGCAAGCATTGAATCGTACCCTTCACCGTAGAGCGGTGGGAAAAGGAAGATGAGCAGGCCGAGCGCGACGGCACAGAGCACCCACTTCAGGTACGCGTTCTCAAATTTCGCGAACTTGTCCTCAAGCCAGAGCGTGGTTCTGGTAAAATACAGGGCGGCGAAGGCACCGACCACGCCCAGAATGATGTAGAACGGTATATTGCCTATGGAGAATGTGGTCAGTGTGCAGGCGAATGAAGGGTTCTGGCCGCAGAAGATATATGCCACAACGGTTGCCGAGATTGAGGAGATCAGCATAGGAAGCATCGTCTTGAGGGACAGATTGAACATCAGGATCTCCATCGTGAACAGGACACCGGCCAGAGGGGCCTTGAAGATGCCAGCAACCGCACCCGCAGCACCGCAGCCGAGAAGCGTGGTGACGCTTCGGTGCGACAGGCCGGAAATACGGCCCAGGTTACTGCCTATGGCGGCGCCGGTATAGACGATAGGCGCCTCGGCACCGACAGAACCACCGAATCCGATGGTTATCGATGATGTGAGTATCGAGGACCAGTTATTGTGAGGTTTTATCCTCGACTCATTCCTGGACACGGCCAGAAGCGCCTTTGTGACTCCGTGGCCAATGTTGTCCCTGATCAGGTAACGGACAAGCAGCATTGAGATCAGCACGCCTAGGCCCGGAAGCACAAGGTATTGCCAGTTGAAGGCTGAAGAGATGAACTCCCCGTTGGCAAAGTCCTTGATGACATCGATGAGCCACCTCAATAAAACGGCTGCGAGCCCCGATGTGATTCCCACAACAAGGCTCAACAGCAGGAGCTTGTTACGCTCCGGTATTTTACTGAAAGGATTCTGCACTATTATGCGTCTGCCGCGTCATCATCGCCGCCATACTGGGCGATATTGTCGTCAGGAAGGGTATTGCCCTCATCCTCTCCGCCGGTAGCGCCCGCAACCTGTTCGTTTTCGGCTTCCTCTTCGCCTTCCAGCCATCTCTCGATATCTTCGGCGTCATCGGTTTCAACCTGTATCTTCACGAGATAAATGTCATCGGGGAACTCTTCGAGTTCGTCCATCAGCACGGCATAGAACGGAGTACCGTCCGGCTTTGTATATCTGGTGAGGTCTGGGAGAAAATCATTGAAACCTTTCGGGTATCGCTTGTTGAAGATGTCCTGAAGCTCGGGACTCATCTTCTCATAACTGATAATATGACGTTTTTTGTTGTCTGATGGCATAGTGATCGTATTTAGGTAGTGCAATAATAAGCCTATTTTCGGAAATCAAAAAATAAATCCTACTTCTTGTTGAAAAAAAGTTGTTTCTGCGCCTTCTTCCTGTCCGGATCCCGCTCCACGAAAACAGGCTTGAGCGTCCTCGGGTCAAGTCCGGTGTAGAACATCACGGATGAGGTGGTCATAGGTGTCGGGGTGAAATCCTGCACCTGGTCCATCCATATCCCCTTGAGGCCCGGATTATGCGCGAGGCGCTCCATATCCTGGAAAGTGCATCCGGGATGGGAGGAAATGAAATATGGGACAAGTTCCGTATGTGTTCCGTTCTCACGGTTGATCGCATCGAATTCAGTCCTCAGCCTTTCAAACAGCTTGAAGGACGGCTTCGCCATATAGCCGAGCACCTTGTCTTCCGTATGCTCCGGCGCAACTTTCAGCCGTCCGGAAGTATGCTCGAGCATCAGTGATTTCAGATACGGCTTCCCGCTGTCATCGATAAAGCCTTTTTCGTCCAGGAAAAGGTCATAACGCACTCCGCTGCCGATGTACGCATGCTTGACGCCCTTCACCGCCATCACCTTGTCATACATCCGCAGCACGCGTTCGTGAGAGCGGTCAAGATTGCGGCACGGGGCCGGATACAGGCAGGATTTGCGGCGGCAGACCTCGCAACGCGACGGGTCGGTGCCGTGCATTCCGTACATATTCGCCGTAGGCGCGCCGAGGTCGGAGATGTTGCCGTGGAATTCCGGCATCGCAGCCAGCCTGCGCACTTCCGCAACTATGGATTCCTCAGAACGTGACTGGATGAACTTGCCCTGATGCGCCGCTATCGTGCAGAAGTTGCATCCACCGAAGCATCCGCGGTGCGTGATGATTGAATCCTTGATCATATCATACGCAGGAATGCGCTTGCCCGCGTAGCGCGGGTGCGGCAGCTTGGTGAACGGAAGGTCCCAGAAGGAATCCATCTCCTCCGTCGTTGCAGGCGGATATGGCGGGTTCACCTGGACATAGCCGTCACCCACAGCCTCCACGATGGTCTGCGGATGAAGCATATTGGCGTGGGTCTCAATCTCGTGGAAGTTTTCCGCGAAGGCCTTCCTGTCTTTCCGGCAGGTTTCGAACGAATGGAGGACGAGAGCCCCCTCAAGCTTGCAGCGGCCCTTGCGCAGGAACGCCACCTGAGGTATCCTTTCCATCTGATGGAGGTTTCGCCCGGCCTCGATCGCCTTTGTCAGTTCAAGCATAGGGCGCTCCCCCATCCCGTAGCAGAGCCAGTCAGCACCGCTGTCCACAAGGATCGACGGCATAAGGCAGTCATCCCAATAGTCATAGTGGGTAAGCCGGCGCAAAGACGCCTCAACGCCGCCTATCACCACCGGGACCTCAGGCCACAGCTGCTTGAGTATCCTGGTATATACCGTCACAGCCCTGTCCGGACGCTGACCGGACTTCCCTTCAGGCGTGTATGCATCGTCGTGGCGCAGCCTCTTGCCGGCGGTGTAATGGTTCACCATAGAATCCATCGCTCCGCTGCAGACGGCGAAATACAGCCTCGGTGCGCCCAGCTTGCGGAAATCCCGCAGGTCATCGCGCCAGTTCGGCTGGGGCACCACAGCTACCCTGTAGCCGTGTTTTTCGAGCCAGCGTGCAATGCAGGCCGTGCCGAAACTCGGGTGGTCCACAAAGGCGTCTCCAGAGAACAGGATGACGTCTATGTAGTCCCATCCAAGCTTCTTGACCTCCTTGACGGAAGTAGGGATATTACATTCTCTCAGGGAGTTCAATTCCTAAAATGTTCATTGCCTTGCGGAGCACTCCGGCAACGGTTCCGATCAATTTCAGACGCATGCCGAGCACATCCTGGTCAGGCTCCTTGAGAATCTGGGTTTCGTGATAATACTGGTTGAATTCCTTGGCGAGGTCATAGCAGTAGTTGGCGATCACAGCCGGCGAATATGCCGCTGCCGCCTCCCCCACTTTCTGCGGATAACTGTTCAGTATTTTCACCAGCCTGATCTCTTTCTGGCTTAACTGTACGGAGCTCCCGCAACGGAAACTTCCGCTTCGCTTCATCCCCCCCAAGCTCCCGCTTGGGTCCCCCCCGTTCACGAGACCACGGGCGGCCACGGTTTCCTTGTGCGGGACTCCGTCCTGTACGCCAGATTTACGGAGAATACTGCAAATACGGGCGTGGGTGTACTGGATGAAAGGACCGGTGTTTCCGTTGAAGTCGATGGACTCCTTAGGGTCAAAGAGCATCGTCTTCTTAGGGTCGACCTTGAGGATGAAATACTTGAGGGCGCCAAGGCCTATCATATGATACAGCCTGTCCTTCTCCTCCTCAGACATTTCGGCAAGCTTGCCAGACTCCTCGGATGTGGCCTTCGCCTCCTCATACATCTTCTCGATAAGGTCATCGGCATCGACCACGGTACCTTCGCGGCTCTTCATCTTGCCTTCAGGGAGTTCCACCATACCATAGCTCAGATGGTATATGCGGGAAGCCCAGTCAAAGCCGAGCTTCGCAAGGATGAGCTTGAGTACCTGGAAGTGATAGTCCTGCTCATTTCCAACGACATACACGTGAGAGTCAAGATTGTTTTCGGCAAAACGGCGCTCCGCGGTGCCCAGGTCCTGGGTGATATAGACCGACGTACCGTCGGAACGCTGGACGATCTTGCGGTCGAGCCCGTCAGAAGTGAGGTCACACCATACGGAGCCGTCAGGGTCCTGGACGAACACCCCTTTCCTGAGGCCTTCCTGAACAAGTTCCTTGCCCAGCAGATATGTATCGTGCTCATAATAGGTCTTGTCAAACGAGATTCCAAGAGCCTTGTATGTCTGGTCAAAACCATCGAACACCCACTGGTTCATCCTTTGCCAGAGGTCGCGGACTTCCTTGTCTCCGGCCTCCCAGTCAACGAGCATCCTGTGGACATCGTCGAGGACTGAAGGGTTCTCCTTTTCCATCTTGGCGTATTCCACATAGCAGTCGCCGACAAGATGGTCGCCCTTCTTGCCGGTGCTTTCAGGAGTTGCTCCGTTGAAGCGTTTCTGCCAGGCATACATACTCTTGCAGATATGCACGCCACGGTCGTTCACGAGGGTGGTCTTGATGACTTCCTCGCCGGCAGCCTTCAGAAGGTCTGAGACAGCAGAACCCAGAAGGTTGTTGCGCACGTGGCCGAGATGGAGCGGCTTGTTGGTATTGGGAGAACTGAATTCAACCATCACACGACGCCCTGTGGACGGAAGCTGGCCGAAGTCGGCGTCATTGGCCATCGCCTCGAACACCTTGCTCCAGTAGAGATTGGAAAGACTGAGGTTCAGAAAGCCTTTGACGGAGTTGAACGCATTGATTTCCGGGCAATTTGCCACAAGCCACTCACCTATCGCAGCGCCGGTGGCGTCAGGCGACTGGCGGGTGATGCGGAGCAACGGGAAAGTCACCAGCGTGAAGTCACCCTCGAATTCCTTGCGGGTGACCCCCACCTGGAGGGTGGAGGCTTCGACGTCGGCGCCATAGATTGCCTTGATGGCCTCTGAGGCCTTCGCGGCGATGAAGGATTCCGGTGTCATCTGTTAGCCCAGGTATGTCTTGAGAAGCTTGCTTGCAGACGGTTTCTTGAGCTTGCGGATAGCCTTCTCCTTGATCTGACGCACACGCTCACGGGTGAGGTCAAGGCGTTCGCCTATTTCCTCGAGGGTCATTTCCTGGCAGCCTATGCCGAAGAAGCTCTTTATGATCTCGCGTTCACGGACCGTAAGGATCTGGAGTGCACGCTCTATCTCGGTGCTGAGCGATTCATTGGTGAGACCGCGGTCTGCGCTAGGAGAGTCATCGTTAGGCAGGATGTCGAGAAGGCTGTTGTCCTCGCCCTCGACAAAAGGAGCGTCCACGCTGACGTGCCGGCCGGACACCCGCAGTGTATCGGCGATCTTGTCCTTAGGGATGTCTATCATCTCTGCAAGTTCCTCGGTTGACGGCTGGCGCTCATTCTCCTGCTCGAACTTGCCGAGAGCCTTGTTGATCTTGTTGAGTGAGCCCACCTGGTTCAACGGCAGACGTACGATGCGCGACTGTTCAGCAAGAGCCTGGAGGATGGACTGGCGGATCCACCACACTGCATACGAGATGAACTTGAAGCCTCTGGTCTCGTCGAATTTCTCGGCGGCCTTGATAAGTCCGAGGTTCCCCTCGTTGATCAGGTCAGGAAGGCTGAGGCCCTGGTTCTGGTATTGTTTTGCAACGGAAACCACGAACCTGAGGTTCGCCCTTGTAAGCTTTTCAAGCGCTTCCTGGTCGCCTTTGCGTATCCGCTGTGCGAGTTCTACCTCCTCTTCGGGAGACACCAGTTCTTCGCGGCCGATTTCCTGGAGGTACTTGTCCAGAGAGGCACTTTCGCGGTTGGTGATGGATTTTGTAATTTTTAACTGTCTCATATGTTGATAACTATATTTTTTCAACTCTCACCATATTATACGCACTCAGGGCGCGGAAGTTTCATCCCGCGCCCTGAATTTTATCAACAATTTTTGAGCAGCTGACGTCAGTCTTTGCCGAATCCGAAGTAGCCAGGTCTGCCGGAAGCTGTCACACCCTCGATGAATACCGACCTCTTGCTCTTCTTGGCGATGTCAACTACATCCTTCGGCTTGCTGACCTTCTGGTCATTGACATACTGGATGACGAAACCGTCTTCGCCGCCTGCCTGCGCAAGCTTGCCGTTGCCGGCGCTGACCACAAGCACACCGTTTTCGACAGCCTTGAGCTTTGCTCCATAGAATGCAACCGTACCGTCGGCATCTTCAGTGCCGTTGGCGTCGGCAGTTCCTGCAAAGGTCGCATTCAGAACAACCGGCTTGCCGTCGCGGATCACCTTGATGGCCGCCTTGTCGCCAGGATGGAAGTTGTTCACCTGCGCCTGGAGCTCGGACATCGTGGCGATCTTCGTGTCATTGACCGCAACGATCACATCCTCCGGCTTCACACCCGCCTTGTCGGCAGTGCCTCCCTTTGACACATCCTGGACATACACGCCCTCAGCCTTGTCAAGCTTGAGTTTCTTTGCAAGGTCAGCCGTGACGGTCCCACCGGTCACGCCAAGCATAACCCTCTTGACGGAGCCGAAATCGATAAGGTCGGAGACGACCTTCTTCACGATGTTGGAAGGGACTGCGAAGGAGTATCCGGAATACGAACCGGTAGTGGATACGATAGCGGTGTTTATGCCCACGAGCTCACCGAGCTTGTTGACAAGCGCGCCGCCGGAGTTGCCCGGATTGACTGCAGCGTCGGTCTGGATGAACGACTCGATCTTGAATTCACCGTCATAGTTTGGCATCTGACGGCCTTTCGCCGAAACGATGCCGGCGGTGATGGTGGAGCGGAGCTCGGCTCCGAGCGGAGAGCCGATGGCAAGGACCCATTCGCCGAGGCGGAGCTTGTCAGAATCGGCAAACGGGATGGAAGGCAGGCCGGCTGCATCAATCTTGATGAGGGCCACGTCTGTGGCAGGGTCGGTGCCGACCACGGTAGCTTCATATGTCTGATTGTCATTGAGGGTCACCTTGACCTTTGTGGCATTTGCAACCACGTGGTTGTTGGTCACGATGTAACCGTCGGCGCGGATGATGACGCCCGAGCCGCTGCCCATAGGGCGTTCCTCACGAGGCTGTTGCTGTTGGGGCTGCTGGCCGTATCCGCCCTGAGGGCCTCCGAAGAAGAACTCGAAGAAAGGATCGATCATCTGCCTCTGCTGCTGGCGGCTCTGGCCATAGACCTCGACATATACGACCGCCTGGACCGCATTTTCAGCGGCATAGGTAAAATCAGGGTAATCAGAAAGTGACAAATTGACAGTTTTGACAGGCTGTCCTTCCTCATTATAGACGGTTTTCACATCCTGCGGGGCACCCGGGTCCACCGCTTTCACGACTGCGAATGCCGTAGCGCCGCTCAGAAGCACTGAAGCGACCACTGTAACAAATCCTTTTCCATTCATATCGCATGAAATTTAAATGTTCTGAATGCTTATGGTCAAAACTTGTGCCAAAAATAATGTTTGAAGTTTGGAGATTTCTGGCTAAATTTGCTTGCTAAGAATAAAGTTAAAAAAAGATATGGAATTCAACGTTTCAAGCGCAACCCTTCTAAAAGGCATCCTCGATGTTTCCAAGGCCATTCCGGCCAAGACAGCCCTCCCTATTCTTGAGAACTTTCTGTTTGTCACCAAAGACGGCAGCCTTGAGATCACCGCGTCAGACCAGGAGCTGACACTCCGCACCTCAGTCGAGCTTGAGAGCGTCAAGGAAGATGGCAGCATCGCCGTTCCTGCACGCCAGATGACGGAACTGCTGAAAGCGCTCCCGGATCAGCCCATCACCATCAAGACCATAGGTGAAGGCTCATTCGAATGTGTCTGGGGCAACGGTAATTCCTCTCTTCCGTTCTTCCCCGCTTCGGATTATCCTGAGATCAAGGGCGCCGGCGAAGACGCCCAGAGTTTCGTCGTCCCTGCATCCATCCTGGCCGAAGGCATCAGCGCGACCATATACGCCACCGCCGATGACGAGATGCGCCCTGCGATGAACGGTATCTTCTTCGACATCGACACGGATTCCACCACCCTCGTTGCATCAGACTCGCACAAGCTTATCTGCTACACCACCAGGGATGTGCAGAGCGGAGTCAAAGCCTCCTTCATCCTTCACAAGAAGCCGGCCGGCGTGCTCAAGTCGATCCTCGACAAGGATGCCGAAGACGTCAAGGCACTCTACGACGGCAGCAACGTGGTATTCCAGTTCGGCGGGACAATGATGGTCTGCCGCCTCATCGTCGGCAAATATCCGAAGTATCGCGATGTCATCCCTCAGAACAATTCCAATGTCCTGAAGATTGACCGGATGCAGCTTCTCAACACCGTGCGCCGCGTCGCGGTCTGCGCCAACAAGGCATCCAACCACATCAAGTTCGACCTCAAGCCGGGTCAGCTCGAAATCACGGCCCAGGACCTCGGATTCGCACTTGCCGCATACGAAAAGCTCAGCTGCGACTACAACGGCGACGAGCTCTCCATCGGTTTCAAGTCGTCGTTCCTCATCGAGATCCTCGGAAATCTCAGCTGCGAAACGGTCGTGCTGAAATTCGCCGACGCCCGCAGGGCCGCCCTCATAGTGCCTTCTGAAGAAGAAGCCGAGAGCGAAAAGATATGCGGCATCCTTATGCCGATAATGGTTTCATAACATTCTCCTATGGATCTCAACCTCAAGAGGCCCCTGCTCTTTTTCGACATAGAGAGCACCGGCCTTAATATTCCCGAAGACTCTATCATAGAGCTCAGTTTCGTAAAGATTTTCCCCGGTGGAGAAGAAAGGATCAAGACCTGGAAGATCAAGCCGTGGGACTATGTCGGGAACCGCCAGCGTCCCATCAATCCGGAAGCCTCGAAAGTCAACGGCATAACCGACGATATGCTTGTCGGCTGCCCGACGTTTTTTGACGTGGCGGAGGAAATCGCGGAATGGCTGCAGGACAGCGACCTCTCGGGCTTCAACGCCGCAAAGTTCGACCTTCCTATGCTTGCCGAAGAATTCGAGCGTGCCAGGATGGCCGGCAAGGACCTGAAAGTGGATCTCCACTCTCCGAAAATGGTTGACGTCCAGAACATCTTCCACGCGATGGAGCCACGCAATCTCCGCGCCGCATACCGTTTCTACTGCGGTGGAGAAGACTTTGACAATGCGCATACCGCCGAAGCCGACACCCTTGCCACGTATGAGGTGCTGAAAGCCCAGCTTGACAGATATCCGGACACGTTGAAGAACGATGTAGATGCACTTTCCGCCTACGTCGGCAAAAAGTATGTCGATTTCTCAGGCCATCTCATCGCCGATGAGAAGGGAGAGCCCGTCGTGAACTTCGGCAAGCACAAGGGGCGCACTCTCCGCCAGGTATACGCCACCGACCCTTCTTACTTCGCCTGGGTCCAGCAAGGGTCCTTCACCCTCGACACCAAAGCACAGTTCAACAGATTCAAGGAACAGTACGACCGCGAGAAGCTGGCCGCCAAGTTCAACGGAAAACTTTTCTAGCATTGAACATCATCGTCATATCCAGCGAAGGCAAGGTTTTCGTGCGCCCGGACACCACCTGGGAGCGGGACAACGAAGATTTCTACGTCCCTGACTTCGTCGACAGGATCAGCGCTTCCGAAGTGCTGTTCGTCCGCGTCAGCAAACCGGGGCGCAGCGTCAGCGCAAAGTTCGCGGAACGGTATTACGATGGTGCCGGACGAGGATTCCTCCTGTACCCCGAGGATATGATTGACGGCAGCCCCGAGGGCTTCGCCTGCGCCTGCTGCCTGGACCACACGTCATTCCTGCCGTTCCCGGTCCACGGGAAAGAATGGCTGGAAGATGGTTGCAGCGAGAGGATCCGCGAGGCGATAGCACGTGCCACGACTTTCTGCTATATCCGCACAGGCGATATCATCGCCATTGAACTCTCCCCACGAAAGCCGCTCTGCAGCCGCTCCGACGGACGTTTTGATGTCAATTCCGGAGACTGCTCCTTCAGCCTGATCTTTTGATCGTTCCAAAGGCGGATTTTTCAGAAAAATATTTTTTAAATAATTTTAAAAATTGTACCTTTGCGCTGCATTTCCGGCAAAGGCCGGGTTAGTAGTTGTATCATGGCAAAGCTCATTCCTATCTACACCTGGAACAAAGGTGTAATCATGTTCAACAAGCGGAGCAACAGGCTTTCAAAGCAGCCCTGGTTCCAGGGGGTCCTCCTCCTCTGCTGTGTTGTCCTCGCGATGCTACTCGCGAACCTTCCTTTTACCAAAAACATCTATGAGGACATCCTTTCGACAAATGTCCAGCTTCACCTGTTCAGCAGCAATGGTGACGTGAACCTGCTGTTCCCCCGCGACCTCACCGTAGAGAAATTCATCAACGACATCTTGATGGTGATCTTCTTCTTCACCGTCGGTCTTGAGATCAAGAGGGAAATAAGCCACGGTGAACTTTCGTCACCCAAGAAGGCCCTTCTTCCGGTCATCGCGGCATTCGGCGGAGTCATCGCACCGGCCCTCATATTCACCCTGATCAACCACGGCACTGCGGCAGGCAGCGGCTGGGGCATCCCTACCGCCACCGACATTGCATTTGCAGTCTGCATCCTTTCAGTCCTCGGCGACAAGGTGCCGGTGTCGCTGAAAGTGTTCCTGACTGCACTCGCCATCGCCGATGACCTGATTGCAATCCTTGTTGTCGCGCTTTTCTACGGCGGCTCCATCAATCTCGGACTTCTGGCAATATCGTTCGCCGTCATCGGCATCACCCTGGTAATGCGCAGACTTGGAGAGAAGACAATGTTCCCATACATCGTCTGCGCCATAGTCGTATGGGCCCTGTTCTACTACAGCGGCATCCACGCAACAATGTCCGGTGTCGTAATGGCTTTCCTGATCCCATCGACCCCAAGATTCAACAAGGTACAGTACGTCCGCAAGCGCAACCATTACATAGAGATGCTCAACAATCTGGACGGAATTGACGACGAACCGTTCCCGAACGGCCCTCAGAAGCACTGCCTCCGCAAGCTCGAAGAGGTTGCGCACGGTACGATGGATATGAGTTACCGCGTAGAGCACGCGCTTTCGCCGTGGGTCAATTTTCTCATAATGCCTGTCTTCGCCCTCGCCAATGCGGGCGTCGAGATAACCGATGCATCCTACTTCAACGTATTCGCATACGACTCAGTTTTGGGAAGCGTGTCAATGGGAATCTTCCTCGGCCTGCTTCTCGGCAAGCCGCTCGGAATCACCCTCTTCAGCTGGGTTGCAATAAAGCTCAAGGTCGGTGCAATGCCAGAGAAGGCCAACTGGGCGATGTTCTTCGCAGTCGCCTGCCTCGGCGGTATCGGATTCACGATGTCGATCTTCGTCGACACCCTGTCCTTCGGCGACCAGACTCCCGAGATCATGGCTCAGCTCCGCAACGCCGGCAAGATAGCAGTCCTTCTCGGTTCCATCTGTTCCGGCATCCTGGGCAGTGTACTTATCAACATTGTATCTAAGATTTCAAAGGCTTCAAAGGTTTCGGAATAAGCGATACGTCAGAATCCAGTTTGAATTATCACTAAGAATCTCGATATTTGCGACCAAATAGCAGTGATATGGCTGAAATCTTAAACAAAGCATTTGGGTTCATCCCGGGCATGCACAAAATCAGGACGGAATTTGTAGCCGGATTCTCGACCTTTCTGACAATGGCCTATATCCTCGCCGTCAATCCTATGATTTTCAGCGAGCTTCCTGATATGCCGAAAGGCGCGGTGTTTACTGCAACGGCTCTGGCGGCGGTGGTTTCCACACTCGTAATGGCTTTTTATGCCAAAAAGCCATTTGCGCTCGCTCCAGGAATGGGGATGAATGCATTTTTTGTCTATACAGTCTGCATATCAATGCATCAGACCTGGCAGTTCGCACTCACGGCCGTGCTGATAGAGGGCATCATCTTTGTCATCCTTTCCGCCACGAAAGCCAGAACAATGATAGTGAATTCCATTCCCGCAAGCCTTAAGAACGCCATCGGGGCCGGTATAGGTCTATTTATTGCCTTCATAGGCCTGCAGGGTTCCCATATCGTGGTGGGGGCTTCTTCCACATTGGTGACTATCGGGGACATCAGTCAGGGGCCCGCTCTTCTGGCTGTCATAGGCATCATCATTACCGGCGCACTTCTGGTCCTTAAAGTTCGCGGCGGTATCCTGATTGGAATCTTTGCCACAACCATCATTGGACTCTTCATCAAAGATCCCGCCACAGGCGAAGCGATCACAAAATTCAACGGCCCCCTGGTCTCATCCCCTGAGAGCATCAGCCCCATTTTCTGCAAATTCGAGTGGAACAGCATATTGACACTGGATATGCTCATAGTCGTGTTCACTTTTTTGTTCAACGACATTTTCAACACGATGGGGACAGTAATCGGAGTCTCGCACAAAGCCGGATTTGTGGACGGACAGGGAAACATTGACGGTATTGACCGAATATTCATGGCCGACGCAATCGGTACCGTTTTCGGGGCCGTCGCAGGAACATCCACCACTACGACCTACGTTGAAAGCGCGGCCGGTGTTGGCGATGGAGGCAGGACCGGTATGACAGCGTTCTTCACCGCATTGTTCTTTGCTGTCGCGATGCTGTTTTCAGGAGTTTTCCTTGCAGTTCCCTCATCTGCTACGGCACCTGCGCTCATCCTGGTGGGAATGATGATGATGGAGCCGGTCGTCAAAATAAACTGGACCGAGTTCCGTGAAGCCATCCCCGCATTTCTCACAATAGCGGTTATGATCTGCACCTACAGCATTGCAGACGGCATTCTGATTGGATGCATCTCATACGTGCTGACCTATGCACTCACAGGCAAGGCGAAGGACATCTCCCTGACAATGTGGATTCTGTCGGCCTTGTTCATTCTCAAATATGCCCTGCTGTAATCTGAGCCCTGGCTGCAAGTAGCTACTTCTTGAGATAATCAGCATCCTCAGGATGCTCCTGAGTTCGTTTTACGTTCGAACCGTTCCATTACCACTGCGCAGCTCGCATCACCGGTTACCGACATCACCGTACGTCCCATATCGACAATGCGGTCAATGCCTGCTGCAATGGCCACACCCTCTATCGGCAAGCCTGCGGAGGCGAATACCATCGCCATCAGTGCCAGCGAGCCTCCGGGAACGCCTGGTGTGCCGATGGAGGCGATAGTGCTCGCGAATGCGATTGACAGATATTGATTGAGCGTGAGGTCAATGCCGCAGCAGTGCGCAATAAAGACCGATGTCACGCCAAGGTAGATGGCGACTCCGTCCATATTGATGGTGGCACCCAGAGGCAGGACGAAGTTGGAGATGCTGTCCCGTACTCCCAGCTTTCGGGTACATTCCGTGGTAACGGGCAGTGTGGCCAATGACGAATCGCTGGAGAAGGCGAACATCAGGGCGGGGATCATCTCTTTGAAGAACCTGCGCGGAGCGACCTTGCCCAGGCCCCGGACGCAACTGGAATAGACAATGATTGCGTGAAGAAGGAAGCACAGGTAGTCCACGCCGATGAGTGCGGCGTATGTGCCGATTATATGAACCCCGTTCTCAGCCACCACGGGACATAACAGGCAGAATACTCCGAGGGGGGCCAATTTCATGATAAAGCCAAGTATGGCTGATATGACCTCATTGGCGGAAACTATCAGATTTGCCAGCGGTTCGGCCTTTCGTCCAACCTTGACGATAGCGAAGCCTGCGAGCAGAGCTATGACTATCACCTGCATCATATTGGCATTGAGCAGCGGCGCGACAATATTGCCGGGGAACATATTGATGACCTGATCCAGGAAAGATATTGACGAGCCTTCTTCGGAAGATTCACCGACAGGCAGGCTGATGACAGGGAAAACGTCCTTAAGCAATGTGGAAACCAGAAGTCCCAATGTTACGGCCACGACCGTAGTCGCCATAAAGTATGCAACTGTGCGCAGGCCGAGGCGGCCCAGCGCGGATATGTCCTTCATGGAGATGAGACCGGCGATGATGGAGAACAGCACAAGAGGGACTACTATGAACTTGAGCAGATTCAGGAAGATTGTGCCGAAAGGCTTGATGTAGCTGTTGGCAAACTCCACATTGTTCTGCAGCAGTATTCCCACCGCAAATCCTAGTGCCAGGGCCAGACCGATTTGTACGGTAAGTGAAAGTTTTATCTTTATCCTCTGCATCCCGTATTTATCTATCAGTTTCATATTACTCGTCTATTCATAAGGGAACTGTAAAACCAGCAAATTCTGTCCATACATATACTGATAATCAATGTGCTTGCAGATTCCCAATAGTATGTTGAGCCCAAGGCCCCGCTTCTCCTCCTCGACAGTCAACGGGTTGAAGGGGCGTCCGTCATCCTTCACGACACTGAGTATATTGTCCTGTTCCATACGGATTATGACATCATAGCAGTGGTTATTACCTTTCAACTCCGAATGTTCATTGATATTCAGGAATATCTCTTCCAGACACAGCACCAATTTCCGCCCGAGTCCGCCGGAGATGTTCTGACGGTCGATAAATTCCCGTATTGTCTTCAGAGACAAATACATATTATCCATATTTGTAGGTATGGAAAGCTGAAGTTGTTCTACATCCTCATCATCAGTATGCTTTGGTATGTGTGTTAACCTGCAAATGGTATTGTTACCGTGGCGTACAATTTCGCTGACAAGATAAATGATGCCTATGGACAGCAGGGCCGACAGCGGGAAGGCATACCACACTGTTTCCGGCGGCATAAATAACGGCCACGCAAGCAATGCGGCAATCTCGGTGATTGAGAATGCAATAGTCGGCACAGGTATTAGCCTAAGGTTCATCATAGCCTGATATATGAACATCATCAAGGTCACGAGCATCGAGGAAGGTACTATCCAGATGAATATTCTCAGTGCATTTGAGCAATAAGTGACGATTTCGGTTGTGTCGGCACCAAATGCCAGAGCAAGAAACCGGGCACCGGACGTTACCGCAATTGAAATGACAAGGCCAATCAGGATGGTTACTCTGATAGAACGAGCCGTAATGTGCCGGAATCCGCTCCAGTCGCGCTGCCCCTTCAGAAAACCGCCTACACTGACAACCGAACGTCCGACTCCCATGGCCAGATTCACGCATATATTGAAAACTATCATTCCGATTGACAATGCAAAAAGGCCGTCCGCCCCACAACATTTTTGAATGCTGAAGTTGACAACAAAAACAAAAAACGTTGAGATTACGGATGTTATGGACATATTTCCGCCCAATTTCAATATGCTTTTCAATGCGGAGAAGGAGAAATGGCGGAATATGCGTATTGTGAAGGAACAGGCCTTTGTGAAGATATGGTTGCAACACAGAAAAACGATAGTTACTGTATATGATATGAGTGTTGCTATGGCCGAGCCTGCCACACCCAGTCCGAGCATTGCCGTCAGCAGGATATCCAATACAATGTTGCACAGAACCGAAATAACGATTGCGCGTGTTCCCAAAGAGGGCCTCCCGTCGATATCCACAACTTCGCAAGTAAATTGTGCCAGCAGGAAAAGGATGGTTCCGCTTCCGACAATCCGAAAATATGTATGCAGATACGGACCAACAGTACCGTCGTAGCAAACAAGAGAGACATAGGAATCAGTGAAAAAGAAAGCGGACACGCTCAGCAGAACTCCGGCAACAAGAATGGACAGCAGCGAAGTGGAGATAAATCTGCCGGCCTTTTCACGATTTCTCTCACCAATGAAGTATGCCGTCTGGCTGGAAGCGGGATAGAGCAGCAGAAGAAGGATGATTGACAGCGTCTGGGCATATGGAGAGTACAGGTTGACAGCCGACAAGGCATCAGGCGAGACGAACCGGCCCACAATAATGCCGTCAACGGCAATATTGACCGCCGTCGCGCAAGTCGAAAGTGCCGCTGCGACCAGAAAGCTGTTCATCGCCTTCGTGGTCAATGTCAAATTCCGCTGCCGCAAGATTTTATTTCTTGAGATAATCAGCATCCTCAGGATGCTCCTGACGCCAGTTTGGATGACGGGTCGAACCACCGAGATTGACAGAGATGTCGGCCCTCTTGTTCTTTCCGAATTCGTAATCCTTGCCAGGAAGGAAAGCATTCATTATGATACCCACGAGAGCAGCCACGGCAAGACCGGAAAGGGATATCTTTCCCATCACGATGGAACCCGGTCCATAGTTGATGCCGATAGCAAGTACCAGAATAAGGGCTGCTATGAGAAGGTTGCGTGAATAAGTGAGGTCCACCTTGTTCTCAACGAGGTTTCGTACACCAACAGCTGAGATCATACCGTAAAGCACAAGGCTGACACCTCCTATGGTGGCGGCGGGCATCACTGAGACTATGGCTGCGAACTTGGGGCAGAACGAGAAGATTATGGCGAGGACGGCAGCAATGCGTATCACGCGGGGGTCGAACACCTTGGTGAGGTTGAGGACACCGGTGTTCTCTCCATAAGTGGTATTGGCAGGAGCACCGAACATGGATGCAAGAGCTGTTGCCAGACCATCTCCCATAAGGGTACGGTGCAGGCCCGGATCCTCCAGATAGTTGATTTCCGTTGTGGATGAAATGGCACACATATCACCGATATGTTCCATCATAGTTGCAAGGGAAATAGGGATTATGGTGATGATTGCGGTCAGCACGAGACCCCACTCAGGATCCTTGAATACGTGGAATGCGGTGTTTTCCATCTTGAAGGGGAACCCGATCCAGGCTGCCTCCCTGACAGATGTGAAATCAACCATACCGAAGCAGGCGGCCAGCAAGTATGAACCGACAACTCCCATAAGGACAGGAATGATTCTGATCATTCCCTTGCCCCAGAGGTTGCAGACAATGATGATGGCAACGGCAAAAATGGCAATCCACCAGTTGGTGGCGCAATTGGTCACGGCAGACCCTGAAAGTGTAAGTCCAATGGCGATGATGATGGGACCGGTAACTACAGGAGGGAAATAACGCATCACTCTCTTGACTCCGAACAGCTTGAACAAAGTGGCAAGGACCAGGTACATAAGGCCGGCAAAGAATACGCCTATGCAGGCATAAGGGAGTGAGGCTGCCTGGTCAAGGCCCCGGGCTGCTCCAATCTCAACTACAGCCGCATATCCTCCGATGAAGGCAAATGATGACCCGAGGAATGCCGGGACCTTCATCTTGGTAAGGAGGTGGAACAGAATTGTGCCGAGTCCCGCAAAAAGCAAGGTGGCGCTTACAGAAAGCCCCGTGAGTGCCGGGACAAGGACTGTGGCTCCGAACATTGCGAACATATGCTGGAAGCCGAGGAGAAGCATCTTGGGTTTTCCCAAGGTCCGGGCGTCAAAGACCGCCGCTGGTCTGGTATATTCTGCCATTGATTATGTGATTTATTTAAAAATGATTTTGTATTGAAAGCGTTTCGCGAATTTACATATTTTTTCATATCTTTGCACCCCCAAAGCCACTTTAGCTCAGTCGGTAGAGCAGCGCATTCGTAACGCGCAGGTCATCAGTCCGAGTCTGATAAGTGGCTCAATACCAAAAGGAGACCTGAAGCCCGTAAGGACCTGAGGTCTCCTTTATCTTTGTGGAGCATAGGGGGGTCGAACCCCTGACCTTAAGATTGCGAACCTTACGCTCTACCAACTGAGCTAATAC
>JAKSKN010000019.1 GCA_024401695.1 Bacteroidales bacterium
TGATGATGAAATCGAGGAATACCTCAGCCTGTTGCAGTTCATCAGGTGACATATTTTTTATCTTGTCAATCGCGGCAGCCTGCTTTTCGGTGGGCTGCTTTTTTTCGTCTATTTTATGAAAGCAATCAATTTCGTCATAAAGAAGGTCTGTCGGGTTTACTTGTAGAATCTGTGCCAGACGTTCGATGCGGTCACGTTTCATATTATTTATGTCACCGCTTTCCCAACGGCAGACACTTGATTTTGAAACACCGACAAAGTCCGCAACCTGTTCTTGTGTTAAATTCAATTCTTCACGTCGAATTGCAATCGCTAATCCTATCTTCATTGTATTCGCCTCCTTTGTTGCTATTATATCATATTCGTTGCGAATTTGCAACAAGTTTTTTGTGCGTTCATACAAACGTTGCATAAACGCAACAGAAATCCCAAAAACGTGTTGACAAAACGCAAATTCTGATGTAGTATATAGATAAAGGTTGCATAAATGCAACTTGAAAGGAGGTGGTAGTATGAATCCAAACGAGCTGAAAGCTCAGATTGTCAGAAAGAATATGACAATGGCAGAGGTCGCTGCTGAACTTGGGATTGACAGAAGTGCTCTCTGGAGAAAAATCACAGAGCACGGAGGAAAATTTGACAGACCTGAAATTCAGCGCATATCTGAGTTGCTTGAACTCAGCCCAGATGAAACTGCTCGTATTTTTTTTAGCAGCGAAGTTGAGAAAACGCAACAGCACAGCACTCCACCTGCAACCCATGACTGATTGGAGGTGAAATTATGTCTACTTTTACAGATAATCTGAAAAAGCTTATTAAAGAACGTGGGATAACGCAAAAGAAATTTCTATTGGATTTAGGACTTAATATCAACGCAATAGGTGATTGGACAAAATACGGAAATACGCCAAAAGGCGACACACTCCAGAAGATAGCGAATTACTTTTCCGTATCAGTAGATTACTTGCTCGGAAAGAGTGAAAATGCAGAGGAAGAAGCAGTCGAAACAACCAGAGAGGAGGAAACCCAAATGAAAACGCAGGCAAAACCCACGATTGATGAAATCATCGAATCCATGAGCGAGATGGGGCAGGTCGAGTGGAGCTATCTCCGCAGCGCAATGGATTCCAAGTTCACCGCACCGCGAGAGGTCAGCGATGAAAGCCGCGAACAGCACGAAAAGAAACTGGAGCGGCTGTTCAATGCGCTGTGTGAATCAGTCGAGCGCATCTCGGAAGGCAAGATCGCCGCTCCCGATGAAACCAAGATTCTGCCTGACCTCATTCGCATCTTGAAGCATTGGGACAACGACTGAAAGGAGGAATCCCTATGACATCCGCAAGAACCAGAATCTCGCCTTCCCGAAAGCTGTGGAGCTTTGTAGAAATGCTCGCGCACCGCAGACAGATGACCGATGCAGATCTTGCGGACCTCGCACACTGCTCTGAGCGGACAGTGAAGCGAGACCGCGCAGACCCCGACACAATTCCGCTGGAACGTCTGATGCGCTATCTGAGCATCGGACTGAATGGCAATGAGATCGTGCGTGCAATTGAGATCGCATTTGTTCAAAAGGAGGAAGACGATCCGTGAAAACCATTCTTGTGTACCTTTTCCTTATCTTAGCAGTTCTGACAATTCTGCTAATGATCGCAAGCGGCATTTGGATCGCGATGGAGGCGAAAGCAAAGGAGTATGCCGAATTTGAAGCAGAGCGGCGTTATCTGCAAAAAATCCGCACTACACGCTATCGTGTACACATTGTGACGGGCGTGATCGATGAAATGACGAAAGGAACTGATAATCATGGGTAAACTGGACAATACGCAAAAAGCGGCGATATACCAGTCATGGAAGGACGGTACATCGCCGAAGGAACTCGCAAAGCAATATCATATTTCTTTGCAGGCAGTATATCAGCTCATCAATAAGCTGAATCGTGCAAGTGCCGAGATTTACGGCGCAAACCCTACACAGGCACCGGAATCGACGATCGAGACTGGTGCAATTTCAAGCGTAGTTCTTGCAGATACTACCGTGGAGCAGAACCACACAGAGAGTGCCTCTGCTGCCCGGCATACTGCGGTGATACCGCAGAGCGTTCTTGAAGCGATTGCATTTGCAATCGGTAACAATGCTGTGCTGATCAACAATCTGACCGAGCAGATCACATTGCTTATGGAAAAACGTGAAACGATTAAACAGCAGAATGCAGAGCTGACTGCATGGATGAAGGAGAACGGTACATGAAAGTGCTGCGAATGAAAGGAATTGCCGAGCTGATTGACATACCGAACGAGCTGGAGGATTTGCAGCGCGAGGTCGGAGGGTACATTGAAACGGTCAGACTTTCCAATCCTGATGCACTGATGATTGTCAATGAGGAGGGAATGCTCCTGAACCTGTGCTTTAATCAGCTCGCATCGCTCTGTGCCGAATTCGGCATCTTCGGTACGGCTTTGATTGTCGGTGTTGACGGCGAGGAGATGTGCGATGTCCCGGAGGAATACTTGGAGTACCTGAAACTGAACGATATCTTCGAAAAAGAAAATGGCTGCACAGAGCATTGCCCTGACACAGCCGCACAAAAATATTCACATTGTTATCATACCACAGATAAGGAGGATTGTCAATGGAAAAGAGCTATTTTGATGTGAAGCCGAAAGGTAGGCACGCGCAGGCAATCGCCAAGCCGACGGCTGACGCGCTCATGGAGTTCTGTCGGCAGGAGCCGGAGTTTGAACAGGCAATCGAGCAGAGCGGCAAGTCTTTCGATGACTGCCTGACTGCGATCACAAAGGGTATCGGTCAGTCAATCAGCGATCTGGAGATCTACACCCGCGCAGTCAAGTTCTATTTTCCGGTCGCGGCGGTCAGATTTCACATGACGATCGACCTCTGCGGCGATAACGGCGCGATTGATCCGCCGATCACGATGACAAAGCAGGACAAGCCGGAGCCGATGCAGCTCTCGCTTGATTCGCTGCTGGACTTCTGAGGTGACGGCATGAAGAAAACAGTGAAAGCAGCGCTGCTGCTGCAATCGTTTCCGGAGATCCCGAAAGCCGATCTGCTTGAATGCCAGCGGCTTGCACCGCACTTCATGCTGTACCGGAGCGATCTTTCATCCGCACGGTGCGGAGCCTGCGGCAAGACGCTCACCGATTACGACTATGACGATTTCCTGTTCGTCCTCGAACACAAGAAGGATATTGTCTGTCCGGAATGCGGGCGCAAGGTGACGGCTGTCTGCGACAAGTACCGTTACAGCGTCGAGGTCGAGCGGTATGCACAGAATTTCGTGATCTTTCAAGCCGGTGAAAACGGCACCTGCTATGCGCATTGCGTGCGGATTCAGGTGAATCTTCACAAGGAAATCGGAGAACCGGCACAGGAGGTCGCACGGTACGAGGAAACACAGCGCTATGCGTTCGCAGACGGTCAATGCTACCGGTTCGGGCGCGACCGTGTCAATCAGCTCATTCCGATCTATCCGGGCTCCGGTTCATTCTATGCACGGACAGGGCTTTCAGACTGGAAGTACCGCACGCGGATGACCGAGCCGACATGGGATCAGCCGGGTATGGGATATTTTCATGACAAGACCTACACGATTCTCGATGATGCGAAACCGCTCAAAGGCACCTGCCTGCAATATGCGGAGATCGACAAGCTCGATCAGATCCCGATGTTTGATTATATCAAATTCTACATGAAGCATCCGAATATCGAGTACATCATCAAGCTCGGCTATACGGATATGGTGCGGCACTGGTTCGCAGGGTATTGCGCAGGCGTTCCGGGCTGAATTGACTGGAAGCAGAACGATGTCCGCCGGATGCTCGGCATGGACAGCTACGAGCTGCGGGAGACAAAAGCGCGTGAAATCACGCCGGAGGACTGGCACATGATCCGGGAGAATATGCCCGGCTTCACCGTCAACGAGTGCCTGAAATATGCGCATCTGATCCGGAGCTGCTGGGGCACGCTCGAAGGCTGCGCCGGAAAGCAGACAGAGGATCAGCGCAGACTTCTGAAATACCTGCACAGGCAGAATCGCGGCACGCACCGGCAAATGTACCTGAGCGACTATTCCGACTATCTCCGGGAGTGCAGAGAGCTGCACTATGACCTGAATGATCCGGTGATCCGGTTCCCGCGTGATCTGGCGGCGGCGCATGAGCGGACTGCCGAAGCGCTGCGGGCAATTCAGGCGGAGCGGGCAGCGATAGCCGAGGCAAAGCGCCTGAAACAGCGTCTGCGCGATGCAAAAAAACTCGATAAAGATTTGCGGAAGCTGAAACTGCTCCGTGACCGGCTCTGCTTCCAGTATGAGAATCTGCTGATTCGTGCGCCGGAATCTGCTGTGGAGATCGTGTGGGAGGGCGCGGCGCTTCACCATTGTGTCGGCGGCTATGCCGAGCGGCACGCCAAAGGTGCGCTGCATATCATGTTCATCCGGACGGCGGAAAAGCCGGATGTGCCGTTCTATACGGTCGAGGTTGATCTGTTCGGTGAGATTGTGCAGGTCAGAGGTCTGCGAAACTGCAAGACCACAACGGAAGTCGATGCGTTTATGGAAGCATACAAAAAGCACCTTGCCGCTGTCTTTGGCAAGGAGAAACGGAGGAAAACAGCATGATCGAAACTGGAATGAGAACCCCACCTGCGGACGCAAGTCTCGCAGTGACAGAGCAGTACACGGAAGCCTACAACCTGAATGTGAAGATTCACACCAGTATGCAGGCAATCCAGCAGAACCTTTACGATATGTGCAGCGCCCTGAAGAAGATGCGTGACGGCAAGCTGTACAAGGAACTCGGCTATCAGAATTTCGAGGATTATTGTGAGAATGAAGCGGGAATCGGTCGGCGGCACGCATATAAGTACATTGCGATTATTGAAAAGCTCCCTGCGGATTTTGTGCCATCAATGGCACATATTGGAATGGCAAAGCTGGAATTGCTCACCGCTCTGACCGATGACCAGCGCAGCGAAATCGCTGAGAACGTGGACTTGGAATCCACGACTGTCCGCGAATTGAAAGAACGGATCGCACAACTGGCAGCGGATCGGGACGCATACGCTGCCGATCGGCAGCGCGAGGGAATACGTGCTGACCGTCTTGCACGGGAAGCGATGGAAAAAGACGCGCAGATCAGCAGTCTGACCGCAAAGGTCTCAGAACAGACCGAGCGCATTGACGAGCTTGAATCCCGCCCGGTAGAGGTCGCTGTACCGGAGCCTTCTCATGAAGTACAGAATTTGCAGGACGCGATGCGGCGGATCAATCTGGAGCATGAGCAGTGGTCGGCGAAGATGCAGGACGACCACATCAAGCACGTTCAGGAGATCAACCGGCAGCACCGTGCCGAGACAGATGCCCTGCGTGCTGAGTATGAGGAAAGGCTCGCATCGGCGCAGGCATCACCAACCGAAGCACCGGAGCCAGACAGCAAGGAGATCTTCAAGGCATACCTTGCCAATGCAATCGACGCGGCAAAGCGCATGACCGCATTCCTCGCAGCGCATCCGAATGAGGCGTGCCGTGCGCAGGCGGAAAAATTCTTTCAGACCATGATCGGGGAGGTATCCACATGAGCAGACTGTTTGAAATCGCAAACGACTTCGCGCTGCTGTTTGATCGTCTTGAATTGTTTGACGAAATCGAGGAGAGCGAAATGCGAGAGATTGCACAGCAGGCATGGTTTGATACGCTGGAGGGCATTGAGGCGGAGTTTGAATGCAAGGCGGAGAATGTCGCGCAGTATATCAAATCGCTGAAAGCCGAAGCGGAGGACATCAAAGCGGAGGAACAGGCACTCGCAGCACGACGTAAAGCAAAAGAAAAGCGTGTAAAGAGCCTGACGGATTACCTCATGACCTGCATGAAACAGATTCACAGAGATAAAATTGAAACCGCAAAATGCCAACTGTCAATCCGTAAAAATGCTGAGAGTGTACAGGTTCTCGATGAGGACGGACTTGCCATGCAGCTTGCAGCACTCGGGCGCTCTGACCTGATCCGCGTGAAGTCGCCTGAACTCGACAAGACTGCGCTGAAAAAGGCATTGCAGTCAGGTGAAACAATCAACGGTGCTGCGCTCGGCCACACGGAATCGCTGATTATTAAGTGAGGTGCGATATGGGATTACCGATTCTGATTCTTGGATATTCCGGCAGCGGAAAGTCTGCATCTATGAGAAACTTCGGGGCGGATGAGATCGCTCTTGTCAATGTCAACGGGAAGCCGCTGCCGTTTCGGACACAGTTTTCGCAGACGCTCTGCTCCGACAGATACCCCGATATTGACCGCTTTCTGCACAGCGTGACCGCGAAGATCATCGTCATTGACGACTGCCAGTATCTCATGGCGAACGAGTTCATGCGGCGTGCAAATGAGCGTTCCTATGATAAGTTCACAGAGATCGGACAGAGCTTCTGGTCACTTGTGCGTTCTGTTTCGACACTCCCGTCTGATGTGACTGTGTATTTTCTCAGTCACATCGACACAGACGAAAACGGAAGGCAAAAGATCAAGACGATTGGAAAGCTGCTC
Organism: Bacteroidales bacterium; assembly: GCA_024401695.1. GTDB lineage: Bacteria > Bacteroidota > Bacteroidia > Bacteroidales > UBA932 > Cryptobacteroides. Next base: position 6,560 of record JAKSKN010000019.1, read on the forward strand.
GATGAGAAAATCACAGTCGAGGGTATGTTTACTGTTGTTTTGAAAACCGTGATGCAGGACGGACACTATTTCTTTGCTACGCAGACAGATGGACGCGATACCTGCAAATCGCCGATGGGGTTGTTTCCCGCTATGTACATCGACAACGATTTGAAGATGGTTGATATTTCGATTCGTGAGTATTACAGTGTGCTGCCTGACATCTCATGTGAGGTCTGCGGAAATCCGATTCAGTCCGTCAGAAACAAGACCGCTGCGGAGATCGCAGACGGCACGCTGAAAGCTTACGGAAGGAAGCTCTGCTGGAACTGTGCGTGCAGTGCTATGAAACAGAAGAAGGAGGAAGCGAATGCCGGAACTTCGTGATTATCAGATAGATTTGGTAAACGGTGTGTCACGCTCGTGGCGCACCGGACACCGCGCACCGTGCATTGTGCTCCCTTGCGGCGGCGGAAAGTCTGTGATCGTTGCAGAGATGGCAAAGCGCACAGCAGAGAATGGCAAATTCGTGCTGTTTATTGTGCATCGCAAAGAACTATGCGAGCAGATTTTTCGGACATTCATCTGGTGGGGTGTCGATATGCGTTTTGTCCGGATTATGATGGTGCAGACGGCGTACAATCGGATCGGTAAAATACCGCCGCCTGCGCTGATCATCACAGATGAAAACCATCACAGCAAGGCGAGCACGTACCGCAGGATCTACGAATACTTCACCGATTCGTACCGTGTTGGAGTGACGGCAACGCCGATTCGGTTGGATGGCTCAGGGCTTGCAGATGTCAATGACGATCTGGTTGTCGGCGTTTCTGCGAAATGGCTGATCGACAATCACAATCTTGCACCGTATGACTACTATGCGCCGGCTGTCGCAGACCTATCGACCGTCAAGGTTCGGCACGGAGAATTCGATGCAAAATCGGCAGAAAAGGTGATGCTCGAAAGCAAGGTCTACGGTGATGTCATCAGCTACTACCGCAAATTTGCAGACGGTCAGCAGGCAGTCTGCTACTGCACAACGGTGAAACATTCGCAGGCAATGGCAGCGCAGTTCCGTGAAGCGGGCATTGATGCAGCGCACATTGACGGGCAGATGAAAAAGGCGGAGCGCGCGGAGATTGTGGAGCAGTTCCGGCGGGGCGCGATCGACATTCTCTGCAATGTTGACCTGATCTCAGAGGGATTTGATGTTCCTGACTGTTCCTGTGTCATCATGCTCAGACCGACGCAAAGCCTGACGCTGTTCATCCAGCAGGCGATGCGTTGTATGCGGTACCGAAAGGGCAAGCGTGCAGTCATACTTGACCATGTCGGCAATTATGCGCGACACGGAATGCCTGACGATGACAGAGTGTGGACACTCGAAGGCAGACCGAAACGCAAGGGCATGAAGCAGGAGGAAACGGACGAAGAAGACAGGTTTTATACCTGCAAGGAATGTTTTGCAGTATTCCCTGTGAAGCAAAACGGAGAAGCAGTTGATTCCTGCCCATATTGCGGAGCGGCTGTCGAGCGAAAAGAACGCAAAGCGATTGAGCAGGAGCGTGAAACGGAACTTGTCCAGATCAAAGGCTTCACCGTCAACACCAAGACGCCTGACGAATGCAGAAGCTATCAGGAATTACTGGAATATGCAAAAATAGTCGGCTACAAGCCTGGCTGGGCATATTTTCAGGCAAAACAAAGGGGGCTGCTGCATGGAGCATGACATTCAAAACCGCATCCGCATAGCAGTATCTCCATATTGTGTGATCTTTCGTGCAAATGTAGGGCGCGGTCTTACAGCAGACGGACGGTATTTTTCCACAGGATTGCCTGTCGGGTTCAGCGATCTGTTCGGTGTTCGGAAATCGGACGGAAGAGCAGTATTTATTGAGGTGAAAACGGAGCGCGGACGCGCATCCGAAAAGCAAAAGCATTTTCTGGAGCAGATGCGGAAATTCGGCGCGATCGCAGGAATCGCACGTTCTCCGGAGGAAGCAATCAAATTGATACAGGAGGAATAAACAATGGCATTTGGTACGAATTATGAAGGAATCCCGCAGGGCGGCGGTCTTGTACCGCAGGGCAATTATGAAGCAATTATCACGAATGCAGAGATTCGCCAGACAAAAAACGGAAAGTTCAAAGTCGGGCTGACGCTGACGATCCGCAATGACATTCAGCAGGACTGTCAGAACCGCGCACTGTTCATCGACATCTGGCGCAAGCGTGAACCGACACCGGCAGACGAGCAGGTTGACGGTTTCAACTTCGCACAGCTCATGGCGGTCAGTCGTGCGGCACAGATTCCGAGCGGACAGTCCTTTGAATCGCTGGAACAGTTCTTGCGTGCGCTCTGCGGACGCTGCCTTCTCGCAGTCGTGAAGCATGAGACCTATAACGGCGAAACAACTGCAAAGGTCGATCCGCTTGGCACAGAGCCAACGCAGTTCCCGGAATGCCGTCATGTACAAAAGCAGCGTCAGCAGCAGAATCCTGCATACGGCGCACCTGCTCCGCGTCAGCAGCAGAGCTATGCACCGCGTCCTGCACAGGGATATGCGCGTCAGCCGATGCAGGATGCACTCGGAGCACCTCCGCAGCAGTATGCGTCTTATGCTGCGCCTACGCAGCAAGCCGCTCCGCCGTATCCTGCGCCGATGCCCGTGAATCTGGGTGAATTTGAGGAAATTCTCAGTGCAGGAGATGTTCCGTTCTAATACAGCAAGTTCTCAATCATGTAATCAATAAACCGAAAAAGGAGAACCAAATGTACGAATTGATTCCTGATGAATTGAAAGCCTTGCCGCGCTGGGTATGCTGGAGAGCCGTACCGAAGGAAACAAAAGACGGTCTTACCAAAATTTCAAAAGAGCCTGTCAATCCGCGCACAGGTGGTATGGCACGTTCTAATGATCCGTCTACATGGACAGACTTTGATACTGCCGTTTCCGCGTCAGTTGATTATGCAGGCATCGGTTTTATGTTTCACGATTCGGGCTATATCGGCATCGACATTGACGACCGTCCGAGCGAGCTTTCGGATTATCGAAGCGGAAAGACCGATAACCTGTTCGGAGAAATGAACAATGCGCTGTGTACCTATATGGAGTATTCGCAGTCCGGGAACGGTGTACATCTCATCGGGCGCGGCACACTGCCCGACAAGGACTTCAAGAACAGCGACATGGGTGTTGAGATGTACACAGGCGCACGCTTCTTCGTGATGACAGGAAATGTGTGTTCTGAGTTTGTTGACATCGCGGACATCACAGAATCTGTCAGACCGTTTTATGAGCGATACCGTACAAAGAACAAACAGCAGAACAGTCAGCCGCAGGAACAGCTTCCGCTTGGGAGCTGTTCTATGTCGGCACAGGCTGTCCTTGACCGAATACAGAATTCCAGACAGTCGCAGAAGTTCTCCGCGCTGTATGCAGGCGACACTTCCGAATATCAGTCGCGTTCCGAAGCGGATATGGCACTCTGCAACATCCTCGCATTCTGGTGTCAGGGCGATATGCAGCTCATGGACGAGATGTTCCGAAGCTCAGGACTGATGCGCGACAAGTGGGACAGAAAGCAGTCCGGCACGACCTACGGCGCGATCACATTGCAAAAAGCGGTCGAAGGTCTTACAACCGTTTATACAGGACATGATGACAGCGAGTATTCTGTTGTCATCAAGAAAACCATGCAGAATGTCGCACCGAGAGTTCAGGGAAAGATGTACAGCTTTGATGACACCGGAAATGCAAATCGGCTGTTCGATGCTTTCGGTGATATGCTGCGATTTTGCTATAACGACAAAAAGTGGCTGTATTACCATGAAGGCAAATGGTATACAGACAACATCGGCTATGTCAGACAGCTTGCAGACAGCGCAACTCTGATGCAGGAGCAGGAGCGTGTGCTGTACGCACAGGATGAGAACATTCTGAAAGCCTTTGACCGACATTTGAAAAAATCGAGAAGCTTTGCAGGAAAAACAGCAATGATTCGGGAAGCAGAGCATTATGCACCGATCTTGCCGCAGAATCTCGACAGAAACAAATCCGTGATCGGTGTCAAAAACGGAATTGTCGATCTGAAAACAGGAGAGCTGCTCCCACATGACAGGGAGGCATATCTCACCAAGCAATGTCCGATCGTTTATGATCCGGATGCACCGACACCGAAGCTGTGGCTGCAATTCCTGAACGACATTTTCGGCGGAGATCCCTATATGCTCGAATATATCCAGAAGTGTGTCGGCTATTCCCTCAGCGGCTCGACCTCGGAACAATGTGCCTTCTTTCTGTTTGGTACAGGCAGAAACGGAAAGTCTACGTTTCTGGAGATCGTCCGCGGGATCCTCGGCGACTATGCGACCAATATCCAGCCACAGACGATCATGGTAAATCCAAAATCAGGCAATGCACCGTCTTCTGACATCGCACGTCTGAAGGGTGCGCGTCTGGTGACATCTGTTGAGCCGAACGAAGGAATGCGCCTCGACGAAGGACTGCTGAAACAGCTCACCGGCGATGATGTTGTCACGGCACGCAAGATGTTTGCGGAGGAGTTCGAGTTCAAACCGGAGTTCAAGCTCTGGATGGCAACGAACCACAAGCCTCTGATCCGCGGAACGGACACAGGTATCTGGCGGCGTATTCATCTGATTCCGTTCGAGGTACAGATCCCAAGCGACAAGGTGGACAAAAAGCTGAAATACAAACTCGCAAAGGAAGCAGACAGCATTCTGAAATGGGCAGTGCAGGGATGTCTGAAATGGCAGAACGACGGGTTGAGAATGCCGCAGAAGGTGCTGAATGCTGTCAGAGAGTATCAGCATGAGATGGATGTGGTATCCGCATTCCTCGATGCCTGCTGTGTGACCGGAGAGGGCGAAACGAAAGCTTCAAAGCTTTACGCTGTGTATGCGAGCTGGGCAGATGAGAATAACGAATACAAGATGAGCAGTACAAAATTCGGCACAGAGCTGATGCGAAAGGACTTTATCGGGCGGAAAATTGGGAGAGACGGGTGCAGATATTATACAGGTGTCGCGCTCGGAGCAGCCGAATACAAAGAATAATGACAGAGGGTTACAGAGGGTTAGAGGGTTTTTCCTATTCTATCGTATGAAAAAATATGTGTAATTATATATAAGCTCTAGGGTAAACCCTCTGAACCCTCTGTCAACCCTCTGGGAAAGGAATGTATCTGATATGAACATTGACCTGAGAGACCCTGTGGTCTGGTCGGCACTCGAACGGCAGGCATATGACGGAACGGTGAACCTCCCGCCGCTTCCGCCTGCTGCGTACAAGTATTTTGCAGAACTGACGGAATTGTACCGCGCGTTTCGGTTTGACGGAATGCCAAAAGATGAAGCAGAGAACCGCAAGCAGCTGCTCAGTAAGGCATACGACGAACAGGTCGCAGAGATATACCATGCACGGGAGGTATATGCCGAGTATCAGAACGCCGTCCGCACCGCCGGAACGCTGACAAGCGAGATCGAGAAGTCTGATTCCGTTTTCGAGATTATGGAGAAGGCTTCCAAGATTGTCGGTCTGTTGATCGGAGACAGAAGTTTTTACGGAAGGCAGATTCGAAAGATCACCTGTGAAGGGTGTACCCTGACATCACAGCAAGCGCACAATCAATACGATATGCTGAAAGGTTGTGTGAATCGGATGTTTGTGACAGACGATTTGGATGAACTGATTCGGCTGTATCCGTCAGCACTCCATGATATCGAAGAAATCCGAAAGTATAACACCATTCGGCTTGCAAAGAAGGAGGAAAACAATGAACGATGAAAACCTGCAAATCAGAACCTGCGCGGACTGCAAGCATCGAAAAACTTGCTGCGATGTGCAGCTGACCGATATCAAAAACAAGAAAAGCGTCTGCATTGTCAGACTGGACGAAATTGAAAGGTTGTGATTCAGTGACCGATATCCTAAAAACCGAATATTCGGAGCAATTTGACGCAGAACGCAAATTGCGTGTGGAGGCAAGCTTCTACAAGTATGGCAGTGCGCGTGATAACTTTGCCGGTGGCAGAGTGGACGCACTTGCATCTGCCAAGCGCTGCATTGATGCTTTCGAGCATGACCGCAACAGCGAGCATCTGATGGACGCTGCGAACTACCTGATGTTCCGCTTCAAGTATCCGCTTGACGGGGACTACTTCAAGCCGACAGACAGTGATGCTTCCGTTATGCCTGTCGGTACGCCGATAAACATGGAGTGAGGTGAACAGAATGCCGACGAATGAAGACCGTCATGCTTTATGCCGAAAGATCGCGGAGCATTACGGCTACCAGAAGCAGCGCATCCAGACGATACAGGAACTTTCAGAGCTGCTTTGCCTGCTTTCACGCCGTCCGGATCAGATTGCAAAGATGGATTTCAACGCAGAACTCATCAGTGAAATGGCTGACGTTGCAATCATGTTGGAACAGATTCGCATTATGTTCGAAATCAATGCTGAAGATTTGTTTGCCGTAATCGACAGCAAGCTCGAACGCCAGATGAACCGCATCGCGGAGGAGGGTATCCCGCATGACCGAGTTTGAATTATATATCGCGTACTGGGCTGACAGAATCAGAAAGGAGAACGGTTTATGAACGATGGAAACTTGCAGCTTCGCAATTGCGCTGACTGCAAAAAACAGGATGCTTGCAGCGTCAAGTCCCCGTGCGAACAGTATGAGTACGATGCGAGCAAGCGATGCAAAAATTATCTCGGTGTGGACTGTGTCAACGGAAACTGCCCGAATATTCTTGCAGAGCAGTATCCGGAATACGGATATGAGCAATGCTCCTGCGAAGAATGCCCTTCCTACAAAGGCTGCGAGGACTGTGGATTTGCAGGTTCTGCATACTGCGAAAATGGTAGTGACAAAACAACTCAGACGTAAATCGAACGCACGCTTTTGCACGTTGAATGCACGCGTGCGTTTGAAACGGAGGTGACATTCACATGGAATTCTTTTTCGGATTCCTGACAGGCGCGTTTGTTGGGACATTTATTCTTACAATTGCCGCAATCGACTGGATTCATACCGGAGGGAAAAAGAAATGACAGCGAAAGAATACCTGATGCAATATCGAAAAAGTATGAACCGTATCAATGAACTGACTGTGCACATCGAAGAATTGCGAGCCATTTGCAACAAGATCACACCGAAATACGGCACTGGCGGCGGTACAACTGCTGCGTCAGACAAGCTGGGTGCAGCGGTCGCAAAGCTTGTGGACGCGGAAGATGATGCTGTTATGGAGATCACACAGCTCCGTCAGACGCTGACTGCGGTACAAAAAGTGATCTCATCCGTGCAGAACGATCGATATCGCAATCTATTGTACCGCCGTTATATCTGCGGGAATACTTGGGAACAGATTGCTGTATCCATGCACTATACGTACAGAAATATTACTTATCTTCACGGAAAAGCACTGCTTGCAGCGGAAAAAATCATATCCAAGCAAAAGCCTTAAAAGTTTTCCTTGTTTTTCCTATTTCATCTGTGATATGATTACACTGGAAGCACAGCGGGCAAAGAATGCGGACATTTCGTTCGTGTCAAAGTGCTTCAGGGCGAACTGACCACGCATCAGCTCGCCCTTTATGCTGCCCGCACATAATTGTGAGGTGGTGACCGTGAATGAGAAAAATCTGATCCCGCAGGCGCACAAGCTGACAGTCGAAGAACAGTCGAAAGGCGGAAAGGCGTCCGCTGAATCGAGAAAGCGCAGAAAAAACTTAAAACAAAAGATGCAGCTCCTTTTGTCGCTCCCTGCAAATGATGCGGATGCGACAGAACTGGAGCTGCTTGGTATATCCGATGCAGACGACATGGACAACGAAATGGTCGTTGCAAAGGCGATGTTCCTCGCGGCGGCAAACGGCGATGTCAAGGCATTCGACCGCATTCAGGACATCCTCGGAAAGTCGGTGGCACGCGAACAGCTCGCACTCGAACAGAAGAAATTCAAGGCGGATCACGCGCCGCAGATCAACACGAACATCTATCACGGCATCCCTGCGACGATGATCGCGCCGCCGTTCCTGCCTGTCCTGTTTGACATTCAGGATGAGGGACATTCAGAGTATTTGTTCCCCGGCGGCAGAGGTTCGACGAAGTCCTCGTTTGTGTCGCTTGCGATCATCGACCTGATCGAAACGCATCCGGACATGAACGCGCTGGTCATGCGACAGGTCGCAAACACACTCAGAAACAGTGTGTACGCGCAGATCACCTGGGCGATCATGCAGCTCGGACTGGAAGATGCGTACACGTTCAACGTGTCGCCGATGCAGATCACAAAAAAGGCAACTGGGCAGATGATATTCTTCAGCGGATGCGATGATCCGACCAAAGAAAAGGGCATAAAGCCTGTGGTCGGATACATCGGTATTCTCTGGCTGGAGGAGCTTGACCAGTTCGGCGGTGAGAAAGCTGTCCGAAGTCTGGAGCAGTCCGCGATCAGAGGCGGCGATCTGGCGTACATCTTCAAATCGTTCAACCCGCCGAAGTCTGCGCTGAACTGGGCAAACCGCTACGCCGAACAGCCTGCCGCAAGCAGGCTCACGATGCGATCTACCTATCATGATGTGCCGAAGAAGTGGCTTGGAAAGGTGTTTCTGGAGATTGCAGAGCACCTGAAAGCGGTAAACCCGACTGCATACGAGAACGAGTATGAAGGAAAGGCAAACGGCACGGGCGGTTCCGTATTCGACAATCTGGAGATCAGAGAGATCGCCGATGCGGAGCTTGCGGAATTCGACTTCATCCTGAACGGCGTAGACTGGGGATGGTACCCTGACCTCTATGCCTTCGCACGCTGCCACTATGATGCGGCGCGGCACACGCTGTATATCTGGGATGAATTCACCTGCAACAAGAAATCAAACGAGGAAACCGCGAAGATCTTGCAGGAACAGCACGGCATCACAGCCGCGGATGAGATCACCTGCGACAGCGCGGAACAGAAGTCCGTCGGCGACTACCGCGCATACGGAATTGCGGCACGTCCTGCGGAGAAAGGTCCGGAAAGCAGACGATATTCGTACAAGTGGCTGCAATCGCTTGTGAAAATTGTCATTGACCCTGTGCGATGCCCGGAAGCGGCAAAGGAATTTCGCGAGTATGAGTACGAGCGCGACAAGGAAGGCAATGTGATTTCTGGGTATCCGGACGGAAATGACCATATGATCGACGCGGTTCGATACGCAACGAATCGGCAATGGAAACGGAGGGGGCAGTAAATGAGCCTTCTATCATTTTTTCGAAAGTTGGTGAACAGATTGTTCCCTGTAAAAGACATCAAATCGGCACTCGATGTGAAGCTCGGTGTATCGAATGATATGTTGAACGCGATCCTGCTCTGGGACAGATGCTACAAAGGCACCGCGGACTGGCTGCACATCGACGGCGAGGAGGATATCCACAGCCTGCGCATCGAGCAGTCCGTGTGTTCCATCTTCGCGGATTCTGTACTGTCCGAGATGACTGCAACCTGTGAGAACGAGCGTATTCAGAAAGCACTGGAAAAGACGATCGCACGGCTCGGCGAGGAATTTGAAAAAGGACTTGCAACGGGTGCGCTGATCATCAAGCCGCTTGGTGATTCCGGCAAGGTGCAGTTCATTCCGCAGTCAGATTTTCTGCCCGTGTCGTATGATTCCGACAAGCGCATCCGCGATGTTATTTTCCCAGACTTCCTGAAGATCGGGGACAACTTCTACACGCGCCTTGAATATCACAAGCTGACGGATGCAGGTCTGGAGATCACCAACCGTGCATACCGCAGCAGTACGCAGCAGAACTTAGGTTTTGAGATTCCGCTTGAAAGCATCGAGCAGTGGGCGGACATCGAGCCGTACAGCTTCTACCCCGGCATGACGCGCCCTGCGTTCGGGTACTATGTCAACCCGCGGGCAAACACGATAGACAGCGGAAGCAAGGCAGGCATTTCGATTTTTGAGCGTGCGATCGACACGATCTGCGATGCGGACAGGCAGTTTGCACGGCTCGACTACGAGTATGACAGCGCAGAACGCGCCGTCCATGTGGACGACAACGCGCTGAAGCTGACCAAAGGCGGAGAGCTGGGACTTCCGAAGCGGCACCGCAGGCTGTACCGCGGTCTGAATCTCAGCGGCGGCAATGAGGAATTGTTCAAGGAGTTTTCGCCTGCCATCCGCGATGAGAACTACCGCAACGGGCTTGACAGCTACCTGCGCCTGATCGAAATGCAGTGCGGACTTGCATACGGCGACCTGAGCAATCCGCAGAGCGTTGATAAGACCGCAACAGAGGTCAGGTCGGCAAAGCACCGCAAGTATGAAACGGTCACGGCAATCCAGAAACAGCTTGTACCGTGTCTGGAGGATTACGTCTACGCGCAGGCGTTCTGGTTCGGCATGACCGCGCAGAACCCGCAGCTCCATATCAACTTCGAGGACAGCATTCTCCAGACCGATGAAGAAAAGCGCAGACAGGATATGCAGGATGTCGCCGCAGGTCTGATGAATGCCTGGGAGTATCGCATGAAGTGGTACGGCGAGGACGAAGAAACCGCAAAGGCGAATGTTCCTCCGACCGCGCAGGTGATGATGTAACATGAAGCCGCAGGAACTGGAAGCGATCCCACAGGCGTTTGAATCGAAGATGCGAGAGCTGCAACTTCGGATCATGGAGGACATTGTCAGGCGGCTGCGGAAGAATGCCGGAGAGGTCACGGCGGCGGCGGCGTGGCAGATGCAGCGTGCGTATGAACTCGGTGTATCGAAACAGGCACTGCGTCAGCTTCTGGAACAGGTCGCTGTGGAGCTGGAAACGCAGGTCGATGAAGTCTATGACAGCAGGCTTGCGAACGTGTACAGCGCGGACAGGCAGCGGTACAAGGCAGCCGGCAAGCCGTTCATCGAGTATGCGGAAAACAAGGAATTGCAGCAGCTCATCTCCGCTGTCAAGGCGCAGACAAAGGACGAATTCCGCAACATCACGCAGAGCATGGGCTTTGCGCTGCCGAGCGGAGAAAACGGAAAAATCGAGTTTCATCCGATTGCCGACTACTATCAGCAGACGCTGGACGGTGCGGTCATGGACATTGCATCGGGGGCGTTCGACTACAACACGGTGCTGAAGCGCATCACGAACGAGATGACAAACAGCGGTGTGCGGACGGTCGCATACGCATCGGGACACACAGACCGCATCGAAGTCGCGGCGCGGCGAGCGGTGATGACAGGATTTCATCAGGTCGTTGCGAAGAAAGCCGAGCAGGACATGGCAGCGCTCGACACGAACTATGTGGAGGTCACATGGCACCACGGCGCACGACCGACGCATCAGGTCTGGCAGGGAAAGGTGTATTTCTGGGACAGAGGGTTTGAGGATTCTCTCGCAGAACCGCCTGAAACGCTTGACAATTCTGGTGAAAGTGGTATAATAGACTTAGAAGATATTCCGATTGGTCGTTCTCTCGGTGCAAAAGCTAAGAATTATGATATTATGGATTTGCAGACAGGCGAATCATTCAAATTTGCAGAAGGCACAAAGCTGCAAAATGTTCAGGTGTTCGCTGGAAAAGGCTCAAAGACAGTATTTCGGAAAGCGCAGAAATATGCTGACAAATACGGTGGGGAAGCGAAAGACTGGCAGCACGTCAAAGGCTTCGGCGTTATTGATTTCTATGGCGAGGACAGAAAAGCAGAGGTGCATTGGGTTCAATGCGAAAACATTGGAAAGCATGATTTCTTCATAAAGGAGTGGTTGGAATGAAAGTGAAGTATATCGGAAAAGAATATATCGGCACGGCATTCGAGCCTGATAAGATTTATGACGTGCTTTCAGTGGAAAAAGGCTGGTATAGAATCATGACAGAACTTGACGAGGACTACCTTTTCCCTCCGAATTTATTTGAAATCGTTGAAGAATAAACCGTCTGATTGAATCAGGCGGTTTTGTTTTACCAGAATCTTGAAAGGAAAACATCATGGATATCACCGGAACAGTCACGCGGGAGAAATACCGCGAATATCTTGTGAATCGTGCGGCAGTTCTGCAAAAACTATGCCAAGTCCTGATTGACAGCGAAGCGAAAATTGAAACGTATCTGAAAGCAAGTTCTGATTTTGAAAATGTCATGGAAAAGCTTTATCGGCTTGACAACCCATGATTTCTTCACCACAATTCCATATGTCAAACAGCGTACTGCGAAAGCGGTGCGCTTTTTGTTTGCCCGCAACGGCGCAAAACTACGGACACGGAGCGGAAAGGAACCGCGAAAACAAACTGAAAGTGAGGAAACCACAATGAAAAGAGAAGATGTCACAAAAATCTTCGAGGGCGCAACCGAGGAGCAGGTCAATTCCCTGCTGAACATCCACAGCGCAGACATCGGCAATGCAAAAAAGGCTCTGGAGACTGAGCGCGACAGCCTGAAAGAGCAGCTCAAGACCGCACAGGATTCCCTGAAAGGTTTTGAGGGTGTCGATGTCAAGGACTTGCAGGCAAAGGTCACGGCTCTGACCGCCGACCTCGCCGCAAAGCAGAAGGAGCATGAAGCAAAGATCGCGGATATGGAATTTTCTTCCGCGCTCGATGCAGCGATCAGCGGCAGCAAAGCGAAGAACGCAAAGGCTGTCCGTGCACTGCTCGATGTGGAAACCCTGAAAGCGTCCAAAAATCAGCAGGCAGACATCGCAGCAGCCATCAAGAAATGTCAGGAGGAAAACGACTATCTCTTTGGCAGCGATGAGCCGATCAAGAACGCCGTTCACGAATCGGGCGGCACAGGCAATGGAGGAAGCAGTCCGCTTGCGGCAATGCGTGCCGCGATGGGGCTTCCTGCCGAGAAATAACAGGAGGTAACTTATGCCGAACAACAACATTACGCTTTTCAAACAGTACATTCCTCTGCTTGATGAGGTGTACAAGCTCGCATCTCTGACATCTGTACTGGACGGTGCGCCGGAACTTGCAAAGCAGGGTGCAAACGCGGATGAACTCATCATCCCGAAGATTAGCATGGACGGTCTTGCTGATTACAGCCGTAACAGCGGTTATGTCGGCGGCGATGTCACCATGACAAATGAAACCGTCAAGTGCAACTTCGACCGCGGCAGAATGTTCAATGTCGATACGCTCGACAATCAGGAAACCGCAGGTATGGCTTACGGCAGACTGGCATCGGAATTCATCCGCACAAAGGTCGTACCCGAGCTGGATGCGTTCCGCATGGCGACCTACGCACAGGTCAGCGGCATCTCCACGACCGATGCGGCGGTGCTGTCTACGGGTGCAAACGTCATCGCGGCGATTCGTGCAGCAGTCAATGCATTTGACGAAGATGAAGTGCCTGCCGATCAGCGTTATCTGTTCATCACTCCGACGCTGATCCAGCTTGTTGACGATATGGACACTACGAAGTCGAAAAAGGTTCTGGAAACCCTGAACGTGGTCAAGATCCCGCAGAGCCGCTTCTATACGAAGATCCTCCAGAAAGACGGTCTGACAAGCGGTCAGGAGCGCGGCGGCTTTGCAAAGCACAGTGACGGCAAGGACATCAACTTCATGCTGATTCACAAGCCAGCGCTGATCCAGTATCAGAAGCACGTTTCGCAAAAGATCATCACGCCGGAACAGAATCAGGATTCTGACGGCTGGAAGTTCGGCTACCGCAATGTCGGTATCGCGGATGTCTGCGAAAACAAGGTTGCAGGCATCTATCTGCACAAGTCCACGACCTGATGAAAGGAGAATGCAAACATGGCTGAAACAAGAATCCTGCCGAGCGATACGCAGGCAAACATTGAGGAGAATTTGCTCCGCATTCTCGCACTGATTGACGATCTTGACGAGCGCGTGGAAGCACTCGAAGATGCTGATACTTCCGGCGGCGGTGATTCCGGCGGCGGCGGTGTAGGTGAAAGCTGATGACGCCATACGCTGACGCTGCTTACTACACGGGGACATACCTCAGCGGGCGGGATGCAGTGATTCCGTCCGCGCAGTTCCCGTTCTATGCGCGTGATGCAACCATGCGCATTCATCAGCGCACCTACGGCAGAGTGTCTGAGACAGTCCCCGAAGAAGTGAAGCTGTGCTGCTGTGAGATTGCGGAAGCGCTCTATCAGGCAGAGCAGGCAAACAAAAAGACCGAGGGCGGCACGGTTGCATCGGAAAGCAACGGCGGATGGTCAAAGACGTATGTCACGGCAGACGGCAAAGCATCCGCAGAAACGCTGAACGCAGCGGCTGAGAACATCATGCAGAAGTGGCTCGGTAATACAGGCTATCTCTATCTGGGGGTGGAATGAATGCTGACAAATGCTGACTGCACACTCTACCGCTGGAACGCTGCAAGCGGAGGCTATGACCGATTTTATTTCTCGGAGTGCTACTGGTCGGAGAACGAGGGAGCAGCCGTTCGCAAGCTTGGAATGCAGCATCAGACCTCGGTGACTGTGTTTCTCTATGATGACACCAATCCGCCGCAGAATCCGACCAAAGATATGATGGTAAAAGGCAATTGCCCGTTCACTTTTACAAACACCACACCTGCAACCGTGTCCGCATCGCTCAAAGCGTTCATCACGGCATACAAAGTTCGCACAGTCATGGCGGTAGATAACCGAATGTTTGGCGGACTGCCGCATATCGAGGTGACACTCAAATGAAACTGGATGCGAAGAAAATCGCACAGCGGCATGGCATCACAAAAGGTGGAGCTGTGCAGAAGTATGTGGATAATGCCTGCATTCGTGCCATGAAACCATATACGCCTGCGCGAAACATGATTCTGACACAGTCTGCAAGGACAGGCACGGTCATCGGATCCGGTGAAATCGTACAGAATACGCCGTATGCGCACTACCAGTACGAGGGTGTGGTATACGGTCCGAACTTCCCGCAGTATGATGAAAGCGGCGTGATTATCGGATGGAAGTCACCGCGCAAGAAATACCGTACAAGCCGAGAACTTGTATACAGCAAGTCAAGGCATCCGAAAGCGGGAAAGCGATGGTTTCACCGCATGAAGGCGGAGAAAGGCAAAGAGATCCTCGCAGCAGCACAAAGACTGATTGACAGAGGTGTGAAATGAACATTATCGAAACGATGCAGAGCATTTTGAATGAATATCCGCAGATTGGTACTGTTCGTGTCAACTATGTGGAAAATGAGGATGATTTCGGAATCGCGCCGAACGGTGATAGTCTGGTGCGGGAGGATTGCATCGGGAATGAACACCGCGCACACAGCTTTGTGCTGTATTGCAAATTGCAGTCCATGTCTGACTATGACCGCCTGAACGATTCTGGAATTTTGCTTGATTTGCAGGCATATCTTGAATCCGCAGCGCAGGAGCAGCAAGTCGGTTATGGCAGAAAAACAGGAACGCTCGACAAGATCATCTGCGAAAACGGAATGCTTCTGGAGGCACCCTCTGAAACGCTGACAGATGGATGGATCTATCAGATGCAGGTACGGGCGGAATATACGATCCCTGCGTGAGCAGTGGAGAAACGGAGGATACAATGAGTAAGATCAAGCGTAAAATGATGGCGCACTTTATCGATGCAGCCGTAGTCGGTGCGGCAGCGGAGTATGTACGCCTTGGCAAAGACCTTGAAGAATTCAATACGGAGATGTCCGCCAATGTTGAGAAGAAAAACAACATCCTCGGCGAAACATCCGTGACAATCGACAGCTACGAGAAATCTGCAACGGTTGAGCCGTACTATGCTGATGCGGCAGAGCCGTTGTTCGCGCGGCTCCAGTCGATCATTGACGAGGAACAGACCATGGATGACCTTGCAACAACCGTGCTGGACGTTCATCTGTGGGAGGAAACAGGAACCGACAACGAATATGTTGCATGGCGTGAGGATGCCTATATTGAGGTGTCCAGCTATGGCGGCAATACTACGGGTTATCAGATCCCGTTCAATATTCATTATGCCGGAAACCGTGTCAAAGGCAAGTTCAATGCCGTGACAAAGGTATTCACGCCTGATACCCAGACGCTCGGTGCACTTCGCATTGAAGTGGTCGGCGGCGGTTCTGCAACCAGTACAAAGGTGTCGGACGTTATCGGCGAAACGGATGAAAGCAATCTGATGTATAAGCTCGGCGGCAACAGCCTGACTGCGCCGAATTTCGGCGACAGTACCACGGGATACACCGCGCTGACGCTTGATACCGCAATTACGGTCACATCCGCACAGACGCGCATTGTCGTTGTCGAAAAGAATTCCGGTGGAACTGTCATTGCGACATCGCCTGTCACGAAGGTCATTACAGGAAGCTGATCCAAACAGAAAACGCGCTCACTTAGAAATGGTGGGCGCGTTTTGCTTTATACAGAAAGGAAATAGAAATGAAAAAACTGCAATTCGATAACGGTATCCGTGAACTGTGCATCAACGATAATCCGAATGCGGTGATCCGCATCTGCACAAACGATTTTTCGCTTCCGACAAGATTTCAGGCGATGTATGACAATGTCGCAAAGCTGCTTGCAGAGCTGGAACCATCTCCCGAAGCATTCGCCAAAGCGGACAAAGAGATCCGCGCACAGGTGGATACGCTTCTTGGCAGCCCTGTATCTGATACGGTATTCGGCAGCGTCAATTGCCTGACAAACGCAGGCGGTCAGCCGATCGTCATCAATTTCCTGGAGGCAGTGCTTCCGTTTATTGAGGAGAGCGTCAAATCGGAGAATGAGGCTGCAAAACAGCGCGTATCAAAGTATACGGAGCAGCTTGCAGACATCCCGCAGGAATGAGCCATGATGCTCGGTGTTCTTCCGCATTCGCTGACGGTTGATGGTGTATCATACCGCATTCGCACGGATTTCCGTGCCGCTTTGCTGGTATTTCAGGCATATGCAGACCCTGAACTGACGGATATGGAAAAAGCGATTGTATGCCTGCGCACGCTGTATTGCGATGAGATACCGCGCAATACGGAAGCGGCACTGGAACAGGCTGCCTGGTATCTGGACGGCGGGGATACTGTAAAAACAAATCCGCTTCCGCAGCCGGTACTTGACTGGGAACAGGATGCACCGCTGTATTTTCCTGCCGTAAACAAGGTTGCGGGCTATGAGGTGCGCGGATGCAAGTATCTGCACTGGTGGACATTTCTTGGGTACTTTCGTGAAATCGGGGAAGGTGTGTTTTCTGAGGTCGTCAGCATTCGCACGAAGAAAGTACGCGGCAAAAAACTTGAAAAATACGAAAGAGAATTTGAGCAGGAGCATTCTGAGCTTGTCCGTATCCGTCCGCGGTATACCGATGAGGAGCAGGCGGAGATTGACGCGCTGAATGCAATGCTGGGGTGATGCTATGGCAAAGAATCCATACGGCTATCCTGAATTTATCAAGTCCACAGGGTATGGCACAGGCGCGGGGCTGAAAGGCTGGAACTGCTACCACGACTTCCATCCGTTCATTCCCGGTGTGGATACGCCGAACTACACGGAAGAAGAAGTCGCGCAGATGAATGCTGAGGAAAACATCAAGCGCAAGTTCGGTGACAAGGAATACACCGCCTACGAAGCGACACAGCGTCAGCGCGAGCTGGAACGCGTCATGCGCAAGTACGGCGAGGAAACGCACCTGCTGGAGCTTGGCGGCGCGGATGATGACACGGTGCTTGCGACAAAGGTGCGGTATCAGACAGCATCACAGGAGTATGCAGCGTTCTCGAAGGCGATGGGCTTGCCGCAGCAGCGAGAGCGCATCCGAAACGGGATGGAGAGCCTTGCACAGTATGCCGATACCGCTCAGAAACCACTTGACTTTTCTGTGGAAAGTGGTATAATAGGAGCAGAGGATGTGAAACCAATGATTCAAGCGATTGAACAGCCGATAGAACAACGGCATACCGGAAAAGGAAATCCCAATGCAATCATAACATTTGATGTTCCGTTGAATAATCGGCAGATGAAATTGCTTGACAGACTGCCTGATTTTGACAGCCGTGTGACAGTTGGAAAAGATGAAGTCAATATGGCTGATTTATCAGCGTTGACCGCAAAAACTGGTCATGAATTTGCGCTGTTTACAAAAGGAAATGAACGACTTGTAATACGAGGAAATGCCGTCAGTGTGCGGATTGATGTTGAACAAGCAAAAATGCTTGCACAAGCCGGTTATCGTTGGAGCGGTCACACACATCCCGGAGACAATTTGAATTGTCTTATGGCTTCTGCCGGTGATAAATTGGTTTTGGAACAGTTTCCTCAAAATAACAGCGTCATTTATAATTCAAAAGGAATTTTTGCAACATTCGGAAAGGAGGAGTAATCATGTGTAAATTGTTTGAAGATTGGTCTGGTGATATTCGCAAATATTGTCAGCAGAATGGTCTCAGTTTTGAAAAAGCTGAGAAACTTTCGCAATGCTGGGGCAGTAATTTCCTTGCATTGCAATTCTATAATCCTGATGATGCAAAAGACGGTTTGATGAATGAAACTCCGATGCCGCTTGTTCTTTTGATTACAAAAACAGATAACGGCTTGGTATTTCAGCAGACAGAGCATACAAAAACTTATCTTGCGTCATAAGGTGATTTGAATGGCTAAAAAAGAGTATTTTATTGATGACAGGGTTCAGATTCCGAGTGACATTCAAGAAATGTCAAAAGAAGAACGAATGAAAGAAATCGCTCGTTTGGAAGCGAAAGCAGCCTCTGAGAAAAAACGTATCGTTGAAAACCGCCTGTAACAAGATGAGGCTACAGGTGATTAGAAATGATAGAAAATCCGTATAATTGGTATTTAGAATGCGGAAAGTACGCTATTGAAAACAAGCACTCGATGGACTATGGGCTGTTCTTTCGTATAGAAGAAAATGCACCAGAAAATGTAAAAAAAAGTTATAGAAAATATCTCGACATATGTATAAAGCCTTTTATTTCTATGGGGCTTCATATGATAGAAGACAATCATATTGTTGACTTCGTAAGAACAGACAATCCGATTGAGCAGGAACAGATTGAATTGTTTCAGTATCTTGTGGATATTGGCTACATTGACAATAGCGTTTTTTTGCCAAAAGTCATAACAGGTGACAAACCGTCTGAGTAATCAGGCGGTTTTCTTATTCCAGAATCGAGTATTCGAGTGATTTGAGTGAAAAACCTATTGACATTCGAGTGATTCGAGTTCATATGTGGTAAGGACATTCATGTCAGTACCACAAGTCAAATACAAGTCCGATACAAGTGAAATACATTGACAAGCACTCTGAAAAGGGTGCTTTTTTCATGCCATTTGGAGGTGGTAAAGTGGCAGGAGGATATGACGGCTCTCTGCGATTCAATACAAAAATTGACGCAGATACTTTCATGCAATCAATCGGAAGTCTTGAAAAAGCACTGACGTCCCTGGAGCGGACAGTCGGAAAAATGACCACTGCTCTGACAGGCAGCTTTGACACCGTCGGCGCATCCGCAGAGCAGGCAGCAGATCAGGTCAAGACAGCATTTCATAAACCGATTGGTTTTGAGGTGGAGACTGCGGATTTTCATGGTGCATATGATACTGCTGCGGAGAAAATCAAGTCGAAATTGGAATCTCTCCGACAGAAGCTCAGTTCGCTTGGCGACAAAATGCGCAAGCCGTCTGAAGGAATCGGAGCGAAAATCGGCAATGGCATCAGCCGAGGTATTGAACAGACAAATCCACTGAACAGCCTGCGTTCTATGCTGAAACGTGCAGCGGGTCTTGTTGCATCATATTTCGGCATTCGCGCACTGGTAACGTTCGGAAAGCAGTCAGTCACGCTCGCATCGGATATTGATGAAGTGCAGAATGTTGTAGATACCGCATTTGGTGAGATGTCCTACAAAATGGAGGATTTCGCCGCGACATCGGTCAAACAGTTTGGCATCAGTCGCCTGACTGCAAAGCAAACAGGCAGCACGTTCATGGCAATGGCGCACGGTATGGGCGTTGCATCCGATGCGGCAAGTGACATGGCGGTTTCTCTGACAGGACTATCTGCCGATTTTGCATCATTCTATAATGTCGAGCAGGACGTTGCAGCAACCGCGCTGAACAGCGTATTCACGGGTGAAACAGAAACGCTGAAAAAGTTCGGTATTGTCATGACGGAAGCGAATCTGCAACAGTTTGCCTTGAATAAAGGAATCAAAAAGAGCGTCAGTGCGATGACGCAGGCTGAAAAGGTTCAGCTCCGTTATGCGTATGTTATGAACCAGGGCAGCCTTGCCATCGGTGATTTTGCAAAGACATCAGGCGGATGGGCAAACCAAGTACGCATTATGCAGGAGCAGTGGAAGGAGTTTTCATCGCAGGTCGGTGTGATTCTGAAAAACGTTTTTCTTCCGATTGTACGGCGCATCAATGCAGCACTTTCAAGCCTGATTGTCAAAACGCAGGGTGCGATCGAGCGGTTCTCTGATCTGTTTGGTTGGGAAACGGATGCTGGCAGCGCGTCC
Source organism: Bacteroidales bacterium (assembly GCA_024401695.1). GTDB lineage: Bacteria > Bacteroidota > Bacteroidia > Bacteroidales > UBA932 > Cryptobacteroides. Next base: position 27,019 of record JAKSKN010000019.1, read on the forward strand.
ACTGCACTGTATACGGTTTCTGACGGCTATGACGACATTACAGATGCCGCAAATGATGCAGCGTCTGCTATGGACAAAACTCTGTCAAGCTATGATGAGATCCACAAACTGGGGGATAGTACAGCATCTGCGGCACTTGCTTCAGGTGTCGGAGCAGCAGCTTCTGTCATCAATCCGTATGCGGAGGAAAACGGAGAAAATGTTGACGCATCTTCTCAGCTTTCGGCATCGTGGAAGAAAAAAGGAAAGCAGACGATTGATGAGATCCTTGCATCATGGGAGAAAGTCAAAGGGCTTGTTTCTGCGGTCAAACAGAGCTTTTCAACGGTATTCGAAAACGGAACGGCACAAACCACTCTGAATCTGATGCTGGCACTTCTCAGGAACATCATTGGAACTGTCGGGAATCTGGCAGAAGCATTCAGGAATGCATGGAAGGAAAACGATTCCGGCACAAAGATATTGCAGACGCTCTGGAATATTCTGAACGATATTCTATTGCTTGCGGTAAAACTTGCCGAGAGCATGAAGGACTGGGCAGGCAATACGGATTTCTCGCCGCTTTTGAGTGCGTTTGCAAAGCTGCTGGAATCCATCGAAAGAATCACAGGCAGTGCAAGCGATGACTTACAATGGTTGATGGACAACATTCTCAAACCGCTTGCAACATGGACGTTTGAAACAGCACTTCCGCTCGTGATCGAGGACATCGGTGCCGCTCTGGATGCGCTGAACGCGATCTGGCAGGCGATCAAGCCGTTTGTATACGATATCATGTGGGAGAAATTCCTGAAGCCGATTGCTGCATGGACTGCCGACAAAGCAGAAAGAGCCTTGCGCGCCATCGGTGCTGCACTGAAATACATCGCAGAAAATTTCGGAGAGGATGACGCAGTCGTACTGGAAACGGCAGGCACCGCGATCATCGGTCTGATCGCAGCGGTCAAGGGATATCAGGCGATCCAGAGCGGTGTCAGTGCGATTTCCGCATTATGGTCAACGCTGAGTGCGAGTGCAACGCTTTCCGGCGGAACGGTCGGTGCAGCCATTCTGGCATTTTTTTCGGCATACGAGGGCATGAGTGCGTTCATGGATAAAAAAGTCTATGACGGAAAAGATGCGGTTGACTGGTGGGCAGGATTCTGGGATGCAGGCTTTGTTGACAACTGGAAAGCAGGCACGGAAATTGATGATGCAATCGCGGATTTTGCGGATGACGTTGCTGTCGGATACGGTGTCATCGGAGACAGCCTGTCTGATTTCGGAGAGAAAATCAAGCTGGACTGGGAGTACGTCATCGGTGAGATCGGCGCACTCTGGGACGGATACATTGAGGACTGGGGCTTAGGCTGGGAGACCATCAAGCAGAGTGCCTCTGACGGTTGGGAGAATACCAAAACGACCCTGAGCAGCGGTTGGGAAACGGTCACAGGCAAGGTTGATGATTGGAAAGACAACTGGCTGACTGGTGCAAAAGACATCAAGGAAAATGCGTCACAAAAATGGTCTGAACTGAAAGAGAATCTCGGTGACGGTTGGAGTACTATCAAGGAGAGCGTGTCTGATTGGCATGATCATTGGGGAACCAAGCTGGAGGAAGTCAAAAAGAATGCCGGCGAAAAGTGGAGCGACATCAAGGAAACCATGAAAGGCGGATGGCCTGCGGTCAAGGAAAAAGTGACCGACTGGAAAAACCATTGGGATACCAAATGCGGCGAAATATGGAACACAGTCAGCAGCAAGTGGGACAACATCAAATCAACGCTTCAGGATTCAGAGGCATGGCAGAAGATCAGTGGAAAGCTGTCTGAATGGCAGAAAAACTGGGGAACAGGCTTTGATGCTATCAAGGAAAAAGCGGGGAGTTTCAAGGATGATATTGTCAAGGTCTTTGAGAAAATCTGGGGCGGTGAATCAGGAAGCGGCGGAATCAAGGGTGTGGTCAATAATCTGCTTGGTGGACTGGAGAGTATGTTCAACTGGATTATTAACAGAATCAATGCGTTGATTGATGAAGCAAACAAAATTGATGGATTTTCCGTCTTTGGGCGTCGTATTTTTGATATTGAAATCCCAGAGCTGAAAACATTTTCCATGCCACGCCTTGCAACCGGTACGGTCGTCCCTGCCAATTACGGAGAATTTGCGGCAATCCTCGGCGACAACAAGCGCGAGCCGGAGGTCGTTTCCCCGATCTCCGCGATCAAGGCAGCAGTGCAGGAGGCTCTTGATGAGCGAGGCAGCGTCAATGACAAACCAATCGTCATTCAGCTTGTGGCAGACGGCAAAAAGCTGGCAGAAGTCATTGCGCGGTATAACGCAAACAGGGGAAGAATCACGAACGGAGGTGCAGGTGTATGAGCTTGCCAAGCTATTTCTGGAAAGTCAACGGTGTTGTGATGCCAACGCCTGATTCTTGTCCTATTACGGAATATGATCTGGACAGCGGCGATACAGGGCGTCCCGAATCCGGTGTACTGCACCGCGAGCGTGTCCGCAGCAATGTCGGGAATTACGATATGGCGTTCACAAAGTTGTCCGTTGAGGAAGCTGAGACCATTCGGGAAGCAATTGCGCCTGCATCTATTGAGGTGCAGGTGTGGTTCCTCGGACGTTATGTCACACGCACGATGTACGCAGGTGACAGGTCATTTGAATTGGTCACCACATCGGACGGCAAGCAGTACTATAATCTGACATTCACATTATCCGAATATTGATGTGAGGTGGAAAACTATGGAAAATACACCGCTGATTACCTGGCTGAAAGAGCAGATGGATGAATATGCACAGGATTCCATGCAAACTGTAGTCAAGGCAATACCTGTTTTGACGGCTTCTTTTATATCTGAAATTGGTCATTGTTCGGAACCGCAGCCAATTGAGGAGGTGAGTGCATGAACGGAAATTTCGGTGGCGGCACAGGGATACGTCTTGACCCGTATCTTGTGGAGGATTGGGCAGATTTTGCAGAGATCCGTGACGGCAGCTATTATGCATTGCCGATGCATATGAAAGGCGTCAATGGAAGCTGGAAACCGCCTGACCCTCAGGATATGCCGTCAGAGCAGTCAATCGGAAACCTGTTCTACCGTGTTGCAAACGGTGATGCTGTACCGTTCTGTATCCCGCGGAATGCGTTTCCAAGCCTGCACGATACAGGGGATGCTGCATATCCTTACATCATTTTCTGGGGCGATTTCCCGACACAGGATTACAAAGATGCTGCTGCATCCGTATCGAGAAAATCCAAGGTCACGGGTATTCTGAAACCACTCAGCGGAGAAGAAGTCCGGATCACCGATGATATGATCGCTGCGGACAGCCTGCAAATCTCATCTTCGATGTTATCATCGGATGTACTGATCCCCGGGGGCGTTCCGTCTGCGGAATTGCAAGTATCCTTGCTGCTTTCGGATTATGATTTTTCCGATGTCGATTTGTACGGCGCAGAACTTTCTCTCAGCTACTGGCTTCTGATTTCCGACAATCAGTGGTATGAAGTGCCACTCGGAACATATATTGCCGGCATTACGGAAAACAACAGCGAATACGGAATGGTTCTAACCGGATATGACCGTATGAGCAGGATGAATGGTATCAAGATCTCAGAAATGGGATTTGAGGAAGAAACAACATATACGCCGTTTGAAGCCGTAAAGATGTGCGCAGATGCTGCGGATATTCAGTTTTGCATGATAGCAGACGATTTTTCTGCATTTCCGAACGGAAATCTTCGTTTCCGTCTGTACGATCTCAACGGAAGTGTGGAAACCGCCAGAGATCTGATGATGCACATGATGCAGGTGATCGGGTGCTTTGCGTATGTGGACAGGTGGTGTGTGCTTCGTATTGTACCGCTTGCTGTGCGTGAGCCTGTACGGGAGTTCCAGACACAAATGCGTATGCATAGCAGCTTTTCCGCTGCCAAATACGCATTGCAGGAGCTTTCACAGACCGTCACATACTATGAAGGCGCAACGAGTTCTATTCAGAATATCTCATTTGAAACGCTGTCAATCGGTGTAAAAGCAGAGCTGCCGAGCAATCCGCTCTGGCAGACGCTTGTACCGACAGGCGGGAATCTCAGAAGTGCAGTTGCACTTGCAGTGAACCATTTGTGTGACGCGCTGGATCCGCTGCGGTTCAAGCCTTGCGAGTGCGGCGTGTATGGCGATCCTGCGCTGAATCTTTTCGATTTTGTGACCTATACAGGAGGAAAAGCGCAGAGCGGTATCACATCGCCGATCACAGCATATGTCTGGAAGTATCACGGAGAACACCTGCTGACTGCAAACGGTGCGCAGGCAATCGCAGCTGTTTCCAAAACGCAGGCAGAAAAAGCAGCGTATGCGGACAAGCAGGGCATGATTGATACGGATACAAACCTGTGGCGAACTGCGAATCTGAAGCTGATCCAGACCGGCTACATCGGAATGCAGGGATTTCCGTATGATACACTGGAATATTATACCAACGGAGAAATCGGGAGGGAAGCATAATGGCGGAATATACAGAGAATCTGAATCTGGAACTGCCTGAACATTTTGAATATTTCAAGCTTGCTGTGTGGAACGGAAACTCTGCCAAGATTGATGAATTTGCAGGTACTGTGAATGCCCACATGGGAAACATGAACAATCCGCATCAGGTCACAGCCGAACAGATCGGAGCCGCGAGCGCCGCATCGGTTACGGCAATGCAGGCCGACGTCGCGTTCGCAAAATCGCAGGTCGAGGAAATCACAGCCTACGAGAAATACATCACATTCGGTCTGATCGACGGAGAATACGTGGAACTCAACGGCACGATCACATCATATGCTGGATGGAAACGGTCAGATTATCTTGAGATACCGGAGGACGCGGCAACGCTCCGCTTTGATACCGGTTCGAGCACATATAACGACAAATACAACTGTTTCTACGATGAAAACAAAAACTTCATATCTGCGTTTACAATCCACAAAGGCGACAGCGAAACAGTGTCGATACCTGAAGCAGCAAAATATGTTATTTTCAGCGGAAACAATAACTTTATTTTGCAGCTTCGTGTCAGCTACGAATCACACGGGATCGGAGGCGTGCGAGAGAACCTCGGTCTGCCGTTCACGCTGAAAGTCATGTCTTACAACGTAGGAATGTGGTCTAACGGGACAAGCGAAGGTGTACCTGCGGAGGACGTAGAGCAGAAAGCTGTAGAGTGGCACCGTTTTCTTGGCAAGTATGATCCTGACTTCCTGTTACTGGAAGAAGCCGTCGAGCACTTCGACGAAGACAAAACGGTGAACGCCTACAACAAAATTCTGAAATTCAAGTACCCGTATGAGTGGCATGACACCAACACCACGCATCCTGCATCCACCAAAGAGGTCATGCTCCTTAGCAAATATCCGCTTGATAATGTGAGAGTTCATGCTTTTGCAAGCGGCTCAAACCGCGCATTTATCACGTTTGACGCGACTATTTGCGGAAGAAAAATAAATTTTGTTGTGGTTCACCTGTCCATCGAAGCAAGTTCTTCTGGCGAACGTCAGCAGGACATGGAAGAAATCGCCGCGCTTATCAAAACTTATGCATACGGAATAGTCACTGGCGATTTCAACGCATACTCAATCACTGAGTTTGACACACATTTTGCAGACTTTGACAAGGCAAATCATGGTGCTTTCGGCGACTTTCCTACTTGGGACCACGAGCAAGGTGGCTGGAACAAGTGCCTTGATAATGTGATTGTGGGTAGAAACGCTGTCATTCAGAATGTCGAAATGGGCAGTGTACAACTTTCTGACCACGAACCAATCATGGCTACTCTAAGAATTGATTAAAAGGAGGAATGAACATGGCGATTACAAAATCTTATTTCGGACTTTGGAGCAATGCGCGGTCGCAGGCTATGGCAGATTGGCTGAGTGAGAAACTCGTGCCGACATACGCTGATTCTGTCGAATATACGAACAGCAATGTGGATGTCGTCAAGGACGGTCACCTTATTTTCCGCATCGGTTTGCACATTTCCACGATTGTTCCGTATATCTATTACACAGAATCCCTGAACAAAGAAGTCGGAGTATCATCTAGCAACCTCGGAGTATCTGCAATCTACGGGTTCGAAACGGCAACGTCATTTGTGCTCGCGGCATACAAAACAAACGGAAACGTACCTGGACGAAATACTCCGTGGCAGGGTGTCATTGTCTTTACGAAAGATAATGACGGAAATACGGTAATCGTTTCGCCAAAAACATTTATCAACACCGAAAGCAGCAGCGTAACACCCGAATTAAATCAAAAATTCAATGTCGGTATGTTTTATGCAGACGGTTTGGCGGTCTTGCCGGGAGATATCGCTGCAAACTATACGATTTTTTCGGTTACAACACTCGTGCCGTTCCCTGTATATACAACAGATGATTCTGTGGCATATACGCCTGACGTATTCTATTGCCCGACTTATGAATGGGAAGAATACGGCAAAAAAGTCGATATCAACGGCGTAACGTATCTCATATTCGGACCGTGGCTTATCAGAGATGAGGAGGCAGCAACATGAAGTACATCATCATGATCCTGATCGTAGTCGGGCTTGCACTATCTGATTTTGTGACTGGATTTATCAAAGGATGTATCACGGACAGACCGCGATCTTCCAAGATGCGACGTGGCGGACTGAATAAACTGCTGGAAATAACAGTTATGGTGACTGCCTGCGGTCTCGAAATCGGAATAGAGTTCCTCGGCGCGTATTATGATGTTGAGCAGTTCTCTGTTTTTGCAGGAGCAGCTACGGCAATTTCCGTGTTTGTATATCTGGTTCTGATGGAAGTGGTTTCCATTCTGGAAAACTATGCAGCGTGTAATCCGAATGCGAAATGGACCAAACGGATTATTCAAATCTTTTCGGACAAGCTGCATAAAGAAGATGATGCCGAAAATCAATAGGAGGTGCAATAAATGGCGACAATGATTGAGAAAAGCGGTGCAATTACAGAGAATTTTCTCGCTGAGGAATTCCGCTGCAAGTGCGGATGCGGTGTAATCCTGATTTCCGAAGAACTTGTGCAGAAACTTCAGCAGCTCCGCGACCATTTCGGTACGTCCATCACGGTGTCAAGTGGCTATCGCTGCCCGATTCAGACGAAAAATGTCGGTTCGGATTCTTCGAGTCCACATCTGCTCGGTGTCGCGGCGGATATTCGTGTCACAGGACATACGAGCAAGGAGGTTGCTGTTGTTGCCGAGAAGATTGGCTTCGACGGCATTGCCTATATTAACGACAACTATCTGCATCTTGACCTCAAGGGCAGGCGGTGGTACGCCGATGAGCGCACAGGCAAGACTTTCAAATCATTTCAGCCTGCCGCAAGAACCCTGAAGCAAGGGATGACCGGCGATGATGTCAGAGCACTCCAACAAGCTCTTGCCGATAAAGGGTACTTCTATGCAGATAAAGTTGACGGAAAGTTCGGGAACATCACGTTCGGTTTGCTGCGTGCATTCCAAATGGACAACAACCTGACCGTTGACGGCATCTGCGGTCCTGCGACGAAAAAAACCCTCGGTATATAAAGTATATAAGAAAGCACCCGTCAGGCAGCTGTTGCCTGGCGGGTGTATTTGTTTATTCTCATTTGAAACGTGTCATAAAACGTGTCATAATTTTTATGACATAAGACGTATTTGACGGTATTTTTGTGTCACGGTTATGACATGAAACATAAAGAAAAGCCTCGTATTTCCAAAAGAATAACGAAGATACGCGGCTCTTTGAATGGAGCGGGCGAGGGGAATCGAACCCCACATTTAGTGGATTTTATCACGAATTTGCAAAGTTTTCGAAAATGTGGTCGAAAACGTGTCATAATTTGAACTTGTCAGTGAAGTAGTCGCAGATGGTTGCGTCTACTTCTTTTTGTTTTTCAGACATCGCGTGCTGATAGATGTTCTTCAGCGTGGCATCTGTTTTCCACCCGCCGCGTGCCATGATGTATTTGTCTGGAACACCCATTGCGTGCAGGATGGAAGCCTGATAGTGACGCAGATCGTGGAGACGAAAGTCATGCAGTCCGGCACGTTTCAGCGCACGCTTGAAAGCCTTATATGCGTTGTCAGGATTCATGCCAACGATATACTCGCTTCCATCAGGCGGAACGAGCTTCTCAATCACATGAGGCGGCAACGTGACGGTTCGAAGCGAATCCTCCGACTTTCCTTGAAGCTTCACGACGTACTTTCCTGCTGTGTCCTTGACAATTACGCGATTGACCGTAATTGTGTTTCCTGAAATATCACACGGCATAAATCCGCAGATCTCGCTGCGCCGGAAACTACCAATAGCTGCCAACAGGATTATTTTCAGTTCGTCAGGCTTCGCTACCTGTATCAGACGGTTGATGTCGTCATTTGATGGTACATATGGTACGTACCTTATTTTCTGTGGTAACTTTGTGTTCAACGACAAATTTGCGCCCGATTGTTTCAGAACAGCGGACAGCAGACCATGTATGTTCCGCACGGTTTTCGGCTTTCGTGTTCCGGATTCCGTATTGATTGCCTGCTGGATCATCTCTTGCGTCAGCTCATCCACGTAGCAGTTCATAATAGATTGCAAGTTGTTTTTTGAAATTGAGACATATTTTCTGATTGTGGATGGTGAGCAGACATTGGTTCGGCTGTCGATGTACCGCTGAAATGCCTCCGAAAGCTTCATGCCAGAGCAATGAGGTTCTGATTTATGCAGGACCTGCCATTCGCGTGAGAGCCGTTCCGCTTCTCTGCGAGCCTGTGCCGGCGTGTCGCCGTAGCCGGTAAAGCTTTTGTAGTGGTAGATGCCGTCAGCACCCTTGCCGATACTCAGACGCAGGCGATGCTTGCATTTTGGCTTCATGCGCGGTCACCTCCAAATCATTTCTGTTCAATGTTGAGTGGTTGTTGCAATTTTTGCAATAACCACTTCAGCATCTAATTCTTGCTCATCAAATATATTTTTCAAATGCCTGCTGAATAGAAACTGCTGAAAAGATGTGCAGTATTTTGCGCATCCTCTGAAACTGGTATTGACATTCCCGAAAATATATGCTAGACTGGAATTATAGGAGAGGGGTGCGAAAAATATGATCGAAATCAAAATTGATTGCAAAAATAGTGAGTTTGATGTTTCAAAATTTCAAATTACAGGCAGACGTGCGTTTGTAGAGTATGAGCTGCTTGGTCTTGCCATGCTGATCACAGAAGCAATGTGCAGTGAAGCAAAAAACAGCAATCAAGCAATCGAGATTTATGAGCATATTGTCAACTGTCTGAAAGACGGCTGCCAAAACGGCTTAGCGAACTATTTACGAGCGAATCAAATCGGTGATAATTGATGCGATTGCCACGAGAAGTGAAACGACAGCTACTATATTCGCTCTCTTTGTTGACACTTCACTTTTTTTCTGATCTTCTGCTCTTGCGGCTCTTTCGTCGTCCAGCTCTTTTCTCAAAATGTTTATCTGGTTATAACTATAATTCAGTTGCTCAATAATGCTTTCCATATCATCGTGTATTGGGTTTACCTTTGACTTGATTTCACGGATAGTTCTTTCAATATCTTTATTGATTGACGATTCAAGCGCTTGCCCTGCAATGTTGATCTCGTCATAGCGAGATAAATCGCCCATATACAACTGCCTTTCTTGTCGCTCTCGGTTTGAGCGTATATTTTTTACCAACGAAGAGAACAAATGTTCACAATATAAAAAATGGAGGAATTGCAAAATGGAAGTCACAAAAGAATCAATCATGCTCGCTGTCTTGTCTCTTGGAAATGAGGAACTCGATAAATTCCTGTGCTTTCTCCAATTCATCAGGCGTCAATAACTCTATACCTTGTATTGCGGCAACTTCTTTTGTTTCTCTATCTGTTAATATTTCATCTATTGTCGTTCCGAAAATTTCAGCTAGTTTTAGCAGCGTTTCATAGTCTGCCTGACGCTTACCTAATTCATAGTTGTTATATACTTGTCTTGAAACTCCCAATTCTCTGGCAACAGAGGCTTGGGAGATTTTTTTTGCTTCTCTGAGTTTTTTTAGATTATTCATACACTCGCCTCCTTTTCTGTATTATAGCAAACAATAGATATTTTGTCAACAAATAGTAGACACGTCAACGAAATGTTTATGAAACTGTTGTTATCGCACAAAAGTGTAAACATAATGTTGACATTCACCGAATCGCATGATATAATTAAAATGTCAACAGACTGTTGACGGAAAGGGGCGTGTATAATGAGAGAATATTTGAAACAAATGCGCATCGAATGCGGCTTGACTATGGAGGATGCGGCTGAAAAAATAGGCATTTCGAAGCAGTATTACTCAATGATTGAAGCAGGTGAACGTCAACGAAATATGGACATTTCGCTTGTGTCAAGAATTGCCAATGTCTTTGGAAAGACGCTTGAATTCATAGTTGCCGAAGAACAGAAGCTTGTCAACGCGCAGAAATGAGAAAGGAGGAAACCGCATGGACATCCCTTTAATCATCCCTGAGATTCATTTCGGATTTGCAAGCGGGCAGTTCTACATCGGAAAACTCGATGTCAGCAGATGCACGGAGCTGAAAATCGAGTATCAGGCTGAGACCGATACATGGAAAATCCGCGCTGTATTTCCGGATGGAGAAGTGGCAGTCGGTGAGCGAAGACTTCCGCGAGGCTATTTCGCACTGGTTCCTGTCAGCATGACGGCATCCGTCACACCGCTGAAAATGGAAAAGCCTGCCGCGGCAACGGCAGACCTCTCCGATGTTTAACCTGTGACTTCAAAGCTTTCGCAGACGTCGTTGTGCAGAACGATTTTTCCTTGCGTCTGTAATTGCTCCAACAGCGGCTGAACATCACCGAACCGCAGAATGTCGGTGCTGTCAAATGTACTCTTTCCGCTGGTTTCTTTCATCGCAAGCAGTTCTGCATATAAGTCGTCAGAAGTCATTTTGTGCATAGCATCACCCCCTTTTACCTGAATTATATCAGGCAGAAAGAACGAAGTCAAGAGTGTTGAAAGGAGGAATCCCTATGACATCCGCAAGAACCAGAATCTCACCCTCCCGAAAGCTGTGGAGCTTTGTAGAAATGCTCGCGCACCGCAGACAGATGACCG
>JAKSKN010000002.1 GCA_024401695.1 Bacteroidales bacterium
AGCACCAGATTGTGGTTCTGGGTGTCGTGGGTTCGAGCCCCACATCGCACCCCAAAGCAAAAGCAGACGGCTCTTGGCCGTCTGCTTTTGCTTTGGGGCGCGAGCGCAATCTATTATTGGAGGGGCGTACCCCTCCAAACCTCCCTGCCTTCGTGTGCGATGTAAGTCATGTTGCATTTGTGTTTTACATTAAGTAATTTTGACGTCTGCCGTGATTCCCCATGGTGACACCGTGAGGCTTGAAAGACACTGATACTACAATAACGTTTAATGATATGAAAAAACTGTCAACAATCGCACTCATCGCATCCGTCGTGCTTTTGAGCGCCTGCGGCCCTAAGGATCCCGGCCTCAAGGATGCCTACAAGAATTATTTCAAGATCGGAGTTGCCGTCACTCCGCACAACGTGGCCGACTCCCTGCAGTCTGCCATCATCCTCAAGGAGTACAACAGCGTCACCGCCGAGAACTGCATGAAGCCTGGTGAGATCCATCCGGCCCCTGGCGTATGGAATCTTGAGCAGGCCGATGCAATTGCGGACTTCTGCCGCAAGAACGGTATCAAGATGCGTGGCCACTGCCTCGTATGGCACAGCCAGTTCTCCACCTGGATGTTTACGAAACACGACGAGAACGGCAATGCGATTGTCGAACTTGACGAAAAGGGCGACACAGTAATGGTGGAACAGCCGGACTGGAGCCGCTTCCGCGAGATTATGGCTCAGCAGGGCCAGAACCTCCAGCCGGGTCAGAGACCGGAGATCCCTATGATCAAGGTCCCGAAGTATGTCGATGCCACCAAGGAAGAATTCTACGATTCACTCCGTGCACACATCAATTTTGTTGTAAACCGTTATAAGGATGTCGTTTACTGCTGGGATGTCGTCAATGAGGCGATGAGCGATGCCGATGCGCCGGACGCTGCTTACGAAGATTCGTTCCGCAAGTCGCAGGCATATCAGCTCTGTGGCGATGAATTCATCAAGAATGCCTTCATCTGGGCTCACGAGGCTGATCCGACTGCCGATCTGTTCTACAATGACTACAGTGCCTGGACTCCTGCAAAGAGAACATATATATACAATATGGTCAAGAAACTCCAGGGCGAGGGCGCGCCTATCACAGGTATCGGAATGCAGGGCCACTACAATATCTTCGACAACCCTACCATCGAGGATTTCGAGACGGCTATCAAGATGTATCTCGAGCTGGTTGACAATCTCCAGATCACCGAGTTCGATATCCGTATCAACGAAGAAGCCGGCGGTCAGCTTCAGTTCAGCCGTGGCGAAGGTCAGGTGATGACCGACGAGATCGCCAAGATGCAGCAGGACAAGTATGACCAGCTGTTCCAGGTGCTCCGCAAATACAAGAAGAACTTCTCCTGCGTTACTTTCTGGAACCTCAGCGACCGTGACTCCTGGCTTGGCGCGAACAATTTTCCGCTTCTCTACGACAAGGATTACCAGCGCAAACCGGTTTATTACACAGTACGCGACTTTCAGAAATAGTCCGGACGGTCAGAGACTGTGAACGCGGGATATGGAATATCTGTCGAAAGAACGGTACGATGAGATCGCGGCGGAACTGGACAATCTGATTTCCGTCGAGTATCCCAAGATAAAGGATGCGCTTTCCGAGGCGCGTGCTCAGGGCGACTTGAGCGAGAATTTCGAGTATCGTGCTGCGAGAAGGGCACAGGCAAAGACCATCAGCCGCATCCGTTTCCTGCAGAAGGTCCTGACGTTTTCGCGGGTCATCGATACAAAGAACCTGCCGAAGGGTGAAGTGACCTTGCTCAGCAGGGTGGAGTTCACGAACCTCGCCAATAATGCGAGGATGACATATACCATAGTGAGCCCCCACGAGATGAACCTGCAGGAAGGCAAGATATCCCTGAAATCCCCGATCGGAGAGGCCCTGATGGGCAGGAAGGAAGGCGATATCGTCGAAGCTCACGCCCCCGCGGCGACCCTGAAACTCAGAATTGAGAAAATTGACTAGTCATTCCTGACCGGTCATAATATTCTTCAATTTTCAGTGCGCGGGACAATTCCTTGCGTTTTTGACGATTTTTATCCGTACCGTTGCCTCCGATATGAAAATGTTGGAGTTATGTGCAGAGGAGAGGCCGCGGGAAAAGATGATTTCTGCCGGGCCTTCCGGGATGAGCAACGGCGAGTTGCTTGCGATTGTGCTGAGGAACGGGTCGAAGGGGGAGAGCGCGCTTGAGCTTGCGCGCCGTCTGCTTGGTGCGGGCGGCAGCCTTGCGGGTCTGTTCAACAAATCTGCGGGCTGGTTGTCTTCCTTCGACGGGATAGGACCGTGCAAGTCTGCTGAAATAATGGCTGTCTTTGAGCTTGGCAAACGCTTTATGGAAGAAGCTTCCGGCGCGTCGAGCTCACCGATAGTGACGGCCAGGATGGTCTTCGACCTTGTGTCTCCGCGCTTGAAAGGACTTGCGCACGAAGAGACCAGGGTGCTTTTCCTGAATGCGGGGAACTATCTGCTGTCGCAGGAGCAGATAGGGGTAGGCGACGGGGTGTCAACCATAATAGATGTCCCGCGCATCCTGCGCCTTGCGTTGGAGAAAAAGGCTTCGGGGATGATACTGATCCATAACCATCCCACCGGGAATCCACGTCCGAGCGAGGCGGACATAGAAACCACGAAGAGCCTGAGGACAGCGCTCAACGCGCTGGGCCTCAGCCTGCTTGACCATGTTATCGTGTCTGACAGGAAATTCTTCTCTTTTGCGGATGACAGCCTCTATGAGGCATAAGCGCTATGCCAGCTCGCAGAGCAGGGTGGCCTGGGTGCAGTCCAGTACGCGGACATCCACGAAGTCGCCGGCCTTGTGGACGGTGTCCGGCCAGACGCACATCTTGTTGGAGCCTGCGCGTCCGCAGAGCTCGGCCGGATTCTTCTTTGAAGGCCCCTCGACCAGCACACGCATCACCTTGCCCAGGTCGCGCCTGTTGCTTTCGAGCGACAGGCGGTTCTGGAGGGCGATGATCTCTTCGAGACGGCGTGTCTTGGTCTCGATGTCGACGTCGTCGGGGTATTTGCGCGCAGCGAGAGTGCCGGGCCTTTCGGAATAATAGAACATATATGCTGCATCGAAGCCGACTGCTTCGAAGAGCGAAAGTGTGTCCTTGTGGTCTTCTTCCGTCTCCGAGCAGAATCCCGCGATGACGTCGGTCGAAATGGCGCAGTCTGGCATATGGCGGCGTATTGCGGCGACACGGTCAAGGTACCATTGGCGGGTGTAGCGGCGGCGCATCTTTTCCAGCATCCTGTCGGAACCTGACTGGACGGGAAGATGGATGTGGTGGCAGATGTTGTCGTGGCCGGCCATTGTCTGCAACACTTCGTCGCTGATATCCTGAGGGTTTGAAGTGGAGAAGCGGATACGGAGCGACGGGCAGCTTTCGGCCACCATACGCAGGAGCCCGGCAAAGTTGACTTCGCCGAATCTGTAAGAATCGACGTTCTGCCCCAGCAGGGTGACTTCCTTGTAGCCGTTCTCAACGCATTCGCAGGCTTCGCGGACGATGGAATGCCAGTCGCGGCTGCGTTCTGCCCCGCGGGTGAAAGGAACGACGCAATATGAGCATACATTGTTGCAGCCGCGCATTATTGATATGAATGCGGACACGCCGTTCGTATCAATGCGGACGGGTGAAATGTCGGCGTAGGTCTCCTCACGGGAAAGGATCACGTCGATCTGCGGATGCCCCTCCGACACGGCGGACAGCAGCTCCGGCAGACGGCGGTAGGCATCCGGGCCGGCCACAAGGTCGACCTTGCCGGATTCCAGCAGAGCGTCCTTCAAACGCTCCGCCATACAGCCGAGTATGCCGATGATGACACCCTTGCGGGCCTTTTTCTGTATGTTGAATTGCTCGATTCTGCCCCATATCCTCTGTTCGGCATTGTCGCGGACCGAACAGGTGTTGGCAAGGATCACGTCGGCCTCGGCAATGCTTTCTGTGCGGCTGAAGCCTTCCTTCCCGAGGATGGAGAATACAATTTCAGTGTCGGCTACATTCATCTGGCAGCCGTATGTCTCAATGTAAAGCTTCTTCATATGATGCGGCAAATATAGAGAGTTTTTATTTATATTTGTAAATTGTATGAAAAAGCAGGTATTATTATTTGTATGTACACTTGCGGCACTCCTGATGAGTGTCGGGTGCAACAAGGTCAAGGAACTCGGTGTCACTTCCTTCGAAATCGTGTCTATTACACCTAGCGGTACATCTGAACTTGATGCGACGGTCAGGGTTGGGATCCATAACCCTCTGGTCGCCTTTGAAGCCACCGATGTCATAGGTACTCTCAAACTGGACGGCAAGCCTTGCCTCCATCTGACCGCTGACCAGCTCATAGTAGCCGGCAATTGTGACAAAGTGTACACAATCCCGGTCCGCGGTACCATAGCCGAGGGTTTCAACCCGTTCGAGCTGCTCAACCTCATCAATGGCACGTCACTTGCATTTGACAAGCTTACGGTTGACGTCAACGGCAAGCTTGCGCTCCGTGGCGGAGTTGGCAAGAAACTTGAGCTGAAAGATATCCGCATTTCGGATTATATGAAAAAAGACGAATGAAAAAGGCTTTACTCATAACTGCCCTGGCTGTTTTGTCCGGATTCTGTCTGCGTGCCCAGAACGTGGACGATGTCCTTGAGGACGAAACGATGCGACTTGCCGACTCGACCCTGGTCAACAGGACCATATATGATGTTATGCCGTCCAATGTCAGTCTGAACCAATCTGCCGAAATCGCTTCCGCCCTTGACAATCAGATCTCAAGCAATGAGAGGAAGCAATTCAACGGCTATCGTGTCAGGCTTTACGTGGGCAGCTCACAATCAGCCCGTTCGCAGTCCGCTCGCGTCCTTGAATCATTCCGGAAACTGTACCCGGGCGTCCTGGCTTACCGAATTTACAGCAGCCCGAATTTCAGGGTGGTGGCCGGCAATTTCCGCACGAGGCTTGAAGCAGAGAATTTCGCCCGTGCCATAAAGGGTAATTTTCCGGCAGCCTCCGTTATGCGGGATAAATTCAAATATCCGGCAATAGGCAAAGTCAGCACCGTCGCTGTTGACACGACGACCGTTGCCGCACCTTTGATCGAGGAATAATGCTCAAACAGGGATTAGAACTCAAGCAGACACAGAAGCTTTCACCGCTTCAGATCCAGACGATCAAGCTCATCGAGCTCCCGATTCAGGAACTGGAGCAGAGGATACGTGCCGAGCTGGAGGAAAACCCCGTTCTCGATGAATCTTCGGCTTCCGAAAAGGACGATGAGAATAAGGACATCTCCATCGAGGAGCTCAAGGAAAATGACGATATCGCCCCATACAAGCTTAAAGTCAACAACTGGGGCAAGGACCCCCGTCCTGAATACAATACCTTTTCAGTAAAACAGAGCTTCTCCCAGAGCCTGATGCAGCAGTTGGGATTCCGCTCCCTCAGCCAGCAGGAACACGATGTCGCGGCGTTCATTATCGGCTCGCTGGATGACGACGGCTATCTCCGCCGCGATCTGGAATCGCTGGTGGATGACATTGCCTTCCGTGCCGGTATCGTGACGGATGTGGAGGAGGTTGAACGGATGCTGACGGTGGTCCAGGATTTCGAGCCGGCAGGTGTCGGAGCACGCGACCTCCGCGAATGCCTTCTCATCCAGTTGCGGAATATGAAGGACTGTCAGGAAGTCCGTGATGCGGTTGAAATCCTCGACAAGGAATTCGCTGAATTCTCGAACAAGCATTTTCAGAAGATAATGTCCCACCTCGGCCTTGACGAAACCCGCCTGAAGGCTGCTATGGGACGAATAGTCAAATTGAACCCCGCCCCGGGCGGACAGGTCGATGACAACTATGACGACCAGGCACAGCAGGTCATCCCTGATTTCATATTGAATGACACCGACGGTGAACTGACCTTCAGCATGCCGCGGTTCAGCGTGCCTGAACTCCACGTCAACAAGAAATATGCTGACATTCTGCTTGACTCGAAGGGGTCTTCGGAGCGCGAGCAGAAGGAAGCCGCCACTTTCATCCGTCAGAAGCTGGATTCCGCCAAGTGGTTCATCGAGGCTTTGAAGCAGCGGCAGAATACGCTTCAGAAGACAATGCAGGCTATCCTGGACTATCAGCGTGACTATTTTGCCGACGGCGATGAGGCAAGCCTCCGCCCTATGGTCCTGAAAGACATAGCTGAAAAGACTGGATTCGATATCTCGACCATTTCCCGCGTGGTCAACAGCAAATACATAGAAACCAATTTCGGCATTTATCCGCTCAAGTATTTCTTCTCTGAAGGTATGGAGAACAGCGAGGGTGAGGAAGTGTCGACGCGCGAGCTGAAGAAGGCGCTCAGGGAGTGCGTTGACGGTGAAAACAAAAAGAAGCCGTTCACGGATGAACAGCTCGTTGTCGAAATGGAAAAACGCGGATATAAGGTCGCCCGCCGCACTATAGCGAAGTACCGCAGCCAGCTGAACATCCCCCTGGCAAGATGGCGCAAGGAACTCTAGCCTTGGATCTTGGCCCTTCTTGTAGGATGTGCCACCAGCTGGATATCGATAGAGTCGATCTTGTATCCCCTGAATTTTTTCCCTTTGAAATGCGATTCCACCAGACGGATGGCCTCTTCGTCGAGGATGTCCTTGTATTCGTGCGATTTTGAGTCGTACAGATGGATGTGGTCGAAGGTCGCGATGTCGTAGTATTTCTTGTTGTTGGAGCTGAGCCGGAAACTGTATATCTTCAGTGAAGAAAGCTGTTCCAGAATATTGTATACGGATGCGACGGTGATTTCGGTGCTGCTGTGCTCTGCAATGTATTCGGCTATGGAGTCGGCGCTGGCGTGCGTCAGGGCCATCATGGCTTCGTGGACGGCTATGCGCTGAGGCGTGGCCTTGAGCCCTTCTTCCTTCAGGATCTTCCTGAATTTCTCCATATCGGTGAATTTCTTGGCCTTGTTTCTCATATCGTTGCCAAAGCTAGCTTTAATTTTTAATAATTCAAAATAAGTAATTTGCAAAAATTACTATATTTGTAAGCTTATGGAAAATCAACACGTAAAATGCCTTATCATCGGCGGCGGCCCTGCGGGTTACACCGCTGCGATATATGCTTCCAGGGCTGCTCTGGAGCCTGTGCTCTACGAGGGCAATGAGCCCGGCGGACAGCTGACCACGACAACCGTCATCGAAAACTTCCCGGGGTTCCCGGGCGGGGTCGATGCCAACCAGCTTATGAACGGAATGCGCGAGCAGGCCGTGAAGCTTGGAGCCGACATCCGCAGGGGCGTGGTCACCGAGGTCGATCTCGGCTCAAGGCCTTTTGCCTTTACGGTTGATGGGGAGAAACGGATCTCCGCTGATGCAGTCATCATCGCCACGGGTGCGACCGCCCGCTACCTCGGTCTTCCGTCCGAGCAGAAATTCAAGGGGATGGGAGTGTCTGCCTGTGCGACCTGCGACGGCTTCTTTTACAGAAAGAAAGATGTCGCCGTTGTGGGCGGAGGCGATACGGCCTGCGAAGAGGCGACCTACCTTGCCGGACTTTGCCGCAAGGTCTATATGATCGTCCGTCGCGATGCCCTCCGCGCATCTGAGGCTATGCAGCAGCGTGTACGCAATACCGCAAACATTGAAATCCTCTGGAACTGCAATACCCGCGAGGTGCTTGGCGATGCAAACGGGGTGACCGGAGTCAGCGTCATAAGAAAAGATGGCGAGGTTTTTGATATAGCTGTGGACGGGTTCTTCGTCGCAATCGGCCACCATCCGCAATCCGACCTCTTCGCGAAGTGGATAGATACCGATGAGAACGGCTATATTGTCACTAACGGCCGCGACAGCCGGACCAACATAGAGGGTGTGTTCGCCGCAGGTGACGTCCAGGACCCACATTATCGTCAGGCCATCAATGCCGCCGCTTCCGGCTGCAGGGCTGCGCTTGATGCGGAAAAATACTTGAAAAGATGAAAAATATCAGATTATTCGCGATTCTGGCCCTTGCGCTTGCAACTCTCAATTCCTGCAAGACCGAGTACGACCTCCTTCTTGCCGGCAATGACACCGAAGCCAAGTACAAGGCCGCGTTCGATTATTTCAACAAGGGGAAATATTCCAAGGCGGCATCCCTCTTCGAGAACCTCTCTGTCCTTACGTCAGGCACGTCCAGGGACGATACGGTCCGTTATTATTGGGGCCTCTGCAATTACAGTCTCGAGGATTTCCAGACGGCGGAGACCAATTTTTCCGACTTCATCTCCGCGTTCCCCCGCAGCCCGTTCATTGAATCGGCGACTTTCCTCCACGTGGATTGCCTGTACAGGTCAACGCTCCGATACGAACTTGACCAGACCCCTACATACAGGGCCATCCAGGCCATTACGGAATATCTTCGCGACAATCCCAGGGGAGCCAATGCCGACATATGCCGCAATATGATCAGGGACTTGAACGAGAGGCTTGACCGCAAGGCCTACGAAAATGCCAGACTCTATTACAAGATGGAGGATTACAAGGCCTCGAGGGTCGCATTCAAGAACATCCTTAAGGAAGACGCCGACAATGTCTATCGTGAGGACATCCTCTATTATTCGGCGATGTCGTCGTATAATTATGCCTTGAACAGCACCAGGGAGAAGCAGAAGGAGCGCTACCTCATCTTCGAGGATGACTACCTGAACTTCATCGGTGAATATCCGGAATCGCCGTACAGGAAAGAACTTGACAGCATCTATAACAAGTTGAAAGGAAAATAATGAAACTTTCGGAACACTGCGTTTCGTACATTTGATATGGAAAAGAAAGTACCGACAAACACTGTCACGCGAGACATCAAGTATCTCGCAGAGCCTACGGGCAACATTTATGAAACTGTAGTCATTCTCTCCAAGAGAGCAAACCAGATTGCGCTTGCAGAAAAGAAGGAACTCGCGAAGAAACTCGAGGACTTCCGCGGTGAGCGTGACACGATGGACGAAGTCTTTGAGAACAAGGAGCAGATAGAGATATCAAAGTACTATGAGCGTCAGCCTAAACCGGACCTTGTAGCTATTTCCGAGTTCGAAGAAGGCGAACTGTACTATCGCGTGGCACAGGAAGACTAAGCTCGTGCTTGGCTCCCTTCATATTGAGAATTATATACTGATAGACTCTCTGGATATCTCTTTTCCGGAGGGTCTGGTCATTATTACGGGACAGACCGGAGCGGGCAAGTCCATCCTTCTCGGTGCATTGTCGCTTGTGGCGGGTGCGAAAGCGGATGCCACGATGATCTCGGACGGCAAGGACAGCTGTGTGGTCGAAGCCGAGTTTGACGGTGCCGATGAAAAGGTAAGGTCCCTGCTGGACGAAAACGATGTCGAATGGGATGACGGTCACCTGATTATCCGACGTGTGGTCAACCGGTCCGGACGCTCCCGCTGTTTCGTCAATGACTGCCCTGTCACCGTACAGCTTCTTGCCGATCTGTCCGCGTCTCTGGTTGACGTTCATTCCCAGCACAAGAGCCTGCTTCTCACGGACCACGCTTTCCAACTGTCCATCCTGGACCATTATGCGGGGAATGCAGAACTTGTCGCCGGGTGCCGTTCTGAATGGCAGAACCTGCAGGGGCTCCGTTCGCAGCTTGCATCCCTGAAAGACAAACTTCAGAGAGCGGATGCGGAGAGTGATTATGTGTCAGCCCAATACAGGCAGCTTGAAGCGGCTGGCCTCAGGGCGGGAGAACTTGAAGAACTGGAGGCGGAGCAGAAAAGCCTTGCCGGTGCAGAGCAGATAAAGGAGGCTCTGTCGGCTGTGTCTGACCTGTTCGACCCTTCGTCGGACGACCGTGCCGGCATTGCCGCTGGCCTGCGTGAAGCCCAGCGTCAGCTGGAAAGACTGGCGAAATTCCTTCCTGAAGCCTCGGACCTTGCCGGGCGTCTCGAGTCCTCGCGGATAGAGCTTGAGGACATCAGCTCCGAGGTCGGTTCCCTGGACAGGAAGATAGACCTGTCCCCGGAGCACCTTGAGGCCGTTGACAATCGTCTGTCGCTGCTCTATACTCTGCTGAAGAAGCACGGATGCAATACCGTTGAGGAGCTTGTCTCGGTACGCGACGGCTTTGCCAATGCTGTTTCCGACAACGATACGCTCGCGGAGCGCATCGAGGACCTTGAAAAAGAAGTGGCGTCTGCCACAATCAGATATGACAGGCTTTGCGAAGAGCTGCACTCGAGGAGAACTGCATCTGCCGGCGGGTTCGCGGACGCGATCCTTGATGACCTTCGTTTCCTTGAACTTGACCGGTCGGCATTCTCGGTCAGCGTGCAACCTTGTGCTCCCGGTGCGTGCGGCAAGGATGCAGCTGCCTTCCTTTTCTCTGCAACAGGTGCGAATCCCCAGGATGTCTCGAAATGCGCATCCGGCGGTGAGATATCGCGCATAATGCTTTGCCTCAAGGCTATGATGGCGAAGTTCGTCGGGATGCCGACGCTTATCTTCGACGAGATTGATACGGGCGTCAGCGGCAGTGTGGCCGACAAGATGGGACGGATGATATGCCGTATGGGCGGGGATATGCAGGTCTTCTCGATCACGCATCTTCCCCAGGTTGCGGCAAAGGGCAGCGCCCATTATGTTGTCTCCAAGGAAATCGGTGCAGACGGCGTCGCTCACTCATCCATCCGCAAGGTCGAGGGTGCGCAGCGTGTAAATGAAATAGCCCGCCTTTTGAGCGGGGCTACCATTACTGACGCTGCAGTGGCCAATGCAAAATCGTTATTGGATAACTGCTGACAGATCTTTACCCAGAAGCACCCTGCGGACAGCGGTGTTGATATTGCCGACGGTGTCGGAATCCTCAAATCTGAAATCGCTTTGCAGGCCTCTCTCGGAATATTCCGGGAGTTTTTTGTACCACTCCTCACCATATCTTGAGAGGACATTCAGGAAGTAGTGCAATATGTCATATCCCTGGAATGCGAACTGACCCGGCTCCTGCTTGTAAAGCGCGCGATATGCATAGATGAAATCCTTGACCTTCTGGTCCTCGTAATCGATGAAATAGCTTGTGGTATAGTGCAGGCCGAGATTGTAAAGGTGTTCCGGGTCGATACCTGAAGAGTTGCGGACCTTTGATGTGCCGTACAGCGTGATGTTGCTGTATTTGCTCGCAAGAATCCCCAATGTGCGGACGGTGGTGTTGATGAAGGAATCGTGGTTCGATGCAATCAGGAAGCGTGAAACGCCATTCTGTACGGGAGTGAAATCCTGGATGTTGCTGACGGTCCTGAATTTCTTTCCTGAAGCCACGAGCCTGGAAACGAGATATGCAGCCTGTTCTGCATCCGTGTCGGAAGTGTCGCGGACAAGAACGATTTCATCCTGCCAGGAAGTGTCGTGGCTGATCCATTCAATGATTTCGTCAGCCTGGTGTGCCCAGTGTGAAGGTGCCTGGATCAGCCTGTCGCTTTCGGCAAGGACAGCCGCCTTCGGGTCGAGAGGGGAGACGAGAAAACGGTCGGCAGGGCATATCTCAAGCGCTGTCTGGATGTCCTCGGCGTTTACCGGTCCGATGACGAGATGATTGTCTTCCAGGAATTCTGAAGAAAGCGGTGTGCCCGGCTCACTTTTGTCCAGGACGGAGACCTCAATCTTTTTTCCGCGGGATCCGAAATCCCTGACCGCCAGAAGTGCGCCGCTATACATCTCAAGGAAGTTCGAGTTGGCTTTTGTTCCAATCTGGAAAGGAAGCACGAGTCCGACGTGGAGAGCGTCCGGCATCACGAGGGTGAAAGGTGAATTGACGGTCTCTTCCTTTTCGTCAAGACGGTCTTCAGTACCTATGGCCGCTGCCTGATCGTCATTCTCTTCCCGGGTGGATCCGGCATCGCCTGCCGATGGGGACTTGCTGTCAATCCTGTGCATACCGGAAACGACATACCATTGGGCTGATGCGCTTGCGCAACTTATCAGCAGGAGGGATAATATAACTGCTAACTTCTTCACTTCTAATTGTTTTCTATAAAGTTGACCAGGTTCTCGGCGAAACTGTTCCAACTTAGGTTTTCATTTTCCTTCCGTATGCACCCGACATATCCGTCGCGTTTGAGCGGATCGGCAAAATATTCTTTGATGGCATCCGATATGCAGGCCGGGCTGCAGAAATCACAGACAAGCCCGGTGCCCCTGTCACCGATGGTTTCCTTCAAACCGCCTACGTTGGTTACGATCATCGGCAGTTCGAAATGGTTGGCTATGTTGCTGATGCCGCTTTGGGTCGCTCCCCTGTAAGGCAGTACGGCCACATCGGCGGCACAGAAATAGCGTTTGACCTCATCGTCCGGAATGTAGTTCAGGAACAGATGGATGCGCTCCTTGTTGCGGTTGGCGTCGATGATCTGGCTGTACTTGTCGAAGGATCCGTAAGGCTCGCCGGCTACGATGAGCTGATAACTGTCGTCCAGGTTGTCAAAGGCGCGAAGCAGTATATCAAGTCCCTTGTAGTCGCGTATCAGACCGAAAAACAGCAGATTCTTCTTGCCGGCTTCGAGACCGAGTTCCTTTTCCGCCTGCTCCCTGCCGATCCTTTCTCCGAAATGGTTGTAAACCGGGTGCGGAAGGGTGATGTGCGGTATGTCGGTGCGGAACCTTGCGAGGTCTCTGGCTACTTCGTCGCAAAGGGTCACGCAGGAGTGTATCCCGTTGATGAAGTATTTCGTGAATGCTTTGTCAAAGAAATGCTCTTCGTGCGGTGTCACGTTGTCGAGGATGGCCACGACCTTGCAGTCCTTTCCGACATTGCGGGCGATGTAGCCGAACGAAGGCGCGAAATATGCCATCCAGTAGCGGAGGATCAGTACATCGGGCTTCCATTTGCGGATAGTCCTGGCGGTGCGTATCCAGTTAAACGGATTGACCGTGTCCAGCAGAGGGGTTGACTCTACGGACACGGCCTTGTCGTCTTTTGCAACGTATTGCGTTTTCCCCGGGAAAAGAAGTCCGGGATATTGTCTTTTGAAATTGAAAGCCTTCACATCGCACGAGGCGCTCAGTTCGTTGAAAAGGTTGGCATTAAACTGAGCAATTCCTCCCCTGAACGGGTAAAAGCACGATAGAATGGCTATTTTCAAGATTTACTCGTTTTGGCCCTTTGACTTTACGTATTCTGCGTTGAGACCTTCGAGGATGTCGTCGGTGATGTCAAGTGCAGGATCTCCGGTGACGACCGGTGCAGGGAGGATGGCGCCCTGGGTGGCGATGATCAATGCGTATCCCTTGCCCTCGTTGTATGAGTCAACGAAAGTCTTGATGGCGTCAGCGATCTGGTTCATCATCACGTTCTGCTCTTCGAGGATCTCATTCTGCTTCTGGTTGGCGTAAGCCTCGAATTCCTGCTGCTGCTGAGCGAGCTTCTGGCTCTGCACCTCGTATGTTGACTGGGTGAGGAGGCCCTTGTTCATCTTGTCCTGGAAAGCCTGGATGTCCTTCTCAAGCTTGTTACCACGACGGGTGACTTCCTGATTGATGCTGTTCACCTTGGTTTCGACAACGCTGCGGAGATCATTCGCCATATCGTAATCCTGGAGAACGGTATCGAGATTGAAATAAACGATGGAACCGGGAGCGATGGTTGAGTCTGCAGCGGCCTTGACGTTGCTGGTGTTGTTGCTGGTGCAGGCTGGAGTAATCAGAGCGATGGCGCAGATGGCGGCAACGGTGCTGACGATGAGAGTTGACTTTTTCATTTCTATTTTAGATTGTTATATTCCGTATTGAGGGGCAAAAATAGTTAAAAATTCCGAATCTTGCCAAGATATGCGGCGATAGTTGATTCAAGACCCATATATAGCGCGTCGCATACGAGTGCGTGCCCGATGCTGACTTCGTCCACCCACGGTATCGTGCGGATGAAATATTCGAGATTCTCGAGCGACAGGTCGTGGCCGGCGTTGAGTCCGAGCCCGAGTTCGCGGACCTTCTCGGCTGTCGCCAGATAAGGTTCGATGGCCTTCTCGCGGTCGAGAGGGTAAGTTGCGGCATAGCCGGCGGTATAGAGTTCGACACGGTCGGCTCCGCAGCGGGCTGCGCCTTCCGCCATCTTCGGGTCAGGGTCGATGAAAATCGATGTCCTGATGCCCCTGTCGCGGAATGTGCTGCACAGCCGTGACAGAAAAGCATAGTTGCTCACGGTATCCCAGCCGGCATTGGAGGTTATGGCATCCGGTGCGTCCGGAACGAGGGTGACCTGATCAGGAACGACTTCGCATACGAGGGCGGTGAAACTGCCCGTCGGGTTGCCTTCCATATTGAATTCCGTCTTAAGGAGAGGGCGGATTTCACGAACGTCGGAATATCTGATATGGCGTTCGTCCGGACGCGGGTGGACGGTGATGCCTTCCGCTCCGAAACGCTCGCAGTCGAGCGCTGCTTTCGTGACATCCGGCATATTGCCGCCGCGTGCGTTGCGTATTGTCGCAATCTTGTTGATATTAACGCTTAATCTGGTCATTTTTATACTGACTTTGTCAGTACAAAAGTACTCAATTCTGTTTAAATATCTAAATAATGTGCTAAATTTGAAGTCCATTATGAAATTCGCCTGGTTTATCCATAATCAAAAGCTGCGCGACGACGCCCGCCTTGAAGGTCTGCTCTGCAGTCTCAAGGATGCCGGCTGTTCCGTCTATGAAGCCGTTTTGCCGGAAGATATCCAAGCCGGGACCGACGCTCTTCTGAGCTTTGGCGGTGACGGCACCTTCCTGTCTGCCGCCCGGCTGGCGGTACCCGCGGACCTGCCGGTCGTCGGTGTCAATCTCGGCCGTCTCGGATTCCTTTCCGAGAACAAGCCTGACGATGTGGTGAAAGCGTTGCTTGACGACGGGTTTTCAGTGGAAAGCCGGGAATTGCTTCACGTCGATGCACAGGGCATCAGGGAGGATTTCTGGCCGTATGCGCTGAACGAGACGACCGTGATGAGGTCTGGCGCTTCGATGCTGGGCGTTGACGTGTCGGTCGACGGTGTGCCGCTCCCGACATATTGGGCTGACGGCATTCTCGTGGCCACCAGTTCAGGAAGCACCGCCTATTCATTAAGCATCGGCGGCCCTATCTGCTCGCCTGACGCCCACGTCCTCATCGTCGCCCCCGTGTCTCCGCATAACCTTAACGTCCGTCCGCTGGTGGTTCCGTCCACTTCGGTGGTCCGCATCACCCTGCGCTCGCGCGAAGACAATGCGATCTTCACGATGGACAACAGGACATTCACCATCCCGACCGATGCCGTCATCACCATAGGTGCCGCCGACAGGAGTCTCAAGAGGCTCCGCCTTACGAAGGCAAACTTTTACAATGCACTCCGCGAGAGGCTGCATTGGGGTGAGGATGTAAGAAACTCCAACAATTAGTCTATGAAAGCTCCGAGTACGATTCCGACACACGTGTCCATCATCATGGACGGTAACGGCCGCTGGGCCAAAGAGAGGGGAAAAGAAAGGGTTTTCGGACATTTCGAAGGTGTCGAGAGTGTCCGTGCCGTAATGGAATGCTGCGTGGAATGGAAAATTCCATACGCATCCTTCTATGCCTTCTCAGAAGAGAACTGGGGACGTCCGGAGGCGGAGGTGGATGCGCTTATGGGATTGATGGCCAAGGCTATGGTGGGGGAATTCGACAATTTCCAGAAGCATAATGTCCGCTTCATGGTCCTGGGCAACAGGGCAAGGCTGTCAGCCGGCCTGAATGCCACCATTGACAAGATAATGGCCGGCACTGCATCCAATACCGGCTTCACGATGATTCTCTTCCTCAGCTACAGCGGCAAGTGGGATATTCTGCAGGCGGCTGAAAAGATGGCACACGATTTGATGAACCATCCGGAGAAAAGTTTTGATGCAGAGGATTTCAGCCACTATCTCGTTACGGACGGCATCCCGGATCCGGATCTGCTAATAAGGACTTCCGGCGAGAAAAGGCTAAGCAATTATCTGCTCTGGCAGTCGGCCTATACCGAGTTCGTCTTTACCGACACTCTCTGGCCCGATTTCCGTAAGGAGCAGTTTTACGAGGCGATCGAGGAGTTTTCCTCACGTGACAGACGTTTCGGAAAAGTCAAATAATTCGTGTATATTTGCGGACTATTTTACA
Organism: Bacteroidales bacterium; assembly: GCA_024401695.1. GTDB lineage: Bacteria > Bacteroidota > Bacteroidia > Bacteroidales > UBA932 > Cryptobacteroides. Next base: position 16,165 of record JAKSKN010000002.1, read on the forward strand.
GATTATGATTTTAAAGCGGACAATATCCATCCTTTCACTGGCCCTGCTGGCACTTTCAGCCTTTGCGCAGGAGCCCGTCGAGGTGGACTATAACCGTCCGAAGAAATATGTCGTAGGCGGGATCGCAGCGGAAGGGAATCACTATTTCAGCGATGAGCAGATCGTCTCCCAGACAGGCCTCCAGCCTGGTATGGAAGTTACCGTGCCGAGCGAAGAGATGTCCAACATCGTCAAGCGGCTCTGGCTTCAGAGGTTCTTTGAGGACGTGGCCGTCAATATCGACAGCGTGAAGGTGGCTTCTTCCCCGGCGGCCCTCGATACGGCGTATTTCACAGTCGCCATCGTGGAGCGTCCGCGTATGTCGCGATGGACGTTCACCGGAATCAAGTCCGGCGAGAAGAAGGATCTCCAGGACCGGTTGAACCTGCGCCGCGGCGGTGAGTTTTCCGAGTATGTCGACAAGACTTCCTGCGATATCATCAAGAGGTATTATTACGAAAAAGGTTTCCTCAAGTGCCAGGTCAAGGCTGAAGTCCAGAAGGATTCTGTCGTAAAGAACGCGATCCGCGTGAATTTCGTGGTTGACAAGGGTGAGAAGGTCAAGATCAAGAACATCAATTTCATCGGTAACGAGCACGTGAAGGAGTTCAAGATCGCCAAGGAGATGAAGAAGACCAAGTCCGCCAAGATATACAACTTCTTCCATAGCAAGAAATTCGACCAGAAGGAATATCTCAACGACAAGAAAGCCGCATTGAGCGCCTTCAACGAGGCCGGTTACCGCGATGCCCGTCTTGTACGTGACTCCATCTACTACGTCGAGCCGAACAAGCTCGGAATCGATCTTGTTTTCGATGAGGGAGATAAATATTATTTTCGCGATATCCAGTGGACCGGCAACTCCGTATATTCATCCGACGCTCTGAACCAGGTGCTTCAGGTCAAGAAAGGTGATGTATATGATCTCGTGACTATGGAAAAGCGCCTTTACGGCGGTGGCAAGCAGAATGAGCTGGATGTCTCCAAGCTTTATCGCGACAACGGTTACCTGTTCTTCAACGTGACACCTGTCGAGACCAATATACAGAATGACTCGGTGGATGTCGAGGTACGTATCTCGGAGGGCAAGCAGGCGACCCTGAACAACATCGTCATCAACGGCAATGACCTTACCAATGAGAAGGTCGTGCGCCGTCAGATATTCACCCGCCCGGGTTACCTCTACAGCCAGTCGGATTTCGAGCGCTCCATCCGTGAGATCTCTTCTCTCGGACAGTTCGATGCCGAGGCTATCGCAGACCCTCACACCGGTTGGTCTCTCATTCCTAACGCGCTGAACAATACCGTCGACATAGTCTATAACGTAACTGAGAAGCCTTCTTCTACATTGGAGGTCTCAGGAGGTTGGGGCGGCAACACTTTCGTCGCGTCAGTGGGTGTGAGCTTCAACAACTTCTCGACTCACCGTATGTTCGAGAAACACGCCTGGAGGCCCGTTCCTCTCGGTGACGCACAGACGCTGTCATTCCGTTTCCAGACCAATGGTACGTACTATACCTCGCTTTCCGCCAGCTTCACCGAGCCTTGGCTCACCGGCAAGAAGCCTATGTCGCTCAACCTCGGTCTGTATTACACACGCCAGACCAATTCATACATCGCCCTCAATATCCTCAACAGCGACCGTATGATGGAGGTGTACGGATTCTCGGCATCGCTGGGTAACCGTCTGAAATGGCCTGACAACTACTTCATACTGTATCACGGACTCAGCTGGCAGACCTACAAGCTTACGAACTGGTATTCAGGATACTTCATCTTCGATGACGGTATCTCCAACAACCTCAGCTACACCCTTACCCTTGCGAGGAACTCCACCGACCAGCAGATATTCCCTCGTCAGGGCTCTGATATGAGCTTCTCCCTCCAGCTCACTCCTCCATACTCCCTGTTCCGCAAGTTCGACTTCAACGACAAGGGCGAAAAGGTTGCGGTGGCAAACTACAAGGATGTGAACTATGACAATTGGAGCGCTGCCGACCGATACAGGTGGATCGAATATCACAAGTGGAAGTTCAACGCCACCCATTATACCAGGATCATCGGCGACCTCATCCTCATGACGCGCGCGCAGTTCGGCTATGTGGGCTATTACAACCGCAAGTGGGGTTATTCTCCGTTCGAGGGTTTCCTCGTCGGCGGTGACGGTATGTCCGGTTACAGCACATACGGCAACGAGGTGATTGCGCTGCGAGGTTATGAGAACTACTCGCTCACACCGTATCTCCCGTCTCAGTATAACTCATCCGGTTATTCTTACGCGGGCAACGTATATGACAAATTCACCGTGGAACTCCGTTATCCTGTGATGCTCCAGCCGTCTTCAACCATCTTTGTCCTCGGCTTCCTCGAGGGCGGTAACTGCTGGTCGGACATCAGAGATTTCAATCCTTTCCAAATCAAACGCAGCGCTGGAGTCGGTGTTCGCATCTTCTTACCGATGATTGGTCTTCTCGGTGTGGACTGGGGCTACGGATTTGATGATGCCAAGAGTGGTGGCAGCCAGTTCCATTTCGTTATCGGCCAACAATTTTAATTGAATTACTATTTAATGCATACAATTATGAAAAAGGTTCTTTTGATCGCCGCTATGGCATTCGTTTCAGTGGCTGGCTTCGCTCAGCAGAAGTTCGCCCACGTCAACTTCTCAGAGCTTGTCCAGCTCTGCCCTGAGGCTGACCAGGCCCGTGCTACAATGACCGCTTCAAACAATGAGGCACAGGAGACATATCAGGCGATGGTTGAGGAATTCAACACCAAGTACAGCCAGTATCAGCAGAAGGCTTCCACCTGGACTCAGTCCATCCGCGAGAGCAAGGAGAAGGAACTCACCGAGATCCAGCAGCGCATCCAGGAATTCGGCCAGTCAGTACAGGCAGAACTCCAGCAGCAGGAACAGCAGCTTATGGCCCCTATCTATGAGAAGGCCAACAAGACAGTCCAGGACCTCGCAAAGGAAGGCGGATACATCTTTGTATTCGATATTTCCACAGCTCTTTATGTTGACCCTGCACAGAGCACAGACCTTACACCTGCAGCGCGCAAGGCCCTCAATATCGCTGCCGACCGCACACTTGAGGCTCTTCAGGCGGAACTCCAGGCTCAGGCCCAGGCCGCACAGCAGTAGTACTGCAATGACCCATATGCAAAGACCGGTACAGTGTGCCGGTCTTTATAAATTGTACAAACCAATCAAACCACATAAAGAATAATGCAACATAAAGTCATTGACACCAAAGATGTCGTGATAAGGTTTGCAGGAGATTCCGGTGACGGTATGCAGCTCACCGGTTCGCTCTTTGCGGACATGTCGGCAATCTATGGCAACGGACTTGCAACGTTCCCGGACTACCCTGCCGAAATCCGTGCTCCGCACGGTACGGTTTCAGGCGTATCCGGTTTTCAGGTTCATATCGGCAGTGAAGAGGTGGCCACTCCCGGCGACTTCTGCGATATGCTCATTGCAATGAACCCTGCAGCGCTCAAGGCCAATGCCAAGTGGTGCAAGCGTCACGCGATGATCCTCGTCGATGAGGATGCATTTGATGACGCAGGCATGAAGAAAGCCGGTTTCACGACAGACAATCCGTTCACGGAACTATCAGTAGAAGACAGGACACTCATCATCGCGCCTATCACCACGATGACGAAGGAGAGCTTGAAAGACAGCGGGATGGACCAGAAGTCCATCCTCAAATGCAAGAATATGTTCACGCTCGGTATCGCGTGCTACATCTTCAACCGCCCTCTCCAGCCGGTCTACGATTACCTCGAAAAGAAGTTCTCGAAGAAGCATCCGGAGGTGATCGCTCCGAACAAGAAAGTCCTCGATGACGGTTTTAACTATGCAGCCAACGTCCAGGCCATCCCGAATACATATACAATCGAGCCTGTCAAGTCAGCCAAGAAGGGAACATATAGAAATGTGACCGGCAACCAGGCGATTGCCTGGGGTCTTCTTGCTGCTTCGGAGAAGTCGGGACTGCCTCTTTTCTGCGGCTCTTACCCGATCACTCCGGCGACAGCCATCCTTGAAGAGCTTGCCCTTCATAAGAGCCTCGGAGCCAAGACGCTTCAGGCTGAGGATGAGATTGCCGGCATCTGCACTGCAATCGGTGCTGCGTTCGCAGGCAACCTTGCAGTCACAACGACCTCCGGTCCGGGCCTTTCGCTCAAGAGTGAAGCTCTCGGACTGGCCGTCATGGCCGAGCTGCCGCTCGTTGTCGTTGATGTACAGCGCGGCGGCCCTTCCACCGGCCTGCCTACCAAGACGGAGCAGACAGACCTCAACCAGGCGCTTTATGGCCGTAATGGTGAATGTCCGATCCCTGTAATCTGCGCACATTCACCGGCTAACTGCTTCTTTGCCGCCTTTATGGCCGCAAAGATCGCCCTTGAGCATATGACTCCGGTACTCCTCCTTTCAGAAGGCTTCCTCGGCAACGGCAGTGAGCCTTGGCTCATCCCGTGGATGAAGGACTATCCTGAGATACATCCGCCATTCGTGTCCGGGGTGTTGCCTGAAGGTGAAAGATTCAAGCCTTTCGAGAGAGACCCTGAAACAATGGTTCCACGGTGGGCGCTCCCGGGTCAGAAAGGTTTTGAGCATCGCGTAGGCGGTCTCGAGAAGAATCACGCCGGAGTGCTTTCGACCGATCCGCAGAACCACGAAACCATGGTTCGCGAGCGCGCGAAGAAGGTTGAATTGATTTCGAAGGACCTTCCGGACCTGGTTGTCCGCGGCCCGCAGGAGGGAGAACTGCTCGTTCTCGGCTGGGGCGGCACATACGGCCACATCGCCAGCGCCATCCATGATTTGCAGGAAGAAGGCGTCCCTGTGGCTTACACCCACTTCGACTATATCAATCCTCTCCCGCCGAACACGGCGGAAATTTTCTCCCACTACAAGAAGTTCCTTGTGTGTGAGCTGAACAGCGGACAGTTTGCAAGCTACCTGCAGGGGCTTTATCCGCAGTATACTTTCCGCAAATACGGAAAGGTCCAGGGTCAACCATTCCTCGTGAGCGAGCTCATCGAGGCAATCAAAAAGGAGATGTAGGATATGGCAAATTTGACATTCAAGGATTTCAAGAGTGACCAGGAAGTGCGCTGGTGCCCGGGTTGTGGTGACCACGCTGTCCTCGCTTCTCTTCAGAGGGCGCTCCCAAAGGTGAGCCAGGCCCTTAACTATGACAAGGAACGCTATGTGGTCGTATCCGGCATCGGATGCTCTTCACGACTTCCATACTATATGGATACCTATGGTTTCCATAGCATCCACGGCCGCGCCACCGCCATTTCCACCGGCATCAAGGTGGCCAATCCGTGGCTGACGGTATGGCAGACCTGCGGCGACGGCGATGCGCTCGCCATTGGCGGCAACCATTTCATCCACGCCATACGCCGTAATATCGACATCAACATCATCCTCTTCAATAACCAGATCTACGGCCTCACGAAAGGCCAGTACAGTCCGACATCGAAATTCGGCGCAATCACCAAGACTTCGCCTTACGGTACTGTGGAGCACCCGTTCAATCCCGGGTCCCTTGTGCTTGGTGCGAAGGGCACCTTCTTTGCGCGCAGCCTGGACGTTGAATTGAAACTGAATGAAGAGATAATGACTGCGGCCGCCCTCCACGACGGATGCTCGGTAATGGAAATGCTCACCAACTGCGTCATCTTCAATGACGGCGCCCACAAGAATCTTTCTGATCCGGCAGTCAAGGCCGACCATACCATCGTTCTCCGCCACGGCGAGAAGATGGTCTTCGGCAAGGACAACGAGAAGGGACTTATCTATGACGGCAAGAAACTGCGCGTGATCCGTATCGGAGAAGGTGGCTTCACCATCGATGACGTGCTTGTGCACGATGCTCACGCCGACAATATCGGCATACATATGGCTCTTGCGGATATGAAGGGCCCGGACTATCCTGTCGCCCTCGGCGTCATCCGTGACGTCAAGGACATCACCTATGACGACGGTGTGAGGGACCAGGTAAGGCAGGTGGCTGCCAAATCCACAATACACTGCGTTGATGACCTGCTCCGCAGCGGCAGTACCTGGGAAGTGAAATAAGTGTTATCCAAAAATTACAACTAGACGATTATTTTATTATATTTGTCGAGTTAGTAGTTAACTTAGTATGAAGACACAAGACATTATGGCACGCCTCCAGGCCAAGTATCCAGGAGAGAATGAATATCTCCAGGCAGTACAGGAGGTTCTTGAATCTATCGAGGATGTGTATAATCAGCATCCTGAATTCGAAAAAGCCAAGATCGTGGAGCGTATGGTTGAACCGGACCGTATCTTTACCTTCCGTGTCACCTGGGTTGACGATAAGGGTGAGGTCCAGACCAACACCGGTTATCGTATCCAGTTCAACAGTGCGATCGGTCCTTACAAGGGCGGTCTCCGTTTCCACAAGGCAGTAACTCCTTCAATGCTTAAGTTCCTCGGCTTTGAGCAGACTTTCAAGAACGCTCTCACAACTCTTCCTATGGGTGGAGCAAAGGGTGGTTCCGATTTCGACCCGGTAGGCAAGTCCAACGACGAGATTATGCGTTTCTGCCAGGCCTTCATGCTTGAACTCTGGCAGTGCATCGGCCCTGATCAGGATATCCCTGCAGGTGATGTAGGCGTAGGTGGCCGTGAGATCGGTTATCTCTATGGTATGTACAAGAAGCTCGCCCGCGAGTACAATACCGGCGTTCTCACCGGCAAGGGTGCTACCTGGGGTGGCTCAATCCTCCGTCCTGAGGCAACCGGTTTCGGTGCTCTCTATTTCACCCAGAACCTTCTCCACAAGGCCGGCAAGGACATCAAGGGCTGCAAGGTCGCTATCTCAGGCTTCGGCAACGTAGCGTGGGGCGCCTGCACCAAGGCTACTGAACTCGGTGCAAAGGTAGTAGCTATTTCCGGTCCTGACGGAGTCTGCGAGATTCCTGACGGCATCACCAAGGAGATGATCGACTATATGCTTGTAATGCGTGCTTCCAACCGTAACAAGGTTCAGGATATGGCGGACAAGTTCCCGGGTGCAGCCAAGTTCACAGCCGGAAAGAAGGCGTGGAGCGTCAAGTGCGACATCGCTCTTCCTTGTGCATTCCAGAACGAGCTTTCAGAGGATGATGCGAAGGAACTCAAGGCAAACGGTACCTGGTGCTGCTGCGAGGTTTCCAATATGGGTTGCCAGCCTGGTGCTATCAAGTACTTCCAGAACAACGGAGTCTTCTTTGCTCCTGGCAAGGCTGTCAACGCAGGTGGCGTGGCTACCTCAGGTCTTGAGATGACTCAGAACGCTTCGCATATCAGCTGGAGCGGCAAGGAGGTTGATGAGAAGCTTCACTTCATCATGGATTCAATCCACGAGGCTTGCGTCAAGTATGGTACACAGGCTGACGGTTCGATCGACTACGTGAAGGGCGCAAATATCGCCGGCTTCATGAAGGTCGCTACCGCTATGCTTGAGCAGGGCACGATCTAAAAACCTGTCTGATATAAAAATGAAGGCTGAGCGATTTGCTCAGCCTTCTTTTATTTATTTGGATACGATTCCGAGTTTGATCAGAAGCGCTTTGGTTTCAGGGTCGTGGCCGCGGAAGTTCCGGTAGAGAACCGCTTCTTTCTCGGTGCTTCCCTTTTCAAGGACATTGCGACGGAATGAGTCGGCTACCTCCGGGTTGAAGATGCCCTTCTCCTCGAAGAGGGAGAAAGCGTCGGCCTCGAGGACTTCTGCCCATTTGTATGAATAGTAACCTGCTGCATAGCCGCCGGCAAAGATGTGGCTGAATGCGGTTGAAACGCAGGTGCCATCCACTCTTGGAAGGAGGTTGAGAGGCTCGTAGACGGATGCCTCGAATGCCTCTGTGCCGAGTTCTGGAAGAGAAGTCCTGGTGTACCAGTTCATATCAAGATAACCGAACTGGAGCTGGCGTACCTGGAAGTATGCGGCGTTGTAGTTCTTGGCGGCGATGATCTTGTCGATAAGCTCGTCCGGGATGACTTCTCCGGTCTGGTAGTGCTTGGCGAACTGCTTGAGGAATTCGCGCTCGTAGCCCCAGTTCTCCATGATCTGAGAAGGAAGCTCCACGAAATCGTGATCGACAGAGGTGCCGCTCTGGCCCGGATATGTGCACTTGGTGAGCATTCCGTGGAGGGCGTGGCCGAACTCGTGGAGGAAGGTGGTGAGCTCGTCGTGGGTAAGAAGCGACGGGGCGGAAGCTGTAGGCTTGCTGAAGTTCATCACGATGGTCACGCAAGGCCTGTGGTCGACGCCCTCGTATGTATACTGTCCATAGATGTCGTTCATCCAGGCACCGCCGCGCTTGCTGGCGCGAGGGAAGAAGTCGGCGTAGAACAGGGCGAGGTGCTCGCCATTCTCGTCCTTTACGTCGAAGACGTGTACGTCCGGATGGTATCCCGGGATGTCGGTGCGCTCCTCGAAGGTGATGCCGTAGAGGCGGGTAGCGAGACCGAGCACTGCATCAATGCAGTTCTCGAGCTGGAAGTATGGCTTGAGCTGTTCGTCGCTCAGGTCATAGAGGCTGTTCTTGTATTTTTCTGACCAGAAGCTGAAATCCCAGGCGAGCAGTTCGTCTCCTTCGAAGCCGTTTGCCTTGGCGAATGCAAGGATATCTGCAACTTCTTTCTTCGCTGCAGGGAGGGACGGCTCGAGAAGCTCACCGAGGAATTTCCATACACCTTCCTTGCTGCCTACCATACGGTTTTCGATGGCATAGTCGGCATAGGTCTCGTAACCGAGGATGTTGGCAATCTGGATCCTGAGATCCACGATCTTGCGGCAGGTCTCCGAGTTGTCGAACTCTCCGCCGAGGGCCTTGGAGTTGTAGGCCCTGTAGATCTTCTCGCGGAGATCGCGGCGTGTGCTGAACTTGAGAAATGCGACGTAGCTCGGTTGGCTGAGGTCGAAGGTCCAGCCGTTCTCGCCTCGCTCGGAGGCCGTGGCGGCGCCCATATCGCGCACGTAGTCAGGAAGTCCTGCAAGGTCGGCCTCGTCGGTCAGATTCATCGCCCAGGCGTTGGTGGCTGCGAGCGCATTCTTCTGCCACTGGAGCTGGGTGAGCGAGAGCTCTTCCTCGAGCTTGCTGTATTTCTCCTTGTCGGCCTCGGAAAGAAGTGCGCCGCTGCGGACGAAGCCCTTGTAGGTATCTTCGAGAAGCCGCATCTGTTCACGGGTCAGGGCGAGTCCGTCCTTTTTATCATATACAGACTTCACACGCTCGAAAAGGGGGGCGTTGAGGGAGATGTACATCTCGTATTCGGTCAGGATAGGGGAAAGCTCTTCTGCAATCTGCTCCATCCCGTCATTGGTGTTGGACTCCTTTAGGTTGTAGAAGATGCCGCCGACACGATTGACGGCCATACCCGAATAGGCGAGCGCTTCGATGGTGTTCTCGAATGTCGGCTCGTCCGGGTTGGCGACGATTGCATCGATTTCGGCCTTGCCTTCCGCTATCGCCTGCTTGAATGCAGGCAGGTAATGTTCGTTTTTGATTTTGTCGAATTGAGGCGCTCCATATGGCAGCGTTGACTCTGAAAGAAGGGGATTTTCCATTTTGCAGGAACTGATGACTGCCAGAAGCATTCCGGCGATGATGATAGCTTTTTTCATTGAAATGCGGTTATGATGGGAGGACAAAAGTAAGCATTTTGGTTGGCTTTTAGGCAATTATTGACTAAATTTGCGGCGCTTTTAAGGAGATAGTAGTTAAAATCTTATAAAAATAATTATGGCTAACAGCAAATTCAACGTAAAGTATTGCGTACTCCTGCCTATCGTGCTCGCAGTCACAATATTCCTGTGGTGCTGCCCTGCTTCCTTCTTCGGAAGCCTCGGTGACGTGCTTACAGTGACACAGCAGCGTACAATCGCCATTTTTGCATTCGCTGCACTTATGTGGATCTTCGAGATCGTGCCTAACTGGGTTACATCTCTGATGGTCATCGTGATCTCCCTTCTTACGATTTCCAGCAAGAGCATCTCGTTCCTGATGAAGACAGGCGATGCCAGCCAGTTCGTCCCTATGAAGGAGTTGATGCGGTCTTTCGCAGACCCTGTCGTTATGCTCTTCCTCGGTGGATTCGTGCTTGCCATCGTTGCTTCAAAGTATGGAATGGACGTCACAATGGCACGTATCCTTCTCAAGCCTTTCGGAAAGAAGCCTAAGACCGTGCTTCTCGGCGTGCTCATCGTCATTTCTGTGTTCTCAATGTTTATGAGCAACACCGCCACCGCCGCAATGTTCCTCGCATTCCTCGCCCCTGTATTCGCTTCTCTTCCTGATACTGATGCAAGGGGTAAGGTCGGAATCGCTCTGGCAATCCCTATCGCAGCAAATGTCGGTGGTATCGGGACCCCTATCGGAACCCCTCCTAATGCAACTGCAGTAGGTAACCTCGAGTCTCTCGCGAACATCACCATCGGATTCGGTGACTGGGCAATGCGTATGATCCCTTACGTCATCGTGATGATTCTTTTCGCCTGGGTGCTCCTCTGCATCTTCTATCCGTTCAAGTCAAAGGAGATCATCCTTGAGATCAAGAAGGATGACCACAAGAAGACATACAAGGATTACGTTGCCTGGATAACCTTCGGCGTCACCATCATCCTCTGGATGACCGAGCAGCTTCACGGCATCAGCTCCAATATCGTCGCCCTGATCCCTCTCTGCGTCTATACCGCAACAGGCGTATTCGGCAAGAACGATATCAAGGAGATCAACTGGGAAGTCCTCTGGTTGGTTGCCGGTGGATTCGCACTCGGATACGCCCTTGACGGAACAGGTCTTGCAAAGGCTCTCGTAACCTCCATCGACTTCAGCGCAATGAGCATCATCGTCGTATTCATCGTCGCCGGTCTCATCTGCTACCTGCTCAGCAACTTCATCAGCAACTCCGCAACAGCCGCCCTCCTCATCCCTATCATGATCGCTATGGGCAAGGGACTTATGGAATCATCCAATGCCGATGCATTCATGGCATTCGGCGGCCAGGCGGGTCTCTCTGTCTTTGTCGCTGTCTGCGCTTCTGTTGCAATGTGCCTTCCTATCTCTACTCCTCCTAACGCCATCGCGGCTTCAACAGGCCTCGTAGAGACAAAGGATATGACCAAGGTCGGCCTCATCGTCGGTATCGTAGGTCTTGTACTCGGATTCTTCTGGGTTACGAAGTTCTTCCCGTTTGCATAAATGAAAATGAAAAAATCAATATTTATTGCATTGGCACTGGCGCTCAGCGTCAGTGCTTTTGCACAGGAGGCATCCAATGCCTCACATTTCAAGTTCTACGGTTTCATCCGCAACTATTTTGCTTTCGATACACGTGAAAGCAGCGCCGGCACCGCCGACCTTTACTACTATATGCCGAAGGACGAAAGTTTCGTCAATGGCGAAGACATCAATGCCACCCCTTCATTCCGCTTCGTGGCACTTACCACCCGTGCGGGTGTTGACGTGACAGGATATGAGGTCGCAGGCTATAAGGTCGGCGCCAAGATCGAGGCCGATTTCTACGCAGGCCTCAGCGGCAGCACCGGAACAGCACAGTTCCGTCTCCGTCAGGCATACCTCACCCTTGCAAAGGGTGCACGCAGTTGGAAGATCGGACAGGCCTGGCATCCTATGGCTGCCGACCTTCCAGACATCTTCAGCCTTGAAAGCGGCGTTCCTTTCGGCCCGTTCAGCCGTACTCCGATGGTATCCCTGGACCTTGGTATGGGCAATGGCTGGAGTCTCAACGCCGCCGCCCTCTGGCAGATGCAGTACACTTCCACCGGCCCTGACGGCGCAAGCGCAAACTATATCCGCAACAGCTGCATCCCTGAGCTCTATCTCGGAATTTCCTATAAGGGTCAGAATGGCGGTGCATTCCGCATCGGCGCCGACTATCTCAACATCAAGCCTTATAAGAATGACGCTCTCGGCGGAGTGGCTTCTTCACGCAGGGGCTCCTGGATATTCTTTGAGTATGGCCAGTTCAAGCTTGGCGACTTTACCTTCAAGGAGAAAGTCACCTTTGCCGAGGACGGCTCACATATGAATATGATAGGCGGCTACGGTGTGTCAAGCCTTGAGAAGGGCGGCGAGTTCGCATTCAGCTCAACCCGCAACCTTTCAGGATGGGCCACCGTCCAGTACAAGACCAAGAACTCCAACTGGGTTCCTTCACTCTTCCTCGGCTATGCCAGGAATTTCGGAACCAAGGATCCTATCGTTGCCGATTTCTGGGGCAAGAACAGTGTCCAGAACATCAAGGATATGTATAGAATCCAGCCTGAACTTCTCTACAATCTCGGAAAGGTTCAGTTCGGCCTCGAATATATGTTTACCTCAGTCCGCTACGGCAAGTCCGGAAACCTGAAAGTCGCTTCCGACGACCTGCACTGGGTAAACAACCACCGTATCCAGGTGATGGTCAAGTATACTTTCTAAAGAAGGAAATCGAGGTCGTCACCGGGAGCGAATTCCCTGGTCTCGGCCATTGACCTGTGAAATACTTTCATCTTGTTCGGCTTTCCGACAAGTTGCAGGCGGCCGCCCTCAAGCAGAAGGGCGGTCGCTTCGCGTATTGCAGCTACCGTGGCCTTCGGATTGACCATAATGTATTCCTTGATGCGGTCGTCGCGTGTCTCGCCTCCGTGCTTCGGGTCAAAGAAGTCGGTGTAGTGCGGATTGATCTGGAACGGGATGAGCCCCATGCAGTCGAAACTTGACGGCTCCACGATAGGCATATCGTTGGTGGTGCAGAGGGTAGGGCCGGCGACGTTGCTGCCCGCACTCCATCCCATATAAGGCATACCGTCGCCGGCGCGTCTGCTGATGGCCTGCATAAGGCCGAGGCGATGCAGCTCTTTCACCAGATGGAAGGTGTTTCCACCGCCAACTGCGACGCACTGCGCCTCGTAAACCGCCTTTACCGGATCCTTCTTCCTGTGCGTGCTTTCAATCTTGACCCCGAATTCTGCGAACACACCGGCAACCTTGGCTTCGTAGGCGGCATATGATGCGTTGAGCCCTCCTTCCGCCAGGCTTACGCCGGCGTATGGCACGAACAGCACCTTTTTTACATTGTGCCTTTTGCAGAAATCTGCAATCATAACCTTGCACCATCCGAGGTAGGCTTCGCCCCTCATCGTTGAATTGCTTATCAGAAGAAGATTCTTGTTCATCGTGGGATATTTTTTTTGAGTTATCGCAAAAATAAGTAATTTTGATTAAGAGTTGAAATAATAACATGGACCACAAATTTTTGACATTGGCCGCAGTCTTCATTTCGCTTGCGGCAAGCGCGCAGGACAAGCCTTATCTGCAGGATCTGCCTTATTATGTAGAGAACCTTGAAATGTATGGCGAAGGCCAGGAGGATGGACGTGCGTTCCATATTCCGGAATCTTCCCTCTCCCTGAACGGGAAATGGAAATTCCTGTATTGCGAGTGCCCGTATGACGTGCCTCAGGATTTTTTTGTGCCTTCCTTCAATGACAGGAAGTGGGGGAGCATAGACGTCCCTTCCAACTGGGAGATGCAGGGTTATGGTCAGGCATTGTTCCGCAATGTGTCCTCACCTTTTGCCACCAATATGCCGCAGTCCGTACTTGACGCTATGAACAGGGCACGCCGCATGCCAGGCCCGCCAAGAGCGCCGAGGACCCCTGCACCTTATTCTGTGACACCTCCGGAAGTGCCTATGGATGTCAATCCTACAGGTGCCTACAGGACCACGTTCACCATCCCGTCTTCCTGGAAGGACGAGCAGGTGTTCCTCAGGTTCGAAAAGGTCGCCTCGGCTTCCTTTGTATGGGTGAACGGAAAGCAGGTGGGGTATAACGAGGGGGCACAGGAACCTTCGGAATACAATATCACGGAATATGTCAAGTCTGGCAAGAACACGCTTGCAGTCCTTGTGCTCAAATACAGTGACGGCTTTTATCTTGAAGGCCAGGATTATTGGAGACTGGCCGGAATCTTCGATGACGTCACAGTTTATTCCTGCCCTGATTCCAGAATCTGGGACTATCAGGTCATAACGGATTTCGATGACAGCTTCACTGATTCCGAAGTCAGCCTTTCCATTGACCTCAGGGCTTTCAGATCGGCGAAGAGCGCATACTCACTGCTGGCCGAGATCAAGAAGGACGGGCGTACCGTCGCATCGATGTCCAGGGATGGACTGTCAATTCCGGCCGGGGGCAGGGAGACTGTAAGATTCAATGCCAAGGTGCTTTCCCCGGCTAAGTGGAGTGCCGAATCTCCTGAACTCTACAGCCTCGAGATGACTTTGAAGGATGAGACGGGACGTGTCGTGGACAGTATGACCAAGAATATGGGCTTCAAGAAGACCGAAATCAAGGATGGGGTATTCTATCTCAACGGACAGCCGATCAAGGTCAATGCCCAATGCTCCCATATGCAGCATCCGGTTCTCGGACACGCAATGGACGAGGCCACGGTGCGTAAGGATATGGAAATACTCAAGCAGTTCGGATTCAATGCCGTCAGGACATCGCATTACCCGCCGGTGAACGAATATCTTGACCTTGCCGATGTGTACGGACTGTATATCATCGACGAGACGGGAGATGAAGCACACGCTACCGAATGGGTGTCAAGTCTGCCCGAATACATTCCGATGTATCAGGAAAGGGTGCGGCAGATGGTGCTTCGCGACCGTAATCACCCTTGTGTCCTTTTCTGGAGTGCGGGAAATGAGTCCGGAGAAGGCCCTGATATTGCGGAAGTGGTCAAGGAGGGCCGGAAGTATGATCCGACCAGATTCTGGATGTATGGCGGGAATGCACCCAAGCACGCTGCCGAGGACATCGTAGGTCCGCGTTATCCTATCCCTCTTGAGCATGAATTGTCATATGGTGTTGACACGCTCGACAAGAGACCGTCGTTTATGGACGAATATCTGTCTGTGGCCGGAAACGGTGGCGGCGGATTTGATGACTTCTGGAGGGAAATTGATTCCCACCCTTCCCTTATGGGCGGTGCCGTATGGGATTTTGTCAGCCCGGGCTTGCTGGAAAGGGTGCGGACACTTGAAGACAAGTCGCCATATTCCACAAAAGCCAACATCATGGGTCAGGCAAAGCTTGCAAAGGGCAGGACCGGAAACGCTGTCGATCTTGGCAAGTCTGATCAATGGGTGCAGGTCTACAGGGGACGTAATGTCGAGATCTGCGGTGACAAGCTGACCCTTACGCTTGATATCCTCCCTCGTTCCTACAACAAGAGCGGCGGTTATATGATTACCAAGGGCAACAATCAGTTCGGGCTCAAACAGGCGGGTGCCGACAAGATTGAATTCTATCTTGACAATGGAGCCAGGACAACCCTTACGGCTGATCTCCCGTCTGATTGGGAAGGGAAATGGCATAATGTCACAGCTGTTTACGACTCGCAGAAGATGTCGATCTTCATCGATTCCAGAGAGGTGGCCAGCCAGCCGGCTTCAGGCAACATACGCAACTATCCTATTTCTGTCTGCATAGGAAGAAATGAGGAGAAGAATGGCCAGGACACCAATGAGTATATAGCCGATGCCCTTATCGACAATGTCGGAATATTCACCAGTGCGGTCACTCCTGAAGAAGGTTTCGACCCTCAGAAAGCCGCACTCTGGCTCGATTTCGAGAAAGAGACGGATGAAGGCACATTCTACTCATACGGCATAGGTGCAAGGACATATGGCAGCATATGGCCTGACAGAATCCCTCAGCCTGAGATGTATCAGATGAAGAAGAGCGCGCAGCCCCTCAGCTATAGGCTCCTTGATTCCCGTAGAGGCGTGATTGAGGTCCGCAACAGGCACAGCTTCACCAATTCATCGGTCTACAATACCTTCTGGACGATAACTGCGGATGACGAAGTGGTCGACTCCGGCTCTATGTCTCTTGATATCAACCCTTCTGAGACCAGGTCATTCACCATCCCTTACGCAAAGCCTTCCATCGTGCCTGGAAAGCAGTACCGGCTCACGGTAAGCACTGTACTCGCCAAGGATGAAATCTGGGCGAAGAAAGGTCACGAAGTGGCGTGGGAGCAGTTTGAGCTGTCTGATTGGAATCTTCCTGCACCTGCACCTGAAAAAGCGGCCGGGACAGTCTCCCTGGAAGAGAATGATGACAGGATCATCATTCGCGGCGAGGGCTTCAGCTACTCGTTCGACTCGCATTCCGGCAGCCTTTGCGAGATGCAGGCCGGTGGCCGTGCCATGCTTTCAGAGCCGCTGAAACTCAATGTCTGGAGGGCGCCTGTCGCCAACGAGATAGATGGATGGAATGCGTATTCATCCCGTGCGGCAATGCTGAACAACAAGCCGGGCTATGGCTCGATCGGCCACAGCAACACACTTGCCGCGATGTATTATTCCGCAGGACTTGATCAGGTCGGCTTCGTCCCTGTTTCGGTCAATGCCAGAATCGTCGACGGGTCTGCTTATGTCGATGTCAGGGAACTGGCGATATTCGGAGTGCCTACAGAGCAGCAGCTTGATGCGTACATCGTGGGCCGGGCCAGCACAGGCATCGAGAGTCTGTACTCCTACAGGATTGACCCTGACGGTACGGTATGCGTCAGTCATCTGATCAATCCGCAGGGCGAGATGCCGGCCTGGCTTCCGAGAATAGGTGTATGTATGGCTCTGGACAAGTCGCTTGAGAATGTGGAGTGGTATGGAAGAGGCCCGCAGGCTTCATATCCTGACAGGAAGTCCGGCTACCGTATCGGCATCTACAAGTCTACGGTTGACGAAATGTATGAGCCGTATCTGATACCTCAGGATTATGGCTTGAGGACAGACAACCGTTGGGTCCGTTTTACCGACGCCGATGGCAAAGGACTTGAGTTCAGTGCCAATGAACCCTTCTCGTTCAATGCTTATCCGTTCACGACCGAGAATCTGACCAACAGCGTCTATCAGTATCAGCTTGTGAAGAGCGGCAGCATCACTCTCAACATCGATTACGCGACCAGCGGTGTCGGCTGTACTGCGCGTGGCATCTTCGATGCCTACCGGGCATATCCGACCGGATACCTCAGGACGATAACGATAAAACCTGTCAAGTAATTATCGACCAAAAAAGAGGGTGACTTCACCCTCTTTTTTGGTCGAGAAGACGTGACTCGAACACGCGACCCCTACGTCCCGAACGTAGTGCGCTACCAACTGCGCTACTTCTCGAAAAAAAATCCGCCAACGGCGGATTTCTGTGTCTTAGGCAAGTTTATTGATGTAAACCTGAATTCCGCTCTTGAGATTGGAAGCTTTGTTCTTGTGGATAAGACCAATCTTTGCAAGCTTGTCGATCATCGCGAATACCTGAGGTGCATTCTTTTCTGCAGTAGCCTTGTCGGTAGTGTTGCGGATGTCGCGGATAGCATTTCTTGTAGTCTTTGCATAATATTTATTATGCAGTCTGTGCCTTTCGTTCTGGCGATCGGCCTTCTTTGCTGAAGCTGTGTTTGCCATTGTATTTTTATTTTTAATATTTTAGTAGTGGGTAGGAGAATCGAACTCCTATTGCAAGAATGAAAATCTTGAGTACTAGCCGTTATACGAACCCACCAAACTCGACCCCGAAAGCACAAAGTGCCAAAAGGGAGTGCAAAGATATAAAGAATTATCTGAAAAACAAGTTATTTTTTAGTCATATTTCACTCCTGGTCTTCTGACCATACCCAGGAGTAAATGATGGACTCTACCTGACGCAGATATTGGCGTTTGTCATATCTCGGAGCATATACAAATGCATCGAGGACGATGATTTCACTGCCATCCCTGCTGTAGAATGAATGCGATACGAATGGTCCTCCCATAAAGTCGTTCTCCACCTCCCAGTAACCCCTCGTCTGGGCAAGGTCCCTGCCGCGGTACTTGAGGTATTCAACGCTTGGCTCGAAGAATTTGCTGGTGGTCATATAGGTGTTCTCGAACATGCCCGGGACGTTTGCCATAAACGTTTCGTTGCGGTGTCTGATGATGTTCTCCTCTGAGAACGGGTCCTCCTCACCGGCCGGATACTTGTACATCAGCACACCCTGGGTGGAGAACTGCTTCTCGTCGGCAATCCAGGCGAAGTTCGGAGTGAGTTTCTTGAGGGTGTAGCCGATAGGGAAGTACGGTGAACCTCCAAACACTTCGGACACCTGCTTCCTGATCTGGAATTCCTCATATCTGATGGAGTTTCTGATGACCCTGTCGCGCTCGGCCTGCTCGAATGAACCGGCAATCATCTGTCCGCTTTTCGCGAGCTGGGCGGAGGCGGCTTCGAGGTTCGGTGCCGTAATCTGGATCACGCACTGCGGTGCCGCCCATACGTCGTGCTTGTAGATGACGCCTGTCGTGTCGGCCTGGGCATCAACGTTGAAGATGATGATGTTGCGGTGGACTCTGAAGAGATCGACAAATTTCGAAGGTACGATATTGACCAGAGAGTAGAGAGGCTCGTTAGGGGTGAGGAACGGGCATTCGCTTGCGAGGAGGTCGCGGACTTCGCCGCCGAGGTTGCCCTCCCAGTCAGGTTTTTCCATGACGACAAGGATTTCGCCGGCTTTGCCGCTGACGCTTGGAAGGAGAGCCTTTTGGTTCTTGCAGCCAAAAAGGCAAAGGGTTGCTGCAAGAAGAATGATGACCTTTTTCATAATCATATAATATTAGTGTATCAATCGTCCTATGTCGTTGCCGAAGGCCAGTACCATAAGGCCTATCAGCAGAATCATACCTATCATCTGGGCAATCACGAGGAATTTCTCGCCCGGCTTGCGCCCTGTTATCATCTCGAACAGCGTGAACACGATATGCCCGCCGTCAAGCCCCGGGATGGGGATGAGGTTCATCACACCCAGCATTATCGACAGCAGGGCTATGATGTTGATGAATTTGAACCAGTCCCAGATGGCCGGGAAGACCTGGCCTATGGCGATGAAGCTGCCGACAGACTTGTATGCGCCGGTGGAAGGTGTGGCCAGCAGGCGGAGGTCCTGAAGGTAACCCCTGATAGTGTCTCCGGTGAGCTTTATGCCTGCCGGGATTGCAGTGAGAACCGAATATTCCTGCTTCTTGATGTTCGGCATCACCATATAGACACCGATGCGTCCGGCTGTATCCACCACGACGGGAACGGCCAGGGTGTCTGCGCCACGCACGACTTCGGCGTCTATGCTTGCGCCGCGCAGCCCCTCAAGAACCTCGCGTGCATCCTGGAGGAATTCGACGTCCTTTCCGCCGAAGGCTACGACACGGTCTCCGTGAAGAAGGCTGGAGGCGGCATTGGGACCGTCCGCGGCGACGGAATCAATCACGAAAGGAAGCGCAATGTCGAATAGAAGGGGCGCGTTGAGCACCTCGCTGATCATAGCCTGGTCAATGTATATGTCAAGGGTGTCGCTGCCCCGGAGGACGGTCGCCTTGTGCACGTTGCGGCGTGCGATGTCGGCCTGGAGCGCGGCAAAGTTCTCGGGGACATAATCATCAAGGGAGAGGATCTCATCACCTGTACGGAACCCCATTTCGTAGGCGAGGTCGCTGGCAAATACTTTTGTCCCCTGATTGGCGATATACGACTGCCCCCAGACGGCCATTATCCCGATATAGCAGATGATGGCAAATATGAAATTGTTGAGTACGCCTCCGGCGGTGACGAACAGCCTCTGCCAGGCAGGGTGGCTGCGGTATTCCCACGGCTGCGGATCGCTTTTCATCTGCTCGAGATCCATCGATTCATCGACCATTCCGGAGATTTTGCAATAGCCGCCGAGCGGCAGCCAGCCGATGCCGAATTCTGTCCCGCCCCATCTCCATCGGGCGATTCTCTTGCCTCCGATGTCGAAGAACAGGTAGAATTTGTCCACCCGTATATGAAAGATCTTAGCCCACATGAAATGTCCCAGCTCGTGAATGAAAATGAGCAGGGAGAGGGCCAGGATGACCTGGAGGGCTTTAATCAATGTATCCATTTGCTATCGCTGCAATCTCTTTGTTGGTCTCGAAAATGTCTTCGATCGACGGATTCGCTGCAAAAGTCATTCCTGCAAGGCATTTTTCGTTGATGCGTGCGATGTCGTAGAAGGAAATCATATCCTTGAGGTATGCGGCCACGGTGACTTCGTTCGCGGCGTTGAGTGCGCAAGGAGTATTTCCCCCGCGTGCAATGGCTTCGTAGGCGAGCCTCAGGCAAGGGAACCTGTCAAGGTCCGGTTCTTCAAAGGTCAGGCTTCCGATGGCAGCGAAATCGAGCTTCCTGTTGCCAACCGTCACGCGTGACGGGAAACTCAGCGCGAAGCCGATGGGCTCGCGCATGTCAGGACAGCCCATCTGGGCTATGACGGCGCCGTCGGCGAACTCGACCATCGAATGGATGATGGACTCCGGGTGTACCACAACGTGTATTCTTGAAGGGTCGATGTCGAACAGCCACTTGGCCTCGATCACTTCGAACCCCTTGTTCATCATCGTGGCGGAGTCGATGGTGACCTTGGCGCCCATATCCCAGTTGGGGTGCTTGAGGGCCTGGCTGGCCCGTGCACCGGCTATGGTCTTGCGGTCCCAGGTGCGGAACGGGCCGCCCGAAGCGGTAAGATGAATCTTTTCCACTTCGTTCCCCTGCGCTGCAAGAAGACACTGGAAAATGGCGGAATGCTCGGAATCGACAGGAAGAATGACGGCGTTGTGCTCGCGCATCGTCCTTGTCACGATATTGCCGGCGGCCACGAGGGTTTCCTTGTTGGCAAGCGCGACAATCTTTCCTGCTTCGAGGGCGGCCAGTGTCGGTCGGAGGCCGCTGAAGCCGACCATTGCGCCCACCACTATGTCAACTCCGTCGGACTTGACAAGGTTGCAGATGCTGCCAATACCTGACCAGACCTTGCAGTCGCAGTCCTTGAGTGTGTCACAGAGGGTGTCGTAACGCGTTTCGTCGCAGATGGCGACGTGGTTGACGTTGAACTCGCGCGCCTGCGCGGCCAGCAGGTCTGCGTTGCTGCGGGCGGAAATCATATCGACCTCGAAGAGGTCCGGGTGCTGGCGCACCACATCAAGGGTTTGTGTGCCAATCGAGCCTGTTGACCCGAGAATGGCTATTCTTCTTTTAGCCACTAGAAGCTGATCAGTTTGGTTGGGTCCATCGGCAGGCCTTCGGACCATAGTTCTAAATGAAGGTGATCTCCTGTGGTGAGAGATCCTGTATTGCCCACGAGGGCTATCGAAGTGCCCGCCTTCACGGATTCGCCGAGTTTCTTGAGAAGTTTCTGGTTGTGACCGTAGACGGAGATTACGTTGTCGGGGTGCTGGATGATGATCACATTGCCTTTGCCCTCGTCCCAGCCGGTGTATATGACTACGCCGTCAAAGACTGCGCTGACTACCGAGCCCGACGGGGCGGTTATGTCGACGGCCGGATGGAGTGCCATGTCAAACCCTTGTGTCACCACGCCCTTGATTGGGGAGAAGAAGTGCATCCCTTCGACAGGAAGGTTCCTTCTGGTGCCGCTGACACCGAACTGTTCTTCCTGCTGGACGGTTTCCCGGAGGAGGGAATCCCTGCGTGACAGTTCTTCCCTGGACTTGACGGAGAGGTATTTTGTCCTGTTGGTGCTTACGATGCTGTCGATGCTGATTGTCTGGTCGCCGGAAAGCACCCTTGAAAGATTCTCTGCATAGAGATTCCATTTGGTGATGATGGTCTCAAGAGAATCGATCCGGATGGCGTTGGCTACAGCGACTTCCTTGGAGTGTGCGTCAGGGTAGCCTGGAATCGTGGACCGGAGCGGGGTGAATGCTATCAGGCAGTAGATGAGCAGGATGAATGCGATGATTATGCCGGCGCCGATGAAGATGCCGTTTATCTTGGTGAAGCGGACGGAGCCGATGGAAACGTGGGTGTCGTTCTCGACCAGCGAGATCCTGAATCGCTTGTTCCAGTCAGCCGGATTTTGTCTTCCCATACTTTTGAGTTAAATTTGCATTGATGAACAGAACCATCGGGATAGATTACGGAAGTGCCAGGGTGGGTGTCGCAGTCAGCGACCCTCTGGGCATTTTCGCGTCTCCTTTGGAGACGGTTCCTTCTGCAAAGATAATAGAATATCTACAAAAATATGCCAATGCCGAGACGATTGAACGCTTTGTCGTCGGATATCCTTTGAATCTCAACGGCGCCCCTGCACAATGTGCTCCGGATGTCGATGCCTTCCTGAAAAGGTTGCAGAAAGCATTTCCCGATATACCGGTCGCACTTGAGGACGAACGATTCACTTCGGTGCTTGCCCATAGGGCAATGATCGACGGCGGGATGAAAAAATCAGACCGCCGTGACAAAAATTCGGTCGACAAGATCAGTGCGGCAATAATTTTGCAAGGATATCTGGACAAGAAGAAATGATACAGCCGATTTATTTATACGGCTCCGAGGTATTGAGAAATATCGCCCCGGCTGCCGACCTTTCAAAGAAAGAAGAAATTGCAACCCTTGTTGCCGATTTGTGGGAAACGCTTGCAAAGTCGGAGGGATGCGGTCTTGCCGCACCTCAGATTGGTGTCAGCCTGCGCGTGTGTGTCGTTGATGGCGATGTGATGGCAGACGTCTACCCATATCTCAAGGGTTTCAAGAGGACATTCATCAATCCTGTGACGGTTGAGGAGAGTGAAGAGCAGTGCGAATATAACGAAGGCTGCCTCAGTGTGCCCGGCGTCTATGCCGACGTGCGCCGTCCGGCGGTCATCAAGGTTGAATATTACGACGAGAACCTTGAGAAAAAGACAGAAACGTTCGACAAGTTCGCCTGCCGGATGATACAGCACGAGTTCTCCCATCTCGACGGAGTGCTTTTCACCGACCTTGTCGCTCCAATCCGCCGCAAGATCATCGCCAAGAAACTTCTCAACATATCCCGGGGAAGGGTGGGGACAGCTTATAAATCAAAGATCAAATAGCAATGGGTGCCTTTCACGCTTATGATATCAGGGGGGTCTACGGAGTGGATTTCGACCGTACGACAGCCTATAAGGTGGGATATTTCATCCCTGAACTCCTGAAGACGGACAAAGTGCTCGTCGGGCGCGACTGTCGCGTATCTTCACTTGAGATTCACGACGCACTTCTGGAAGGGATATGCGATGCGGGGGCAGATGTCTATGATCTAGGCCTCAGCTCGACTCCTATGGTCTATTTTGCCACGGCGAACTACGGATTCAAGGCTTCTGTCCAGATAACGGCTTCCCATAATCCTGCGGAATATAACGGTATGAAGGTTTCGCGTGAAAACGCGCTTCCGGTCGGCCTTGATACGGGGCTCGGCCAGATAAAGGAGTGGATTGACAATGGCCGTGAAACGCCTGTTGCGGCCTGCCGCGGCAGGGTGCTTGCCAAGGATATCCACGACGATTATATGGCATTCATGCTGAAATACAGGGGTGACTACTCCAATCTGAAGATAGCGTTTGACCTTTCAAACGGAATGTCCTGCCTCTTCGCACACGAGGTGTTCGGCGAAGATGCGTCATATATCTTCGATGAGATTGACGGCCGCTTTCCTAATCACGAGCCTAACCCTCTCATTCCAAAGAATGTAGAACCTTTGAGGAAGCTTGTCGCGGAGAAAGGCGCCGATGTCGGCGTGATTTACGACGGCGATGCCGACCGTGTGATGTTCGTCGATGACAGAAACCGTTTCGTCGCACCGAATCTCGTCATTGCTATGATGGCCTTGTATTTTTGCGACGGGAGAGGAGAGAAGAATCCCCGTGTGCTGCAGGAGATCCGCAGCTCGAAGGCTGTCGGCGAATTCCTCCAGCCGTATGGCGCCGACTTGCATACCTGGCGTGTCGGACGCGCGTATGCGGCGCCGAAACTTCGCGAAATCGACGGACTCTGGGGCGGAGAACTTGCCGGACATTACTACTTCAAGGACTTCTTTTACTCCGACAGCGGCCTGCTGGCCTCTATGATAGTGCTGCAGATCGTGTCCGACCTGAAGAAGAAAGGCAGGACATTCAGCCAGCAGATAGATGAAATCACGAAGTATAAGAATTCCGGTGAAATAAACTTTAAACTTGAAGACAAGAAGGGCGCAATGGATGCCGTGAAGGATCATTTCATGGCTGCTGAAAAAGCCGAAGCCTTTATGGACTTTGACGGATACCGTGTGGAGTTCGGGCAATGGTGGTTCAATATCCGCCCTTCAAACACTGAACCATATCTCCGCTTCATATGTGAAGCGTCCACCGATGAACTGCTTGCAGAGAAGGTGGCAGAGGCCACGGAACTTCTGGTGGAGAGGTTTGATGCTAAAAAATCGTAAAGATGAGAAGAACCTTACTGTTACTGAACCTATTCCTATCAGTCGCCGCATTGGCGCAAGAACCTGATTCAACCGTATTTAACGGAACACAGCCCGACGAGGACGGGTATACTGACTTTAAAAGCGGGAAAGGGGCCGAGGTGGATACCCTCAATATCGGTGACGGCCGCCTGATGGTCGTTTTGAAGGATGACCACAGCTGGTATTATGTCAAGAACTTCGACATCGTTGCCCAGGACTCCGTATTCGTCAACAACTGGGTGGTCAATGAGCCGAACCCGTATGGCAATATCAAGCTTGACAGCCTTCCGTTGCGGAATTCCATCATATTGGTCGACTCTGCAAGCAATTTTGTCTGTCCGTATGTCAGGGCGGTTTATTCAAAATTCGGATATCGCAAGGGGCGCCGTCATCAAGGTGTTGACCTGCCGCTCCCTACCGGAACTCCTGT
This sequence comes from Bacteroidales bacterium, assembly GCA_024401695.1. Lineage (GTDB taxonomy): Bacteria > Bacteroidota > Bacteroidia > Bacteroidales > UBA932 > Cryptobacteroides. Next base: position 41,000 of record JAKSKN010000002.1, read on the forward strand.
CAAGGCCGCGTTCGATGGCCGAGTGCGTGTGTCGATGTATTCGAGAGGTTACGGCAACCTTGTCATCATCCGTCACGAGAATGGGCTGGAGACTTTCTATGGTCACTTGTCCAAGAGGCTTGTCGAGGTCGGTGACTGGGTGCGTGCCGGTGATGAAATCGGTCTCGGCGGCTCTACGGGCCGCTCTACCGGTCCTCACCTTCATTTTGAGACCCGATTCAGCGGTTTCGCGTTCGATCCTCAGTGGATCATCGATTTCGAGAAGGGTGAGCTCCGCAAAAATGTCTTTGTGCTGCGCCGCAGCTACCTCGATGCCGCATCTCACTACGTGCCTGAAACGATAGACGAGGAGGATGAAATCTATGCTACCGACGAAGCCATTGAGGCCGAAGAAAAGCGCATTGCCGCAGAGCGTGCCGCTATGCGCTGGCACACAGTCAAGAGTGGTGAAACGCTTTCACATATCTCAATCAAGGAGGGCGTGAGCCTCTCCAAGATCAAGAGCCTGAACCCGGGTATAAATGTGAATAAGATCCGTATCGGCCAGAAAATCCGTGTCAATTAACGACTAATACCAATATTCATTATGAAAAATCTATCTCTTTTGATGACCGCATTGATGTGCGCAACTGCAATCACTGCTAATGCACAGGTCAAGGAGGACTTCGTGCCTTCACCTAACAACCAGCCGGGAAAGGAATACCCGATGGTAAACTCTGAAAGATGTGTACGTGTCAAGGTAAAGGCACCTGAGGCACAGTCGGTCAAACTTGACATCGGTGGCGTGAAATATGAGCTCAAGAAGGATGCCGAAGGTTTCTGGACAGGCGAATCTGCTCCTCAGGACGAGGGCTTCCACTATTATCAGCTCAATGTTGACGGCGCGGATGTCCCGGATCCTTCAAGCCTCTATTACTACGGCGCAAGCCGCTGGGGCAGCGGTATCGACGTTCCGGCCGGGGACCAGGATTTCTATGCGCTCAAGAATGTCCCTCACGGCCAGGTCCGCGAGATGTACTATTGGTCAGATGTCAACAATGCAATGCGCCATTGCTTTGTTTACACGCCTGCCGAATATGACCAGAATACTGACAAGCGCTATCCTGTACTCTATCTTCAGCACGGTGGTGGCGAGAATGAATATGGATGGCCTCAGCAGGGCAGGACTGCTATGATTATGGACAATCTCATTGCTGAAGGCAAGGCCGTTCCTTTCATTATCGTGATGGATAACGGTTCCTGGACAATGCCTCGTCCTGCAGCTCCTGCAGCGCGTCCGGCTGCAGCTCAGGGCCAGCATCTTCAGGGTGGTCAGCGTCCTCGTGGCGGAATGGGCCTTCCGGGCGGATGGGCCGACGGCATCGCCAACACCTTCCTCAAGGACATCATCCCTATGATCGATGCCAACTTCCGTACTCTTGCCGATCCTGCTCACCGTGCAATGGCCGGCCTCTCAATGGGAGGAATGCAGACCAAGGCCATAGCCTTCCCTCATCCTGAGGTGTTCGGTTCAATCGGCATCTTCAGCGGTGGCACCATTACCGTTGACGAGTCCAAGAGCGTTGCCGGTTTCCGTGAGAGCAACAAGCTCGTATTCGTCAGCTTCGGCAGCCGTGAACTTGAAAACCGCGTTGCCGGCTTCGGTGACGGCACCGATCCTAAGGTAGAGACCGAGCAGCTCAAGGCATCCGGTATGAACGCCCACTTCTATGTGTCTCCAGGCACCGCCCACGAGTGGCAGAGCTGGCGCAGAAGCCTCTACCAGATGGCGCAGCTTCTCTTCAAATAGTGCGTTACAAATCTTAATATTGGCATGCGAAGGTTTTGCTTTTTATTTGCAGTCGTAGTGTCAATCATGTCGTGTGATTCTTCGTCTGTTCCGGAATTTGACAGAGTTGAGAAACTTTGCAATAAAGATGGAGGAAGGATTTGGGGAATCAATATCTATTCGCCGGTAATAGGAATTGATTCTTTGAGGAATATTGTGAGCAATGTACAAGGCGCTCCGGCCGTTTATCCGTCGGATATGCCTGTCGCCAATTCAACCACTGAGATTGACGGGAAAAGATGGACTATGGTTTTGTGGCCTCTGTCTGGTGATGTGCAGTCCCAGAATGAACTGCTGATTCATGAAATGTTCCATTATCGCCAACCGGAGCTCGGACTTTTTCCCGCTTTTATGCCGAATAATGCTCATTTGTCAAACAGAGATGCCCGCACTCTTGTCAAACTTGAATGGAATGCGCTGAAGGCTGCATTGTCAAGCAAAGGGAAGGATAAAATAGAGGCTTTGACGGATGCCATGGTTTTCCGTGAATTGAGGCGCCAGCGTTATCCGGAGTATGAGGATGACGAAAATGCCCTGGAAATTCTTGAAGGTCTTGCTGAATACACAGGGCGACGTATTGCCGCTTTTTCGGATAGAAAATATATCGCAGACCTGAAAGATTTCGATTATTTGTATACGTCAGAAAACATCACCCGGTCCTTTGCATATTTGTCAGGCCCTTTGTATGGTCTGGCTTTGGATTGGATCGGTATGGAGTGGCATAAGACAGTCAATGCTTCAAGTGATTTGGGCACAATATTGTCAGGCGCATATGATATAGTTCTTCCTGAAAATCTGTTTGAGTCGTATGAGGTGTCAAAACTGAAATATGGTTTTTCTGATATTGATGAGCTGGAAGATGCGTATGAACGGGAAAAGTCTGCAAGAGAGGAAGAGCTGCGCAGGCTGTTCTCCGAGGATAACGTGATAGTGGTCGAATGCAAGAATCTTTCAATCCAGTTTCCTCCAAACGGTATGGTTCAACAGGAGGATGGAAGCATGCTGATTTATGGAGGCGAGGCATATTTTGATTCCGGGTATGTTACCGGAAACCCGTTCAAATTATCCAAAGATTGGACTCATATTGAACTTCCAAAACTTGACACACTTTCTGTTAAAGGGGATACAACCGTTACTTCTGGCTGGACCATTGTAAGAAAATAAAAGTCTGCCTTTACTGAGTAAGTCATTCTTAAAAAATAACTTGGTAATCTTTATGGTTCTTGTTTTGTCTTTTGAACATGTCATTCAGTCACGTAGCACGGCTACGCTCCTTCATTCCATATCCAAAATACATAAACAATCCCTCATAAATCTTTACCAACTTATTTTTTCATCATTCCTAAAATTAGTTTTGATAACCATATAATTATGGATTGGTCTGGAATCTTACTTGGCGCATCCGCATTCTTGATAATCGGATTGTTCCATCCTATAGTAATTAAAGCGGAATACCATTGGGGTAAAAGGTGCTGGTGGCTCTTTGCCGTCGTTGGACTTGGTTTCTGCATTGCATCACTTCTGTGCAAAGGGATTCTTTCGGCGGTAATGGGCGTCGTAGGTTTCAGCTGTTTCTGGTCGATATTGGAGCTGTTCCAACAAGAAAAGCGGGTTGCCAAAGGCATATTCTGCCATGAGAGAGAAAGTGTCAGATCACTTGGACAAAAAGTAGGAACGCAGATAGGATGTATATCAGAATCTTAGTGTCAAGAATCTCATATACAAGGCGGTGTTTCTGAGAAATGCGCCTGGACCATTGTCCCGAGCGACTGCCTTTCAGAAGTTCGGGACTGCCTGTTCCTGTTGTCGGGTGGTCCATAAGTTCCAGCAGCATTTTGCTGGCTTTCCTGAAAGCTTGAGGCTCATCTCTTTTGAGCCTGCTGAGATCATCCTTGGATTGATCTGAAAAGATTAGCTCGTACTTCATATGCGGACTCGTGAAGAGATAGCAATGGTTTTGGAAAAATTAAAGGCCGAGCGTTGATGCTCGGCCTGAGGGTCTGATACCACGGCTTGAAGTTATCGCGCCTTTTTGGCTCCCCTAATGAGTGAAATATTGAACCTCTGGGAGGGGTTCAGGGAGGTGGTGAAATTCATTGATAATAATAGAGTTTGGCTTGATGGAGAGAGAAGAATGGTTTTTCTCTATCACAGACGTGGTTAAAGCTTTGACGAACAGTGCTGATGAAAAGCAGTATCTGAAGAAGATGAAGATGCGCGATCCATCATTGGAAGCCAATTGGGGTACAATTTGTACCCCTCCTTATTTTGGTCAAGCGGAATTGCTGGTTATTTACCAAAGATGTCGGAATGGGTTCCCGTGTTGAGCATCAATAGGGTCAACTGTGTATCATTCTGCTCCCATACCAACAGCCAGTCAGGTTTGATATGGCACTCCCATTCGCCTGCATGGTTCCCTGACAGTTTATGGGGCTTATATTTCGCAGGCAACTTGCCCTCGGCAACTAAGGCGGAAAGAACGGCGCGGAGTTCTTCCATTGGGAATCCGCGCTTTATACAACGTTTGAGGTCCTTTTCAAACTGTCTGGTTGTGCTGAGCGTATACATCACAGACCAACCTTGGCAAAGAGTTCGTCGACAGAGGAATAGGTATTGACTTTGCCTGACCTTGCTTCCATCTTTGATTTCTCGTAGGCGGAAAGGTCCTTTGCGGATGAAATGGTGACTCCATCCATCGTGGCAAGTACTTTTTTCAGGCTAGTCGCTACGGATTTGTTTTCAATATGTAATACCAACTGAGTCATACTCATCAATTTTCGCAAATATAAAAAAAAGTCGGATACATCGTTCCGACTTTTTTGTTTGGCTCCCCTAATGTTCGAAATATTGATCCTTTGGGCGGGGCTCAGGGAGGTGGTGAAATTCATTGATAATAATAAGGTTTGGCTTGACGCTTTGATGGGAGATTACTATCTTTACAAGACAAAGTTTTATTATTATGGGAAATACAGAGAAGTTACAATTGTTCGAGGACCGCAAGGTCAGAACAGTGTGGAATGAGGTAGAGGAGCAGTGGTACTTCTCTGTCAAAGATGTTGTGTCAGTGCTGACCGATACAGCAAACGCCAAGGATTATATCTCAAAAATGAGGCGTCGTGATCCTGAATTATCGGAAGGGTGGGGACAAATTGTCCACCCCCTTTCTTTACAAACGGCAGGCGGCGTCCAGAAAGAGAATTGTGCTACGATGGAAGGAATCTTCCGAATTATTCAGTCAATCCCCTCAAAGAAGGCAGAGCCATTTAAGCAATGGATGGCGCAGGTTGCCGCACAACGCATCGATCAGGCGATAGACCCTGAACGAAGCATTGATCAGGCCATTGCCGATTACAGGAGGCTTGGATATTCGGAAGCATGGATTACCAGGAGGATCAAGACCATTGAAATTCGCAAAGGCCTTACTGATGAATGGAAGAGGGGAGGAGTAACCAAGGAAGTTGATTTCGCTTTCCTGACCGACCTGATGTCCAAGACATGGAGCGGACTCACCACGAAGGAATACAAAAACCTGAAGGGACTGACGAAGGAAAACCTTCGTGACAATATGACCAATATGGAACTCCTGCTCAATGCGCTGGCGGAAGAGTCTGCTACCCAGCTGAGCAGGGAACGCAATCCTGAAGGGCTCGTTCAGAATGCCGTTGTTGCGGAGGAGGGCGCGGAAGTCGCGAAAACGGCCAAGGAAGAATTAGAAAAACGTCTCGGCCGCAGCGTGGTTACCTCTGAAAAAGCAATCGACTATATCCAGTCGCCAGAAGAACTGCCGTTCAATAAAAGATAAATTGCAATTTCTAAAAGGCATTCTAATGAAGTCGTTAAGCATAAAACATTTGATTATGGTACCCATTCTACCAACTATCTTGATTTTGGCCGGCGTCATTCTGTTTATGATGACATACTGGCCTTCAGGTGTCACCATTGACGGCGACAACAACATCTGCCTTAACGTAGTGCTTGGCAAGGGGCACAAGATACCTGCTGATGAAATCAATATTACTGAAGTTCCAGATGGTCTTCTCTCTCATTTAATTAGGACTAATGGTTTGAGTCTCGGCAAAATCAACTACGGCAAATTCAAGAACACAAAAAGCGGGCAGAAAATGTTTCTCTATCTTACGGGCAAGGAGGACAAAGTATGCTTTGAGCATGATGGAGTTCTGTATGTAGTGGATGATTGGATGACTGATAACAGGTAAATTCTCAGTTATCGGATTGTGCTGTTGAGCGAAGCGAAGGCGGCATCAGCCGCCGTGGCGTAGCTATGGAGAAAGAACGAAAGGCGCGTCTCAACGCGCCCCGCGGAGAGCGGGATGGAGCATACGCCTGTAGGGCGCTGGTAAATGTAGGATGCAGGTAGTATGCGGAATCGGTAGCTCGGGAGCGGCGGGGGTAGCGAACGGAATGAAATGAAGTGAGCGGGTAAGGGGGCAGAGCCCCCTAAAAGCGGAAAGAGGTCTGCAGATTTCTGCAGACCTCTTGGAGCTCCTCTAATGTTCGAAATGTTGAACCTTTGGGAAGGGTTTGTGGAAGTGGTCAAATTCATTGATAATAATAGAACTTGGCTTGATGTGGTGATGGGAAATCACTATCTTTACCGAACAAATAGATGACGTTATGGAGAATAAAATCAAGTTGTTTGAAGACAGGCGTATAAGATATGCCTGGGATGCGGAGAGAGAAGAATGGTTTTTCTCCGCAGTTGATGTTTGCTATGCTTTGTCAGAATCTGCTGGCAAAGACCCTGGTGCTTATTGGAGAAAACTGAAACAGCGACTAAAGAGCGAAGGAAGCGAGGTCGTGACAAATTGTCACGGACTGAAATTGCTTGCTTCGGACGGGAAGACTTATAAGACGGACTGTTTTTCCACAAGGGATACACTTCGTCTTATTCAGTCTATACCATCCCCTAAGGCCGAACCTTTCAAAATGTGGTTGGCTCAAGTGGGAGCTGAAAGGGTTGATGAAATCGCAGACCCTGAAAAGGCTATCCTCAGAGGCGCTGAATACTATCGCGCCAAAGGATATACTGAAGGGTGGATAAATCAACGCCTCCAGGCTATTGAGATGAGGAAAGAACTCACCGATGAATGGAAGGCCAGGGGGATAGAAGACGAACGTGATTACGCTATTCTTACCAACGAGATGACAAAGGCCTGGAGCGGATTGTCGGTTCGCGATTACAAGCAGATTAAAGGTTTGAAGAAGGAAAATCTTCGGGACAATATGACCAACGTGGAGTTGGTCTTGAATATGCTTGCAGAAGTCACAACAACCGCAATTTACCTTTGGCCGTTCTATAGAAGGACCTCGGTAAATTCCCATTTGTCGAATTGATTTTTTGAGCGGAGCGAAGGCGGCATCAGCCGCCGCGACGGAGGAAGGGAGCGATGCGACCGACGGAGTCGCCGCCCGAAGCGCAGCGCAGGGCGTATACCCCTGACAGGGGTCGACCGAAGGTCGGGGGTTGAGAAGACGAAGTCCTAGAAGGGGAGCACGAAAAAAGCCGAAGCATTTGCTTCGGCCTTCGTGCTCCCCTTCTAGGACTTGAACCTAGGACCCCCTGATTAACAGTCAGGTGCTCTAACCAACTGAGCTAAAGAGGAATTTTTACCCTCGCTTGCGTTTGGGACAGCAAATATACGGCAAAAACTCAAACAACCAAAAATTTTTTAGCTTTTTTGTATTATCTTTGTTGAACTATGGATATCGAGCTTTTGTCAAAGATTGTTGGTGAACTGATTCTGAAGCATAATCAGGTCGGCTTGCCCGGAATAGGGACCTTCGTGGCAGAGATGGTTCCCGCCTCTTTTACCGACAAGGGCTACACAATCAATCCACCTTATCGCAGGCTGTCATTCTTTTCTGCTAATCTGGAAGATGAGATACTCATCGACTTCTATGCCGAGTCAAACAAGATTGACAGGGATGCCGCAAAGTCATATCTGACACTCTATTTTTCAGACTTGAAGGCAGTTCTCCTGGAGAGAAGGACTGTTGTGTTCCCGGGGCTTGGGCGTATGCGTACCACCAGGGACGACCAGTTCTTCTTCGTCCCGAACGAAGATCTCGATATCTTCCCTGAGGGTTTCGGCCTGCTCCCTGTTTCGTTGAAGACGCACGTCGAGACTCCCGAAGAGATTGCTATCTCCGTATCCAACCTGGCAAATATTATTGACGGCGGTCCTGAGCCTGAGGTCCCGGTCCGTCCCGAGCCTGATGCCCCTGTACGCCCCGAACCGGCAGATCAGCCTGAAGTCGTGCCCGCACCTGCACCTGCACCCGCACCTGCTCCCGCTCCCGAACAGCAGCCTGAGCCTGCACCAGCCCCTGTCGCGGCAGAGAAAGAAGTTTCCGCTCCCAAGAAGAAATTCAATTTCTGGGTATTCCTTCTTGTCCTTATCTGCATAGCATTCGTTGCAGTTGCCGTGTTCATGATCCTTGCGGTCGTAGCACCGGATTTCATTGACTCCCTGCTTTATACCCCTGAAGAACTAAGAATTATCAATTACTGATGCTAGACGTGACTTATCCTGCCGGACCGGCCCCGGTCATAAGAGGCGCTAAGTTGTCCAAAGCGTCGGAGATGCTGCCCATCGTAGAAGAGAGCGGATCGGTGACGGCTCAAGCTCCGAGGACCTATTGCCATAATGGATCCAAAGTGCTTCATCCCGTCGTCCACCTTCACATAATCAACCGTGAAGGGCAGATATACCTTCAGAAACGCGGTCCGCACAAAAAGATTTTCCCTCTACGTTGGGACACCGCAGTCGGCGGCCACGTAACCTACGGCGAAACCATCATCGAGTCCCTTTTCCGCGAATCGGGCGAAGAACTCGGTCTCCTGAATTTCAACCCGTACCAATACGGAGCATATGTGTTCGAATCCAAAATCGAGCGCGAGCTGATATATGTCTTTGCCGCTGTCGGCAATTTCGAACTCAAGCCTGACAATGATGAGGTCGTGGAGGGCCGCTGGTGGAGCATTGACGAAATAGAATCCAAATTAGGAAAAGGCATCTTCACTCCGAATTTCGAGAGCGAATACCAAAAAGTCAAGACTTATCTGCTGTCCCTGCTGTGATCCACGACATACCAAAATTCATAAATGACCAGCTTAGCGTGTGGCCTCTTGCTGCTGCAAATTTCCGCGCGCTGAAGGCAATCAGGACAAAGTCCGTGAAAGTGGGCGGCCTCGACAGCCTCGTCCAGTTCAACCCTGAACGAGTGTCCTCCTCGACCGCCGATACCGCTCCCGAAGCCATCGCTGCACGCAAATGTTTCCTCTGCGACGGCAACCGTCCTCCAGAGCAGTTCCATCTGAAGTTCGAGGGGCGCAAAGGCCGCGGTTACAACATCCAGGTCAACCCATACCCGATTTTCCCGGCCCATCTTGTGATCGTCCGCGACAAGCATCTGCCGCAGGCAATCTGGCATCACTTTCCGGATATGCTGGATTTCGCACAGCAGTATCAGGAATATACAGTCTTCTACAACGGTCCAGGCAGTGGCGCGTCAGCCCCGGACCACCTGCATTTTCAGGCGGCACCTCGCCATCTGATGCCGCTGGAAGAGGCTGTCGATGCTTTCCTGGATAACCCGGGAGAGCCTCTCGGCAAAGTCAAGGACGCCACCTTGTACCGTTTCAACGGCTTCTGCAATGGCGTGTATGCCCTCAAGGCACTGACTTCGAAATCTCTGGCAAAACTTTTCTATCAGCTTCTTGACTGTGTGGAATGTGAGGACAACCCCGAAGAACCGAAATTCAACCTTTTTGCATACGTCAAGGGCGCGGAATACAGGACCTTCGTCGTGATGCGCGACAAAATCCGCTCGCATCACTACTATTCCGACGGCCCCGACCATCTGACCATCAGCCCTGGCGCTGCCGATATGGCGGGCGTCTTCGTCGCTCCTTTTTACGAGGACTTTGACAAGGTCACGGAAGCGCAGCTCGAGGAGATGCTCTCCGAAGTCGCCATCTCGGATGAGCAGCAGCGTATGATAGAGTGGCGTCTTACCCGCATCCAGCCGAAGATAGACGTTGGTCTGCTGACCGCTGATGAAATCACTTTCGAAATCGTCTCCGACGGGGCCGGCCCGCAGAAAGTCCGCTGGTGTGACGGCCGTATTGCCTATAATGGCATGCTCTACGACGAACTTTTCTTTGACTCCCGCACGCGTTCGACCCTCTTTGCCGAGCCGTCTTTCATACTCCACGACGTCGTCATCGGCATTGACTTCCACTGGCAGCAGAAACGCACCCTCAAGTTCGCCGGTGGTCTGAAATTCATCGTTGAAGGCGACAAGATAGTGGCCATCAACCATATTGGGTTGGAGAACTACCTTTTGAGCGTCATTTCTTCCGAGATGAAGTCGACCTGCCCTCTTGAGAGCCTGAAGGCTCACGCGGTCATCTCGCGAAGCTGGCTGCTCGCACGCGTTCAGGATTACGCCAGGTGGAGCAAGGGCGCCAGCGTGGAGGTGCCTCACGCCAATTTCCACGTCTGCGCCGATGACCACTGCCAGCGTTATCAGGGGCTGACCATGGCGGCCGGCAACAATGTCCGCCGCGCCATCGACGAGACCTGGGGTGAAGTACTCCGCTACGGGGGAGAGATCTGCGACACCCGCTATTCTAAGTGCTGCGGCGGCAGGACCGAACTTTTCAGTACCTGCTGGGAAGACAGGGACTATCCGTATCTGGCGGTCGTCGACGACCCTTTCTGCGACTGCGAGAACAAGGAAATCCTCTCCACCGTTTTGAACGACTATGATACGGAGACCCGTGATTTCCACGATTGGACCGTTAAATATTCGCGGCAGGAACTCTCCGAACTCGTGAAATCCAGGACGGGCATCGATTTTGGCACGGTCCAGTCGCTCGAGCCTGTGGAGACAGGCCCTTCAGGCCGCATCAAGTACCTCAGAATCGTGGGGAGCAAGCATACTGAAATCATAGGAAAGGAACTCAAGATACGTCGCGCGCTGAGCGACACCCACCTCAAGAGCTCTGCATTCACCGTAACCGTCGATGGCGATGACTTTATCCTTGACGGCAAGGGCTGGGGGCACGGTGTGGGCCTGTGTCAGATAGGCGCGGCCGTGATGGCATCGGAGGGCTATTCCTACCGTCAAATCCTCAATCACTATTATCCCGGTGCAGAAATTGAAAAATAAGAGTCCCTGGGCCTGGGTGCCCACGCTGTATTTGCTGGAGGGACTGCCTTATGCCATCGTGAATACCGTGGCTCTGGCTGTATTCAAGGATATGGGCGTTGACAACGGCACACTTGGCCCGTTGACGACACTCATCAGCCTTCCTTGGCTGATCAAGCCGCTGTGGAGCCCGTTTATGGATATTTTCCGCAGCAAGCGCTGGTGGATTCTTCTCACCCAGACGCTGATGGCCATAGTAGTGGCCCTCACGGCCATACTGCTGCCGTTCTGCAGCATGACCCTGTTGATCATACTTTTCACGATAGTCGCATTCGCGTCGGCCACTCACGACATTTCAGCTGATGGTTACTATATGCTTGCGCTTGACCGCCAGCGTCAGTCCACTTTCGTAGGTATCCGCAACACCTTCTACAGGGGCGGGCTCGTGCTTGGGCAGGGTCTGGTCGTGATGCTTGCCGGCTGGCTGCAGAAACGGGGCGGCGATGTGCCGCGCGCCTGGTCGCTTGTGCTGACCGGTTGTGCTGTCGTTATGGCAGCCATTGCTGTATATCACATTTTCTGTATACCGAAACCTGTTGAAGACGAGGACAGGCGCGACAAGCGTACGGCGCGGCAGATATTCTCTGAGTTCGGCGAGTCATTCCGCACGTTCTTCCTGAAAACGGGTGTGTGGTGGGCCATCGCCTTTATGCTGCTGTACCGTTTGCCGGAGGCGCTTTCGCTGAACCTGCTTTATCCTTTCTTCAAGGATGGGGCTGAAGTGGGCGGCCTGGCTGCCGGAACGGAGATATATGGCCTGGTGTACGGCACTTTCGGAGTCGTGGCGCTGCTGCTTGGCGGTATCCTCGGCGGAATCTATGCTTCGCGCAAGGGCCTGCGCCGTTCTATGTGGCCTATGGCCCTGGCACTCGCCCTGCCTTGTGCGGTTTATCTGATAATGGCTGTCACCCGTCCGGAAAGTGTCTGGGTGATAGGTGGCTATATTGTGCTGGACCAGTTTGGCTACGGCTTCGGTTTTACCGCGTACACGCTGTTTATGATGCAGTTCGTGGATGGCCCGCTGAAGACTTCGCATTATGCGATATGCACTGCCTTCATGTGGCTGTCGATGAAACTTCCGGCCCTTTTCGCAGGATATGTCCAGCAGGCTGTGGGTTATGTCGGGTTCTTCACCATCGTGATGGTGTCGTGCCTCGGCACGGTTGCTGCAGTGATTATTGCCAGGACCAAGATTTTGAAGAATGATGCGTAGATTTCTGCTTTTTTTTGCGGCCCTGATTCCCGCTCTTGTATCCGCCCAGGTCCGTCCGGGTATTGAGGTGCTCCGTGACAGCGGCTTTGAAGGCCTTCAGGGCAGGCGCGTGGGGCTTGTGACCAATCCCAGCGGTGTCGATTGTGACCTTCGCTCCACCATTGACATTCTTGCCGAAGCACCGGGAGTGAATCTGGTGGCTCTGTATGCTCCGGAGCACGGTGTGCGCGGTGACATCTATGCCGGGGGCAAGGTCGAGTCAGGCCGAGACGACCACACCGGCCTGCCTGTCCATTCTCTATACGGTTCCACCCGTCAGCCGACCAAAGAAATGCTGAAGGGCGTCGATATCATAGTCTATGACATCCAGGATGTCGGTACGCGGTCGTATACTTTCATTTCCACCCTGGGGCTCGTGATGCGCACCTGCGCGGAGATGGGGATTCCGGTGATGGTGCTTGACCGTCCGAATCCGCTTGGCGGCCTGAAGATCGAAGGCCCCCTTGTGCGTGACGGGTTCCATTCGTTCGTGAGCCAGTATAAAATCCCTTACGTCTATGGCCTGACCGTCGGTGAACTTGCTGTGCTGATCAATGAAGAAGGACTGAACCGCGGCCAGAATGGCAGGTCCGAACCACTAAAATGCAAGCTCACAGTCATCCCTATGGAGGGTTGGACACGAGATATGCTCTTTGAGGATACCGGTCTGCCCTGGGTGCTCCCTTCCCCGAATATCCCATATCCCGAGAATGCAATCGGCTATCCTTCCGCAGGACTCTGCGGCGAGCTGTACGATTACCTTAACATCGGTATCGGCTATACGATGCCTTTCGGTACATTTGCCGAAGAATGGGTGGATGCCGATAAACTGAAAGCAAAGCTTGACAGCTACAACCTGCCGGGGGTGGCCTGGCGAACCATACACTATAAGCCTATTTCTGGAAGGTTGAACGGGAAGCTGATCCACGGCGTTCAGTATTATTACACAGATTACGAAGCGGCTGACATCACCCTGACACAGTTTTATGTGATGCAGGCGGTTTATGAACTGTACGGGAAGAATCCTTTCACCGGCGCCGGCGACAGGCTTGCGATGTTCAACAAAGTGTGCGGTTCCGACTACGTAAGCGTCAATTTCGGCCGCACGATGAAAGTCTCGAGCATCGCCGCATATTGGACCGCAGATGTGGATGCCTTCAGAAAACTTGCCCGCAAGTATCAAATGTATTGATTGACAGACCGCAAATTGCGGTCTTTTTTTTATCTTTGTATATTATGGCTGTGATAGGCATTTTCGATTCAGGCTCAGGAGGCCTCTCCGTCTTGAAGGAAGTCAGAAAAGTGCTTCCCGGGGAGCATTATGTCTATTACGCCGACAACGCACATTGCCCTTATGGCGAGAAGAGCCAGGAATATATCGTGGACCGTGCACGTGCAATCACCGACCTGCTTGTCGCCAGGGGGGCGGAAGTGGTTGTGGTTGCGTGCAACACGGCTACAGCGGCAGCAATCGCCACTTTGCGTGCGGAGTATGGCATACCGTTCATCGGGATGGAACCGGCCGTGAAGCCGGCGGCGCTCGGCACCCGTTCAGGCGTCATCGGCGTGCTTGCCACAGCCGGGACCCTCAGTGCATCGAAGTATCTGAACACGAAAGGACGCTTTGAAGATGACGTGCGGATTGAAGAGCGCGTGGGCCGCGGGTTCGTGGAACTTGTGGAGAGCCTGACTCTCGAGGGCCCTGAAGCGGAGAGGGTGGTGAGGGCGAGTCTGGTCCCTCTTCTGGATGCCGGTGCCGACACGATAGTGCTCGGTTGTACGCACTATCCTTTCCTTCTGCCCACGATGCAGAAGGTTGCTGCGCTCACGCCGCGGCTGAGTTCGAACCAGGATGTGCGTTTCATCGATCCTGCTCCTGCAGTCGCAAGACATCTTCTTGAAGTGATGAGGGAGAAGGGGATGGAGGAGACTGACCGGGACCCGGGGGTTGAACTTCTGGCATCGGGCAACGACAAGACATTGAAACAGTTATTCGAATTGATATAAATGATTACCCAGGAACAGATTAAGGATTTGCGACTGAGAGTCGATACATTGGCGCGGTGTCTGAACATTGATGCCAGGCGCGCTGAAGTTGAGCAGAAGACAAATGAGAGCCAGGCACCGGGCTTCTGGGACGATCCGAAGGCTGCGGAGGCATTCCTCAAGAAACTTAATTCAGTGAAGGTCTGGGTCACAGCCTATGATGCGCTGGTCCAGTCCGCCGACGACGTTGACGTGCTGATGGAGCTTGACCCGGAAGGGGAGGATATTGACAAGGCGTACGCCGAAGCCGTCGCTAAGGTTGAGGATCTCGAGCTGAAGAATATGCTTGGCGGCGAGGGCGACAACCTAGGTGCAGTGCTGACCATCAACTCCGGTGCCGGTGGTACCGAGGCCAACGACTGGAGCGCGATGCTTATGAGAATGTACAGCAGGTGGGGCGAACGCAACGGATACAGGATGACGACCACCGAGTTCATCGAAGGTGATGAGGCCGGCATCAAGAGTTGCACGGTAAGCTTCGAAGGAGACTATGCCTATGGCTACCTCAAGGCCGAATCGGGTGTGCACAGACTGGTGCGCATAAGTCCCTTCAATGCCCAGGGCAAGCGCCAGACCACCTTCAGCAGCGTGTTCGTCTATCCGCTGGTGGACGACTCCATCAACATAGAAATCAATCCCACCGACCTCGAATGGGATACTTTCCGTTCTGGAGGCCACGGCGGACAGAACGTCAATAAGGTTGAGACCGGCGTGCGCGTGAAGCATATCCCTACCGGTATCACGGTTGAAAACACCGAGACCCGCAGCCAGCAGGACAACCGCCAGCGGGCCCTGCTCATCCTGAAGTCGCGCCTCTATGACATCGAACTCAAGAAACGCCAGGCAAAGCAGGCGGAACTTGAGGGCCAGAAGAAGAGCATAGAGTGGGGCAGTCAGATCAGGTCCTACACCCTGCACCCGTACAAGCTGGTCAAGGATCACCGTACCGGTTTCGAGACCGCTGACACGCAGGGGGTGCTCGACGGTGACCTGAATGCATTTATGAAAGAATACTTAATGAACAACTAACAATATGGCAGATTTTAAATACGCGCCGATGTTCCAGCTCGGCGAAGACAAGACTGAGTACTATAAGATTCCCGGTTCAGAGCAGTACGTAAGCACTGCTGAATTCGAAGGCAAGAAAATCCTCAAGATCCAGAAGGAGGCGTTGACGGTGATGTCCAACACGGCATTCCGTGATGTCAGCTTCCTCCTGCGCCGCAGCCACAACGAGCAGGTGGCGAAGATCCTCCGCGACCCTGAGGCTTCAGAGAACGACAAGTATGTCGCTCTAACATTCCTCCGCAACGCCGAGATTGCCGCCAAGGGCAAGCTTCCTCTTTGTCAGGATACCGGTACCGCCATCATTCACGGCGAAAAGGGCCAGCGCGTCTGGACTGACTTCGACGACAAGGAGGCCCTATCTCTCGGCGTGTTCAAGACCTATACCGAGGAAAATCTGCGCTACAGCCAGAATGCTCCTCTCGATATGTACAAGGAGGTCAATACCAAGTGCAACCTCCCGGCGCAGATCGACATAGACGCTGAAGAAGGTGACGAATACCGCTTCCTCTGCGTCACGAAGGGCGGCGGCTCGGCCAACAAGACCTATCTCTATCAGGAGACCAAGGCACGCATCCAGAATCCCGGCACGCTTGTCCCGTTCCTCGTTGAAAAGATGAGGAGCCTCGGCACCGCAGCCTGCCCTCCATATCATATCGCATTCGTCATCGGCGGCACCTCTGCCGAGAAGAACCTCCTTACCGTCAAGCTCGCCAGCACGCACTACTACGACGGTCTGCCGACCACAGGCGATGAGACAGGCCGTGCATTCCGTGACGTGGAGCTGGAAAAGCAGCTTCTTGAAGAGGCATACAAGATTGGTCTCGGTGCTCAGTTCGGTGGCAAATATATGGCTCACGACGTGCGTGTCGTGCGTTTGCCGCGCCACGGTGCAAGCTGCCCTATCGGTCTCGGCGTAAGCTGCTCTGCCGACAGGAACATCAAGGCGAAGATCAATGCCGACGGCATCTGGATCGAGAAGATGGATGACAAGCCGTATGAACTCATCCCTGAGGAGCTCCGCAATGCAGGTGAGGGTGACGCCGTGAAGGTCGATCTCAACAGACCTATGTCTGAAGTTTGCAAGCAGCTCTCACAGTATCCTGTAAGCACCCGCCTCAGCCTGAACGGCACTATCATAGTAGGCCGTGATATCGCTCACGCAAAGCTCAAGGCCCGCCTCGATGCCGGTGAGGACCTTCCTCAATACATCAAGGACCACCCTATCTACTATGCCGGCCCGGCAAAGACCCCGGCCGGAATGGCCTGCGGCTCAATGGGCCCTACCACTGCCAACCGTATGGATCCGTACGTGGATGAATTCCAGGACCACGGCGGCTCTATGATCATGCTCGCCAAGGGCAACCGCACGCAGCAGGTTACCGACGCCTGCAAGAAGCACGGCGGTTTCTACCTCGGTTCCATCGGCGGACCTGCGGCCATCCTTGCACAGGAGAATATCAAGTCCATCGAATGCGTGGAGTATCCTGAACTTGGAATGGAAGCTATCTGGAAGATCGAAGTCACAGATTTCCCTGCATTCATCCTCGTAGATGACAAGGGCAATGATTTCTTCAAGACAATAGGATTGTAGATTCTTGAAAAAGTGGATTAAAATATTCCTGCTCTCAGTATTCGGGCTGGTGGTCGTGTTCCTGGTGGGGCTTCAGGTGTTGCTCCACTCCAGGGTTACGACCAACTTCGTGAACAGGCTGGCGTCTGAGAATATTGACGGCAACATCAGGTTCACCGACCTCCACTTTAATGTAATCAAGAGTTTTCCCAACCTGAGGGTGAACATAGATTCACTCACGCTTACCTATCCTCACGAGCGCTATTCCCGCTTTGATATTGACGGGCGCCACGATGCCCGGCTTGATGCCGGGCGCGGTGAACTGGAGGACACTCTTGCCGCGTTTTCCAATTTTAAGGCGGAGTTCAACTACTGGCAGCTGCTGGAAGGCCACATCAGTCTGGGAAAGGCGGAACTGGAGAATTTCGTGGTGTACGCCCACGTGTACGATGACAGTACCGCCAACTGGCAGTTGTTCCGCACAGCGACGCAGCGCGATACCGCCAGGGCGGCGAGCGAACTGCCTTGGATAACACTTGGACGCATCGCTGTCAAGGAAAGCCCCCGGGTCGTCTACACAGACCAGAAGGGTGCAATCTACGCCGATCTTGGCTTCAAGGAGTTCGCGGTAGGTGGCAAGTACAAATTCTCGCCTGAAATCATCAAGATCCGCAAAGCGGCTCTCGACATAGATTCACTGCAGTTCGATGTCAGACTTGGAGAGGATGACTATAAGTTCGCACTTGATTATTTTGAAGTCGACGAGAGCATCTTCCACGTGTTTGACGTCAAGATGGGTGCTGATGCACTGGCGGTCAATTCAAATTTCGGGCGTATGGAGATCCCGCTCCGCATCGACGGGCGCATCGGGTTCAACCATACCTCGGATTACAACAAGTTCGTGATCCCGGCGATGGAGGCCAGAATTGCCCATATCCCATTGTCTCTCAAGGGAAATACCACCCTCTACAAGGACAGCACCATCCTTTCGGCAAAGCTTGATATCCCGGATTGTCCGGTCGATACAATGCTTGTGGAGTACGTCTCGCATTTCGCCGGTTTTGCCGACAAGATATCCACTGACACAAGGCTTGCCCTTTCCGTCGAGGCCGACGGTACATTGTCAGACACAATGTTCCCGGCAGTGAAGGCCGCGGTGAAGATTCCGGGTGGGAATGTGTGCTACAAGCCTTCAGGGTTAAGCGCCTCCGTCAAACTGGATGCGGCTGCAGAACTTACGAAAAGGAGTCTTGTCAATGTCTCGGTGAATGAACTTTCTGCCGAAACCAACGGCTTGAAAGTCAATGCTGGAGCTGATGTCAGGGATCTGCTTGGCAATGACCCGCATTACAAGCTGAGCGCCGTGGGATATGCGACATTGGATTCACTTTCGCATATGCTTCCGGCTTCACTTGGGGTGTCGCGCGCTTCAGGCAATATCAACCTTGATGTCCACGCTGAGGTCAGCCAGTCGGAACTGGACAGCTACAGATTTGACAAGTCAAGGATCAACGGCCGTATTTCCGGCAGCAGCCTGTCCGTCGCCATACCTAAGGATACGATTGACGCTTTCGTCTTCAACCCCGACATCGAACTTGACACGGATGCCGGTGGTATTGATTTCAGGGCGGCGTTTGACAGCGTGTATTTCAATATGGGGCGCAGGGTGACCGCCCGCCTGCGTGAGATGAAGAATCACGCCACTCTGTCGCAGGTCGAGGTAAGGGGTACAAAGACTCCGCGCCTGACCTTCAGCAGCGACAACAGCAGGGCCTTCGTGAAACTCGGCTCGAATCGTTTCAGGGCGCAGACATTCACGGTTTCCGTTGCCGCCAGCCATCGTGTGCAGCGCCAGCCGGGAGGACGTGATGCAGGGACCGAAGGTGGCCGCAGAGCCCGCTTGGATTCGCTCCGGCGCAACCGCCCGGACCGCGCGATTTCTGAATTTGTCAGTCGTGACATATCTTTCAGAGCCGATTCTTCCATCGCCAATTTCTTGAGGCACTGGTCCCCTTCCGGGGAAGTCTCTTTCGGCAGGGTGGCGTTCACTTCGCCGCAGCTGCCTTTGAGGACCAGAATGCAGAATGTGGAAGCTTCGTTCGATGACAATAACATAGTGATAGACTCGCTGCGTGTGCAGTCCGGTACCTCTGACCTGTTCGCCAAAGTTCACGTCAAGGGTCTCAGACGTATGCTGATGCGTGGCAGGGGAATGCTGGACGTGGATGCTGCGTTCAAGTCGGACAGACTGAACATCAACGAACTTGTGGCTTCTTTCAACAGGGGGAAGAAGGATGACAGAGCCGTTTCGGTGGAGGACGAACACGATGAAAGCTTTGTCGTGGACTCTATTCAGAACGCCCGCATCGATTCTCTGCCGATGAGGCTTCTGGTGGTCCCGGGAAATGTGAAGGGAAACATCTCCATCGATGCTGACAGGGTGGATTTTGCAGAGGTGGCTGTCAATCCTCTCTCTCTCAAGGCGAAGATGGCGGACAGGAAACTCCAGATTTCGGGAGCGAACCTGAATTCCAACTTCGGAAATGCAAAACTCAACGCGTTTTATTCCACCCAGAGCCTGAAGGACATTTCCGCAGGTGTTGATCTCAATCTTTCTGAAATCTCCGCGGCACGTATCATCCATATGCTGCCGGCAGTGGACGATATGATGCCTGCACTCAAGACTTTCGACGGCAATTTCAACCTTGAACTTTCAGCCACATCGCGTCTTGACGAAAATATGAATCTGATTATGCCTACGCTTGACGGTGTGCTGGATATCAATGGTACTGACCTGGAGATCAAGGATGTAGGCGATAATATGATCAGGTGGACAAAGCTTCTGGGATTCAAGAGCTACCGCGACATCAAGGTGTCTGACCTGACCGCAAGTATCGTGGCACACGACAACAGGCTTGAGGTGTTCCCGTTTGAGCTTTCAGCCGAAAAGTACAAGATTGCACTTTATGGGACGATGGACTCCCACAATGTCCTTAATTCTCACATTTCAGTCCTGAAGGGCCCGCTTCTCATACGTCCGGGATTCAATCTCATCGGCACGCGCGGCAATTTCAGGTTCATATTGGGGAAACCGGTATATGTCGACGGATCCGTGCCTGTCTTCACGCAGGAACTGGACAATGTCCAGGTCAATATAGCGAAGTCTATCCTGGATATATTCGACATAGGGATGAACGATGTGCGCAGGTATAACGCGGAAAACCTCGACAAGCTCTATGAGATGACCAGGATGGCGGGCTTTGACCCGAGTATGGGAGCCGGAGAACTGACTATGGATGAACGTATGGCGTTTGACGATATGATCCTTGACTCAATGATGGAGGAAGAGGAGGAAGAGGACGCCGAACTTGATTCAATACTTGAGAATTCAATTAACGACATCAATAATACACTATGATTGAAATCATTCAGGTTAATATCTTTGGCGAGGATAAGCCCGGTCTGACCTCGGAGTTGATGGGTATCCTCTCAAAGCACGGAGCCTTCGTGCTTGATATCGGTCAGGCTAATATCCATAAGTCCCTCACGATGGGCATCCTCATCAAGACCACCACGGAGAATTCCGGATTCATTATGAAGGACCTTCTCTTCAAGGCCAGCGAACTCGGTGTCCAGATACGTTTCACACCTGTCGAACGCGAAGCTTATGATGCGTGGGTGGCCCGTCAGGGCAAAAACCGTTATATCATCACACTTCTGGGCCGTGTGGTCAATGCCGCCCAGATCGGGGATGTTGCCGGGGTCATCTTCAGAAATGGATTGAATATCGATGCCATACGGCGTATGACCGGACGAATGCCGCTTGAAGGCGTGGATGAGTCATCCGCCAGATCCTGCATAGAGATTTCCGTGCGTGGAGCCCTGAGCGATCAGGACAACGCCAAGTTCCAGCGCGAGCTGATGAGCCTGCCGGAGGTGGGCCTCGACATCTCTTTCCAGAAAGATGATATCTACAGACGCTCCCGCCGTCTTATCTGCTTCGATATGGACTCCACCCTGGTGCATACAGAGTGTATAGACGAACTGGCGGAGCGTGCCGGCGTCGGTGACCAGGTCCGCGCAATCACAGAGAGTGCGATGCGTGGGGAGATTGATTTCGTCGAGAGCTTTACGCGGCGTGTCGCTCTGCTCAAGGGCCTTGACGAGTCGGTGATGAAGGAAATCGCGGAGAATCTTCCATATAACGAAGGCCTCGAGCGAATGATGAAGGTGCTCAAGCGAGTCGGATACAAGACTGCCATCCTTTCCGGAGGATTCACATATTTCTGCAAATATCTTCAGCAGAAGTTCGGCTTCGACTATGTCTATGCCAATGAACTTGAGATAGAAGACGGCCACCTTACAGGCCGCTACGTCGGTGATGTCGTGGACGGCAAGCGCAAGGCCGAGCTGCTCAAGCTTCTCTGCCAGGTTGAGGGGATCAACCTTGCCCAGGCGGTGGCTGTCGGCGATGGAGCAAACGACCTGCCTATGATTTCCCTTGCGGGCCTGGGCATAGCCTATCACGCCAAGCCGAAAGTCAAGGCCAATGCCAAGCAGGGGATTTCGACCATCGGACTTGATGGCATCCTTTACTTCCTCGGTCTCAAGGATTCACATATCGACCCATAATGCTTTCGAAGAAAGAAATCAGGGCGGAGATGAAAAGGCGGGAAAGCGCTTTCGTAATCTCAGATGCAGAAGTGGCAAAGGTCTGGGCGCCTGTTGAGGCGGGTCGGGCATTTGCGGCTGCCCGCACGGTCCTGGTCTATATGGACATACCGGGGGAAGTGCCGACTTTGGATTTCATTGAACGCTGGCGGGGTGCCAAGCGCATCTTGATTCCGCTGGTCGTGGGCGAAGAACTTGAGCTCTGCGAATATGACCCTTCGCACCTGGTTGAAGGCTACAGGGGAATAATGGAGCCGGCTTCAGATGCCAGGAGAGTCCCGGCTTCAGAGGTGGACCTGGCGCTTGTGCCGGGCGTGGCGTTCTGCATCCGTGATGGAAGGCTTTGGCGGCTGGGTCGTGGGAAGGGCTTCTACGACAGGCTGCTGCCCCGGATGGACTGCCCGAAATTCGGAATTTATTTCCCGTTCCGGCTTGTTGACGAATTGCCGCTGGATCCTTGGGACCAGCCGCTCCAAATAATAACACAAAATGGCTGATAATATCAATAGAAGGCAAGCCGTCAAGGCCATCGGAATGGCTGCGGCTGCTGTCGCAGTCGGAGGCGCAACGGCGTTTGAATCTTGCGCAACAGAGAAAACCATCAAAAAAATGAACGTATTGTTAATCAATGGCAGTCCCCGAAAGAACGGCAACACCAACAGGCTGCTGGAAGAAGTTGCTTCGCAACTCTCCAAAAATGGCATATCCAGTGAAATAGTCCATATAGGCAACGGTCACGTGCACGGGTGCGCCGCTTGCGGCCAATGCTATCGCAATGGTGGAAAATGCGTTTTCGACGATGATATCTGCAACACCCTGATTGACAGGATGGCTCAGTCCGATGCACTTGTCGTAGGCTCTCCGGTTTATTATGGTGCGCCTGCCGGGCAGGTCCTGTCCATAATCCAGAGGATGGCCTATGCCGGCGGTGCTCATATGCAGGGCAAGCCGGCCGCGGCCGTGACCGTTTGCCGCCGTGGTGGTGCGACCTCTGCCTTCCAGGCCCTCCAGATGCCTTTCCAGATGCTGAATATGCCTATCGTGACGTCGCAGTACTGGAATATCGCTTATGGCGGCGGAGCCGGTGAGGTCGAGCAGGACGCTGAGGGTCTTCAGACTATGCGCACTCTTGCCGACAATATGGCCTATATGCTCAAGCAGTTTGCCACGGGTTCGGCGAAGAAGGCAGAAAAGGAGCCTGGCGTCTGGACCAATTTCATCAGGTAGGGATGCCGTGCCGCCTGGATCAATTTTCGGCGGACTTCGTAAATATGAATGCCATCAATGGCAGCGCGATAATTGCCATCGTGGCGCTGACCGGCAGATAGATCCCGAAATTACAGTACTCCACAACGGCGTATGTAATCATCAGCAGTGCTGTCCCCATTCCGGCTGACAGCGCATATTGCTTGCGTATGTCTCCCGGTTTGATTATGATGCGGGCGAGGTTTGGGATGCCCAGGCTTATGAATCCTATTGTACCGCAGATGCTCACAACGCTGGTGACGAGCACGCTGACCATAAAGAGGATACCCGCCTTGGCGGCGTTGGAAAGTTCTATCTCCCCCCGATAGTGCCGTGTCAGTTTCTTTGCGCAGAGCAGTGCGACTGCCATTCCGGCAGAGAACATCGTGAGACTCAGGACGATGTCAGATGCCGTCACTCCCTGAAGCTTGAAATTCGCCGCTCCCCATAGATAGTATTGTTTCAACAGATCGCCCGTGGGAGCATTGGTGACGACAATTGTTCCGATGGACCCGATGAAGGTGCCGAACAGGATTCCGAAAGTGATGAGACGGGATGTGCTCAACCGCAACGCAATCAGAGAAACGATAATGGCACACAGCGCCTGACAGACGAAGGCTCCGACGGTCAGGGAACACCAGCCGCTCATCGTCGCTGCAGCTGCACCAAGACACGCCGCGCTGCCAAGTCCGAGGGAGTATATGTCCCCGAGCTGGTTGCGCCAGAGATACTGCATCTGCACGCCACCTACCGGAAGTGCGATGCCGCACAGAATGACATATAAAATATTCAACATAGTCTAGAACTTGAAATCCATTTCTCCATAAAAGCTCCGGCCCGGCATAGGGTATCCTCCGGCAAGCTCATACCGGCAGTCCGTCAGATTGCGGGCGATGAACTTGAACTCCAGCGCAAAGTCTTTCGGCAGACTTATGCCCTTCCCCACGGTCAGGTCGAGCGTGCTGTAGTCGGGCATCCGGCCCGCGGAGTCATATCTCTCCCCGCGCCAGTTCCAGTTGATGCCGGCACTCCAGCCTTTGCAGGATACGTCTGCTCCGATTACGACGGTATGTCTTGAGATGAAGGGTATCTGCTGCCCGAATGTGTGGCTGCCAGGCGTCTTGTCAAGGGCGCTCTGGTAGCTGTATCGGGCCGAAATTCCGCCTTTCAGGATGCTGCCGGCATAATTGAGTGAAGCTCTGACATCGCTTCCGGCCATCTGCACCACTCCGACATTGAAGGGCAGCCAGATATTGGGATCTTCTGTCGTCGGTGCCGAGATGATCTTGTCTTTCAGGTAATTGAAGAAGCCGTCGGCCTTTGCCAGAAGATGCCATTTTCCGCCGAACGTGAGTTTGAATTCCATCCCCAGGCCGCTCAGCCAGGCATCCTCGGCCTTGAGCTCCGGATTGCCGTAGCCGGGGTAGTAGAGTTCGTTGAAGGTTGGCGTGCGGTATGCCCTGCGGGCAAAGGCCAGCAGGTCGAATCCGTTGAATGCGTTCCAGCGGAGCTCAATCGACGGGGACAGGATATTGCGCCGCTGCCCGCTCTTGTCGAATGTGCCGGCATACTCCAGGACGATGTCAGCTTTGAACCGTTCCGGGTGGAAGGAAGCCGACGCTGTGGCAAAAACAGACGTGCGTGAAGCACTGTACTGGTCTGCGTCCAATCCGTCCCAGCAGAAATCAGCCGCGAGCGATGCTTCCAGCCAGCGGCAGATGTTGAATCTGTGGGCGGAATTAAGCTGAACTTCGGTCTGCCTGTAGTAATTGTCTCCCCACTGACTCTGATATTCCATATTGTCAAAGGAAAATTTTGCGCTTGCGTGAAGTGTGTATATGGGAGAAAACCGCTCGCGCACAAGTCCCTGCAGGAAAGCATTGCGGTCCTTCTGCCTGTCTGTGGATGGCCAGGCCACTGTGCCCGGGGTGCCTCGCTGTGCGCTGTTGAAGTAGGCTTTTGCGTGCCAGTCGCCGCCATCGGTCAAGCCCCAGGAATCAAGTCCGGTGCGCACTTGACGTATGTCGTTGTTCAGACGTCTGCTGCCGTCTGGAAGAGGGAAGTCACCTTTGCTGAGCACGCCTCCTGCCGTCGCGGACAGACTGACTTCGTCGGACAGCTTGAAATCCAGGCGCCCCGACGGCTCGTATGTTCCGAACGAACCACCCCGGAATCTGACCCTTCCGCCAACGGGGCGCTCATTGAAAACAGGCCTTGCCGTATTGAACGAAATGCTGTTCTGTGCATAGTCTATCACGATACCGCCACAGCTGCCAAGATCAAGCATTCCCAGGTCCGCCTGTCCGCTCTGGACATTCCCGATACGTACGCCATCAACGTATATGGCCGATTGCGGGCTTCCCATCCCGCGAAGGCTGACGCTCTTCGGGCCGGCGGCCCCGCCGTAATCGGTGACGTAGAGGCCCGGGATTGATGCAAGTGCATCGGAAATTGAAATCGAATTCGAGATTTGAACGGTATCCGTCCTTGATACCACCAGCCCGCGGTCAGCGATAACCGTCACCGCCTGGAGAGTGTCCGGCGTTTCTGCCACCAGCAGTCCCGCCACAACTGAGATTGTAGGTAATAACATTTGTGCAGTTCATTTGGAACCTGCTCCCGGGCTCCGGTGAATAAACTTCGATTGTGGCAGGTCTTCTGACTCATTCCATCCCCGAGCCTTCTCATCCTTAAGGACAATGGCATCAGATTTCGGGGCGATTACGGAATTTACAGCTGCGGGCACAGTTCCGGCATTGCACCGGATTCCCTTTTCAAGAAGGCAAATGCTGTCATTCCCTTCTCACCATAATCTGGTGGCAAATGTAAATAAACTTTAAAAAAAAGTAAAGTATCGGGTCGTTTTCTTGTGGAAATATCGAACCGTTTTTGAAGATTATCGCTTCTTGGTTGAATTTCCATAGCCAGGAGTTTCCGCGTCAGAAAGATAACCGGAAACATTGGGCGCCTGCAAAGCATATGTCATAGGCTTGACTATTTCAAACCGGAGTCCAAGAGCTTCGATGATTCTTAAGAAGGTGCTGGCCCCTGGTTCAATCTGTCCTTTCTCAATACGGGAGATATAGGACTTGTTAGCACCTATCTTTTCTGCAAGCTCTGCCTGAGTCATAAATTCTTGTTTTCTAGCCTCAAGAATCAACTGGCCCACACAATAGTTGTAGGCTTCTTTTCTGAATTCATTTCTGGATTCAGTGCCAACTGCACCGAATTTTTCATTCATCATCTGATCGATGTCAACTATTTTACTTTCCCTTTTCTGCATAATACTCATTCTTCAATCTTATGGCCAGTTCAATTTCTTTTCTGGGTGTCTTTTGCGACTTCTTCTGAAAGCCGTTGAAAAGCAGCACTATATTACCTTCATCAAAAATAAAAAAGACCCTGAAAATGTTTCCACTGTGTTCAGCGCGAAGTTCGAAAATACCATCCTCGATATGTTTGACGAACTTAGTGCTCAGCCGTTCCTGCATCTTCAACATATCAAGAACGTAGAATACCTTTCTCGCCTCAAGCTCACTGATAGAAGTGATGAAATCAGTAAAATAGTTCCTGTATGCACGAATCGTTCGCTCCATAGGACAAAGGTAAGAAAAGTTTAATTATATTGCAATTATTCTTGCGAATTGTATTATAAAAATACATCACAATAAGAAGTTGAGACGCGGCGCAGCCGCGTAGTCCCACCAGCCGCCGGAACGAGCCGCCACGAATGTGACGGCTCGAAGTTTCGTGCGTGTTCTATGAAGAATATCGAACCATTATAACATCATTGCTGCACACGCTTGCCTGACGGAGGCAAAACGATCCGCGAGGGTCTTGTTTTTCCTCGCAGTCTGGAGGCTGTAGGAGGATTGCATATTGACGAGCATCTCCGCGTTAATATCCAGTGCTGCTTCCAACAGTAAAGCAGTTTCAGTTGTAACAGGCCTTTTCCCGTTGAGAATCTCGTTGAGCATTGTATACGGGATACCTATTATCTCCGCCAGTTTCTTTTGTGAGACTCCTCTGGCTTCGATTTCGTCTTTGACGAGTTCTCCAGGATGAACTGCGATGAAAGGTTTATTTGTCTGTGCCATAATCTACTTGTAATGATTTGTTATATCTTCCAGGGTACAGATCGTAACAGTCGGCTCTGCGCTATCCATATTAACTACGAACTCCAACCTATACTGATTGTCAATTCGTATTGAAGAGATTCCAGCCTTATTCCCAGCCAGGACTTCGTAATTAAGCGAATGCATGGGATATAATGCTTCAATAGTTGGGGCGTGCTGCAGGGTGACAACTCTTAACACATACTTCTTGACCACCTGAGGCTGATATCTATGATGTTTGTCCGAGCACTTTCCTTCCTCAAACAACTCCCTCAGATACTCTTTGCCGAACTTGACAACCATAATAATCACTTTGTTTCTGCAAATATAACCAATTATTCTATATATTCACTAAATAAGTGAATTATTTTCTTCGCAGATATTCCTAGGCTATTTGAGGCCCTAAGGGCCGATGGCGGCTTCAGCCGCCGTGGCGGAGCGTCAGCGAGACTTGCGTCGCAAGTTGAAGCAGCGGAGCCACCCCGATGGAGCGAAGCGGAATCGGGCATGCCCCTGACAGGGGCTGTCGCGTAAGCGAGTTGAGAAGTGGAGAAGCGGCGCAGCCGCGTAGTCCCACCGTCCGCACGAAACGAGCCGCCACGAATGTGACGGCTCGAAGTTTCGTGCGGGCGGTGGGACTCGAACCCACACGCCGTAGCACAAGATCCTAAGTCTTGCTTGTCTACCAATTTCAACACGCCCGCAGAATGAAAAGGCCGCGATGAATCGCGGCCCTTAATATCTCACAGAGTGATTACTGCTCGTCCTCGAGACGCAGGTGCTGTACGTAGATGGCTTTCTGCATAGCCTTACGCTTGATGACTGAAGGCTTCTCGAAGTTCTTGCGGGCGCGCATTTCGCGGACGGCGCCGGTCTTTTCGAACTTTCTCTTGAATTTCTTAAGAGCTCTTTCGATGTTCTCACCTTCTTTTACTGGAACGATAATCATGCTTTAAATCACCCCCTTTTTTCTAAATGGACTGCAAAGGTAGAAATTTATTTCAAAATATCAACAATTTCCTTCATTCCTTCAGTTGCCACCTTCTTGATATGCCTGATTCTGCTGTCGAAGACAGGCACGTCGGCCGGGTCAATGATATAGATGCCGGCTTCCGGCCTGGCATAACGGTAGAGCCCTGCGGCAGGGTAGACTTGAAGTGAGGTGCCGACTATCACGACCGTGTCGGCGGCTGAAACTATGTCGATGGCCCGCTCCATCTTCGGTACAGCCTCGCCGAAGAATACTATGTGTGGGCGGTACTGAGCTCCGTTGGGGGCCTTGTCGCCCAACGACACGGAATCGTAGCCACAATCGACCACATATTTTTCGGAGAATCCGTCCTCTTCGGTGCAGGTGTTCTCCGGACGTATCTTGGTTGCCTCGCCGTGAAGATGTATGACGTGTGTCGACCCTGCGCGTTCGTGCAGATTGTCGACATTCTGGGTGATCACATCCACGACGAAACGTTCTTCGAGCCCGGCAATCAGCCTGTGCGCTTCATTGGGCCTGGCTTCGGCCAGTTTCGCCCGCTGCATATTATAGAAATCAAGTACGAGCTTGCGGTTGCGGTACCAGCCCTCGATGGAAGCGACCTCCATCGGATCATAGCTGTCCCAAAGTCCGCCGTTGTCACGATAGGTGCCAAGTCCGCTCTCGGCGCTTACTCCGGCGCCTGTCAGGATGGCGATTCTTTTCTTTATCATTCAGCGATCTTGAAATAATACTTCCGGACCCAGTATTCGAGGAGCGGGTCGAGGAACAGAGGGTTGTCGTTGTCGTCAAAAGTGATGATCTCCTTCTTGCAGAGCGCATCCTTGAGCCTGCGCACGTTGGCCGACGAGTTGAGACCGTATCTGGCAATCACGTCCGCCGAACTGAACTTGTCGTGCCCGTCTATTATGGCGCGCAGAAGGCTCATCTGGAAGTTCGTCAGGCTGTTCATCGTGGCGACGAAGCCCGGTTCGTATATGGAGATGAGCGTCTCCAGCGCTTCCTTCAGCGTGGCTTCCATAATGTATCCCTTGGACAGCGAGTCGCAGATGAAGCAGAAATGGTTTATGTAGTATATGTTGTCCTTGAAAAGGTGACATATTCCGATCATCAGTTCCCGGTCAAGTACTTTTCCTGAAGACAGGAAACACTTGACGGAGTGGTCGATGATGTCTCTTGTTGCGAGAGGCTCGAGATGAAGTACGCTGACGCGGCGGTAAAACAGTTTCCTCTGGGTGAATATGTCCTTCATCGCGTTGACCTCCGATCCCGTGAACACATAGGCGCAGCAGCCTGTGAACTCATCTTCGAGTGTGCTGAAAATGCTGTGGAGCAATCCGCAGATGGAGTCTGGATCTTCAGAAAAGTTGATGTTCTGGAATTCCTCGAACACTACGACAGCCTTGCTTGATTTGTCTCTGGCCAGTCTGTAAGGCAACTTGAATACGGCCTTGAGGTCATTGTCGTCAATGTCCCAATTGGCAGAGAGAAGGTCTCCGCTGGAGACGAACGCTTCGGGGTCGAATACGAAGTGGGTGCCTGAGAGGTATTTTCCGACATTTGTGGAATGCTCCTCATAGGTCTTTCCGAAAGCGTTCAGCACGGCAGAACCGAAACGCAGCGCAAACTGGGTGCGGCTGCGCACCGGCAGCAATGAGCATACTACAGGCGTGAAGCTGGCGCCTGATACGCTCATATTGTAGAAAGCATTCATTATGAACGATGTCTTTCCGGTCTTTGGAGGCTCGAAGATCGCGACGTTCTCTCCCTGCCCGACAAGGTTGCAGAAGGCTTTCAATTCGGAGGCGCGGCCGAGAAAATTCTTCCCGGTGACGAACTTGTTGAAGATAAATTGATTGTTGTCCATAACAATTTTGTTAAAGGTATGAACAATATTATTGTTAACCAAATAACCGA
This sequence comes from Bacteroidales bacterium, assembly GCA_024401695.1. Classification (GTDB taxonomy): domain Bacteria; phylum Bacteroidota; class Bacteroidia; order Bacteroidales; family UBA932; genus Cryptobacteroides. The sequence goes on from JAKSKN010000002.1 coordinate 70,940, forward strand.
CAAAATAAATGGATATAATTTTGCAGAAAAAGGAAAAATGTCTAAATTCGCGGTCCGAAATATTAGATGACCGCTAAGCCATTGATAAAGAGCTGTCCCAAGTGACAGACGCTTACGGCCGAAACTTTTAACAAAGTTTTTTTATGTACGCAATCGTTGAAATTGCCGGTCAGCAGTTCAAAGTTGAAGCTGGCAACGAAATCTTTGTCCAGAGACTTTCTCAGGCCAAGGGTGCTGATGTAGAGTTCGACAAGGTACTTCTCCTCGACAACGAGGGTGCAGTCAAGGTCGGTACTCCTTATGTAGAAGGCGCAGTCGTAAAGGCTACCGTCCTCGATGATGATGCAAAGGCAGACAAGGTTCTTGTTTTCAAGAAGATCCGTCGCAAGGGCTTCCAGAAACTCAATGGCCACCGTCAGAAGCTTACCAAGATCAAGATTAACGAAATCGCTTAAAGATTAGAAAGTTATGGCACACAAGAAAGGTCAATCAAGTTCTAAGAACGGTCGTGAGTCACAAAGCAAGCGTTTGGGTCTCAAGAAATTCGGTGGCGAGGTCGTTAAGGCCGGCAACATCATTGTACGCCAGAGAGGTACAGTCCACAATCCTGACAAGAACGTCGGTATGGGCAAAGACCACACTCTTTATGCACTCGTGGATGGCACTGTAAAGTTCACCCGCAAGAAAGAGGATAAATCTTACGTATCGGTTATCCCTTTTGAGAACTAATCTCGAAGGGGATTCATTATGGATTCAGGGACTTGCACTTCGAGAAGAGTGTAAGTCCTTTTTTAATATCACTCAAACATATGTTGACACTCAAAATGCTTCGCGACGACCCGCAGGCGGTTGTCGAGAAATTGAAAATCAAGAATTTCGACGCGCAGCCGATAGTGGACAAGGTCCTTGAGCTCGATGCACGCCGCCGTGCCCTCCAGACCGAGAGCGACGCCCTCCTCGCAGAGCAGAAGCAGCTGGCTGCCGAAATCGGCGGTCTGATGAAGCAGGGCCTTAAGGACAAGGCCGAGCAGGTAAAGGCAAAGGTCGCCGAACTCAAGGCAAGATCCGGTGAACTCATCGAAAAGATGGATACTGCCGCAAAGGATATGGAGAGCAGCCTCGTCCTTATGCCTAACATCCCTTGCAGCCTCATCAAGCCGGGCAAGGGTGCAGAGGACAATGAGATTGTCAAGATGGGTGGCCCGGAGGTCAATCTTCCGGAGAATGCCCTTCCTCATTGGGAACTTGCAAAGAAATACGATATCATAGACTTCGACCTTGGCGTGAAGATTACCGGCGCCGGGTTCCCTGTGTACAAGGGCAAGGGCGCGAAGCTCCAGCGTGCGCTCATCAACTTCTTCCTTGACTGCAACACCGCAGCCGGATACAAGGAGGTTGAGCCTCCTGTAATGGTCAACAAAGAGTCCGGCTTCGGCACCGGCCAGCTTCCTGACAAGGAAGGCCAGATGTATCACGCCGAAGTTGACGACTTCTATATGGTCCCTACGGCAGAGGTGCCTGTGACCAACATTTTCCGTGACGTCATCCTTGCGGCCGACGAGATCCCTCAGAGGCTTACAGCCTACACTCCTTGCTTCCGCCGCGAGGCCGGTTCTTATGGCAAGGATGTCCGCGGTCTCAACCGCCTTCACCAGTTTGACAAGGTGGAGATCGTGCGCGTAGAGAAGCCTGAAGACAGCTACAAGGCCCTTGACGATATGGTTGCGCACGTCGAGTCTCTCGTGAACAAGCTCGGCCTGAAGTACCGTATCCTCCGTCTCTGCGGCGGTGATATGAGTTTCACCTCGGCCATCACATATGACTTCGAACTCTGGAGTGCGGCTCAGCAGCGCTGGCTCGAAATCTCTTCAGTCTCAAATTTCGAGACATATCAGGCCAACCGCCTGCATCTCCGCTACCGCGATGCTGAAGGCAAGACACAGCTGGCACACACTCTCAACGGCAGTTCACTCGCGCTTCCACGCGTGGTCGCAGCCCTTCTTGAAGACAACCAGACCCCGGACGGCATCATAATCCCTGAGGTCCTCCGTCCATATACAGGATTCGACAAGATTGATTAAAAAAAGCAGAACAATACTCGGAATAGATCCCGGAACCAATGTGCTTGGTTTCGGGGTCATCCGTGTAGATGCTGCCGGCAAGCCGAACTATGTGGATATGGGAGTAGTTGACCTCCGCAAGATAGAATCGGCTTACGATAAGTTAGAAGTGATAAATGAGAAGGTGGGCGCTTTGTGCGGCCTCCATCATCCGGATGATATGGCGATCGAATCGCCATTCTATGGCAAGAACGCTCAGGTCATATTCAAATTGGGCCGCGCGCAGGGCTCGGCGATGATCGCGGGCATCAGCAGGGGAGTCAGGATTTTTGAATATGCACCGCGAAAAGCCAAGATGGCTATTTGCGGAAACGGTGCTGCATCAAAAGAACAGGTTTCTCTTATCGTGCAGAAGACTCTTGGCATAGAAATTGAAAACAAATTCCTCGACGCAACGGATGCGCTCGCGCTCGCGATGTGCCATTTTTACCAACTCACAAGCCCGCTGGCCAGTACAACTGCGGCGACGTCTTGGGAGAAATTTGTTGCGGCCAACCCGGATAGGATTAAATAAATAAACAAAAAAATAACTATGATTCGTATCAAACCCCTTGCACTGATCTGCTCATTGTTCATCAGCGTTATGGCGTTCGCCCAGAATCAGGGTGATGTTACCGCCGTGCTTATTGATGCATCTACAGGCGATCCTGTGCCATTTGCTACAACTTCACTTACAAAGACAGGACAGTCAAAGCCGGCAAAGTATGTCCTCAGTTCAGAGTCCGGCGCAGTATCAATTGAAAAGGTCCGTAATGGTGAATACACATTCAAGGCAGAACTTCTCGGTTACAAGCCTTACGAGAAGGTGATCAGGATGGAAGGCAAGCTCATCGACCTCGGCGAAGTCAGGCTTGATCTTGACGCGGAAGTCCTTGAGTCTGCAGGCGTTTCTGCTGTAGGCAATCCTGTCATCATCAAGAAAGACACCATCGAGTACAATGCTTCGTCATTCAAGACCACCGAGAACGATATGCTTGAGGACCTCCTCAAGAAACTCCCGGGCGTTGAAATCGACGACGACGGCAGCGTCACCGTGAACGGTGAGACCATCACCAAGATCACAATCGACGGCAAGACCTTCTTCCTTGACGACCCTCAGGTTGCCCAGAAGAACCTTCCTGCAAAGCTCATCAACAAGCTCAAGGTCATCAAGAAAAAATCTGAGCAGGCCGAATTCACCGGTATCGATGATGGTGAGGAAGAGAACGTCATCGACCTTTCCGTCAAGCCTGGTATGATGAACGGTATCATCGGAAACCTTCAGGCAGGCGTCGGGCACGACATCCCTTCAGATAACAATTCAATGAATGACACCCGCTTCGCGGGCAACGGTTTCCTCGGAAAGTTCACCAGCAAGGCTAACGTCAGCCTCATCTTGAACGCCAACAATACCAACAACCAGGCTGCTACCGACCGTTCAGGTGGTATGATGATGGGTATGATGGGCGGCGGCGGTATGGGCGGCGGCATGATGATGGGCGGCGGTATGATGGGTGGCGGCATGATGATGGGCGGCATGATGGGCGGCGGCGGTATGGGCGGCGGCATGATGATGGGCGGCGGCGGTATCTCCACCTCATATATGGCCGGCCTCAATGCTGCGGCAGACCTCTGCGACGACCGTATGGAACTCGGCGGAAACTATATGTTCAACCGCAACAACCGTGTGTCAAAATCCGATCAGTATCAGGAGACCAAATATGAGGATTATACCTCCATATCCAATACACACGCCGAAAATACTAACCTCTCGATGGGCCACAACTTCGGTATCAGGCTTGAGCACGAGTTCTCTGAGAATACCTCTATCGTATTCCAGCCTCAGTTCAATTTCGGTACCGGAAGCTATTCTCAGCATCAGGAGGCGACGACCGATTATGACCCTGTAAGCGGAAGCAGGTACCCGGTCAACAAATCCGTATCCGACAACGGCGGTGACAACAAGAACTTCAGCACAAGCGGTATGTTCATATTCCGCCAGCGTCTCGGAATCCCAGGCCGTACTCTCACAGCCCAGGTACGTTACAGCTTCTCCAACAACGAGACCGACGGCTACAACAAGAGTACTACCGAATCATATCAGGGTGAATATACTCGTAGGGATACTATAAACCAGACCTTCAACCAGATTCAGAAGAGCTCACAGATGTCAGGCCGTGTAACCTATACCGAGCCTATGGGTGATTATTTCTATCTCGAAGCAAACTACTCATACAACTGGAACAAGTCGGTTTCTGACAAGCAGACCTATGATATGAACAAGGGAGGCGCCCTTGACCTCGCTTACACCAACAATGTGGTGAACGAGACCAGAAGGCAGGAGTTCGGCGGCAACGTCCTCTTCCAGAAGCCAACCTTCCGCGCACAGATCGGTTTCTCAGCCATCCCTACACATACCATCAACACGACGACCAACGGTGGCGTAGCGGTTGACCCTATCGACGACAAGAGATGGAACTTCGCACCTCAGGCACGTGTCGACGCTGACATCAATGACAACGCCAACATCCGCGTATTCTACCGCGGTCAGTCAAATCAGCCTCAGACTTCACAGCTGATGCCTGTTCCTGACATCACCAACCCTCTGCAGATATCCTTCGGTAACCCTCACCTTACTCCGTACTTCAATCACAATGCGAATGCGGAATACCGTTTCAGCAACCGTCAGGCATTCTCTTCATTCACTGTCCGCATCAACGGATCCCTGACACAGAACCCTATTTCCAGCGTTTCATGGCAGGGAAGCAACGGTGCGCGTTACTCAATGCCTTTCAATGGAAAGAATACGGGAAGCGCAGGCATCAACACCTTCTTCAACACTCCTATCGCGAAGTCAAACTTCTCCATCAACAATCAGTTGAGCGCTAACTGGTCAAAGAGCTCCTCTTACCTTGCCAACAAAGTGGATATGAGCATCTATCCTGACCCTATGACTGATTACTATGACTTTATGGAAGAGTTCTACGAGGACCACAAGAATCTCGACGACTGCGATGACTTTACCGCTTATGACACTCACAGCATCAGCGTGAACGAGCGCCTGCGTATGTCATACCGTTCAGATGCAATTGAAATCACTCTCGGCGGAAGCACCAGAATGAACAAGACCCTCTACACCATTGATTCAATGCAGGGGACAACACGCTGGACCAACCGCGTCGAGGGCAGCTTCCTCTGGACCTGGGACGCTCCCGGCATCACCCTCAGCACCGACGCGAACTACCGCTGGTACATCGGTACCGAGCAGAAGCCGGTTCTCACCTGGAATGCCGAGATCACCAAGCTTCTCTTCAAGAAGCAGGCTACCCTTTCCCTCAGGGCATATGACATCCTCGGTCAGCAGAACAACTTCTCGATCAGCGATACCCAGAATATGCACACCGAGACCCTCAGCAACACTCTCGGACGCTATATCATCCTTTCATTCACCTGGCGCTTCGGCTCATTCGGACGCGGTGGTGGAATGTTCGGTGGCGGCAGACCTCCTATGGGCGGCCCTGGTATGGGTGGTCCTGGTATGGGCGGCCGTGGTATGGGTGGCGGCAGACCAAGATTCTAATACATATTCCATATGAAAGAGTCCGCGAGCCTTTCGCGGACTTTTTTGTATATTTGCAAGTTATGATTCTTGAAGTGCTAAAATCGATGCTTGTAGGAGTCTGCGCGGCCGCTCCTGTGGGCCCCGTGCTGATAATAATCCTTCAGCGCACGATGTGCCACGGCCGCAAGGCCGGACTTATTGCCGGCGCCGGCTCTGCCGCAGCTGATACCGTCTGGGCTACTCTCGGGGTATTTGCCCTTGCGCTGGTCCAGAACTTCGTTGATACACACAGAGGCCTCATACTGGCCATAGGAGGCATCCTTATAGCCGCTATCGGCCTTGCAATGTTTTTCAAGGACTCGACAGGCGACCTGGGCAAGGAACAGCCTTCGGCAAAAAGAAGGATTGGTTTTGCAGTCCAGACATTCCTGTCGGCGATGTCCAACCCTGCTGCGCTTGCCGTGATGCTTGCATTGCTCGCTATGTTCAAGCTTGATGCTGCCAATGCCACCATTCCCGTCTGGATGGTCATCATCGGTGTGGGACTCGGTGAGTTCTTGTATTGGACGCTGGTCACCTTCCTGGTATCAAGATTCCTGAAGGTTACGGCGAAGACATTGAAGATAATCAGCAAGGTTGCGGGAGCGGCCGTTTTCGGCATCGGCATTTTCCTGGCAATCAAAGGTATATTAATGATAATATAATGGGCGTAAAAAAGATTGACACCAAGAAGGTGAAGCAGAAAGCAGGCAAGTATGCCAGGAGTTGGGTCGCCAGGAACCTGGTTCTCGGAGTTGTATTCGTGCTTGCCGTTGTCCTGACGGCATCGCTGCTGCTTTCCGTCATCACCCAGCATAACAAGGAAATCAAAGTGCCTGATTTCACTAACCTGACCTTTTCAGAGGCCAAGCATCTTGCATCGCACAGCAATGTGAAGATTGTAATCAACGATTCTCTGTATGTGCGCAGACTCAAGCCTGGCGTAGTCTGCTCGCAGACCCCGGAGTCCGGTGCAATGGTCAAGAAGGGCCGCAAGATCCGTCTTACCACCAACACCATAGTGCCGAAACAGGTTTCAATGCCTTCGCTCGTCGGCTTCTCCATGAGGCAGGCCCGTGCCGAGATCGTCCGGAACGGTCTGGTGCTCGGAAGGCTGATCTATGTAAGCGATATCGCGACGAACAATGTGCTTCGCCAGCAGTATGGCGGACAGGACATAGCCTCCGGTGAAAAGATTACAAGCGGCTCTACCATCGATCTGGTCGTCGGCCTTTCGAACAGCGAGAACAAGACTTTTGTTCCGAATGTCATAGGCAAGACCTACCAGAGAGCGGTAGATAATGTCCAGGATAATTCTCTCAACATAGGCAAGCTTTCATTCGATGCATCGGTAGAGAATTATGCTGACTCCGTGATGGCCGTGGTATATGCCCAGAAGCCCGAGGCTGATTCCAGGAATTCAGTGCGTATGGGCTCTGATGTCACACTCTTCCTGACGGCAGATCCCGAAAAGATTGCCGGCATAGCGGCTCATAAATAATGGAAGAAGAACTCTTTGAACATTTCAGACTGGTGGCGGACCAGGGGCAGGCGCCTATGCGAATAGACGTCTATATGGCCACGCATCTGGAGGATACATCCCGCAGCCGCATCCAGCAAGCTTTCAAGGAGGGATATGTCCACGTCGGTGACAACGTGGTCAAGGCAAATTACATAGTCCGTCCCGGTGACGTCATCCGCTTCGTGATGCCGTACCGCCGCCGTGGGCTGGAAATACTCCCGCAGGACATTCCTCTCAACATCGTCTATGAGGACGATGATGTGCTTGTGGTCAACAAGCCTGCCGGGATGGTCGTTCATCCGGGCCACGGGCATTTTGAGGGCACACTCGTGAATGCGCTTTCGCATCACCTCGGCATTTCGCAGGGGCCAGATGCCGAAGATGAAAGGATGGGCGTGCTTGTCCACCGTATCGACAAGGACACCAGCGGACTGCTGGCTGTTGCGAAGAATGACCCTTCCCAACTCCATCTTGCCAAGCAGTTTTTCGATCACTCCATTGACCGCCGCTATCAGGCCATAGTCTGGGGGGATGTCAAGGAAGACGAAGGAACGGTCGAGGGAAATATCGGGCGTGATGTCAATGACCGTCTGCGTTTCAGGGTTTATGAGGATGAAGACAAGGGCAAGCGCGCGGTTACGCATTACCGTGTGCTTGAGCGCTTCGGCTTTGTCACACTCGTGGAGTGCAAACTGGAAACCGGCCGCACGCACCAGATTAGAGTGCATATGGGAAGCCTGGGACATCCTATTTTCGGTGATGACCGTTATGGTGGACGTGAAATCCGGAAGGGGACCATCTACGCAAAATACCGTCAGTTCATTCAGAACTGCTTCGAGATATGCCCGCGTCAGGCGCTTCACGCCAAGACCCTGGGTTTCGTTCACCCCCGCACAGGCGAGTGGCTTCAATTCGATTCAGAGCTGCCGGAGGATATGACCGCCCTCCTGGACAAATGGCGCAAGTACTGCGGTCAGATGCCGGAAGAATGAGAAAACTGTTCATATGGTTGATGGTGCTGCTTTTTGTGGTACTGCTGAGCCTGCCGTGGCTGGTGCCGCACTGCGGGTGCCTGGCACTTTTCGCATTTGTCCCTCTGCTTTGCGCAGATGCGGTTGCATCTGAATTGAAAATCAAGCATTTCTGGATGTATGCTTTTACAGCCTTCACCGCCTGGAATGCCGTGACTACCTTTTGGGTATGTAATGCCACCATCGGGGGTGGGATTGCGGCGATTGTGGTGAATGCAGCCGTGATGACCATCATATGGAGTCTCTTCCGCCTGGCGAAGAGGCATATGGATGGTGCGTTGCCGTATGTCTTTCTCGCTGCGGCGTGGATAGCGTGGGAACGTTTCTACTTCAGCACGCAGATTTCCTGGCCGTGGCTGACGCTCGGCAATGCATTTGCCGGGACAACCGGTCTTGTCCAGTGGTATGAATATACCGGCACACTGGGCGGTTCGCTGTGGGTGTGGGCTTCAAACCTCGGGGTGTTCGGCCTGATCGTCGCGACCGCTGACGGACATTGGTCACGGTTAAGGCCTGTCGCTGTCGTTGCCGCCCTGCTCGGCGTCACGGCCGTTGTCGCCGGCCCTATGCTGCTGTCCGGATCGATGTACAGGAATTTCGAGGAGAAGTCCGAGGGCGAAATAGATTTTGTCATCGGACAGCCGAATTTCGATCCTTATCAGAAATTCCAGTCCCTTACCCAGGCACAGCAGACATCTGTCCTGCTTGACCTTTTCAAGAAGGGTGGCGATGCCGGTAAGCCAAGCATCTTCCTTGCTCCCGAGACCTTCACTTCAGACATAGTGCTGGGCCAGCAGGAAAGTTCCCCGACCGTGATGGCTTTCAGAAATTTCCTTTTGGATTACCCGGGTTCCGAAATCCTTTTCGGAGCATCCACATATGAACTGTTTGATACCCACGCAGCTCCGACGATCCTGGCCAGACCCTATTCCAGAGGATGGAGTGTGAATCATAACAGCGCCATCCTTGTCGATAATTCCGACAAATTCGAGATATTCCACAAGAGCAAGCTGGTGGTCGGCGCGGAATCAACTCCGTTCCCGAAGCTGTTCGTCCCTCTTGACAACTGGCTTTCTTCCCTTATGGGTGTTGGCGGACTGATGGGACGCTGTGTCGGCCAGCCTCAGATATCTCTTCTGAATTTCCAGGACGACAAGCCGCTGGGATGTGCCGTGTGTTATGAATCAGTCTACGGAGAATACTGCACGGGCTATGTCAAGGCAGGGGCAAAGGCGATGACGATCATCACCAATGATGCCTGGTGGGGAGACACCCCGGGATATCGGCAGCATTGCAGCTATGCGCGTCTTCGTGCCATTGAACTGCGCCGTGACTTCGCCCGTTGCGGCAATACGGGCATTTCCTGTTTTATCAATCAGAGGGGAGACATCCTGCAGAAGACTGCATACTGGGAGCCGGCTGTAATCAGGGGCCGGCTGAACCTTCGCTCCGACGAGACCTTCTTTGTCCGTTACGGCGACGTGGTGGGCAGGGCCTGCACATTGATGTTTCTCCTGCTCGCTCTGTTGCTGCTGGTTAAGCTTTTTATAAAACGCTAGAGCTGCCAGTTTACAGGCTCTTTACCTTCACCGATGAGAATTTCGTTGGTGCGGGAGAAGTGGCGGCAGCCGAAGAATGCTCCACGGGCCAGAGGTGACGGATGAGCTGCTTCGAGCACGTGGTGGCGGGAAAGATCTATCAGAGGGGCTTTCGTACGTGCGAAATTTCCCCAAAGGAGAAACACCACGCCCTGACAGCGGTCCGAAATGAGCTTTATGACGGCATCGGTGAACGTCTGCCAGCCTATGGCACTGTGCGAGGTCGGCTCTCCAGCGCGTACGGTGAGGACTGCGTTCAGGAGGAGGACTCCCTGCTGTGCCCAGGATTCAAGGTTGGGACGGCCGGACATCTTGATGCCGAGGTCGGATTCTATTTCCTTGAAGATATTCTTGAGCGACGGCGGGGCTGGCACGTTGTCCGGGACGGAGAAGGACAGTCCCATAGCCTGGCCCGGTCCGTGATATGGATCCTGCCCGAGGATGACAACCTTGACCTTGTCGACAGGGCAGAGGTCAAAGGCCTTGAAGATCTGGCTTCCCGGAGGGTAGATCGCTTTGCCGGCCTGCTTCTCTCCGTGGAGATAGTTCACGAGGTCGGTGAAATAAGGCTTGTCAAATTCAGTCTGAAGGGCGTTGCGCCAACTTTCCTCTATTTTTACATTCATATTATAAAGATATAAAAATATTGTAACTTTGCGATGATATGAAAAGCATTGCATTATTCCCTGGATCCTTCGATCCGTTCACTGCCGGGCACCTCAATATCCTCGGCAGGGCTTTGACCATGTTCGACGAAGTCGTGGTCGCAATCGGTATCAACCAGGACAAGAGGGGTTTCTTCGACAATGACCAGAAGATGGACATCATCAGGCAGGCGACCAATGGGATGAAGGGAGTGCAGGTGATTGAGTATGACGGACTTACCGTCGATATTTGCAAGCAGATGAATATCCATCACATCGTTCGTGGCGTGCGGAATATGCTTGATTTCGAGAATGAGCGCGCTATCGCCGATGCCAACCGCCGTATGGCTCCCGACATTGAGACCATAATCATCCCTACCGCCCAGGAGTTCGCACACATTTCCTCATCTGCCGTCCGGGATATCCTCAAGCATCACGGCGACACCTCTATGTTTGTGCCTCAGGGCGTCATTCTCCCTCCGGTGAAATGATGAAGCGCCTGTGCATCACAATCGCGGCAGTCTTCCTGTCGGTCCTGTCAGCATCTGCGCAGGAGCTTGATTCGCTTGAATTTGACCGATACCGCGGTCTGGACAGCCTACTGACCCAGTTTTATTATACCCTCGAGCGTGAGGACCCTGAAGTGAAGGGCGTAGAATTCGACGGACTCATTGAAACCTGCAAGGATTCCCTTACGCGTCAGCACGTTACTCTCCAGATATTTGACCACTACCGTTATTCACGTCTTATGGGCGACGAAACCGTAGCAGTCCATATTTTTGACAACTGGCTTGCCAACGGCCGGGTTAAGACGCGCAGCGAATTCGAGATGATGGATGCTGAACTCTTTGCAAACTTCAACCGTGAGTCGCTGATCGGAATGGATGCGCCGCGCATAGAACTGTTCAAGCCGTGCGGCGGCAGGAAGGCCATCCCTTCGGAGGGCCGTATCAGTGTCCTCTTCTTTTATGATACGTCTTGCGGGAAGTGCCGTCTCGAGACACAGGTCCTCCCGACAATAGTGAAGGAAGTTGATTTCCCATTCGATTTCTATGCGATCTATGTCGGGACCGACAGACGTGAATGGAACGCATTCAGGCGTAATTTCCGCTTGAAAAACAAGAATATCAGACTGATCCATCTCTGGGACCCCGAGATTGATTCCGGTTACCAGAAGGCGTATGGTGTCACCGGTACGCCGAGGTTGTTTGTCGTTGAACCTGACGGAGTGATCATAGGCCGCAGATTGGAGATGACCAATCTTATGGAGATGTTTCCTGTCCTGCGTGCCGTCTGGGAGACCTATGAAAAATACAAATAATTCATTATATTTGTGTTATGGCACGAAAATCCAAAAAATTCGCAGGCGTTGACCCCGCTTATCTGGACCGTCAGAAACAGTCCTTGATGAGAACACACCGTAAATCGGTATTCTTCAATCAGCAGGAACTTGCCGCCATAGACGAATATTGCCGCCGCTTCAAGGTCTCCTCACGCTCTGCCCTTATCCGCAGTTCCGTTATGAAACACGTCCTTGAAGGGCTTGAAGAGAACCATCCTACTTTGTTCTGATCTCCGGTTTCCCGGAGATTTTTTTATACTAACAGGCTGAGAAACCCAGAGGTCTTCAGCCTGTTATCCTAGAAGATGAAATCGATCACATCAGAGATGTTCTGCACATAGTGGAATTTGAGCCCTTTTATGTAGATCGGCTTGATGTCCTCGATGTCTTTTCTGTTTTCTTCGGAGATGACGATGGTGTTGACTCCAGCACGCTTTGCGGCAAGGATCTTCTCCTTTATGCCTCCGACAGGAAGCACGCGGCCGCGAAGTGTCATTTCACCGGTCATTGCAATGCCTTTTCTGACGCTTTCTCCGCGGAGTGCCGACACCATTGAGGATACCATTGTGATACCCGCAGACGGACCATCCTTAGGTGTGGCGCCTTCCGGAACGTGGACGTGGATGTCTTTTTCTCCGAATGTCTTGGAATCTATCCTGGCCATTTCAGGATGGGCCTTGATATACTGATAGGCGATTGTCGCAGACTCCTTCATCACGTCACCGAGATTACCGGTCATTGTCATAACGCCCTTTCCGCCGGAAACTGAACTCTCGACGAAAAGGATCTCGCCGCCCATCTGTGTCCAGGCCAGGCCTGTGACGACTCCCGGAGCTTCATTGCCTTTCTGGAGGTCGTGGAAATTGGTCGGGAGTCCGAGATACTCCTTGAGATGCTCAGGGAGAATGACTGAAGGGTATTCCTGTTCGAGGGCAATCTTCTTCGCAGTGACGCGGGCAATCTTCGCAATCTGCTTTTCAAGTCCGCGGACACCGCTTTCGTGGGTATACTCGTCAATGATCTTCTTGACCGCCTTGCTGTCAATCTTCAACGCTTTCTTGTCGATGCCGTGCTCGTCGAGCTGCTTCGGCACAAGGAACTTCCTGGCTATTTCCTGCTTCTCCTCGGCAAGATAGCCCGTGACATTTATCATCTCCATCCTGTCAAGAAGTGCCGGCTGGATAGGAGAAGTGCTGTTTGCAGTCGTGATGAAGAGCACATTGCTCAGATCATAGTCGATGTCGAGATAGTTGTCGTGGAACGTGCCGTTCTGCTCAGGATCGAGAGCCTCGAGCAAAGCAGAAGACGGGTCGCCCTTGAAATCCGATGACAACTTGTCAATTTCATCAAGCACGATGACGGGATTGGATGTTCCGGCACGGACAAGCCCGTTCAGGATGCGTCCCGGGAGGGCGCCGACATAAGTCTTGCGGTGGCCGCGGATCTCCGCCTCGTCGTGCATACCGCCGAGGGCGATGCGCACATATTTTCGTCCGAGAGACTTGGCGATGCTCTTTCCAAGAGAAGTCTTGCCTACACCCGGAGGGCCGTAAAGGCAGAGGATCGGAGACTTCATGTTTCCCTTGAGCTTGAGCACCGCAAGATATTCGATGATTCTGTCCTTGACCGTATCAAGCCCATAATGATCCTTGTCAAGCACTTTCTGGGCGTGGCTGAGATCAAGATTATCCTCGCTCATCTCGCCCCAAGGAAGGTCGAGCATGAATTCAAGATAATTGTACTGGACGCTGTAGTCCGGGGAAGATGGATTGTATTTCTCAAGTTTTGCAAGTTCCTTTTCGAAAGTCTTTGCGACCTCTTCAGGCCATTTCTTTGTTGCGGCCTTCTCGCGGAACTTGTCGAATTCCTCGGCATCATCCATACCAAGTTCCTCCTGAATTGTGCGGAGCTGGTTGTTGAGATAGTACTCACGCTGCTGCTGATCGATTTCAGACTTGACCTTCTGGTTGATCTCCTGCTTGATCTTCATCAGTTCAACCTGAACTTCAAGGAGGGAGAGGAGCTTGAGGGCGCGGGACTTCACGTCGTCGTACTGAAGAAGATCCATCTTGCCGTCGAAGTTCTCGAAATCAATGGTGGTGGCTATGAAATTCACCAGGAACTTGAAATTGTCGATCGCCTTCAGGGCACCTATGGTCTCGCGGGTGCCCATATTTGATGCGCGCAGTACCTGGATAGCCTTGTCTTTAAGGGAATCAGCGATTGCCTTTATGTCAGTACTGTGCTCGGAATCGTGGAAAATCTCTGGGAGATAGTGCACGCGGGCGGTGATGTATGGTTCAAAGCCGATCACGCTGTCAAGCGAAAGTCTCCTGAATGCCTGCAGTATGGCGGTTGTGGTGCCATCGGGCATCTCAAGAGTCTTGAGTATCTTGCACACGGTACCGTACGGGAAAAGATCTTCCTGCTGGGGATCCTCCACCATAACGTCGATCTGTGGCACTGCACCTATGTAGAAATTATTCTTTTCTGCATCCTGGATGAGCTTGATTGATTTCTCGCGGCCGATCGTGATCGGGAACACCGCCCCCGGGAAAAGGACAGCGTTGCGAAGGGCAAGAACGGGCAGGACGTCAGGCAGTTCAGACTCGTCGATCTTGATATTGGGGTCACCTTGCATGACCGGGATGATGCTCACCTCGGCCCCTGCAGGTAGTGTGAATTCGTTATCTTGTCTCATATTTTGTCAAAATGTCAGCAATAATGGACATAATTATCCGGGTGCTAATATAGACAATCTCTGTGCCACTGCCAAAAACTTCAAAAATTGATTTTGAAAATAGAAAACTTAAACTTATTTTTGCACTCCCAAAATGATTGAATATTAATTGCTAAAGATATTTTTACAATGACAAAGGCAGAAATCGTCAATGAGGTTGCAAAAGCAACCGGTATTGAGAAAGTTACTGTTCAGACAGTTCTCGAGGCTTCTATGGAAAGCATCAAGGGTTCCATCGTCAAGGGCAACCCGGTATATCTTCGTGGTTTCGGCAGCTTCATCATCAAGCATCGCGCTCAGAAGGCCGCCCGCAACATCACCAAAAAGACCACAATGACAATCCCCGCACACGATATTCCGGCATTCAAGCCTTCAAAGACTTTTGTTGCTGCTGTAAAGACCAATAAATAATCAACAAACATATGCCAAACGGAAAGAAGCATAAAAGACATAAGATGTCTACACACAAGCGCAAGAAGCGCTTGCGTCTGAACAGACACAAGAAGAAGTAGTCGAAAAAGGCCTGACGGGAGATCCGGCGGGCTTTTTTTTAATTAAAAAAAGATGGAAACCGAGAAGACAGAAAAAGATCTTGTGGTGGACGTGCAGTCCTCAGAGATTCGGATCGCGTTGCTTGAAAACCACCGCCTTATCGAATTCAACCGCGAGTCCAGCAAGGATCAGGGTTTTTCAGTCGGAGATGTTCTGCTCGGAAGAGTAAAGAAACTGCTCCCCGCTCTGAATGCCGCTTTTGTAGATATCGGTGACGACAAGGAAGCTTTTATTCACTACCTCGACCTGGGCCTCTATTTCAACGCGTTCGACACGTTTGTAAGAGAGACCAACCCCAACAGGGACCTCGCCTCGCTTTACTCAAACACGAAGCTTGGCCCTATCCTTGCCAAGGAAGGCCGCATCGAAGACCACCTGAAGGTGGGACAGATGGTGATTGTGCAGGTCGTGAAGGAGCCGATTTCTACCAAAGGATCCAGACTGACTGCTGAGATTTCTTTGGCAGGACGCAACATTGTACTGCTGCCTTTTGCAGAAAAGGTCAGCGTTTCACAGAAAATCTCCTCACACGAGGAGAAGAAAAGGCTCGAGACACTCGTCCGCAGCATACTCCCGCGCAACTACGGTGCAATCATACGCACTGCAGCCGAAGGCAAGAACGCCGCCATATTGGTGAACGAAGTCAAAGCCCTCATCGAAAAGTGGGAAAGCTCGTGGAAAAAGATTGCCAGAAGCAAGGGCGTGGGTCTGCTCTTTTCAGAGACCTCAAAGACCACCGCTATCATCCGTGACCTTCTGAACGAGACATTCAGCAATGTCTACGTGAACGAAGAGTCGGTCTATCAGGAGACACGACAGTATGTTTCCCAGATCTCTCCGGAACAGGAGAAGATCGTGAAACTCTATGATGGCAAGGAACCAATCTTCGACCATTTCGAAGTCACACGCCAGATCAAGAGTTCATTCGGAAAGATCGTGCCGATGAAGCAGGGCGCCTACCTGGTGATCGAGACGACAGAAGCCTTGAATGTGATTGATGTCAACAGCGGCATACGTGCCAAGACCACTGACCAGGAAGAGAATTGCTTCGAGGTCAACAAGCTTGCTGCAGAAGAAATTGCCCGGCAGCTCCGCCTCCGCGATATGGGAGGCATAGTCATCGTCGACTTCATCGATATGGACACCCAGGAGCACCGCAATGCACTCTTCAAGTATATGCAGGAGCTTATGGCCAATGACAGGGCCAAGCACAACGTGCTCCCGCTGACCAAGTTCGGCCTGATGCAGCTTACAAGGCAGCGCATCCGCCCGGTGACGGAGATCAACACTACAGAAAAATGTCCGCTTTGCCACGGTACAGGCAGAATAGCCTCAACCGCTGTCATCGACGAAGAGATCGAGCGCAAGCTCTCCGACCTCGTGGACTCCGGACAACAGAAGCTTACGCTTAAGGTCAGCCCTATCCTGGGCGCCTATCTGACAAAAGGGTTCAATTCCTATGTCAGAAAATGGAAACGCAAGTACAAATGCAAGCTGGATCTGTGCGAAGACGCCAATTTCAGCATCCTGCAAAATGAATTCTATGATGAAAAAGGAAAGGCCCTCTGATGAGAGCCTTTCTTTTTATCTTCTGTTATTTGCAATGGCAATGTAGTAGAGCAGGGTGGCGAGGGAACCGATGGCTGCAATCACGTAGGTGAAGGCTGCCCATTTCAGGGCATCTGCCGCCATAGGCTTGGTCTTGCCGTCAACAATCCCCGCGCTTTCCAGCCAGGCGACTGCGCGCTGGCTTGCGTTGATCTCGACCGGAAGGGTCACGAAGCTGAACAGGGTGGTCATCGCAAACAGGGCGATGCCGATATACAGCAGGGAAGGGGTGAACTGGATGAGGATGACACCTGCGAGCAGAACCCACTGCACGGTTTTGTTTGCAAAGCTGACAACAGGGACCAGAGCGGTGCGCAATTTCAGAGGCCCGTATCCCTTGGCGTGCTGTATGGCGTGTCCTGTCTCGTGGGCGGCGACTGCAATCGCGGCGATCGACGCAGAACCGTATACGGCCTCACTCAGGTTGATGGTCATATCCTGAGGGTTGAAGTGGTCTGTGAGCTTGCCGGCGATACTCTGTACGGAAACGTTGTTGATGCCGTTGCGCTCAAGCATAAGCCTGGCCACGTCGGCACCTGTCAGTCCGTGAGGGGAAGGTACACCGGAGTACTTGTTGAACTTGCTTTGGAGGACTTGCTGGATGATGAATGAAAGCACCATCACAGCACCCATAATAATCCAGATTGACATATGCTATATCTTGATCAGTTCGTAGTTGCGTGAGCCGATGCCGATTTTCTCTGCGTGTTCGAGGCAGGAGCGCCAGTTGATTGACGGGTTGTTGTTCTTGAAGTGGTCGTGGTGGTCGACGAAGCCCGGTGCGGCCATATTGTCGCTGAGCTGGCTGTTAGGGAGCGGGGTGGCGGCAAGGCAGGCATCGACGCAGGCCCAGTCGAGCGCGAGCGGGTCGAATGAAGCGAACATACCGATGTCGGGCAGTATCGGGGTATCGTTTTCCTGATGACAGTCACAGCAAGGCGACACATCCAC
Source organism: Bacteroidales bacterium (assembly GCA_024401695.1). Taxonomy (GTDB): domain Bacteria; phylum Bacteroidota; class Bacteroidia; order Bacteroidales; family UBA932; genus Cryptobacteroides. The sequence goes on from JAKSKN010000002.1 coordinate 88,628, forward strand.
AATCAGGGAGATGTGGAAGTTAGGACGTCCGTCTATGACCGCTTTCGTGTATTCGGCTATGCGGCAGCCCAGCAGGTCATTTGCGAGATAATCCTTGAAGCTGATAGCATCGAAGTTGCAGGCACCGATGCAACGGCCGCAGCCTGCACAATTCTCTGAAATGGTCATCTTGTGGCTGGCCTCGTCGAATACAAGACCGCCGTTGGCACATTCCTTCTGGCATTTGCGGCATCCGCGGCAAAGCTCGGGGTCGATGCTGGCCTTGCCTCCGCAGTGCTGGTCCTTCTTGCCGGCGCGGGAACCGCAACCCATTCCGAGGTTCTTGAGTGCACCACCGAATCCGGCGTTCTCGTGGCCTTTGAAGTGGGACAGGCTAATGATTACGTCGGCATCCATGACAGCGCGTCCGATAAGGGCGTTCTTGACATACTCTCCGCCCGCGACAGGGACGGCGATGTCATCGGTGCCCTTGAGTCCGTCGGCGATGATGATAGGGCATCCGACGGTCAGAGGAGTGAATCCGTTCTGCCAGGCGCACTCCAGGTGCTCGAGGGCATTCTTACGGAATCCGGGGTAAAGTGTGTTACAGTCTGTGAGGAACGGCTTTCCGCCGAGGCTCTTGACGACATCCACAACGGCACGGGCATAATTCGGACGCAGGAAACTGAGGTTTCCCAATTCGCCGAAATGAGTCTTTATGGCGACGAACTTGCCGTCCATATCGATGTCACCTATGCCGGCGGTCTTGATAAGTCTCTTGAACTTATCCGGCTGAGGTTCTCCGTACATAGGGGAACGGAAATCAGCAAAAAAAACTTTTGATGTCATAATGAGCGAATATACAAAAAGTTTTTAATCCAGAGAATCCATAAGGTCATCAAGGATGCGCCGGTCCTTTTTCGTGGGCCTGCCGGCACCTCTGTCGCGCTGGTAGAGAATGGTCTCGCGGGGTGCGTGCATCTTTGCCATCTCGGATTCGGGGGTCAGGTTCTCGGCGTATTCGGGAACAAGGGCTGCGCCCATACGGTTTTCGCTCAGGGCAAGCACCTTGTATGTGAACAGAGCCGACCCTTTGCGTACTTCGATGACTTCGCCAACCTTGACGGCCTTGGATGGCTTGGCATTCACGCCTGCAATCTTGACCTTGTTGCCGTTGCAGGCTTCCGTGGCCTCGCTGCGTGTCTTGTAGACACGGATGGCCCACAGGTACTTGTCAATCCTGACGCTGTCCATATCCTACAGGTACATCGCGTGACGGACTGACTCCACGGTCTCCTTGTCCTTGATGAATTCAAGGATCTCAAGGGCAAAGGAAACGGCATGGCCGGCTGAGCGGCCTGTGATGATGCGTCCGCTGCGCACGGCCGGCTTTGGCGTGAACTTCGCGCCTTTTTCGACCAGATAGTTCTCAAAGCCGTCAAAGCAGGTGAACTCGACACCTTCGAGATCTTCCAGCTGGCTGAGGACGAGCCCCGGAGCTGCACAGATGGCAGCGACGGTGCCGCCTGCCGCATAATGCTCCTTCATCGCCTTTACAAGTGGCTTGCACGAGGCCAGATTGCGGGATCCAGGCATCCCCCCGGGGAAGATCATCACGTCCTTGGCTGTGGTGCCTGAGTGTGAGATATTCATTTCGGGGAGGTTGTTCTCGACTCCCAGCGTAAGGCCGTGGGAGGACTGGACGAATGGCTCGTCGGAAATTGCTATGAGATTCGTGCGTATCCCTCCTCTGAGCAAGGCGTCGTTTGTGCCCAGGGCCTCGATGTCTTCAAAGCCGTCGGCAAGAAAAATGTTTACTCCTTTCATAACGGGTTATCAGTAATGTGTTTCTGGTGTTTTAGCTTTCGTGGTGGCAGTGGCAGTGTCCGTGCCCGCAGCCGTCATCACAATCATCATCACAGTCATCGTCGCAGCCATCATCGCAGTCGCATTCGTCCTCAAGATGTGCTGCGACCTCCGGATTGATGTATGGATCCACATCTTCGTGATGGACGGTGGTCTCCAGGATGATTGTGGAGCGGTCGGCCGGAACAAGCAGGAAATCAGGGCACTCGGCAGGAACGAGCATTGTCTCGCCGGCCTTTATGGAGAAGCTGGCGGTCTGCTCGAGAATCTGGAGCTGAACTGATGCTTCACCGGCTATGCAGGTGTACAGGATGAATGATTCAAACTTCTCGCTGTAAATGTGAAGAGGGTCGGAGAGGAGAAGCTTCGTGACGTTGAACTGCGGAAGTTCGATGAGCTTTTCCACGACTTCTTCTCCGTGATGATGGTGACCGCAGCAGCAGTGGCCGTGGTCATCGGAAGTGTATTTCCTGTAGTTTATGAAGTCAAGCGCGTCGGTGATGGTGAGAGCGCTGTCGAACTCGACGTCAGAGACAGTCTCTCCCCACCCGCAAAGGCAGAAGTCCAGGGGCGAGGATTCGGATATCTCGATTATCTTCATATCGCCGGAAGCGGCGTGAGGAGTGCCGGGAGCAATGTGCAGGACCTGGCCGGCGTGTACAGCGATGATGTTCAGGATATCCTCAACGCTGTTGTCGGCGCACCTCGCAAGCAGTTCGGAGGCATCGGTGTCCTTGCGGAAGCCGAGCATCACGCGTGCGTCCTTGCCCGCCTCGGTGACGTACCATATTTTTTCCTTGCCCAGGAAATCATAGCGCTGTTGGGCGACTTCGTCATCAGGATGCACGCGCAGCGGCATCCGGCCCCTGACATCAAGCATCCTGACGCAGACGGGGAACTGGCGGCCGTAGTAGTCAAAGACATTTTCTCCGACAACGCGGTCGACGTACATGTCCATAATCTCTCCCAGGGTGTTGCTGGCGAGCCAGCCCTCTTTGACGAGAGAGTCGCGGTAGCCGAGGTCGGCAACCCTGAAATCCTCTGAACCCCAGTTGTATTCGTCCTTCAGTGAACAGAACTTGAAAGGGTACAAGCTTTTTTCTTCTTCCATTTATCTGAGTTTTGATACGCTGCAAAGCGAAATTATGAAGCCGATTGCGCCGACTCCGAGCACGGTCCACAGTATGTCTGCGGCCTTAAGAACTACAGGATATGCCTGAACCAGGAAACCTGCCGGCATCTTTACTATGCCGAAACGCTGCTGGAGCAGCGCAATTCCGATCCCGACCACGAGACCTGCAACAAGGCCGGAGAGCGACACCAGCCAGCCCTCCAGTATGAATGTTTTCCTGACAAGGCCGTCGGATGCACCAAGAGCGCGCAAGGTGGCGATGTCTTCCTTCTTTTCGATTATCAGCATTGACATCGATCCGAAAATATTGAACGCAATTATCACGACTACAAAGATCAGGATGAGGTAGATTGCGAATTTCTCGTATTTCATCATCTTGTAGATCGCAGGGTGCTGCTGGTATCTGTCCTGGATGAGATATGTGTCGGGAATCTGCAGACTTTCCGCGAATTTCTTCGGGCTTGTCCCGGACTTGAGCTTGACTTCCAGGGAACTGACCATATCATCTTCCAGCCCGAAAAGTTGCCGGGCAAGATCGTATGATGACAGTATGAGTTCGGAATCTATGTCGGAACTGATGCTGAAAAGACTTCCGGGCCATACCCTGACTGTGTTCAGCGAGGCTGTGGGATTGATGGTGGAAATCTTTGCCCCGCGTTTCGGATAATACAGTTCCAGGGGAGAGACGAACCAGGTGTGTGCGCCGAGGCTGGAAGCCAGAGACGACCCTATCGAGCACAGGGGCACCTCTCCTCTGGCAAATCCCGCTTCACCTTCGATGATGTGTTTCGTTAGGGAATGATTTTCTCCGAACGTCCCGTCCATTCCCTTCAGGACTGCGATGCCCTGTTTGCCGTTATAGCTGACGAAGACATTGTCCTGTACGGACAGACAGATTTCATCCACGCGTCCGTCGTCGAACAGCGCGTCCAGCGCAGTGTCACCGGCGCTGAAGAACCGGCCTTCCGCGGCTGATATGCGGATGTCAGGGTCAAGGTCGGAGAGATTTTCCCCGACAATCCTGTCGAAGCCGTTGTAAACGGAAAGTATCAGGATCAGGGCTGCCGTCCCTATGGCCATACCGACTGAGCTGATCGCTGAAATGACATTTATTACGTTATGGGATTTCTTTGCGAACAGGTATCGGCCGGCGATATGAAGCGGCAGGTTCATTATTTCTTCAAGAGCTCGTCGATATGCTCGGCGTAGTCAAGGGTGGTGTCGAGGAAGAATGTGAGTTCGGGCACTATGCGCAGCTGAGAGGCAACCTTGCGGCCGAGTTCTCCGCGAATCTCGCTCATCTTCTCGTTAAGGATACCCATAACGGTGTCCGCCTTGCTTGAAGGGAAAATGCTGACGAAGACCTTGGCTATGCCGAGGTCAGGGCTGATTCTGACTTCGCTGACAGTCACCATTGCGCCTCCGAACACGGCCATGCCCTTGCTGCGAATGATTTCGGCAAGGTCACGCTGCAGTTCGCGCGCCACTTTAAGCTGTCTTGTGCTTGCAGGCTTGTCCATTATTTAACGATGATAAGATAATAGTCTTTCTTGCCTTTCTGCGCGAGGATGTACTTGTCGTCAACAATGTCGGCGGCAGAAAGCTGGTAGTTGATATCGGTGACTTTCTCCTTGTTGAGGCTGAAGCCGTTGCCCTGGATCATCTTGCGGGCCTCTCCCTTTGAAGGGAAGATCGAGGTCTCAACAGCGAGAGCGTCAAGCAGGGCGGCAGGGAGTTTGGACCGTTCGATTTCGAAAGTCGGGACACCGTCGAAGACGGCGAGGAAGGTCTTCTCGTCGAGGCTGCGGAGATCGTCTGCGGTTGCCTTGCCGAACAGCATCTGAGATGCCTTTACTGCATTCTCATATTCTTTCTCGCCGTGAACCATAACGGTGACTTCCTTGGCGAGGAGTTTCTGGAGGCCGCGGGCCTCAGGGCACTGCTGGTGCTCAGCGATGGCGTTTTCGATGACTTCGCGGTCGAGCATCGTGAAAATCTTGATGTATTTCTCTGCGTCGGCATCGGAAACGTTGAGCCAGAACTGGTAGAACTGGTATGGTGACGTGCGCTCCGCGTCAAGCCAGATGTTGCCCTTCTCGGTCTTGCCGAACTTGCCTCCGTCGGCTTTTGTGATGAGCGGGCAGGTGAGGGCGTATGCTTCGGCGCCCAGGGTGCGGCGGATGAGTTCGGTGCCGGTGGTGATGTTGCCCCACTGGTCCGCTCCGCCGAGCTGGAGCTTGACGTTCTTATGCTCGAAGAGATAAAGGAAGTCGTAACCCTGAAGAAGCTGGTAGGTGAACTCGGTGAATGACATACCCTCGGAAGAATCGCGGCTGAGACGCTTCTTGACGGAGTCCTTGCTCATCATATAGTTGACAGTGATGAGCTTGCCGATGTCGCGGGTGAAGTTGATGAATGTGTAGTCCTTCATCCAGTCGTAGTTGTTCACGAGTTCTGCGCGGTTGGGAGCATCGGATTCGAAGTCAAGGAACCTGCCGAGCTGTGCCTTAATGCAGGTGACGTTGTGGGCGAGGGTTTCCTCGTCGAGAAGATTGCGCTCCTGGCTTTTCATCGAAGGGTCTCCAATCATGCCGGTGGCGCCGCCCACGAGAGCGAACGGTTTGTTGCCGCACGCCTGGAAGTGCTTGAGGATCATTATGCTGACGAGGTGACCGATATGGAGGCTGTCGCCTGTAGGGTCAATGCCTACATATGCTGACATAGGACCTTTCTTCAATTCTTCCTCCGTGCCTGGGGTGATGTCGTGGATCATTCCGCGCCATTTGAGCTCTTCTACGAAATTCTTCATCTTCTTATTTATTAATATCTCGCAAAATTACTAAATTTGCGTCTCAATCGAAATACCAAAACACCTATTTATATGAGAAAGAAAATTGTTGCTGGAAACTGGAAGATGAATACTACAGTTCCTGAGGGTATCGAGCTTGCAAAGGCAGTCGTTGCAAAGTCAGCCGAGGTCCCTGCCGATGTCAAACTTATCATCGCTACTCCTTTCACCCACCTCTATCCTGTGGCTGAGGTTGTAAAGGGTACTCCTGTGGCTCTTTCCGCAGAGAACTGCGCAGACAAGGAGAAGGGCGCATACACCGGTGAGGTTGCAGCCAATATGCTTGCATCCGTAGGTTGCGAATACACGATCCTTGGTCATTCAGAGCGCCGTCAGTACTATGGCGAGACCGATGAGAAACTTGTAGAGAAGACCAAACTTGCTCTTGCCAACGGTCTCAAGGTCATCCTCTGCGTAGGCGAAAATCTTGAAGAGCGTGAGGCCGGCAAGCATTTCGACGTCTGCGGATCACAGATCAAGAACGTCCTCTATAACTTCACTGCAGAAGATATGAAGGACATCGTCATTGCATACGAGCCGGTATGGGCTATCGGTACAGGCAAGACCGCTACCTCAGAGCAGGCAGAAGAAATCCACGCCTTCATCCGCAAGGTTGTCGCTGACAAGTTCGGCGCACAGGTGGCTGAAGACACCACCATCCTCTATGGCGGAAGCTGCAAGCCTTCAAATGCGAAGGAACTCTTCGCCCAGAAGGATATCGACGGTGGTCTGATCGGTGGCGCAGCCCTCAAGGCCGACGATTTCATCGCTATCGCCCTCTCATACTAATTGAAGAAGCGGACGACCGCTCCAAGCTTGTTCTGGCCGTTCCAGAGCCATATTTTATCACCCTCAAGCCGCACGGCTTCGAGGGTGATACTGTTTCTGGATGATATCTTTGACCCCGAAGTCCAGCTTATGTTGCCCGAGACGCTCTGTCCCACTTCTGTCGGGATGGCGCTCAGGGTCACCTCAAAATATTCGGACATCGTGTCAGTGCCTGCCCTGAATGTGCGGGTGTCGCGGCTGCAGAAGATCTGGCAGGCGGCAGGGGAGTAATTGAAACATTCCGAGCCGTTGACCTGCAGGAGCAGACCGTCTGACAGAGAGAATGATTCGTAAGGCGCCGCCGGTCTGCAGGCGGAGGAAAGCAGCATGGCTGCAAGGATCGATGTCAACAATGCGAGCTTTTTCATCTTACGTGGATTTCTTTCATCAATGATTCCCGTGTGCCGTCGGTATGGGTGATCTCAGCCTTGAGATTCATGTCGTGCGAAACCTTAAGGTATCCGTCGGCATCAGGCGTGATACGCGACTTGCCGTCGTACCAGACGATTGAACTGATGTTCTTTGCGTTGATGACGCGAAGCGGGAAACGTGTCCCGCGGATGAAGCTCCCGTCAGCGCTGCGTTCGGCGCCGCTCAGGCAGATGTATGGTTTTGCATTGTCGCGGATGACTTTTGTCGTGACGGTCTGCGTTGCGAAATAGCCTGTCCCGATATCCGTGAACGTGAAGACATACGTGCAGTGAGGCTCAAGCCCTTCGATCGTTACAAAGCCGTCGCTGGTGATGACCGGTGCCGACGTCTCCCCGTTCCGGCCCCAGCTGACCGATGTGCCGTATTCTTTGAGCGAGCCGTCCTTTGACCAGCTGAACATCACTGCATCCTGAAATACGACGGGGTCCTCGATGGTGAATGGTCTGATGACATTGAATGAGACGGATCCGTTGTCCAGCGCCTTGATGTCGGTGATGGCGAACGGAGATTCCTTCCCGGACCAGTCGGTGAAGGCCGGCTCCGTGCTGGATGCAAAGCAGGTCCTTCCGGGCTGAGGGAAAAATACCTGGGAGATGTCTTCAGCTTCCGGAACGCATTGGATTACGTATGCATTCTGGTGTTCCGGCTTGCAGTTGACCTTGTTTTCGTCCCAGAACCGTATCTGTTTGTCGGACCTGTCTATGTGGTAGATCACCAGGCCTTTCCCGCCGATGAAAGCGTCGCGGCCGCTGTTGTCGCGTGCCTCGAAGAGGAAATATTCGCCATCGTTGCTTGTCGTGGCCTTGAGGTATCTATGGCTTTTCCCGACAGGCTCCAGCATATATTCGCCGGGAGCTATCCCGACCGGCTCCTCCAGGCCCAGCAGCTCCAGGTCAAGTGCATTGAAATACGGAGGGGTGCGGCCTTCGTCATTCCTGTTCCCTTCATCCATCAGGGAGAGCTTACCCCACATCGCCCGGGACAGGCCGCCGCTTTTCCCGTCAGTGTCATAATAGTCCGGGAGCCCCAGCAGATGGCAGAATTCGTGGCACAGATTACCGATTCCGGCAAGTCTTGCACCTTCACCTGCATTTGACCATAATTCGTTGATTGTGATGTATCCGTCAACCTTCACGCCATTTGCCTGAAAGGAGGAGTGGTGGTTGTTCAATTTGTCCTGTTGCGGCCAGATATTGTCTTCAGCCGTCCCGTCGGCCTCGCTCAGCCCGGCGGTGAGGATGATTACGGCATCGACACAGCCGTCGCCGTCATTGTCATATTCGGAGAAGTCCATTGTGTCGCCTGCCTGCCTGCACGCCTCGATCACGCCCTCGTACAGCATTTTGTCGTGTGTGTCCACAGTGTTCTTTCCGTAGTAGGCCAGATTGTGCGGGAGGGTGGCTACGGGGGCGAGGTCGAATTCGAATGTCATTGCATCCCCGAATTGCCCGTTGAAATAATCCGCGCTGTTGTCGAGCATAGTCCTGATCTCTGCCTGGCTGGAAGTGAACTGACAGTCCTGGAACTGTGCCGGGATTGCAATCACCTTGAATGAGGCTAGGATAAATGCTAAACAGAGGTTCACGAGGTCAGGTATTATAGCGTGAATATAGCATTAAATCGTGAAAATGCAAAGGGCCGGCAACCTCGCGGCTCGCCGACCCCTTAACGTGTACTAAAACCTAAACCTACATCATAGATGCAAGCGTCTCAGTCAACGTTGCATATTTGTTGAAAAAAACAAATATTATTTCTTTGCAGCCTCTACAGAAGCTTTACGGAACTCCTTAAGGTCCTTCATAAGATCAAGAGCAGCCTTGCGTGCGCGAGCGCCGGCAGCTTTGTTACCCTTAACAACCTGAGCCTCAGCATTTGCCTTGAAGGCCTCGATGTTAGCGTTGATTTTTTCTACAAGTGCTTTCATGTGATTTAAATATTTAAATGTTAAAAATGGATTATCCAGTCAAGGTACCGATGCAAGTTAGAAAAAGAATTTGTCAAATGCAACTAAATATTTGATTTTTCTTCATTTCTGGTACGTACATTCAACAAATTCATCGATTTTTCAATCCCGCAGAAAGCCCAGGTATTTATGCCTTCGACTATTTTGACGGCAAGGGCCCGGAGCTTTTCTTTTTGTGCCCCTGACAGCTGTCCAAGCACGAAATCGACTTGTCCGCCGGCCTCGAACTCGTGGCCGACGCCTATTCTGAGGCGTGCAAAGTTCTGAGTGTCAAGTAGTTCTGCAATGTTTTTCAGTCCGTTATGGCCTCCGTCGCTGCCGCTTTTGCGAAGTCGCATCGTTCCGAAAGGAAGATTGAGGTCGTCGCAGATGACCATTACGTTTTCGAGGGGAATCTCAAGTCTCTGCATCCAGTACCTTACGGCATTGCCGCTAAGGTTCATATATGTGGATGGTTTGAGCAGATGGAACTCCCGTCCCTTGTTCTTGACAAGGGCCACATCGCCGTAGCGCTCGGTGGTAAAAACGATATTGGATGCCTGAGTCCAGGCATCCAATATGATGAATCCGACGTTATGCCTGGTGCCGGCGTACTCTGAGCCTATATTGCCCAGTCCGACTACCAGATAACTCTTCTCAGACACGGCTGGTCGTATTACTCAGCGCTTTCGCCTTCGGCGACTGCGTCAGCTGATACGTTGCGGGTTGTCTTGACGCCGCAGATGATCATATCCTTGTCGGAAGCGACGGTGAGATTGTCGAGCTTGATGTCGCCAGCCTTGATCCTCTTGTCGAGACCGAGCTTGGTGATGTCAACGTTGACTTCGTCGAGAAGGTTGCTCATAAGACCGCTGATGCGGATTGCGCGTGCGTTCTGATAGAACTTACCACCCTGCTGAACACCGATTGCGTGACCGCTGATGACGATAGGGACATCGATGCTGATAGGCTTCTTCTCGTCAACTGCGAGGAAGTCTACGTGGAGGCATTCATCGGTTACAGGATGCCACTGAAGCTCGTGAAGAATAGCTGTGTAGTTCTTGCCGTCAAGGTTGAGGTCTACGATGAAAGACTTCGGAGTGTTGGTGAGGAGGCTGAGTTCCTTCGCGCTGACTGTGAAGAGGACATTCTCAATACCGTTGCCATAGAGGTTGCAAGGAACGAGTCCTTCTCTGCGGAAAGCCTTGATGACGGCTTTGTTGCCGACCTGACGGGTCTGGCCTTTCAATTCGAAATGCTGCATTGTTCTGTTTTTTAAAATGTGTTACTCATCCTGAAGCGGGTTCAGGACCCATTGCACCAAAGCCCTGAAGGGTTTTATAATGCGGGCGCAAATATAGGAATATTTATTTATTATTCAACGCTTTACTCAACCAATTTCGTGAGCTTGTCGAAATCCAGCGTCTTGTAGTATTCATTGACTCTGTCGTAGGACGGGTCTTTTGCAGGCAGATACATACTCAGGCCGCAGCAATTCTGCAGACGGAGTGAGCCCTGGGTGAAGACATCGGTGTGCGCCTCGTAGATAACGGCGCTTTTGATCCTTTCCGACAGACGGCCAAGTTCTGCCGTGGTGGCGCTGACGTGATGGAAGATGTCTTCAAGGTCATAGAAATACTTGTACTCTGAGGAACACCAGTATCTCTGTATTGTGGTTCTCCTTCCTTCCTCGCTGATTTTATAGAGCTCATCGCGGTATTTGTCTGTCAATGCCTTCACTTCTGAAGCGAGAGCATCCAGCTTGTTGCAGGAGACGAGGGCAATGGTGCCGCCCATCGCGCTGACATTGAGATAGTCGTCGCAGATGCCCTTGAGGTCCGGCCCGTCAGGGGCGAACACCCTTCTCGTAAGGTTTACATAATCAAAACCGGTGTCTGGGATCTCGGTGGCTGATCCGATGAAATACGCACAGGTGGACCTCATCTGGTAAGCCACTTCAACGGCTCCCATATAGCAGGCGTCGAAAATGAGATAGCTGAGCCGCATCGGAATGGCCGTCTGGAAATCGAGGATGTCCATCTCGTCCTTGTTGGAGGAACTGCCGTTGAAGTGCATCCCGATGGAATTGTGCTTCGGCTGTGGCTGAGGTGGCAGCCAGCCGGAGCCGTGGGATGAATACAGAAGGCCGTACTGCTCAGATGGGCAGAGCGTCTTGATGTCCATCAGCACGCGGCTCATGTTCTTGGGCAATATCTCGTTGAACGTGCGGTCATACCGCTGGACGGTGTCCAGCTTGACGGCGCCGCCTTCCTTGTACATCCTGATAAGTACGGGGTCGGTATTGGTCTCATAGTCTCCGGACGTGCTGTAGTGCCGGCTGTCACCGCTGCCGTATGGCCCGCTGTACGGGGCGCTGTGGGAGAAGATGACAACGGCGTTCTGGCTGTATTTGTCGGGAACTTCGCCCCTGGCAAGCTCGAATTCGATGTCGGTGGCAAGAGGCCCGGCCAGGTTGTTATATGCAGCTGAATAGATTATCAGGACGTTTTTGTAGGAACTCGGGAATGGCATAGGCTCCTTCCTGCAGCCGATCAGGACTGTCAGGCAGAATAGCATTGTCAATAATGATGTGGTCCGTTTCATTCATACAAAGATAGTAATAATCTTGTATATTTGCTATGTGAAGCGTTTCGCATATTATCTGAAGGTGGAGAGGCAGATGTCTCCGAACACGGTGGCCGCATACTGTGCCGACGTGTCTGATTTCCTTGCCAGTTGTGGCAAGCCCGGTGAATCTGCCGATTCTGCGGATGTCGAGGATTACGTGGCCCTGCGCTCCAAGGACCTTTCCAAGAGGTCGCAGGCGCGGCTTCTCAGCTCGCTCCGTTCATATTTCGACTGGCTGATCCTGGAAGGGGACCGCAGGGACAACCCCTGCGACAGGGTGGACACCCCGAAACTGGGGCGCTACCTTCCGGCGGTGCTGTCGGTCGAGGAAGTTTCTGCCATAATGGAGTCCGTTGACCTGCGCAGCCCTCAGGGCGTGCGCGACAGGGCGATCCTGGAGGTGCTTTACGGCTGCGGCCTCCGGGTCTCCGAAGTATGCGGTCTGCTGATTTCGCAGGTATATCTTCAGGAAGGCTTCGTCAGGGTCGTGGGAAAGGGCAATAAGGAACGTCTTGTGCCTCTCGGGGAGATGGCCGCCGATTCATTCTCGGCCTGGCTGGAAGTCCGCCCCGTGCCGTCTTCGCCGGAGTTCAGCGACATCGCATTCCTCAACAGGTTCGGAGCGCCTCTAAGCCGCGTTTCCGTTTTCAATATGATAAAGAAGCAGAGCCTTCTGGCCGGGGTGCGGAAGGAAATCTCCCCGCACACCTTCCGCCATTCCTTCGCCACCCATCTGATTGAAAACGGGGCGGACCTGCGTGTGGTGCAGGAGATGCTCGGGCACGAGTCGATACTGACCACGGAGATATACACGCACATAGACAGCCGTACCTGGCAGGCGGCTGTCCTCGAGCATCATCCCCGCAATAAATAGGGAAGTTATCTTACCACTACAGTGAATTCAGGCTTGCATCCGTCGGCGACGGTGACATATATGCTTGAAGTAGAAGCGGCTCCGCCGAACGGAGATCCGTTGCTGACGGTAAAGAGGTAATCCTCGCTTCCGGCAGCGCTGCGCTTGCTTACTGTGACAGGAGTGCCGAGCGGGAACTGATAGTCGGAGCAGGCGGCGTTGAAGATCTCGATGTCCTCTTCAGAGACGGGAACCTGTTCGGAATATTCTGGAAGAGCCTCGATGGAGCCTTCCTTGAAGCCGTTTTCGATGAGGAAACGGTTGACCTCGGCTGGAACTGCGTGCAGACGCGCTGCGCGGACTCCGTAGCCTTCCTTGACCGTGCTGTTCGGGAGAGCCTTGACGAGGTCTGCAGTGCTGGTGTTGAGACCGCCGCTGCCGAAAGTGCAGAAAGAGACCACCGTCTTGCCGTCGAGATTGGCGGAGTTCAGCAGTGCTGCGACAGCGGGAGCATAGGTGCCGCTCCATACAGGGTATCCGATGAAGATGGTCTCGTACCTGTCAAGATTGGATTTGAGAGGGAGCAGGGTAGGGACGAAACCTGACTGACGCTCCTCGTTGAACCTCTGGACCGTTGCCATGAAATCGCCGTCATATGCTTCGGCGACATCAATTCTCTCGATGTCAGCTCCGAGCTGCTTCTGGAGTTCCTCGGCCACAACCTGGGTCGTGCCGGTCTGTGAGTAGTAAAGGATGAGAAGCTTTTGTGAATTGCAGGAAGTGAACATTGTTGCGAGTGCGGCAATAGCAAAAAACAGGTGTTTCATATGGTTGTGGTGTATTATTTCCCCCACGCCTCCTCAATATCCATATCAATGCGGTTGCGAAGCTTGCGGAGGGAGTCGAACTTCTGGGTCGGGCGTATGTATTTCAGGAAGATAAGGTTCATGTCCTTGTCATAGATGTCATCCTTGAAGTCGATGATGATGGTCTCTATGGAGATTTCCGGCGAATCGTCAACGGTAGGGCGGTTGCCAACGTGTGTGATGCCGTGGTATTCGTGGCCATCTACGAACACGCGCGTGGCCCAGACGCCTGACTTCGGCATCGAACTGCCGTCATATGGCTCAAGATTGGCTGTAGGCATATCGAACAGGCGCCCGTTGCCCTTGCCGTGCACCACGACTCCGGAAATGCGCTTCTCGGCATTGTTGCGGCCGAACTGATATACAAGGCAGCCCGCTGCATACACGCAGAGCGTGAATATCCACATCTGGCCCGACCCCCGGATGACATCGGGGATGAAGCATACCCAGAGGACAGCGATCGCAATGATTGGGAGGGCAAGCTTTTTCTCCTTCGCAAATATGAGCGAAAGGCAGCTGATGGTCATCGTGATTATGTTCAGCACTGCGCCCAGCGTTATCATAAGTTCGGTCTGGCGCGGAAGATGGCAGAGGATCGTGGCTATGACAGCCATTGTGACGATTGACACCCACGGTTCGTTGCCCTTGTTCTCACGCAGGAACAGTCTCGGGAACAGCCCCTCTGCTGACATCATCTGCAAGGCCCTCGCATTGATCCTCAGCAGGGCGAGAATCGTGGTGAAAAGCGCGAGCACTCCGCAAAGCGACACAATCTTTATGAGCCACGGGAAATCGGAGAGCCCGCCGTGGGTGATGGTGGCGAAGACGGGTATGTAGATGATGTCGTCATTGGAACGCAGTGTCTGCAGCGGCAGCGTTCCGATGATTGCCGCGACCAGCAGGATGTATATGCCCGCGACAGCCAGAAGGCCGAAGAACAGGGCCCTGCTCATAGTTTTTTTAGGATTCTTGACTTCAGAGGCGAGGAAGGCGACCACGACGCTTCCGCCGTATGCCACCATTGCCAGAGGCACTGCGCTTATGAATCCGGTCGGACCTTTTGAGCCCTTCGTGAAGAAATCCTTGAAATTGTCAACGTCGAATCCATCCCCCATAAACGCCGTGATGCTGTAGAATGCGATGAAGGCAATCATACAGAATATCATCGAATCCTGAATCGTGTTGGAAAGCGACGGCTTGAGCAGGAGTATCACCACGGCTATGCCCATTGACAGCACCGGGACTGTGCCGAACAAGGATAGATTGGGGAATCCCGCAAGCAGATAACGCTCCAGGAAAATCGCTGAAAAGGCTATCGCAATGAGGTTGGAGATGATATACCCCCAGGCACTCAGATACCCTATGAAACGCCCGCCACGGCCTCCGATGGCTCTGCGGGGGAACACGTAGACGCCTCCGGAACGCGGGTACTGGAGAGCGAGCTTGGTAATGATGAATCCGTAGAGTCCATAGACCGCGGCCGACAGAAGCCAGCTAAGTATTGCTGCAGGCCCTGCCTGTTCTATGGTTATGCCTGAAATTGAAAAAATAGCGCTTCCGACGCAAGCTCCGATTATGAGCAGCACACAGGAACCTGTGCTCAAGCTTCCTTTAGAAAGATTTGCCATGCGAAAGTACTTTTTTTACAGTCGCAAAGGTAGCAAAAATCCCCCGATTTCTAAATTTTCTTCTCGGCGGCCATCGCTTTGTTGAAACATTCGCGGCAGAGAGGCTCGTAGGTGTCCTTTTCTCCGAGGACTACGAGCTCCTTGCTTTTTGAAAGGCGATGTGAGTGATTGGCAAGGTTGCCGCACTTGACACAGATGGCGTGGACTTTCTGGACGTCTTCGGCTACGGCCATAAGGAGGGGCATCGGGCCGAAAGGCTTTCCGAGGTAGTCGGTGTCAAGTCCTGCTGCGATAACGCGTATGCCGCGGTTCGCGAGCTGCTGGCAGGCTTCTACGAGGGTGTAGTCGAAGAACTGTGCCTCATCGATGCCGACGACTTCGATTTCAGGACCCACGCTGAGCATTTCCATAGGGACCTTGATAGGGGTGGATGTGATTTTGTGCAGGTCGTGCGAGACAACTTCCATATCGGAATATCGTGTGTCTATCTGCGGTTTGAATATGGCTATCTTCTGGTTTGCGAACTGAGCGCGACGGAGTCTGCGGATGAGTTCTTCTGTCTTGCCGGAGAACATTGAGCCGCATACGACTTCGATGCAGCCTTTTTTATGATTTTCTGAAAACATTGTGTAGATTTGTGGTTGGAGTATGCAAAGAAAAGGAATTTTATTCATAGTTCCAACCCCGGTGGGCAACCTTGAAGACATGACTTTCAGGGCTGTGAGGGTGTTGCGTGAAGCCGATCTGATTCTGGCTGAGGACACCCGCACCACGGGCATCCTTCTCCAGCATTTTGAAATCAAGGGGAAACTCCTTTCCCACCACAAGTTCAATGAGCACCAGACTGCCGGAATGATACGCGACAGGATACTGGCCGGCGAGAGCGTCGCGCTTGTGAGCGATGCCGGCACGCCGGGCATTTCCGATCCGGGATTCCTTCTCGCACGCAGCTGTGCGGCCGAGGGGATCGAGGTTCAGACCCTGCCGGGTGCGACGGCTTGCATCCCCGCCATCGTGTCGTCCGGCCTTCCGTGCGACCGCTTCTGTTTCGAGGGCTTCCTGCCTCAGAAGAAAGGGCGCCAGACCATCCTGTCTGAACTGGCTTCGGAGCAGCGCACTATGGTGTTCTATGAGTCACCGAGACGTCTTGTCAAGACGCTCGAGCAGATGGCCGTGGCTTTTGGCCCGCAGCGTGAGTGTTCGGTGGCACGCGAGATTTCAAAAGTGCACGAGGAGCACTGCAGGGGTACGCTGGCCGAGGTTCTTGAGCATTTCCGGGAGGTTGAGCCTAAGGGCGAGATAGTGCTGGTTGTCGCCGGAGCGCCGGCTGAGGCTCATCGCGAACATAAGAACAAGTACAAGGAGGAGAGAGATTGTGGCGAAGAAGACGGGTCAGAAGAATAGCTCCGCAGTTTTCAAGGTCGGAGCGATAGCCCTCACATTTATGATTCTAGGCTTTCAGGTGGCTTTGTTTGTCCATCGGGCTGCCGTGTTGCGCATAGAGGCAAACAGGGATGTGCCGGATACGGTTTATGTGTATGTCGGGAGGCCGGCGGAGGCGACGGCGGATTCCGGAGAGACCGTTGCGGCAGAGCCGGCGGGAGGGGCTGTGGTGGCTGTCGAACATCACGATGCAGTGCACTCGGAAATCGTGGAGGAGGTGCGGCGTGAGCGACGGAAGGTCGAGAATTTCCGCTTCGACCCGAATACGGCCGGGATGGCCGACCTGCAGCGTCTGGGCTTCAGTGAAAAGCAGGCCCGCTCCATCGTGAATTACCGTCTGAAGGGCGGACGGTTCCGCAGAAAGTCTGACTTCGCGAAGTCGTTTGTCGTTTCGGACTCGGTGTTCGCGCGTCTGGAACCATATATCGACATCCCGCTGGTGGATATCAATTCCGCCGATTCCGCAGCGTTTGACGCCCTGCCGGGAATCGGCCCGTATTTCGCCTCGCAGATGGTGCTCTACCGTGCGAAAATAGGCGGGTACACGTCTGTGGAACAGCTTATGGACATCCCGAGGTTTGACGAGGAACGGCTGGCGGGGATACGGGATCTGATTGAGGTGCGTTGAAAAATTGGGAACAAATGCCGTTTATTTCTGTATTATCATATACTCCACTTTTTCGGGAGAATAGAGGATTATTGACTCGGTGCCCTTTGTAACCTTCACGGCGGGACCGGACTGCTCTGTGCCGAGACTGCCAAGGCCCTCGGCTTTGCCGCGCTGGTAGCCGGAAGCATCACCTTCGGCAAAAGCCTTCTGATAAATGGATAGAGCAGATTCCAATATGCCGATGGCGACCTGCTTTCTTTCGTTCACTTCCGGTCTGTTGACGGCATTGTTGATTTTGACCGTCTCCTCTGCAAGTAACCCCTGCAAAAAAGCACTCGTGGGAAAATCTTTCACGATGGCAGCGATTTCAGCAATGGCGGCTTGCTTGTCTGTTGTTCCATCTGTTGAGTAAAGATTGGAGTTGAAATATCCGCCGTGCCAGGGAGTGCTAATACTCTCCGGCGCTGCGGAATAATTCCAATCATCCGGCAAAGTCAGGGTTGTGGCCGAGTTATTACCGACTCCCAAAAATGCAGTCCCACCAATATTGTTTTGGCAAGCCGTTCCCTCAAATGTAACCGTGTTCAAAGCGCTACAGTCCACAAAAGCCGTAATACCAATCTCAGTTATTGCCTTGGGTATAGAGATGACAGTCAAATTGGAACATCCGCTAAAAGCCTCATCTCCAATCTTTTTAATGGTATCGGGAAGAATAATGGATAACAAAGCGCTGGGATTTTTGAAAGCAGTGCCATCTTCGCAAATCGTTGTGACATCACCGTCAAAGGTAATAACGCCCACTTTCGTCGAAGGGGCATAAGTATGTCTATAAATACGCAAATTAAAGCACTCATTAACAGTCAATGCTGCCGTTGCCGTGTAAGTAATGTCATTCGCCCACAGTCCCGTGCTCAGCGTCAGGGCGGTAAAAAGGAAAAATATTCTCTTCATCATAATTCTAATTCTCTTTGTTCAGGTATGCCTTGTTCGCACCGAGCGGGCGGCCTTTCCATTTGTAGAATCCAACGCCGTTCTGTCCCAGAGAAAAGGCGCAGTCGTTATCTCCAAGTGCGCCGATTGCAGCATCGGTTCCGGTCAGCATATTGTCGGGCGATGCCGCCCGCTTGTTGCAGGAAGGCATCAGGGTGATTTCGGTCTTTTTGCCCGCCGGGGTTTTCGGTTGGACTTTCAGTATCACGGCTTCGCGGACGTGGATGGTATCTGTCGGCGTCAGAGCCATCACTTCGGCATCTTCGTGTTTTCCCAAGGTGGCGATGTATGCAGTCACATCCCCGGGCAACTTGTATGCACTCTCGCCTGTATGGAACGTCGTGTAATAATCTCCCGTATTGGCTGGGTCCTGATAGGCTGTGAGCTTGAAAGTATGCGCAAAGTATGTTTCCAATGGCCTGCTGTCATTTAGGGTGTATAGAGTCGCTTCTCCATTTTTGATTTTCATCTCTATCGCTTCATTGATGAACGTGACAGTCGCAACAACCATCGCCCCTTCGCCTTCTTCCGGAGGCGTGAACGTGTGGCAGTCATCTATCGCCCGTCCACCATCCAGCCCCACAACTATGGCATCCACCTTCTGAGTGCCCTGAGCGCCTGCGGAAATGCAGCTCACGGCTGCAATTATTGACAATAAAAATTTCTTCATTTCAGCTTCAAATTATTGTTACCAGCCAATTCCGTATCCTGTTGTCGGGTTTTCAGAACCGTCTATGGCATCTTTGAAAACTGTCAGAAGGGGCGAAATAATCGTAAGGTCCGAAAACTGGAATGAGCCGAGGTCCATAATCCTGTTGCGGGTCAGGCCAAGTGTTTTGGTCGAACCCTTCTCATAATCGACACCGTCTATCCGAAAGCGGACTGCGAATCCGCCCTCAAGTGTTTGCGGAAGCGCTGCGATATAGTATGTACTCCCGGAAGTGATGGTCCCGTCAAGTGTCACGGAATTGGTTCCGTCCGCTGTCCCTTCAGCGGTAGGCGCTCCGCCATTGTAGTCAAGCTTCACGGTGCCGGCAAGTTTCTCGTAGCCCTTGCTTTTCAGAACTATCCTTGAACAGTCGAAAGCCGGTTTTACTTTTACGTATGCGCAGACATTCTTGAATGAGAGAGTGTTGGCATCAGTGCTCGTGGCCATCATCAGCATTGCTGCCGGGTCGGCAGAACCCGCCGTGGCGGTCTGTGTGACAGGAAGAACCGCCCCTTCAATCTTGCTGCCATTCAGTGTAGCGGTCTCAGTGTATGGATAGATGGCATAATAGGCGCATGCCTCGGCGGCAGAGCCGATGAAAGTTCCCGAGGTGGAACCGCCTTCGCCGACAAGCGTGAACTTCCGGTTGCCGGTTCCGTCAAATACGCTGAGAGCGTCTGATTTTGACCATTTGATGTCGCGCCCGTCTATTGCAGCTTTTGTCGTGCTGTCCTGCTTCTCCTGAACAGCCGTGAAAGTCATAGTCCTGAGACCGGACAAAACCGGCCGCTCATTGACTGGTTCTTCAATCAGTTCCCGTGTGCATGCCGAAAAAGCCACAGCGCACGCCATCAAAGCAAGTATTTTTTTTATTGTTACCATTCGAATGTTTCCTCTTCAAGAGTCTCCGTACTTGTACATAAAACTCTCCGGGCAAACACCTCAACAACTTTCACGCTCGCGGGAACGTACACCTGGCGGTCATGTAGGGCGTTGCTGCTCTTGGTCTTGTTTTTTGTCTCAGTTGAGTTCATTGTACTATTTGCATCAGACCTGCGAATTTAATCTATTTCTGCCCATTTCGAAACAGAATCTGACAAAACAGGCATGGGAACAGGATGCAAAATATTCAATTCCCAAGAAAAACCATAGCCTTTCCCTATACTGTACAATGCTTGTACACGATGTCACCTTGCCGACAACCAGGCGAGTGAAGCAAACAGAATTTATTTCAAAAATAATCTTACCTTTGCACTGACATTATAATGTTAGTTTTATGGATATATATCACGGATCACCTTTGATAATAGAGGTTCCCGAATTTGGGAAGGGGAATCCAATGAATGATTACGGACTTGGATTTTATTGTACGGAGGATATTGAGTTAGCAAAAGAATGGGCTTGCAAGACGCCCAAAGATGGTTTTGCCAACAAGTACTCCATTGATAAAACAGGGCTTGACATTCTGAATCTGACATCAGGAGATTGGCACATTCTGAATTGGCTTGCAATCCTGCTGGAGAACAGAAGTTTTGAAATAGGTAATCCTGTTGCCAAAGATGCGAAAGAGTATATCCTCCAAACTTTTCTGCCGGATTATAAGAGCAGGGACATTATCATAGGCTACAGAGCTGACGATTCGTATTTCTCGTATGCGAAAGCGTTTCTGAATGGAGGAATTCCACTTTTGGCACTGGCGGAGGCAATGAAGCTTGGAAAACTTGGGGAACAAATCTGCATCAGGAGCAAGGTCGCTTTCAGCAGGCTCCAATATATCGATGCTACACTTGCGGGCGGGCAGGAATACTATATCAAACGGACGGCAAGAGATAAAAAAGCAAGAGAAGAATATTTGAAACTGCTCGACTTGTCAGCCCGCGACAAAGACTCCATCTACATTTTGGATATTCTCAGACAGGAGTGGAAAAACGACGATGAACGCTTACGATAAGATATATCTTGAGGACGCAGCCCATAATTTCGGTGTTATGGTAGATTGTGCGGTGAATACGATTGGATGCCCGGCAGAGCAGTTCTGGAACCGTTTCCTGGCAAGCAGTATTGAGTGGCGTTTTTCTCGCGGTGCCGTGGATATTATCTCCGGACATTCGGGAATTGAACTTGCCCTGATGGTATTCGGCGAAACCGGAAGAATAATCGAGACTTGCGATACGTCAATATCTATCTCATCAAGAGAATATTGGGCGGGTGTCACACTGGCTCAGTACCAATGGGGCGCCGGATTGTCATTCAAGGAACTAACCGCCAGGGGACTTGGCCTGACACAGACCATATCAATGTTCAACCCTCTGCACGAAGCGGATCAGACAACGTTTGAAAAGGTTGCGACGGACATTATTGGAAGCGAAAACCGAGATAATTCCTGGCTGAAAACCGCGCGTAAAATCAACGGATTCACCCAAGAGCAACTTTCTGCGAAGTCCGGTGTGCCAATCAGGCTTATCCGTGCATATGAACAAGAGAAGATCAATATTTCCAACGCAGAATACAGCACAATAATGAGGTTGAGAAATGCTTTGAACTGCGCATAATTCCATAATGCACGCACTTTAAGACATAATCTGAAACATTCCTATAACCAATCCTGTTTCATCTGCGCATACGATTGAATTCGCAGTTGCAGTGGACATATACGAGGCTGCTGACCAATGGAAAGACTTTGAGATAACTGATGTTGCTCCAGTTCAAGTGATCGCCTACGAAGATCCAGACAACAAAGGAACCTTCTACTCCAGCACGGAGGCATACAAAGTACCACAGACAGCCACAGCCTTTGCCGTAGTCAATAAAGCTACCGGGAAAATGGAACTTATCAGTGTAGGCAGAATCGTCGCCGCAGACGTTCCCGTGCTCATCAAGTCAACTCAGGGCAAGGTTGTCCTCAAACTGACGAAAGAGGCGGGCACAAAACCAGAGAAAAACGACTTGAAAGCCGATTCCTGCCAACAAGGCTTATCTCAATGTACAGTAGTCATACTTCCATCTATGAACAATTCAGAGCCGCATCCTTCCACAGGGTGCGGCTCTGCTGTTAATCCGCAATGATCACTCGCTTTTTGCGCAAGATTTAAGTGAATACTCGTCAGGTATTAGAAACAATATTTGAAGCCGAAATCGATGCCTGAATAGCCGAATTTCGCCTTGTTGTCAAGTTTTGGTTGCCAGGTAAGGTAGGGACGCCAGTCAATGGAGATGGCAAGAGGCACCTTGGAAAATACATACTCAAAGCCGGCAGCTCCGGTGAAGCCGAATGCGGCGCATGCGTCGCCCTTGCCGTTATAGTTCGGGACGAAGCCGAAGTGGACACCGGGGCCTCCGTAGAAACGGAACCCGCCTTCTCCAATATATACATCCCATTCATAAAGTCCCTCGAAAATGGGGCCCCAATTGAAATTATAGAGGGCGCGGACGTCAAGGTTTGTCTTCTCAGACAGAAAATGGTTCCATTGTACGCCGAGATAGTGGTCTGATCCTGTCCAGCTCGGAATGAACGATATACCAACCGCATTCTTGTATGGTTGTGCATTGGCAGTCAAGGAGAGGAGGATAGCGGTTAAGATGGTGAAAAGCGCTTTTTTCATTTGGTTTACATTTTGGTTATGCCAAATGTAAGAATAATTCCCGAAATAGAGAAAAAACATCCCATACCGATGTACGTTTTCTATGGCTATGTCGTGAAATCTGCGTAAATTCGCAGAACTAATCATCTGCGATTTTTATGCGTATCAACCCCAGCAAAACAGACGGAACGAGAATGTACGTGCAGCCCACGTGCAAACTCATCACGTTGAATACAAAGCATCATATTCTTGCCGGTTCTTACGGAGATAGCAACCAGGCCGGTGGATCCTTCGGGAACGACAACACCAATGATTACAATGACGAGCTCCTGTAGTATGAAAAGGTCATTTGGAATACTTGCGTCTGCCATAGCAACTGTGGTGATGCTTGGAGCCTGCCAGAAAGAGCAGGTAAACAGTCAGGATAATGGCTCTGAACAGAAGGTCGCCGAACTGTTCGGAACATTCACTGTCAAAGCTGATTATACCGAACCGGTTGCAGAAGCATCCACCAAAACCGCCCTTGTTGATGGCGACAGCCCCTATGTGAAGTGGCTCTCAACGGACAAAATCAATATGTGGGAGTTTGTTGACGGAACGGAGAACGCCTGTTTCCAGACCGCGCAGGACGGAACACATCTCAGCGACAACGATAAGTCTGCTACCTTCGACGTCAGCCTTGACGGAACTGACCCCGAAGGAAGCACATATTGCTACACGGCAATCTACCCCGAGGGCGCTGTAACGAAGAACGGAGAAATCTACAGTTTCGAGATACCCGCAACACAGACTCTTGTAAACGGCAACTTCGCCGCTAATGCCGATATACTTATCGGAAAGCCTGTAATACAGGGCAGTCGCATAAGCAGCGGTACCAACATCAGTGTCCAGTTCAAGCGACCGGGAACGGCTGTAAAGCTCACGCTGAAGGGCATTACCGCTGGCGATTTGATATCATCGGTCAAGATAACTGCCCCTAAAGGACAGAAGATTGCCGGCCGCTGTAAAATTAACCTGATAACCGGTAAAGTCTACGACCAGGCTTACGAGAACGGCACTAATGTGATTACTCTGAACTGTGGCAACATCGAAGCCACCGGGGATGATGTGTTCTATTTCCGCTGCCTTGATGGCACCTGGGCGAGCGGTAGCAGGGTTTCCATCGAGGTGGAAACAGGCGTCGCCCTTTATACCAAGACTGTCAGCCTGCCCAAAGATTACGTTTTTGCCGACGGCGGCCTCACCAAGTTCGGCTTCCAGGGGATGACCAAAAAGTATTATAAGGAAGAAGCCATAGCTGCCGTGGATAAGGTTGCCAATGACGCAAAGAGTGAGATAGATGGGTTTGACGTTGAAAAAGTTACAGATTATGTCAAAGATGTAGCGAAAAACAATATCGATAATGCCGTATATATTGCCAAGGAAAAAATCAATAATTCTACAACAATAGCTGAAGTCACTAAGGTTAGAGATAATACTATTGCCAAAATTGAAACTGAAGTAGAAAGTATAAGACCGACATCATAGCCATTTGCGTTTCGCGAAGTTCTGTTTTGTAATGAATATGAAAAATCCGGTACTTTCCATTGTATTCTTATTCACTTTGCTGACTCTTGCCTCTTGCGGCAAGGATGAGCCTTCCGAGCGGGAAAAGCCGTTCGAGAAAGTCAATATGATAATCGATGCAGACCTCGGCAACTGCACTGATGACCTTCTTGCCTTACAGGCTGCATTCGCATTTCAATCCAAGGGATGGTGTGAGATAAAAGGTTTGATTTCCAGCAGAGGAACAGAGAAAGTCCAAAGGTTTGCCGACTGTCTGTTGCATTATTATAATGCGGACAACGTACCTCTGGGCGTAACCAGAAATGATGAGTCATTCTTTGAGATAACGCCTTACTATCAGTTGGTCGATGCTGTGGATGAAGAAGGAAAACCTCTTCTGGAGGGTACCGGGATACCTCTTTCCGAACGTCTTGACGGGCCGGAATTGTACAGGAAACTTCTGAGTGAGGCCTCGGATCATTCTATTACGATTGTATGCATAGGTTTCACCACAAACATTTGTGCTCTGCTCAGGAGCGGACCGGACAAATATTCTCCGCTCAAAGGTATTGACCTTATTCGGAACAAAGTGAAAGCGCTGCATCTGATGGGGTGCTGCTTCGGAAAGGTAAGACAACGGTACAGCACGGAATTGCTTGATGTGGAGTACAATATTATGGGTGATATTCCCTCGGCGCAGGAGTTGTTCGCCAAATGGCCCGTCGAGATACACGTATTCCCGGTAGAAGGTGGATTGGTGTTTCCCTCTGACCATGATGAGGTACTATCATACTACAGTTGGCAGCCGGATAATCCCTTATATCTGGTCTATTCCCGTTATGATGAATGGCACACCGGAGATTTGGGACAATATTGGTGGGATCCGTTTGTCGTACTTCACTCGATGGAGAGCGAAGAACTATACAATTGTACCGGAAGCGGGGTCATTTCGATAAACGAGACAGGGCGTTCCGTATATATTGCTGATCCTGATGGCAAACACTATATTATCGATATTGCGCCACAGGACAATTACATATTTTATGAAAGTCTGAGGTTGCTTTCCAAATTCAACCCAAACAAGGATGGAGGTTTCTCAACAGAACCTCTTGAACCGTATCACAGGAATAAGTTTTGATCAACTTTGCTGCCACGAAAAGCCTTGCGCACGTTCCAATTCCATACCGATGTAGGTTCTTAGCAGCGGAAAAGCAGAATTTCAGCCAGAAATCACAATAATTATCGTCTTTCAAGTCCTTTCCTATTGAAATGCCATCGGAAAGGACTAACTTTGTTTTATTACGGACAAATAGCAGAAAAGAATACAAAGACGATATGGAACAAGTCACTCACGATACCGCTGCAGGAAACAGCTTGAAACGGCACACAAGCCCTGAGGTTAAGGTGGTCTTCGTCAAGGCGCAGCACGTCCTTTGCGGCAGCCTTTATGGCAGCCCGAGTTCAAACCAATGGAGCGATGGCTCGGATTCCATCGGAGGCCTGGGAGGGGATGAATAATTCACAGACAAAAAACAATCACATGAATACAAAGCATATATCACTCGCATTTGCGGCAGTAGCCGCGCTGCTTGCAGGCTGCGCCAAGAGTCCCATCCAAGAACCAAGCGACGGACAGTTCACCAATCTTGAGCTCTCTTATGTAGGGACAACCGAAACCAAGGCCGCTATTGACGGTACGACCTTCCCAGAGGAGGGAGAAATCGGTCTGTTCCTGTTCAAGGATGAGGCGGCCGCTACGCCTTACGGAGAAAGCGGATATACTAACGTCAAGTACTCTTATAATTCTACCAAAGAAAAATGGACTGCAGACCCTTCAATCAAGGTAGGCAGCACCCCGGGGTATCTCTACGGCTACTATCCGTACAGCAGCACATCCACTGATATAAAGGCGATCCCAGTCAATTCTTCCTTGAACGGTGATGACGTGATGTATGCCACGCCGGTGAAGGATGTCACCGATCAGACAGCCGCCAAGGCCTCACTCACAATGAACCACGCGCTGGCGAGGGTGTCCATAAAGGTCGTTAACAACGGATATACCGGAGAAGCGAAGCTCTCAAAAATCAAACTGGAAGGGGCCGAGATAGCAGAGAGCGGCACCCTCAATGCCCTTGACGGAAGCGTCACCGCGACAAAATCCAGCGTAACTCTCGATGTCACGGGCGATGCGCAGACCATAACTACCGCAGGTGCCATCTACGAATGCCTTCTGGTGCCTTCGAAAGCAGTTGATGGCAAGCAGACTGTAACCCTCACCCTCACGATAGACGGCGAGGACAAGACCGCCACTCTCTCCGGTGACAACGGAGTGATCATCGCCCAAGGCACCAAGTCCAACATCACCATAACTCTGAGCAATAGCGGAATCTCCGTCCAGACTGTCTCTGTCGAGAAATGGAACGTCGTCGAGGTCGGAGGGCACAAGGTGACGGTGAAGGTTGCGGATGATATTGCTGCTGGAGATATTATGTTCTCGCCTTATGTTGATGGCAACAATGTTATTATCAAAGCAACTTCTTTTCAAGACAAGCTTCTTGTTTGTAGCGTTGGAGACAATGCACAATGTGTCAGGACAAGGACAAACAACAAGTTTACATTTACAATAAGCGAAATTCAGTCAGACATTGAAGCCGTATTGGCATATGCTCCGCCGGTAACGCTTACAGTAACATCCGATGGAAACGGCAAAGTGTGGATTGGAGATGACAAGAACAGGACAAGCGGCCAGTATCAATTCGGGTATCAAGTTGAGATTCACGCAGAGCCTGATGACAATTTCAGATTATTCAGGTGGGATGACAATAACAGGGAAACCACCAGGACGATTACTGTCGGTGATACGGATGTTGCATATCGTGCCAGTTTCATCTCCGCAAACATGATTCCCGGCTTATTCACAGTCAATTCAAGCAACAAACAAGTGTTCCTCTCCAAAGGAAACCTCTATTATGATGGTAATGAGAATAGGTATTGCTTCGAAGCCAATCAATATGATATCCCCCCTCTCACTCCTGTCGATGACAACATCAAGAACGAGACAGAAAACCATGTAGGGCATTTTTATTGGAGCAAGAACGAAACTGTAGCCAGATCCTTGTCACACTACTCCGATTCTGAAGCGTCTGAGAGTGATGTGTTCTTCACCAACGACAGCAGTGATCCGACAAAGCCGAACTCAGGTTTTACTGTAAGCGGACAGAAGGGAGTCTGGAGGGTTCTTTCAGGTAAAAATGACGGAGAGTGGAAATATCTTCTGGATAGTCGAAAGACGGCATATGGTTCCGGAGTGCTTGCTACAGGCAATCGTCATTACGCAATGGTCAAGGTGAATAATATGGCCGGACTCCTGATATTCCCTGATGATTTCTCATCCTGGCCTTCCGGGGCAGGTAGTGAGCCTACAGTTTTCGATACATATAGCAGCAACATGAATAATCGGAATTATACAGTCGCAGAGTTCACTGTTCTGCAGAATAACGGATGCGTGTTTCTCCCTGAGGCCGGCAATCGGGATGGCGATCCTAACTACAGCTATCCGGCGAGCGTCCTCAATGTCGGCAGCTACGGCTACTACTGGTCCTCCACTCCTTACGACAGCAACATTTCGTACGTCACAATCTTCCGTTCTGACTTAGTCGATTCTTCAAACCACGACTATTGGCGTCGCGCCCACGCTGTCCGTCTCGTCACAGATGCAAAATAGATTCATATAAATCCTTGAAAGCCCTTATCCAGCGCCCGTGGGGCGCTGGATTTTTCAATCCCCGTCGAAGCGTCATAGGGCGGTGGGTAGCCGCAAACTTATTTCGTTTACGTCAAACCATGTCTGTTGTGGGGTTGAAAATATTCTGGAGCCGAATTCGTTGACAAAAGATGACAATCCATTGTTGTACCTTTGCACCTGAAAATCCAAAACAGATGCAGATATGCAAGAAGTACAGACAAAGGAAGTCGAGGTCGTGGGTTTCTCGTTCAAGCCGGAGAATTTCCCGAATATCATCAGATAAGCGATTTGTGTGACTCCTACAGCGGTTCCCGAAGCCTTGTAAATGTTTGGTTTCGATTAATAAAGCGGGCGAAAATATGGAAAGTTTATTACTTTTCGGTTCTTCGTCACATTCGTTGCAAGCACATTTGTGCCCTAACCCCAGAATATGACGAGTTGTGGGACGGACGAATGCCTTGGAATGGCCTGAAAGGCATAGTCATATTCCTTTACTCACTAGTATTCCGAGTTAGAAATACGAAATGGTTTTTATATAGGTTTTGGTAAGACAACAGAAAGATATTCAATGATTTGCACCTCCATTTTCCCTCTCAAGGTGCAACGAATGTGACGAAGAACCTACTTTACGCCTTCGAAACAGCTGAAGACGAAAAGCAAACAGGATTTAAAAATTCCTCTACCGATGTGCGTTTTTGGATAGTATTTTCTTCAGAGAGTTGTGTCGGATTTCCGGGAAATTTCATATCTTAGTATTCTTGAAGTAACGTTTTTTATTTGGAACAAACGCAAAAGATGAAATCAAGACTGACAATTCTGTTCGTGGCCGCAGTGCTGGCCGTCGTATCCCTGGTTTCGTGCATGCAGGAGTCTATCAGAGCCATTGAAGACCGCCTCGGGCGTCTCGAAGAAACCGTCGAATCGCTGAGCAGGATACAGACCGGTGTGCAGAGCCTTTCGGTGGAGCTGGCAACGCTGGCCAACGATGTGGCCGCCCTTAAGGAGAGAATCTCCTCCCAGCAGCCGTCGGGCGATGACGCTTACGCTTCGCGCGTGCAGGCCCTTGAGGAAGCGGTGCATAACCTCCAGGCCTGGGCCTCCTCCCTTGACGGGATAGGTCTCACGCTTGAGGGCATCAACATGGCCCTTGCCTCCCATTCCGACTCACTTTCCTCCCTCGACGCTTCCTTGAGGGGCATGGATGCCACCGTCACGGCCCTGCAGACACAGGTTGAAGCGTTGCAGGCCGCTCTGGAGGCCGCCTCGCAGGACCCGGCGAGTGGCACCGCTGTAGCCGGCCTCATTGCCCGTGTGAACGCGCTGGAGCCGAAGGTGTCCACCCTTCAGGAGTCCCTGTCCGCCCTCGCCGGCCGCATTGACAGTATGGAGTTGGAACTTGCCGACATTGACGGTCAGATTGCGGGCATCAGCACCACCATCGCGGGCCTTCAGGCGGCTGTGGAAGCCTTGCAGGCCTCCTCTACATCCTCGTCGGCACAGCTTCAGGCCGCCATTGCTGCCCTTGAGTCGAGGGTTGCCGCCCTTGAAGCCTTGAAGGAGAGCCTCGCCACCAGGGAGTGGGCGGAAGGCACGTTCGCCACTCTCGCCGCCCAGCAGCAGACCGCCGCGGCTCTCGCCGGAGTTCAGGCCGCCGTTGTGGCCGCCCTTGACGGAATGCCGGAGGGCAAGAGCATCGCCGAAGCGATTGCCGCCGCCTCTCAAAGTGTCAGGAGCTGGGTGGGAGAACAACTTGCAGGATACTATACCATTGGAGATATTGAAGGCAAACTCACTGCGATGAAGACAGAGCTTGAGGCTAAAGTCGCCGCCCTGGATGCCAAGGCCGACAGTCTCGATACTGCCCTCACCGCAGAGATAGAGGCCGCCAATGAAGACATCGCCGCCCTCAGTGCGGCTCTTGAATCCGCGAAAGCGGCAATAACGACTGCCTACACGGCCGCCATCACCGCCGCCAAGACCGAATTGGACGGAAAGATAACGGTCAACACGACCGCCATCAACGCCGCCAATACCAGAATCAACACGCTTGAAGGGAAAGTTGATGCACTCGTGACCGATGTCGCCGCCCTCCAGTCTCGTCTTGATGACGTTGAAGGCCGACTCGATGGCCACGATGCTGACATTGAGGCCCTCAAGGCTATGATTCAGAGCGTGGTGTTCGTGCCGAGGTATCAGGGCGGCTGCGCCGTTATGGAGTCTCTTGCAGAGGTTAATTCCTTCACATTGGACTACGAGGTGCTTCCGCGCAAGGCGGGCAAGGCGATAGCCGATTTGTGGAATGCCGACGGCGGTGATAAGAGCATACTCAAGATGACCTACCGGCAGGTTGCCACCCGCGCCGGGCTTCCTACTCTTGATATAAAGAACGTTGCATTCGATGCTTCCGACAGCCTTCTCAATGTGACAATCAGCCTCGCCAACGTGACTGAAATATTCCGTTCCGATGACAAGGCGCTGGCCGTAAGTTTGGAGATCAATACGGGTGCCACTATGGTGTCATCGCCTTACACGGATATTGACATCGAAGAAACTGCCAACTGCTACATTGTGAGCAAAGCCGGGGAATACAAGTTCGATGCTAGGGTCAGGGGTAACGGGTGGAATCCCGACGGGACTGTTGCTGACCCGATTGCTCCCTCTTCCGCCAAGGTTCTTTGGGAGAGTTTCGGAACGGATACAGCCCCGACTTCAGGCGACCTCATCAGCAGTGCTATCCTTGAGAGCGATGGTTACGTCAAGTTCACCGCCACGAACAAGACAGGCAACGCCGTGATTGCCGCCGTGGATGGAGATGGAAAAATCCTGTGGTCGTGGCACATCTGGCTTGCCGGTGAGCAGCCTCAGGGCCAGGTTTACAACAACGGTGCCGGCACAATGATGGACAGGAATCTCGGTGCGACGACAGCCGCAAAGGGCAATCCCGGTGCCCTCGGCCTCCTCTACCAGTGGGGCAGGAAGGATCCGTTCCTCGGCAGCAGCGCGATTGACAGCGGCAACGACGACAGCAAGACAGCCAAATCAGTCACGGCCTCTGACATGTCCTGGGAAATAAAATCTTCCGCTGAATGCCTTGAGGGCGGGAGCAATACCCTTGACTACTCCATTGCCAACCCCACCGTGTTCCTGACAAACTCAAATTCTCCAAACGACTGGTACTGCACTGATGCGTACAATCAGAATGATGCACTCTGGAAGAGTACCGCTGCATCGGGTTCTTCCAAGACAATGTACGACCCTTGTCCCACCGGCTGGCGTGTTCCCGATGGCGGTAACAGCGGCGTATGGCACAAAGCGTTCAGCTCAGATGCTTGGTCATCCAATTGGGATAGCACCAACAAGGGAATGGACTTTGGCAATACCGACAAGAAACTTGGTACCGGCATAATCTGGTATCCCGCTGCCGGTAATCGCTTTGGCAGTGACGGGAAATTGTACAGTATTGGGTCCTACGGCTACTATTGGTCCTGTACTAATACTAACCCCACCGCTTACAGCCTCAACTTCGGTGCGAGTAGTTACGTTAACCCCTCGTACACTATACCCAATCGTGCTTCCGGAAACTCCGTGCGTTGTCTCTCAGAATAATCGTGCGAGCTGAACGCAGAGCGGAACTTGCTTCAGTTCTGCCGAGGCGAATCCCGACGTTGCCTGCAAATATTCGAAAGCCCTTATCCGGCGTCCCTGTCAAAAATGGGGCGCTGGATTTTCGTACTGCAAGACCCCGGGACACGGCCCGGGGTGACGAACGTTTCAGTCCATATTTCTACGAAACTTATTTCGTTTCGTCTAAACATGTCTGTTGTGGGCTGAAAATATTCGAATACTATGATCAATATCTACCAGACCTTCCGGAAGTTCCTTCGCGACAACGGTTGCGAGCGGCAATTTGATGCTGCCTTCTATGAGCAGTGCGGGGCCAATGTGCTCGATGAGACCTTAGCGGACATCCTCGTAATCGATGAGGGATTCTTCGGCAGAGTGTTCCGATGGGACCTGACGCCCGAGGGTCGGGAGTTCTGGAAGGATATTGATAATAAGTGGTGACCAAATTTCCAGACTCTCCGGTAAAGATATATTCAAGAAATGTTTGCCAAATGTTAGCCACAAAAATTACTGTGTAAGGCCTATTTATTTGAATAAATCGGAATGAGTGCCGGTATATAGAAACAACAAAAAATATGGAAATATATTAAACCAAACCCCGCTTTTGGCAGAGTTTCAGATCCTTCTTGAATCGATTGGTGAAACTGATGCTATACATACTATGCCAGGGCCTGCTTGAACATATCCTCCACGCTGGTGGCCTTGTAAACTCTACCAGCCTTCACATCTTCCATCGCCTCACGATATGCATCGCAGTCAGTTGCATCATAGGACACGCCATCGGTCACACTAGCAACTCCGCGAAGTTGTTCGATAGCGGCCTTGATATTGGCAAGCATTGCAGCGTCTTCTACTGATACAATTAGCGTTGACATAATAAAATACATTTACTTGACAATGCGAATTTATGCAAATTACCATAAATTACAAAAAATAAACCCCTCGGATTCGAGGAGTTTATTTTGAATTCTCCCCGGGTGTCACGATATTTGCGGTGCGCCTGGTGGAGTCA
This sequence comes from Bacteroidales bacterium, assembly GCA_024401695.1. Classification (GTDB taxonomy): domain Bacteria; phylum Bacteroidota; class Bacteroidia; order Bacteroidales; family UBA932; genus Cryptobacteroides. The sequence continues at coordinate 120,889 of JAKSKN010000002.1, forward strand.
AACGCCCTTGCGGTATCGGCGAAGAAGCCAGGGACAGCGTGAAAAAGTCGTAAGTTGCCCAAAGTGGCCGGGCATAGGTGGAGATTCCGACGCAAAGTGACACCTGTGTCCGATTTAAAGTGTGCCCCAAAAAGAAAATCGCCATTCTAGATAGCTAGAATGGCGATTTGTGTGACTCCTACAGGACTCAAACCTGTAACCTTTTGATCCGTAGTCAAATGCTCTATTCAATTGAGCTAAGGAGCCATTTCAAACCGGCCTTGAGCCGGTTCTTATTTTACTCGGCTGATACCTTGCGCTTCGCTTCCTTGATGCGGGCCTTCTTACCGGCGAGGTTGCGGAGGTAGAAGATGCGGGCGCGACGTACCTTACCAACTTTGTTGAGTTCGATCTTCTCGATGAAAGGTGACTCGAATGGGAAGATTCTCTCGACTCCGATACCGCCGGAGATCTTGCGGACAGTGAATGTCCTGGTGAACGGGGTAGCGCCGCAAATCTGCATTACGACACCGCGGAAGTCCTGAAGTCTTTCCTTATCGCCTTCCTTGATTCTGTAGGTGACGGTGATGGTATCACCGGCCTTGAACTCTGGGTATGTAGCAGTCTTGTTCTGTGAGAATGACTGCTCAACAAGATTAATAAGATCCATAATGAAATTATGTAATAAACCGCAGCGTCATCATACCGTCAGACGAGAGGCTGCTTTTTTCGGACTGCAAAGATAGGAATTAATTATTATCCCGCAAACTTTTTTCCTAAAAATACTTACTTTCCTTTTCAAATAGCTGGCGGTCTTCGCGCGATGGGTCCGGCTTGAAGCTCGAACTGTCCCTGATGGCTTCGATTGCCTCTTTTTCGGACTTGCTGAGCTTGCGTGGAATCCATACCAATACCTTTACATAAAGGTCGCCCCGGCTCGAACCGTAGCCGTTGACTGATGGAAGGCCTTTGCCGCGCAGGCGCTCGACGTATCCTGACTGTGTGCCCGGGTCAAGCTTGAGCTTGTATGGCCCGTCGAGGCAAGGGACGGTGATCTCGCAGCCGAGCATGGCGTCTGTCACGCTGATCACGCGGGTGTAGAACAGGTTGACGCCTTCGCGTTTGAGCTGGCTGTGCGGCTGCTCCTCGACGATGACCAGCAGGTCCCCGTTGATGCCGTTCTGAGGTGCGGCGTGGCCTTCGCCGCGCGCATTGATCTGCATTCCGTTCTCCACGCCTGCAGGGATCTTTATCTTGATGGTCTCCTTGACGCGGGTGACGCCGGTGCCGTTACATTTGCGGCAAGGGTTGGAGACGACCTTGCCGGTGCCGCTGCACTGAGGGCAGACAGAGTAGCTGACAGTCCTGCCGAACAGCGAGTTGACTATGTTCTGTACCTGTCCGGAGCCCTTGCAGGTAGGGCAGGTCTTGATGTCCGACGAGTTCTTGGTGCCTTTGCCTCCACATTCCTGGCAAGGCCTGTTGCGCTCGATGGTGACATCTTTCTCGCAACCTGTGGCAATCTCCTCGAGAGTGAGCTTCACGCGTGTGCGGATGTCACGGCCGCGCTGCTGGCGGGGACCCTGCTGCCCGAAGCCGCCGAATCCGAAACCTCCGTCTCCTCCGCCGAAACCGAAGCCGCTGAATGCGCCTCCGAAAAGGTTGTTGAGGATGTCGTTGAGGTTGCCGAACCCCTGGCTCCAATCCTGGGCGCCTGCCCCGTCCACACCGGCGAATCCGAACTGGTCGTACTTTGCCTTCTTGTCCGGGTCGCTGAGCACGGAATATGCTTCGGAAGCCTCCTTGAAGTTGGCCTCCGCAGTCTTCTTTTCGGCATCCGTGCCGCTTACCCAGCGGTCGGGGTGCCATTTGAGCGCAGCTTTGCGGTACGCTCCCTTTATCTCATCGGCAGAGGCTCCCTTCTGGAGCCCCAGCACTTCGTAGTAATCTCTTTTTTCTGCCATTTCCTATAAAAATCAGCAAGCGACAACAACCTTGGCGAAACGCATTATCTTGCCCTTGAAGGTGTACCCCGGCTTGAATACCTCGATGACCTTGCCCTTCATATCCGGAGTCGGAGCCGGAATCTGGGTGAGGGCTTCGTGGAAATCCGTGTCGAAATCCTTGCCGACGGCATCGATGGTTTCGAGCCCGCAGGATTTGAGGTAGTCCATCAATTTGTTGTATATCAGTTGAATACCTTCGAGGGAGGATTTGTCTTCGGCGTTCTCCAGTACCTTCATCGCTGCATCGAGATCGTCCAGGACAGGAAGGAAGCCCTTGATGGTATCGGCGGCGGCTGAAGCGACGAGGCTCAGACGCTCTTCCGCGCTGCGGCGACGGAAAGTCTCGAATTCCGCCATCAGTCGCGTATAATCCTCTTTTTCCTTCGCCAATTTGTCAGTCAGCTCATCGACCTTCTTCTGCAGGCCATCATCTTTCTTTGACTTCTTCTTGTCAGCTTTCTGCTCTTTTACAGGCTCCTGCTGCGCTTCCTGCGCTGTTTCCTGCGCCATCTCTTCAATATTGTCGTTCTCTTTACTCATAATCAGTCTTGGTTTGTCAATGAACAGCACAAAACCCCTGCCAAGCGCTTATACTGACTTTTTGTCATCCGTTTCCGGTCTATCGGAAGAATTTGTCGATAAGCTTGATGCTGTCAGGCATTGCGAACAGGGCGACACGGTCGTATGGCTCGATGACGGTGTCGCCGACTGCGATGAATGCTTCGCTGCCGCGTATCACGCCTGCTATTATGGCATTCTGCGGGAAGTTGATATCCCTGAGCGCACCCTTGGTGATCTGCGAGCCGGGAGCTGCGGTATATTCCATCACTTCGGCGTTGGTGCCATTCATATAGCGGACAAAGCGGGCCTTGCCGGAAAGCGTGAACTTGAAGATACGGCCGGCGGTGATGAGCTTCTTGTTGATGACAGTGTCGACACCCATCTCCTCGGCAAGCCGCATATAATCGATATTCTCGACCTCCGCTACGGTGCGTCCGATGCCGAGTTTCTTGGCGACCACGCAGGCGAGCACATTGGCCTCGTCATTTTCAGTAAGGGCGACGAAGGCATCATATTCATTGATGCCTTCCTCGCTGAGTACATCCGGATCGCGTCCGTCCCCGTTTACGATGAGGACATCGCTTGAGAGACGCTCGCTGAGGGCTATGCAGCGCTCCTTGTCCTTCTCGATGATTTTCACCCGCACCCCCTGGTGGTCGAGGGTCTTGGCAAGCATCGAGGACATATCGTTGCCGCCGAGTATTATCACGCTGGATACGGCCGTGTTGGTCTTGCCGAAGCATTTATACAGTGATTCAATGCCTTCGCGCTTTGAGATTGTGAATACGAGGTCGCCGTAGTGGAACTTTGTGTCAAGCTTCGGGATAATCGTCTTCTCCTCGCGGGAAATGGCTATCACACGGAACTGGAGCAGTTCTTCAGGTGTGAGCATCCTGATGAAATCGCCAAGCTTGAGGTCAACCATAGGGGAGTCCTCGTCGAGCTTGAACACGGCAATCTGAAGCTTGCCGCGGGCGAAGTCCATCGTCTCTGCGGTTGAATTGTGCTTGAGGAAAGAAACTATCTCGTCGGCCGCACTCTTCTCGGGATAGAACATCAGTTCGATGCCCAGCTCCTTGAATATCAGCTTGTTCTCGGGTGAGAGGTAGGACTCGTCGTTGATTCGCGCTATGACCTTCGCAGCGCCGAGCTGCTTTGCGAGCAGGGCGCCCACGATGTTGACCTCCTGCGTCGCGAACGGGTAGACCGCGATGAAAAGGTCAGCCGTCGGCACGCCCGCGGCTCTCAGTGTCTCAATGGCCGAAGGGTTGCCTTCGAATGTCTCTACATCGGTGTATGCCGACAGTGATGCGAGCCTCTGTGCATCGTTGTCAATCACGGTCACGGCATTGGATTCTGCGCGAAGCATTTTCGCGAGGTGTGAACCGACCTCACCGGCTCCTTCAATGACAATATTCATATCCCTTGCATTTGTTTGAATTCTTTGTGCGCTTCCTTGACGGCATCAAAAGCCGCCTTGCGGCCTGTCAGGAGGTATATGCAGGCTATCACTCCATCCAGAACCATACGGAAGAATATACGCCTTTCTGCAGATTCCGGGCCAATCTCACCAGGGAGATTGTTTGCCAGCATCAGCAGAGAGTTGCGGAAGTTCAGCTTAAGTTTGAAAGGTGACCCCTGAGGGAGTGTCCCGCCGCCGAGGTGCCACACCGTCGAGGCGGGGATGCAGCTTACCTGCCATCCAAGCCTGCGGGCACGCCAGCAGTAGTCGATCTCCTCCATATGGGCGAAGAATCTGTCGTCGAGACCTCCCAGTTCGCGCCAGAGCGAACTTCTGGTCATCATACAAGCTCCTGTGATCCATTTTACATCCGCTGGCGCGCTGTCATACTGCCCCTTGTCAACGGATGTGTGGCTGAGAATGCGGCCGCGGCAGTAAGGATAGCCGTGCCGCGTAAGCAGTCCTCCGGCGGCACCGGCATATTCGAAACGCTGCCCGCGGACGAACGTGCCGTCATCCGCCTGCTCAAGCTTGTGCAGTTTCGGTCCGCAGACGCCGCAGCGCGGATGCGTGTCCATATATTCTGTCAAAGGCTCAAGCCAGCCATCTTCAACCTCGATGTCGGAGTTGATCAGAACGACATATTCCGGAGCATCGGCCCCTTCTGTCACCTGTGCGATGGCACGGTTGTAACCGCCTGTGAATCCATAATTTGCATCAAGCGGAATTATCCTCGTCTGAGGGAAATTCTCTCTGACGAAATCCACCGATCCGTCGGTGGAGGCGCTGTCGGCAACGAACACTGCGGCATCGGAGTGACCGCAGGAACTGACAAGTCCAGGCAACCAGCGGCGCAGGTAGTCCCTGGTGTTCCAGTTCAGTATGACGACAGCTGTTTTCATTGTCTGTTAATGGCAGTGGCCGCAGCCGCATTCACCGTCGTGGTGATGCTCGCCGTGGCATCCGCAGCCTCCGTCGTGCTCACTGTGGCAGTTGCATTCGCCTTCGCCGTGATGACAACCGCAGCTGCATTCTTCCTGTGGGAGGAATTCTCCGTGCAGTCCTTCGGCAAGCTCTTTCTCCGTAGCGGCGCGGACGGTCTCGACCTTGCCGGTGAAATGGAGGGTCTTGCCGGCCATAGGGTGGTTGAAGTCCATAGTCACGCTGTCCTCGCCGATTGCAGCGATCGTGCCCTGGACGACCTGCCCCGCCGAGTTGAGCATAGGGATGAGGCGGCCGACTTCGAGAAGGTCCTCACGGACCTGCCCGTCAACTGCAAATGAGCTCTTCGGGATGTCGAATTTGTATTTCGGATTATATTCGCCATAGCCGTCTTCCGGGCTGAGGACGAAATCAAATGATTCGCCGGGTTCCTTGCCTTCGACCGCCGCCTCGAATTTCGGGAGGAGCATACCTGTCCCGTGGATGTATTCGAGCGGAGCTTCCGGGCGTGCCTTGTCCGCGATTTTACCTTCTACCTCAAGTTCGTAGCTGACACCTACGACGTAATCCTGCTGTGCTTTCATATTCTTAAATGTTATAATTCGGCAAAGTTAACCAGAGAAGTCGACATTTTCAAACGCCAGGGTAGGAACGAGTTTCGACATACACTGGCGGGCATCGGAGCCGGCGGCCTTGAATCCCTGCCACAATGTCAGGAAATTGCCTGTGACGAGCATCTCGCTGACGGGACGTACTATCCTGCCGTCCTTGAAAAGGAATCCTTCGATGCCGTAGGAGAAGTCTCCCGTGGCCGGATTGGAATTGCCTCCGTTGAAGTCGGTCACAAGGATGCCGTCGCCGCACAGCTTCAGGATTGCGGCGCGGTCGAGGCCTTCCTGAGGGTATGGGAGTATGTGCGGACGTACGGGGTCCTCCACTGTGGGAACCATCCCCAGTTTGTTGCCTATGAATGTGTTGATGAAATATTCCTTCACCACGCCGCCTTCTATGATGGCGTGCGGAGCGGTGGCGGCTCCTTCGGAGTCGAAAAGTTTTGAGCAGACATTCCCACGGATGTGAGGGTCGTCCAGGACGGTCAGTCCGTCCGGGAATATTTTCCTGCCTATGCTGTCCATCAGAAAGGAATTGTTCTGCTGTATCTGGTAGCCGCTCAGGGCACGCAGAACCGGGGAGATGGCCCGGGATGCGCATTCCCTGTCAATCACCATCGTGTATTTTCCGCTTTCGGCAGGTTCTGAACCGATCTGGGCGACAGCCTTTTCCAACGCGAGCCTGCCGCAGGCAGCGGAGTCCAGGTCGCCGGAATGTGACCAGGAGTCCCAGGCGTATCCGCTGTACTTTTCGCCCCCGGCTTCGATGGTGATCTCCACGCCGTAGTCGAAAGAAGTTTCCGTCTGACGGCAGAACAGCCCGTTGGTATCCATAAGGGCAACTTCATATATGCTGTCGGAGTATTCGCCTTCTTCGGATACGATCTTGTATTCAGGGGGTGTAGGGGTTGAAAATACGGATGCATCCAGGGCGGCCTGACGGCGCATTTCCGGTGTTATGCCGGCCCGGACTGGATCAACTGCGCCAAGTTCGTCGCCCTTAAGCGCGGTCTTGCAGGTTCTGGAAGGGTCCGCAAGGTCTCTGCAAGGGTCTTCTGCAAGCATTCTGACAGTCTCGATGGCCTTGAGAATGAAGTCGCGCAGCGCATTCATCTCGAGCTTGTTGGTTGAAAAACTGCCGAATCGCCCGTCAACGAAGAGGCATAGGCTCAGTGAACGGTCCTGGCAGCGGGTTATGCGGTCAATGTCTCCGTTGAGGGTGGCCACCAGATCCTCGGAACTGGCCGAAAGCGTGGCGCTTGCCTTCTGGGCGCCGCTTTTCTTCGCGAAGTCAAGAGCTTCGCGGATGAGTTTCAGTTCAATGTCAGTTATCATTCTCCGCCAACCGTTAAGTTCTTTATAAGTACCGAAGGTATGCCGCAGGATACTGCGACGCTCTGCTCCTTGCCGCAGGTCCAGGTGCTTTCGTCTATCTTGAGATCACCTGCCACCGCTTCGATGTCCGCCAGAGCCTGCGGGCCGTTGCCTATGATGTTTATATCCTTGACGGGCATTGTGAGCCTGCCTTTCTCGATGAGCCAGCCGCTCTTGACATAGAACGTGAAATCGCCTTCGCCGATCTTGACCTCACCGTTGGCGAACTGGTCAACGAAGATGCCTTTCCTGACGCTGCCGATGAGGTCGTCGAGGGTGCCGTCGTTACCGTTCTCCATATATGTCGCCCGCATTCGGGGGATAGGGTTGTAGCGGAATGACTCGCGCCGCCCGTTGCCTGTGGGTGCGACGCCGTAGCAGGCTGCGCTGATGCGGTCGTGGAGATAGGATGTGAGCACACCGTCGGTCACCATATACGTTTTCTGTCCTGGAATGCCTTCGTCGTCATAGTTGCAGGCCCCGCGGCTGAAAGGCACGGTGCCGTCATCCAATATGTTGATGCCTTTGCCGCATATCCTCTTGCCCATCTTGTCGGTGAAGATTGACTGTCCCTTCCGGTTGAAGTCAGCCTCGAAGGCGTGGCCCATCGCTTCGTGAAGCAGAATCCCGGATGCTCCCGCAGCCATCACGACCGGCATCTGCCCGCCTTTCGGCCGACGGGCGGCAAAACGCTCGTCAATGCCTTTGACAGACCTGTCGATCAAGTCCTGGAGGACCTCGTCCGTGAGCATCTCGACACCCATCCGCAGGCTGCGGGAGACATTGCGGCTTTCAATCATTCCGCCCTGCTTGAACACTATGGGTACGGTAAGGCTGCCCAGAGGGCGACGGTCGCAGGTCAGCTCGCCGAACGAGTTGAACATTGCGACTTCGCTTATCGAATAGGAAAGCATTGCCGTGACTTTCTCAGCTCTGGAGTCCTTTGACTTGATGCCCTTTTCCAGGCGCTCAAGGAAAGGAATGAAGTTTTTTGCTTCCGCCTCGCGCCAGTCCTTTTCAACAGGATAGTGGTTCTTGACCGTAAACGTCCCGGAATCGGAACGGAAATGCCTGAAGGAATTGCCGCCGGCAGTCCCGGCTGATCCTGACGCTATGGCTCCAGCTGCACGGGCCGCAGATACCAGTTCTTGATAATCGGTGCTCTCTGCATATGCGTAACCGGTCTTCTCGCCTTTGAGCACGCGGATTCCGCAGCCATAATCGATATGGAATCCTCCGGTACCGACGCACCCGTCGCGAAGCATAAGGTCATAGTATGATGTGTCCTCAAGGTATAGGTCGCACCAGTCACCGCCGCTGCGGAGCCCTTCGGACACCAGGATGCGGAGCTGGTCTTCTGTCAATCCGAATCTTTCAAGGTTATTCATCTCTCTGGATTGCAATATTACTTATTTGAAGGAATTTTTCGGAATCTTTGATTTCGGAGGTGTTTTTTGTCCCCTGGGCAACAATGGTGAAAGGAGTATTCGAATTGTCGCCAATGATCCATTCGTCGCATATCTTCATATATGTGTCGAACAGGTATCGCAGTCCCATTTCGTATCGCCGCCGTACAATCGAACTGTCGATATGGTGCCCGCCGGCCTTGACTCTGGCCTGTACCCTTTTGATTGCGAGTTCCGGGGAATTCAGCCAGAAATACAGAAGTGTCACGGAGTATCCGCGTTCCTTTGCACGCTGAATTATTCCCACAAGCGATCTTGTGGCAAGGGTTGTCTCAATGCTGAAGTCATCATAACGTTCGAGCAGGTAGTTGATTTTCATCACCATATAACGGCTGGCCGTGATCGATGCCGCGGACGGGTCGAAAGGCGAAAGGCTCTTCGCGAATTCGTCGGAGTTCACGAATTCGCGGCAGTCGAGAATCTCGGGCAGCAGAGTGTATGATGCCGTTGTCTTCCCCGAACCGTTACAACCTGAGATGATGAATAGCTTAGGCATTGTCCACTCCGTATCCGAATAGTGCGAAATCTCCTTTCAAAGGGTCTTCCGGCCAGATTTCACGGAAGGCGTCTGTGATCTCCAGGGCGGTCCTGATGTCTTTCGGCTTGCGTTTTGTGAGCCCGAGACTCACCGCTTCGTCGTATACGTGGACATCCAGCGGTACGATCAGATCCTTTGGAGAGGTCCTTTTCCAGAGGCCGAGATCCACTATCCCGTCATTGCGCACCATCCATCTGCGCATCATATTGATTTTCTTGTTGGCCGCGCGTGGGTCGGATTTCTGGCGGAAGATTGATGTGCGTATCTCATCCTGGGTCAGGCCTTCGAGAGTCTGGTGCCAGCTGTACCATTCGCGGAGCCTGTGGCAGATGCCTGCGACCTCCGACCATTTGACCGTGCGGTGAATACTGGTGCTGTCATTGCGCCAGTCACCGGCATTGACATAGGCAAACGGCTGCCAGTTCATCTCGTCAAAAAGCCTTTCCAGGTCGCGGACGATCATATCGCGACGGCCCCAGGCGAAATGTGCCGCAAAGACCGCTGCAATCTCGATGTCCTGCCGCGATGCCCCGCGACGGACGAATTCGCGCGGGAATGCTATCGGGTCAGTCTGGAAGTACTGAGGGTCATTGTATTTCTCAGCCCATTCTTCGAGCTGCTGTCTGATGGCTGACTTTATCACTTGCTGATTATTATTTTGTTCTTTCCGTCTGTGAGGGCTATCTCCTTGCCGTTCCAGCGGAAGATGCCTGTTATTCCGGAAGGAAGGTTGACTTCGGCGGTCAGATGTTTTTTCCGCATTATGCACTTGACTTCAACGGCCCCGTGAGGGTGCTGGACGGATGACTCGTATCTGGTGATGCCCTCGGAAGACGGCTCTATCAGGACTTTGGTGAACCCTGCTTCCAGAGGTATTATGGCAACTTCTCCAGGTTCTGGGCCGAGACAGACGCGTCTGGCCTCCTTGAAGTAAGGGGAGAAATCTTCGGAGCATTGGAGTATGGTCTTGTCCTCCAGGATGCTGCCGAGAAGGGAAACGGCTTCTTCGCCTGAGATTATGCCTGCCAGGATGGCAAGAATGTTGACGTGCTGTGAAAAGCTCCCGCGGCCGGAATTGTCCGCAAACATTTTCCGGCCATTGTCCCAATACCATCCCCGGAATGTGAATCCTATCCTGTCGGCCGTCTGGCGCCAGGCCATTCCTATCCCCGGATTGCCGAAATCGGATTCCATCTCGGCTGCTTTTTTCAGGGCCAGGATGTACATTATGTCCAGGAACGCATTGCGCCCCTGCGTGTCAACGGCAAGCACGGCGCTGTCCGCTTCACTCACGTGGAAGAAATTCTGCTCCGGAAGATTGTGGAGGCAGTTGTCCTCCTTGAGATACATCTCGAACCAGGACAGGATGTTCCTTTCGGTGGGAAGGAGTGTCTTCATATATTCCTTTTCGCCCCGGTACATCCAGAACTGGTGCGCTGCAAATATCCATTCAAGCGAGAATGCAGGCACATCAAGCCGGCCCTCTTCAAGGGTCTCTTTAAGCCTCTCGCCGTTATTTTCCGGAAGGTATATTTGAGCGTTAATCCTGGCGCACACTGTTGTCAGGATGCACGCCAGGATGATTATTTTCTTGAACATTATTATTTCTCAGGGATTGCTTCGAGAACCGCCTTGAGGAATTCCCAGGTCCTTTCGACTGAAGGGATGAAGGTCCTCTCATCAGGTGAGTGAGGGTACATTACGGTAGGTCCTATGGATACCATTTCCCAGTTAGGGTATTTGTCTCCGAGGAGGGCGCATTCGAGTCCGCCGTGGGTGGCGAGCACGTTCATTGGAGTGCCGAACATCTTCTTGTGTGTCTCATTGAGAAGGCTGTTGATGGCGAGGTCTGGTTTCGGAGTCCAGCCCGGGTAGCCGCCGAAGAACTTGATTTTGGCGCCGGCGAACTCGAATATGTACTTGACTCTGAGCGCGAGGTCTTCCTTGGACTCATTGATTGCGCTGCGGAGGAGGGATGCCACGGTGAGATGACCGCGGCTGCAGCGTACGACGGCGAGGTTGATCGATGTCTCGGTAAGTCCTGGCATGCTCTGGCTCATACGGATCACGTTGGACGGGCAGGCGGCTATGGCCTTCATAGCGTTCAGGGCGACTGCGTCTTCGATGTATCTTACAGGTTTTACCTGGCGCTCGATGGTGACGGACATGCCTGGATCGGTCTCCTTGTATTTCTTCTTGAGGTTGCTGAAAATCTTGCGGGCTGCCTTGAGGGCCGGGTTGACCTTCTCTGAAGGGATGAGTACGACTGCACTGGCCTCGAAAGGAATGGCGTTGCGGAGGCTGCCTCCGGTGAAGTCGGCCAGCTTGGCGCCGTATTTCTCAACGAGAGGGATGAGCGCCCTGACGAGGACCTTGTTGGCGTTGGCGCGGTAGAGCGAGATGTCCATACCTGAATGTCCGCCTGCAAGACCCTTGACGTCGAAGTTGAATGCCTTGTAGCCTGCCGGGCTCTTGAGGGACTTGTATTTGAAGTCGGCGACTGCATCGAGTCCGCCTGCGCAGCCTATGCAGAGCTCGAGTTCGTCTTCGGAGTCGAGATTGAGGAGTATGTCGCCCTTGAGTATGCCCGGTTTGAGAGCCTCTGCGCCGCTCATACCTGTCTCTTCATCATAGGTGACGAGAATCTCTACAGGTCCGTGCTTGACTGTCTTGTCTTCGGCGACTGACATTGCGAGAGCTACGCCGAGTCCGTTGTCGGCGCCGAGGGTGGTTCCATTTGCAGTGAGCCATTCGCCTTCGACCACGGTCTCGATAGGATCCTTGAGGAAGTCGTGCTTTGTGTCGGCTGTCTTCTGAGGGACCATATCCATATGCCCCTGGAGGATGACACCCTTGCGGTTCTCGTATCCCTTGGTTGCGGGAACGCGCATTATGACGTTGCCGGTCTCGTCTGCGAAGGCTTCGACCTTGTGCTCTTTTGCCCAGTCAAGAAGGTGCTTGCGTACGATTTCCTCGTGCTTTGACGGGCGCGGACAGCGTGTGAGTCCGTAGAAATTATTCCAGACGATTGCCGGTTTCAGATCTTTGATAGTCATATTCATCAATGTTTAGTGGTTATTCTCTTTGAAAGTATCGTATTTACAAATATACCATTTTTTCTTATCTTTGCGAATGCACCACGTGCACTAAAGCAATTAATTATCCACTAATAATATGTTCAAAGGTCAACCTAAAGGTTTGTTCGCCCTTGCACTCGCCAATACGGGCGAACGTTTCGGCTACTACACTATGCTCGCCATCTTCATGCTTTTCCTTCAGGCCAAGTTCGGCTGGGAGCAGGCTACGGCGAGCCAGGTGTATTCCATTTTCCTAGCTGCAGTTTATTTCATGCCTGTCGTAGGCGGTCTGCTTGCCGACCGGATCGGTTATGGCAAGTGCGTTGTCACCGGCGTCTGTGTGATGTTCCTTGGATATGCCGCTCTGGCTGTCCCTACGGCTGCCAACGGCCTCGGCGTAGGCCTGATGCTTGGCGCACTTCTGCTCATCGCAGTCGGTACCGGTCTCTTCAAAGGCAACCTCCAGGTGCTTGTAGGCAATCTTTATGACGATCCAAAGTATTCCGCGAAGCGCGACTCCGCCTTCAGTCTGTTCTATATGGCAATCAACATCGGAGCAATGTTCGCTCCTTCCGCCGCCACCGCCATCACCAACGGATTCCTCGGAAAGGCCGGCCTCATCTACAAGGCTGATGTTCCGGCACTCGCCCATCAGTTCCTCAATGGCTCGATCACAGATGCAAATGCGGCGAAACTCGCCGATCTTCAGGCTGTCATGCCGGCGGCTGATGTCCAGGCTATGGTTCCGGCAGACTTCTGCTCATACTACATCGAGCACCTGTCTTCGGCATACAATATGGGATTTGCAGTGGCTTGTGTGTCACTCATAATATCCATCGCAATCTATTTCGCCTGCCGCAGCTGGTTCAAGCACGCTGACGTCAATGTCGCCCAGGCGAAGAAGCAGTCCGCTGAATCAGGGGTTCAGGCCGCCGAGCTTACCCCGAAGCAGACCCACGACCGTATCGTCGCCCTCTGCCTTGTCTTTGCAGTGGTGATTTTCTTCTGGATGGCGTTCCACCAGAATGGTCAGAGCCTTACCTGGTTCGCCCGTGACTACACTACAGCCACTACATTCGGCGCAACCCGTCTCGGATTCAATATCTGGATACTTGCATTGATAGCGGTGTCCATCTACACGCTTTTCGGTGTCTTCCAGTCTGAGACTTCAAAAGGAAAGATCGCCTGCGGTGCTTTCACTGCCCTTCTCTGGGGCGGCGCATATTGGATCTACAGCGGAATGCCTGAGGTGCTCGACATCTACCCGCAGCTCTTCCAGCAGTTCAACCCGTTCTTCGTGGTATTCCTCACTCCTATCTCGATGGCCATCTTCTCAGCCCTTGCAGCGAAGAAGTCTGACAGGCATCCTAAGGGAATGGAGCCTTCCGCCCCGAAGAAGATCGGTATCGGTATGTTCGTCGCCGCACTCGGCTATCTCATAATGATCATGGCTTCTCTCGGCCAGCAGTCACCAGCCGAACTTAACGGAACCGTCTCTCCAGACCCGGTGGTGCCTATGTACCTTATCAGTACATATCTGGTTCTCACATTTGCGGAGCTCCTCCTCAGCCCTATGGGCATCTCTTTCGTCTCGAAAGTCGCTCCTCCGAAACTCAAGGGCCTTATGATGGGTCTCTGGTTTGCCGCCACCGCGGTCGGCAACTATCTCAGCTCCATCCCGGGCCTTCTCTGGATGAACGTGCCTCTGTGGGCCAACTGGGCAATCCTTATGGCTCTCTGCGTCATTGCCGGCGGCATAATGTTCGCAATGCTCAAGAAGATCGAGGCCGCCACGGAATAAGCGCAGCCTCTGATTCCCATAACTGAAAGACCTGCTGGAAAAACCATCTTCCAGCAGGCTTTTCTTTTCCAGGTGCCACTTTTTTACCCCTACCTGGCAAAAGAAACCTCATTCAGGCCACGATTTTTCCGCAGGTCAAAATGTTAAGCAATGATCGTTGAGAGAAACCTTTATCGGCCCGTCGGCCCCGGCTATTGAACGAACGATGACCTGGGCCCTGCCGCTGAAAGTGCGTATGGTCAGGGAACCGGAACCATCTGCGGGGCGTTCGATATGCTTGAATCCCGGATCGCCGTTACCCCAGCCGAGGAATTGTGCGCCTGACACCGATACCGTAATCGGATAATCCGCATCAGGAACGAAACGGCCCTTTGCATCGCGGGCTTCAATGTCAATGATGACCACATCCTGACCGTCACGCTCAAGATTATCCTTGCTCTTTGCAAAGACGATATCTGTCGCAGGCCCGGTGGTTTCGCAAACGGCCTTCACGGACTTGCCGTTCCTAACGCCGCGAGCCTCTATCCGGCCCGGCTTGTACGGCACATCGTCCCAACTGGCGAAGCCGTCGGTTTCGACTGTGCGCGTGCCCATATTCTTCCCGTTGACATACAGCGTAACCTTGTCGCAATTCGTATATGCCCATACAGAAATCGGGGAGCCCTCGGGGACCGGATGATTCCAATGAGGGCTTAGATAAAGCACGGTTTCATCCGTCCATACAGACTTGAGATAGAAGGCTTCGTCTTTCGGGAATCCACAGTAATCAAGAATGCCGAACTGGGACCCCGTGGCGGGCCATACCATAGGATTTGATTCTCCACGATAGTCGAATCCCGTCCAGTAGAACAAGCCTCCAAGTTCAGGATGCTGATGATAATACTTCCAGCCGCGCTCAATTACGTTGAGCACCCTGCCGTCTTGAGTCATCGGCATTTTCATAGTGCCTTCAGCACCATCCGACGAGCAGACATAGCTGCCGATGCCAGCCATATGGGCATTCATTACGCCTTCGCGGTTGAATGAGAGCATTGCGCCGGTTTTAGGGTCGGTGGCATATTTGCCACGGGTGCCGCAGCCGGATGTCTCTTCCGTTCCCACGCCCGTATGAGACGGAAGTTCGGCGAGAAGCCCGGATATATTATTCTGAATCACATAGTTGAAACCAAATACATCAACACCGCGGTTCGGGTCCGGACCACTGCTGGAACCATAGGTTGTAGGTCTGGTCGGATCGATTGAGTGGGCATATTCTGTCAAGGAAGCGGCTATGCGTGTACCGAAAACGTTCCATTCGGCAGCCCATTCCTCATTGCCCACGCTCCATAGAATTACACAAGGATGATTCCTGTCGCGTTCTATCATATTGCGGAACTGGGATTTCTGTTCCTCGTTCGAACCGAACTGGCGTTGCTCGTCAATCACTGCAAACCCCATTTCGTCACATAGGTCAAGCATCGCCGGCGAAGCGGGATTATGAGAGCTGCGGATTGCATTGAAACCATATTTGCGGAGCTGCTGCAGACGGTAGCGCCAGATTTCATCCGTCACGGCCACGCCCACACCGGCATGATCAAGATGCAGGTCGGCGCCCTTCAGCTGGACCCTCCTGCCATTAAGCAGGAATCCCTGCTCCGGAGAGAACTCTATATCACGCACTCCGAAGCGCTGGGAATAACTTGCAGACAGCGCCCCGTCGTAATATAGGTCAAGCTTCAGCGTGTAGAGATATGGATCATCAAGACTCCACGGATGGTCAGCCTTTGCAACCTTGTTGCCATCGGCATCAAGGATGGTTTCGACTGCAGACACTTTTGACGGATCGACGGAAGCGTCTTTATAGACATATTCACAAGAAACCACCCTCCCCTTGTCAACGAAGAACGAATACGGCTTTATCGCAACCGGCCCAGCTGTGTGCAGATATACATTGCGATAAATACCGGCGCCCTCATAGAACCATCCCTCCTCCGTAGAGGCATCACAGCGGACGCAGATGACATTGTCGCCGCCATAGTTCAGATAGTCGGTGAGATCGTATACGTCGGACGAATAGCCGCTGACCTGATGCCCCAGATAAAAACCGTTGCAGAACACCTGCGAATTGCGGAAAATCCCCTCGAATTCTATGAAAATCTGCTTGCCCTCCTCTTCGGCCGGCACATTCAGATGTTTTCTATACCAGCCGACCGAATTCTCCGGATACTTCCATCCAATGCACTTGTAACCGTGGCTGTGGCTTGCACCGCCATCGTAAGGCAGGCCAACGACCCAGTCGTGAGGCAAGGATACTTTCTGCCAGCCCGAATCGTCGAATTCCGGCATTATCGGAGCCTTGCTATCGTTGTTGCTTCTGACCTTTGTGTAATAGGTGAAGTATTCGGTGCCGTGAGTGAAATCCTTCATCATATCACCGGCATTGCCCAGTGCAAATGTCCAGTCATTGTTGATGAGGACCTTCTCAGGACAATTGGCTGATAGAATGGAGCTGACGCAGAGCGCAGCAAATAGCAATACTGATTTTCTCATATCAAAGTCATTGAAATCCATACGCAAGTTATGAAAAATCAACGCCGTATTTCAATACTTTTTTTACCACTTGGCATACTTTCTTCCCACAGGAAAAGAATCATTATTTATTAATCGGCAAAATAAGACCTGCCGGAGAACATCTTCACCCAGCAGGTCTTTCATTTGACGTATTTCCGTATTTCTTCTTCAGGGAGATGGACGCGCCGGGAAATCTGTGATAAACCTATCCGATACCTCTTTCTCATTTCTCTGGCCAATTGAATTCTCTGCTCAACGTTTAGCATTCTGGTGTTTGAATAATCGGATAATTCTTTGCACAAAGATTCGCATACTCTTCTTGCTTCATCTTCTTCCAGCTCGATTCCTCTTTCTCTTGCCATCGTATCAAGGATTGCCCTGTCTTTATCCTTACCGGTAGCCGCAAAACATCTGTATCTGTTATGAGTACGTACGATTGATTCATACCGCTCCACGTCAACATAGTTTTGGGGCAATAGGATTCCGTTACACATAAGCCAGTCTTCCGGCACTGTCAAATTCCTTGTTTTTAAGATGGTCTCAATCTTATATCTGGGAATGTCTCCAACCCGTGTTGGCTTTCTGATAGAGCCGGAATTATCAATGTACCAGGGCAGAATAACCTTATCCCCTCTGAAATATAAAGGTCCCGAACCCCAGACATAATCGAAGTACATTATCTTTTTCCCATCTTTTGTCGGTTGCGTGACGACATATAAGGATACATTGAGCAGATATTCAGAATCCGTTATTTCATAAAGCGTCATGTTCAATGTGGCATCATTGCGGTCTTCTCTTTTCGCGATATGCATCATTGACAGTTTGTGAAATAGTTTCTTGAATCTCTCACATTCCTCGAATGTCCCATAGAGTAACACGTGCAAGTGTGTGTCTTCAATGTCAAAAGCTACGATTACGCATTTGCAATTGGCTGCGCAAACGCCAATTCTGTTCAGCGCGGCGATGTAGTCGCTTCTTCCAATGATGAAATCTTTTGCATCATTTCCGTTTGAACACAGGTGGTAATATTTCTTTTCCATACCTTGAATCTGCACAAAATTTCCACCGGTGATACAGCTTCGGAAAAGAAATGTATGATTCTTAATAATGTTTTGATGATTCTTAAAGTTTTAACACTTTTTTTCATCACACCTTAATATTTTGACCTGCGGAAAAATCGTGGCCTGAATGAGGTCTCTTTAGCTAGGTAGGGGTAAAAAAGTGGTACCTGGAAAAGAAAGACCTGCTGGAAGATGGATTTTCCAGCAGGTCTTTTATTAAGGGCAGAAGGGAGATCTACCGATTTATTCGGCTTCCAGGAGGAGTACGCGTGAAGACCAGTCGGAATTCATCTCAGGATACCTCATATTGTTGGTCATAGGTATGCTGAGACCGTTCTCCATAAGGAACTTGCCGGAGAAGGACCTGCCCTCGAAGAAGAGGGGACGGACGTCAACTCTGTCGAGCTCGGTGATCTTGTACATCTTGTCCGGGTCGAGACCGGCGAACTTGGCAAGGCTGAAGTGCTCGTCCTGGAAGTTCTTGATCTTCCACCAGTAGAAGACTGCTGCAGACTTGTCGGCTGCGACGTGCATCATTGAAGCGTAGCCCTTGTCGTCGTATGGAGAAACGAGGCGGTAGATGTCACCGAACTGGACGATAGGACGGATGCGCTTGTACTCGGCGATAGCCTTGCGGCATACTTCCTTCTCGTTGTCGGTCATATTCTTCGGCTGTATTTCCATACCCAGGCGGCCGCTCATTGCAACGTCGATGCGGTATTTGATCGATGTGGTCCTGTGTACGGTGTGGTTAGGAGTCGCGCTGATATGCGAAGCCATAGCTATTGCAGGGAAGAAGTATGACGTACCCCACTGCATATAGACGCGCTGGAGGGCGTCCGTGTTGTCGGATACCCAGAATTCGTCGAACCAAGGCAGGACGCCCCAGTTGGCACGGCCGCCACCGGAGGCGCAGGCCTGGATGGTAAGGTCGGGATAGGCGGCGCGGATGCGGTTGCAGACTTTCTCAAAGCCTCTCCAATACTCGATGAGAAGATGGCTCTGGCGCTTGAGATATTGAGAACCGTAGGCGGAAACATTCATATTTGAGTCCCACTTGATGTAGTCGAGGTCCGGAATCTCTTTCTTTAAGCCGTCAACGATACTGAAGATATAGTCCTGGACGGCAGGGTTGCTGAGGTCAAGGACCAGCTGGGTGCCGCCGCGGCCGTAGACATTGTCGCGCTTAGGAGCCCTGAGAACCCAGTCCGGGTGTGCATCATAAAGTTCACTAGGGTTGTTGGTCATCTCGGGTTCGATCCAGATGCCGAACTTGATGCCGTGCTTGTCGGCGGTCTTGACGAGCCAGCCGAGGCCGTTAGGCAACTTGTTCTTGTCAACCTTCCAGTCGCCGAGGGCGCAGTTGTCGGTCAGACGTGGATATTTCTCGCCGAACCAGCCGTCGTCCATAACGAAGAGTTCGCCGCCCATAGAGGCGATGTCGCCCATCATCTGGTCCATTCCCGGCTCGTTGATGTCGAAATAGACGCCTTCCCAGGAGTTGAGAAGGATCTTGCGCTCCACGTCACCGTGGGCGAGGCGGTATTTGCGGCCCCAGTGGTGGAAGTTGCGTGACGCTCCGCTCAGACCTTCGTCAGAGAAAGTGTAGGCGAGGGCAGGGGTCTTGAAGGTCTCTCCAGCCTCAAGGTAGTACTCGGCGTTCTCAGGGCTTACGCCTGCAAGGAAATGGTGATAGTCGGAGTCGTTGGTCTGGACACGGAGCTCGTAGTTGCTGCCCCACTCGAGAGCTGCACCGATCACGCGGCCACTGTTCTCCTGAGGTTTGCCGTCAAGCGAGAACATAACCTCGCCGTGGCTTGTATGGGAGTTGCGTGTGCCGTCGATGTTCTTGATGACCTTGAATCCGCGGGTGAGAGGCTCTGTCGTGAGACCTCCTTCATTGGCCCAGCTGCCGTAGAGGGAGCACATCCACACGTCACCGACGTGAATCGGCAGGCAGCCGGAATCATAGCGGCGAAGGACAATGGTCTGAGGATTCTTCTTGCTTGCCTTGGCTGTATTCGTGATTTCAGCCCAGGTCTCTATCATATCCTGGTCATAGAATGACTTGTAGACGTTCTTGACAATGACCGGGTATATTGGGTCGGCCGATGTTACGGTGATGGTCTCTCCGCCGTCCCAGCTCGTGCGCTCCACGCCTGTGACCTTCAGGTCAAGGGTCATGCTCCCGTCGGCCTGCGTCACTGCAATCGCGCATTCCGTGGTGCCCTTCAGGCCGAATGCAGGATATGCCCCTTCTGGACGGAGGCCGGAGAACCGGATCTGTCCCAGATCGGCATCCACGAGGCGGGCGCCGTAATAACTGATTCCAAGTTCGCGCCCGTTCTGGGTGTCAAGCACGAGAGTCGTTTTGCTGGTGTTGAGCGCTGTCTGTGCGGAAGCTAGCTGCCAGGCTGCCATCAACAGGATGAATAGTGTCTTTTTCATTGGCTATATGGTAATGTCTAGTTTATGTTCTCCCGGCTCATAGGGGATGAATCTGCTGCCACCCTTGCCGGTATTGTGGATGGTGATGTCATACACGGCATCGCGGAAGGCGCGGTGCACCTTGTATGTGCCGAACTTGTCGGCCGGCAGGCAAGGCTCTATCAGAAGCCCGTCATAGTCCGGCTTGACGCCGAGCAGCCATTCCGTGATTGTGTACCAGTTCCAGGCGGCAGTACCCGTGAGCCAGCTGTTCTTGCCCTCTCCCGGACGGGCCGCATCCTTGCCTGCCACCATCTGGCAGTAGACATATGGCTCGACTTTGTGGAGGTTCTGGTCCTTGATGTATGAAGGGCATATCTTGCGGTAATGCTCCCAGGCGTCCTGTGCACGGCCTGCGACGGCTTCTCCTATGATCACCCACGGATTGTTGTGGCAGAAGATGCCGGCGTTCTCCTTGTATCCCTGCGGATATGAGGATATCTCGCCGTATTCGATGTAGTATTTTGTGTATGCGGGGTTGTTGAGGACTATGCCGTGTTCGCAGTCCATCATCTCCTTCACGCTGTCAAGCGCCTTTGCGCACATACCCTTGCCGGCGCCTACACCGGCCATTGTGCACCAGCCCTGGCTTTCGATGAAAATCTTTCCTTCCTCGCACTCGTCGGAGCCTATCTTGCGTCCGTAGTAGTCGTATGCGCGGAGGAACCACCTTCCATCCCATCCGTATTTCTCGATGGCGGATTCCATATCGGCAATCTGCTTTTTGACAGAACTGCTGTCAAGCTTGCAGTGATCGAGAAGGTCGGCATACTGCTTACCGCAGAAGACGAACTGCCCGGCAATCATCAGGGATTCGGCCTTTGAGCCTTCCGACTTGTTTTCGGTGGTCTGGAATGATTCGTTAGGATCGTTCGAGAAGCAGTTGAGGTTGAGGCAGTCGTTCCAGTCGGCGCGGCCGATGAGCGGCAGTCCGTGAGGACCGAGGTTGTTCACGACGTGCTCGAAACTGATTCTGAGGTGTTCCATCAGCGATACCTCGGTGCCGGGCACGTTGTCGAATGGCACCTTCTCGTTGAGGATGCTGAAGTCCCCCGTCTCCTTGATGTATGCAACGGTACCGAAGATCAGCCAGAGCGGGTCGTCGTTGAAGCCGCCGCCGATGCCGTTGTTCCCGCGCTTGGTGAGAGGCTGGTACTGATGGTAGCAGCCGCCGTCGGCAAACTGGGTCGAGGCAATGTCGATGATCCTTTCACGGGCGCGCTCCGGAATCTGATGCACGAAGCCCACGAGGTCCTGGTTGGAGTCGCGGAAGCCCATCCCGCGTCCGATGCCGCTCTCGAAGAAAGAAGCACTGCGCGAGAAGTTGAACGTGACCATACATTGATACTGGTTCCATATGTTGACCATTCGGTCGACGCCTTCTTCTGAAGTCTCGACGCTGAATCGGCCGAGAAGTTCATCCCAGTAGCGGCCGAGATGGGTGAATGCCTCGTCAACCTTTGCGGAGGTGTCGAACGCGTCCAGGATTTCCTTGGCGCGCTTTTTATTCACGAGCGCGGAGCAGCTGTTGAGCACCTTCGGGTCAGCCGGGGCGAATTTCTCGTCCTGCGGATTCTCGACATAGCCGAGAACGAATACCAGCTCGCGCGTTTCTCCGGGAGCGAGCGACATCTCGAAAAAGTGTGACGCAATCGGACTCCAGCCGTGGGCCACGCTGTTTGTCGCCTTGCCGGAAACGACGTTCTGAGGGGCGTCGAATCCGTTGTACAGGCCGATGAAGCTTTCGCGGTCGGTGTCGAATCCGTCCACCGGCGCGTTGACGCCGTAGAAGGCGTAGTGGTCGCGGCGCTCGCGGTATTCAGTCTTGTGATAAATGACGGAACCGTCAATCTCAACCTCTCCCGTAGAGAAATTCCTTTGGAAATTCTCCATATCGGTCTCGGCGTTCCAGAGGCACCATTCCACGAAGGAGAAGAGCTTGAACGCCTTTTTGCTGTCGCCTGTGTTCTTCAGGGTGAGCTTGTGGATCTCGCAGCGGCGGCCGAGCGGAACGAAGAAAAGCTCGCTGACCTCAAGGCCGCGGAGGGAACCCGTGATGCGGGTGTAGCCCATTCCGTGCCTGCATTCGTAGCTGTCCAGCCTGGTTTTGCAAGGCTTGAATCCCGGACTCCAGATGCCTTCACCGTCATTTATGTAGAAATAACGGCCACCGTTGTCCATAGGCACTCCGTTGTAGCGGTAACGTGTTATGCGGCGGAACTTCGCGTCCTTGCAGAAGCAGTAGCCGCCGGCCGTGTTTGAGACGAGACCGAAGAAATCCTCTGTTCCAAGATAGTTGATCCAGGGCCACGGAGTGGCCGGATCGGTAATGACGAATTCGCGTGCGGCGTCGTCAAAATAACCGTATTGTTTCATATGTCAGAATTTCCATTTCAGGCCGGCTTTTGGCCAGGCTGTTACGACATCTTCAGCCCACGGGCCATCTGAACTTGCCTCGGGGGTGAAGAAAGAGCAGGTCTCGTGCTTGTCTCCGACACTCCAGATCATCCACGAGATATTGTTGGCGTCACTCCAGCTGCACCATTCGTTCCAGGACTCGATATCCATCTCACCGTCGCCGGAGGCGTCGCAGGATGCGCATTCGGAGAGGAAGATAGGCGTACCCTTGGCGAGGGCCGCGTCGCAGGCATCGCGAAGCTCTTTCTTGTGGGTGCCGGCGTAGAAGTGGACAGTGTACATCACGTTGTCGTATGAAGTGATCGGGTCTTCGGCTGGCAGGTCGATCCTCTGATCCCAGGACGGACAGCCCACGAGAATAAGTGGATGGACGTTGGAAAGGGATGTAATGGTAGCGATGAGGTCTTCGGAATATGCCTTGAGATGCTGCCAATAGGCCTTCATGGCTTCAGGATCGCCAAGGTCGGCATAGCTGCGGTTCTCTTCGAATGAGAAGCATACGGGCTCGTTGAAGAGCTCATAAATTATGTTCGGGCAGTCGGCATACTTTGTGGCCACGTAGGTGAAAAATTCTTTTGCGGCTTCGGGGTGGGTGATGTGTGAGTGCCAGTCGGCAATCAGGTATGCATCGTTTTCGATGGCCGACTTTGCGAGGGCGTCGAAGCATTTGACAGCAAGGTCCTTGTCATCAAGATAGCCGTGGTCGCAGCCCGGGTTCCACTCGAGGGCGAAGTCATCGGAGCCGATGGCGGCACGGTAAATGGTGACGCCTGTCTGGGCCTTCAGGCTTTTCAGGCTGCTTTCGTTGTAGAATCTTGGCCAGAGGTTGTGCCAGCCGTAGCTGATGCCGTGAAATACCACTGCTTCGTCAGACCCTTCCATCTTCAAGGTTGTGCCGTCCACCTGAAGCCTGGCGACATTGGCTTTTTCCTGCTTGCAGCCGGCGAGGGCCATTGCCGCTGCGGCGAGTGCCGCAAATATGATGATCTTTTTCATTGTGTTATTTTTTGATAGGGAACTTGAATGCAAGCCAGCCCATTATGAGGGCGATTCCGGCCGGAATCAGCGAGAACAGGGACCAGACCATTGTGCGTACGGAATCCGTTACGGTTGCCGGATCAATGATAAGATTGCCAACATCATTACGAATCATCTCTGCGCCTGCAAGACCGAGGAAAAGAGCGATGAGGGAACCTGAAATGGCACCGCCGAGTTTCTGGGCCATAGTGCCTGAGGAGAAGATGAGGCCGGTTGAGGATGTGCCGAATTTTTCAGTCGCATAGTCGGCTACGTCGGCATACATCGACCAGAGGAGCGGTGAGTAGATGCCTACGCCGACTGACGTGAGAACCACCAGGGCAATCATCAGCCAGATGTATTTCGGACTCATCGGGACAAAGAAGAATGCCACAGAGAACACAACGCATATTGCTGATGCGATGATGAATGCAAGTCTCTTTGATCCCACGCGCTTGGTGAAGGCAGGGGAGAGGGCACCGAATATCATACAGGTGACTTCTCCGAAAGCCATAAACACGCTGAAGTTGATGATGAAGCTTCCGAGTGTCACATTCCCTCCAAGGCAGTAGCTGAATATATAGCCTGCAACGGCATAGCGGAATCCGTTGAAGAAATTCGTGCAGAGCCCGGCGAGTGTGAGGTAAACCCAAGGTCTGTTCTTGAACAGGTTCACAAACTGGCTGAACGAATATTTTTCAGCGCGCTTCGGCTTGATGCGCTCTTTGGTGAAGAGTCCGCAGAGCAGGGTCATCACTGCGGCGAGTGAGCCGAAAATGATTCCTATGATGGTGTATTGATGAGCATCTGTGCCTCCGATGAGCTTCTGAATGTATGGAAGTGAAAGCAGGGTGATGAATCCCATTGCGTATGCGCCTACCATACGGAATGATGAGAACTGGTTCTTTTCGTTGTCGTCATCAGTCATCACGCCGAGAAGCGAACCGTACGGCACGTTGACGGCGGTGTAAATGGCCATCATCAGCAGATAGAGGGTGTATGTATAGATGCGCTTCCCGACAGGCCCCAGGTCCGGGGTGTGCAGCAGAAGCGCGAATATGAGGCCGAACGGGATGGCGCCGAAAATCAGCCACGGACGATAGGTGCCCCAGCGTGACTGTGTGCGGTCCGCGAGGCTGCCCATAATTGGATCGGTGACAACGTCAAACAAACGCGCCAGCAGCATCAGAGCTGCTGCGTCTGCGAAAGAAAGCCCGAATACGTCGGTGAAGAACAGGGGGAATGCGATGGACATTATCTTCCAGGTGATTCCGCCTGCAGCCGCATCGCCGAGAGCATATGCGATTTTTTCTTTAAGAGAACATTTTGTGGTGGCCATTGTACGATGTGTTATTTGATTTTATAAAGATACTCTTTTTCAGTCATTCTTAGTCATTCTTAAAAAATAACTTGGTAATCTTTATGGTTCTTGTTTTGTCTTTTGAACATGTCATTCAGTCACGTAGCACGGCTACGCTCCTTCATTCCATATCCAAAATACATAAACAATCCCTCATAAATCTTTACCAACTTATTTTTTCATCATTCCTTAAAATAAAAAACGGGTGGTAAATGCCAAACAAGCGCCAAATTGCATTTACCACCCGCTTCCCGAAAATCACCATTATTTTACCTAATAAATATTCCCTGGCGCTTGCTACCTATTTTCATTCAAATCGATAAGTCTGTTCAATCGTTTTACGGTCTCACCCGTGGCAAGTCCGTCCGGGAGAGTGTTCATGCAATAGTCCACGAGTCTGTCGACCGTTGATGTCGCAACGTGGAGCCTGGTGTCGGAAGATGCGTAGTAGATGAATACCTTGCCGTCTTCGTCTGCGATCCAGCCATTGGAGAAAAGGACATTGAGAACGTCACCGACATATTCCCCGCCTTCCGGGGCCATGAAGAATCCAGCTGGCTGTGCGATGACCTTCGTCGGGTCTTCCAGCGCTGTCATATACATATACAGCACATATCTGAGGCCGGAAGCGCAGTATCGCACTCCGTGGGCGAGATGGAGCCAGCCTTTCTCCGTCCTGATAGGTTGAGGGCCTTCTCCGTTCTTTGCCTCAGTGATGGTATGATAATGCCGCGGGCTGATGATGATCTGCTCCTTGACCTCGGCATCCGTTATGTCATCGACCAGCGCCCATCCTATGCCGCCGCCGCTGCCTGTCTCGATGAAGCAGTCCTGTGGCCGTGTGTACAGCGCGTACTTGCCGTTCACGAATTCAGGATGCAGGACAACATTGCGCTGCTGGTTCTTGCATCTGAGATCCGGCAGCCTTTCCCAATTGACGAGATCCTTCGTGCGGGCTATGCCGCATGAGGCTGTCGCCGCGGAGATGTCCTGCTCTGCATCGTGGTCCTTGCGCTCCACGCAGAACAAACCGTATATCCAGCCGTCCTCGTGACGCGTGAGTCTCATATCATATATGTTGGTGGCCGGCTCTCCATATTCCGGCATTGTGACGGGACGCGGCCAGAAAGTGAAGTTATCTATGCCGTTCGGGCTTTCGGCTACGGCGAAGAACGACTTCCGGTCAGCCGCCTCTGTCCTTGCCACAATCACATATTTGTCACCCCATTTTATGGCGCCGCCGTTGAATGTCGCGTGGACCGCGAAGCGCTCCATCAGGTATGGGTTGCGTTCCTTGTTGAAATCGTACCGCCACTCCAACGGTGCGTGGCCGCCCGTCAGGACAGGGTGGATATATCTTTCGTACACGCCATTGCCCTCTATCGGCTCGTTGCGCCGCTCTATGAGGGCCTTGTGCCGGTTTCTCAATAATTTCTCTCTCTCTTCAAAAGTCATATCAGTTCAGGAATAAGGTTTTTTCGCTTTCCGCAAAAGTTTTGAAATCCGCTTCTGAGCGACTGCCCGGGAATGGGGCGTAGTAATGAACGTCGCGGCGGCCTTCCTCGCTGGTGTTGCGCCAAGTGAGAACGTATGATACCGGGAATCCGTCGAGTGCCGGCATCAGTACCTCGGTCCACCAGTTTTCGTACTGGAGACTCTCGAAGCCGGTTTCTGTAACGGCAAGTATCTTGTTATGTTCTTCTGCGATCTCAGTCATACAGCCCAGCAGCTCTCTCATCTGTGCTATGAATGCGGCATTGGTGGCCTCAATGTTCTCCATCCCGGGATGTGACGGCTCATACTGGTCGAGGCCGATGATGTCGACATAATCGTCGCCAGGATACCTTTCCATCCATTTTTCGAAGTCCTTCTGCAGGCCGTTCGGTGATATGGCCCACACAAGGTTGTCCAGGCCGCGGTCCTTGACGAGGTAGTCGTATGTCATCACCCAGAGAGCGTTGTATTCCTCTGCCGAGCAGAGTCCCGCACCCCACCAGAACCAGCCTCCGGTGTGTTCGTGCCAAGGACGGAATATGACGGGGATTTCCTTTATCTGCTCAAGATAGTCTCCCACCTTGCCCAGCCAGCCCATGAACAAATCGTGACGCCCTCCGCCCGGAAGGATGGATTTGACGACAGTCGTGTCGCTCACATCCCAGGCGTCGCCGCCGGTAAGCGGATTCCGCAGATGCCAGCTCATAGTGACTATGCCGCCGCGTGCGTGATGTTTTTTTGCCGCTTCCAGCATTATGTCGAATTTGTTGCCGTCGAGATTCTTGCCTGCACCGTACGGGCTGTCCTCGTCAAGCTCGATCCCTCCAAGGTCAAGACCGAGGACCATAGGGTATGCACCGGCTGTGCTGAGGACATCGGAACGTTCCAGTGTGTAGTCGTTGTCTTCATTGGCGTTCCAGTAGTGGCCGTACATAAGGTCGTCCTGGTGACCGTACATATATTTCCCGTCAATTACAGCCTGCTTCAGTGCAGATATTGTATTATTATCCTTTCCGGCAGGGGCCTGCCCGCAAGAGGCGGCAAGTATGCAAATGGCAAGCGTCAGGGGTAGGTTAGGTTTATGCGACATTTATATAATAGATGGGTATTGTTAGTTTGTATTGCAAAAATATATAGTTGTGTCAGAACAAACAAATATGTAATTATCTAAATGTGATATTATTTTGATGAAATGATTCCGAGGTCCGGAATGTTATATGATTTCAGTGTTTTTTCATAAAGATGAGAGTCTTTCTGAGGAAGGATGAAAGGACTCGTAACGTTCCCATCTTCATCGATATGGCAGAAGTAGGGCCTTCCGTACTGGCCGTCTCCCCGCTTGCTGGCAAATACGATCCAGCGGGAGTTGGAGGACCAGCTGTGATAAGTATCAGAACGGTCGGAATTGACGGCGTCCATCGGCATCGCCGTGCCTGTGCGGAGATCTATCAGCGCAAGGTCGCATTCCTGGTGCCAGATAGGGAAAGTCCCATAATCCGCGACTGTGAAGAGCAGCCATTTTCCGTTGGGGGACGCCTTGGGATGGCAGGCCGATGCATCGTGCTTTGATGCATCCCAGACGATGACGGGCTCGCCGGTGCTGCCGTCTGTGGAATCAAAGGAAACTTTGAAAAGGGAATACTTGAGCTTCTCGATATCCTGTGGAAGCAGGACGCTGTCAGCGGCGCAATAGTAGATGTATGTGCCGTCGCCACTGAAACACGGGAATGTTTCAAGGACATCGGCGCGTGCCAGATTTCCGGGTGTCAGGATGTTCCCGCTGTCGAAGTCGGTGATGCAGACGTCGGATTCCGTATCGTACACTTCAAGCCTGCGGTCGGCAAGAGTGTGGAATCCGGGAATGATTATGTTTGAGGAGAATACGCCCCAGCGGCCGTCGGGATGAAGGTCACCGTACACGGTGCCTGAAACCATCCCGTCCCGCCTGAGCTGATGCCTTGTGATATTTCCGTCACGGTTCAAGACCGCAGCGCCTTTCGGCCCCCGGATATAATACATCGAATTGCGTCCCTTGTGGATATGGCAGTTGACACAGGAATTCCCGGTGTCCTCCCAGGAGATGATGGATTCTTCTTCAAAGGAGGAAAGGTCGCGTTCGCGGATTTCCACGCGGTCCCACACTTCATAGCCGGGTTCGATAAGGCGGTATGTAAGGTACCTGTCGATGCTGTCACGGCTCACGTATATGGCCCAGTCTCCAAGCAGGCTGCTGCTGACGCTGATGGTGTCGGCGAGTTTCAGCTTCTCCCATTCTTCGGCGGGGATGTTGACTTCCCGGCCGCGGATGCGGAGGCTCCGGTCTCCGGCACTGAAAGTCGTGACAGCCTTGCCTGACCCCGCCCCGAGGTAATGGAAGTTCAGCGGTGCGATGTTGCATGGAACTGTTGCGCCGCTGTAGTCCGGGAACATCGAAATGTCTCCGGACGAGCTGGTGCAGGCCGTCAGTATCAGTGAAAGCAGGATTGCCGGCAGAAGTCTATTTTTCATTTCTCTGTGCAAATTTGTAATAGAACCAGTAGCTGTCGCCGAACGATTTCTGGAGATTATCCAGCGTTTCCCCTCTGTCGAATGCTTCGGAGAATGACGTGAACTCAAGGTAGGTGTCGTAGTTCACACTGAAATGGTCAATCCATTCCTCGCCGGTATTCCCCGACGATGCCATATAGATCAGGGCTGCTTCCTCGAACAGACGGCTGGACTTTTTTCCGGGCACGAAATCCCGGACGAATGCTGCTATGTCCTTGGTCAGCAAGTCGTAGCACAGCAGGTATTCATATGCCATCAGGTTGGCCGGGTTGGCTTCAAGAAGCATCAGAAGGGGCGTGCGGACGTCTGTTGCGGAATGAAGTACATCGGTCTTCGGGGCCAGGGGAGCGCGGCTGCGCCAGTAGTCTCCGACCGGTCCGTCCAGAAGGCGGATGTATTTCTCCGCGGCCCTGGTGTCTCCCTTCGCGAGATTGATCTCAGCCAGTCGGCGGATATACCTTTCTCCGCTTTGGCTGGGCGAGAATATCATTCCGAGAATGGTGTGGTGCTCGGCCATCGTCAGTTCTCCGAGCTGCCACCAGACCTCGCCGGCCTGGGCCATCACAAAGCGTGATTCTTTCTCTCCCATAGGAAGGAAAAGTCCTCGTTCAAATGGCTGATAATAGTGCATCAGGCTGTCTGCAAGGCATCCGTGCATCGCATTGGCAAGGTTGTGGTAGTAGGTCCCGATCTCCGATTTGCGGTCGGAGGCTGTAAGTTCCGCGACTTTCTCCCAATTGCCGCGGTCGGCCTCCACTGCGAGGGAAAACAGCCATTCGGTATATTCGTCAGGCTCGCCGAATGCTGCCACCCCCTGTTCCTCTGAAATGTCAGAAGAACGGAAATATGCATCCCGATAGCTTGTGGCGGGAGCGCAGGACGCGAGAAGCGCTGCAATTGCCAATGATATGAAAACTCTCATAGAGTTGTCTGCATGTATTTTGTAAAGATATGAATTCTTTTTGATATCTTTACGTGTTAATACACGTAATGTGCTGATGAAAATCAAACAGAATCATACCCGTGCAGCTGTGTCGGTTCTTGGCTTTCTGGCGGCTCTCCTGTTCTTCCGCTTCGAATATGCCTACCACCTGCACTTTCAAGAGCAATATCAGCTGTTTGAATGGACCTGGGCGTACTTTCTGGATGTCGTGCGCGCTCCCGGAGGGCTGGCTGACTGGCTCGGCCGCTGCCTTACCCAGTTCTTTTATTATCCGACGGCCGGAGCTGTCATCATTGCGGCCTGTCTGACCGGTATCCATCTTCTGACCTTTGCAGTATGTCCGAAGAAAAGCGGTCTGTCGTTTGCCCTGAGCTTTGCTCCCGCCGTTGCAATGTGGGTGGCAATGTGCGATGAAAACATCCTTATGGGATCGCCTGTGGCGGTCTTGATGTCGCTTGCCGTCGTCCCGGCAGTGTCCGCCGTCAGCAGTGCCGGTGTGCGCAATGCTGTCGAATTGATGTCTGTTCCGCTGCTGTACTGGTTTGCCGGTCCGGTCGCTCTGATATCCGTGTGCATTCTCGCGGCACGCGAAAGGAAAGCAGCTTTGACGCTTGCTGCTGCGGTGTTGTTCCTGCTGTCCGTTTTCGTGTCGCAATATCTTTGCGCATATTCAATCGAGCGCCTCGTGATCGGAGTCCATTATCATCGGTTCCGTGCAATTCCGGCCTGGCCGGTGTATGTGTCGGCCCTGCTCTGCGCGGCTGTCGTGCTTTTGTCGGCGCTCAAACTCTCAGACCGCCCGCACCCTGCCGTCGTGGCGGCCGCTTCCATTGCCATCGCTGCGTCTGCGGTATTCCTGGTGATACGCTCGGATGACAGGGCGAAGGAGGAACAGATGCATTTCGATTTCATGCTGCGTATGCGGATGTGGAACAGAATGATGATGTATGCCGACAGGCATATGCCGGTGACGCCATTCAATGTCACCTGCAACAATATAGCACTGGCCCATTCTGACAGAATGGCCGACAGTATGTTCGAATATTATCAGAATGGCGTCGATGGCCTGCTGCCTCAGTTCGAGCGTGAATATGTGGGGCCGCTCGCCACGGCGGAGGCGTATTGGGAAATGGGTATGGTGAATACTGCGCAGAGGTTCATCTTTGAGGCGCAGGAAGCTATCCCGGACTATCAGAAGAGCGCCCGTTGCTACAAGCGTCTGGCCGAAACCAATATCGTGAACGGCGATTATGAGGTCGCGCGCAAATATATCGGCGCATTGAAGAACACAATCTATTACAGGAAGTGGGCTTCTGATGCGGAAAAGCTTCTCGGCGATGAGGATGCGATAATGAATGTTCCGGAGTATGCACTCAAACGTGCCCAGCGTTTCCGTTCACGTGATTTCTTCTTCTCGTATGACGAGATGGACTCGATGCTTGGACTGCTGTTCCTTGAGAACAGGCAGAACAGGGTCGCCTTCGATTACCTGCTGGCGTGGGCTCTGCTGAACAAGGACATCGAGAGGTTTGTTGAGTGCCTCGGTCTCGTCCAGTATTCCATTATGCCCAAGGGGTATCAGGAAGCCCTGGCGATGCAATGGGCTATGACGCACGATGATGCATCGGGTATCCCATCGGCTGTGGAGCCCAGGACCGTCGCGCGTCTGAATCAGTTCATCGCTGACTCCAGGACCGGCATCGGCGCTGACAAGATGGAGGAACGTTATGGAAAGACGTATTGGTTCTATTATTTCTACAGATAGGATGAGAAGGATATACATATTTTCGGTCGCTATGCTTCTTGCCGCATGCTCACGTTATGACGGGCCGGCGCCTGAGGCATTCGATGGCATTATCTACCCCGATTATGTCGGTGTCACGGTACCCGCTGACATAGCTCCGCTCAATTTTGACTATACCTCGAAAGAGTCTTCGGACGCAGTCACGACCTTTATCGTCGGCGATATGACGGTAAGCTTCCGCGGAGGCAGGGTAAGGTGGAAGGAAGGGAAGTGGAAGAGGATGCTTGCTGCCGCCGCCGGCAGTGACATCGCTGTCCGCAGCACGGTTCCTGACACTTCCTGGGTGATCCACGTGAGTACGGATCCCATCGACGATGCCGTCGCATACAGGCTTATCGAGCCGGGCTATGAGGTCTGGAGCAAGATGGGCATCTATGAACGTGAGCTGAGTTCCTTCAAGGAGCGCGCGCTGATAGAAAACACCGAATTTGAGGGATGTGTCAACTGCCACGAGTTCAACAGGGGAGCGCCGGACAATTTCAGCCTCCATATCCGCGGAACCCACGGCGCCACTCTGATTCAGAATAATGGCGTGATAGCGGCATACGATACCAAAACCGACAGTACTCTGGGCTTCTGTGTATATCCGTACTGGCACCCTTCAGGGAAATATATCATTTACTCGACCAACAGCACCCGCCAGAGTTTCCATATGCAGGTGGACAAGCTGATCGAGGTGTTCGATTCTGCGTCCGACCTTCAAGTTTACGAGCCGGACTCCGGAGAGCTGTTCACGGCTCCGCAGGTGAAGACAGATGAGTATTGGGAGACGTTCCCGTCTTTCAGCCCCGACGGCAGGACCGTCTATTTCTGCCGTGCCGCGGGTCAGCCTATACCGGAAGGTCTGACAGAGACGAGATACAATCTGTGCAAAGTCTCCTTCAATCCTGATACCGGAGAGTTCGGAGATGACGTCGAGGTGATCCTGGATGCGGCTTCAGAGGGGAAGAGTGTCTCGTTCCCGAAGCCATCATATGATGGAAGATACCTGATGTACACTCTGTCCGACTACGGACAGTTTTCTATCTGGCACCACGAGGCCGACCTCTGGCTTCTTGACCTTGAGACCGGTGAAACAAGAAGAATCGATGAGGTCAACAGCCCGGACACCGAGAGTTTTCACAACTGGTCCTCGAATTCCAGATGGTTCCTCTTTGCCAGCCGCAGGGATGACGGCCTTTTCACAAGGATATATTTCGCTCATATAGGAGAGGACGGAACCATAGGCAAGCCATTCATGCTGCCGCAGAAAGAACCGCTTTCATTCTATCGCCAGCTTTTCCGCTCATACAATGTCCCAACTTTCGTCACGGGACCGGTCTCTCTGGATAAAGTTAACGCCCGGAAGATCATCAATTCTTCCGAGCGTGTACCTTTCAGATTCAGGAAATAAACCGGGCCGGCCTTATTTCTTGTCAGGATAAAGACTCAGCAGGAATTTCCCCAGGGTGCTGCCGTCGCCAAGGGCGTGGGCCATATTCTGCGAACGGGACTTATAGGCCGCGTGGGTGGAATCCGCCTCTTCTTTGCAGCCTGACTGCAGCATGGCAACCGTGAGGCTGCGGGTGCTTTCCGTCAGGTTCTTCCACACTTCCAGCGAGTCGTTTTGTCTGGTGCCGTAGCCGGAACTCTTTTCACCGATGGTTACATAGATGTCTCCGGGTTCGGTGACGACCAGAAGGTTCTGTGTGCCTATGCGTCTCATCGCTTCGATGCGCAGGTCTCCCAGCCTTTCGACCTCTCCCTTGAATTCGAATTTCTGATCCTTGATGAACGTGGAGTCAAGGTTGTCCTTTGAAGGAAGGTTCACGGGCTCAGTTGCCGGAACAAGAAAGATGCAGGCTCCTTCAAGATCGGGATTTGAAACATACCCGTGGATGCGGAACTGATTTTTCGGAGCGCAGGATGCCAGCAGTATGGCAATCACCGCAAAACTGAATATCCTTTTCATTTTTTAATTGTTACGTTTTTCCTTTCATCTGAGAATGCCTCCCTGTATGCGGCGGTGACGTTGAATTTCACTTTAGTCCTGGTGAAGTCGGGCACATTGAAGGTGAACAGGGTGCCGTGGTAGAATTCTTCCGGATTGCGCTGCGGCAGGACGAACGCCTTGGTCGTATTGCCGTCTTCGTCAATTGAGGAGAAATAGATCTGCGAATACAGAGAGTCGTCGCGCCGGCTGGCAAAGAGGAACCAGTGGGAATCAGAAGACCAGTTGTGGAAGCTTTCATCGTAGTTCGAGTTCGCCTTTGCTGCAGGGAAAGTGCGGCCGTCGGCGAGGTTCATTATCCACAGGTCTGACTCCTTGTGATTGATTGGGAAGTTGCCGAAATCGGCATATGAGTATAACAGCCAGCGGCCATCGTATGACGGACGCGGGAAGGTGACGCTTTTCCCCGCGCTGACAGCGTCGATGAGCGTGGTGACTTCATCCCCGAAGCATCCTTCTTCTGCGTCGAAGCCGATGGAACACAGGTCGTAATGGACGTCTTCGCAATGTGCCGGCACTTCAACGTATGGCGCGCGGCAGAAATAGAGAGTCCTGCCGTCACTGGAGAATGCGGGATAGGTTTCGAAAGCATCCGTCATCAGAAGGGGGCTGAGAATGTATTCGTCGGTGCGCACATCGTGTACGATGACATCAGAGGCATCGTCATAAACTTCGATATAGCGTTCGTTGCGTCCGGTCCAGAACAACTGGTGGATATGGTTGTTGGAATGTGCGACGAAATCTCCCGAAGGGTGCCAGTAGGAATAGACGGCATTGCTGATGGTGCTGTCGGTTTTTGTGTTCATCCATTTGCGGTCACCATCGATTTGGACCACCGTTGCACCGTGCTTTCCGCGCACGTGGAAAAGGAAACGGGATGGGTCGGTGGCGTTTGCCGTATGGCAACCGACGCATTGCCCCGGTATGGCATTGCCTTCGATGATGGGCTCCTCGTCGAAGTTGTGGATGTTGCGCTGATAGATGCCGATTTTGCTGTATGTCTCGTAACCCGGTGCGAACCGGCGGTATGTGACTCCATAGTCCGTCAGCGGGTACGGGCTGACCATCATCTTGAAGTTGACGAACTGGAACCACTTGCCGTCCTTGTGGCCAAGCACCGTGAATGTGAGGGTGTCGCCGATATTCTGCGAAGCCAGTTTCTGCCATTTCCTGACATTAAAGCCGGCATATCTGCCAGAAGCGGTAAGTTCGCCGCCCTTTCCCCCTTTCACTTTGACAAAGACCTTGTCATAGCCTCCCCGGAGATTGAAATTCAGTGGAGCCATTTCTGCAGGGAAGGTGACACCGATGTAGTCGGGATAGATGTCGGGAAGACGCGGCTCGGGGACCGTCTGCCCAGTCGAGCAGGCGATCAGCAGCAGCGGGGCCGAAAGCAGGGCAAGAAGTAATTTTTTCATTTCTTCACCTCCATCTGTTCAAGCTGTTTCCAAGCCATGAAATAGTATCCGGCCATATAGTTGTTCTTGTTCTGGCTATAGAGGATTCCGAGCATCTTGTCCATCTCGGGATAGTAGTACAGGAAGTCTTTCTCGAACCTGACCTGCCTGAGATAGGCGTATACCGGATCCGTTTCAACTGCAGTCTCATCCATTATGAAGCGCTCGTGCTCTTCCGCCCAATTTCTGTAGAAGAGGCTCTGCTTCAGGATGTCAAGGTATTTCCCTGCGACCTTGTAGCGTCCATTGACGATCTGGCATTCCGCCATCCGTTTCATGAACCTGCCGCTTTTGCGCAGGTTGCCTATGGATTCCTGCGAATCGAATGAATATCTGAGCGCGGAATTGACCATACCCAGTCTCCAGAAGGCTTCGGCCGTGGATGTGTTGGACAGATAGTCGCGTACGTTTGGCATCAGCAACCCCTCTGTACCGCACTGATAGAATTCGAACATCCGCTCGAGATTGCCTGTCATGAAGAGGGCCAGGTTGAGGCTGACGCAGGAGACGTTGCTGTGCGGCTGGTATTTTTCGGCGCGGGCGACAAGCTCGTCCCATTTCTCATTGCGGACCAGCTGATCGTATGCGATGACTTCATAGGTGTCACGGTCGTAGGACCTTGAGACCCAGAATGCCGTGCCGCAGAGGATAATTGCATACACTGCGATGCAAGTGGCAAGGGGCTTTCTGAATGACGGCAGGATGCTGATGATGGCAGGAACGGCGACGGACGAAAGTATTGTCACCGTCTCAAGGACGGGATGTACAAGTGGTGAGCGGAAATAGTCGAATCCGAGAAGGATCTGCTTCCAGGGATATTGCTGGAGGAGCGTGAAGCGGGCGGTGACTACGAGCGCGGCGGAATAGGCAAGCCACAGGAGCGATCTGGCGCTGCGTTTTCTGACGATGACGTAGATGACGAACACCCAGGCCGCAGGCCCCGCCAGCCAAAGTCCCGCCGGGATGCCGATGGCAGCAACTGCGGCGTTGTCGCCGGCCTTCTTGTATAGCAGACACAGGAGAAGCGACAGAATGACCGCCATCCCGAGGCAAGGCAAGACATCGTGGTCGCCCATATGGACGAGCAGCAGTGCGGATGGGATGAAACTCAGCGGATACCAGGAGATGTCACGCGTGTCGCCGGTGCTCCAGGTCATCCTCTGGATGGCAACGGATACAAGGGCGAGCAGAAGCGCTCCGAGCCACGGGATGCAGTTGAACTGGGTGATGAACTCGCCCAGCCAGTCGGCCAGCCCCCCGGCCATGCCCAGGCGTTCGGCCGCATAGCTTCCGGACCAGAGGAACAGCTGATTCTGCTCCTGCAGGCCGAGCGCCTGCGGAAAGGCAAGCAGCCAGAACAGGAATATTCCCGCTCCGAACAGCGCAGACAGAGTGTTTTTGGTGAGTCGCTCCATTTGTACCAAATGTACGAAAATTTGCAGTGAAAAAAAAGCCGCGGGGGGAAAGCCCCGCGGCTCAATCATATGATTCCCGAAGGATTATTCGTTGATGGCCTTGAACTGCCAGAAGGTGATTTCACCCCAGCTGCCTGCGCCGTTGCCCTTGGTGTAAACGAGAGACATATGGTCTGCATCGATGTACATAAGGTCGAACTCGGTCACAGCCTTTCCGCCTTCGTTGATTGAGAATGGGAAGAGGATGGCCGGGTCCTTGGTGACAAGCTTGCCGAGCTGCCAGTTGCCGCTGGCCTTGCGGGTTGCGTCATAGTCCTTCACTTCGTATGTGCTGGCCTTGATGACAGAACCGTCTCCTGCGTATGAGGTGATGTCACCGCCTGCGGTGAATTCCATATAGGCATCGCTGCTCTCTGCTCCGGTGGCTGCGCCGCCCGGTGCATGGCTGAGCTGATCCATAAGTCCTTCCGGAGTGTCAACTCCCCACCACTTGCCGTCGATGACACCAGGGCCGAATGCTGCGCCTGCGCCTGAGTTGCCGGCGTTGCCCCAGCAGGTGTTCTCGCCGTCCCAGGTCCACTTGCGCTTGTCGTTTGCGTTGAGCGCACCTACGTAGTCGTCGCCGTTCTTGAACATCCAGAAGGTGATTTCACCCCAGCTGCCTGCGCCGTTGCCCTTGGTGTAAACGAGGGTCATATAGTTAGGGTCGAGATACATGATGTCGAATGTGTCGACAGCCTTTCCACCTTCGTTGATTGAGAATGGGAAGAGGATGCTGAGAGGCTCGCTGACCTTGAGGGTGCCGACAGACCATCCGTCAGGACGTGATGGGTTGTAGTCCTTGATGTCGAAGGAACCGCTCTTGATGAGAGCTCCGTCGGCTGTGTAGGCTGCAACATCGCCGGCATCGGAGAATATCATATATGCTCCGTTGCTCTCTGCTCCGGTGGCTGCGCCGCCCGGTGCGTGGCTGAGCTGATCCATAAGTCCGTCAGGAGTGTCAGGACCCCACCACTTGCCGTCAACGTTGTTCCAGGTGAAGGCTGAGCCTGCGCCTGAGTTGCCGGCGTTGCCCCAGCAGGTGGCACCGTTGTCATAATGCCACATCCACTTTTTCGAACCGTTGTCGCCGGCGATGTTGAGGATTTCAGGAGCAAGGTCTGAAGGAACCTTCACGGTAACCTGTTTTGAAGTCTCGACGAATGAGCCGTCGATGTTGTAAGCGCGGAACCAGAGGGTCTGATTAGGATCTGAACCTCTTCTAGGAAGGAACTTGAAGAAACCGGCGTTGCCCTGGCTGTACACTTTCTCGGTGCCGTCGGCAGCTCGTGTGAAAGCCAAACCTGAATAGCCCTTCATATTGTATGAAATATAGTTGCCGTCAGGTGAAGGAACATACTCCTTGTTCTCGTTCAAGTCGTACTGCGCGATCTGGAGATCCTGGGCAAGCTGTGCCTCGCTGAGGGCGGCCATAGGTGCAGGATTCTCAATCAGAGTCGGATTGCAGGAAGCAAAAGCTGCAAGTACTGCAATGGACAATGCTACATATAATGTTCTTTTCATAATCTTAGCGGATATTAGTCAGTCCAACCTGCGAAGTCTGATGCTGAAGTGCCCCAGCCTTCGTTCTGAACATACTTGTACTCTTCACCAGCTGAAGCTGAGAGAGAAATCTGAGATGAAGGGATCGAGATGAAACCCTTTGTAGCGGCGTAGCGATTGCCATAACCTCCGTTGAATTTGGCTGCGTGGTTCGTGCCTTCTACGCCGTTGTTATAGCAATGTACTCCTTCCTGTGCGTCGAGGGCCTTCTTGGCATATTCCTCGCCGTAGCGGCGGAGGTCGCCGAAGCGTACGCCTTCGAATGCAAGCTCCCAGCGGCGCTCGTTGCGGAGGTTCTCTTCAGTGAGTGGCTTCGGATCAAGTCCGGCGCGGCTGCGCACTGCATCGAATGAAGCCTGGCTGTTGTTGAGCTCGGCATCCATAAGGAGAACTTCGGCAAAACGGATCATGATCATATCGTCAATGAGGTTGAGCTGGAAGTTGTTGTTGTCATCGTTGTACCAGGACAGGCCAGGGTACATTTCGTTGACGTATGAATACCAGAAGTCGCCTGAACCGTCGCTCTTGCGTCCCATAATAGGCATATTCTTGATCTGATAGTATCCGGTTTCCTGGATGTTGCTGTCAGAACCGTACTTGTAGCCGTTGAACTTGCTGACACTCACGAGCGATGCGTCCATACGAGGGTCGTTAGGCTCTGCCTTCTGCCAGTCAGCCACGAGCTGCGGAGATACAGGGCACATACCCCAGCCCTGACCGAACGGGAATGACTTGCCGCCGTCAGTGTTGGATGCATTGCGGATACCCATAAAGAGGCAGGTCTGGTTGGAATAACCGATGGTAGTGCCCCAGGATGGCTGGGTGTTGAACTTGATTACGAACATAGCTTCAGGGTTGACGCCTGCGTCGTCGCATACGTACTTGTAACCATTGCCCTTGAAGAGAGAGAGCTCATCTTCAACGCAGATGCGGTTGGTGTAGGCCCAGAGGTTGTGATAATCGTCAACGAGTCTGTAGCCTGAATTGTTGACGCAGTCTGAGATGGCTGCGGCGACATCTGCCTTGGAAAGAGTCTCTCCGTTAGGGAGCGTCACGTTCTCGGAACCATAGAATCCGGAATAGAACAGATATACGCGTCCGAGGAGAGCCTCTGCGCAGTATTTGTCAACGTGACCGTTGCCGCGGTCGCTGACGGTTGCAGGCATGATCTTGCTGGCCTCGAGGCAGTCCTGAAGGATCTGTCCCCAGAGAGCCTCGCCGCTAACCTGAGGCTGGGTTGCATCGGCAGCGGTTGAGACAGGACAAGGGATGTTGCCGAACATTGAGGCAAGTTCATAGTAGTACCAGGCGCGGAGGAAGAGAGCCTCGCCCTTGTACTGATTGAGAGTGGCGTCGTCAAGACCGCATCTGTCAAAGGTCTCAAGAGCGGTGTTTGCACGGGCGATGCCCTTGTAGCGGTCGCAATAGAAGCCGTTGTACATATCGGCGCCGAAGTTCATCAGAAGATCTTCCGCCTGCATAGCCTGGTCGTTGTTGCCGCCGCCGCCGAGACAGTCGTCAGATGACGCCAGAGACCACAGGAAGTGGTTGAAATGGACATTGTTGCCGATGGAAACGTTGAGGTTGTTGTAGATACCGGTAAGCATCTGGGCAGCCTCTTCGGCGTTTGCCGGGAAGTCTTGTGCGGTCTTTGACCAATAGTTGGTCGAGTCAAGATATTTCTCGCAAGAAGCAAAACTCAAAGCAATGAATGCGACTGCAATAAATCTGAATATATTTTTCATATCAGTCACGTTTTAGAAATTAAGATTAAGACCTACGAGAATGGTTCTGGCCTGTGGATAGAAACCGAGGTCGATGCCCTTGGTCCAACTGTCGAAGCCTGATGAAGAACCGACTTCAGGATCCATTCCTTTGTACTTCGTGAAGCAGAACGGGTTCTGAGCCTGTACGTAGAGACGGCACTTCTCGAACGGTGCATTCTTCCAGAGACGCTTGAAGTCGTAGCCGAGAGTCAATGTCTGGATGCGGAAGAAGCTTGCATCCTCGATGAAGATGTCGGAGTTGTTCATATAGTTGTAGTTCGTTCCCGGAACGAGGCGAGGAAGCTTGTTTGAAGTTCCTTCACCGTGCCAGTAGCTGTAAACCTCGGTGGTGTAGTTGTTCCACATGCTGTCTGAATAGCGGCGCCATGCGCGGAAAACCTGCTGGCCGAACTGACCGTAGCCGCTGAGAGCGAAGTCGAAGCCCTTGAAGTAGACGGAGATGTTGAGACCTGCGGTGAAATCCGGGTTCGGATCGCCAGTCATGGTCTTGTCCTTGTCGTCAAGGAGGTGGTCACCGTTGAGGTCGACGAACTTGACGTCGCCAGGTACCGGGATTTCTGCCATCGTCGGCTTGCCTTCCGCCTTCCAGGCGTCGATTTCGGCCTGGTTCTGGAAGATGCCGTCGGTAGCGTATGTCCAGAAGTAACCGATAGGATAACCTACCTGTGCACGATACATCTCGGCAATACCCTGAACTACATTGCCCTGGCCGTGGATGATGCCTTCTTCGTTGGCGATGCGGGTGACTTTGTTCTTGTTGTATGCTCCGTTGATGCCTATGCTGTATGAGAAGTCCTTGCTGACTGCGTCATTCCAGTTGATGGCGAGCTCGATACCTGAGTTACGGACCTCACCGCCATTGATATAAGGGGCGTTGGCTCCGAAGTGACCCATTACAGGTGCATTTACAAGCCAGTCCTTGGTATCTTTCTGGTACCAGTCGAAAGCTGCGGTCAGGCGGTCGTTGAAGAAGCGTGCATCGAAACCGAAGTCAAGCTGCTGTGAAGTCTCCCACGAGATGTCCTCGTTGGAAAGCTTGTCGGCGTAAGAACCGACCTGCCACTGCTGGATGGCGCCGTGACCGAAGGCGTATCCGCCGTTGTCAGGGCCGATGGCTACGGTAGCAAGGTACTGGAAGTTGTCGACAGCGCAGTTACCGTTCTGGCCCCAGCTTCCACGGATCTTGAAGAAGTTGACGGCTGATGACTGCCACCAGTCTTCGTTGGACATTACCCAACCTGCAGAAACTGAAGGGAAGGTTCCCCAGCGGTGACCCTTCATGAAGTTGGATGAACCATCACGACGGATGATGAGTGAAAGAAGATATCTTTCCTTGTAGTCGTAGTTGACACGACCGAAGAAGGAAACGAGACCGCTGTCGCCCCAAGGTGAGCCGGTGATGTTGCTTGATGTGATGTCACCGGTCATGTTGCTGACATATGCGTGTGTAGGGTCGTTCGGCCAGGCGCCGGTAGCGCGGGCTGCGCCGACACTTTCACCATAACCGGAATGCTCGATGGATGTACCGGCGAGGATATCGAAGTTGTGGTCCTGTGCAACGTTGAACTTGTAGTTGATGGTGTTCTCCCAGCTCCAGTTCCAGCCGGCGGATGCACTCTGTGATACGGAGTCGCTGTTCCTCATGTTGTTGCCGTTGCCGGCCTTGAAGATCATATCGTACTGACGGAAGGTGCTTGAGCTCTGCTTGAAGTTGAACTGGCTCCTCCATACGAGGTTCTTGATAGGCTGGACGCGAAGGTTGACGGACATATTGAGACCGTAGTTGTTGCTCCAGTTGTTGCCTCTTGAAGAAGTGGTCATCATATAGATAGGGTTGGCAACGGTGTTGTCGAGATTCCAGAGGCCGGTAGCTTCGTATTCGTCATATGCGGCATAGCCTCCGTCACCGTTATACATAGGAGCGATAGGGTTGGCTACGAGCATATTGTAGATGTCATTCCAATAGTGGTTGCCGATACCGATACCACTCTTCTTGCTGTAGGTGAATGTGAAGTTCTCGCCGAATGAGATTATGTCGAGACCATCCTTCTGCCAGAGAACGTGATCAGAGTTGAGACGCACGGTGGTGCGGTCGTACTTTGATGCGGCAGGCTTGCCGAAGATACCTTCCTGGCCGGTGTAGGAAACGCCGAAGGAGAACTTTGACCTTTCTGAACCGCCGCTGATGTTGATGGCGTGGTTGGTGATAGGCGCATCGTCGTTGTGGATGGCCCTGAGCCAGTCGGTTCCGGTGTAGGTGCCGTTAGCAATGCTGTTGTAGAGATCCGGGCTCAAAACGTTCGCCCAGTCGATCATAGCTTCGCCATTGTTGAGCTTGACCATGTTCTGTACCTCCATATACTGCTTGGCATCGAGGAGGTCAGGAAGTTTCGGTGAGTTCTGCCAGCCGTAGAAGCCGTCATATGAAACGGAATACTTGCCGGACTTGCCCTGCTTGGTGGTTACGAGGATGACGCCGTTCGCACCGCGGGCACCGTAGATTGCAGATGATGCGGCATCCTTGAGGACGTCGATGCTCTCGATGTCTGAAGGGTTGAGGGCGTTGATGTCACCGCCCGGAACACCATCGATCACATATAGCGGCTGGTAAGAGCCGGTCGTACCCATACCACGGATGTTCACATTGTAACCTTCACCAGGCTGACCTGATGAATTGCTGATCTGAACACCAGGGGTGGAAGATTGCATTGCGCCGAGGGCGCTGGTGCTGTTGATCTTTGCGAGCTCGTCGCCTTTGACCTGAACAGTCGAACCTGTCACGAGTTTCTTCTTCTGGACGCCATAGCCGACTACGACGACCTCGTCAAGAAGCTCGTTGTCTTCTTCGATGAGGATTGTGAACTGGCGCTGGTCGCCAACCACAATGACCTGATCCTTGTAACCGATGGATGAAACGACGATAGTCGCACCGTTCCTCACGTTGAGTGAGAACTTGCCATCCAGGTCTGTAATGGTACCGTTGGTGGTACCCTGCTCCATAACGCTTACTCCGGCCGCTGGTCCGATGTTGTCGGAGACGACACCGGTAATCGTATTCTGTGCGAATGCGGTTACACCCAGGAACAAAGCCAGAAGAGAAGCAAACAGTTTACTTTTCATGGATTTTAAGGGGTTAGAATTTGAATGAGTTGTTGAAAATATGTTGTGTTATAACAAATAATACTATTTCACCAATGCAAAATTGGCGAATAGCAACAGCTCAAACAAATACTATTTTGCTGAAATATGCGCGGATTTTTCAGATCACAACTTTGTTCTTTTTGTAAAGCTGTCTGAATTGTTTCGGGGTGGTGCCGCGGCGTGCCTTGAAGACACGGTTGAAGTTGGAGAGATTGTTGAATCCGCAGTTGTAGCCTATCTGCGATATGTTGTTGGCCGTGTCGATGAGCTCGCGGGCGGCGTGCCCGAGGCGGACGTCGGTGATGTAGCTTGTGAGTGTCCTGCTTGTGTGCAGCTTGAAAAAACGGCTGAAAGCACTCGGACTCATCCCGACCTTCCCGGCGATTTCGACAAGGGTGATGTCTTCGGCGTAATGATTGTCGATATATTCCTTGATCAGCTTTATCCTGGTGCTTCCATTGTCTTCCATCGTGCTGGCAAAAGAGCTGCTGGCCAATACTTTATAGTTGTGCCTCGAGAGATCGTTCAGAACCATGAGCATACTCAGGAACTGGTTGAAGCTGTCTTGCTGCAAGGCTATCGTGTCCAGTATATTGTAAACTTTCATTATCGCTTCCATAGGGAATGATATGCCGTGCTTGGCGTCTGAAAGCATCTTTCTGATACTTGAGAACTGGTTTTTGGAGAGCAGATGGTCGTCGAGGAGACTTCCGGAAAACTGAATGGTGATTTCGCGTATGTCTGGTGATGTGCACGTGCCCTGCTCCCAGGCGTGCTCGAGGTTCTCGCCGGCGATGAGCACCAGGTCGAAGTCTCCGATCGTCTCGATGCTGTCGCCTATCACACGCTGGACACCGGCTCCGCCCTGGACGAAATTCAGTTCGAATTCGACGTGCTTGTGAATTGGGTAGGTGAAAACGTTTTTATGCCTTTCTACTATGTAGAAGCAGTCTTTTTGTGCGAGACCGGTTATTTCTGCGAGAATCTCACTCATAGTTATGTTCTCAGCTTATTTGTAAATAATGGTAAATTTTCTTCAAAGTATGATACTTTTTTGCGGCAGGGTTAAAATTTGTCCAGAAACTCTTTTCTGATGCCTTCCCCCCAGCTTTTCTCCATCCACATTGCGTGTCCGCAGGTAGGGACGCAATAGTAATGCTTTTCGGATCTGACCTGGTTGTAGCCGGCGAAATTGGTGTGCGGAGGGCAGGTCGGGTCCTGGAGACCGAATGCCATATATACCGGGCAGCCCACTCTGTCGGTGAAGTTCTTTATGTCGAAATATGACAGGGTGGTCAATGCGTCCTCCCTGGATATGCCTTTCTCGGCCCAGGCCCTGAATGCTTCTCCTACCGGCCAGTCCACAATCTTCCCATAATGAGGATAGTCTGAAAGGAACGGTACTGCCGGTGCGGCTGCGGCCAGCCGGGAGTCGAGCGCTGCCGCTATCCAGGTGAATGCTCCGCCCTGGCTTTCGCCTCTGGCGACAATGCGTGCAGGGTCTGTCTGCCCGAGCGATGCCACGAAGTCTATGGCGCGTACCACGTCGCAGAAGGCCCCGCGATAGTAGTAGGTCTCCTTGCTCTCG
This sequence comes from Bacteroidales bacterium, assembly GCA_024401695.1. Classification (GTDB taxonomy): domain Bacteria; phylum Bacteroidota; class Bacteroidia; order Bacteroidales; family UBA932; genus Cryptobacteroides. Next base: position 165,367 of record JAKSKN010000002.1, read on the forward strand.
ATCCCTCTCTGGAACCAGTCGCGCGGCTCGTCGCGGAAGATGCCCTGGTTGCGGGCGCAGGCAAGGAATTCGATGCATTCCGGCTCTCCTGACGGGTCGTACCAGTAAGGGTCGGCGCCGTAGCCCATATAGTCGATGTATGCTTTGTATCTGCCTTCCTTTGCCGGCATGCAGAGTATTCCGCCGATCGTCTCGCCGCCCAGCGACTTCATTGTCACGCGGTAGGTCTTCCTGATGTCGTTGGAATGCTCAGGTATATATTCCATCTGGTAATCTGGTTCGACGGCTGCTAGTTCGGCGAGTGTCCGGCTCCAGAATTCGTCGAAGTCGGGCTGCTTGTCCTGCGGACTCTCTATGAGCTCGGGCTGGATGCCTATGAAGAAGGAAGCGCCTGCAGGGAAGGTGTGCATACCGTCCGGGTGAGGCTTGCTGATGGAGAATTCTGCCTTGTAGAAGCCGGGGTCGACATCCTTGAGGTTGAAGGAGATGTTCTCGGTGCCCGTGAAATCGAATCCGTGATCGAATCTGTGCGCGGTGACGGTTTCGCCTGTGGCTATGCCGATGTCATTGATGAGGCTCATCTCGACCGTGCCCTCGGCGTGGTCGGGACAGGAGAGAGTTACGTTCAGCTCGTATGGCTTTTCGCCATCGAAGAGCCAGTTGTCCGGCGACGTGATTATGCTGATGCATTTGTTGAGCTTGTCGGTGTACCTGCTGATGACACCGATGGTGCTGCTGTCTGAAAGATATACGCCGTTGAGACCCTGTGCTTCCTGGAACGGGTCGCCGCAGAGGTCGTCGCCTTCCTGCCAGAACTGGTGGCCGGGAGTCTGCACGGCAAAGCCGCTCCAGGCCCAGAAGTTGCATCCTGCGAGTCTGCCCCCGGCCTTTGCGGATTCCAGCACGTTGTCGAAAATGAAGGCGAAATATTTGTCCCGCGCCGTGACGGGTGCGTCGTTGACGTATTCGAACCCGTCGCGCGGATAACCGAATTCTTCAATGACCACAGGCTTGTTCAGGTAGTATGCTTTTTCGAGGTGGCTGCTGATGTACCGGCCGGTGCTTGAAATGGCATCGTCGATGCCTTCCACCACATTGCCTTCGCGTACCCAGCTCCAGTTGTATGGCCAGATGTGTATCGTAAGGTAGTCGATCTCCGGGCAATCGTGGGCGCGCACGAAGAGGTCGATGTCGCCCTCGCAGCCCATCGATCCTTCGTTGCCGGTGCTGACCATATGGTTCCTGTCGATGGACTTGATGAGCTTTGCGGTGCCCTGTATGTAGTCTATGTATTCTTTCTGGGCGTCCGGGTCGCTGGTGAACGGGCGAGGTTCGTTGCAGATCTGCCAGCTGAATACCGCCGGCTCATCCTTGTAACGGGAGACCACGCGCTTCACGTGTTCCTGGTACAGTTCCACTGCTTTTGGGGTGGATGCGAACTTCCACATAGCGGACATATATGCGCCATATCCGTCTGTGGCCGGGTGAGGCTGTTTGCCCGCACCGGCCCTTTCGAGCCAACTGATGTAGCAGTCGTCCGTCCATTCCCAGGCATTGTTCAGATAAAGGACGGCGCTCATCCCGCGCCCGCGCATCTCCTTGAAGACTATGTCGAGACCTTCGAAATTCTCGTCGGTGGCAAGTATCCTGAGGTTGGTCATCCCCAATCCCTTCAGGGTGTCCAGTTCGGCGGCGAGCCTTTCCGGGTCTTCCAGCGCGAGCCTTGAGGCGTACCATACGTTCGTGCCGATATAATACTGCGGCTGGCCCTTGTAGACGATGCGGCAGTCTTCGACGTGGTAGAATTCCTGATTTGTGCACGCTGCTGCAATGAGAAGCAGCGCCGCGGCGAACAATTTAAGAGTCTTCATATGTGATTATCCTATCAATTCAATCAATTCCAGGCACATCCGTCCATTGTGGTACGGGCATTTCCAGAAGCCGGCGCGGTCGTCGGCGGTATTCACGCTGCCATCGGCAAGCAGGCCCCAGTACCATTCGCCGTCCGGGGCGATGATGTGCTTCTTGATGAAGTCCCATTCGGATTCGGCGGCGTCCAGCCACTTCCTGTCGCCGGTCAGCTGCCATTGATAGAAGCAGCCGACAACGGTTTCCGCCTGTACCCACCAGTCGCGGTTGAGATGCTTCTCACCTGCGGTGATATTCCATTCGTAAATCATACCGCCCTCCGGTGTGAATCCTTCCATCCCGGCTTCTGCAATACGGGAGCAGACGGGACGTACCCGTTGCTTGAGGGCATCGTCACCCAGGACGCAGACCGCCTCCCAGAGCAGCCAGGAACATTCAATGTCATGCCCGAAACTCTGGATGTGGCCGTTGAGCTGCCATTTCTCATCAAAGAAAAGCTGTAGATGTCCGTCGGGGCCGGCTATCCTGTTGGCGAACAGGACGATCAGATTGCGGAGTTTCTCCTCGAGCCCGCTGTCTTTCCATACTCTGAAAAGGCAGGTGTATGCTTCCAGTATGTGGAGATGGGTGTTCATCGTCTTTGCATCGTTCTGGTCCTTGTCGGACAGACGCATGTCTTCAATCGGCCGCCAGTCTCTTGTGCTCGCCTCGAGATATCCGTTGAAATCGTTGTCGAAACTATGGTCTTCTATACAGTGGTATAGTGCGACAGCGGTGTCCAGGGATTCCTTGTCCCGTGTTGCACGGCTGTATTCGGCAAGGCCGTATATGGCGAATGCTATTGCGTAGAACTGCTTTTTCGTATCGAGTGCGCAGCCGTTGGGGTCGAGGCTCCAGAACGCCCCTCCGAATTCCTTGTCAATAAAGTGCTCCAGTATGTAATTCTTGGCCCTGGTGGCTGTGGAAAGGTATTTTTCGTTGTGAAAAATTCTATAGGATGCAGAAAATGTCCATAGAATTCTTGCATTGAGGATAAGCCCTTTCGGAGCGTCGGAAATCAATGTGTTGTTACCGTCGCGCCTGCCAAAAAAGCCGCCACGAGGGTCTGACATAAGGTTTTCCCAGAAGGGAAGGATGTTGTCGGTCAGTTCCCGGCTTACTTCTGATTTAAATTGTTCTGATGTCATAATTTGTTGGACAAAGATAATAATTAGTATTATATTTGCAATATGAAAGAGATGCACCGCATAATTAAATGCAAGACCATTGAAGAATTGATTGAAGTTACAGGGACTGTCCCGGGCGAGGTCGTTTTCAAGAAATATTTCCTTTCCTCGGCCGTTCAGGCGAAGTCGCTTCCGTCAGAGGAAGGTGCTGTCTCGGCTATCGTCCAAGCTCCGCTGGATGGGAATTCCATTGCTGCCTGGATATGGTCTGTCGAGGATTTCGACAGTATCCTGCGCAAGCCTGGAATGACCATTGTCCGCGACAGATGCGGTTGCGAGCACATCTGGTCCGCCGGGATGACCTCCTTTGCATCCGGCTCGGAAGCCCAGACGACAGAAATCCTCGAATCATACGAAAACGGACTCGAAAGTCTTGGAATGAACCTTCCTGACCATTGCATCCGCACGTGGATTTATGTGCACGACATTGACAACAATTATGCGGGTATGGTAAAGGGAAGGAGGGAGAATTTCGAAAAGATCGGGCTTACCCCAAGGACACATTACATCTCCAGCACCGGCATCTGCGGCAGCCCCGCAAACGGTGCGCTGGTGCAGATGGATGCATATGCAGTGAAAGGCGATGTCTCCCAGCGCTATCTTCATGCGCCGACACACCTGAATCCGACATACGAATATGGCGTTACGTTCGAGCGCGGGACGCGTCTGGACTGCGGTGACAGCCGCCGAGTATTCATCTCTGGTACGGCCTCCATAAATAACAGGGGAGAGGTTGTCCACGTGGGGGACGTCACTGCCCAGGCTGAACGGATGGTCGAGAATGTCGGAGTCCTTCTGGCAGAAGGTGGCGCATCATTTGCCGATGTCAGGGAAGTGTCCGTCTATCTGCGCAATGCCGCCGACTATCCGAAGGTTGCAGGGATGATTGAAGAACTTTGCTCCGATATCCCGTATGTGGTGGTGCTTGCGCCGGTCTGCCGTCCCGACTGGCTGATCGAGATGGAGTGTATCGCAGAGATTCGATAAAAATTCGGTATATTTGCAGCCTGTTTATTGAATTATGAGCACAAAGCGCAGAAATATTGCGATAGTATACTCAATTCTGCTTGCCGTTGGGGTTTTTCTGGTTTCATTCAAAACCGGAAGGCCGATTGCCGCGTCAATGCTGATTGTGGGCGCCGTGCTGCTTGATATGATGATCACCCGTGTCTTCCTCAGCAGGAAATCACTTATCTCCTTTGCCCTTTGCGTCATCCCCGCAATCTTCGTGTGGATGTTCTTCTGCAATATGAAGTACCTGTGGCTGATTCTTTCGATCGTCTGTTCCGTCGGCTTGTGCTACATATACAGCGGCCGGCTTCCGGACACGCGGCCTACGACGGATACCTGGATCGGATCGTTGATCCTGACGGTCATCCTCTGCATTACGCCGTTCATCATCTCAGCCCTCTTGAACCTTTGAATTTGGCGAAGATCCTGCTCGCGCTGTAATCAGGCCATTGTATGAGGATGTTGACGGTCTGCTTTTTATAGTCTTCGATAATCTGGAGTATCACGTTGCCGTCATTCTCCAGAAGCGTGGCATTTGTGCTGGTGAGGCTGGAGTTTTCGAAATTCTCGATTTTGAGGGCGCTGTCCTTGTATCGTATGGTTCTGTCCTTGAAGGATATGGTCTTGGTCTTCGAGTTGAAGGTGATCTTTCCGCTGATCTGGCCCGTGGTGTAGCCGACCACGACGTCGCCGGCCATTTTTGCAGCTCCGCCGAGAGACTCGGATTTTTCAATGGTATATTCGGTCAGCTGGGAACCGCTGAATACGCTTTGGGCGTTGAGGGAAACTGCAGCGAGGAGGGATGCCGCGAGAAGGACAATCAATTTCTTCATGGATAGTGTCATTTGGTCCCCAAATTTACAAAAAAATCAGGTCCACGGAACCGCGGACCTGAAAATATTCATTGATAATTGATAAAGCAATTATTCTGCTGCTGCGACGTTGACCTTGACATTGGCGAAAACGCCCTTGTAGCACTTTACCTTTGCCTCGAACTCGCCGAGTTCCTTGATTTCAGGAACGGTGACGTTCTTCTTGTCAACCTCAATGCCTGCGGCTGCGAGAGCCTCGGCAACCTGAGCTGCGGTAACGGCGCCATAGAGCTTGCCGGCCTCGCCGACCTTGGCAGCGATCTTGACCTCAACAGCCTCGATCTTTGCTGCAGCAGCCTGAGCGTCTGCAACGAGCTTGGCCTCTTTGTGTGCTCTCTGACGGAGAGTCTCCTCGTGCTGCTTGAGAGCAGATGGGGTAGCTACGGTAGCGAAACCCTGAGGAACGAGATAATTGCGAGCGTAACCGGTCTTTACTTCTACCACATCACCGGCCTCGCCGAGATAGGCAACTTCTTTCTTGAGAATGATCTTCATAACGCTTCAATTATTTAAGGAGGTCAGTTACATACGGGAGAAGAGCGAGTGAGCGTGCGCGCTTCACTGCCTGAGCCACTTTGCGCTGGAACTTGAGGGAAGTACCGGTGATGCGGCGAGGGAGGATCTTACCCTGCTCGTTGAGGAACTTCTTGAGGAATTCAGCGTCCTTGTAATCTACATACTTGATGCCTGCCTTCTTGAAACGGCAGTATTTCTTCTTGCGAACCTCTACGGTTGGAGGGTTCAGATAACGGATTTCGTTATTCTCGATGTTTGCCATAATTAAGCCTCCTCTTCTGCTTTAGGTTCTACATTGGCCTCTGCTGCAGGCTCTGCAGCCTTGGCGGCCTTCTTGTCGCGGCGATGCTGTGCGTATGCAACGGCGTTCTTGTCCATAGCCACGGTGAGGAAGCGAAGGATGCGTTCGTCACGGTGATACTGGGTCTCAAGAGTTGCAACGAACTGAGGATCAGCCTTGAACTCGATCAGGTAATAGAATCCTGATGTCTTGTGCTGGATTGGGTACGCGAGCTGCTTGAGCCCCCAATCCTCTTCGTACACTACCTCACCATTGTTTTCCTTGATGAGGCCAACGTACTTGGCAACCGCTTCCTTCATCTGGGAATCAGACAAAACGGGAGTTGCAATGAAAACGGTTTCGTACTGTTTGATCATAATGTTGTTGATTAATAAATTAGGCCCCGATAATTCGGGGCCGCAAATATAGGAATAACTTGTGAAAAAAACAAATGTTATTCAGCTGTGTAGTGCTCTGGATGAAGGGCTGTCAGGTCGAGTGACTTGTAGAACTGCTGGATGCGGTCGGTGTCGGCTCTCGCATCATCGGAAAGCTCGAATGATGGGCCGTGGGCGAAGATTTTCTTCTTGTAGTCGTAGTATCCGGCGTAGACGGGAACTCCGGTGTGCCGCGCAATGGAATGATAGCCGGTCTTCCATTTGTGCACAGCCTTGCGGGTCCCTTCCGGGCACATACAAAGATAGAAGGTGTCGGATCTCTCCATCTCGTGCATTACGCCCATCAGCACCTTCTGCGGATGGGACCTGTCGATCGGGAAGCCTCCAAGGGCCCGGAGCAGTAGGCTGAACGGGAAGAAGAAGGCTTCCTTCTTGATCATCACCTTGAATTTCACGCCGACGCTGCGGGCGTACATATAGCCGATGACGAAGTCCCAGATGCTGGTGTGGGGCGCTGCGAGGAAGATGGCTTTCTTCTCGGGGATGACGCTGTCGCTTTCGTTGGCGTAACGCCATCCGAACACCTTGAACATCAGAAATCTGGCGAATTTAGGACTCATTGCAGTCAAAGAATTTGCCGTCACCGTCGGCATCGATGGTGTGGGCGAGCTTTTCAATGTTGAGTGAACGGGCGCTGGCATCGACGATGTCCTTGTAGATGCCGCCCTGCTTATAGACTTCATCAGGGTCGCCGCTCTGTTCGATACGTCCCTGGCGGAGGGCGTAGATGATGTCGGAGTCGATGATCTGTGAAATCGAATGCGAGATGATGATGACGGTGCGGCCCTTCTTGATCTCGTCTATGCTGGCCTTGATCTGTTCGGTGGCGATGGCATCGAGGGAGGCGGTAGGCTCGTCAAGGAAGATGATAGGCGGGTTCTTCAGGAACATCCTGGCGATTGCTATGCGCTGCTGCTGGCCGCCGGAAAGCTGGGTCGCCTGCGACTTGAATCCGTTAGGGAGGCCGACGATCTGGTCGTAGATGTACGCCTTGCGGGCTGCGTCCTCGATTTCCTCCAGGGTGGCGTCAGGTTTGCCGTAGCGGATGTTGTCCTCGATGGTGCCGTCGAAAATGTGGTTTTTCTGCAGTACGAGGCCTATGTTGTCACGCAGGAAGTGCGTGTCATAATCCTTGAGGTCCACACCGTCGAGCGTGATGCTTCCGCAGTCAGGGCTGTAGAACTTGTCCAGAAGGTTGACGACGGTCGATTTGCCGGCTCCGCTCAGACCCACCAGCGCGGTGATCTTGCCGCTGTCGATATGCATATTGATGTTATACAGGGCCTTGGTGCCGTTAGGGTAGGTGAAGTCGACACCGCTGATGACGAAGTTGCCCTTGACTTTCTCCGGGCGGTAGTTTCCGGACGGTTCTATCTCGGAGTCGGAGTTGAGGATGTCGAAATAGCCCTCGGCATAGATGAGGGCGTCGTTCATATCGTCGAAGATGCGCTGGAGCTGGGTGATAGGGGCGACCACGTTGCTGAACAGCATGACGTGGTACATTATCTTACCTATGGACATCCCCGGGTATCCGATGAGGACGAGGTAGGCCGTGAGGATGATGATGAGCACCGTGCCCACCTGCTTCACGAAGGTCTTGAGTCCGTTGTAGTAGAAGGAGGTCTGGCGGACGCGCATCTGGTCGTCGGTGAACTTTGTCTGGAGGTCCCACTGCTTGTCGCTTTCGATTTTCTCACGGTTGAAGCTCTTGATGACGTTGATGCTCTCGATGATGCTCATTATGCCGTGGCTCTTGACTTCGCGCAGGGTCCTCATATTGCGGCGCCAGCCGTTGAGCTTCCTGGCCTGGCGGACGGTGATCCAGAAATAGATCGGGACGATGAAGAGGGCCGTGAGTCCGACGTATATGTTGGCGACGAAGATGAGTACGAGTGCAAGGATTGCGCTCGTGAACAGCGGCAGCAGGTCTATGAAGAAATTCTGCACCGTGCGGCTGAGGCTGCTGACACCCTGGTCAATCCTGGTCTGGAGCTGGCCGGTGGCATTTTCCTGACGGGAGAAGAATGCCATACGGAAGGAGAGTATCTTGTCCACTACGGACTGGCTCATATCCTTGCTGACGAAGATGCGCATACGCTCACCATAATAGCTCTGGGCGTATGTGATGCCTACTGAAATGAGTTCCTTGCCGAGGAGGACGGCAGAAATGATGGTCAGGATGCGTGCGGCTTCCGCCCAGTCGAAGTTGCCCTTGCCTACAAGTGCGTTGACCTTGTCGACCGTCCAGTCCAGGACTACTGCGTTGACCTGTGCCAGAAGGGACCCGATGAGGGTCAGGATCAAGGTCAAGATCACCAGCCATCTGTAAGGCTTCACAAACGGCTTGATGTTCTTGAAAAGTTGGAATATGTTCATGTTATATGTTTACGTCTTCGAGCTCCTCTTCGCTGCGCAGGTTGCGGCGTATGAAGTTCTGGCGCTCGATTGTGTTGTCCCCCATATAGAATTCCATGATTTCGGCTATGGATTCCTCCTCGGCGAGCTTGACCAGGTCAAGACGCATGTTCTCTCCGATGAAGTCTGCGAATTCGCTGGAACTTATTTCTCCCAGACCTTTGAATCTGGTGATCTCAACGCCAGTCTTGAGGGCGGCGATAGCCTTTTCCTTCTCCTCCGGAGAATAGCAATAGCGGTTCTCCTTCTTGTTGCGGACGCGGAAAAGAGGGGTCTGGAGTATGTGGACGTGGCCTCGGCGGATCAGGTCCGGGTAGTATTTCATAAAGAAGGTGAGGACCAGCATACGGATATGCATTCCGTCGTCATCGGCATCAGTGGCGACCACGATGTTGTTATAGCGGAGGTTCTCGAGGTCATCCTCAACGCCGAGGGCGGAGATGAGCAGGTTGAGCTCCTCGTTCTCAGCCACTTTCTTGCGGCTCTCCTTGTAGCAGTTGATAGGCTTGCCTCGAAGGGAGAACACTGCCTGATAGTTCGCATTACGCGCCTTGGTGATGGTTCCGCTCGCGGAATCTCCCTCCGTGATGAAGATGGAGGAACGCTCGATGTCGTCCTGGGTCTTGTCTGTGACCTTGTCGTTGTAGTGGAAGCGGCAGTCGCGGAGCTTTTTGTTGTAGACGTTCGCCTTCTTGTTGTGCTCGCGGGTCTTTTTCTGTATGCCGGAGATCTCTTCACGTTCCTTCTGGCTCTGCTTGATCTTATCCTCGATCACGGGGATGAGGTCGGTGTGCATATGGAGGTAGTTGTCGAGATTCTTTGCGACGAAGTCGTTCACGAACGAACGTATGGTCTGGCCGTGCTCGCCCTTGTCGGGCTTCTCCCACATATAGGTGGACCCGAGCTTCACCTTGGTCTGGGCCTCGAAGGTCGGCTCCTGGATCTGGATGCTGATGGCACCGACGACGCCCTGCCGGCAGTCCTGAGGCTCGTAGTTCTTCTTGAAGAAGTCCTTGAGCGTCTTCGCGATAGCCTCGCGGTATGCGGCGAGGTGCGTGCCTCCGTCGGAGGTGTACTGGCCGTTGACGAATGACTTGATGTTCTCGCCGATGGCGTCGCCGTGGGTGAGGACTATCTCGATGTCTTCGCCTTCAAGATGGATCGGAGGATAGAGAGGCTCTTCTCCTAGACTCTCGTTCACGAGGTCGAGGAGGCCGTTTTCGGATTTGTAGGGTACTCCGTTGAGGACGAGCGTGAGGCCCTTCTTCAGGTAGGAGTAGTTCTTTATCATCGTCTCGACAAAGTCGAGGTTGTAGTTGAAGTCCTTGAAGAGGGCTGCGTCGGGGAAGAACTCCACGAGGGTGCCGTTCTTTTCTTTGGTGGAGCCTGTGCCTTCCTCCTTGAGTTCGCCGCTTTCGAAGCGGGCCCAGGAGCACTCGCCGTCGCGGTGTGAGCAGACGTAGAAATTCTTGGAAAGGGCGTTGACGGCCTTCGTGCCGACGCCGTTGAGGCCTACTGATTTCTTGAAGGCCTTGTCGTCGAACTTGCCTCCGGTGTTGAGGATGCTGACAGCCTTGACGACGGAGCCCAGAGGGATGCCCCGGCCGAAATCGCGCACGCGCACGTGGTTGTCCTCGATGTCTATCTGGATCTGCTTGCCGAAGCCCATCGCGAACTCGTCTATGGAGTTGTCGATGATCTCCTTGAGCAGAACATAGATGCCGTCATTGGGATTGCGCCCGTCACCGAGACGGCCGATGTACATACCCGGCCTCATCCGGATATGCATCACGCCTTCCAGGGTACGTATGTTGTCGTCTGTGTAATTGCTATTTTGCTGCATTTCTCTTCACTACTCCCTTCAGGTGGAGGATAACCGGCTTCTTCTGGTTGGAAAGATAAACTGTAAGTGTCTTGTCAAACGGGAACGGGCCGTCCTCGTTCGAATATGTGGCGGTCACCGTGCCACTCTGGCCGGGTGCGAGCTTGGTGCGTGTCCAGTCAACCTCTGTGCAGCCGCAGGAGCTGACCACGGCAAGGATCAGGACATCCTCTTCGGTTTCGTTGGTGTAAGTGAATGTACAGGTCTGTGGGCCGTCCTTGAGGCTTACGGTGCCGAAATCGTGGACAGTCTGATCGAAATCCGGGCTGGTGAACAGCAGTGTGGCCAATATCAGAAAAAGACTTTTCATATCTTTGCAAAGTTACGATAAAAATATTACTTTTGTGAGTCGAAAAACAGTAACTTATTAACAATCTCATAACATTATGGCATATATTATTTCTCCAGACACCTGTGTAGCTTGTGGTACCTGCCAGTCCGAGTGCCCGAAAGGCGCTATCAAGGAAGGTGACGTTTATTCTATTGATCCTGAAATCTGTATCGAGTGCGGTACCTGCGCTGATGCCTGCCCGATGGGCGCCATCTCACAGGGTTAGTGACCGGCACTTGCCAAAGATAAAGATGACCTCAAAGTCTGTCTGGACTTTGAGGTCATCTTTCTTTCATCATAATGCTTCCCTGATCTCGGGGAAGGAGTCGACTATGAAGTCGGGCGAAGCGGTGGCAAGGGTCGTTCTGCCGTGGTTGCCGTAGGTGACGCCGCAGGTGCGGCAGCCGGCTCCGGACCCCATCAGTATGTCGAAGGTGGTGTCGCCGACCACGAGGGCTTCGGCGGCGCTGGCGCCCATACGCTGCAGGAGTTTCAGGACCATATCCGGCGAGGGCTTCGGCTCATAGTGGTCGGAGCTGGTGGCGACCTCGTCGAAGATGCCGTCTATCCCGTAGTTCTGCAGGATGGTATGAAGGGAATTTGAGCCGCGTGAAGTGGCGATTGCCAGTTTCAGACCGGCGTCGTGAAGCCCAAGCAGGGTTTCTTTCACTCCTGGAAAGAGTTTGATGTGCCCGGTAGCGACAGCAAAAAAGTTGTCACGATATATCTGGACGCCCTCGTCCACGCGGTCTTCGGGTACGAGCCCGCCTATGCGGATGGTCTCGCTGAGCGGAAGTCCGATCGTGGCCCTGATCTGCCCGCGCGGCTGCGGAGGCAGCCCCATTATCTCCAAGGTGGTACAGACTGTATTGATAATACCCTCGCTGGTGTCAGCGAGGGTACCATCAAAATCAAATATGACGTATCTTGTCATTATTCAAGAGGACGCATCACAAGCTCTACGGAGTTGCCGGCGAGGAATCTGGCTGCAAATTCCTTGATGGCATCCGGGGTGAGGGCCTTGACGGCAGCCTCATATTCGGTCATATGGTCCATATCGTAGAATACGTTCTTGAAGATCTCGCTCTTCCAATAATTGTTGCGGAGCTTTGCTTCAGGGATGTTCTTCTCGAGGTTCTTGACGGTCTTGTCGAACTGCTCTGCGGTAGGGCCGTTGGCAGCCATATCAACAAGGGTGTTCTGAGCGATCTCGCGGAGTTTGTCGGCCTGGTCGACATTGGTGTCGAAATCTACCTGAAGGATATAGCATCCTTCCTCAGGAATACCCTTTGTGTTTGTGCTTGCGCCATAGGTGCCGCCTTCCTGCTCGCGGAGGGTCTCGACGTATGCCATGTCAAGGATATAGCTGAGCGCATCTGCGGCGACGTCGTTTGCGCCGGTGTAAGGAGTCTCGGTCCTGTACAGCTTGACGCAGGTTACCTTAGGGGTCTGCATCTTGGCCTTGAAGTCGTCCACGAGAGTGCTTGCGGTATAGCGGTCGTTGCGGTTGATTACGGCAGTGGCCTTCTTGCCCTTGGCTATTGAACCGAGGTACTTCTGTATGAGAGGGAGGGCCTCGTCGATCTTGAAGTCGCCGACGATGACTGCTGTCGCGCCTGCAGCGTCAGCGAAGAGTCTGCGCATGCAGTTTTCGAATACCTTGAGGTCGGCGCCGGCGAGGGTGGCCTCGTCGATCATACGGGTGCGGTCGCCTTCGTAGACCTTGTCGTACATCTCCTTCTGGAGCTTATAGTTCGACTGCTCCATAAGTGCAGGGAGGACGGTCTTGACCTGATCGACGCCCTTGTTCCACTCTGCCTCGTCGAAGCGAGGGTCCGCGAAGCTGAGGTATGCGAGCTGGAGAGCGGTTTCGAAGTCCTTGACTGTCGATGTGCCTGATATTCCGTGTGTGTATCTCTCTATGAATGGATAGACGCTGACCTGCTTGCCGGAGAGCATCTTGCTGACGATACTGTTGGAGAACTGTGAGATGCCGGTATTGTTGGCGTAGAGCTGGACGAGGTTCTCATCCATCGCGTTGAGTTCGCTGTCTTCGATGAGGGTGCGTCCGCCGCGCTTGCTGACCGTGAAGATAATCTTGTCCTTTTCGTAGTCGGTAGGGAGAAGGATGACCTTCATTCCGTTTGCAAGAACATATTCGTTGGAACCATAGATGCCGGCCTTGGTCTTCTTGACCTTGCTGCCCTTGAGAGCCGACGGATCAAGGAAGGCTTCAGGGATATCTTCGCCTGCAGGGGCGGCGATCTCTGCGTTCTTGACCTTTGTGATGACTGCCTGGATTTCTTCAGCGGTAGGGACTGCTATGCCTTCGCCCTCTTTGCCGAAGTAAAGGACTGCCATATTCTCCTCGGTGATGAGGGACTGTGCGGCCTGGTTGATGATTGCAGGCTGGAGCTGAGGCATAAGGGCCTGGACGAGCTGGAGCTCGACTGCAGGGTCCATATAAGAGTAGTTCTTGTAGAAGTGGTTGATGAGAGGGTTCACGAGCTCGCTGTTCTTGCGGGTTGAGGCCTGGTTTGCAGCACGCTCGTACAGGGAGATGATTTCAGTCTTTGCGCGCTCGATCTCGCTGTCGGTAAAGCCGTAGCGGTGCATCCTTTCGAACTCGATGAGAGCCGCCTCGAAAGCTTCGAGGTCGCGGCCGTCCTTGCCGACGGTTCCAGTCTGGACTGCGTCAACGCCCTTGATAAGATTGCCGATACCGAAGCTGGCCTGAATGAACGGGCAGGCAGGGTCTGATGCGACCTCCTGGAGGCGTTCGTTCATGATGCGGCTTGTGATGTCCTGGACAAGGTCGGTCATGAGTCCTACAGGGGTGCTGTTGAACATCGTCGGGCGCTCCTCGCTCTTCCACATTACCTGGAATGAATTGTTGGTGTTCTCAGGATCGGTGATGACGGCGATGATAGGTTCTGCGTTTACAGGGATTACGATGTTCTCCTTCTGTGCCGGGTTCTCTTCTGCAGGGATGTCGGCGAAGATCTTCTGGATTTTTGCTTCAACCTCGTCGACATTGATGTCGCCGACCACGATGAGGGCCTGGTTGTTAGGGGTGTACCACTTGTGATAGAAGCTGGTGAGGTCCTCTGGCTTGAAGTTCCTGAGATTCTCCTCGCTGCCGATGAGCATGCGCAGGCCGTCGGCGTACTTGGTGCCCTTGAAGAGGGCGTCGAAGTACTTCTCGTTGTTGCGCCAGCTTGCGGTATTGCGGGTGCGCTTCTCCTCGATGATGACGCCGCGCTCGGCATCGATCTCTTCAGGCTCGCAGAGGACGAAGTGTGAGTAGTCGTGCATTATGAGGATGCAGGAATCGACTACGGTGTCGTTTACGAGAGGGATGTTGTTGAGGAGGTAGATTGTCTGTTCCACTCCGGTTGAGGCATTGACATTGCCGCCGAAGCTTGCGCCGATGCTCTCAAGGTAGTTGAGGATGCCCTTGCCGGGGAAGTTCTTTGTGCCGTTGAAGCACATATGTTCAAGGAAGTGGGCGAGACCGTCCTGGTTAGGGAGCTCTTCCTGGATGGCGCCTGCGTCTGTGCAGAGCCAGAATTCCGCACGCTGTGCAGGGAGTTCGTTGTGACGGATATAATAGGTAAGGCCGTTGTCGAGCTTACCGGTCCTTACAGCCGGATCGTTCGGGAGCTGCTGGAGCTGCTGCGCCTGGCTCAAGGATGCTGCGCATACAAGCGCGAAGATTGAAACAATAAACTTTTTCATTAATAAATAATATAGTTACTTTTTGTGTGTATTACAATACTAATACACTGCAAATATACATTGAAAATCTGTTCCTGCAAGTGTTTTTCTTGTTTTTCGTCATTTAGACGTAAATATTCCGAAAAGACTACTGACAAATATAAGTTTTTTTATAATTTTGCACTATAAGAAATATTTATAATAGCCAATATGTTCGAAGACTTTAAGATCAATGTTTTCCTTCAGGTTGCAGAGTGTGGAAGTTTCACTGCCGCGGCCAGGGAATTGGGGGTGAGCCAACCGGCAATCAGTCAGAATATTGCCGAAATCGAGCGCTCTGTCGGTGCAAAACTGTTCAATCGTTCGCGTGGCAACGCTGTGCTTACGGAGAAGGGGGAACTGTTTATGAAGCACGCACTTCAGATTCGCAATTCATATCGTATGGCTGCTGAGACATTTGCGAGTCCAAAATCTCTGCTTATAAGAAACGTCGTCCATAACGGCAGAAAGTGCAATATCCTGGTCAAGGATGGTCGTTTTGCCGACCTTCAGGCATCTTCGGAGGCTTCGGTTGACAGGATCATCGAGGCCGAGGGGCTTGCCATCCTGCCGGCAATGTACAATACCCACACCCACGCGGCGATGAGCCTCCTCCGCGGCTATGCCGACGATATGCCTCTGCAGAAATGGCTCACGGAGTACATCTGGCCGTATGAAGACAAGCTTACGCCGGCGGACATCGCAGAAGGCAGCCGGTATGCGGTAAGTGAGATGATAGATTCCGGAACCGTATTCTTCAATGATATGTATTTCGAGGTGGACCAGACCATCGACGTGGTCAAGGAAGCAGGAATACGCGCCGCGATAGGCATCACCGTAATGGATATGCACTCCAAGGCGATGACTGAGGCCAAGAACAAGTTCATCAAGGAATTCGTCGATCCGACCGGCGGACTTGTGAACCTCGTGATGGCACCTCACGCCATCTACACCGTATGCAAGGAGAACCTCATCAAGCGCGCCGCATTTGCCCGCGACCACGGAATGAAACTGCACATACATCTGTCCGAGACTGCCACAGAAGTCGCAGACTGCGTACGCGACCACGGTATGACTCCGGTCCGCTACCTCGACTCCATAGGCTTCCTCGGGCCGGATGTGATAGCCGCCCACTGCGTGCACGTCGACAAGGAGGAGTGGGACATCCTCGCGAAGCGCGGCGTCACCGTCAGCCACTGTCCTTGCTCCAATATGAAACTCGGCAGCGGCCGATTCCCTTATGAACTGGCCATTCCGTCCGGTGTCCGCATCACCCTCGGCACCGACGGCTGCTCGTCCAACAACAATCTCGACCTGCGCGAAGAGATGAAATTCGCAGCCCTTCTTGCAAAGGTGAACGGAGACCCGACGCTCCTTCCAGCGGAAGAAGTGTTCAAATGGGCGACCCGCAACGGCGCGGAGGCCTTCGGCATCAACGCCGGCGAAATCGCCCTCGGACGCGATGCCGATGCCTTGCTCATAAACCTTTCCGACCCGCGGATGGTGCCTTGCCACAATCTCATCTCGAATTTTGTCTATTCCGCCGACTCCTCCTGCATACGTCACGTCCTCTGCGCAGGCAGGGTGGTGAAATAAGACACGTCGATAAATATCTCTAGCAATTTTCTGCGTCGTGGAAGCATTTCGGACAATAGATTCCGATTCGCTGCCACGACGCGAAAATTTACTGGGAGATATTTGATTTGTGGAATATCAATTATTATTTTGCGACATCTTTAATGCATTTCGACGGGGAGAGTGTTCGTGTCGAAAGAAATTGAAGGGAAGAACAGAAGTTGAATGTTTAAAAATGAAATGCATCAATGCGAAAAACGTATCATTTATGCCTCTCTTCTCACGATGAGGTGCTATTCCGTTCCAAGGAAGATTTTATCAGAGGATTCAATTGCTTTGCAGAAGCAATATTTCAAACAGAATCCAGGGCTCTGGCAGATGGAGAGATGACAACCCATCTGCATTTTGGTATCCAGACAGACAATTACAAACAGGTGATGTATTTGTCGAGATTCGCATACTCCAGATATTTCAATAACAAGTACTGCAGGAAAGGCCGGTTTGGAGAGAAACAATATTTTTGTCTGGAGGTCAATGGGGTGCGGCATATGACAGCATGTGTCAGCTATATTATGCGACAAGGACTGCATCACGGTTTGTCGGAAACGCCGTTCGGATATGAGTATTGTTCAAGTAACGTGATTTTTCAAAAGCAATTGGGTAAGTCCCCGGAGACAGACCTTTTGCCCGATAAATCCAAATACAAGTTTTTAAGCGGCAATGCCAATTCAAAGGATTATTCCGGATATAGGATGAGTTCAAGTGGCCTGCTTCTCAGGGAGGATGTTATAGATACCTCATATGTGGAAGAAATATATCTGACTCCAAAGAATTTCCTTTACAATATGACAAGACAGTCTGATGAGAAATGGGTGCAGGAGCAGAAGGAAGAGAATCCGAAAGTAGCTCCTGTTACTTTGGATATCATTGAAAACGGAGTGCCTGATTCTGAAATCAATCATCTTAAATCAAATGAAAGAGGCCGGGTGGATTATACCCCTATCAGAGATCTTGAATTATGTTCGATGATTGATAATCAATACTTGCCTTCATATTTCAAAGAAGGAGAAGAACGGTCAATCTATCTTTTGCCAGTAGCAAAGCGGGCCGAAATCGGGAATTCAATCTGGACTGCAACGAGATCCGGTCGCAGCTGGTCAA
This sequence comes from Bacteroidales bacterium, assembly GCA_024401695.1. Taxonomy (GTDB): domain Bacteria; phylum Bacteroidota; class Bacteroidia; order Bacteroidales; family UBA932; genus Cryptobacteroides. The sequence goes on from JAKSKN010000002.1 coordinate 182,719, forward strand.
CAGAAACTAATGGCAGAGTGACCGTTCCGCAAATTCGTCGGTGTTTGGCACTGGACCACGACAGTAAATAATAACATTGCTTTTCATTGTCGTGGTGGTATAATATCTCTATGTGATGGATTTGCTGCCTCGACAATGAATTTCTGCATTAAACTTATGCGTCGTGGTTGGAATTTGTTGTAGCTTTGCGCGATATGACTGGTAACGGAAAAGACACATTGATAGGAAACCTTGCCTGCGCAGGAGCCTATGCCATATTCGGACTGAATCTGGTTGCTTGCAAGAATATAGCTAACTGCGGACTGATAAGCCCGATGGCACTGTTCTGCCTGCGCGCGCTCGGGGCACTGATCCTTTTCTGGATAGCTTCCGCTTTTCTGCCAAAAGCGGAGAAGGCTGAGAAGGCGGAGAAGGTGGAGCGCCGCGATATGTTAAAAATCGCGGCGGCATCATTCCTCGGCCTCTTCCTCACCCAGATTTCCTTCCTGAAGGCGATTACCATGACTACGCCCGTGGATGCATCACTGATAAGCCTGCTCAGTCCGATTGCTGCAATGATAGTAGCTGCAATTGTTCTCAAAGACAAGATAACGAAGCACGGAGTCGTCGGGCTGGCAATCAGTTTCGCCGGCGTGGTCTTCATTGTCCTGAACAGCGTGAGCATACGCTCAGGGGCGTCGGAGACATCGATATTGGGCATTGTACTGATGGTTGTGAACGTACTGAGCTTTGCGACATACGTAGGAATCTTCAAGCCGCTGATCAAGAAGTACCGTGTGGTGACCTTTATGAAATGGATGTTCATGTTCGCCACGTTGTATTCCCTTCCTTTCGGCATCAGAGACCTGGCCACAATACCGTACGCGCAGATTCCGGCAAACATCGTACTGCAGATTCTTTTCGTGGTGGTCTTTGCCACCTTCATCGCATACTTCCTTATCCCTATTGGCCAGAAACGCATCAGCCCTATGATTGTCTGCATGTACACCTATCTCCAGCCGGTAATCGCAATGTCCATAAGCTTTGCTCTGGGCCTGGACACGATGACCTGGCCCAAAGCGATCGCAACAGCCTTTATATTAATAGGAGTAAGCATCTGCAACTTCTCACCGAGGGAAATCGTCAGGAAACCGCACCCGCAGGCGAATTGATATAGAAACAAAAGCTGCCGCAGATTGTTGCATCTGTGGCAGTTATTGTTGAATATCGCTTACTTTATGCTACGGATGCAATGGCGGAATTCCATCATTGCATCCGTACATAAGCATTACTGATTCGCAAGCTTCTTGTAGGTCTCGAGACGGATCTTCGCGAACTCTTCGGTCTTTGCGAGAAGCTCTCCTGCAGTTTCAGGGAAGAGCTTCTGAAGAGAAGCGAAACGGACCTCGCCCTTGAGGAAGTCCTGGAACCTGGTCCAGTCAGGCTCCTTGGAATCGAGAGTGAACGGATTCTTGCCGGTGCCTTCGAGAGCTGGATTGTAGCGGTAGAGATGCCAGTATCCGCATTCGACGGCGAGCTTCTCCTCCTTCTGGCTCAGGCCCATACCTGCCTTGAGTCCGTGGTTGATACAAGGAGCGTATGCGATGATGAGTGACGGACCGTCATATGCCTCAGCTTCCTTGATTGCGTTCATATACTGAACAGGGCTTGCACCCATTGCAACCTGGGCAACATAAACATAGCCGTAGCTCATAGCCATCATACCGAGATCCTTCTTGCGGATCTTCTTGCCTGAAGCGGCGAACTTGGCGATCGCGCCGGCAGGTGTAGCCTTGGAAGACTGGCCGCCTGTGTTGGAGTAAACCTCGGTGTCGAGAACGAGGATGTTGACGTTTTCGCCTGAAGCGAGGACGTGGTCGAGTCCGCCGTAACCGATATCGTATGATGCACCGTCACCGCCGAAGATCCACTGGCTGCGTGCAGGGATGAACTGCTTGAGGTTGAGGAGGCTCTTGCAGGTGTCGCAACCGCAGGCTTCCATCATAGGCACGAGGGCGTCGCATACCTCGCGGGTGGCAGCATAGTCGTTCTTGTTGTCAAGCCACTTCTGGAAAAGAGCCTTCATATCGTCGGAGCACTTCTCGCACTCGAGGCCCTTTGCCATCAATGCCGCTACAGTCTCGCGGACGCGGTCTGAACCGAGGTGCATACCGAGACCGAATTCGCAGAAGTCCTCGAAGAGGGAGTTCTGCCAGGCCGGACCGTGGCCGTTTGCGTTGGTGCAATATGGAGAAGCAGGGAAGGAGGCGCCGTAGATTGAAGAGCATCCGGTTGCATTGGCAATCATCATATGGTCGCCGAAGAGCTGGGTGATGTTCTTGATGTACGGAGTCTCGCCGCAACCTGCGCAGGCTCCTGAGAATTCGAAGAGAGGCTGTGAGAACTGGGCGTTCTTCATATTTGACTTAGGGTCGAACGGAGTCTTGTAGCCGACCTTTGAGTTGAGGTAGTCGAAGTTGGCCTGCTCTGCGGTGTTCTCGAGGTAATCTGCCATTACGAGGGCCTTTTCCTTCGCAAGACATACGTCAACGCAGTTGCCGCAACCGGTACAGTCTGCGACTGAAACTGCGAGAGCGTATTTGTATTCCTTGAGGTTGGCCTTGCCGTCTGCCATCTTGACGCTCTTTGGAGCTGCGGCAGCCTCGTCGGCCGTAAGAAGGAACGGACGGATGGCTGCGTGAGGGCAGACGAATGCACAACTGTTGCACTGGATACATTTCTCAACATCCCATACAGGTACGCTGACTGCAACGCCGCGCTTCTCATAAGCTGCGGTGCCTGCAGGCATTGTGCCGTCCTGATATGGAAGGAATGCGCTGACAGGAAGGGTGTCGCCGCACTGTGCATTGACGATGTCGGCAACGTCCTTGACGAATGGCGTGGCGAGACGGCCTGCGTTCGGGTTGACGAACTTGGCGTTGATCTTCGCCCAGGAAGCAGGGACTGCAACTTCGGTGAATTCGCCGCCGCGGTCGATGGCTGCGTAGTTCATATTGACTACGTTCTCGCCCTTCTTGCCGTAGCTCTTGAGGGCTGCGTCCTTCATATATTTGACTGCGTCCTCGTAAGGAATGATGCCTGAAATCTTGAAGAATGCGCTCTGGAGGATGGTGTTGGTCCTTCCGCCGAGGCCGATTTCAGCGGCGATCTTGGTGGCGTTGATTATATAAAGCTTGATGTGCTTGCGACCGATGGTGGCCTTTGCGTGGTCAGGGATGCGCTTGAGTGTCTCTTCCTCGTTCCAGAGAGAGTTGAGGAGGAGGCTGCCGCCATCCTTGATGCCCTTGAGGACATCGTATTTCTCAAGATATGAAGGCACGTGGCAGGCAACGAAATCAGGGGTGGAGACAAGGTATGGGGCCTTGATAGGGTTGTCACCGAAACGGAGGTGAGAGCAGGTGTAGCCGCCTGACTTCTTGGAATCGTAGTCGAAGTATGCCTGGCAGTATTTGTCGGTGTGTGTACCGATGATCTTGATGGTGTTCTTGTTGGCGCCGACGGTGCCGTCTGAGCCGAGTCCGTAGAACTTGCACTCTGTGGTGCCCTTCTTCACGATGGAGATCTCACCCTTGACAGGGAGGCTCTTGAAGGTGACGTCATCGACGATGCCGATGGTGAAGTCTGACTTAGGGGACTTGCGCTCGAGGTTGTCGAATACGGCGATGATCTGTGCAGGAGATGTGTCCTTTGAGCTGAGACCATAGCGGCCGCCTACGATGAGAGGTGCGTTGTCCTTGCCCTGGAAGAGCGCCTTGACGTCGAGGAAGAGAGGCTCTCCGAGAGCGCCCGGCTCCTTGGTGCGGTCGAGGACGGCAATCTTCTTGACGCTTTTAGGAAGCACCTTGAGGAAATATTTCTCTGAGAACGGACGATAGAGGTGGACGGTGACGAGACCGTACTTGCGTCCGTGCTCTGAAAGATAGTCGATGGTCTCCTTGATGGTTTCGGTTACGGAACCCATTGCGACGATCACGCACTCGGCGTTTTTCGCGCCGTAGTATTCGAATGGACGGTATACGCGTCCGGTGAGCTCGCTGATCTCGCCCATATAGCGTGCAACGATGTCCGGAACTGCTTCGTATACCTGGTTGCGTGATTCTACTGCCTGGAAATAAACGTCACCGTTCTGTGCGGTACCGCGGGTGACTGGTGCCTCAGGGTTGAGGGCTCTCTTGCGGAATGACTCGAGAGCCTTGTCGCTTACCATTGCCTTGAGGTCAGCCTCGTCGATGGTCTCGATCTTCTGGATTTCGTGTGATGTGCGGAAACCGTCGAAGAAGTGGAGGAAAGGCACTGAAGCCTTGATGGCTGAAAGATGTGCTACGGCGGCGAGGTCCTGGGCCTCCTGGACTGAACCTGATGCGAGCATCGCGAAGCCGGTCTGGCGGCAGGCCATCACGTCCTGATGGTCTCCGAAGATTGAGAGGGCGTGTGATGCGAGCGCGCGGGCGGACACGTGGAAAACGGCCGGGAGCATTTCACCTGCAATCTTGTACATATTAGGGATCATCAGAAGAAGACCCTGGGAAGCGGTGTAGGTGGTGGTGAGAGCGCCGGCCTGGAGAGAGCCGTGAACTGCACCGGCTGCGCCGGCTTCGCTCTGCATTTCAGTAACCTTTACGGTCTCGCCCCAGAGGTTCTTCTTTCCGTGGGCGGCCCACTCGTCTACATTCTCCGCCATTGTAGAAGACGGTGTGATAGGGTAGATGGCCGCGTGCTCGCTGAACAGATAAGCGATGTTCGACGCGGCCTGATTACCATCACAGGTGATGAATTTCTTTTCTTTAGCCATAATATTCGAGATATAATTTTGATTAGTTTTGAGTCATTCGGGACGCTTCTGCGCGAACATACAAATATACGAATAAAAAACCGGAATTCTGTCATTGAATCCCGGTGATATTCACTTCTTTTTGTTCGGCTGCCGCAATTCGCTTCACTAGCCCCTGCAGAACGGTCCCCGGACCTATCTCCAGAAAGTCTGAAGCGCCGTCGGCAAGCATTGCCTTGACGCTCTGCGTCCACCTCACAGGCGAGGTCAGCTGCTTCAGAAGGTTCTCCTTGATGCGTGCGGGGTCCGTTTCCGCACAGGCGGAGACATTCTGATATACGGGGAACTTAGGCGCGCGCACCTCTGTGGCCCTGATGGCTTCGGCAAGTTCGGTGCGGGCGGGTTCCATAAGAGGGGAATGGAATGCTCCTCCGACGCCGAGCGGCAGAGCCCGTTTCGCTCCTGCGGCCTTGAGCGCTTCGCAGGCCGCGGCGACAGCCTCGACGGTTCCGCTGATGACCAGTTGCCCGTCGCTGTTGTAATTTGCCGGAACCACGGTCCCGTCAATGCCGGCGCAGATCTCTTCGACCTGGCTGTTCGGCATTCCTATGACTGCCGCCATCCCTCCCGGAACGGCCTCGCAGCATTTCTGCATTGCGGAAGCGCGGGCGGCGACAAGCCTGAGACCATCTTCAAAATCAATGGCTCCCGCCGCTACGAGGGCGGAGAATTCGCCAAGCGAATGCCCGGCGGCCATATCGGCATCGCCGACACCGCCGCAGAGCGCAAGCGCTACGGAGTGGAGAAAAATGGCGGGCTGGGTGACTCTGGTTGCCTTGAGGTCTGCGTCCGTGCCGTTGAACATAATGTCGGTGATGCGGAATCCAAGGATCTCATTGGCCTTTTCCATCAGATTCCCGGCCTCTTTCGAGGACTCATAGAGCACTTTGGCCATGCCCGGAAACTGGGCTCCCTGGCCGGGGAAAAGAAATGCCTTCATAATTGTACGCCCTAGGCGAATCGAACGCCTATCGTAGGAACCGGAATCCTAAATTCTATCCATTAAACTAAGGGCGCAGAAACCGGGCGCAAATATACGGAATATTTTGCGTCCGGTAAAGATTTTAATAGCCGAATGCCTTTTCGATAGGAACAATCTCGACATCGCCGAGGGTCTTGAGATAGTTCATATCAAGATCCTTGATGTCACCGAGGATCACATAATTGTAATCACGGCCCTTGATCCATTCCTGCTGGAAGGCGACGACGTCGTCGAGAGTCATATTCTGGACGTCCTCGAAAGTCTTCCTGGTGAGAGGCTCAGGGATGCCTAACTGGCGGCAGCTCTTGAACGAATCGAGGACACGTGCCTTGATGATGCGCTGGGTGCGGCAGCTGGTGAGGAGGGACTCCTTGGCCACACCGAAGGCAGCTTCGGAGGCCGGCATATCGTTGATGATTTCGTCGAAGGCCTCGATCGCCGTCTTCGTCTTGTCGTTCTGGGTGGCGATGAATGCCTCGAACTGGTAGTTGTCGTCGGCGTAATCAGGGCCGTAGAGACGGGCGTTGGCGGAATATGCAAGGCCGCGGGCTTCACGCATCTCCTGGAAGACGATGGTGTTCATACCGCCTCCGAAGTATTCGTTATAGAGGCTGAGGACAGGCTGGATCTCAGGCTGGTAGCTTTCTCCGCGGTTGCTGATCTGGCGGTAGCGGATCTGGTTGGCGTCGTATTGGGCGAGGTAAACCTTGTTGCCGCCGGTAGGAAGCTGGCGTGCATATCTTTCAGGAAGTGCGGTTGCGCCTTCTGCGATATAGTGGCAGGCGAATGCATCCTTGAATTCGGATTCGCCCATAGGTCCGTAGTATGAAACCTCGTGCCCCTTTGAAAGGACGTCCTTGACGGCCGCGAATATGTCTTCCGAGCTGACGTTCTCGAGATCCTTGTTGGAGAGCCTTGATGACTTGATGTATTCTTCGCCGTAAACCACATAACTATAGAGGGCGTTGAAGCAGCTGTTCTGGCTCCTGAGACTGTTGGCGCGGCTCTTGAGGATATCGCTCTTCACACCTGCCAGCACGTCCTCGTCGGCCTGGGCATTGCAGACAAGGTTCTCGAAGAGAGCCAGGGCTTCGGCCATATTTTCGCTAAGACCGGAGAGCGAGATGCTTGAACTGTATGCGCCTGTGCGGAAGCTCGCATCGCAGGCGAGTTCGTACATCTTGGCGGCAAACTGCTCGGCTGTCATATCGGCAGTACCGAGGTAGCTGATGTAGTCGCCCGCAAGTGCAAGGGCAGGGTTGTCAACGATGCCGTAATTGTAGTCGATGGTGAGCTGGAAGAGTCCGTTCGTCTCGTTCTTCTTGTAGAGGACGTTCACGCCGTCGGCAAGCTTGAACTGGCTCATATCCTTGCTGAAGTCAACATAGACAGGCTCGATAGGCTTGACCTCGCTGGCCTGGATCTCCTTGAGGAAGTCGCTCTGGTTGTCGCGGTTCGCGACGATAGGGGTGATGGCAGGAGCGGATACCTTCTGGACGGTGTCGTCAACGCCCTGGCGCTTGTAGACCACGACGTAGTTGTCGTCGCAGAGGTATTTGTTGGCGAACTCTACGACATCTTCCTTCGTGACGGCTGAGAGGTAGTCGAGCTGCTTGCAGTAGTCCTTCCAGTCGATGCCGCCGATGAAGGCCTCGATGAACATCTGGGCGCGGGCTGAATTGTTCTCATAAGAACGCATCATATCGCGCTTGATCTGATTGATGGATGCCGGGATGAGGCTGTCGTCGAAGTCGCCTGCGCGGAGCTTTGCAATCTCCTCAAGAGCGATGTCGCGGACCTCCTCGAGGGTCTGGCCCTGCTTCGGGTGGCCCATTGCGATGAACTCGCTGTAGTCGGCCATATTCTGCGCACCTGCAAAGAGGGAAAGAACCTTCTGCTGCTGGGCTACGTCAAGGTCGATAAGTCCGGCCATGCCGTTGTAGAGGACATTGGAAGCAATCGTTGAGGCGGCATAGTCCTTCATACCGTCCTTGGCTGCAGGGAATCTCCATCCGAGGGCGATGCTTTCGGCCTCGAGGCCGAACACTTCCTTTACGACAGGCGAGGTGATAGGCTCTTCCGCCTTGATTTCAGGGAAGCTGAGGTCCTTGTTCGGTTCCCAGTCGCCGAAGTACTTCTCGATGGTCCTGACCATTTCCTTAGGGTCGAAGTCGCCTGCGACACAGATGCGGATGTTGTTAGGAACATAGTATGCATCGTGGAAGTTCTTCACGTCGGTGATTGAAGGGTTCTTGAGGTGCTCCTGTGTGCCGAGTACGGTGCGTTGGCCGTACGGGTGGTTAGGGAAGAGGCCTGCGTCGAGAGCCTCCCATACCTTGCGGCTGTCCTGGGTAAGGGACATGTTCTTCTCTTCGTAGATGGTCTCGAGCTCAGTGTGGAAGCCGCGGAGAACCACATTCTTGAAGCGGTCTGCCTGGATGCGCGCCCAGTTGTCGATCTGGTTGGAAGGGATGTTCTCCTGGTAGACGGTTTCGTCCATCGAGGTCCAGGCGTTGGTGCCGTCTGAACCGATTACTGCCATAAGCTTGTCGTACTCGTTAGGGATGGCGATCTGTGATGCCGCGTAGCTGATGGAGTCGATGCGGTGGTAGATCGCTGCGCGTTCGGCTTCGTCGGTGGTCTGGCGGTAAACGTTGAAGAGGTCTTCGATTTCGTTCAGGAGAGGCTCTTCAGCGGCATAGTCGGAGGTGCCGAACTGCTGCGTGCCCTTGAACATGAGGTGCTCGAAATAGTGGGCGAGACCGGTCGATGTGTCGGGACCGTTCTTGCCGCCTGCGCGGACTGCGATGTAAGTCTGGATGCGGGGGGTCTCCTTGTTGACGGACATATAGACCTGGAGGCCGTTGTCGAGAGTGTAGATCTGGGTGTCCAGAGGATCGCCCTTGACCGTTTCAAAGCGGTTGCAGGCGCTCGTCGCAAGGAGCGCAACTGCCGATAGAACAATGAGTAAGTACTTTTTCATTATGATGTGAATGAGATTTGCCAACAATATTATACAAATATATTACTTTTTTTTGATTACTTTTGTGTGTTACATCCAGTTAGTTTAGTCAGTGCGTATGAAACAGAAGAGATTTTTCCTTCAGGAAGACCAGATCCCGAAACAATGGTATAACATCCAGGCCGATATGCCAGTGAAGCCGGCCCCGATGCTTGACCCCCAGACGTTGAAACCGGTCACTGTCGAAAGCCTCAGCAGGATTTTCTGCGAAGAGTGCTCCCGTCAGGAATTGAATTTCACCGACCGATGGATCGATATCCCTGAGAAGGTGCGCGAGATGTACACCTATTACCGCAGCACACCGCTGGTGCGTGCATACGGCCTCGAAGAGGCGCTCGGCACTCCGGCGCACATCTATTTCAAGAACGAGAGTGTGAGTCCTGTAGGTTCGCACAAGCTTAATTCCGCCCTTGCCCAGGCCTGGTACTGCAAGCAGGAGGGAATCACCAACGTGACAACTGAGACCGGTGCCGGACAATGGGGCACCGCCCTCGCATATTCTGCAAAATTGTTCGGCCTCGAGGCCGCAGTATATCAGGTCAAGGTCAGCTATGAGCAGAAGCCTTACCGCCGCTCCATGATGCAGGTGTTCGGAGCCCAGGTCACACCTTCCCCTTCGATGTCAACCCGCGCCGGCAAGGATATCCTCACGAAGAACCCTTTCCATCAGGGATCCCTCGGTACAGCCATTTCAGAGGCCGTCGAGCTTGCACGTGAGACTCCGGAGCGCTGCAAATACACGCTCGGCTCCACTATGAGCCACGTCTCCCTGCACCAGACAATCATCGGCCTCGAAGCCGAGAAGCAGTTTGAGATGGCAGGGGAGTATCCTGACGAAGTCATCGCCTGCTTCGGCGGCGGCTCCAATTTCAGCGGCGTCGCCTTCCCGTTCATGCGTCACGTGTTCAGCGGGGAGAAGAAGACCCGCTTCTTCGCTGCGGAGCCTGCCTCCTGCCCGAAGATAACCCGCGGCATCCTGTCATATGACTATGGCGATGAGGCCGGCTATACTCCGCTCATCCCTATGTACACCCTCGGCCACCAGTTCCAGCCTGCAAATATCCACGCCGGCGGTCTCCGTTACCACGGTGCCGGTGCCGTTGTGACTCAGCTTGCCAAGGACGGTTATATGGAGGGTATGGACATCAATCAGATCGAGGCTTTTGATGCCGCCGTGCTTTTCGCCAAGTCTGAAGGCATCATCCCGGCTCCGGAATCCTCACACGCCATTGCGGCAACCATCCGTCGCGCAATGGCCTGCAAGGAAAGCGGCGAGGAGAAGGTTCTCCTCTTCAATCTCACCGGACACGGACTTATGGATATGTCGGCATATGACCAGTATTTGCGCGGCAACCTCATAAATTATAGTATCTCCGACGAAGAAATAAAGAAATCTGAAGAAATACTTGCAGAAATGCCGAAATAATTCATAACTTTGCTTTTGAAGTTTTTCATAGTTTAAGTTTAGGTTAAGTAGCGGGGTGCGTGCAGGGATGCACGTGCCTCGCGAATTTTTTTATGGAAACTGGAATGCAGACACGGCCTTCAGCCCCGGTATTCCGAAATAGGAAGGCGTCAGCGTCCCGTACAGCAGGACCCGCTGCCCGTGGATCCACGGGTGTTCTGGAAGGGAAAGGGCGTCGCGCACCCCGCCTGACGGAAGCTCCACCGACATACAATATTCCCTGTCTGAACTTACCGACCGGTCACCGATGATGATATTGGTCGATTTGGTGAATGGCTCCTCGAATTCAATCTTTGTGGTCGACGTCGCGCATCCGACGATATATCCGCATACCCAGACTTTCCTGCCTGCCCCGGTGCCGTCCAGCGCAGCTGAACGGGCTTCGCTCACGCTCATCGCCCCTTCGGCGCTTTCGCCGTCGTCGCTGTCTTCTCCTTCCACTATCCTGTCATTCAGCCACTCCCTTGTGGTGTCGACGCCTATGCTGATGCCTCCTTCGGCAGGCAGGGAGCCCTCTGATGCCGAGAGGTCGAGGGACAGCATCTGACGTGCCTCCATCCTCTTCCTGAACAGGACACGCGAAACGCTTCCGTCATCGACGGAGACCGTGACTTCTCCGGGAGAAAGGTAGGCGGTGCGGGTTTCGTCATAGGCGTGCATCAGACTGCCGTGCACATCAGATATATACAGTATCCCCATTGGAAACGCTGTCCTGAAGCCTTTCTCGACATTTAGTTTCAGACCACAGTTGACCATACTGCAGGTCAGGGTGACCATCGCCTGCTCGCCGGCACCCACCACAACCACCTGCGTGTCGCCGAATACCGGGATTTCATAGCCCGGACCGTCGAAAGGTACGGATACCGCAGTTATGGTGTAGGCACCCGGCCTGACAAGAAGGTTTTCTGGCGAGTCGCCGAAGCGTCCGTCATAAATCACGTTTTCATCGACATCGGTCACCGTAAGGATGAAATCGTCGGTGTCCGGAATGTCCAGGGCGTTCCAGCCCGCGCGGGTACCTGCGGAAAAACCGTCGAAAGCGATTCTGATAGAGGCATTTCCTTCCTGGGAAATGAGATTGAGACATGCGGTCGCCAGAACACCGACCGACAGGATTGTGAGAGCAATTCTCGACACGAATTCAAAACACTTCATAGCTCTTGATTTTTTATGACACCCCAATATATCACAAGACTTCCTGCGGGCAATGGAATGAAAAAAAAGAAAAGCAGAAAAATATGTATTTTAATGTTCTGAGTTATTTCTTATATTTGTAAACTGATTGCCGGACGGCTTATGCAGGATTAGCACATCGGTAGTGCATCGGCTTCCCAAGCCGAGGAGGCGGGTCCGACTCCCGTATCCTGCTCCAATAATTACAACCAAATATACCTTTCTATGTATTCATTAGGCATCGATGTCGGCTCTTCATCTGTAAAAGTAGCCCTCCTGGACGTTAAAACCGGAAAGGGCGTGTGCTCTTCCACAAATCCTAAATCCGAAGCACCTATCAAGGCTGCCCAGAAAGGCTGGGCGGAACAGGACCCTCAGTCCTGGTGGAAATATATGTGCGAGGGGATCAAGGAAATGTCAAAGGAGTATGATATGTCCCAGGTGGTCTCAATCGGTATTTCATATCAGATGCACGGACTTGTCGCTGTTGACAAGGACATAAAGCCTGTCCGCGATGCCATCATCTGGTGCGACTCCCGTGCTGTCGCAATCGGTGCCGATGCGCTCAACAAGATAGGATATGACAAATGTATGGAGCACCTGCTCAATTCTCCGGGCAACTTCACGGCATCCAAGCTTGCCTGGGTCAAGCAGAACGAGCCTGTCACCTTCGAGAAGGTCTATAAGTTCATGCTCCCGGGCGACTACATCGCATATCTTCTTACAAACCAGGTGACCACCACAGCCACAGGCCTTTCAGAAGGTATTATGTGGGATTTCAAGGAAAACAGGCGTGCCGACTTCGTCACCGACAACTACGGCATCTCCAATGATAAATATTGCGACATCGTCCCTGCCCTCGGTATCCAGGGCCGCACCACCAAGGAAGTCGAGATACTTCTCGGCATCCCTGAAGGCACACCGGTCAGCTACCGTGCCGGCGACCAGCCGAACAACGCGTTCTCGCTGAACGTCCTCAAGCCGGGCGAAATCGCAGCTACCGGCGGCACCAGCGGTGTCGTCTACGGCGTGACCGACCTTCCGAAGGCAGACCCTAAGTCACGCGTGAATACCTTCCTCCACGTAACCGACAGCCCTGACCCTCGTATGGGTGTCCTTCTCTGCATCAACGGTACCGGCATCCTCAATGCGTGGTGTCGCCGCAACATCACTCCGGACCTCAGCTACTCAGAGATGAACAACCTCTCCGAGACTGTCCCTGTAGGATCCGACGGCCTCGTCGTCCTTCCGTTCGGCAATGGTGCGGAGCGTGTCCTTGAGAACCGCAACATCGGCGCCCGCATCGTCGGCCTCGACCTCGTACGCCATACCAAGGCACACATCCTCCGCGCAGAGCAGGAAGGTATCGCCTTCTCGTTCCGCTACGGTATCGATATTATGAAGAATCTCGGCCTCAAGCCTAACGTCATCCGCGCAGGCAAGGCCAACACCTTCCTCAATCCTATCTTCCGTATCACCCTTGCCACCCTGTGCGATGCCAGCATCGAACTCTTCGACACTGACGGATCACTCGGTGCAGCACGCGGCGCAGCCCTCGGTGCAGGTATCTACAAGACCGCCGATGAAGCATTCGCCACGCTCAACAAGGTTGAGGTCATAGAGCCTAATCCGGAATGGAAGGCACCTCTCGAAGAGGCTTACGCACGCTGGAAGGCAGAAGTGGAGAAATCAATAAATTAACATATACTTAATCACTAATTTTTATGTCACAGTATTTCCCGCAGATCGATAAGATCAAATTCGAAGGCAAGGATTCAAAGAATCCAATGGCTTATCACTACTATGACCCTGAGAAGGTTGTAGCCGGCAAGAAGATGAAGGATTGGTTCAAGTTCGCCATGGCTTGGTGGCACACTCTCTGTGCAGAGGGCGCTGACCAGTTCGGTGGCGGTACCAAGACTTTCCCTTGGAATGCTGCAGCCTGCCCTGTAGAGCGCGCTAAAGCTAAGGTTGACGCCGGTTTCGAGATCATGCAGAAACTCGGCATCGAGTATTACTGCTTCCACGATGTTGACCTCGTTGACGAGGCTGCTACCATCGAGGAGTACGAGGCAAATCTCAAGGAAGTAGTCGCTTACCTTAAGAAAAAGCAGGCTGAGACCGGCATCAAGCTCCTTTGGGGCACTGCCAACGTATTCGGCAACAAGCGTTATATGAACGGTGCATCAACCAACCCTGATTTCAACACCGCAGCACGCGCAATGGTTCAGATCAAGAACGCTATCGACGCTACCATCGAGCTCGGTGGCCAGTGCTATGTATTCTGGGGCGGCCGTGAGGGTTATATGACTCTCCTCAACACCGATATGAAGCGTGAGAAGGAGCATATGGCAACTATGCTCACAATGGCACGCGACTACGCTCGTGCAAAGGGCTTCAAGGGAACATTCCTCATCGAGCCTAAGCCGATGGAGCCTACAAAGCACCAGTATGACGTTGACACCGAGACCGTAGTCGGCTTCCTTAAGGCACACGGCCTTGAGAAGGACTTCAAGGTTAACATCGAGGTCAACCACGCCACCCTCGCAGGTCACACCTTCGAGCACGAACTCCAGTGCGCAGTCGACAACGGTATGCTCGGCTCCATCGATGCAAACCGCGGTGACTACCAGAACGGCTGGGATACCGACCAGTTCCCAATCGACATCTACGAGCTTGTACAGGCTATGATGGTTATCATCAAGGGCAACGGCCTTGTAGGTGGTACCAACTTCGACGCCAAGACCCGCCGCAACAGCACCGATCTCCAGGACATCTTCATCGCTCATATCGCAGGTATGGATGTTATGGCACGCGCACTCCTCGTTGCAGCTGAGATCCTCGAGAAGTCACCTATCCCTCAGATGGTCAAGGAGCGCTATGCTTCTTACGACGCCGGTATGGGCAAGGACTTCGAGAACGGCAAGCTCACTCTCGAGCAGGTTGTCGAGTTCGCCAAGAAGAACGGCGAGCCTAAGGCTATCAGCGGCCAGCAGGAGCTTTACGAAGCAATCGTCAATATGTACATCTAATCAGTACGTTGCAATATTCATCAAGGTCCGCGAGGGTATCGCGGACCTTTTTTATATATTTGCAATATGAAACGGTTCCTTACAACAGTATTGTCTGCCATCCTGCTCTGTGCCGCAGGCTACGCACAGAATTATAAGGTAGAGATCAAGAATGACTCGAAATACATCAACGTCGATGAACTCGGACTGCCCGGGACGATGTCTGTATCAGAGGTTCTGCGTATGCTGCCCGAGCTTCTCAACCGTCCGGGCAACGGCATTTTCGAGAACTATGATATCCAGATGAACGGCTTCAGTGTGGGCAACAGCAAGGAGCAGTTTCTCTCACAGACATACCTGGCGGACGTAAAGCAGATCCAGATCTCCGAGGACCCGGTCTCAAGCTACCAGAGCAACGGACACGGAGGCTCGATCAATTTCACCCTCCGGCCACGTAATGAAGGCTCTTCCGGAAAGCTGAACCTTTCGGCATACTCGTTATATGAATTGCAGCCGACTGTACAATACAACTACAACAGGAAGAAATTCTCCTTTTATGCCTGGGTCGCCTATGATATGTACAGGCCGGCCACCACGTTCGAAGAAAGGATGAATTCAAGCCCGGAGGTGACATATTCATCTGACACCACGACGCGGAAGAGTGACTATCAGATGGCCCGCCTCTTTATGGAGTACAAGCCTACTGACAAGGATGCCCTTTCCGTGCAGCTCTTTGAAACATATTCGAAAACGAGAGCAGATTTTGCCCACGCCGAGGTTGGCTCATTCCTTATAAATAATTCTTCCGAGGATGGCGATGGCCTGTCCGCCTCGGCCAACTTGAAATATACCCATCAGTTCAAAAATTCCAAGCTCACCGCTGAGGCGCGATATGAGTACAATCCGACCGGCAGCAAGATGGTGTTCGGTGAGAACAGGTTCTATGATATGGACAACAAGGCCAATAATTTTTCGGGCAAGCTTGAATATGCATATAACTTCAAGCCGAAAGGCCTTATGAAGTCCGGTTCCATCACTGCCGGTGCAAATTACAAATTCAACGACATCTCATACCGACGCTACGAGGAATTCAATCCTGGCCTTGGTGTCATCAAAAAGGACGTTGATATGAGCGCCCGTATCGGCTTCGTGTCTCCTTTTTTCCGGACTGAATGGGAGCTGGGTAAATGGCGTCTCAAGTTATCCGCTGAATATCAGATGTATAACTATAACCTCAAGGAGGCTAATGCCGAGCCGTTCGTCAAGCAGCAGAATGAATTCACGGGCAAGTTCATCGCCGGCTTCCAGATGGTCCCTCATCATCATCTGAGGTTCCTTGCCAGCAGGATGATAAGACGCCCGAGCAATTTCCAGATATATCCTTACCCTGTCTACGATGTCGCGAAGCGCTATTATTACAAGGGCTCCCCTAATATCAATCCGGAGCTTTCCAGCGAAATAGGTCTGGATTACATTACGGACCACACGACCCTTGACGGTGACTTTTTCATGCTCAATGTCAATGCCAGCTACATTCACGTTGACGGCATATTAGGCACATCGTCTCAAGTGAAAAGCCATGAGTACGCGTATCCATACCGCGTATATGAGAACAACGGAACTAACAACATATTCAAGGCCAGTGCGATGTTGCTCTATACGGTCGGCAGGCTGTCCATTTCCCTGACCGGAACGGTGTTTGACAATCACATAGTGGTAAAAGGCCTGTCTGACCGCTATGCCTACTATTCCCTCGCGATCCTTCCTTCCGTTGCCCTCGCGTATGACTGGTCCATTGCCGCAAGCGCCATTTATGCAAGCCCCGTCAATACGAGAGATTCCGAACTTGGCCAGTCGTCATTCGTCCACCTCCGCGTCAGCAAGAGTTGGAGTAATCTCATTCTCAGCCTTCAGGGGTTCATCCCTCTGAGCGCCCGTGCGACTGACCTTACACTTGACGCCTCCAACAAGTACTCGATCCGCCGCTATTCGCCATACGACGCGTACATCGGTCTGAATGCCTCCTGGCAGTTCTAGTATTTCGTACAGACGCGAGTGACTGCGTCTGTACGAAAAAGTTTACTGGACCTTGATTCTGAACGGTGTGAACGGGAGCCCCTCGACGCTCTTCAGATTGCCAGGTTTGAAATCCCCCCAACCATAACGGACTTCAACCGGCTGGTCGATCTCGGAACAGTTGATGAAGAGAGTCTGAATCTCCGGCTGGAAGCGGGCTTCAGTGACCGGGACCACGGTCCCGTCCTTGGCTACGATCTCGAGCCCATCGATCTCATACTCGCGGCTTACGCCGTTAGGACAGTTCTTGAACTCCACCCAGATCTGAGATCCCATCTGGAAACCCTGACGCGGCTGCGGCCTGTAGGCGCGGACGGCCTCGGGATAGGTGCAGGCAATGCGCTTGAAACCATAGTCGCGATTGAGGGCGAGATAGGCGAGACGCTCGCCGACGGGCTGTTTCTGGCAAGGATGGATATTCTTTTTCTCGTAAGAGTAGACCAGGTCGTTGGTGACGATGATGGCACAATTGTCAACCGTGCGGGCAACCTCGTGCTGAGCTTCGCGCAGAAGGGCGGCGGTGCCGCTCTGCACTCCGGTATATGTATAAGGTGCAATCTCGCACATATAGAATGGAAGGCGGCTGCCGTTGTCGCCGAAGTCAGAGCGCCACTGGCGGATGAGTTCAGTCATACGGGTGACGAATTTCGCGTCTTCGCCAACGTTGGTGCATCCCTGATACCATATGAAACCCTTTGCAGTGTATCCCTGGACCGGCTTCTGCATACCGTTGTACATCCTGTAAGGGACAGTCCATTCGGTGTATGAGTTGATTTTCTCCGGAGAGACGTCATCACCCCAGGCGGCAAGGGTCTCTTTTGGAAGCCAGCTCTCGACGGCTGCGCCACCACGGGGGAATGAAAGGATGCCGACAGGGACGTCAAGCATCTCGTTGAGCTTGCGGGCAAAGAAGAAGGCGGTTGCGCTCATATCCGGAATGGTGTTGGCATCGGCGTCGAGCCAACCGTCGGTCTCGTGGACATCCTCAATAGGTTCGTCAGGCTGGTATATCTTGACGTAGAGCATACGCACCTTGTCCTTGAGGGAAGGTGAAGCGATCGCTTCGGCCGCGCCCTCGACTGGACAGTTGCCGAAACCTCTGATCGGCATCTCCATATTTGACTGGCCTGAGGCGAGCCAGACTTCACCTATCAGGACGTTGCTGATGGTGAGCGAACTGCCGTCGCCGCTGACTTTGATGCTATAGTTGGTGTATGAGGCCGCAGGTGTCTTGACATATACTTTCCAGACGCCTTTGGAATCGGTCTTTGCATTGTATGAACGACCGTTCCAACTTGTGGTCACTGAAACGGATGCGCCTGCTGAGGCGTGCCCCCAGACCATACATTCGGTATTCTGCTGGAGAACCATTCCGTCTGAGCAAGGCTGCTTGACGCTGAGTCTGGCCGATGCGTTGATGCAGAGAAGAAGCGCGAGGGCGATGAATAAGGTTTTTTTCATTTTCGGTTATTGAGTTTTGATATTGACTTTTACTGTAGCAAAATCAGAAGAGACGGAAAGCGTGGCAGTGCCGGGGCGGTCTTTGACGGAACGGACCACAGCAAGCGCCTTGCCGCTGAAGAGGGCCTTGTCGCTGCCTTTCAGACAGGTTGTATCGGCGGCGTTTCCGTTGTCGACGCCGACCAGTTCGCCTTCGCCGTCAACCTTGAAATGCAGCATATCCGTTGCGGTAGGGACTATGTGGCCGTTGGCGTCGAATGCTTCAATGGTGACGTAGCTGAGATCATAGCCGTCGGCCGAAATGGTGAGCCTGTCAGGGGAGACCTTGAGACCGACCGGCTTGCCGGCGGTGTATCGCGCCTCACGCGCCACTTCCACTCCGTCCTTGTATGACACCGCTTCAATCTTTCCTGCTTCGAACGGCACTCCGAGCCACTGCACGTGCAGGACGTCCGCAGTCTTGCTCTGCCTTCCCATCGATTTCCCGTTCACGAACAGCTCGACTTCGTCGGCATTGTTGTAATATGCCCAGACATCCACAGGCTCGCCATCAGTCCAGTTCCAGTGAGGGAAGAGGTGTAGCACGGTGTCGTCGGTCCATTCCGACTTGTACAAATAGTATGAGTCCTTGGGGAATCCGGCAAGATCCACGATTCCGAAGTAGCTTGAACGTGAAGGCCAGCCGTATGGAGTAGGTTCGCCGAGGTAGTCGAACCCGGTCCAGATAAACGTCCCGGCTATGAAGTCGCGGTCCCTGACGGCCTTCCAGGCCTCTTCGTGATAGTTTGCCCAAGGGGCGCAGCAAGCATCATACGCAGTACACTGATGGTGCTCCGTCTCGTATGCAAGCCACCATTGTTCGGGGTGTTTTTCAAGATTGGTCGATGGCTGGAAGTAAATGCCCCGGCTGTTGAGGCTGGAGACGGTCTCCGAGCCTATGAGCGGCTTGCCGGCATACCATACGTGGCAGGAATCGTAGTCCTGGGGATGGTAGTTGAAACCATAGACGTCGAGTACGCCTGCGCGGAGCAGGTTGTTGACCGGCTGCGTCTCGTTGCAGCCGGCCGTGACGGCACGGGTGGTGTCCATTTCGCGCACCAGGGCAGCGAGATGTCTGGTCAGCACGATGTTCGGATTGTCGTCACCTGCCTCATACTGTGGCAGCGAGCCCAAGAAATTCATCAGCAGGTTGGCCTGCTCTGCCGAAAGATTCTTGACATTGTCTTCGTCGGAGTTCCACTGTTCGAGGATCTCATTGCCCACGCTCCACATTACCACTGAAGGATGGTTACGGTCGCGGCGAAGGAAATCCTGCAGGTCGCGCTGATGCCACTCGTCGAAGAAGCGTGCATAGTCGAACTCCGTCTTGCGCTTGCGCCACATATCGAATGCCTCGTCCATTACGAGGAACCCCATTTTGTCTGTCAGTTCCAGTAATTCCGGTGCCGGCGGGTTGTGTGAGGTGCGTATGGCGTTCACTCCCATATCCTTCAGGATCTGAAGCTCGCGTTCAAGCGCGCGGCGGTGTACGGCGGTGCCGAGGCATCCCATATCGTGATGCAGGCATACGCCGAGCAGCTTGACGTTGCGCCCGTTGAGGTAGAATCCCTTTTCGGCATCCCACGCCAGGGTGCGGAAACCGAAAGATGTTGAATAAATGTCGCGGATTTCCTTTTCGGCCTTGACATAGGCGACGGCAGTGTATTGGTAGCAGTCATCGATGTCCCACAGATGAGGTGACTTGACCTCGAGGTCGGCGGCCCACAGACCCTGCCCGATCTCGACGGCTTCCGCAAAAGCGGTTTTCCTGCCCTTTGCGTCCAGAATCTTGAAGCAGACGCCGTTGGACACGGCACCCTCAACGGTTGCTTCCACGTGGACGGTCGCCTTGTCGTCGGCAATCTCCGGCGTGGTGACGTACAGGCCGTTGTAGGCGACGTGCTCGGGATTCACCGTCACGAGGCGGACGTTGCGGTAGATGCCGCAGCCGGCGTACCAGCGGGAATTCGGCTGGTCTGCATTGTCGCAGCGCACCGCTATGGAGTTGATGCCCTCCGGGGAAAGGGCGTCGGTGATATCATAGGTGAAGGAAGAATATCCGTAAGGCCGCGTGCCTTGTGCGATCCCGTTCACATAGACGGTGCTGTTCATAAAGACTCCGTCGAATTCGACGAATACGCGTTTGCCTTCAGCCACGCCGTCAGGGGTCTCGAATGTCTTGCGGTACCAGCCAATGCCGCCGGGCAGTGCTCCACCGCTTGGCGTGGAGGGATTGGATGCGGAGAATTCACCTTCGATGCTCCAGTCGTGCGGCAGGTGGAGCTCGCGCCACGATGCGTCGTCAAAGCCGGTTCCTGCATATGCTATGTCGTCTCCGAGCTGGAAACGCCAGCCGAAGTTGAAATCTTCCACAGCCCTTGGCGATGACGGTGTGCAGGACATCAGGATGGCTGCGGTTGCAGCGATGAGGAGGCTAGAAAGCAATAGTCTGTGCTTCTCCATCATATCTGATTGTTTTTGATTCAAGTTTTTCTCCGTGACAAGTCACTTCGAATGTGAATTCGCGCTCGGCGGCCATTCCTTCAAATGAGCCTTCGCGCTTTCCGACGGTCATCGTGCGGCTTTCGGCATCCCAGTCGAAGCTGATGTTGCTGAAGGCCCCCTTTTCATAATTGTAGTTGGTGCCTTCATCTTCGTAAAGAGTGAAATGTGCATCCCTGCCGCCGGTAACCTGGAATTGAAGGTCGTTCTGCGGCTCGGCGGAGCTTTGGATATATTCTCCCACAGGATATATCTGTCCGTCGCGGACAAATATAGGAATGTGGGAATAAGGGGCGTCGGCGACAATCGTCCGGCCACCCTTGATGACTTCTGTCTGCCCGAGCAGGTACCAGTCGCCTTCAGGCAGATAGACCTCGCGGTTGCGGGCTTTGTATTCATATACCGGACAAACGAGGAATGCGTCGCCGAACATATATTCGTCGCCGATGTTGCAGGCGGCAGGGTCGTCAGGGTAGTCCATCACGAGAGGACGCATCATCGTGTAGTCCTCGAAATGGACGCGAGCAGCGAGCGTATAGATGTATGGCAGAAGCATATAGCGCATCTGGTTGGCGGTGAGAATGGCCCTGTACGCGTCGGAGTCTTCAGGTACTACCAGCCACGGCTCGCGGAACGGGAACTGGCCGTGTGCACGGTAGAGCGGGGTGAGGAAGCCCCATTCGTGCCAGCGGGCCTGCATCTCCATCCATTCCTCCATATCGGCGTTTATCTTGCCTGTGGCGGTGTAGAGGTTCATCGCATTGACGAAACGGTTCTCGACGGAGAAGCCTCCGATATCCTGGCCCCAGAACGGGATGCCGGAGATGGAATAGTTGAGTCCGGCGCTGATCTGCGCCTTCATATCTTCCCAGCGCGTGCCGATGTCGCCGCTCCAGGATGCGGTGGAATAGCGCTGGAGGCCGGCGAAGCCGTTGCGGGTAAGCAGGAACACGCGGGTGTCCGGGTCATATCCGCGCTGGCCCTCGTAGATGGCCTGCGCGTTCATCAGCGCGTATGCGTTGAAATATTCCGTAGATGTGCCGAGGGCGGTAGGGCCGCACATAGCCTTGCGATAGTCCATATCCGTGCAGTCGTGGATGTTCGGCTCGCTGGCATCCATCCACCAGGCGTCGATGCCGAGAGGGGCGAGGTGGTCGCGCATCTGCCCCCAGAAGAGTTTGCGTGCGCCCTCTGAGTATGCGTCGTAGAAAGACTGCTCGTAGCCCAGCCAGTCGATGACGCTGTCGCGTATGGCGGTCTGGTATATCCAGCCTTTTTCGTCCATTTCCTTGAAATGCTCCGTATAGCGGTAGAATTTCGGCCAGACTGAAATCATAAAGCGGCCGTTCATTGTGTGGATACTGTCGACCATTCCCTTCGGGTCAGGGAAACGGGACGCATCGAATTCGTGGCTGCCCCACTGGTCAGGAAGCCAGTACTGCCAGTCCTGTACGATATTGTCGACAGCGATGCCGCGGTCGCGGAACTCCTTGAGGGTGCCGACGACTTCAGCCTGAGAGGTATAGCGCTCACGGCTCTGCCAGTAGCCCAATGACCATTTCGGCATTATCTGGGCCTTGCCGGTAAGAGTGCGGTAGCCGCCGATGACTTCATCTATGTTGTCGCCAGCAATGAAATAATAGTCTATCTGGCGCTGCATTTCGCCCCACCAGCTCATCTTGGCCTGCTCGGCCTTGTCAGCAGGGGAGAGGGCGCGCAGGCCGCAATAGCTCACGCCGCCGTCCGGAAGCCATTCGATGCGGATCGGTGTCCTGACGCCTTCCTGCAGGTCCACTTCGAACTTGCGGGCGTTGGGATTCCAGGCGGTGCGCCATACTTCCGGCATCACTTCCTTGCCGTCCACGAAAACCTTCGTGTAGCCGGCGTAATAGAGGCGGAAACGGTAGGTGCCTGTCCGGGATGGCTCAAGGAAACCTTCGTAGGTCACTTTCGAACCGTTGAAATTGAAGCCTTCCGGCGAATTCATCACTATGTCGCACTGCGGGGTGCGGAGATATTCCTGATTCAGGCCGGTTTCGCGTCGGACCAGAGTCTCGCCGCGGAACGGAACATAGGTTCCGGTAAGGGCACCCTCCACACCATCCTTGTCGTAAAGGGTGAACACTTTTTCAAGAGACTCGTAGTCCCTCGGGTCACCCCAGCGGCAGAAACTGTAACTGTCCCAGAGGATGCCGTATTTTTTTGAGGAGACGACGAAAGGCACGCTGATCTTGGTATTGTACTGGAAAAGCTCCTCGTTGCGGCCCTTGTAGTTCCATTCGTCGGCCTGATGCTGGCCCAGACCGAAGAATCCCTCGTTGTCGTCGGATGCGAACACCTGGCGTACGGTCCAGGCCTTGTCTCCCTCGACCTCGACAGGGGAGAATTCCCTGTGGTCTTCCATTGTGATTGCTTCTCCGTCGGCCTTGAAGTATGACACGGAGCCGGTTCCGTTGTCAATCACCGCCCTGTAGAGAGAAGTTGCGACTTCGGTCGTGCTGTCTGTCCTGATAATTTCAGCCTTTACCGAGGATTGCTGGGGAACGATGATAATCGAAGGCCGTGTGGAGAATTTTTCGCCCTGAGGGATTGATGTGACGTGGAAGATGCCCTCGCTTACTGCCTGCACCCTGACTTTTGACCCGTCGTCAGTGGTGACTTCAACTCCATTCTTGACCGTGCTGCAGCTGGCAAGCAGTGTGCAGCAGGCCAGGAGTGATAAGAATTTTTTCATCTGGATTGCCTGTTTCGTGATTCTCGGTGCCCAAATATATAAAATATATTTGTGAATACATTTCAATTTTTGACTTTCATACTGTCAATTATTTGAAACTTCCAAATATTGTCTTAATTTTGTGAAAAGTACAACCGTTGTCATGAAAAAAAATATATTGTTATTTGTCGCTTCGCTGTCTTTGCTCGGCATATTCCCGGTACAGACAGGCGCGGCTGACCACTTCAGCTATCAGCTCTTCCCCCCGGGATCAGGCATCCCGACTACTGTTACCGGCATATTCTGCCAGCCCCGCGGCTATGTCTGGCTTTCCTCTCTGGAAGGTCTGACCAGGATTGACAATTACCAGCAGCATCTTTATCTATACGATGCCGATAACGACAGGTCGCTTCCGTCCAACTCCATTTACGGCGTGTATGCCGACAAGGCTGATAATGTGTGGGCGATGACAGAACGCGGTGTGGCCCGTTACAACAGCGCCACCGATGATTTCGACCGTTATGACTTTCTTGCCTACAGCGCCTTTGCAGACGGAATCGGCTGCTATTTCGGCCAGCTGGACACACTCAGGAAGTATGATTATGAGTCCGGTACCATAAGCGATGTCCGCCCTCTCTCAAGTGAGAGGCCTTTCAGGATTGACAAGATGCTTCCGTGGACATCCGGCAGGGTCCTGCTCTTCTCGAGAGAACGCGGGGTCCTCATTTATGATCCGAATTCCGATACAGTCCTCACTCCGCCTGCAGATCTTGGGCAGAGTTCCGAAATCTTCGTCGATTCACGCTATCACGTCTATGTAGCCAGGAAGGCGGAAGGATTTGAAGTGTATGGAAGCAATCTTGAACTGATAGAAAGGTTCTCGGCAGAGAACAGCGGCCTGCTGAGCAATTTTGTCACCGCTTTTGCAGAACAGAACGGTATTATATATATAGGTACGCTTCACGGGATGAGCGTCTACTATCCGGAAACCGGGACAATCACGTCGCTCAAGCACGATTTTGAAGGCGGGAATTCTCTTCCTGTCAATTCCGTGATTTCCCTTGCCATCGACAATGCCGGTGTGATCTACGCCGGAAGGGCTAAGGGCGGACTTTTCACTATGGTCCGTTCCAAGGCGGTGGAATACAGCATTACCGAAGGAAACGGCGCCCTCTGCCCCGATGGACTGAACGATATTTTCCAATATGGTTCCGACCGTCGCATCTGGTGTGCGACTGACGGGTCCGGTATTGCCAGTTATGATCCGGAGACGGCTTCTTTCCGCAGATATCCTTCCACTGCCGATATGAAACCGGTGTCACTTGCCAGACTGCAGGACGGGAAACTTCTGTTTTTCGACTATCCAAGGCGATTCTGTGCTTTCGATCCGGCAAGCGGAGCGGTGTCTCCGTTTATTTTTGGAAGTCCCATTCTTGACCAGCCGAATTCGGGCATAACATACGAAGTCATCCAGGGACAGGGGAGTTTGGTCTATATTACGACCGGAGACTCGTTCTATTCCTACGATTCCGCAAGCAAGGAGATTCGCTCGATCTCCGTCCCTGCCGGAACGACATCCAATTCCAGGATAATAGCTTCATCGGGCAACAATACTACTCAGTACTTCAACAATTCACGCTTCCTTTTCAAGTACGACCCCAATTCCATGCTGATGAGTGTCGTATATGACCTTGGCCCGGATGTGCGCATCTATTCCACCGCTTATGATGGAGGAGAGCACCTCTGGATGGCCACGGAAGAGGGCCTTGCTGTGTATAACCTTTGGTCGAATACCTATGAACTGATTGAAAATGAGTTTATCAAGGGTGCAAGAGGTGTGATAGTCGACAAAAACGGGAAGGTACTTGTGTCCACGATCCACGACGTGTTCATCTACAACCCGTCAACAAAGTCTTTCTATCGCCTGGGCGTTGCAGAGGGCATATCATCATCGTCCGGCTTCAATCCCAAGCCTTGCCTTCTCTCAACAAGCGGAGATGTCTATCTTGCAGGGTCAACCCACCTCGTACGCATAGATTCGGACTTTTCCATCCGCACGCAGGATACGCCGGGCATACGGCTTGAATCAATAAGCGTGGATGGCGTCATGCTGGAGAACCTTGATAAAGTCAGGGTCAAATCAACGACAAGTGATATTGAAATTAAAGTGTTTGTCAACGAGGATGTTGTACGTTCCGGCAAGAAGTACCGCTTCAAATTGAACAACACCGTTTATGAAAAGGACAAGCCGGTCCTGCAGATTTCGTCCTGCAATCCGGGCTCATACGACATAAACGTATCCTGCTCGACGAGCGGCTGTGAGTGGACAGACTGGCAGAATGTAGGCAGATTCACGGTCAAGAACAAGTGGTACGAGTCCTGGTGGTTCTTCGTGATATGTCTTCTCCTGGCGGTCGCTGCTTTCGGCTATCTATATTTTGAGAAGTATGCGAAACATAAACCTGCGGCCGATAATGACAAGTCCCCTGAAATCTCTCCTGAGGATCAGTCGCGTCTGAGCAACCTTGTCAATCTGAGCCACGATCTGCGCACACCGCTTACGCTTATTATGGGGCCGCTTGAGAATGTGCTGAAGGATCTGCCGGAAGGAGACCCTAATGAAAAGCGCTTGAAGGGAGTGTATAAGCAGGCTGACAGGATGAAGACGATTCTCAATGACTTCTTTGCAGATGACGACATCGAGGCGGGCGTGCCTGCCGCTCCGATGGAAAAGGAAACCGCCGTCCTTCGTCCTGCAACGCCTGAGCAGCAAAGTGTGCCTGTCGTTTCACGTGATGAGGCAAGGAAGGCCAGGTCTGAAGAGAAATCCGAGCCCGTCCCTGATCAGGTTGGCATTGCAAAGGAACATCTTGAGACCGTGTCTCTCAGCAGTCTGCTGCCTACGAAGGAGGAGTATTCTTCGGTAGTTGAATTGAAGGATGCGTCAATTCTTCTCGTAGAAGACGATATTGAGCTGCGCAGCTATGTGCGCGACGAGTTGAAGGACGACGTAAAGCAGGTATTCGTCGCCGGGAACGGTATTGAAGCCATTGAAGTTCTCAACCGTCAGAACATCGATATCATCGTAAGCGACGTGATGATGCCGGAGATGGATGGTTTCGCCCTTTGCCGCTATGTCAAGACTACAGTTGCAGTAAGCCACATTCCTGTAATCCTGTTGACGGCGCGTACCGATGAGAACAGCCGTATCCTTGGCTATAAGAACGGTGCAGATGACTATATCACCAAGCCGTTTGACTTGAATTACCTTAAGACCGCAATCACCAACCTCTTCCTCAGCCGTGCTCTCGTGAGGAAGCGTTATTCTACGGAAGGTGCAATTCCTGATTCACGTGAGACAACGTTCAGTTCGGCCGATGAGAACTTTATGAAAGCCTTTGAAACATTCGTGCGTGAAAACATAGGCAATGCAGAGCTGGATATGAGGATGCTTGTGGAGGGAATGAATATGAGTCGTACCGTATTATATAATAAGGTAAAGCAGCTCACGGGAATGAATCTCCAGAATTATGTCAACAAGTGCCGTATGGAGTATGTGATAGAGAAGATGCGTACAACTGATCTTCCTCTTGCTGAAATTGCAGAGCAATCCGGCTTCAATTCTCCTCGCTACTTCAGTACTTCGTTCAAGAACTACACCGGTATGACGCCGTCACAATACAAGAAGGAGGTCATAGATGCGGGTAAATAAGGGGTAGTTGAGATTCACCAAGATATATGCACTGATATGAAGTATTTTTTAAAGATATGCATTGCTGCGATGCTGCTGGCCAGCATTTTAAGTTGTGATGCATTTCGCAAGCTTACCGGACGTCCTACATCCGATGAGATGGAAGCGAAATTGCGGAAAATCGAGCAGATTGAAGAAGCTCGCCTGAAGGCTCAGGAGCGGAGCAAGGCAGAAAACGACTCCATAAAGGCGGCGAGGCCGACTGCCAGGGAGAGGGCTGCTGAGATCAAATCCATTCAGCAAAAAGCATTTGAGAGGGCTGAGGCTGAAGCCAGAGCTAAAAGACAGGCAAAAGCCGCTGCGGCTGAAGCTAAGCGCCCCGGCACCAATGACGAGATTCGGACGGCCTCCAGTCAGGCTTCTACCAGGCAGAGTCCTGCAAAGACAGAAAGCGTCGCTTCCACCAGGCAGAATCCTGCAAAGACAGAAAGTGTCGCTTCCACCAGGCAGAGTCCTGCAAAGACAGAAAGCGTCGCTTCCACCAGGCAGAATCCTGCAAAGACAGAAAGTGTCGCTTCCACCAGGCAGAGTCCTGCAAAGACAGAAAGCGTCGTTTCTTCAAAGTATGATGTAGTAATCGGCTCTTTTATTTACGAGGAAAATGCAAACAGGCTCCATGCCCGGGTTCAGGCCGACGGTTATGACCCGCGCATCGTCAAGCAGGGGCAGTGGGCAGTTGTTTATGTCAGTTGCCATGCCGATAACTATGCTGATGCCTTGCAGTTTTTTGATAAAATCAGGAAAGAACCATTCTGCCCGGAAAATGCATGGTTGCAGGCCAGATGAAATCCAGTTATTCGATAGTATGAAAATTTACTCAATACTTTTTCTTTTCTTGACCGCCATCGTTGTTTCCGCCAATGCGATGGGGCAGGAAATCAGTCCTGAGACTTTGGCGAAACGAGCCAAGAGGAAGAATCTGACCGTAAAGGAATGGAACGTTGAACAAAGGACCAGTACGAGATGGCTGGACCACCTCAAAGTATACGATGATCAGGGACGCTGCGTCGAGGAGATTGAATATGCGCAGTATGGACAGAAAGAGAGAATCGTGACCACGTACGGCGAAAACGGACTGGTCGAGAAGGAAGTGGTCTATGATGACCGCAACAAGGTTGTCCGCGTCCGAAAATACGAGTATAACGTCGATGGGACAAAGAGCAAGCAATACAACTATCTTCCAAACGGAAGATTGTATTCCATAAAAACATATGACTACATCTTTGCCGATTGATTCGTTCCGGACTATCACCCTGTCGGAAATGCAGGACGTAAAGCTGATGAATCGAACGGATACAAAGTATATTATTCCTATCGGTTTTCTCCCATCGGTTCTTGAAAGCTGCAAGGGTTCCTATTTTCTCCAGAAATCATCGGCTGGTGGGACAACAGAGTACAGGACTTTGTATTTCGACACCCCCGGCCACGATTCTTACCTTCTTCACCTTCACGGACGCGAGCCCAGGCAAAAATTGCGGACACGCATATATGAAGACACCGGTGACGCTTTCTTTGAAATAAAAACCAAAGGAAACAAGGGGCGGACAAAGAAAAGGCGGGCGCAGATAGAGGTTGTTGATTTTGAGAATTTTCTTGCCAATCCTGATGCGAGAGACCTGGCGAAGAATAAATCGCGTTGGGATTGCAATGTTCTCAGCCCTTCAGTTGAAATCCATTTTTCCAGGCTCACACTTGTGAATTACGATAAAACGGAGAGAGTAACCATTGATTATCAACTGAATTTCTTAAATTCGCGGAACGGAGCTTCCGCATCTCTGCCTGAAATTGCCATATTGGAATTGAAGCGTGACGGCCGCAAGCGTTCATTGATGCAGGACATCCTTCTTCAGATGAGAATATTTCCGACACGGTTCAGCAAATATTGTACGGGTCTGATGCTGACCGACAAGAATTTGCCTAAAGGACGATTTAAATTACGACTTATCCAACTGAATAAACTGATAGACAAATATGCCTGAATTCGATCCCACTATCGCCGAAGAATTTGCCAATGCCGGTGTAGGACTGTCATTTCTCGGGACTCCTCTGTTTGACGGTGTCTCACTTCTCAATCTTCTCGTCAGATTTGTATTCAACCTCCTGGTCGGACTCGTCATTGTCAGAGGATTCTATTATAGGAAGAGCCGTCGCAGGGAGTATCTTGTCACCCTTCTGATCTTCAGTGCAACGATGTTTCTGCTGATATATTGTATGGGCAACGTGAAATTGCAGATTGGTCTTACGCTCGGCCTTTTTGCAATATTCGGAATGATAAGGTACCGTACGGAGACAATCCCCGTGCGGGAAATGACATATCTTTTCGTCATTATCGGCATCTCTGTCATCAATGGCCTGGCCCTTGAACTCTCATATACTGAACTTGTTGCATCCAATCTCTTCATCATCCTGCTGCTATGGGCTCTTGATGGACGAAAATGCACCCGCCTGGTCTCCGTGAAGACTGTGCAGTACGATAGGATTGAGCTGATAACTCCTCAGAGAAGGTCAGAGCTCGTCAAGGATCTTGAGGACAGGCTCGGGGTAAAAGTCCTTTCTGTCGAAATAGGCGGAGTCGATTTCTTGAAAGATTCTGCAATTGTCAAGGTCCATTATGAAGTACCGGCAGGAGAGTCGTGCAACTCAGTAGATTCTGTTTTCAAGGAAAAACAATGAAGATGAGGGTTGTTTTCGCGCTGCTTGCCTTCTTGACGGCGTCGCTTGTGTGCTCCGCCCAAAAACAGGACGGGTACAGGGAGGAAGAATCTTCGGATTTCCGGGCAAGGGCATCAGTTACCCTAGGTTATAAACCCACAAGCAATCTTGATCTGACCATTTCCGAAGAGCTGCGTTTCCGAGACAACCTTGCATCGTTCGACAGATCGTATACGACAGTGGAAGCCAAATATTCGCCGGTCAAGCGCTTGGATATAATTGGCGGCTATACATTGGCAGTCGTTTCCAAACAAACCAAAACCATCAGACATCGGGCCGAGTTGGGTGCGGCATACACCTTTCACGCCGGGAATTTCAGAATCGGCATTCGCGAACTTGTGCAATGTTCGTTTCGTACCGACAGCGTCAACGTTGCCGAGAAGGCAAATCCCGCTCTGGTGCTGCGATCAAGACTGCGAGTGTCTTACAAGTTCCCGTATATTCCAATCGTACCATATATCGGTGCAGAACTGTATAATACCCTGAACAGCCCGGAGGTTGACATGTCGCAGCTGAAAACAATCAACGGCTCCAAACCGGAGTCGTTGAGAAACTATATCTGCCGGTACCGTGCAACGGCAGGATTGAAATACAGAATAAATGCCCACACTTCGATTGAAGCATACTATCTATATGACCGTGACATAAACTATGACGTCAATGTCGGGCGAAAGTCACACGCGGTCAACAGGGTTGCAAGAGAGGTGGAAAACCGTCACACGGCAGGCCTCGCCCTGTGCCATTATTTCTAATAGCCTTCCCAGTCAGGAAGGGTCTCACCTGTGGTCTTGCCGTTGGTACTGCCGATTGTCGGCTGGCTGACCATAAACCAATCACCCGAGCCGTCCGGGACTCTTGCCATGCTTCCGGAAATCGGGGAAGACAGGTCGACCATAGTCCAGCCGCTACCCTTGGCCCCCCTCTTTACGTCATCCCAAATCAATTTCTCACCGGTGAAATCAGTATGGGAAGCATCTCTGAGACGTATGTGAAGATTCTTCTGCACATATGGGGAGAGGTCAGTCTCAGAATCAATGACCAGAAAACCTTTAGCAGGAATCTTCAAGCTTGTCTCAGACGTCCATATCGTCTTGTTGTCGGCTACACCTTCCTTGTTGATTCTGCTCCAGCGCAATTGGAATCCCATCAGGTCAATCTCCTCAGTTGAGCTGTTATAGAGTTCGATTTTACTGTTCTTGAGGTCGATCTCATTCATGACCACATACATCATTGTCTGGTCGATTGCGCCCATCTTTGTGCCGTTGGCCGTGCCTGGGGTCGGTGCCGCATAATGCCATTCTCCATCGGCGGGGGAAAAGGGATTTGTGTAGGAATACTCCTTTTCCTCAGGTTGCATGTGAACCTCATTCCAGCCCGAACCCTTGGTTCCGCGCTTGAATTCTGATACTTTCTTCTTCTGCGAATCCTGCAGCCATACATACATGTTCCTCTTGGCGGAAAGATTGCGTTTCAGGTTGGTGCTCACGTTCTCCTTGCCTTCTTCATATTTAAGGTAGAGGTATTTGCCGGATTCCAGGGTGATGCCTGCTGTACCTTCCCAGAGGGTCTGCTCGTCATCGGCGCCGTCAAGAGTCCTCATTCTGCGGATTTTTGCACCTTCCAGTGACACGGTTTCCTGACCGGCGTTGTAAATTTCCACATAGTCCTCGGCTCCGTTGATTTCGCTGAGGTATACACATGACAGGTCTGTGGAAGGTTTTGCGGCAGGGCTCGGCTTGTCGCCACTGCTACTGCCGCTGCCGCCGCTGGTGGTGGAATTTTCCTTGGCGCAGGAGACTATCAGGGATACAATCAACAACAAACAGACAGGTCGTTTCATCTCAAATACATTTTTTTGACTACCATTTCAGACTGGCTGAAACGGAATGGTCAGGGTATAATTTCAAGTAGTACTTCATCTGATTGCGGGAGTAATGTCCAATTACGGGCATATTTTCACGCGTCGGCTCCTTAAGGTCATATAATTTGTCTTTCAATGGCGCCGCGATGTCGTCCCTGAGCAAAGATATCAAATATTCTGCATTTTCCTTGTCATCATCGTTGAAACCGTTCTCATACCGTGAAATGAATTTCCCGGCCCTCTTTGGAAGACTTTCGTCAAAGTTGCAGTTGACAAGCACGCTGCCATCTCCCTGGACGGCGCTTGAAAAACCGTACAAGTTGTCCGATACGATTTCCGCCGGAGTGTCTGTGCCGTCAATGATGAATGTCAACTCCTTGTAAGTCAAGGCCGAAGCATCGGGTACCGTGATTTCGAAATACTTGTATCCATCTTTCACGGTCTCCGTTATCTCTGCCGAGCGTCTCATCTCTATATAATCATAGAGTTCATCGTAACTCGTTACCCATATGTTGTCTTTGCCGTCACGCCCGTACAATCTGCATATTTCGCGGAACATACCAACTTCTTCCATTGTAGGGCGGTGAGACAGCATACTTATGAGTTTCGGCCTGTCAGAAACGGATTCCATTTTCAGTTCGGACAGCTTCTCGCTGACCGTGCCGGGACTCGTTCCGCCGAAAACGCAGA
Source organism: Bacteroidales bacterium (assembly GCA_024401695.1). GTDB lineage: Bacteria > Bacteroidota > Bacteroidia > Bacteroidales > UBA932 > Cryptobacteroides. Next base: position 215,008 of record JAKSKN010000002.1, read on the forward strand.
GCTTGTACAAAGATTCGACCTCCTTCGGAAATATGTCATCTACTTCCAGCGTTGCGCGTGTCAGGCATACAAGAGGACTTTTTTCTGCCGCTTCAATATAAATCGGGTTGCCGTTAGGCTGCGCAAGGGTCCGCATAGTGTATCCCAACTTTTCAAGCGTCTTGTCGTAGTCATACTTGAATCCGCCGACTATTCCTTCGATTGTGTTATCGCTATACTTTGTGGTGTCGATGTCGTGCCAGTACACGGCGTTGCCCATATCCACAAATATCTGCAATTCTTCCCAGGTCATATACGGGACATACGGAGACACAGTGTTTTCACGTATGAGCCCGTCCGGATTGTATGAATTATTTGCATTCGGCCAGATTGCTTCGCCGAAAGTGAAACGTCTGTCATTGCCGCAGCCGTCCGAGATGCACAACGGCGAGCCTTTGGACCCTTCGGTCGGCACGGCATCCTTGTGGAAGAATTCAACGTCATCAATCCATTTGCCATTATTGACGGCAAAAATTCTGGACCAGCCGTTTACGTATGAATCATCCACTGTGTATGAGAATACGAAATGCTTGTTGAACTTCAGCGGGGCCACGTGAGCTTTTATGGATTCGGAACCGCCACTTCCCACAGGTACACGGAAAGTGAAAGTTTCAGACTTGCCGCCGGGAACTGCCTTGGTGTCTGGTTTCGGGCCAAACCTGTCCTTGTATTCCCGTTCTGAGATGATCTCGCATTCAAGGCTCATATCAAATGCATCTTTCTGCAGGAGTTCCCCGGAAACGGACTGAGGTTTGGCTGTCATCACGGCTTCAATTTCCGCTGAATAACTCTTTTGGACGATGCTTTGTGTCCAGACGTTTTTATTGATTTTGACACCGGTCTTCATAACGCCTTTGTCCCTGTATGACACCGAAATGTCGTACAAGGACAAAAGATCATCGGATACGGTAACACAGTAATATTTGACTTCCGGAAGCGACATCGTAAGATCGGAACAGGATGCCGCCGAAAGAGCTACCGCTATTAATACGGGTATTGAAGAGAGTATCCTAATACTGTCTTGGATAAACCTTGTCATTAACTGGATTCAAATGCCAGTCTGTGGCTTTGGTGTGATCGCCGCACCAGGTGGCAAAGTTCGGATAAGCATCAACGATGGAGATGAACTCAGCAGGCCATTTCCAATCCACAGGAACACAGATCATATATGGAACGCTGCCGTGTCCGGGAGCCGCAATTGTAGCGGTACGTTCTTCGCTGCGTACGTAGAAGCCTCCCATATCAGTTGCAGACATCGCGAAGTCTTCCTTGACTGTGATCTTTTTATACACAGGGGCTCTGGTTTCTCCGGACGCTCCCTGAATGGTGTTGATCATAGTAACCAGCTTGACACCGAAGAGATTGTGGATTTCACCGAGGTCAACTTCATCACCGCTTACGTTTACGTTAGGGTCGTACCAGATATGGTTGTCAAGAGTACCTCCGCAGGCGAGAATCTTGACAGTCGCTTCAGTTGAACCGACTACGTGAGAAACGGCGAATACGACATCGTTGAAATCATAGTCGGCCTTTTCGCCAAGGTCTTCGCAGGCGAGCATAAAGGTGTTGGTCTCCGGGCTGCCGAAAGGCTTGAGGTCGCCTGAAAGGCTGAAGACGAGGTGACGGTACTCTGCGTTGGTGTATGAATGAGGGGCGAGCTCGCACCAGTCATCGAATGCCAGATATCTGCGGTCTTCAACATCAATGATTGCGATATGTCCGTATTTTGCGAATTCATCAGCGACATACGGAGCTTTTGCTTCAGCATAGAAGTAATAAGGGACGGTGTTATATTCAGGCTCGGAGTAAAAATGGCCTGCACCGTCATTTCCGCCGTAAATATAGAATCCGAATGCGGTATTGGCAGGGACCGTGACCTTGATGCCGCGGCTCTGGAAATAATCGCCCACGAAGTTGCCGTAACCCGTCAAAGAAGGCATATGGGCATCCCAGTAGGTCTGCCAGCCGCTCCACATATCGTGGTACTGAAGCATATCCTGCTGTTTGTCGTTCTGGAAAATGGGAACTTCAACCTTTTGGCCATTCTGATAATAGTAAACACCTACAGTTGCGCTCTGGCCGGACTCGGATGTGTACCAGCAAGGGTTGAGGGTGAAGGTGCCGGACTCTGAGCAGAACATGGCGGCAGAATAATTGACGTCAGAGAATGCCGGGGTGGCTACATCCGACTTGACTGTCTGATAATCGAACTGCTTGTAATTGTAGTCAAGCTCTGCCTTCACAGGGGAACCCCAAGGCGCTGGCCATACGGATTTCGTGCCGGCAAAATTGACTGAACCGCCGATTCCGGTTTCTTGGATCGAACCGTCGTTCATATTGACGGCGATAAGCCTGGCGTATGTATCAAGGGCGTCGAAATTGATGGTCTCTGTCCCGGATACAAGCTTGTCGATGACGAGGATATCTTTCTGTCCGTTGCTGGCGAACACCTTGATTCTGGATTCGGATGAAGTGGTTACGGTGATTGATGCCGCTTTGGCAAGATTCCAGGTCTGCTGAGGGTCAATCTCGGTCTTGACCACTTCTTTTGCGAAATACGATCCCTTGGTAAAGTTTTTCACGTCAAATCCAAGGTCCATACATGACGACACGCTGAATGCGGCCGCTGCAAAAAGGAAGATTGAATAGAATTTTTTTTCCATGGTAACTCTGTTGATTGTCACTTCTTATTTAGGCTAACAAAACGCATTATTATACGCGGCAAAAATAATAAATAAATTCCACAATTGCAATTAATTAGCAAAATTGCATCACTGCTGCCGAAGAGTTGCATATTTCATGATTTTATTGTAAATTAGGGTCGTGATTGATAATTTCAAACAAAACCGAATAATCCACTCCAAAACCAAACAATTCTGCTATGGAATACGATGAGCTTACTGGAATAGATGGTTCCAAATACACAATTATGATTGTGGATGATATTCCACTCAACACCCGTCTGCTTGAGAAAATTCTTGAAAAAGCTGAATTCCAGCTTAAGATTTTCAATGACAGTCGGTCGGCATTGAACAGTTTTGCCGAAGTCAACCCTGACATTCTGCTCATAGATGTGATGATGCCGGGTGTTGACGGGTTCTCTTTTGTCTCCAGCATCAGGTCAAATCACGATTTCGACCACACGAGAGTTATATTCGTATCCGCCGTGAGCGAGTCCGATGAGATACTCCGCGCCGGCAATATGGGTGCGAATGACTATATCACCAAGCCGATCAATGCCAAGCGCGTCATATCCAGCGTTGCAAAGCAGATTCAAATCATCGAAGACAGCAAGAAATGACGAAGCATACAGTCCTGATTGCCGAAGACAAGGATTTTCTGGCAAAAGTCATCGTGGCAAACTTTCCGAAAGATGTTACCTGTGTCGTTGCATCAGATTGGGATTGTGCGATTGGCAAGGTGCACGATGTTGACGCAGTCATTGCGAGTATGAATATTGTCGGCCGCGGCGGTGAGTCGCTGCTTGCTGCAATCAAGAAATTGAAGGACATTCCCGTGGTGTGCCTCACCAGCAATTTGACCTCCGCAATCAGAATCAAGCTCTTGAAAGAGGGCGCTGATGATGTTGTGACCAAGCCGTTCAACCCGGAAGAACTCTCTCTCCGACTCCTTCGATTTCTCAAATGACTATAAAACGATTACTTGACATAGTATTGTCGGCGACCCTGCTCGTAATGCTGCTTCCCCTTATGATAGTGGTCAGCATCATTATTGTCCTCGAGAGCCCGGGAGCCCCGATATACGTTTCCGAAAGGGTCGGTCGCGACTGCAGGAAATTCAGATTCTACAAATTCCGCTCAATGAGAAAGAAGTCGGATGAAGAACTTGAATCGTTGAAAAACCGCAATACCTACCTGGATATCTATGCCGATCCTGAAACCATAAATCTTCCTATGCAGCTCTCTGAAGTGATACTGTACTCCGACAATTACAAGGTCAACGAGTTTGATTACCTTCAGGAAGTCGCAAAGGAAATCAACAGCAGTTTTATAAAGGTTGAAAAAGACCCCCGCATAACCGGGTTCGGCAAATTTATCAGAGCTACCAGTATTGACGAACTGCCGCAACTGATCAATATCCTGAAGGGTGATATGTCCTTTGTGGGCAACCGCCCGCTGTCGATGGCCGAAGCGGAACTCCTCACAACCAACAAATTCGCAAAGCGGTTTGACTGCCCGGCAGGCCTTACCGGTCTATGGCAGACAAGGAAGGATAAAGATAATATGACGCCGGATACGAGGCGCCGTCTTGACATAGAATATGCCGAGAAATGCAGTCTTTCTTACGATATTAAGTTAATTTTCTCCACGATTGTGCAAGTGCTGACAAAGAACAATGAATAAGCTCAAGACAGTTGTTGCCCTGCTCCTGCTGGCCTGTAAGGCGCTCATCTGCAGCGCAAACGACCAGGCTGATACATATAAACTGACATATCTTGTTGACGGCAAGCCATATCATACTGAACATCTTGCGGCTGGTGCCGCCATTGTCCCGATCCCATATCCCGTCAAGGATGGGTATGTGTTCACGGGATGGCGGAATCTTCCTTCCACTATGCCGGACAGGAACATCGAGACCGGTGGCTCGCTCCTTCTTGAGAGGTATTCCGGAATCACCCCGATGAAGGAGGTGAAAGTGGACTCCGTTATGTACAAGCTCGCAAATATGACAGTCGAGGACTATCGGAATCTCAGGCTGCCGTCTCTTGACGAACTGTTTGAGAATGCACGCCAATCTGCTTTAGTCAGGGCACATGAATATGACGTGGATTACTATTCCGGCGACATCAAGACGGCAAAGAGACAGCCGCTGTCGTGGGTAAGGCTTGTCGGTACGTACAGCTACGGCAACACGGATCTGGCAGCGATTCTCGTTTCCGAGACGACTTATCAGGTATGGCAGCAGAATTCCTCCCGTCAGAAGAGTATGTTCTATAATATAGGCGCCACAATCAGCATCCCGCTCATAGATATATTCAACACCAATAACAAGGTGAAGCAGGCGAAAAGCAGGGCGGAGCAGGCCAGGGCGCAACAGGAATCGGAGCTGGATCTGGTCAAGGAACGCATCGTTTCCCTATATTGCAATATCATAGAGAATATTGCCAATCTTCCGGAGGCGTTCGAGGCTATGGTAGTTGCCAAGGCTCAGTACGAGACTGCCGAGAATGAGTTCATAAACAACCATCTGGACGCCCAGGCCCTTTACCAGAGCCGGTCTTTCGCCAAGGTCTCGAAAATGGATTTCGAGAAGGTGAAGAGTGAACTCAACGAGTCGCTGCTCATACTTGAAATCATCTCCTGTACCCCTATTGTTTCTTCGAAATAACACTTTCCTATGAAGGTAATCCAATACATTCTGAAGATCCTTTTCAAGAGTAGGTGGTGGCTTCTGGGCATTTCGTTCGCTGCCGCTATCGTCGTTTATGTATATATGTCGATGCAGCCGAAGATTTACAAGTCCGACACTACCATCTACACGGGCATTGTGTCCGGGTATGACGTCTTGTCTTCTTCCAACGGCAACCAGGACTGGATGGCAGTAAACAATGCCATCGACAACCTTATCAGTATTGTCAAGGCGGAATCGACTTTGGAAAATGTCTTCCTGCGCCTGCTTGCAAGGAATCTTATCAATCTCGACCTCAATAAGGATAATGAATATCAGACCGTCGCATCATCACACGCTCTTGCTGAAGCAATCTCGCCTGAGATTTTCGACCTTGTTGTGGTGGATTCGGAAGAGGAAACCTTCTACAACCTGCGAGACTTTTATGACAGCAACCTGACGAATTCACTGCAGCAGATGTTCCATTGGGATGACAGGCACTACAGTTACAAAGCCCTCTCCTCAGTGGAAGTCGGACGAATAGGAAACAGTGACATGATAAGCATTTCCTATAAGAATGATGACCAGTACATTGTTTTCAATACGCTTAATCTTATTGTCGAGGAGTTTATCGAGCAGTATGTAGCTCTTCGTTATGAACAGACCAACGAAGTCGTCGGATATTTCGAGAGCGAATTGAACGTCATCCGCGCCGAACTTGACGAAAAGGAAAAAATACTGACCAGTTATAATACCAGCAACCAGATTATCAATTTCGATGAACAGACAAAGCAGGTGGTCGAGAGAAGCAATGAAATCGATGTTGCCATCGAAGAGGTATCAAGGGCACTCACCGGCGCCGAGAATCACCGCAAGCTCCTCGAAGAGAAGATGGGTGTAGCTACCGAACTATATAAGAACAACGCAGATTTCATAGAAAAGATTCACGACATATCATCTCTCTATTCACAGGATTCGAAGGTTATGGATGCGGATGAAAAGGGGAGATTGTCGGGAATGATCAATGCCGAGACCGCCAATCTCCGTAGCATAACAGGCAATATTTCGGCCAGCAAGCACACAAAAGAGGGCCTTTCTGCCGAGTCCATGGTGTCGGATTGGCTGAATGCTGTTCTTGATGAGGCCAAGGCCAAGGCTGAACTCGAAGTCCTGATGCAAAGCAAGGCTGCGACGAAAAAAGAGGTTGCCAGGTATTCTCCTGTGGGTTCGTCGCTCAAGCGCCAGAACCGCGACATCAATTTTTCGGAACAGAATTATATTTCAAACCTGCAGTCGCTTAATGAGGCTCGTCTCCGTCAGAAGAATCTCCAGCTTACATCGGCTACCTTCAAGACCCTGACCCCTCCGACAATAGCCGTTACCCCGGAAAGGACGAAAGTCAAGCTTTATACGCTGATTGCTTTCATCCTGGCATTTATGCTCCTTGCAATCGTAGAGATAATCGCAGAATTGCTCAATCAGAAGCCATATGACAGACTTGCTGCTGAGAAGATTCTCAAGCTTCCCGTTCTCGGTGCTCTGCCGATGAACGGGCATCGGGAGTTCGATGATACCTGTGAAGAGTTCGCTCTGAATCAGCTCGGCAATTCAGTATTGAATTTCTTCGATAGGACAAAGTCCAACAATATCGTCAACATCATCAGTCTTGACAAGGAAGAAGGCAAGTCATACATCGCGGAAGGTCTGAGAGATTACTTCGAGAAACTTGACACGAAGCCGGCCGTTGTTTCCTGGAACAAGGATTTCGACGCCTCGTCCAAATATTACCTTATGTCAAGCTCCATCTACGATTTTGCCATTAACGAGGACAATGCGGAACTTTTGTCGGAAGCGGCTGCAATCATCGTGGAATACCCTCCTGTCCGCAATGTCCCGTTCCCTACGAAACTCCTCGCCAGCGCAGCCATCAATATTGTGGTAGTTGATGCCGAGCGGAGCATCAACGGTATTGATCATATTCTGCTGAGACAGCTTCGCGAATATGACAAGAAGCAGAATCTCTACGTTATCCTGAACGGTGCCGATAAAGATTCCGTCGGACTCTTTACCGGCATACTCCCGCCATACACCACAAGGCATAAGATCAGATTCTCGATGTGGAATCTCGGCAGTACTGACGCTTCCTTCAACAGGGGTTGACAATGCTGGCACTCGTAGGGAAGCAGAAGAAAAGACCGATCGCAGCAGCCATCCTGGCAATCGCTGCGGTCTTTGCCATTTGCTATGGCATCATAACCGATTCTCTTGCCCTTTCAGCTGTCATTGCTCTCGCTCCGGTGATAGGTGTCATTCTTGTCATCTCGTTCGAAGAACGGAAATACGCCCTGATGGTTCTGATATTCTTGAGTTTCTTCATTCCGGTCGCCTCTCACTATATATACAACGCACCTCTTGGCGTGGTCATGGACGCGATGATTGTATTCAATCTTTTCGTAATCCTCAGCAATATGCTGACCAAGAACATAGTTCTCAACAACGTGTCATACGACGTCCTGTTTATGATTTCGCTCTGGTTCCTATATTGTTTCCTGCAGTTGCTGAATCCCAAGATGATAACCACGGATGCCTGGATGTCAAGCATAAGGAGCATGGCCATCTATTTCTTCTTGATATTTCTGATCACTCAGCTTGCGATTAATTCTTTCCAGGACTTGAAGCACATTATGGTGCTTGTGTCCATACTCGTTATCATTTCGGCGTTGAAGGCCATGTACCAGATGTATGTCGGCTTTACGCCCGGTGACAGATACTTTCTCAATGTATTGGATGGCCGTCGTACCCACATCATTTTCTATGGGACGCGGTATTTCTCCATATTCTCCGATGCGGCGAATTTTGGCGGATGTATGGGAATGACCCTTGCCGTGTATCTGATTCTCGGTTTCCACACGAAACGATGGGGGCCGAAAATCTATTGGTGGATCGTGGCCGGTCTCTCCTGCTACGGAATGTTCGTTTCCGGCACCCGAAGCGCCCTGGTGGTGCCTGTCGCCAGCATCTTGCTGTATCTTGCGCTTATCAAGGACTGGAAGAAGATGATACCGCTGTCGCTTCTTCTTGGTACTGTAATCAGCCTTCTGGCGTTTACTACGATTGGTGAGAGCTATACGTCCATCCGAAGGGCCCGTACCATTTTCCACAGGGAAGAAGACCAGTCCTACCTTATCAGAAAACAGAATCAGGAAACCCTGAAGACATATATGAAAGAACTTCCTTTCGGCAACAGCCTGGGGATGAGTGCGGGACGTGGCAAGGAATATGGGGACGTGTCTCCGATTGCCGGTATCCCTACCGACTCCTGGTTTGTCCAGCTATGGGTTGAAACGGGTGTCGTGGGCATATCAATCTATTTCCTTGTTCTCTTCTATATGTTTGTCAAGGGAGGAATAATTGTGTTCTTCCGGCTCAAGGACCCGGAGATCAAGGGCTATGCCGCGGCATTGCTGTCGGGCATAGCGGGTTTGTTCGTCATGTCGTCGAACAACGAGGTGTTCTCACAGTTGCCGAACGGGGTTCTGGTGTATGTATTTTTCGGGATGTTGTTCCTCTGTCCTCATTTCGACAAGGAAACCGAAGCAGGGAAATTGGATGATGGCCAGCAAAAGTAAAATATCGATAATAAGCGTCAACTACAACGGTCTCGACCTTACTTGTGCAATGATTGATTCTTTGCACAAAAACGTTTCGTACCCCATTGAAATCATAGTGGTTGACAATGGCTCTAAAGTTGACGAAGCGTCGGTTCTTTCTGAAAGATATCCCGACGTCAAGGCTGTCAGAAGTGAGGAGAATCTAGGGTTTGCCGGAGGGAACAATCTTGGTGTAAAATATGCCACGGGCGATTATTTTTTCTTTCTGAACAACGACACTGAGATATACGAAGACCATCTGGACAAGATTGTCGAAGATTTCGAAAGGCTTCCGAATCTCGGTATGGTGGGACCGAAACTCCGTTTTTGGGCAGGCACGCAGCCGATTCAGTTCGCGGGGTACACCGAGATGAAAGGCATAGCGATGAAAAATGACCTGATTGGGTTCAAGCACGAGGATGACGGCAGTTTCGACACTCCGGCCGTGACACCGTTTGTCCATGGCGCCGCCATGGTGGTCAGCCGAAAGGCTTTTGAGGACGTGGGCCCTATGCCTGAGTGCTACTTCCTCTATTTTGAAGAGCTGGACTGGGACTTGATGTTCACACGCAAGGGTTGGACACTTTTCTATGAGCCCGCCCAGACGGTTTTCCACAAGGAAAGCGCGACTACAGGCCAGGAGAGCCCTCTCCGCTCTTATTACATGACACGCAACAGGCAGCTCTTCGCATATCGTAATTACACCGGGGCGAAGCGCTTGCTGGTCATTGCATACGCAAGGTATTTCTCTGGTGCGAAAAGAACGCTCAAGGCCCTTCTCCACCGCAGATTCGACATCATCAAGTCAATTGCCCGCGGCAACCGCGACTTCATCAAAATAAAGAACAAATGTTGCTCAGAATAATAATATGGGTATTGCTTGCGTGGCTTGCGATTCCGGTATTGTATTTTCTGACATTCGCATTGGCCGCAAGATTCCGCCGCAAACAGATTGCGCCGGTTGGGACACGCAGGCGCAGATTCACCATTCTCATCCCGGCCTATCACAGCGACTCCTGCATCATCGATACGACAAGGGCTGCGCTTGACCAGGATTACCCGAAGGAGCTCTTCTCCGTAGTGGTAATCTCCGACGGCATGCGGCCGGAGACAGTCGCCGCACTCCGCGAGTCGGGCGCTGAAGTTCTGGAGGTCGTCTTCGAACAGAGTTCCAAAGCCAAGGCGCTGGCAGCCGCCGTTGACAGCCTTGGCCCTGATGCCGCAGATGCCGTTGCCATTCTTGATGCCGACAACCTTGCGTCACCGAGTTTCCTCTCATCCATTGATGACGCGATGTGCGCGGGTGCGCGTGCGATACAGGCGCACAGGACTGCGAAGAATGAGGATACGCCTGTCGCCGTGATTGATGCCGTTTCGGAAGAAATCAACAATTCCATTTTTCGCAGCGGCCACTGCGCCCTGGGCATCAGTTCCGCCCTCATCGGATCCGGAATGGCCTTCGAATACGTATGGTTTGCGGACAATGTCAAGAAATTCACCACTTCCGGCGAAGACAAGGAGATGGAACTTCAGCTCCTGCGTGACGGCATATTCGTGGAATATCTTGAAGATGAGAAGGTCCTGGACGAAAAGACGCGTACCCGGCAGAATTACGCCAAACAGCGCAGGCGCTGGATTGCTTCGCAATACAACCTTATGTCAGATGCAATAAGAAATTTCAAGGATGTGAAAGACAAGACAGGATACGCCGACAAGTTGTTCCAGTGGTGCTTCCCGCCAAGGATGATTCTGATCGGTGCGATTCCTTTCCTTGCCCTGCTGCTCACGGTTTTCGGCTCGCCGCTTGCCCTGTGGTGGTGGATTCTGACTGCGCTCCTGGTCATTGCGCTGCTGATGGCCATGCCTCGCGGGTCAATCAATGGAAATTTCTTCAAGGCATTGCTCAGGGTGCCTGCCCTGGCGTTCACGGCGGTTGCCAATGTCTTCAGGATAAAAGGAACAAAGGATACATTCATTCACACTGACCACAAATGAGAATAGCCATTGAAGCGCAGCGCATTTTCAGGACAAAGAAGCACGGAATGGATTTCGTGGTGCTGGAAATGATCCGATGCCTGCAGAAAATCGACCACAAAAACGAATACTGGGTGTTTGTCGCTCCCGGTGATGACGTTTGCCTTGAGGATACCGGCAATTTCCACATCGTCACACTCAAAAGCGGGTTCTACCCGCTCTGGGAACAGATACTCCTGCCACGGGCCGCACGCCGCGTCAAGGCCGACATCCTTCACTGCACCAGCAATACGGCTCCGCTGTTCCCCGGGGTGCCGCTGATGCTGACGCTCCACGACGTGATAGCACTTGAGAAACTTACCGACCGCAACAGCTCGACTTACCAGAACCTGGGCCGGGTGTACAGCCGTTTCGTAATCCCTAAGGTCATTGGAAAATGCCGCAAGGTAGTGACCGTATCGGAATATGAGAAGGAGCATATCGTAAGCGAGACAGGCCTCTCTCCGGACAAAGTAATAGTCAACTACAACGGCTACGGCACCGAATTCAACAGTTCCGTCGCGTCCGACGATAGGAATTACCTGCTATTCTTCGGTGCGCCTACGCCGAAAAAGAATATGAAGGGCACACTTCTGGCGTATTCGCGCTATCTGGATAAATCGGAGAAAAAGTTGCCTCTGAGAATCGCGGACTGTGATATGTCCCTTGTGACGTCGATGCTTGCAGAAATCGGTTGCTCCGGCATCGAAGAGCATATCGAGTGTCCGGGATATATCCCGCATTCCGAGTTGCCTGCGACTTTCGGACACGCGTCTGCATTCCTTTACACCTCGCTGCGTGAGAGTTTCGGCATCCCGCAGCTGGAAGCTATGGCCTGCTGCACGCCGGCTGTGATTTCCAACACTTCGGCACTCCCGGAAATTGCAGGCGAAGGCGCTCTTCTGGTAGATCCGCTCGATGCCGACGGCATCGCGGATATGCTTGTCCGTCTTGAAACGGACGAGCCGTTCCGCAGGAAGGCGGTCGAATACGGGCAGGAAAGAATAAAGAAGTTCTCCTGGGAACTTACGGCAAAGAAAGCATTGGAGATATATGAATCTGAAGGACGATCTTAAGACGGGAGTACTGTACACCTCGCTTGCGAAATTCGCGGGGATATTCATTACTCTGGGCGTGTCCGCCGTGCTCGCCAGGCTGTTCACGCCTGAGGAGTTCGGCATCATCAACATAGCCACCGTCTTCATAGCCTTTTTCAGTGTATTCAGCGACCTGGGGCTTGGTCCGGCCGTCATTCAGAAGCGGGATCTGACCGGCGATGACCTCCGCGGCGTATTTTCGCTTACCATCTGGACTGCAGTTATACTGGCTCTGGTCTTCCTTGCGGCGGCAGTCCCGATAACCAACTTCTACGATGGGGGGCCGCAGCTCCGCAACGTGTTGCTCATTCTCACCGCCAACCTGTTCTTCAACACCCTGAATATGGTTCCGAATGCGCTTCTCCTGAAGGAAAAGCGTTTCAAGTTCGCCGCTGTCCGCCAGCTTGCGGTGCAGCTGGTCTGCGGAGCCGCGGCAATCGTGGCCGCGCTTCTGGGGATGGGAATATATGCGCTGACAATCAATCCCGTGTGCTCAAGCATAGCGATTTTTGTAATCAATTATTGGCAGCACCCTCTCAAGCCCCGGTTCAATCCCGGGATGGATACGGTCAGGAAGGTCTTTTCTTTTTCAGCATTCCAGTTCGGATTCCAGATTGTCAACTATTTCAGCCGCAACCTTGACAAACTTCTGATGGGACGCTACATCAGCATGGCTGACCTGGGCTATTACGACAAATCCTATCGTCTGATGATGATGCCGCTGCAGAACATTTCGTTCGTGCTTACGCCGGTGATGCATCCTGTTTTCGCACAGATTCAAGATGATAAACGGCATATCGCCAGTGCCTACATAAGGGTAATCAAGCTCCTCGCGTACATAGGCTTCCCGCTCACGGCGGCGATGTACTTCATGTCATCGGACCTCATACTCTTCTTCTTCGGCGACCAATGGGGCCCGTCGGTACCTTGTTTCAAGATATTGTCCCTGTCCGTGGCATTCCAGATAATCTCGTCCTCCTCCGGAGCCGTGTTCCAGGCCTCCAACGATACAAAGAGGCTGTTCGGCTGCGGAATCTTTACTGCGATCACGATGATAGGCGCCATCTGCACAGGTATCTTCGCGTTCCACGATACCAGGATGGTCGCCACCTGCCTCTGTATCGCATTCGCCGCCAACTTCGTCCAGTGCTACTGGTCGCTGTTCCGGGGCACGCTGAAATGCGGGTGGAGGGAATTCTGGAAGACTCTTGTCGGACCTTTCGCCCTTGCTGTCATCCTGGCCGCCGCCCTATGGGGCCTGTCATTCGCAATCAAAGGAATAACCAACCACTTTGTGGCTCTTGTAATATATACGGCGGTAAGTGTCGCCATCTCACTTGCTTTCGTCCAACTTACCGGAGAATATGACATTTTAACAAAAATCAAAGCAAAACTATGCCGATAGCCGATAACCTCAAGGAGAATCATCCGCGCCTCAAGCAACTCATAGTTGATTTTCTCTCAAGGAAAATCCATCCGCGTCCGCGAATCTGGACGAGATGGTTCATCAATCCGTTCTTCCACAAGCGTGGACGGGGCAGCAAAGTATGCCGCCACGCGCGCCTCGACGTCTTCCCCTGGCGTCAGTTTGAGCTCGGCAGTGGAGCCATCGTTGAAGACTTTGCAGTTGTAAACAACGGCGCGGGAGACGTGTTCATCGGCGAAAAATCGCGCATAGGCATTGGCAGCGTCGTGGTCGGCCCGGTCCGGATCGGTGACCGCACATCGCTTGGCCCGCACGTGCACATTGCCGGGTTCAATCATACCTTTGAAGACGGCGACCGCGACTGGAATGAGCAGGGACTCACTTTCAGGGAAATAACAATCGGTGACGAATGCCTCATCGGAGCCAACACCTCCGTAATCGGCGGCGTACACATCGGGAACCGTGTTCAGGTAGGCGCCGGAAGCGTTGTCACGAAAGACCTGCCGGACCTCTGCGTTGCAGTCGGCAATCCCGCAAAGGTCATCAAACTCTACAACAAGGAAACAAAAATCTGGGAAAGAGTATGAAAATCCTGTTTCTGGTCTATCACGCACTGGCGGAATACAGCGGAATCAGCAAGAAGATTCTTGCCCAGGTCGAAGGCTTGAGAGAATGTGGTGCAGAGGTCACCCTCTGTACCCTGCATTTTCCCGGGGACGGCACCCAGCAGCGGGTGTGCAACGGCGAGCCTATCCGCACGTTCGGCAGGGGCATCCGCGCCAAAATCGTAAAGCGCGTGTCTTATTCCGATATCCTGGACTATGTGGAGAAAAACGCGATAGATGCAGTCTATATACGTTATGACATAAACTCCGACCCTTTTACCGCTGCCTTGGCTGGAAGGCTCCACAGACGTGGTGTGAAGGTGATTGTTGAGATTCCGACCTGGCCGTATGATGGAGAATTCAAGGGGCAGAGCGCGAAGCTGAAGGCTCAGCTGTACGTTGACAAAATGTTCCGCCACTCCTTTTTCAAGCACTGTGACAGCGTGGTGACGTACGCCGGCTGCAGGGAAATATTCGGCCGCCCCGCGATCAACATCAGCAACGGTGTGGATTTCGGCAAGGTCAAGCTCACCGCAAAGCCATTCGCGGGAGAGGAGTTGCATATGCTTTCCGTCGCCAATATCCACCTTTGGCACGGTCTGGACAGGCTTATCGCCGGAATGGCGCTTCACAAGGACGTGCCGGCCGTGCTTCACATCGTGGGGGACGGTCTTCCGGAGATAATCGAAGGCTACCGCAAACAGGCTGAAGATGCCGGCATTTCCGACAGGGTATGCATCCTGGGCCCTCTTTACGGTGAACGCCTCGATGAGGAATTTGCCTGGGCGAACGTTGCCGTGGGCAGTCTTGGCCGTCACCGCAGCGGTATTTCCGATATTAAGACACTTAAGAATCGCGAGTATGCGGCACGTGGTTTCCTGTTCTTCTACTCCGAGAATGACACGGATTTCGATGATGCTGCGTACGTGCTCAAGGTGCCGGCCGATGAAAGCCCGGTTGACGTCAGGGCAATCAGAGAATTCGTAGAGGCACAAATAATGACTCCCGAAGAAATCCGGGAGTCTGTCAAGTCATTGAGCTGGGCAGCTCAGATGAATAAAGTAATCACTAAGGCCGGCCTTTCTTGAACAGGAAACTGATGAATGGCCTGAGCTTGAATGAGTATGGATATTTGTGAAGGATTGCGAAAGCGATTCTGCATTTTGTCCAGAAGTCAAGCTTTCCGCCATTGTGCATCAGCGAGAGCATATAATTGGATATCAGATTTCTCCGCACGGTCAGGCATTCCGGCCTGCGGCCTTCTCTCCGGACGTCTTTCGCCACGGTAAGATATCCCTCAACGTTCTTTTTTGAGAAGACTCTGGTCATCGTGGAATCGTCGTGAATACGGCGGTGGTAGAACTCTCTTGGCAGACCTTTCACCCTGTCGGCATTGAAATATGCCAATGCCGAGAAAAGTTCGTCTTCGTGTATGATGCCGTCCTTGAAACGGAGGGCATTCTTCATAAGGAAGGTCCTGCGGAACAGGGACATACACACGGAACAACGGTATAATTTCCTACTAAGCATATCGCTCATCACTACCGGTCCCGGCTGTGCGTGGGGATATAATGCGCCTCTATGGTAATCGAACCATTTGTCTTTGCTTTCCGGAATCTGTCCGTCAGCGTTGAACGACACGGCGTCGAAAAAAACAAAATCCAGATTGTTCTTGTCACATTCGGTTACGCAAGATTCCAGCGTGTCCGGATCAATCCAGTCATCGCTGTCCAGAAAATAGATATAGTCGCCGGCGGCTATATCGAGTCCGTCATTCCTTGCCGAGGCCTGTCCCGCGTTCTTCTTGGTCAGGACAATCATATCCAGTTTTGATGTCCATTCTTGCAGAATCTCTGCACTGTTGTCTGTGGAGCCGTCATCAATGGCAATGACTTCGATGTTGCTTAAGGTCTGTTCCTTGAGCGACATCAAAGCCTTCTCCAGATACTTTCCGGTATTGTAAACCGGGATGATTACACTTACTCTTGGTCTGATCATTTCTTTTCCAGTGTTGAAATTACCATTCGGTGGTCGCTGATATAATCTTCGCAAATCACGCAGTCGATGCAATCAAACGACTTGTCGTGAAGAACGTAATCGATTCGCAATATATCCCGCAGCATCCGGTATGTGGCGCCATTCCCTTTGCCTTTTTCGAGGTAGGTGTCCTTGAGCGTGTTTTTCTTCACGAGCCTGTAAACCTTGCTGTATGGGACTGAATTGAAGTCTCCGGCAACGATGACAGGGTATTCGGACGCATCGATGACACGGCGGAGAGCCCTTGCCTGGGAACTGCGGACCTCCTCATTCGCCTTCAGTACATAGCCCAGTGCGAAACTTGTCTTGGCCTCATCGTCAACCGCATTGAAGCCGGTGGTCTGGAGATGTGCTGAAATCATAGTAACGGGCTCTCCGTTGAATTCTATGTGCGAGGTGAGGTAGGTGTTGTTGCTGCCCGGGAAGGTCGTCAACTCATAATCAAGAACAGGATATCTTGAAATGACCGCCTGTTCGCCATCAGTTATCACATAATCAAATTCCTGAGCCAGAAGATTCCTGAATTCTTCGCCTGAGAACCATTTGGACTGAAAATACTCCTGAAGGAACATTACGTCAATGTCATTGATTCCGGCAATGGACAGAAGATATTCGGACGCGTCTTCCGGGGTTTTCAGATACCTGAAGGCATTGATGTTGACAGTTGCGACCCTGATGCTTGATCCGTTCTTGGCTTGCAGCGTGCCTCGTGACCCGGGCCGGGAAAGGCACAGGAACCAATAAGCGCATGCGAGAAGCAGGATTGTAAATGTGAGAATGACCAGAAATCTGGCAAACGGATGAGAGCACCTTCTGTTTCTTTTCATAACACTAAGCTCTTCGGGCCTTTTCCCAGGCAGCATTGCCATTGAAGCTTACATAATATTTCAGGCCGGCAAAAGTGGTCAGGTTTGCGAACAGAAAATAGTAAGGGACGTGGAATTTGCTCTTCTTTCCCTTCTTGTCAGCAAAATATCCGGCGAATGCGCACAGATAGAACAGGACCTGCAGGATGAGGGTGACGGTGTACAGCACGGGGCCGCCAAGACATACGATTGCGATGTTCAGGGGCAGAAGCAAAACAAGAAGGGAAGGTGTAAGCACCCATCTGAGCACGCGGTGGGAACCGAACTGGAAGGCCACGACGCCGTACTTGAATGGGTTGAGCAGGTCGCGCAGCTTGCTGGTGGCCTGGAAGCCGCCTGCACTCAGTCGCACCTTGCGCTTGCGCTCCTCGGCAATGTTTGCCGACGGCCTCTCACAGGCGTATGCGTCGGCGCAATAGGCAATACGGTAACCTTTGCGTACAATACCCATCGACAGTATCATATCGTCGACAAGCACGTCCGGTTCGATGTCTTCCCAAAGCTCGCGGCGTATTGCAATGAGCTCTCCGACTGCACCCATAGTGGAATACAGACGGTCATCAAGCTTCTTGAGGGCACACTCGTATTTCCAGTAGAGACCTTCGGTCCCGGCGGCGGAGTCGCCGTCCGAAAGGACGCGCTTTTCGCCGCAGACGCATCCGACCTCAGGGTCGTCGAATTTGCGTATGATGCGGTAGATGCTTTCGGCGTTCAGGATGGTGTTCGCATCCGTCATTATGACATACGGGGTGGAGACGTACTGCATCGCACGGTTCAGCGCGGCGCTTTTGCCGCGACGCCGGTCATCGTGCAGTACTGTGTTTTCAGGATACCCGCGCAAGAGGTCCGGCGTGGAGTCGGTCGAGCCGTCCGTGACCCACACGAAGTGAATCTTCTCCTTCGGATATTGCAGTGACCTGCAGTTTTCCATCTTTTCGGCTATGCAGGACTCTTCGTTATATGCAGCTATGAGAAGCGTGACGTCGGGATATTCCACTTCGACGGGATGTGACGGTCTGGGACGCAGGGCCTCGCGTATCCGGACAGCCACCCAAAGGACTATGCCATACCCGAAGAAAGTGTAGAACACTATGATTGCAAATATCCAGAAAAGTATTATCAATGCGGTCATTGGTCAAAAGTATTCATTATTACAAATTTAAACATTTTTTATATAATAGGAAAATTATTAATTTTACGGAAATGAAAGTCAGCGGTATGTCAAGAGTTGCCATTTTTCGCATAATAATTGCGGCTGCGTTCTTCGGACCGCTGGCCGCCGTTGGTTGCCGGCCTGTGTACACGCAGGAAAAGCGCTCATTCGTCTGTATCCACTCATATGATGACTCGGGACAGGATGGGGAGTATTTCCGCAGTTATATGAACGACGCTTTCAAGCGTCAGAAAATCAATGCCGACGTCACCCATATCTATCTTGACCTGATTACCGAGGAAGAACCGGCTGAATCATTATATGGCGACGTGGCGCATTTCGTTCAGGCGGTGCTCGATTGCAAGCCGGAGGTCCTGCTGATCAACGATGACCTTGCAATGGAGTACATTTACAACAAATGCGACACATTGCTCAAGACACAGCCGGCCGTATTTGCCGGCGTGAGCGCTCCGCGCCATTGGGATCGCGGCATATTTCCGCTTATCAGCGGTATAACCGACCGCGTGAGCCTGTCGGCGAATTGCGAGTTGCTCAATCAGATTACCGGAACGCACAGTGTTATGGTGGAACTTGGCTTCGGCGGATATCAGGACAGGCTGCGCAGGCTCCTTTTTGACAATATCGGCGATACTACGCGCTTTGTGAACAATGCTGATTTCTATATTGACCATCTGAGCGAGGATTCCATTCAGAAACAATATGGCGGGCTGATGGTGGTCAGTTTCCTCTCGATGGAGAACCCTGAGGACAATCGCATGCTAGGTACTGATGCGGAAGAAGGGCTCTTGAATTCCAGGCTTGCAAAAATCAGCGCCACGACGTCCAGCATCAACCAGATACAGGTCAAGTATGACATTTTCAGCAACGAAGTCATTGACTCGGACCCAAGACCCCAGGTTACTTCCATAAGGGAACAATTCGGCAGTGAAGGCAAGAAAATCGACAAAAAGGTGCGTACCCGTTTCCTTTGCGGCTATTTTACCAGTGTGGAGACCCAGATTGACGATCAGGTGGGATATGCGGCCCGCATCATAGAAGGTGCTCCGCCTGCATCCCTTCCTCTTATTTTTCACGACCAGAATTTCTATATGGACTGGATCGCCATGACAAAGTGTGATCCGCCTCTCGGCTACGATGAATACAAGAGTAAGTTCACTATCATCAACGCCCCGTTCAACGTAAGTCACAGACGGCTTTTTATAGTTGGCATAGTCCTTCTTACTTTGCTGGCCCTGGGGCTTGTCATCTGCCTGAGTGTCGTTTTCCTGCGTAAAAAGAAACGGCAGAAAAAACAGCAGATTGAGACATTGCGTACGGAAATCGAAAAGCGTACCCTTACCCTGGAAGACCTTGAGACCGGGTTCTTTATGCTGAAGGGCAGAACCATCACGTTCTATTTCGGGTTCGCCCAAAAGCAGGGTCTTCAGTACGACTCGATGTCCCTTGACGATTTGAGATGGGCTGTCCATCCCGACAGTGTCGGAATTTTCCGGGATATTCTGGCAGACCCTAACGGAAAGACCAAGAAAAGCAAGATCCGCATCCGGCTGGATTTCAACGGCAAGGGATGGCATTGGTGGAATCTGTATTTCGACACAATGGAATCTGACAAGAATGCAATCGTCGGAAGTATCATCAATATCGATGATGTGGCAAAATTGGAGGCGCAAGCCCTTGATGCGGCCATCAAGGCTGAAGAAGTCCTGTCAAAAGAGAACTTCATCGCCAATATCACCCACGACATCCGCACCCCTCTGAATGCGATTACCGGATTTTCCGAGCTTCTCCTTGATCCGGGTCAGACACCTGAGGATCGCGCCGAGTATATGGATATCATCAGCACCAATACAGAGCAGATGATCAACCTTCTTGAAGAAGCGGCTGTCATGCAGTCTGACAGTACTGAGTCCATGTCATTCAAATTCAGGGAAGTCAATCTTCCGAAACTTGTAGATGACAGTTACAAGACCAATAAGATACTGTGCCCTCAGCATCTGGTTCTGAAATATGAACCGGACTCCCGCACGGACGTGATGGTCCGCTGCGACCCCGTCCGCACTACACAGGTCATCAACAACTTCCTCAGCAATGCATTCAAATATACCCCATCCGGAAGCGTCACTTTCGGTTGGGAGATGACTGACAACGGGACTATGGCGAAAGTGTATGTCAAGGACACGGGAGTGGGAATCAGCGATGAGGACAAGAAGGTCATCGGAGAGCGTTTCGGTATGGCTAAGGGCAACCGCAAGGGGACAGGCCTTGGCCTCGACATCTGCCAGAAAATCATTTCTGCAGAAGACGGAGAATATGGATTTGAAAGTGAATTGGGCAAGGGAAGCTGCTTCCATTTCAGCCTGCCGGTCCTGGTAAAAGAAGAAAAACAGGCGTGATATGAAAAAGTTTGCATTTATTCTGAGTGCCAGCATTCTTGTGGCGACCTTGTTTTCCTGCTCGCACCACTACGAGTCGGAAGATTTCGTGCCCGAATACTCCGGGAAAGTGCTCGTGATGTTGAATCTTGACTCAACTTATTATGCAAGAGTCGGTTATGAGGATCATCTGAAAGCATCGATTCGAAGCAATGGGGCCAATCCTGAAATGCGGTTCGTTTACCAGTGCGGCATCCAGCCTGTCATATACCAAGAATGCCACAGGCGTCTTGAAGAAATTGCGGCACAAGGTTGGGAGCCGGACATTGTATGTGTGTCTGAAGACAGACTGCTCGACAATATCCTTTCCGGACGTTTTGACCCCTGGCTCGATTTTTCGGGCGCCAAATACCCGATTATCGCCGCCGGTCTTCATTGCCCGAATTGGGCACTGATAAACGAATATGGAAACATTGCCGTCTGTACAGACCTGATAGACTTCGAATCGAATCTTCTGCTTGCGAAATCAATCTCGGGAAGTAGCGTCGTCACAATAGAACTTGACTATACGGCTTATGACCTTCGCCTGCGTGAGCGTCTCAATCAGGCAACAAACAGACCTCCGTTCGTGAACAACTCCGATTTCCACGTCCGCAGCATGAAAATCAGCGAAATGGAAAAGTTGTTTCACGACTCGATACTCATCAACGTATTCTCGAACGCCAATCCTGAGAAGAACAATTTTCACGATGACCCGAAATTGTTCCGCAAGCGTGTGTTGCAAACCGTGGGTTCGGCAACCTATCTCTCCGCCAAAAAGGACCTTGACAGCGACAATGTGCTGAACCATTCCACAAAGCCACAGTTCACAGCGGTACGCGAAGGTTTCCATGATGGTACAGGTCATTTGCTGTGCGGCTATTTCGCATCCTATGAAACCGTTGCGAACGACCAGGGAGCATATGTGGCAAAGGTGCTGGACGGTACAAATACGGGGGAGTTGCCAATCCTTGCCCACAAGCGTGACTATTATGCGGACTGGGAGTCAATGATCCTTGCGGGGTACAAACTCAAGACATTCAAGAATCCGGAAGAGAATGGCGCAAATATCGGGTTCAGGGTAGTCGGAGTGCCGTTCACCGTTGAATATCACTTGATGATTCGGACCATGCAGCTGTTGGCTGCGCTTATTATCCTGCTTTTCTGCATACGGATTTCGAGGTACGCATATCAGCGTCCGTTCAAGAAGATGGATGCTGAACTGGAGAAACTCAATCAGGATTTTATGCTTTTTTCATCAGCTGTCCAGAACTCCGACTGCATCTTCACCAGCAAGAAAGAGGAAGTCGTAGCTCTTCGGGACAGGATGCACCCGGATGAGACAGTTGTTCTCAACAATATCTTGTATGGTTCATCTGGAGGCAAGGATGCCGAAAGTCCCATCATCAGGCTGACCGATGACGATGGAAAGACCTGGCGCAGATGGCAGTTCCGACGCGGTACCATCGTCGGAGGAAGTCGGGAAGATCTACCGGGTGTCTTCATTGATGTGGAAGAGACCTATAAGTATAAAGAGCAGATGGCCCGTAACGCGGAAATTGCGGAGCAGATTCGCCTGAAGGAGAACTTTGTGAAGAACATCACGCATGAGATCAGAACGCCGCTCAACGCCATCGTCGGATTCTCCCAGATTTTGGGAATGGATGACGGTAGCATGACGGACTCCGAGCGTGAGGAGATTGCAAAATACGTTCACGAAAGCAATACCGATCTCTGTCGTATCATTGACGTGATTCTTAAATTCTCAAGGCTGGAGAGCGGCAGGATTGATTTCGATCCGGAGGATACGAACATTGCCGATATGATGACTTCCATATATGAAAACTGGAAGGGGGAGGCGCCTCCTTCCATCGACTTTATTCTACATCGTGGCCGCCAGAACGTGTTTGCAATGATAGACAGGCGCAGCCTCAGGGATATTATGGGACAGTATCTGAGCAATGCTCTGAAATTCACGACAAGCGGCTACGTGAAACTCGGCTGGGACTTCAATCTTGATGATGATACCGTGCTGCTCTATGTTGAAGATACTGGAAAGGGCATCAGTCAGGAGAAACGCAAGTTTATTTACAACATGTTCTGGAAGGACGATATGTTCGTTACCGGTGTAGGACTTGGACTTGCATTGGCGAAAACATACACTAAAAAAATGAACGGAGAGATTATCCTTCAGACAAAGGAGGGCATAGGCAGTCTGTTTGGGTCGCGTTTCAAAGCTCGGATAGGTAATCTATGAGAACTTCGTTGACATATCTGGTATTTCTGGCATTTTGCGGATTGACCGCATGTATGAAAATGCCTTCCTCAAGTGCAGATATAATGACTGAACTGATCAGTTCCATTGAGTCGGTGACGTTCGTTCCCGGCGCGGAAGGAGGGGATGTTGAGGTCGCAGGGGATACGGAACTGCAGTTCAGGATATCGCCGTCTGATGCAGGGGAGAAACTGATGGGCGCGGACATCGGGTATATGACGGTCACGGCAGAATACTGTGAGACAAAGTCGGCCGCCAGGATAAAATATATGCCGATTGTCTCACGGTCCTTTTCCGATGGCTTGTTGTCGCTGGTGATAGACGGAGACGTCCTGCCCGAAGATTTTTTCGGAGGGAAATTATCTGCGGATCTGACGCTTAATATTTCCGACGGTATTGTTGACGTGTCGTCAAACCCTGTCCGTGTGTCATACAGGCCGGGCGGAAATACTATTTCATCATTCTTCGTTTCCAACGGAGAGATGATGGAAGAGGGCATTTTCTTTGGCAATAATATCGTTGTCATCCTGCCATCCGGATGCAGTCTCAAGAACCTTGTAGCGTCATATATGACTGATGCTCGTGACGTTTTTGTGAACGGAGCACCTCAATCAAGCGGGTTGAGCGTGAATGATTTCACCAAAACTGTCACCTACGAGGTATCTTCAAAAAACGCCAAGGCCAGAAAGTATTATGTCAGGGTCTATTCCTTTGACCTGCCTGCCGTTCTTATCGGAACTCCTGAAAATGTGACCATCAATTCGAAGGAGATATGGGTTGAGGGTACGAAGATATCGATTCACAACACAGACAGAACCATAGACGAGTTGGGGACAGCAGGGATAAAAGGCCGAGGCAACACGACGTGGCTCCTATACGACAAGAAGCCATATGCAATCTCTCTGGACAAGAAAGCGGAGGTTCTTGGAATGCCGAAAGACAAAAAATGGAATCTCCTGGCGAATTTCATCGACAGGACAAATATCAGAAATGCCGTCACGCTTGAACTTGCACGCCGGACAAAGTCCCTTGAATGGACTCCGCGTGGAGAATTCGTGGAACTGATAATGAACGGAACGCATCAGGGCCTATATTATCTGTGCGAAAAAATAAAGGTTTCCAAGAATAGATTGAATATTACCGAGCTCACCCCGGACGTGGTCGGCGGAGATGCTTTGACCGGAGGATACCTTCTTGAGTTTGACCAGAATTATGATGAATTCTATAAATTCCATTCGTCCAGGAAATATTTCCCGATCAATCTGAAGTCTCCGGATGAGGATGTGCCTGATGTGCAGCTGGAGTATATATCGTCTTATATAGATGAGATTGAGTGGCAATTGTATCATTATGATCCTGCGACCTGTTCGTATAAGGATCTGATAGACATTGACACATTCATCGATTACTGGTTCGTTCAGGAGATATCAGGGAATTATGAGTGCAATGGTCCAAAGAGTGTATTTATGTATAAGGACGTCAATGAGAAACTTAAGGCCGGCCCTTGCTGGGACTTCGACTGGGGTACATATATGCCGGAAAAGGCGACTGAGTGGCGTGCGAAGACGGTAGGACTCTGGTATCCGCGTTTGTTCCTGGATCCGGTGTTCGTGGCTCGTGTCAAGGAAAAATGGGCTGAGTCAAAGTCTGATTTCCTGGATATAAAGAATTATGTGGATTCTCTGTCTGCCGTCATCAGAACCTCTGCTGAGGTTGATAACGCAATGTGGCCTTTGTCAAAAATTAAGATTAACGGTGACGAAAATCTTTCGTATGAGGAATCAATAGAACGTATGAAGTCTTACATTGATGATCGAATAGAGTGGCTTGACGCTTCTATCTCCGCACTGTAATTTACGGCGAATAGAATCAGTACTTATATTTTTATTTTGCGCGAACTGACATTCAGCCGGTCCGCGTTTTAAATTATATTGTTTTCAAAACGTACGAGGTTGATTATTGATTTACGTTTTGAAATGACGAAAAACGGAAGTGATTCCGGTCAATTTTCGCCTAGTTGGCGATTTTTGGAAGTTCAGTATCGAAAATATACTAAAATATTTTCGGCCTTCTACGTGTGTGTAGGGCATATTTTGAAAAATAGTTCGATTTTTGTCGTATAAAAGTTCCAAAAAGTGTTGCAACTTCAAGAAATTGTCGTACCTTTGTATTGGAAACAACAACAAACAATAATCGAAAGTACCATGAAAGCTCTCAACACCATAACAATCGCCGCTCTTCTTACAGTCCTCACTTGCAGCTGCGCAATGAATGACAACTACACACCGGCACAGGTCGAGAAGCAGTCTCAGATCGAGACCCTCACCATTATGGCAGGCTTCAATGGTACCAAGTCAGACGAGACCGTCCTCAAGAACAGCTGGAACACCAGCGAGAGCATCGCAGTCGTATCAGAGAGAGGTGAGTCCCGTTTCCTTTCAATCAACAGCGGCGACGTCGTAGAGTTCGCATCCTGCACAAAGTCATTCGACGCCAGCTCAGTCAACGCAGTTTACCCGTACATCCAGAACACAAGCAACGGAGCTGCATTCTCATTCGCAGGTCAGGACGGATCAATCGAGAACATCAACAAGTTCAACCTTATGACAGCATCCGGATCAGTCCGCAACGGTCTTGCAAACCTCACCTTCAACAACCGCATCTCAGTCATCCGCCTCAGCAACATCATCCTCGACGGCTGCCGCGCAGAGAACTTCAGGAGCCTCGAGCTCAACGGAGTCGCTGAGACAGTCAACGTAAAGGCAGAGAACGGCAACATCAACATCACCCCTGCAGACAACGGCACCATCACCGTCAACAACCCGGCAATCCTCGGCAACGACGTATACGTAGCATTCTTCGCAGACAACACCACAACATCAATCGAGATCGCAGTTTACGATGCAATGGGCGGTGAGTGGTTCTACACACTCGACAACGGCAGCGCCTTCCAGGCCGGTCAGGTATACAACGTTGAGAACGTAAGCTTCAAGGGTGGCTACCCAATCTCCTTCAACCCAAGCGTAGAGAACTGGGACTAATCATAATCAGAATGTACAATAAGCAAAGAACTAACAGGATATGCTTCTCTTCAATTTTCTCGCCCTCGTCCCTCTTTCCCCGGTATTCGTCGGAATAGGAATGCTCGCAGTTGTCATCTTCACGGCGAAGAACAACAGGGAGAACACGACAATATCAGAAGGCACCGATGCACCAAAGGTTGAGATGGTTTCAAGCAAGCCGTCAGCACCAGCCACCGATACATTCACGGTCACCGCGACAACCACCCAGGACTTCCTCACAGAGGATATCGTCACGCTCATCGAGAAGAAGCAGATCTTCCTCCGCCAGGGCCTCAGGATCGACGACATCGCCCGCGAGTGCACATCCAACAGGACGTACGTGTCAAACTGCATAAACAACTACTACGGCCAGTCATTCTCGACTCTGGTGAACTCATTCAGAGTGAACTACGCCAAGGACCTGATCCTCGCGAACGGCGGCACGATGAAGCTTTCGGTAGTATGTGAGAGATCCGGTTTCTCAGACGAGGTGTCGTTCATCCGCAACTTCAAGAAGTTCACCGGCATGACCCCGTCGGAGTGGTGCGCTTCCAATATGTCCCGTCATTTTGCAAGTTAATAATTTTCAATAGGTTTTTGTAATGGAGATTCCCCGCGCCGTGAGGTCCGGGGTTTTTTGTCGTTCTGTGCAGGTGATGCTTCATTCTCTTTGAAGTTTCGTGGATAATCATTAAATTTGTGTTGCAGGTTGACTGCAGCCCCAAATTAAATTACAATACTAACCAATAACCAATAATCAATCAAGAACAATGAAAAGGATACTTTCGTTCATTGCCCTTGCGGGCTTGATGGTATTCAGTACTGCTGCCAATGCGCAGGACGCTTTTTACCCCGGATTCCAGTGGGGTGTCAAGGGCGGTGTCGGTTATACCGTGGGAGGAACATCCAACTTCGGCAAATACATTTCTCCCGCTGCCGGCATCAATCTCGGCTATCAGTTCACGCCGGTTTTCACTCTCCGGGCAGACATTGCGGGATGGCAGGGCAAGGGTGCGTTCCTGGGAAATTTCTGGTCGATGGATTATGCCCATCTTGCCGCTGATGCCGTTTTCGATATCGGCAATATGGTGCGCTTTAAGTCAGACCGCGTGGTGAACCCATATTTCTTCGCCGGCATCGGCGCGCATATGCGGTTCAACAACAAGGCGGACAACTCCAGTCCGAGCGTCACCATTCCTTATGACAATTACTATTGGGACGGCACCAAACTCAGTTATGTCGGTCGTCTTGGCGTAGGCGTGAATTTCCGTGTAAGCGACCAGCTGGGTGTTTTCGTCGAGGTGGCCGACAATGCTACCGACGACCATTTCAATTCCAAGAAGGGCGAAGTCTTCGACCAGCAGATTACCGGAATGGTTGGCCTGAAATTCACATTCGGTCAGGCAAGGAAAGCCAGGGCTGCTACGGCTGCGAAGGCAGAAGCAGAGAGAGTTGCTGCGGAAAGGGCTGCTGCGGAAAGGGCCGAGGCAGAGAGAATCGCTGCAGAGCGTGCTGCCGCCGCGAAGGCCGAAGCTGAGAGAGTTGCTGCGGAGAGGGTTGCTGCGGAAAGGGCCGAGGCAGAGAGGATCGCTGCAGAACGTGCTGCCGCCGAAGCCGCTGAAAAGGCTGCCATATATTCAAAGGAAGGAGCTCTCGATGCCGCTTCCGAAGCGGTGAAGGACGAGAACAACGATATCTTCTTTACATCAGAGAAGTACAATGTAGCCGCCTCCGAGCAGGCAAAGATTGAGGGACTCGTGGAGAAACTCAATGCCAACCCGGACGCAAAGGTGGTTATCTGCGCATTCGCCGACAAGGCTACCGGCACTTCTGGTTACAATATGGCACTTTCTGAAAAGCGTGCCGCCTCGGTTGCCAGGACACTCGAAGCCAAAGGAATCGATAAATCACGCATCATCACCCACTGGTTCGGCGATACCGTCCAGGTTCACGAGGTTTCTCGCAAAAACCGCGTCTGCGTGATGATCTGCAGGTAACGGAATAAAAATCATAGCAAACAATAATAACACTAAAAACAAGATGAAAAGAAGATTTTTGATATTTGCCCTTGCGGCCCTCACAGTGGGACTGCTGGGCTCTTGCTCAAAGATCAATGAGCGGATTGACGGTCTCGACAAAAGAACCTACGATATCGAGAACAAGCAGATAGCTTCCATTGATCAGCAGGTTGCTGCCATCAAGGCGAGCATCGCCGACCTGGAGGCCATCCGCGCCGACGTCAAGACCGCAATGGATGCGAAGACGGCGCAGGGGGAGGACATCACAGCCCTCCAGACAGCGGACCAGGTCCTCGAAGGCAAGATAAACGATTTGCGGACTTACGTTGACACCGAACTTGCCAAGTACGCAAGCACCGAATGGGCGAACGCCACCTTCGCCACCCTTGAGAAGCAGGCGGAGATTCTCGCCGACATTGCTGCGCTGAAGACGGGTCTCGAAGGTGTCGATTCAAAAATCGACGAAGCCATCGCGGGCCTCGACTCTTCGCTGAAGGGTTGGGTGAACGGCCAGCTGAGCGCATATTACAAAAAAGCCGAGATGGACGCAAAGGTGAAGGCCCTTCAGGACGAGCTCGATGCCCTGAAGGCCGGCGGAGAGACCGACAAGTCCAAGATTGAAGGTCTTGAGACAAAACTCACCGAGCTCACCGAAGACCTTGAGGCGGCAAAGGCCACCATCAAGACCGAGTATGAGGCAGCCATCACAGCAGCCATCAATGAGAACAACGGCACCATCAACCAGACCATCCAGAGCAAGATAGATGAGGTGAACGCAACCATAACCGCGCTCACCGGCAGGGTGGAAGCCCTTGAGACGACGATAGGCGTCCTCTCCGGCAGGATCGATGCCATCGAGGCAATGATCCAGACGGTGACAATCGTCCCGGCATACGATGACGGAAGCGTGGAGGCGACGGACGGCGTCCTCTGTCTTGATATCATAGTTGAACCGGCAGCGGCTGTAGCAACCCTCACGAAGGACAGCCTCAAAGTTCTGGTCAACGATGTCATGACCAAGGCTGTGAGCCTGGACACGGTCGCAGTCACTGCTTTCAATTCGGATGCGGCCAATGGTACCATTACGGCAAGGGCGGACATCTCATCCGTTCTGCCTGAAGCATCCGGCAAGGCACTTGCAATTGCTGTCAATGTCAGCAACGGCCTCTCCAAATATACGACAAAGTTCTATCCTGTGACCCTCTCATCAAGCGTGACCATTACGGATGGGCCAACTGCCACAAATGTAACCATCAAGGGCGATGAGGATTTTCCTGGATCCGTTGAAGGAAAAATCCCCGTTGCCGACGGCTTTAAAGAATCAAAACCGACGATCATCAAGGTGGGCGGTATCGGGACCGTCACCTTTGACGAGTACGCCACGAGTAAAATCAAGGCCAACGCCGAGCAGGCGGGCGCAACAAGCGTCTCTTTCAAGGTAGAGGACGTCACCACCACCAAACCGGTTCCGAATGCCGATGTGGTCCTCGAAGTCACAATGAAGACTGTCGACGAGACCGGCACCGAGGTGTACTGTGAGCAGAACGCAGCTGGTGAAGTGACCATAGAGATTCCTATGGATGAAGACGTGGTATTTGTGAACAGCGTGACTCTTGTCAACGATGCAGGAGAACCTATAGAGGGCGGTGTCGTACCCGGCAGCGAAGAGATTGAGAACGGAATCCTGACCTTCAAGGTCAACCATTTCTCAAAGTATGCCGTTGACTATGTCACCAAGGCGGAATTCGTGTCGGTCACAGGCGTCAGCGTTGAACCGGCTTCCGTTACATTGCAGGTTGGTGATACTCTCAGGCTTGCAGCCATCATCACTCCTGATAATGCCACGAACAAGAAAGTGACCTGGAGCAGCAGCGACACCACGAAGGTGAAGGTTGACGATACAGGAAAGATTACAGCCGTAGCTTTCGGTGAGGCCACCATCACCGTAACCACCAAGGACGGCGGCAAGACAGCCACCTGCACCGTGAAAGTGTCTGAAACGAAGACAATGGCCGAAATTCTTAAAACCATCTCCGGCATCCCAGAAGTGGACGATACCACCCCGCCTTCAAATGCCTGGGTGAATTCGACGAATCCTGATTGCAAGGCATTTGTCGGAAAAGTGGATGGAGACAAATGCTTTATTTTGAAAGCAGGCGCAGAGAATTTTGGAGTATTGATGGATGACACTTTTGAAAAGGTTGATGACAATACTTTCAGACGCGTGGAAAGCGGCATTGGAACCCTCACGGTCAAGATGGAGGAAGGCAAATTCTCATCACTTGAATTCCAGGCGGAATCCGGCAGCAAGTTTGAAGTCTTCAACGGCACTTACGCTCCCGAAAGCTTTATAGATTTGGGCGTGACGGATGCCGCAGGCAAACCTGTTTACTGGGCGAAGTGTAACGTCGGCGCCATCAGTCCTCAGGATTACGGCGATTGTTTTGCGTGGGGTGAGACCGCTCCGTACTATGAAGGTACCGGTGGCTGGCCGTCAACACCTACCTGGAAAACAGGAAAGACGGCGGGTTATGACTGGTTGTCATATTGCGGCAGTTCAGAATTCGTTGAATGGAGCACCCCGCCTTATGATGCCACTACCAAGATTCTCAAGCCTGCTTTTGACGCTGCAACAACGGTGAATTCAGGCTGGCGCACTCCGACATCCGCAGAGCTTGTTGCCCTTGCTTCAAGTTGCGTATGCATTTGGACTACCGATTATAATGGTACAGGTGTGGCCGGTTATCTGGTATATAAGGCAAAGGACGAGGCAGACAAGGGTCTGATATATAGTGAAAATCATGCCTGGCACATATGGAATGGCTCTGGATATACCGCTGGCCCGGATGCGGTAGAAACCTATTCCCCATCCGACGTCCACATATTCCTTCCTGCTGCGGGCTGTGGCTACGGAACCGACCATTCCACCGATACGACGGTATATATGTCGAGTACGCTATGTACTGAGTATGAAGAAGGTCACGCGTATACCTTGTACCTCAGCAAGTTCGATATGGGTCCACGGAATACTTTCGACTTCCCGGCCCGTTTCATCGGCTGCTTCATCCGTCCGGTCAAGAATTAATGTTCCGGGATGACAGTTGCAGTCCATTTAGTAATCTTTTTCAATACAGATAAACCCTAAAACAGATAGAATGAAAAACAGATTTTTGATATTTGCCCTTGCGGCCCTCACAGTGGGACTGCTGGGCTCTTGCTCAAAGATCAATGAGCGGATTGACGGTCTCGACAAAAGAACCTACGATATCGAGAACAAGCAGATAGCTTCCATTGATCAGCAGGTTGCTGCCATCAAGGCGAGCATCGCCGACCTGGAGGCCATCCGCGCCGACGTCAAGACCGCAATGGATGCGAAGACGGCGCAGGGGGAGGACATCACAGCCCTCCAGACAGCGGACCAGGTCCTCGAAGGCAAGATAAACGATTTGCGGACTTACGTTGACACCGAACTTGCCAAGTACGCAAGCACCGAATGGGCGAACGCCACCTTCGCCACCCTTGAGAAGCAGGCGGAGATTCTCGCCGACATTGCTGCGCTGAAGACGGGTCTCGAAGGTGTCGATTCAAAAATCGACGAAGCCATCGCGGGCCTCGACTCTTCGCTGAAGGGTTGGGTGAACGGCCAGCTGAGCGCATATTACAAAAAAGCCGAGATGGACGCAAAGGTGAAGGCCCTTCAGGACGAGCTCGATGCCCTGAAGGCCGGCGGAGAGACCGACAAGTCCAAGATTGAAGGTCTTGAGACAAAACTCACCGAGCTCACCGAAGACCTTGAGGCGGCAAAGGCCACCATCAAGACCGAGTATGAGGCAGCCATCACAGCAGCCATCAATGAGAACAACGGCACCATCAACCAGACCATCCAGAGCAAGATAGATGAGGTGAACGCAACCATAACCGCGCTCACCGGCAGGGTGGAAGCCCTTGAGACGACGATAGGCGTCCTCTCCGGCAGGATCGATGCCATCGAGGCAATGATCCAGACGGTGACAATCGTCCCGGCATACGATGACGGAAGCGTGGAGGTGACGGACGGCGTCCTTGAACTCAATCTCATCGTCAGCCCGGCCGGGGCAGTCAAGACCCTGACGAAGGAGAATGTCAATATATTGGTAAACACAGTCCTGACCAAGGCGGTGAGCGTCGATACCCTCAAGACGGAGAATATCTTATCATTCATCGTGGACGAGGCTAACGGCACCATAGAGATCAAGGCGGATATAAATGAGAATCTTCCTTCAGCATCCGATCAGGCCCTTATAGTTGCAGTCAACGTCCAGAACGGTATCTCAGACTACACGACAGAGTTCGTGCCGGTATTTGTCATAAAAACTCCTATTTCTGATATGAAATACTCCAAGGCAGTCTATTCCGAAGAGGGTGGTGCTCATTGGGAATTCACTGTTCGCAATGACAACGGCGACAGCGGATACCCTGTATTCATCCTCAAGGCGGGACCTGCCTATAGCGGAGAGTTCATCGAGGGTGATTTCAAGATTCTCAGTGCAGTCCTGAAGACGAGCGAATCTGAAAGCACCGATTACAAGGACAACGCCGGCATCGTGACCATCACCTGCACCGAGTCCGGCACAGCAAGCAAAGCCGGAAAGTACAGCTTTGAAGTTAAGGCCAAGGATGCATCCGGCAATGATGTAATTCTTAAGGCAAAAGAGGTGTCAACAAGCGCAAAGGATGCTGGCGGAGAGTCTGTCACTCTCAAGGACAAGGACGCATCTGACCCTGACTACAAGCCTGTTACAGGCATAAGCTTCCCGGACGGATATAAGCCTGAAGTTGCCGCCGGAACCAGCACGCAAGTGCAATTCAACTTGACTCCATCCGATGCAACCAACCCGTATGCATACTGGGCAAGCAGCGACGAGTCTGTCGCCATCGTTGATGCTACCGGCAAGGTGAGGGGCGTAGGTGAAGGCACTGCCACCATCACCGCCACATCTGTTAACGGCAAGAAGACCGCCACCTGCACCGTGAACGTCACTCCGGCGAAGTCTTATGTTGAAATCGCGGCGAAATACGACGGCAGCACGGTTTCCACCCTCAGGTGGTACAGGCAGAGCCTTGCTATTACCGATTCAGGAAAGAAGGCCTGGACGGACGACAGCGGCTCCCCGGTCAAGGTCCCGGGAACTGACGAAGATTTCGTCGTGGGTGACTACTTCCAGTGGGGAACATTCACTGGATTCTATGGAAATGGTGCCGGCACAGACAAGGGACTTCTCCCGTACACATCATTCACCAGTACTGGATGCGGTGACGGTTCGGACGCCTTCACATTCAAGGACGGCAAACAGTTCAACCAGACAAATGCTCCGTACTGGTCCGGCTCGGCCTACACCAAATACAATGCAACGGATAAAAAGACAGAACTTGATGCATCAGATGACGTTGCAAGCATCATCCTCGGAGGCACCTGGCGTATGCCTACAACAAAAGAGTTCCAGGCATTGAAAGAAGTCACCTACTGGGCTTGGGATGCAACGGACAAAGGATATTATGTATATACTCCGAATCCGGCATCTGATGCTGGAAAAGTGAATGATGGCACTGGAACCTACAACAAGGCTGACGCTCTGTTGTTCTTCCCCGCCGCAGGCAACGGATATGAGGATACATACTACGATGCGGGATACCTAGGAGACTTTTGGACAGGTTCTCTCAATTCAGCGAATCCGGCCAAGGGGTGCATATTGTACCTTAATGGTGGAGAGGGTCGTATCGATGCGGCGTCAAATGACAGTGACCGCTACCGTGGCTACTCCGTGCGTCCCGTTCAGGACCCTGCCGCTACATATAAGGCTGTCTCGGGCGTTACATTTGACGTGGAAAAGAAAGAGGTAGTTGAAGGTGGCAATGTCCAGCTCAGTGCGACTGTCACTCCGGACGACGCCACCAACAAGGGCGTTTACTGGACAAGCAGCGCTCCAACAGTCGCCACTGTTGACGCAACAGGTAAGGTGACCGCAGTCGCAGCTGGCACCGCAACCATCACCGCCACCACCGTTGACGGCACAAAGACCGCCACCTGTACAGTGACTGTCAAGGGCCTTCCTGCCGGCGCGCTTAAGGGCGAATTCAGCGTCAGTGCCACCAAGACGGTTTATTTCTCGAAGGGCAATATGTATTGGGATGGCGATTCATTTGAGTTCGAGGCCAATCAATACGATAGCCAGTCCATTTGGAATACATCTCACGTGAGTCATTTCTACTGGAGCAAGAATGCTTCCGTAGCTTATGCCAAGGAATACAGCGAATCAGGTACAACAAAGACCGACGTGTTTTTCACCAATGAAGAACAAGAGACCGCCAAGGCGGGTTTCACCGTGAACGGTGTAGCCGGAAAGTACCGCACGCTCTCCGATGACGAATGGATATATCTGGTCCGGAACAGAACAATGACTAATGGCGGTTCCAGATATGAGAACTTGACGTCATCAGGCATAACGATCGAGGGTGTTACATTTGATGGAATAGTCTTATTCCCTGATGATTTCACAGATCAAGAAACTTGGAAGACAAAGTATACGACTTGGGAAGCCCTCAATAGCGCAGGTCTCGTCTTCCTCCCCGCTGCGGGCTACCGCAGTGGTTCCGAATTCACATTCACCACAGTCTACTCTGGAGGCTACAAAATCGGCTACTATTGGACGTCTACTCCAAACAGCCCTTCACAAGGCGAGCCACAGGCGAATGCCGAGCACTTCTTTTACCAAGCTTTCAATGTCGGCTACACCGGCCGCAACAAAGGCTGTTGTATCCGCCTCGTGACAGAAGCCTCTGCTGCCGGTGACCCCGGCAACGGAACAGAGCAATACAAAAACAACAGCAACCCTAACTGGTTCTAATAAAGGAGGACAAGACAATGAAAAAGAATATCATCATCGCGGCCATAGCCGCAATATCAGCAATCCTCCTCTGCGCATCCTGCCAGAAACAGGAGTTGGTTGAACAGAACAACGGAATTGATGCCTCAGGTAAGACCTTCACGGCAACCATCGAGCAGAGCCACACCAAGACCACCATCACCAGTGAATACAAGGTGAATTGGGTTGAGGGCGACCAGATTGACATCAATGGCTCAATCTTCAGTGCCACTCCCGACGCCTCCGATGCCACAAAGGCAAGTTTGACCAAGGTTAGCGGCTCGGACCCGGCACCTGATTACACAGCAGTTTATCCTGCAAGCATAATGGTAGGAACACAAGCGACACTCCCTGCAACCCAGACATACGCAGCGGGCAAGTTCAACGCCCCTATGTGCGCTATGAGTTCCACGGAGACCCTTGAGTTCAAGAACTTCTGCGGTGTCCTTTGCTTTGCTCTCAAGGGAACGGACAAGGTGAAGAGCATAGCCGTCACTGCAAATGAGCAGCTATGCGGTCCATTTGAATTTGCTGATGCAACAAGTATTTCTTTTACCGGAGAAAATGAGGGTTATACCGTCACCCTCGACTGCGGGGAGGGCGTACAGGTCAACGAAACCACAGCCACCAACTTCTACGTGTATCTTCCTCCGAAGGACTCCTACACTGCCGGTATGAAGATAGTCGTCACCAGCACTGAAGGCAAGACCTTCGAGAAGACCACCACGACAGCCGTAAAAATCGAAAGGAACAACCTCTACACCTTCGACTGGACTGCAAGTTTCAGCTCCGATCTCACCGGCCAGCGCGGCAATCTGAACGGCCACGAGTATGTCATCATCAAGTGCGGCGACAAGTACCTCAAATGGGCCACAATGAACATCGGAGCAACAACAGTAACCGGAGAAACAAGTTATGGCGATTACTTTATGTGGGGCGCAGTGGTGAAAGCTTACACCAGTCTTTCAGGCACGACTTTCACATTCGGCAGCAAACCTTCAAGTTACACAAATTCCTCTTGGGATGCAAGTAAAGGTTTCGCCTGGGAGAATTGTAATTTCACGGACGGTAAATACACTGCTTCTGGCCAGAATGTCTTCACCAAGTATACTGCAGATATAGTTAAATATGCCAAGAGCGGTACAGCTGACGGCAAGACCGACCTCGAGGCCGTTGATGATGCAGCAGCCCAGATTTGGGGTTCCACCTGGCGTATTCCTACAGGAGGAAGCACAGGCGAGTTCCAGGCGTTGTATGATGCAACCAAATGGACCTGGGATGCCACTGATAAGGGTTATTACGTAACCAAGAAAGATGAGACATTATCAGCTGACAAATCCAACGCCTTGTTGTTTTTCCCTGCTGCCGGCTACGGCAAGGATACTACCCTCTACTATGCCGGCGACTACGGCTTCTATTGGTCGAGTTCGATCTATTCGAACACTCCTAGCAACGGTCACTACTTGAAAATCAGTTCGGACTCTGCTAAGCCCGCGGCCAACCTCCTTCGTTTCTACGGCTCCTCTGTCCGTCCCGTCTCAGATTAATTCTTGAAAACACTCAAACACATAGCGCGCTGCCTCATTCCGGGGTGGCGCGTGGTGTATATGGGCGGTGGGTGGGCCGAAAACATACCTCCTTTACGTAAGCCTCCGACGAAGTACGTCTTGACGGATTGAGACAAGTTTAGCCGCCACTACTGGGTATTACCTCGGCAGTGGCGGCTATTGCTTGGTAGTATTGAGTAGTACCGGCCAAGTCCTCGGATCGATGCCGACGGCCTTGCAGGAACTGATGAGCGAGTATGCGATTGCAGCGCGGCAGGCCGCATCATCGTTCCCGCAGAACATATAGTTCTTGCGTCCCAGCGAAAATGGGTATTTTTCTTTCAATTCCGCTGAGTTTTCAAGAGAATTTTTCACATTGAATGAGGGCCAAAAACATCAAAAACAATGAATTTTGGCCCGCATTCTCTTTCTGGATATGAAAATGAAGAAATCGAATAAAATTGATTGAAAATTTTAATGACATTTTTAGCGGTAAATATTCATTGTATATGCGTGTAGAGCATAAATACCCTTTTAAAACTCAGCGAAATTCGAAATTTTGTTGTCATTTTCGCTGATTTTTCAATATATTTGCAACAACTAATGACACTTGTTATGAAGTACCGCAATATTATAGGAAGAGAGGTTGAAATCAGCATTCTTGAGAGAGCCTTACGCTCTAAAAAGTCAGAATTCGTAGCATTATATGGAAGACGCCGTGTCGGTAAGTCTTACCTGGTGACTGAAGTTTACAGTGGGAAAATTGCTTTCACTGCAGTCGGCTCATATGTTAAGGATGGAGACAAGGACTATGCAACGTACAGGAAGCTGCAACTTGAACACTTCTACGATTCTCTGTTGTTCGCGGGGCTTGACCCATCACGAAAAAAGCCGGAATCCTGGCGGGAGGCATTCGTCCTGCTACGCGTGCTTCTTGACGGTTTGTCCTTAAAACGCAAGGTTGTATTCATTGATGAACTTCCTTGGCTTGCGGGGCCGCAGTCCGCTGAACTTGTATCGGAATTGGGATATTTCTGGAATTCCTGGGCTTGCAGCCAAAGAAACATAGTGCTCGTGGTGTGCGGTTCCGCTACAAGTTGGATGCTTGACAACGTGGTGCACGAATATGGAGGACTTCATGGCAGACTGACGGAACTCTTCAAACTCAATCCGTTCACGCTTGCCGAGTGCAAGACATATTTCAGGAGGAACGGATTCAGACTCTCGGATTATGAGATATGCCTGACATATATGGCGTTCGGAGGAATCCCGTACTATCTTGACAGGCTTCGCAACGATCAAACCATCACCGAAAACATAGACAGGCTGTTTTTTGACGAGGAGAAGATACATCAGGAATTCAAGGATGTTTACGCGGGCCTCTATTCAAGCAAAGATAAGTATATCAGTGTGGTTAAAGCCATAGGTTCACAATTCTATGGGATGACGCAGGCGGAGATTTCTGCCGCAACGGAAACGAAGACCGGGGGCACATTGAGTAAAATCCTCAAGAACCTTCTTGAATCTGGCGTTATCAGGGAGTATCCCAAATACGGAGGTGACAGAGTTGAGAATGTCTATCAGCTTGTTGATTTCTTCTCTTTGTTCTATTTAAGATTCATAAACGGCAAGCATGTCCAGCACGGAATGTGGCACTCGATAAACAGAACGGGAGAGTTTAACACTTGGATAGGTAATACATTTGAACTTGTCTGCATCCTGCATCTTGGCAATATTTTGAAAGCGGCAAACATAGCATCTGCGGACCGTAACTATTGCTGGAACGGAAAAGGCCCGGACCAAAGAGGTGCCCAGATAGACCTGGTAGTGGAATCCAATGCTGGTCGTACCGATTATATTTTCGAAATGAAATACTATTCAGGATTGTATCCCATCTCGGCAGAAGATGCTGACAGTATTGAAAATAAGGTCAATGCATTCTCGGCAAGTCCAATGCACAAAACCACACATTCAATTCAGGTTATCATTGTAACTACGAAAGGCGTGGCTAACGGAACACATAGAGATGCTATCAATCAGGTAATTACGCTTGAAGATCTGTTTAAGTAATTTATCTTTGGATACTCATACATAAGAGCTGGTGCCTTCAATGGTGCCAGCTCTTTTAAAAACTACCCGCACTATCACTTGGCTGATAATCACCTACAATTCAATGCTTTACATTTAGTAGCGCGTCTGACTTAATTGTACAGACGGATGAACCAGGAACGTACGCTTTTGCATTCCCAATTCAGTTTCACATTTAGTTCATAAAAATTCGAGGTATTGAAAACAATACCTATATTTGCGTATAAAACTTTGCGCATATGCCGGAAATATTCAGATTCTACGGGTTTTCATTTTTCTTTTACAGCCGTGAACACGAACCCATTCACGTACACGTTGAAGGGAACGGTGGATATTATCATCAAACGGTGGAAGGAGCACTTTGAGAAGTAAATATGAAACTGGGCAAACTTTCTTTTGACAACGGCTTCATCTATGCACAAGATGAAACTGGAAGGACATACAAGCAGTCACTTCTGTGGTATCCGGCATTATTGTCCGCAACTGATGAGCAGAGGCAGAATTACACAGTCGGATTCGGAGGATTCCATTGGAGGGATTTGGATGAGGATATATCGTTTGAGAGCTTCACATACGAAGATGCAGTTCCTTCAACCTTTCAGGAATTCTTCCTCGTCCATAAAGAAATCAATGTGTCCGAATTTGCAAAGAGGATAGGCCTAAATCCTACCCTGATGCGAAACTATATCAATGGTTTCAAGAAGCCGTCAAAGATACGTGAGCAGCAAATCATCAATGCCATACACGAAATCGGCAAAGAATATGTATCTTTTTGTATGGCATAATTGAATTCCACATTGCTGCATCTGAGCAATTCAAACAGGATTTATAACATTCCATACCGATGTACGTTTTCCTTGAAGAATAGTTGATTAAATTTTTGGAAATGTTCACTAATTCGTTAACTTTGCAACAATGAAAAAGGAATACATACGGACTATCCAGGTTTTCGAGGATCATTTTATTGAATTCAAGAAAACCCTATCCAAAGATGTCCTGAAGAAGATGTATCAGGTTTTTCTGCTGCTTTGATGAAGGGAAACTGATCATCCTTTTCAATGGCATCCAGAAGAAATCACAGAAAACCCCGAAAGAGGCTCTGGATAAAGCCGAGGCCCTGATGAAGAAATATTTTGAATTGAAAAAGGAGCAGAAAAATGGGAAATAACAAGAAACTGAATCTCACACCTATTGAGGACCTTATTTCCGAGGATTTCGGTAAGGTCGGCACACCTGAACGCGATGCATTCGAGATGGAATGCGACGCATTCATCATTGGCGAGCAATTGAAGGACGAACGCTTGAAAGCCGGTCTGACTCAAGAGGAATTGGCAGAGAAAATAGGAACAAAGAAAAGCTTTATCTCCCGCGTGGAAAAAGGACGGGCTGATATTCAGTTGTCAACGCTGGTGAAAGTATTTCGAGGAGTCGGAAGAGAAATCAGTGTACGTGTTCTGTAGTTGTGGGGAATAATCCAAACAGGATTCTTTCCATCCCATACCGATGTACGTTTTATCCGTGCAGATCAGCAGCGAAAGCTGAATTCAAG